>CAWECI010000019.1:0-36160 GCA_963807525.1 Candidatus Aminicenantota bacterium | reverse complement strand
TCCGGAGCCGCGCGAGGAGCTCCAGGAACCGCTTCTCCCCGATCGGCCGCCCGTTGACACGGATGCGCTCCTCGACCCGCACGAGATGCGGCGAGGTATAGAGCCCCGTCTTGAGGCCGTGCTCGCGCATGATCCCGTCCAGCATGGACGAGACCGAGCCCTTTCCGTTCGTCCCCGCGACGTGGATCGAGAGGAAATTGTTCTGAGGGTTCCCCAGCGCCGCGCACAGGGTCGTGATGTTCTCGAGACCGAGCTTGATGCCGAAGTGCTGGAGGTGGCCGAGATAGTCCCGGCCTTCGGCGGGGGTCATTGAGGCCGGTTGAGGAACAGGCGCAGGGCCCGGACGAGGTAAGGCTTGAGCGCCTTGCGATCGACGACGTCGTCGAGCATGCCGTGCGCGAGCAGGAACTCGGAGCGCTGGAAGCCCTTGGGCAGCTTCTCCTTGATCGTCTGCTCGATGACCCGCGGCCCGGCGAAGCCGATCAGGGCCTGGGGCTCGGCCATGTTGATGTCGCCAAGCATGGCGAAGCTGGCCGTCGTGCCGCCCGTCGTCGGGTCGGCCAGGACGGAGATGAACGGGATCTTGGCCTGGCCGAGGCGGGCGATGGCCGCGCTCGTCTTGGCCATCTGCATGAGCGAGAGCATGCCTTCCTGCATCGCGCATGCCGCCCGAGCAGGAGACGATGATGACCGGCCGGCGGTCCTCGAGGGCCCGCTCGCAGGCCCGGGCGATCTTCTCGCCGACGACCGAGGCCACGCTGCCGCCGAGGAAGCCGAAGTCCATGGCCAGGATGTAGACCGGGATGCCGCCGAGCGTCGCCGCGGGCCGTGACGATGGCCTCGGACAGCCCGGTCTTGCGCTCGTTCTCGACGATCCGGTCGGCGTAGCGCTTGACGTCGACGAAGTGGAGGGCGTCGACCGAGTGCAGGTTGGCGTCAAGGACCTCGTAGGCCCCCTCGTCGAAGAGCATCGCCAGGCGCTCCTCGGCCGAGAGCCGGAAGTGGAAGTTGCAGGCCGGGCAGACGGCCTTGTTGTCGAGGATATCCTGCTTATAGAGGATCCTCTGGCAGTTATTGCAGCGGGTCCACAGACTCGTCATGGGCGTTGTCCTTTGTGGGCGGGCTTGGCCTCGGCGCGGGCGGCGGCGCCGTGGCCGCGGCCGCGGCGGCTCAAGGCCTCGATGACCGCGTCCGAGCCCGGGAGGTCCTCGTCGATCTCGTCCTCGTCATGGACCAGGCGCTTGATCGCGGCAATGAAGACGGCCGGATCGAAGGGCTTCTCGAAATACTCGGCCGCGCCGAGCCCGCTTATGGCCTCCTGCCGGTACTTCGGGCCCTTGTAGAGGCCGGTCACGAGGACGACGGGGACTCGCCCCTGGCTCTCCTGGGAGATCTTCCGGGTCAGGTCGAAGCCGTGGATCTTGGGCAGGATGGCCTCGAGGACGACCAAGTCGGGTTTTTCGGACTGGAAAGCCTCGTAGCCGGCCCGGCCGTCGGCTGCCGTGATCACACGGAACTTAGTCGTTTTCAGCAGCTTGACCAGGCTGGCCAGGCTCTTGGCGTCATAGTCGACGACGAGGATCTTCTTCTCGGCCATGGCACGAACGCCCACCAATGGTACGGGAATGCCATGGCCCTGTCAAACCCCAAAGGGGGGAGCCATTTGGATTAATGGGGACACCGGGCATCGGCCTCCACGTCCATTCCCTTTATTGCTCCGGCCAAAAGGTCTAAGATGAGGGCGCGCCATGCTCAAGTCCCGCCGCCAAGCCCTCGGACAGCATTTCTTGGCCAACCAAGGGGTCCTGCGCAAGATCGTCGGGGCCATCGACCCCGGCCCCGGGGACGTGATCGTCGAGATCGGGCCGGGCAAGGGAACGCTGACCCGCGAGCTGGCGGCCGGGGCCAGGCGGGTCGTTGCGATCGAGAAGGACGAGCGGCTGATTCCGGGACTCCGGGGGGCGATGCCGCCCAACGTCGAGATCGTCCATGGCGACATCCTCAGGACCGACCTGGGGGGGATCGCCCGCGCGGCCGGGGTCCCATCTCTGCGCCTGGTGGGTAACGTCCCCTATTCGATCTCGTCCCCTCTCCTCTTTCAGGTCCTCGACGAGCGCAACGTTCTCCGCGACTGCGTCTTTCTCCTCCAGAAAGAGGTGGCCGAGCGCGTCACGGCCGGACCCGGCTCGAAGAGCTACGCCCCGCTCGGCATCCTGCTTCAGAACGAGTTCGTGGCCCGCATCGCCTTCACGGTCGCGCCGGGATCGTTCTCGCCGCCGCCCAAGGTCCAGTCGGCTCTCCTCGTTCTCGCGCGCCGGGCCTCGCCTCTTCACCCAGGCGTGGCCGAGGAACCCTATCGCGCCTTCCTGCGGGCCGCGTTCGCCGAGCGCCGCAAGATGCTCTGGAAGAACCTCTCCCGCCGGGCCACCCCGGCCGCGCTCGAAGCCTCCTATGCCGCTTTGGGCCTGTCTCGAAACGCCAGGGCGGAGGATATGGCTCCGGACGCGCTTTTTAGCCTCTTTAATAAGCTTCGGACCTGAGGTCAAGCGGGCCGGGCTGAGGAGAAGATCATGAGGATCGATAAACGGTTGACTGTGGTCATCAGCCTGGCCGGCATGGTGACGGTGGCCACGGCTCTGATCATGAGCCCGGCGCCGAGGATGGGTCCGGCCCAGCCGGCCAAACGCGAGCTCCGGGTCCTCGAACTCAAAGGGAACGGCTACGAGCGCGGCCTCCAGCACGGCCGGCAGATGAAGATCGAGATCGCCAGGATCGTCGAGCTCTGGAAGAACGATCTTCGCGGCCAGTCGGGCCAGGATCCTGACGCCCTGATCAAGCGGTTCCTGTCGGAGACGGCGTTCACCCCGGCCATCAAGAAATGGACGCCCGACATCCTCGACGAGGTCCGGGGCCTCGCCGACGGGGCGGGCCAGCCCTTCGAGACCATGTTCGCCTTTCAGCTGGTGGACGAGATCTGGGTCTACTTGGACGCGGCGGCGGCCCATCATTGCAGCGGCCTCGGAGTCGTCCGCAGCGGCGGACACCCGGCCTTCGTCGCCCAGAACATGGACCTGGAGTCCTTCCGCGACGGCTTCCAGGCCGTCCTGCATATCGCCGGAGACGGGGCCCGTCCCGAGCAGTTCGTCTTCACTTCGGCCGGCCTCGTGGGCGTCAACGGGGTCAACGACCGCTCGGTCGGGATCGCCTGCAATACGCTGCTGCAGCTCTCCGCGTGCTCCGACGGCCTGCCCGTGGCCTTCGTGGTCCGGGGCGTTCTGGCCAGCGCGAGCGGGGACGAGGCCCTGAAGTTCGTCCGCGAGGTCCGGCACGCCTCCGGGCAGAACTACATCATCGGCGCCGGCGACCGCGTCTACGATCTCGAGGCCTCGGCCGGCAAGGTCGTCGAATTCGAGCCTTTCGCCGACGGCCGCTTCGTCTACCACACCAACCATCCGCTCATCAACGACGACCTCAAGCCCTGGGCGTCCATGGACGAGATCAGCCTGGCCAACACGAAGACCAGGCTAGCCTCGGTGCGGAGTCGGCTGGGGAGCGACGCGGCGGCCGTCGACGAAGAGGCGATCAAGACGATCCTCCGGTCCAAGGACTCGGCGCATCATCCCGTTTGCCGGACCCTTCAGCCTGGCTCGTCGGCATTCACCTTCGGCGCGACGATCATGACCCTGTCGGGGACGCCGTCGCTCGATGTCACGATGGGGCCGCCGGACGCGAACGCGTTCGTCCGCCTGCGATTCGGCGTCAAGAGGCCCTGAGGCCGCAACACTATCGGGCCGGCCGGAGTATTCTAAGTTGTAAAGGAAATTGAACCCTTTACAGGCCGCCCGGAGAGTCTGATCTTCGCTATGGGTGGACAAAGGCGGAGACTTTCTGGCATATTTAATGCAGAAACTCTCTCCGATGATTTGGGGAACTTAGCGATTTAGCCCGCTGTCATTCCCGGCCTCGGGTGACGAGGCCGTGTGGCTATGAGCTCTGCGCGGGCGATCCCGGCGGATCGCCCCCAGAAGGGGATCATGCTCAAGCTGACCGGGCTCAAGAAGTTCTACCAGATGGGAGAGACCTCCGTCCGGGCCCTCGACGGCATCGACCTTCACATCCGCCGCAACGAGTTCGTGGCCGTCATGGGGCCCTCCGGCTCGGGCAAATCGACCCTGATGAACATCCTCGGCTGCCTGGATAGGCCGTCCGAAGGCTCCTATCTCCTTGGCGGCCGGGAGGTCAGCCGGCTCGACGACGACGAGCTCTCCTACACGCGCAACAAGCACCTGGGGTTCGTTTTTCAGAACTTCAACCTGCTGCCGCGCTACACGGCCCTCAAGAACACTTACCTGCCTTTGAAATACGCCCGGGTGCGGTTGGCCGACGGCCTGGCCAAGGCGGCACGGATGTTGGAGCTGGCCGGGCTCGCGGGCCGCCTCGACCACCGCCCCGCCCAGCTCTCGGGAGGCGAATGCCAGCGCGTGGCCATCGCCCGCGCTCTCGTCAACGACCCGGACATCATCTTGGCGGATGAGCCGACGGGCAACTTGGATTCCAAGACGGCCTACGAGATCATGGGGCTGATGCAGGAGCTCCACGCCCGCGGCCATACGATCGTCATGGTCACGCACGAGAACGACATCGCCGCCTACGCGGGGCGGATCATCGCGCTGAAGGACGGGAAGATCGTTCATGATTCTCAAACGGCCTAAACGGCTCTTTCTCCGGGCCCTCGTTCTCGGCGGGGCCGTCATCCTGGCCGTCGGGCTCTTTCTGGTGACCCGTCCGGCCGTCCGCCGCCCCGCCGGTCCCGAAGAGCCGGTGCGCCGCGTCGGCCGAGGCGACTTCCGGTCGACGATCATCCTGACCGGGTCCCTGGCCGCCTTACGGGCCGAGGAGTTCAAGGTCCCGATCACCGAGACCTGGCGAGTCCAGCTCAAGTGGATGGTCAAGGAGGGCGAGACCGTCAAGCCCGGCGATCCCGTCGTCCGCTTCGACACCGCCAGCTTGGCCGCCTCGATCGAGACCGCTCAGGACGCCCTCAAAGCCAAGTTCGAGGAGAAGGCCCAGAAGAGGGCCGAGTTCGAGAACCAGGCCTACGAGCTGGACGTGGAGGTCAAGAAGGCCGAGAACGACAACCGCCAGAAATCGCTCGACGCCTCGATCCCCGCGGGCATCGAATCCAGGTACGAGTACGATCGCAAGCAGCTCGAAAAGAGGATCAGCGACCAGTCCCTGGCGAGCGCCCGGACGAAGCGGAGCGTCAAGGGAGCCGAGATGGAGAGCCAGCTCAAGTCCATTGCCATCGAGGCCACGGAGCTCGAGGCCCAGCTGGCAAAGCTGCGGCGGAGCCTGGACGCGCTGACCCTCGTGGCGGGCACGGGAGGCGCGGTCATCTACGGCGCGGATGAATGGAGCGGCCGGAAGGTCCAGATCGGCGACACGGTCTTCGCCACCTCGCTGGTGGCCACCATCCCTGACTTATCGTCCCTCGTCGTCCAGGCCTATCTCAGCGAAACCCACGTCCAGCGCGTCAAGGCCGGGCAGGGCGTCGACCTCTATCTCGACGCCTATCCGGGCCGGCTTTTCCACGGCACGATCCGGGAGGTCTCCAAGAGCGCCGATCCCGTTCGGCGCTGGGGCCGCTCGAGCTATTTCCGGGTCGACATCGCCTTGGAAGAGGTGGCGCCGGACATCATGAAGCCGGGGATGAGCGTCCGTTGCGAGGTCAGGGGCCCGGCCTGCAAGGACGTCCTTCTCGTGCCGCTCGAGATGACCGCCTTCGACGGGCGGGCGTTCTGGGCCCGGCCGGCCGGCGGCCCGCCGGTCCGGATCACGGCCCTCGATCGCGACGATCTTGCGGTGGCCGCCCGGCCGGAGGACAATCCGTCGCTCAAGGCCGGCGGCGTCCTCGCGCCGGTCGGCCCGGTGCCGGAGGCGAAAGCCGGGGCGGAGGCAAGAACCGATGAGACGAAGAAATAGCCGGCGCGGGCCGGAGCTCGCCGCGGCCCTCGCCCTCGCGGCCCTGCTTGTCCCGGCGGCCTGCTCGCGAGGGGCCGCCGGCTCGGTGGTCAAAGTGGTCCGGGCCCCGCTCGACATCAAGGTCCACGCCACGGGCCAGCTCCAGTCGGCAGCCTCGTTCTACGTGGGCTGCCCGTCCGTGGAGCGGGTCTGGCAATATACCATCTCCTTCATGGCCCCCGAGGGCAAGGCCGTCCAACAGGGCGATATGGTCCTCTCCTTCGACGCTCGCGAGATCATGCAGCGGCTCCAGGTCAAGCAATCGGACCTAGACACGGCCCTCAAGGAGCTCCAGCGGATGCGCCTCTCCGAGCAGCAGACCCGGGAGAGCCTTGGGCTCGATCTCGAGCAGGAGAAGGTCAACTTGCAAAAGTCGGTCCGTAAGGCCGACTATCCGTCCGACCTGATCGCCCCGATGGAGCTCGAGAAGAGGAAGAACGAGCTGGAGCTCGCCGACCTGCAGGAGAAGCTCGCCGCCAAGCGCCTGGCGAACCAGATCTCGGGCATGGCCAGCCGGATCGAAGTGCAGGGATCGAAGGTCCGGCTCCTCCAGGCCCAGGTCGCCCGGCTTCAGCAGGACATGCAGGCGATGAACGTCATGGCCCCCAAAGCGGGGCTCGTCGTCTACACGCCGAATTGGGACGGCAAGAAGAAGGCCGTCGGGGACACAGTCTGGATGGGCGACACCATCCTCGAGCTCCCCGACCTCAGCCGGATGCAGATGAAGGCGGTGGTCCTCGAGGTCCAGGCCGGACGGGTCCAGGCCGGGCAGACGGCCGAGGTCCGGCTGGACTCGAATCCCGACCGGGTTTACAGGGGCGTCGTCTCGTCCCTCGGCCGGATCTTCAGGGTCAAATCTGACAGCCAGCCGGCGATCGTCTTCGACGCCGTGATCGACCTCGCCGAATCGGACCCCGAGCTGATGAGGCCCGGCATGGCCGCCGGGGTCAACATCGTCGTTTCGTCGAAAAAGGACGTCCTGCAGGTGCCCGAAGAGGCGATCGTCTATGGCGAGAAGGGCGCCGCGGTATGGATGAAGGGCGCCCTCTCGCGCGAGCTCGTGCCGGTCGTTCTCGGGACCCGGTCGGCCGGGATGGTCGAGATCCTGAGCGGGCTTGCCGCGGGCGACCGGGTGGTCGTCCGCTCGGGCGGGAGGGCCGGCGCATGACCGCGAAGGCCGCCGCCGCCGGGATCCTGGCGCTCGCCGTCGCCGCCGGCCTGGCCGGCTGCGCCCGGCCGGGCTCTTCAGCCATGGCCGTCCTCGAGGTCCGAAAGGCCGATTTCGAGGTCGTCCTGCCGGCGTTCGGCGAGCTTCAGGCGGCCAAGTCCACCCCGATCGTCGTCTCGCCCGAGAGCCGCTTCGCCATGCAGACCATCGCCTGGATGGCCCCCGAGTACTCGGCGGTCAAGGGCGGGGACGTCGTCATCCGGTTGGCCAGCACGGAGCTGCCGGACCTGCTGCGCGCTGAAGAGGCCGAGGTGGCCAAGCTGCGGCTGGAGATCTCCCAGAAAGAGAGGCAGCTCGAGAAAGAGAAGAGCGACCTCGCCGGCCAGATCTCGGTCACGGCCATCCAGCGGGAGCTCGCGGACGTCTATGCCGCGCGGGACGAGACGATCTACTCGCGCAACAAGATCATCGAGGACGCGATCGACCTCGATTATCAGAAGACCCGCGAGCGCTATTACGAGGAGGAGCGCAAGCAGCTCGAGAAACGGGTCGCGGCGGAACTCCAGCTCCTCCAGTCCAAGCTCGCCGCCCATGAAGTCAAGATCAAGCAGTACCAGGACCAGCTGAGCCATCTCGAGATCCGGGCGCCCCACGACGGCATGCTGATCATCGCCCGGCAGTGGAACGGCGAGAGGTACCGCATCGGCATGACCGCTTACAGCGGCCTGAAGCTGGGGGCCCTGCCGGACCTGACGGTCATGGAGGCCAAGGTCTTCGTCCTGGAGTCCGAGGCCTCGGGGCTCAAGGAAGGCCTGCCGGTCACGCTGCGCCTGGATTATGAGCCCGGCCAGCCGTTCTTCGGCAAGGTGGCCGGGATCGACACGATCGCCAAGCCGCTCACCGAGGACAGCCCTTTGAAGTACTTTGAGGTCAGGGTCGGCCTCGACGCCACGGAACCCCGGCTGATGAAGCCCGGCGTCCAGGTGAAGGCCTCGATCTTCGTGGAGAAGCTCGCGGGGGCCATCGCCGTACCCAACCAGGCGATCGTCTACGAGGGCGACAAGGCCTTCGTCCTGGTCCGGGCCCACGGCCGGTTCCAGAGGGCGGCCGTCGAAACGGGGGCCCGGAGCCTCACCCGGACGGTCGTCACCAAGGGACTCGCGGACGGGGCTCAGATCCTCCTGGGCGCGCCCGGAGCGACGGCACCCAGGGGAGGCGGCCGCTCATGGCCATGAAGACGTCGTTCGACCTCGGCGAATCGATGGAGTCCCTGCTCCATCACAAGCTGCGGACCCTGCTCACCCTGCTGGGCATGATCTTCGGCGTCGGGGCCGTGATCGCCATGCTGAGCATCGGACGCGGGGCCGAGCGGGAGGCCCTCCAGCTCATCGACACCATGGGCCTGCGCAACATCATCGTCAAGGCCAAGGCCTTCGAGGAGAGCAAGCTCAAGGAGCTCCGGGAGAGCTCGCCGGGGCTGACGATGCAGGACTTGAACGCGGCTCGCGAGACGCTCCCCTTCCTGAGCAGTTCCAGCGCCATCAAGGCGGTCAAGGTCTATGCGGCCGTCAGCGGCGACCGCGAGAGCGACGCCGAGGTCTTCGGAGTGACGCCGACGCATCTCGAGATGGGGCACCTGAGCATAAGCGCGGGCCGATTCCTGCTGCCCCTGGACGATCTTACCTACGCCCCCGTGTGCGTCATCGGCTCGCGCGTCGCCCAAGTCCTCTTCCCCGGCGAGTCGCCGCTCGGCCGCCCGGTCAAGATCAACCACGTCTGGATGACCGTGGTCGGCGTCCTCCTCGACAAGAACCTCCTCAAGGAGGAGTTCCAGGGCATCCCGCTCAAAGGCGAGCAGAACAACATCTATGTCCCGCTGCAGACCGCCCTGAAGGTCTTCCGCTTCGGGAACTACGAATCGGACCTGGACGAGTTCCGCGTCCAGCTCCGGCCGGGCGTCTCGAGCGCTTCGGCGGCGGCCACCCTGGCCCACCTGATGCGGCGGCGCCACAAAGAGATCGAGGACTACGAGATGATCGTGCCCGAGGCCCTGCTCGAGCAGCACCGCAAGACCCAGAACATCTTCACCATCGTCATGGCCTGCATCGCCGGCATTTCCCTGCTCGTCGGCGGCATCGGCATCATGAACATCATGCTGGCCACGGTCCTCGAGCGGACGCGGGAGATCGGACTGCGGCGGGCCATCGGGGCGCGGCAGATCGACATCCGGAGCCAATTCATCGCCGAGACGATCACCATCGCCGCGATCGGCGGCGGGGCCGGGATCGTCTTCGGCTTCGGCCTGTCCATGCTCATCTCCGTCTTCACCGGCTGGCCCGTCGGCTGGACGATCTCCGCCGTGCTGCTCTCGTTCTTCGTCTGCGCGGTCATCGGCCTCGCCTCGGGGATCTATCCGGCCATCAAGGCCTCGCGCCTCGACCCGATCGAGGCCCTGCGGCACGACTAGGGCCTGCCCGGGGGCGGCTCCGGGGCCCCTGTCCCCATCGCTTCGCCGCTTATGCTATAATCCGGCCGTGAAAAAGCGGAAAAAGGGCGCCGGGAACGCCCGGAACGGCAAGGCCGCGGCCAGGAAGACCGCGCTCGCCGTCGAGATCACCGGCGTCATCCTCGTCTTCCTGGCCCTCTTCGCCTTGGTCAGCGTCATCAGCTTCAGCGCGAAGGACCCCTCGTTCGCCAACGTGCCGCCGACCGGCACCAAGGTCCGCAACTTCGCCGGCAGCACGGGGGCTTATTTCGCCCAGGCCATCCTCTGGTTCCTCGGATTGGCTTCGTTCGTCCTGCCGTTCGTCCTCGGCTACGCCGCCCTCAAGGCCGTCATGCGCGGCACATCGTCGCACCTGCTCAAGCGCCTCGGCACGATCACGCTGGGTCTCGCTATCATCTGCCCGTTCCTGGCGCTTGTCTTCGAGGCCTTCCCCTTCCGCGGCAGCAGCATCCCCGCCGGCGGCATCATCGGCGAGCTGCTGTTGAATTTCCTTGTCCGCTACCTGTCCACGGTCGGGTCGTTCATCTTCCTGCTCGCCGCGCTGGCCACTTTCCTCCTCTTCTCGACCAAGTGGTCCCTGGCCAGGACCTTGCGCTTTGCCAAGGGCGCCTTCGATTCCACGGCCTCCGAGGTCCGCATCAAGGTGACCGATTACCAGACGGCCAAGGCCAAGGAGAAGATGCGGGAGAAAGTGGTCCAGAAATACGCCGCGCCGGTCGCGCCCGCGGCCCCCGATCCGAAGGACGAGAAGGCCGCCCGCAAGGCCGAGAGGGAGGCCGAGCGGGAGCGCGAGCGGGAGCGCCGCCGGCTCGAGAGGGAGGCCCGCAGGGTGCCCAAGCTGGTCGCGCCCCCGCCCAAGCCGGTCGCCCCGCCCAAGCCCGAGCCGCTGCTCTTCCCCGATCTCGGCCGCAAGGGCGACTACCAGTACCCGCCGTTCACGCTGCTCGAGCCGGGCCAGCCGGCCGAGAAGATCAACCAGAACGAGCTGTTCGACAAGAAGCGCCGCATCGAGGAGAAGCTCAAGGAGTTCGGCATCGAGGGCGAGGTCCGCGAGTACCATCCCGGCCCGGTCATCACGACCTACGAATATTTCCCCGCCCCGGGCATCAAGGTCGCCCAGGTGGCCAACCTGACCGAGGACCTGGCCCTGGCCCTCGAGACCGAGTCCGTCCGCATCCAGCGCATCCCCGGCAAGTCGTCGCTCGGCGTCGAGATCCCCAACGACAAGCGCGAGATCATCAAGCTGCGCGACATCATCGAGTCGGAGAAGTTCCAGAACTCGCCCTCCAAGCTGACCTTCGCCCTGGGCAAGGACGTCCACGGCGGCGTCGCGGTCACGGACCTGGCCGTCATGCCGCATCTGCTCATCGCCGGCTCGACCGGCACGGGCAAGAGCGTGGCCCTCAACGCCCTCATCGCCAGCATCCTCTACAAGGCCACGCCCGAAGAGGTCAAGATCGTCCTCATCGATCCCAAGCGGCTCGAGTTCACGCTCTACGAGGACATCCCGCACCTCCTCTGCCCGGTCATCAACGACCCCAAAAAGGCCCACATCGTCCTCATGGACATCGTTCGCAAGATGGAGGAGCGTTACAAGAAGCTCCAGGGCGTCAAGGTCCGCAACATCGACCAGTACAACACCCAGATGAAGCAGCTCCTGGCCGAGAAGAAGGGCCGGCTCACGGAGGAGGAGAAGCAGCAGCTGGCGCCCCTCCCCTACATCGTCATCATCATCGACGAGCTGGCCGAGCTGATGATGGTCGGGGCCCAGGAGGTCGAGTTCTTCATCGGCCGCCTGGCCCAGCTGGCCCGGGCCGTCGGCATCCACCTGGTCATGGCCACGCAGCGGCCGTCGATCGACGTCATCACCGGGACGATCAAGAACAACTTCTCCTGCCGCATCGCCTTCCGCGTCCCGTCCAAGGTCGACTCTCGGATCATCATCGACACGGTCGGCGCCGACAAGCTGCTGGGCATGGGCGACATGCTCTTCCTGCCGCCCAATTTCCCGCGCCTCGTCCGGCTCCACTGCTCGTTCATTTCCATCCCCGAGGTCCGGCGGCTGGTCAAGCACGTCAAGGGCCAGGGCACGCCGACCTACGACACGCGCATCCTCCACGTCGTCAAAGGGGACGCCGACCACATCCTGGCCGACGACGGCGAGAAGGACGAGCTCTACGACAGGGCCGTCGAGACGGTCCTCCAGAGCGGCCAGGCCTCGGCCTCGCACCTCCAGCGCCGGCTCAAGCTCGGCTACGCCCGGGCCGCCCGGATCATCGACCAGATGGAGGGCGAAGGCCTCATCGGGCCGTCGGAAGGCGCCAAGCCGCGCGAGATCCTGGTCGACCGCAAGGATTTCTTCAAGGACAAGGCCCGGCAGCGGGCCGCCGAGACGGAGCGCGATCACGAAGACTGAGCCGGCGGCTCTCGTCCTTGCGAAACGCCCCGCCCTGTCGTTATAATGACGCGAATGATGCCTAAGGCCAAAGGTCCGGCGCCCGAGGACGCGGTCCTTCAGTACCGTCCCGTCATCTCCTTCCGCGTGCGCAAGGCCCTCGGCAGCTCCAACCCGGATTGGGAGGACGTCGTCAACGAGATCCTGACCCAGGCCGTGGCCAAGATCCAGAGCGGCGAGTTCCGCGGCGATTCCTCGGTCGGGACCTTCCTCTACACCATCACCAGCCGCCGCATCATCGACTACATCCGGCAGAAGACGCGGGTCCTCAAGCACGCCCCCGAGCCGCCGCCCTTCCCGGACCCCCACGTCGAAATGGAGAAGCGGGAGCGGGCCCGCCAGGTCGAGGAGGTCGTCAACGGTCTCAAGCCCAAGTTCCGCGACGTGCTCTACCTTTACTATTACAAGGAGCTGTCCCGGGAGGAGGTGGCCCGGACCCTGGGGATCTCCCCGCGCCGGGTCTCCGAGCGGGTCAACTACGCCCTCAAGCTCATCCAGAAGGCCATCCGGAAATAGGGGGACCATTGTCCGTTCTGGCGCGGCGTCGAGCGACTAAATCCGTGAAGCCTGAAGAGGCCCCGGATATGAAAGCCTGCAAGTACGAACGCTTGATCGACGGCTATCTCCTCGATAAGCTCAAGCCCGAGGACCAGGCCGAGTTCGAGGAGCATTATTTCATCTGTCCGGCCTGCTTCGCCAAGCTCGACCAGAAGAGCGAGATCGTCCGGGTCCTGAAAAAGGAAGGGGTCCTCGACACCTACACCGTGGCCCATGCCCACGGCCATAAGCGGGCGCTCTGGCGCCGCCTCTTCGGCCGCCGCCGTTAATCTTCGATCAGGCGGTCGTCTTGCTGGGAGAACATCCGCCCCTTCGACGTCCCCTCCTCGAACCCCAGGCAGCACATCAGCCGCCCGCAGAGCCCCGAGATCTTGGTCGGGTTGATGACGATCTGCTGCTTGCGGGCCTTCTGGATGGTCACCGGCTCGAACGAGGTCATGAAGCTCGAGCAGCAGAGGCAGCGGCCGCAGACGCCGAGTCCGCCGATCATCTTGGCCTCGTCCCGGACGCCGACCTGGCGCATCTCGATGCGCATCCGCAGCTCCTTGGCCAGGTCCTTGACCAGCTGGCGGAAGTCGATCCGGCCGTCGGCCGTGTAGTAGAAGATGCCCTTCTTCTCGCTGAAGAAGTAGCGGACGGCGACAAGCTTCATCGGCAGGTTGTGGGCGGTGATGCGCTGCAGACATAGGTCATAGGCCCGGCCCTCACGCTCGCGCAGCCACTCGAACTTGCGGACGTCGTCGGGAGTGGCCTTGCGGAGGGCCTGGACGGCCAGGCGCGCGGCCTTGGGGTTGTGGCAGAAGCCCGAGCTCTCGTCGACGACGACGGTCAGGTCCCCGCCGAGCTCAGATTCGACGAGGACCCGGTCGCCGACGTGAAGGGCCAGGCCGCCGGTGCGGACGCGGACGAGATGTCCCGTGGTCTCCGATTGGACGCAAACGATATCAGCCATGATGGAGCTCCGTGAAATTCGAGAAGAACGTTGTCGCGAGCAAGCTCTTGTTCATGTTCTTGCCGAGCTCGACGAGCAGGAGATCGAGCTCGGCCAGGACGCCGAGAAGACTCCGGGCGTCCCAGGACGACGCGGCCTGGCGGAGGCGGTCCTCGTAGTCGGGATTGAGCAGCAGGGCCGGGTCGCCGCCGAGGACGAGGAGCAGCATGTCGCGGGCGAAGGAGGCGAAGACCTCCAGGACCTCGCCGAACTCCTCGAGCACGGCCTTCGGGACGGTGCCGAACCGGTCCAGGAACTGGCTGGCCCGGTCGGCCGAGGACAGGGACTCGAAGAGCTCCCAGGCTCCGGCCCGAAGCGCGACGACCTCGTCCCAATCGAGCTCCTTGGCCCGGTCCAGGTTGCCGTCGACGAGGAGGGCCAGGATGCCGGCCTGCTCGGGGCTGAAATCCCGGTCGAGCAGGGCCTGCTCGATCTCGGCCCGGCCGATCGGCGAGAAGGACAGGTGGCGGCAGCGCGAACGGATGGTCGGGAGCAGCAGGTGCGGGGAATCCGTCAGCAGGATGATGTGGGTGAACGAGGGCGGCTCCTCGAGGACCTTGAGCAGGGAGTTGGCGGCCTCGGCGCTCATGGCCTTGGCGTCGTCGACGATGAAGACGCGGGACCGGCCGGTCATGGGCCGCAGATAGGCCATCTGCTTGATGAGCTCGGTCTGCTCGACCTTGACCTTCTGGACCTCGATGGCCAGGGTCATGACGTCGGGGTGGGCGCCGGCGTCGATGGCCCGGCAGGAGGCGCACTCGTCGCAGGCGTCGGTAGTCAGGGCCTGGCAATTGAGGGCCTTGGCCAGGGTCAGGGCCGTGGCCATCTTGCCGGAGCCCTCGGGACCCCCGAAGATGAGCGAGTTCGGGACGCGGCCGCGCTCGAGGGCCAGGCGGAGGACCTTCTGGATCCCCTTGTTGCCGGCGACGTCCTTGAAGGCCATATGCTCAGGCGTCCTTTCCCTGGGCCTCGCGGCCGCCATCCAGGACCTTCCGGAGATAGCGGCCGGTGTGGGAGCCGTTGCCGCAGGCCGCGACCTCTTCCGGAGTGCCCTGGGCCACGATGCGGCCCCCGTCCTCGCCGCCCTCCGGGCCCAGGTCGATAATATAGTCACAGTACTTGATGACTTCAAGGTTGTGCTCGATGATGACGACCGTGTTGCCGAGCGCGGCCAGCTCGGACAGGACCTCGAGGAGCTTGCGGACGTCGTCGAAGTGGAGGCCGGTCGTCGGCTCGTCGAGGAGGTAGAGCGTCCGGCCGGTGGCCCGGCGGCCGAGCTCCTTCGTCAGCTTGATGCGCTGGGCCTCGCCGCCGGACAGGGTCGGCGCCGGCTGGCCGAGGCGGATGTAGCCGAGCCCGACCCGCTTGAGGGTGGCCAGCTTGCGCTTGAGCTGGGGATAGGCTTTGAGCAGCTCGTAGGCGTCGTCGACGGTCATGGCCAGGTAATCGGCGATCGTCTTGCCCCGGTAGGTGACGGCCAGGGTCTCCTTGTTGTAGCGCTGGCCCTGGCAGCGGTCGCAAGTGACGAAGACGTCGGGCAGGAAGTGCATCTCGATCTTCTTGACCCCGGCGCCCTCACAGTCCTCGCAGCGTCCACCCGGGACATTGAAGCTGAAGCGGCCGGGGCCGTAGCCGCGCATGCGGGCCTCGGGCGTCCGGGCCATCAGGTCGCGCAGGGCGGCGAAGAGCCCGGTATAGGTCGCGGGATTGGAGCGGGGCGTCCGGCCGATCGGCTTCTGATCGACGGCGACGACCTTGTCGATGCCCTCGAGGCCCTCGATCCGGTCGTGGGCGCCGACGGCCTGGCGGGCCTTGTAGAGCTTGTTCTCGAGGGCCTTGAAGAGGATGTCGTAGACGAGCGTGCTCTTGCCCGAGCCGGAGACGCCGGTCACGGCCGTCATCGTGGCCAGCGGGATGCGGACGTCGATCCCCTTGAGGTTGTGCTCGCGGGCCTTGCGGATGACGAGCCAGCCGGCCGGCTCGCGGCGCAGGGGCGGGATGGGCACGGACTTCTCGCCCCGGAGGTACTGGGCCGTGAGCGAGTCGGGCGAGGCCAGGATGGCCGGGAGCGGCCCTTCGGCGACCTTGAAGCCGCCGTCCTCGCCCGCGCCCGGGCCGAGATCGAGGAGATAATCGGCGGAGCGGATGGTCTGCTCGTCGTGCTCGACGACGATGATCGAGTTGCCGTCGTCGCGAAGGGTCCGGAGGAGCTTGATCAGGCGGCCGTTGTCGCGCTGGTGGAGGCCGATCGTCGGTTCGTCCAGGACATAGAGGACGCCGCGCAGGCGCGAGCCGACCTGGGCCGCGAGACGGACGCGCTGGGCCTCGCCGCCGGAGAGGGAGGCGGTGGTGCGGTTGAGCTGGAGGTAGGACATGCCCAGCTCCTCCATGACGGCCAGGCGCGACGCGATCTCCTTGAGGATGCGGTCGGCCACGATCTTCGCGGACGACGGGAAGCCCAGCTTGGCCACCTCGGGCAGGAGATCGCTGATCGGGAGCTCGCCGATGTCGTGGATGCTCCGGCCCCCGATCTTGACCGAGAGGCTCTCCTTCTTGAGCCGGGCGCCCTGGCACTCGGGACAGACCTCGTCGGTCAGCTCGATCTCGCCCCACTCGTTGTGGGTCGTTTGATAGCCGAGGCCGTGGCACTTGGGGCAGGCGCCGTAGGGGCTGTTGAAGGAGAAGTTGCGCGGTTCGAGCTCGGCCAGCGAGACCTCGCAATAGGGGCAGAGCAGGGTCAAGGAGAAGAAGCGCTCCTTACCGGCCTCGTCGACGACCAGGACCTCGCCGTCCGAGACCTCGAGGGCCTTCTCGACGGCCGCCCGGAGGCGCCGCTCGGCGTCGGGGCCGATCTTGAGGGTATCGACGAGGACCTCGATCGTGTGCTTACGGTTCTTCTCGAGGGGGATGTCGTCCTCGAGGTCGTGCAGGGCCCCGTTGACGCGGACGCGCAGGAAGCCCTTCTTGCGGAGGCGCTCGAAGAGGCGCTGGTACTCGCCCTTGCGACCCTTGATGACCGGGGCTAGGATGCGGATCCGGGCGCCGGCCAGCTGCTCGGCGATCCGCTTCAGGATCTCCTCGGGCGTCTGGGAGGAAACGACCCGGCCGCAGACGGGGCAGTGCGGCGTGCCGACCCGCGCGAAGAGGAGGCGGAACAGGTCATAGACCTCGGTGATGGTGCCGACGGTCGAGCGCGGGTTGGTCGAGATCGTCTTCTGGTCGATGGAGATGGACGGCGAGATGCCCTCGATGGACTCGACCTCGGGCTTCTCCATCTGGTCGATGAACTGGCGGGCGTAGGCGGACAGGCACTCGATGTAGCGGCGCTGCCCCTCGGCGAAGATGGTATCGAAGGCGAGGGACGACTTCCCGGAGCCGGACGGGCCGGTGACCACGATCAGCTTGTTCCGGGGAAGCGCGACATCGATCTTCTTCAGATTGTGCTGCGCCGCCCTCTTGATGCGGATTTCATCGAGCATAACATGCTATTTTAGCATAAGAAGGGGCCAAACATAAGACGGGGTGATCTGAAGACAGTTTGACCCCTTCTTTTGAATTCGTTAGGATGAAGGACGGTCATGTCGAACGAAGAGAAGATCCTCAGGTCGCTCGAGCTGCTCAAGGATTTCGGCTACAAGAGCGACTCGATCAAGGCCATCAAGCACCTGCCGGCCCAGGAGGGCTCGTTCCGGGATTATCCGGACGACGTCCACCCGGCCCTCCGCCAGGCCCTGGTCGATAAAGGCTTCACCCACCTCTTCTCTCACCAGCGCTCGAGCTGGGAGGCGCTCAAGGAGGGAAAGAACGTCGTCGTCGTGACGCCGACCGCGTCGGGCAAGACGCTCTGCTACAACCTGCCGGTGCTCGACGCCATCATGAAAGATCCGTCGACGCGGGCCATGTACCTTTTCCCGACCAAGGCCCTGTCCCAGGACCAGCAAGCCGAGCTCGACGACATCAACGCCCGGCTGCCCGAGGAGATCCGGGTCTTCACCTACGACGGCGACACGCCCCAGGACGCCCGCAAGGCCATCCGGGCCCGCGGCCACATCGTCCTGACCAACCCCGACATGCTCCACGCCGGGATCCTGCCCCACCACACCAAGTGGATCAAGCTCTTCGAGAACCTCAAGTACATCGTCGTCGACGAGCTCCACAACTACCGCGGCATCTTCGGCAGCCACCTGGCCAACGTCCTGCGGCGGCTGCAGCGGATCGCCCGGTTCTACGGCGCCAACCCCCAGTTCATCCTCTGCACGGCCACGATCGCCAACCCGGTCGAGATGGCCGAGAAGATGATCGAGGCGCCGGTCGCTCTCGTCGACGACAACGGGGCGCCGCGGGGCGGCAAATACATCGTCTTCTACACGCCGCCCGTCGTCAATGCGGCACTGGGCATCCGCCGCTCCTACGTCAACGAATCGCGGCGCGTGGCCTCGATCTTCCTCAAGAACGGCCTCCAGACGATCGTCTTCGCCGGGAGCCGGCTCATCACCGAAGTCCTCCTGACCTATCTCAAGGAGGACATCGAGACGAATATCCAGAAAGAGGGGCTCATCCGCGGCTACCGGGGCGGCTACCTGCCGATGAAGCGGCGGGAGATCGAGAAGGGCCTGCGCACCGGCGAGATCCTGGGCGTCGTCTCGACCAACGCGCTCGAGCTCGGCATCGACATCGGCACGCTCGACGTGGCCGTGCTGGCGGGCTACCCGGGCACGATCGCCAGCACCTGGCAGCGGGCCGGGAGGGCCGGGCGGAAGACCGGGCTGTCGGCGGCCGTGCTCGTGGCCACGAGCTCGCCCCTCGACCAGTTCATCATCAACAACCCCGAGTACTTCTTCTCCAAGTCGCCGGAGATGGCCCTCATCAACCCGGATAACCTCTCCATCCTCATCAGCCACATCGAGTGCGCCGCGTTCGAGCTGCCGTTCGAGGACGGCGAGAAGTTCGGCCGGGCCGAGATCGCCGAGATCCTGAGCTTCCTCGAGGAGGACAAGATCCTCCACCACTCCAAGGACAAGTGGTTCTACACCTCGGAGGCCTACCCGGCCGACGCCATCAGCCTGCGCAGCATCAGCTCGGACAACTTCGTCGTCGTCGACATCACCGGCGAGCCGCGGGTCATCGCCGAGGTCGACTTCACCTCGGCCCTGACGGCCCTGCACCCGAAGGCCATCTACATCGTCGAGGGCGAGCAGTTCTTCGTCGAGAAGCTGGACTTCGAGGAGCGCAAGGCCTACGTCAAGAAGACCGACATCGATTACTACACCGACGCCATCGACTACACCAAGATCACCATCCTCGACATCTTCGAGAAGAAGGGCTTCGAGGGCGGCACGGGACGCGTGTCGCACGGCGAGGTCCACGTGGCGACCCAGGTCGTCGGCTTCAAGAAGATCAAGTTCCACACCATGGAGAACGTCGGGGCGGGCGACCTGCAGCTGCCGCAGAACGAGATGCACACGACGGCCTACTGGCTGACCGTCCCCTCGGCGCTGATGCAGGCCATCCCCTACCCGGCCGAGCAGCGGGTCAACGGCCTGTTCGGCCTGTCGTATCTCATCCACCACGTCTCGCCGATCTTTATGATGTGCGATCTCCACGACGTCGGCGTCTCGATCGGCGACAACACCTCGGGCGATCCCGTCCGGCCGCTCCCCCTGCAGACCCGGCCGGCCGTGCAGGGCGCGGACGAGATGCCGGTCTTCATGGACCCGGATTTCGAACCCAACATCTTCATCTATGACAATTACCCGGGCGGCATCGGCCTCAGCCCCTCGCTTTTCGCCCTCGAGGCGAAGCTCCTCGAGCACGCCCTGAAGACGCTCGAAGCCTGCCCCTGCCGCGACGGCTGCCCGTCCTGCGTCGGGGCGACGAACGAGAGCGGAAAGGACGCTAAGCAGGTCGCCCGGGCCATCCTGCAGGGCCTTCTGGGCCTCGAAACCCCGCGCTCCCCGCTTGTCAATTGAAGAGCGGCCGGCGGGATCAAGACAGGGTCAGACCTACACCTTTTAACTCCCCCATTCAGCTGCCATGAGGAACTGGCCAACGAGTTAAAAGGTGTAGGTCTGACCCTGTCTTTGCCCGGCCGCTTCACTTGCCGGCTTTGATGACCCGGATGGGCAGGACGATCGAGGGGATGCCCCGGAACTGGAGGATGCGCTGGATGCTGAAGGCCGTCTGGTTGTGCAGGAAGCGGGTGAACACGTTCTCTTCCTCGAACACCAGCTTGCCGACGAAGAAGACGGCCTTGTTGTACCGGCGCTGCAACTCCTCGCAGCGCTCCTCGACCGAGGCCAGGGTGTCGATCTCGACGGAATGGACGGTCTCGGCGTAGAACCCGAAGGTGTTGGCCAGCTTGACGTACCGTTCGAGGTCGGCGCTGATGTGGCTCTCGAGATTCTTGACCTCCTCGGCCCCCTTGAAGTTCTTCCAGTCGACGACCCCGACGGAGATGAAGACGAAGTTCTTGAAGTAATTCGGGAAGATGCGGTGGATATTGAGGAACGAGTGGATGCCCAGGCCGCCGAAGCTCCGGACGAAGAGGACGGCCGTAGGCGCCCCGGGGTCCCGGCGCGCCGGCGGGCCGGACGGCCCGGCCATCTGCTGGACCTGGGCCATGACGGCGTCGAGCCGCTTCATCATGTCCGCGACCTGGCTGTAGTGGCGCCGCACGAACAGGCAGACCAGGATCAAGACCGCGGTGATGACCAGGGTGATCCAGCCGCCCTGCTTGAACTTGATGCCGATCGTCACGGCCAGGATCGACAGCGACATCAGCAGGCCGATGAAATTGACCGTGAACTTCTTGCCGCGGTGGGGGGCCCTCGTCTTCATCCAGTGGAGGCACATGCCCAGCTGGGACAGCGAGAAGGTGATGAAGACGTTGATGCTGTACATGACGATGAGGATCTGGACCGAGCCGCGGGTGAAGACGAGGATCAGGATCGAGGCCAGGCCCATGAACAGGATGCCGTTCTGGACGACCAGCCGCTCCGACAGGTGCATGAACCGGTTCGGCACCCACGAGTCGATGGCCATGTTGCCGAGGACCCGCGGGCCGTCGATGAAGCCGGTCTGGGCGGCCACGAACAGGATGGCGCCCTCGGACACCAGGATGATCCCCAGGAGCCAGACGCCCAGCGGAAAGCCGCCGATCTTCCAGGTGCCGATGAGGGTCTCGAGGAGCGAGGCGTTGAGGGTCTTGCCGCCGGCGTGCTGGACGTTCGTCAGGAGATAGCAGACGAGCAGGCCGCCGGCCGTGAACGACAGGGAGGCGGCCATCATGGCCATGGTCCTCTTGCCTGTCCGGACCTGCGGCGGCCGGAGGATCTGCAGGCCGTTCGAGACGGCCTCGATCCCGGTGTAGGTGCCGGCGCCCAGCGAGTAGCCGCGGAGCAGGATGAAGGCCATGGCCCCCAGGCCGATCTGTTGGATGCCCTGCCGCGTCTCGCGGATCGTGTCGACGAACAGGGTCGGCGTGGCCGCGACGTGCGAGAAGATGCCGTAGAGGATGACCGCCGCGTGCGAGACGAAAAAAAACAGGAAGATCGGGGTCAGCGTGGCCACCGATTCCTTGACGCCCCGCAGGTTGAGCAGGACGAGGCCGAGCGTGATGACCAGGATGAACGTCAGCTTGTACTGGAAGAACCCGGGCGGCAGGAAGCTGAGGACGGCTTCGACGCCGCTCGAGATCGAGATGCTGATCGTCAGCATGTAATCGACGATCAGGGCGCAGCCGGAGACGAGGCCGAAGATCGGTCCGAGGAGCTTGGTGGCCACGACGTAGCCGCCGCCGCCCGTCGGGAAGAGCTCGATGATCTGCGAGTAGCTGGCCGAGATGGTGATGACCGTCAGCGCGGTCATGAGGGCGAGATAGAGGGCCAGGTGCCGGTGGTCGCCGAGCGAGAGGAAGGCTTCTTGCGGGCCGTAGTTCGACGAGCTCAGGCCGTCCGCGCCGAGGCCGACCCAGGCGAAGAAGGCGATGAGCGCCATGCGGTGGAACGTGCCCGGGTCGCGGACGTTCTTCCCGCCGCCGAGCAGCGCTTTCTTGAGCCTGTCCCACGCCATCGGGTCTCTCAGTCCTCGTTCGTCCGTCGCGCCGGGCCCGACATGGCCCGACTATACAACGAAAAACCGGGCGCCTTCAAGACGGCTCATTTGACAGACTCGGGGTCGTGTGCTAATTTTTTTCACGGATTATCATGAATATCAACATCTTCAAAATCATCGCCGACGCCGACATCGTCGTGCAGCTCATCCTTCTCCTCCTCGTCTTCTTCTCGGTCTTTTCCTGGGCCATCATCTTCTTCAAGACGAAGATGATCAAGACGGCCAACCACCAGTCCGACCGCTTCCTCCAGGCTTTCCGCCGGAGCAAGAGCCTGGCCGAGGTCAACGACGCCGCGAAGAGGCTGAGGGGCAGCCCGCTGGCCACGATCTTCC
This sequence comes from Candidatus Aminicenantota bacterium, assembly GCA_963807525.1. Classification (GTDB taxonomy): domain Bacteria; phylum Acidobacteriota; class Aminicenantia; order Aminicenantales; family Saccharicenantaceae; genus RBG-16-66-30. The sequence continues at coordinate 14,016 of CAWECI010000019.1, read as the reverse complement.
TGGCCGGGAACAAGGAGCTGGCCTACCAGTCGAAGTCGGCGAGCGGCAACGGCTGGACCGGCGAGAAGGCCGACAGCCTCAACCGGGCCCTGCTCAAGGCCTCCAACTCCGAGGTGGCCCGGCTCGAGAAGATGATGTTCTTCCTGGCCACGGCCGGCAGCGTCTCGCCGTTCATTGGGCTCTTCGGCACCGTCTGGGGCATCATGATCTCGTTCATCCGCATCGGGGCCATGCGCTCGGCCAGCCTCCAGGTCGTCGCCCCGGGCATCGCCGAGGCCTTGATCGCCACGGCCGTCGGGCTCTTCGCCGCCGTGCCGGCCGTCATCGCCTACAATTACTTCCTCGGCCGGATCAAGGACCAGATCGCCGACATGGAGGATTTCTCCCTCGAATTCCTGAGCATCGCCGAGAGACTCCATGGCGTTTAGCACGCAAGGCCTGCCGTCCGCGTCGCGCAAGCGTCAGATCGGGACGCACCTGTCCGAGATCAACGTCACGCCCTTCATCGACGTCATGCTGGTGCTGCTGGTGATCTTCATGGTCACGGCGCCGATGATGCAGTCGGGCATCGGCATCAACCTGCCCCAGGCCGAGACCGACACCAAGCCCGCCGAGGAGGGCCTGACCCTGACCGTCACGAAAGACCAGTACGTCCACATCGGCGACTCGACCATCAACATCAACCTCCTCGAGCGCCGGCTGACCGAGTACTTCTATAACAAGCCCAAGAAGGTCGTATACCTTCAGGCCGACACCGACCTGCCCTACGGCGTCGTCGTCCGGATCATGGACATCACCAAGAAGGCCGGGGTCGAGATCGTGGGCATCATCACCGAACCCATCGACGTCAAAGAACCAAAGAAGCGATGACCGCCGCACGCCAGGCCCTGCCGAAGGCTTTTAAGAGGGCCGTCATCCTCTCGGCCCTGCTGCACGTGGGCCTGTGCGTCCTGATCATCGCCTCGCCGTCGTTCTCCCGGTCCCGGGCGCCGAAGGGCCTCGTCCAGTACGTCAATTTCATCGGCGGCGGGGGCGGAGGCGGCACGGGCGGCGGCGGGACCGGCGGAGGCGGCACGGTCGTGCCCAAGACAGAGCCTCTGCCGGCGCCAAAGAAGCCGGCCTTGCGCGACCTGACCGTGGCCTCCAAGCTCAAGCCCGAGCCGACGAGCTCCCTGACCCACCCGGTGGACAAGCCGAAGACGGCCAAGAAGAAGGCCCCCGACAAGACCTCGGCCATCAGCAAGCCCGAACCGGCGGCCCCGGCCGCGACCGACGCGGTCAATGCCGCGGCGGCGGCCGCGGCGTCCCAGGGCGGTTCCGGCTACGGACTGCGCTTCGGCACGGGCGCCGGGGGCGCGGGTGGAGGGACCGGCGGGGGGGCCGGGGCGGGCGCGGGCGACCCCTTCGGCGTGGCCGGCTTCCCTTTCCAGTTCTATCTGCAGATGATCTCGGACAAGATCACGACCAACTGGTTCCAGGCCCTGGTCGATCCCGGCGTCGGCGGGCTCCTGCAGACCCAGGTCTATTTCCGCATCTACAAGAACGGCACGATCTCCGACATCAAGATCGACGTCTCTAGCGGGGTCGAGTCCTTCGATCTCTCGGCCCAGCGGGCCATCAAGAACTCGGCGCCCTTCGCGCCCCTCCCGAACGAGTACGACGGCCAGTACCTCGGGATCACTCTCGTCTTCGAGCATGCCAAATGAACCACACCCACAGAACCGTCGGACTGCTCCTGATCCTGGTGGCCCTCGCCGCGACGGGGGCCCTCGCCCAGCAGGAGGTCGTCCTCAAGATCACCGAGGGGATGCCCATGATCCCCCTGGCCCTGCCGGAGTTCGTCGTCCGCGGCGCCTCGCCCGCGGCCACGGCCGCGGCCCAGGAGATCCGCCAGGCCCTCTCGGACGACATCAAGTACAGCCGCATCTTCCAGCTCCTGCCGAAAGAGTACTACGGCTACATCCGGCCCCTGGACCCGGACAAGATCTTCTTCAAGGACTGGGACTCGATCCAGGCCCGGCTCCTCGTCACCGGCGAGGTCAAGGAGGACGGCGGGCGGATCGTCTTCGACGGCAAGATCTACGACGTCAAGAGCGAGCGCTTCATCGTCGGCAAGCGCTATCAGGCCGAGAAGAACGGCCTGCGCCTGGTGGCCCACAAGATGGCCGACGAGCTGCTCAAGCTCCACGGCGAGAAGCCCATCTTCACGACCAAGATCTCGTTCGTCTCCAACCGGGACGGCAACGACGAGATCTACATCATGGACTACGACGGGGCCAATCCGACCCGGATCACGTTCAACAAGATCAAGGACTACATGCCGGCCTGGTCCCCCGACCAGCGGACGATCGCCTTCACGTCGTACCGCGGCGGCGGCGCCGGCCTGTACCTGCGCAACATCTACGAGGGCACGGAGACGCCGGTGTCCACGAAGGGCACGAACTACGCGGCGGCCTTCTCGCCCGACGGCAAGAAACTGGCCTTCTGCTCGACCATGGCCGAGGAGGGCAACGCCGACATCTTCGTCATGGACCTCGAGACCAAGAAGATCAAGCGGCTGACCTACAACATGGCCATCGAGACGGCGCCGTCCTGGTCGCCGACCGGCCGCGAGATCGCCTTCACGACCGACCGCCTGGGCGCCGGCAACCCGCAGATCTACATCATGGACGCCGAGGGTTCGAACGTGCGCAAGGCCAGCTTCGGCGGCAACTACCACGATTCCCCGGCCTGGGCCCCGACCGGCGAGCGCATCGCCTTCGTCTCCCGGGTCGACAACACCTTCGACATCTACGTCCTCAACCTCCGGACCAACCAGATCTCGAAGCTGACCGAGAACAACCAGCGCAGCGAGTCGCCGAGCTGGTCGCCCGACGGCCGCCATCTCGTCTTCGCCTCGAACCTGTCCGGCTCGATCCAGATCTACAGCATCGACTACGACGGGTCCAACCTCAAGCGGCTGACCGACCGCGGCGAGAACAAGCTCCCCAACTGGACGAACTAGACGGTCCTCTCCGTCCGCCATTCGGGCGCGGGGCTCCTCCTTCCTCGGCGTCACCCCCCCATCCTTCTTCGCTGCTCTAAAGCGCTCTTGGGCATCAGCAGCTCCGGGAGGGTGGGGGGCCCCCCACCCCGTTGCGTCGTCGCCCCTTTCCCTCTAGGCTCCCCTCGACGATACTTCTGGGCATGATCTTTCAAGCGGTCGCCTCGCCCGGGGGGCTCGGCAAACCGGATCCCTAGATCGCCGACGCCGGTCTCTCCCTCTCCTCTCCTCCCCGGCAATACGTTTCTGCCTGACGCTCTGGTCGTAGCCCCCGCTTTCGGCGTTATCTAGCGAGCTGCGGAAGATGTTCCTGGCGTGCCGAGCTGGAGAAGGCCGGGGCGGAATCCGGCTCTGAGGGGGTCATCGGAGCGAGCATAAGCGGCGATTTAGCCGGTCCGAAGACGGGCAAGGGAAGTTTCAGGGGAAACCGGCAAAACGTGTTTGAGCGAGGCTTAGCGCAAGCCGAGCGAGTTGTTTTGCCGCCGAGCCCGGCGAACGGAGCGGCGTGAAAAATCGCCGCAGCGAGCGGAGATGACCCCAGAAGAGCCCCTCGACCCGGCCGAGCGGCATTTCCGGGCCGGGAAGTCCTTAGAGGCGAACGGGACTCGCCGAAAGGGGGGAAATCGCCGAAATCAGGCGGAAAACGTATTGACACACCCCCCTTTACAGGGTATAAGATGCCTGACTAAGGCGCCGCGCCTTCCCCGCGAGGGTCCGGCATACTTCTGAGGAGGCCTAATGAAAAAGCTGATCATTTATGCTCTTGCCATCGTCCTCGTCTTCTCCTTCGCCGCCGCCTGCAAGAAGAAACCCAAGGAAGTTCCCCCCGCCCCGCCGCAGGTCAAGGAACAGCCGCCGGTCGAGAAGGTCGAACAGCCCAAGGTCCAGGAACCGCAGCTGTCCGAAGAGGAGATGTTCCTCCAGAAATCGCTCGATCAGATCAACCGCGAGAAGCCCCTGGCCGCGGTCTATTTCGACTACGACAGCGCCGCCATCCGCGGCGACGCCAAGCCCGTCCTCGACAGCGACGCGTCCTGGCTGAAGAAGTTCAAGACGGCCAAGATCCTGGCGGAAGGCCATTGCGACGAGCGCGGCACCGAAGAATACAACCTCGCCCTCGGCGAGAAGCGCGCCAAGGCCGCCCAGGATTACCTCCTGTCCTCGGGGATCTCGTCCGATCGGATCAAGATCATTTCGTACGGCAAGAGCCAGCCGATCAACCCGGGCCACGACGAGAGCGCCTGGCAGATGAACCGGCGGGTTCAATTCCTGATCACCGAGAAGTAAGACTTGCGTCGATCCCGCCTCGGGGCCTTCTTGCTCGCGGTCCTGACCCTGGCCGCCTGGGGCCAGGACAGGAGCAAGAAGGCCATCGAGCTCGTCTACGACGACGTCCAGGTCCTCAAGCAGCAGGTCCAGGAGATCCGGACACGCCTCGATCAGAACGCCGAGGTCCTGCGTCTCCTCCAGGAGCAGCTCAAGACGCTGACGGACCTGGTGCGGCAGTCGGCCACCGGGCAATCCTCCGTCGAGGAAGGCCTGCGGGCCGTCCCCGCCCAGTACCAGGACCTCCTCCGCAAGCTGGACCAGCTGACCCTGGATCTCCAGAAGATCTCGGCCGACTTGGCCGCCCGCGCGCCGCAGCCGGCGGCCGGTCAGGCCCCGGCTGAGGCCCAGGGCCAGCCCCCCGCGCAAACCCCTGTCAAGCCGCCGGCCGTAACCCCGGCCCAAGCCGGGGCGCAGCCGGGGACGCAGGCCGCGGCGCCCGCGCCGACGCCGCCGGCCCCGACCATGTCCCCCCAGGAAGCCTATTCCATCGCCTACAACGATTACCTCAAGGGGAACTACGATCTGGCCGTCGAGAGCTTCAAGCTCTACCGCCAGCAGTTCCCGGAGAGCCCCCTGGCGGACAACGCCCTCTATTGGATCGGCGAGTGCCGCTACAGCCAACGCAAGTTCGAGGAGGCCATCGACGCCTTCGACGAGCTCATCCTGAAGTACCCCCAGGGGGACAAGGTGGCCGCGGCCTATCTCAAGAAGGGCCTCAGCTTCATCGAACTCGGCCGGAAGGCGGAGGCGCTGGCGGCGCTCAAGCTCCTCGTGGCCAAGTACCCGCTCGAAGAAGAGGCCCGCATCGCTCAGGACAAGATCCGGGAGCTCACGGAAAAATGAGAGACATCAACAGCCTGAACAAGGTCATCCTGGTCGGCCGTCTCGGCCAGAAGCCGGAGATCCGGAGCCACGCCCAGAGCGGCCGGTCGTCGGCCCGTTTCTCGCTGGCCACCAACGAGCGGCTCTACAACCCCTCGACCCAGACCTCGACCGACAAGACCGAGTGGCACAAGATCGTCATCTGGTTCCCGCGCCTAGTCGAGTTCGCCGAGAAGTATCTCGACAAGGGCAAGCAGATCCTCGTCGAGGGCAGCATCCGGACCCGAGAATTCCAGGATCGGGACGGCAACAAGCGCAACGTGACCGAGATCGTGGCCGACAAGGTCGTCCTGCTCGGCCGACGCGAAGAGAGCTCGGCGACCCGGACCGACACGACCGACCTCGACGCCGTCTACGGCCGGAGCGGCGGCGGCGGCGGCGGACGCGGTCCGGCCACCGCCGGCGAGGACGAGTTCCCGTCGGGCGAAGAGACCGGCGGCGCCTCGGGCGGCCCCGACGACGACGTCCCCTTCTAGGCAGCCGCCTCGGCTCGTGAATGGTCCAGGTTGACCGGTGAGCACCAAAACCCCTTCCGAGGTCGGCTACGCCAGTCGGATCATCGAGGACGTCCGCCCCTGGGGCAAGTTCCGCCGTTTCCCCCACGAGGAGGCGGGCAGCATCAAGATCATCACCGTCGAGCCCGGCGGCCGTTTGTCCCTGCAGTACCACGAGGGTCGGGCCGAGTTCTGGGTGGTTCTCGACCCGGGGCTCGAGATCACTGTCGGCGAGCGCGTCTGGCAGGCGGCGCCGAACGAGGAGATCGTCATCCCGCGCCGGGCCGCTCATCGCGTCCGCAACGTCGGCGCTGCGCCGGCCCGCTTCATGGAGATCTGGATCGGCCACTCCTCGGAAACCGACATCGTCCGCCTCCAGGACGATTACCATCGCGGATAGGAAATAGCGTCCCTGCAGGGGACTTCCTCATTCTGATCTCTATTTCCCAAGAAAAGGATTCCCTTCCTCAATGAAGCGAACCCTCCCGTGAGGCGGCGAGGCACCGACCGGAGCGAGCGAAGGTGAGCGGAGGGCAGAAATATGCCGGAGCGTTCACGAAGGCGGATTTCTGCGAAATATCGTGAAAGAGGTGTTTCTTGGTTCTCTGCCGGAGCGCCCCTCAAATCACGTAGGCGCAGATATCTGGTTCATTGGCCTTCTCAAGATATTTCTTGGAAGTGCGGCTCCGAGTCGCTCCGCCGCACTTCCAATGGTCCGCTCCGAAGACTCCGCTCCCCGTAGGCGGGGGCAAGGAGCGATACCCGAGCACAGCCGAAGAGGGAGGAGTTCGCCGGCCGGGAGGAAAAGCCTATTTCTTGGGGGGGGCTTCCAAGGGCTGGCCGGTCAGGAACACCTGAGGGTGGCGGAGCAGGATCTCTTCGGTCACGTATTCCTCGATCTCGCGGGCGCTCCGCAGCTTCAGCGTCTCCTCGGCGATCTTTTCGGCCGTCCTGCACTCGACCGAGCGCAGGGCCTTCTTGATCCGCGGGATGAAGATGGGGTTCATGCTGAAGGTCCGCAGGCCGAAGCCCAGGAGCACGATGGCCGAGGGCGTGTCGGCGGCCATCTCGCCGCAGACGACCACGTCCTTCTCGGCCTTCTTGGCCGCCTGGATGACCGACCGAATGAGGCGGATGACCGCGGGGTGGAAGGGCTTGTAGAGGTAGGTCACGAACTCGTTGGCCCGGTCGACGGCCAGGTAATACTGGATGAGGTCGTTCGTCCCGATGCTGATGAAGTCGACCTCCTTGAGCATGATGTCGGCGAGCGCCGCGGCCGCCGGCACCTCGATCATGATGCCCAGGGGGATCTTCTCGTCGAACGTCTCGCCCTTGCGCCGCAGCTCGCGTTTGACGTCCTCGAAGATCTCCTTGACCTCCAGGACCTCGTCGACCTCGGTGACCATGGGCACGAGGACGCGGACGTTCTTGTGGGCGCTGGCCCGGAGGATGGCCCGCAGCTGGATGCGGAAGAGGTCCCGGTTGCGGAGCGAGAACCGGACGGCCCGCAGGCCGAGCGCGGGGTTGGGCTCCTTCTCGATGTTGAGCTGGGGCAGGCTCTTCTCGCCGCCGATGTCGAGCGTCCGGATGGTGACCGGGAAGGGATGGGCGGTGCGCGCCAGGCGGTCATAGATCTCGAAGTGGTCCTGCTCGGTCGGCAAGGATTCCCGCCGGAGGTAGATGAATTCGGACCGGAAGAGCCCCACGCCTTCGGCGCCCATCGACAGGGCCAGCCCGACCTCCTCGGGCAGCTCGATGTTGGCCTGGGGGATGAAGTGGACCCGGTCGAGCGTCTCCGATTTGAGCTTGGCCGTCTTCTGGAGCTCCCGGCCGTAGGTCTCGTACTTCTCGCGCTTGGCCTGGAACTCGCGGCGGACCGCCGGCGACGGGTCGATGATGACCTCGCCGTCGGTCCCGTCGACGATGACGAACTCGCCGTCATGGACCTGGCGCGTGACGTCGTGCAGCCCGAGCACGGCCGGGATGCCCAGCGAGCGGGCCAGGATCGCCGTATGCGAGGTCTGCCCGCCCATGTCCAGGGCCACGCCGAGCGTCAGCGCCTTGCTCAGGCGGAGGGCGGCCTCGGAGGGCAGGAGCTCGTGGGCGACGAGGATGTGCTGCTTGTCCGGGGCCTTCTCCCGTTCCCGCTTGGTCTCCAGGTTCCGGTAGATGCGCTTCAGGACGTCGGAGACGTCCGATTTCCGCTGCCGGAAATAATCGTCCGCCAGGGACTCGAACAGCTGCTCGTAGCGGGCGTTGGTCTTGGACAGGGCCCACTCCGCCCGAGCCTTCTCTTCGCGGATGATGGCCTCGAGCCCGCCGACGAGGGCCGGGTCCTCGAGGATGAGCAGGTGGGCCTCGAAGATGAGCGAGCTGTCCGGCCCGGCCTTCTCGCGGACGCTTTCCTTGACCCGCGCCAGCTCGTCGCGGGTCCGGCCGATGGCCTCGTGGAGGCGCGCGAGCTCCGCGGGCACCTGCTCGTCGCCGATGATCTCCTTGCGCGAGGTGAAGATGACGCGCTTGGGCAGCAGGACCTCGCCCATGGCGATGCCCGGCGAGACGCCGATGCCGCGCAGGCGCGTCATCTCCATCGTCATTCTTTCTCGTCGAAGCGGTTGGCGATGAGCTCGACCAGGGCGGCCATGGCCGCCTCCTCGTCCTTGCCCGCCGTGATGAGCCGGATGGTCGTCCCCTGGGTGGCGGCCAGGGTCAGGATGCCGAGAATGCTCTTGCCGTCGATCTCGTCGCCGTCCTTGACGATCTTGACCGAGGCGCCGAAGCGGTTGGCCAGGTTGACGAACTTGACCGCGGCCCGGGCGTGCAGACCCAGCTTGTTGCGGATGGTCACGGCCTTGTCGAGCATGGGGAGGTTATTTGGCTTCGGATTTGAGCAGCGCGCTGACGAGGTGGATGTTCTTCTTGCCCTGGTCGACGACCTTCTTGGCCACGTCCTTCAGGTTGTTGGCCCGCTGCAGGGACACGAACTTGATGAGCATCGGCAGGTTGACGCCGGTGATGATCTCGACGTGGTTCTCCTTGAAGAAGCTGAACGACAGGTTGGAGGGCGTGCCGCCGAACATGTCGGTGAAGATGATCACGCCGCTCTTCTGGTCGACCCGTTTGAGGCTCTGGTTGATCTTCTTCTTGGAGTCCTCGACGTCGTCGTACCAGCCGATCGAGATGGCCTCGATGTTGGGCGCCTCACCGAGGATGATGGTCAGGGCATTCAGCAGCTCCTCGGCCATGCGGCCGTGGCAGACGATGATGCCTCCGATCATGGTGCTTCCTGTCTCCCGGTCAGTGCGGTATTGTATGCCAAAGCGGGCTATTTATAAAGGTCCCGGTGATAAATCTTGACCGCCGCGGCGCCCCCCTGGAGATGGGCCCGCAGGGCCTCGGCGATCACGACCGAGCGGTGCTTGCCGCCGGTGCAGCCGATGGCGACGGCCACGGACGTCTTGCCTTCCCGGGCAAAGCGGGGCAGGACGAAATCGACGAAGCGAAAGAGCTGGTCCAGGTAGGCCTTGGTGCCCGGCGACTCCAGAACGAACTTGCGGACGCTCGGCGACTTGCCGGTCCGGTCCCGGAGGCGGTCGACATAGAACGGGTTGGGCAGGAGCCGGGTGTCGAAGACGAGGTCGGACTCGAGCGGCAGCCCGTGCTTGTAGCCGAAGCTCGTGACCGCCACTTCGGTCGGAGGCCGCCGGCGGTGCAGGACGCGCTCGGCGATGGCGTCCTTGAGCTGGTAGATGTTGAGCCCCGAGGTGTCGACGACTTCGTCAGCCAGGGCCCGGATGGGCTGGAGCCGCTTGCGCTCGAGCCGGACGCCCTCCAGGATGGGCCGGCGGGGGGCCAGCGGGTGCGGCCGGCGCGTCTCGTTGAAGCGCTTGACCAGGGCCTCGTCCGTGGCCTCGAGGAAGACCAGCCTGACCGGGACCCTCTTGCGGATGTCCCGTAAGACGGACGGGAAATCGGCGAGAAAGCGCGGCTCGCGGATGTCCACGACCAGGGCCGTGCGGTCGATCTCGACCTTCTTGCGAAGCCAGAGGTCGACGAAGTGGACGATCAGCTTGGCCGGCAGGTTGTCCATGCAGTAGTAGCCGAGGTCCTCGAGCGCCCGGCTGACCACCGTCTTGCCCGAACCCGACAGGCCGGTGACGATGAGAAAGCGGTTGTCCTTGGCGGCGCGGGCCATGGCTCTTTTTTGCCCGATGGGGGAACTCGGCGTTTTCATGGATACCCCGGCTAGGTCAGGACCCGGTCGAGCCGGCGGATGATCTCGTCCGGCGCGCTGTAGCCCTTCTTGCGGAGGATGTGGACCTTGCAGGCGACCTCGATCAGCGTGGCGATGTTCCGCCCCGGGGCGACCGGGATGGCCAACTGGGGGATCTTGCGGCGGAGGATGGTCATGTCGTCCCCGGATTTCAGCCCGAGCCGGTCGACCTCGTAGCCGCGCCGCCACTTCTTAAGGCAGATGACCAGGTCGACCTTAGCCTGCCGGCCGATCGACCTCGGCCCGAAGATGGCCCGGATGTTGATGATGCCCAGGCCGCGGATCTCCATGAAGTTGCGGCTCAGCGGCGGGGCGGTCCCGACGAGCTCGCCCCGGGGCGTCAGCCGGATCTGGACGACGTCGTCGGCGATGAACTGATGGCCGCGGGCGATGAGCTCGAGGGCGCTCTCGCTCTTGCCGATGCCGCTGTCGCCCAGGATGAGCGTGCCGAGTCCGAAGATCTTCAGGAAGCCGGCCGAGATCGTCGTCTGGTCCACGGCGGCGGGCGACCGGGACCCGGGTTCAGGCACGGACCTTCTCCTCCTCGGCCCGGAGCGCCTCGATGACGGCGGCCGGGTCCGGCGCCTTGAGCAGCTTGGTGGCCAGCGATCGGGACCGCCGGACCAGGCCGGCGATGGCGGCCAGGACCCGGAGCCCGGAGCCGGGGTTGTCCTCGGGCGAGACGAGCAGGAAGAAAACGCAGGACGGCTTGCCGTCGACGGCCGCGAAGGGCACCCCGTCGGCGGCGAGGCCGAGCAGCAGGGCGGGCGACTTGATGCCCTGGGCCCGGCAGTGGGGCACGGCGACGCCCTTGCCGATCGCCGTCGTGCCCAGCTCCTCCCTCCTCATGAGCCGTTCGAGCAGCGTCCCGTCGAGCCCGGGCAGGCTGGCCTCGAGGCGCTCGGACATCTCGCGAAGGATCCCGGCCCGATCGCGGGCCTCGAGGCGCGTCAAGACCAGGCCTTCGTGGAGGAGGCTGTGGATTTTGACCATGCGAGCGCCCGCCCTCAGGGCTCGACGAGCCCGTACTGCCCGTCCTTGCGGCGGTAGACGGCCGCCCAGGTCTTGGAGCCCTCGCGCCGGAACAGGAACACTTCCTTGTCCTTGGCGTCGAGCTGGACGATGGCCTCCTCGAGGGTCATGGGCGTCGCCGAGAAGAAGCTGGCCCGGATGACCCGGTTCTCCGGCTCGGGGGCCACGGGGACCGGGGCCGCGCCCCGCCGCTCCCGCCCGCCCCGGCGCTTCTTTTCGCGCAGCCTGGCCCGGTCCTTGCGGACCCGCGTCTCGAGGGTGTCGAAGGCCTTGTTCAGCGACTCGAGCATGTCTAGGGTCTCTTCGACGATCACGTAGCCGTGGCCCTTGGCCTGGACATGGATCTCGGCCTGGCTGCGGCCCTTTTGGACGGTCAGGATGAAGTTGACGTCGAGAGTGCCGTCGAGGAGGGTCTTTAGGCGGGCCAGGCGCTTCTCGCAATAGGCCTTGATCTCCGGCGTGAGGTCCGCCTGCCGGGCCGTGTAGCGGACGTTCATGTTCTCTCCTCCATGATGGACTTTCTCTTGCGGATATGGGACGGATCGATCTTGAGCTGGCTGCGGTACTTGGCCACGGTCCGCCGGGCGATGCGCAGGTCCTCGCGGGCCAGGATCTCGCCGATCTCGATGTCGCTCAGAGGATTGTCCTTGTTCTCGCCCTCGACGAGCTTGCGGATCTTCTCCTTGACCTTGAGCGAGGAGACATCCTCGCCGTAGTTCCCCTGCAGGGACTTGTGGAAAAAGTACTTCAGGGAGAACACGCCGCGCGGGGTCATCATGTACTTGTTGGCCACGACCCGGCCGACCGTCGACTCGTGGACGCCGATGTCCTGGGCGATCTCCATCAACGTCAACGGCCTGATGTAGTCGAGGCCCTTCTCGAAGAACTCCTTCTGGCGGTCGACGATGAAGCGGGCGACCTTGTAGATCGTCTGGTTCCGCTGGTCCAGGCTGCGCATGAACCAGAGGGCCTTCTTCAGCCGGTCTTTGAGGAAGCGGTAGGCCTCCACGTCGCCCCCGGCCGCCTTGCCCAACAGCTGGCGGTAATAAGCGCTGATGCGCAGGCGCGGCAGGCCCTCGTCGTTGAGCACGATCGTCCACTCGTCCCCTTCCTTGGCGACGATGATGTCGGGGACGACGTAGCTCGTTTTGTCCTCGGTGTACTTCCGGCCCGGCGCCGGATCGAGGCCCTTGATGAGGTCGATGCGCTCGCGGACCTCGGCCATGGAGATGCCCAAGACCCGGGCGAGCTGGGCGAAATCCGACCGTTCGAGGAGCGGCAGGTGCTCGGTCACGATGCGGCGCGCCAGCGGATCCTGGATCTGGTGATAGTCCATCTGGGCCAGCAGCGCCTCCCGGAGGTCCAGGCTGCCGCAGCCGACCGGGTCGAAGGTCTTGATCTTGGCCCGGACCGCCTCGACCTTTTCCGGCGTCGTCTGCGACAGGCGGGCGACCTCCTCGACGGGCGACTTGAGATAACCGTCGTCGCCGATGTTGCCGATGATGAACTGGGCGATCTCCCGGTCCTCGCCGTCGAAGAAGGTCAGCGAGGCCTGCCAGTTCAGGTGGTCCCAGAGCGACGGCGTCCGCGAGATCGTGTTTTCCAGAGAGACGGCCTCCCGGCTCTCCGTGAAGTGGGGCCGGAAGCCCTCGTCGAGGTAATTCTGGAAGCCGGTCAGGAAGCTGTCGTCGGAGGTGTCGCCGGCGAGCTTCGGCTCCGTCGATTCGAGGCTCAGCCCCTCCAGGACGCTGTCCCGGTTCTTGACCCCGGCCTCCTCGGCGTCCTTGGTCTCGCTGTCCTTGGCCGCGCCCTCCCGGGCCTCGTCCTCGATCTCGATCATCGGGTTCTGGGCCAGCTCCTCGTCGATGACCTCGATGAGCTCGAGGTTGGTCAGGGGCAGCAGCTTGATGGCCTGCTGCAGGGCCGGGGCCAGGATGAGCTTCTGGACCTGCCTCTGATCGAGCCGCTGCCTGAGGGTCATGGGTTTGGCCTCATTCTCTCCGTCTGTCCATATCTAAAGACGAAACTCCCGGCCCAAATAGCTCTCTCTCACTTCCTCGGAGGCGACGATCTCCGCAGGCGTCCCCTCCTTGAGGATGCGTCCACCTTCCAGGATATACGCCCGGTCCGTGATCTCCAAGGCCTCGCGGACCGCGTGGTCCGTGAGCAGGACGCCGATGCCCTTGGCCCGGAGCGTCCGGATGATGGCCTGGAGGTCGTGGACCGAAAGGGGATCGATCCCCGTGAACGGCTCGTCGAGGAGCACGAACTCCGGGTCCATGACCATGGCCCGGGCGATCTCCAACCGGCGCCGCTCGCCTCCCGACAGGGTCAGGGCCAGGGCGCCGGACAGCTTCTCGAGGCCGAACTCCTCGAGAACGGCGCTGGCCCGGGCGGCCCGCGAACCCGCCCGCGAGGGCCGGGTCTCGAGCACGGCCAACAGGTTCTCGGCCACGGTCAGCTTCCGGAAAGCCGACGGCTCTTGGGGCAGGAGGACGAGCCCGCGCCGGGCCCGCAGGTACATCGGCTGGTCGGTGATGTCCTCGTCCCGGAGGAAGACCCGACCGGCGTCCTGGGGAACGAGCCCCAGGATCATCGAAAAGGTGGTCGTCTTGCCGGCCCCGTTCGGCCCCAGCAGTCCGACGATCTCCCCCTCTTCGACCCTGACGGAAACCTTGTCGACGACCTTCTTGCGCCCGTAGGTTTTCTCGAGATCAACCGCTCTCAGGGAACCCTTCATGGCTCACGATCTGACGACGGTCGTCGTTCTTCCCGGACCCTCATTCTCGATGAAAATCTTATCATCGGGCAAGGCGAAAGTCAATTTGGCTCCCCTGGCGGCGCCCCCCTTGTCGTCGGTCAGAACGGGATGCCCGGTCAGGGTCAAACGGCCGGTCGCGGCCTCATAGGTCGCCGCCTCGGAGCGGCCCGCGTAACGGCCATGGAAGACGGTCACCGACTTG
>CAWECI010000018.1:0-212718 GCA_963807525.1 Candidatus Aminicenantota bacterium | reverse complement strand
GGTCCCTTGGTTTGCAGGTGGTAATGTCTGGCAGATGATGGGCGATGTTTACGACGACGGCGTCTACCGCTTCGGCATCATCCGCGGCGGCAGCTACTATGCGCCCGAGAAGAGTGTCTGGTACGTCAAGAGCGGGCCGCTCGCCGTCGACCGCGTCCAGATCCTGCTCGCTCGTCGCCCCGGGCCTCGACCGGTGCGGCACGGTCGGCTTCCGCTGCGTCAAGGACGCCGACTGATGGTCGGCGTCCGGCCAGATACTCGCGGAGGGCCGCGCCGGTGTGCGAGGCCGGGCAGGCTCATGACGGCCTGAGGGCGTCCCTTGAATGATCAGAGCCGGCCTCCCCTCTCGCCTCCTTCGGGGCCCAGATCGATGATGTGTCCGGCCCGCGAAATTAGATCCAGATCGTGTTCGACGGCGACGATTGTATGCCCTGCGAGGAGGAGCTTGTCGAAGAGGCTGAACAGCCGGTCGACGTCCGACGGATGGAGGCCCGTCGTCGGCTCGTCGAAAAGATAGAGGGCCGGGCCCGGGGCGGGTCCATCAGCTCGGCGGCCAGCTTGAGACGCTGCCTTTCGCCGCCTGACAGGGTGTCGAGGGACTGGCCGAGGCCGAGATAGTCGAGGCCGATCTCGGATAAGAGCCTCAGCCCGGCCGCGACCTTGGGCAGGCCGGCCAGGGCCTGCGCGCCCTCGGCCGCGGTCAGGCCGAGGATGTCGGCGATCGTCCGGCCCGGAGACGCGGACCTCGAGCACGCGGCTGTTGTACCGGGAGCCGCCGCAGACCTCGCACGGGCCCGAGACGTCGGCGAGATGATCGAGGCTGACCGTCCTGCGCCCGCGTCCCGCCGCACGCGTCGCAGCGGCCTTCGGGAGTCAGGAACGAGAAATGGGCCTTCTTGAAGCCGCGCGCCCGGGCTTCCTCCGTCGCGGCGAACAGGCTCCGTACGGCGTCGAAGAGCCCGAGATAGGTGAGGGGGATGCTCGAAACGCTTTCGGCGCGGGGCCTCGATGCCGGCGGCCGACGACCTTGGAGAATCGGTCGAGGCCCCGGATCTCGCGGCAGAGGACCGGCCGGCCCGCCTCGGCCGAGGCCTGAATGACGTCGAAGACCAGGCTCGATTTGCCGCTGCCCGGAGACGCCGGTCACGGCCGTCAGGACCCCGGTCGGGATAGCGACGTCGATCGTCCGCAGGTTGTTGGCCCGGGCCCCGAAGATCTCGAGCGCCGGGCCCGGCGATCCGGCCAGCGGCCCCGGCCGGGCGCGCGCCCGGCAAGGTACGGGCCGGTCACGGACGCGAGGCGCCCGCTCGATCTCGCCCGGGCGGCCCCTCGGCCACGATCCGGCCGCCGGCCGCGGCCGGCGCCGGGACCGAGATCGAGGACGTGGTCGGCCGCCCGGATGAGGTCGAGGTCGTGTTCGACGGCGACGACGGTGTTGCCCTCCGCGACGAGCCCCCGCATGAGCCCCACGAGCTTGGCCGTGTCGCGGGCGTGAAGCCCGAGGGTCGGCTCGTCCAGGACGAACGTGACGCCGGTCAGCCGGACGCCCAGGAGTCCGGCCAGCCGCAGCCGCTGAGCCTCGCCTCCTGAGAGCGTTCCCGAGGCCCGGTCGAGGCCGAGATAGCCCAGCCCGA
Source organism: Candidatus Aminicenantota bacterium (assembly GCA_963807525.1). GTDB lineage: Bacteria > Acidobacteriota > Aminicenantia > Aminicenantales > Saccharicenantaceae > RBG-16-66-30. Next base: position 211,084 of record CAWECI010000018.1, on the reverse strand, counting down.
CGTCGCGGATGAGACCGAGCCGGCGGATGATCTCGCCCCGCACGGCGGCGGTGACCGCGGCCGTCCTGCGCGTCCGCGGCGACGCCGTCGCCGCCGCGAAGAAAGCCAGGCTGCGGTCGACGGTCAGGGCCGAAAGCTCGGCGATATTGAGGCCCCGGTACTTGACGCGGAGTGACGCGGGCTTGAGGCGGGCGCCGCCGCAGGCCGGGCAGGGGTCGTCCTTCATCAGGACTCGCATGGCCTGGCCCCGATGGTCGGCGTGCTTGCGCTCGTATTCCTCGGCCACGAGGTCGGCGAATCCTCTTCCAGGGCCCGCGGAACCGGAAATCCCCGGCCCGGTTGCCGCGCCTGTAGGACCAGACGATGTCGTAAACGCGGTCGCCCGTCCCGTACAGAGCGACGGCCCGTCTCGGCCCCGGTCAGGTCGCGATAGGGCTTGGCGAAGTCCATGCCCTCGGCCGCGTCCCGCGGCTTTGAGCGCGGCGACGAACCGGCCGTGAGGGTCGCCGTAAAAACCGCCGGTCTTGGTCCCGTCCATGGCCCCGGCCAGGAGCGACTTGGCCGGGTCGGTGATCAGCCGCTCGGGATCGGTCACGGTCACCGTCCCGAGCCCCTTGCAGGCCGGGCAGGCCCCTTGCTCGTGATTGAAGGAGAACATCGAGGCCGAGAGCGGCCGGCCCCGGAGCTCCGGCGGGAGCGCGTCCCGGCGCGGGAATAGAGCAGGCGGTAGTAATCGTGGATCTCGGTCATGGTCCCGACGGTCGAGCGCGGGTTCGAAGACGCGGCGGACCGGGCCACGGCGACCGGCGGGGTGAGTCCGCGGGCCGCGGCGAAATCGGCCCGGCCGCCCTTGTCGATGAGCGCCCGGACGTAGGCCGAGAAGCTCTCGATGTATCTCTGGCGCGAGGCCGCGAACAGCGTATCGAAGACGAGCGACGATTTGCCGCCGCCCGACGGGCCCGCAGACGGCCGTGAACTTGCGGAAGGGGATGCGGACGTCGATCGACCGGAGATTGTGGGTCGAGACGCCTTCGAGGACGATCGGCCCGTCCGCGCCTCCTCCGGCGCGGATCGACGCAGCTCCGCCGGTTCGCGGCCCCCGCTCGCCCCGCAAAGCCCGTCCCGTGAGCGAGTCGGGGCAGGCCGCGATCTCCTCGGGCGGGCCGCACGCGACGACCCGGCCGCCGTCCTCGCCGCTCCCGGGCCCGAGGTCGACGACGTGGTCGGCGGCCCGGATGACGTCGGGATGGTGTTCGATGGCGATGACCGTGCGGCCGAGCCGGACCAGCTCCTGGAGGGCCGCGACGAGGACCTCGACGTCCGCCCGGTGCAGGCCGGTCGTCGGCTCCTCAAGGATATAGAGCGGCGGGCCCGGCCGCCGTCCGCCTCATCTCCGAGGCCAGCTTGACCCGCTGGGCCTCGCCTCCCGAGAGGGTCGTCGAGCTCTGGCCGAGCTTGAGATAGCCCAGGCCGAGGCGCTTGAGGACCTCGAGGTCCGCGGCCAGCCGGGGAACGTCCGGCGTAGAAGGCGGCGGCCTCGTCGACGCTCATCTCCAGGACGTCGTGGATGGACCGGCCCCGGTCGCGGACGGCCAGGGTCTCGTCGTTGAAGCGGCGGCCCTCGCAGTCGGGGCAGGGGACCTCGACGTCGCCCAGGAAATGCATGCCGATCTGGAGGAGCCCGGCCCCCTGGCAGGTCTCGCAGCGGCCGCCGGCGACATTGAACGAGAACCGGCCCTTGCCGAAGCCCCTGGCCCCGGCCTCCGGCAGGGCGGCGAAGATGTCCCGGATGCGGTCGGAGATCTTGGTATAGGTCGCCGGGTTCGAGCGGGGGGTCCGGCCGATCGGCGACTGGTCGACCTCGATCACGCGGCCCGCCGGGCCGTCGATCTCGAGACCGGCGGCATCCGCGCCGGGGCCGAGCCGGCCGGTCCGCAGCCGCTCGGCCAGGATGCGGCGGACGAGCGTCGTTTTGCCCGCGCCGGAGACGCCGGTCACTACGTTGAGGGCGCCGAGGCGGAACTCGACGTCGACCGTCTTGAGGTTGTGAAGCCGGGCCGAGCGGATGACCAGCCGGCCGGTCCCGGGCCGGGCCAGCGAGCGGGCCGAGGGGAGACGTTCGCCCGTGAGATAGTCCCGGGTCGCGCTCAGGCCCTTGGGCAGGCCGGCCAGGCCCGAGGCCGGACCCTGATAGAGAACGCGGCCGCCCGCCTCTCCCGGGCCGGGCCCGAGATCGATCAGGTGGTCGGCGGCCTTCATCACGTCCTCGTCGTGCTCGACGACGAGGACGGTGTTGCCGTTGTCGCGGAGCTCGCGGAGGAGGCCGAGGAGACGCGCCGTGTCGGCGGGGTGCAGCCCGGCCGTGGGCTCGTCGAGCACGTAGAGGACGCCCCTCAGCCCGCTCGCCGCCTGGGACGCCAGCCGGATGCGCTGGATCTCGCCGCCTGCGAGCGTGTCCGCGGCCCGGTCGAGCGTCAGGTAGCCCAGTCCCAGCCGCTCGAGAAGGTCCGTCTTCCCGAGGAGCGAATCGCGGATGGCCTCGCCGGCCGCCCGGTCGGCGGCCGCGAACTCCAGGCCTCTGAACTCGCCGGCCAGGCTCCGGACGGAGAGGGCGCTGAAGTCGGCGATCGACCGCCCGGCCACCTTGACGCTCAGGGACTCGGGCCGCAGGCGCCGGCCGCCGCAGGCCCGGCAGGGCAGGGTCCGGGCGAAGCGGAGTATGTTGTCGTTCCTCTTGGTCCGAAGGATCGCCTCCATGACCGGCAGGATGCCCTTGTAACGGCCTTCCTCGCGCGGCTTGGCCACGATGCCTTTCCAGCGCAGGCGCGATTCGAGCGGGTGCTTGCCGTAGCGGATGAGGACCCGGTCGCTGCCGTTGAGGACGATGTCGCGTTGGGCCTCGGTCAGGTCGCGCCAGGGGATGTCGACGGAAAAGCCGTGGGCCCGGCAGACCTCGTCCAGGACCTCCATGGTCACCTGGGAATAGATGATGTAGCCGTTCGGGGTGGTCAGCACGAGCGCGCCCTGGCGCAGGGTCTTGCCGGGATCGGCGACGAGAAGATCGCGGTCGATGCGGTCCTCGACCCCGAGCCCGCGGCAAACGGGGCAGGCCCCTTCGGGCGAGTTGAACGAGAACATCCGCCGCGAGAGTCGCGACCCGTCGGGCGATACGCCCAGCCGGGCGAAGAGAAGGCGGAGATCGTCGTGGAGCTCGGTCAGGGTCCCGACCGTGGAGCGCGGGCCGGGCGACGAGACCCGCTGGCTGACGGCGATGGCCGGGGCCAGGCCGCTCACGTGCCCGACCTCCGGGCGCCTGAGCTTGCCCATGAACTGGCGGGCGTAAGAGGAGAAGGTCTCGAGGTAACGGCGCTCGGCCTCGCGGAAGACGACGTCGAAGACGAGCGAGGACTTGCCCGAGCCGGACACCCCGGTGACGACGGTCAGCCGGCCGTGCGGGATATCGACGTCGACGTCGCGGAGGTTGTTCTCGGCGGTCTGCCGGATGCTGAGAAAGTCCATAGAGGGCTATTATCCCCGCCGGCGCAGGTCTGGTCAAACGCCCAGCGGACTGAGCGGGGACATGTACTCCTGTACGTGTCCCCGTCTTTTGCCCTCCTTGCTGGAGTCCCCGGTCCGCATGGCTATGAGTATATATGTACAATCGTACATATAAAAATGACGTGCAGTGACGGGGAGGTGAATGGGGTCAGTGGTCCGTCGGGCGTTCTCCCAGGTACGTTCGATAGCCGGCCAGGTGGGACTTGAAATAGGCGCCGTCCAAGGATTCGCGGCGGACGTACTTGCCGCTGCCGGGGGCGTGGATGAAGACACCGTCGCCGATATAGATCCCAACGTGGCTGAGCGGGCCTCCTCCCGGAGAGGCCGTAAAGAAGACCAGATCGCCCTTTCGGAGATCGTCCCCCGGCACCGGAGCTCCCGCTCTATACTGGTCCGCGACCGACCGGGGCATGGCCAGCCCGTTCAGTTGATACACGGCCAGGACGAGGCCGCTGCAGTCGAAGCCCGACCGGGTCGATGGTCCCGCCCCAGGCGTATTCGACCCCGATGAAGCTCTTGGCCGTTTCGACCAGCCTCTCCCTGAGGACCGCATTCGGGGGCGGCGAGACATCGACCGGGGGTTTCGTCAGGCTGGGCCTGGTCACGGCATAGTCGGCCGGGCCGACGATGAAATAGTCGCCGATCCGACCCTCGGCCTTGAGCGACCGGGCCCGGTCCTCGGCCGCCTGTCGGCTGGGATAGTTCCCGAACCGGACCTTGAAAAGGCCGGCGCCGCTCGGGAAATAAAAAGCGTCCAAACCCGAGGCCGTCAGAGTCTTGGCCAACGCTATGGCGTTTTCGATGACGGCGAAGGCGCCCACCTGGATCGTATAACCCATGCGTGACAGGGGTTCGTCGGCGGGCCGTGCCGGGGCCGGAAGCACCGGCTTCGAGACGGCGGCCCCGGCCTCCGGGGCGCGCGCCGGCACGCTCCGGACCTGCGCCCGGCACCCGGCCGAGAAGGCCAAAGCCGCGGTCAAGAGCGTGGCCGAAAGTCCGACGACCGATATCGATCTCATCTTTCCTCCTGATTTTAGTCGTGACAGGCCGGGTTTGTCGAATCCCACGAATTCGCGGACGAATTGCGGAGTATGTTTGAGGAAAGAAGATCCCTTTTCCTACCGGCATCTCCTACATAGCACGGAGGATGCCTTTGTCCTCTCCACAAGCCCCCAATCTCAGCGCCTTAGCCATTCGTGGTTCGGATCGACCAGAACGCGTAGGGGTTTTTTCGGCAGCGGGATCTCTTGCCGGATCGAAAGCGTCTTATTCCCGGTGACACTCACCTGGGCGCATCTCTCGAATCGGCCCTTTTCGAGTTCCAAGTAAACCGGCAGGATGCTCCGGAAATCTTCGGGGGCCTCCGACTGCGTAATCTCGCCGACGAGCCGGAAGCGCCCGCTTCCCGCTTCTTCGACGCGCATGGCCGCCTTGATCTTCGGGATGGCCGTGCCCTCGATCCACTGGCGGAAGAACCACCCCATGTCCCCGGCGCAGGCCGGCGGAGCATGACGTTCTACAACCGCCCGGAAATCGGCCGTCGTCGGGTTCCGTCCGGCCCAGGTTTTGGCGAAATCCCTCATCGTGTCAATGAAACGCTGTTCGGGATTCGGGCTCTTCGCGTCCCAGAAGAGGTTCCTCAGCATCTGGACGATGTACGCCCCTTTGCTGTAAACGATCGCTCGATAATCCAAGCCACCTGCGATTGCCAGGCGGGGCCCCAGGGAGATCGGGCCCGTCTTCCAAGTGTCACGGTGGGGATGCCATGACGTGCCCAGGATGTCCCTTCTCGCCCTGTCCCAGAATTTGAGGGACGCCTTCCCGCCCGAGGATTTCTCGACCACCAGGCCGACCGTGAATTCCGTCAGTCCCTCTTCAAGCCATACGTCCCGGTAGGTCGCCGATCCGACGCCATCCCCCCACCATTGGTGAGCGAATTCGTGGGGCGTTACCTCCCTTGTGAAAAACTCTAAAACAGGCAAGTTAAGGCCGAGCTTGTCCCGGGTTACCCAATCGAGGAAGGCCTCGAAGGGAATATAGACCAGCGTCGGGCAACTCTGCCCGAACATCCATTGCGGTTGCCCAGTCACGGCAATGTCATTCTGGAGCAAGGGGCCGAAATAGAGCGTCCCCACGCGCGCGGTGTTAATACAGTCGGCCAGGATGGCCTCGGCCATGGAGAAAGGGTCGTACTGAGCGGTGCGTGCGGCTCCGCCGTCCATGGACCTTGAGGCAGACATATCGCGAAAGTCCCCGAAAGCACTGGGCGCACCGACATTCGGGTAAACCCGGATCTTGACCCCGGAGTCGGGGTCGTCCCTTTCGAATAGCCGGAATACTCCATAGTTGAAACCCACACCGGGGACGGGCTTCCCCGTAGTATAGCGGCAGACGGCAAAATCGCCGTCCTCCCCGGATTCGACGAGCCTGCCCGTCGAGACGATATTGACGTAATTTCCTTTGACCGACTTGCGCGCAAGATCCGCCGGGAACCGGTATTCAAGATCGTAGACGGCCCAGTCCCGGCATCCGCTCAGGGCCGGATACCAGTTCGCGCGAGCGCCGACGTAGAAGTTGGCCGAGCCAGCGTTGCGGAGAATCCCGTAACCCTGATACGCGGCGTTGAGTTCCGCCTCCTCCCCGGAGGCGAGGGGGTGATCGAGAACAGCGAGGATAGGGTCCGCGTTCTTCTCGCCTCCCTGAATGTACGGGATATCCACGGCTGGCCCGTCCCCCCTCTTGAGCCGGACCGAGGACAGCCGCAGTTCTGAGAACAGGTCGAGGGGAATGACGCGCACCCCGTCGCGCCCCGCGCGCACCCGGATCGTCGTCCGCCCCTCTATGTCCATATTTTTGCCGATGGTCGTTTCCACCGAATAGCGGAGAGCGTCGAGGTCGTCGGGGGTGAGGGAGGGAGAGGAGGCCTGGGCCGCGAGTGGGCGTTCGCTGTACCAGAAGCCCCCGTTCTCTTCACGGAGAGCGATCAAGGCCGTCGTTTCCGGGCCGCTTGCTGTTTCGAGCCAGGTCCGAACGAGGCCGCGCGGTGAGAATACCGCGATGGACGGGGGAAGCTCATGGCCGTCCAAACAAGCCAAGAAGAGCCCCTGGGCAGGTAGGACGGCTTCGATGAGATCCTGGACAAGCCTTAGCCTGAGATCCGCGTGAAGCTCCTTGTCCGCTTTCTCGAGCGCGCCGTCGTAGATCGATGCGAGCCTTTTCAGGTCGCCCCTAATCGATGGGCGTGTCGGCAGGAGTTGCTTCGCGCTCCCATCTGCAAATAGAAAAACGGCCTCCTCGAACGTATCGCTGAGGATGTCGAAACTCCTCTTCCCCAGCCGGCGGCCGAGGAACGAGCGCTCGCTTTCGGTCGCTGGTTTGAGCTCGAACCGGCCTCTACCCCGGAAAACCCCGCCGATGACTCGGCCTGAGACTTCGCCGAGCGGAAAGAACGCTCCCGAGTCCAGATTAAGCGTGAACGCGTCCCTTACGAGGACGACGCCGGCCACGGGGACTCCGTTCTCCTGCGGCCTGCTCGCCAGCAGTTCTTTCCAGATATCGGGCCCTGGTTCTGCGGCGGCCTGGATAGCCGTGAAGCACATGACGATAGATGCCAGTCCTATCCCGAGCAACAACTCGCGGCGCATCTTCGGAGAACAAGAGATGATTCCCATCGGTATCTCCTTCAAAGCGGCGACGCCGCCCTAATCATTATTGGGCTTATCGGGAACCTCGGGGAAATCCCTTAGCATGAAGAAAATGAGCTCCATAAAGGGATTCGTTTCCTGATAGTTTGACCTCCCGGAAAGGAATACGACATCATTAGGCGCCATAACTATGTCATTCCATGCAAAAAAAGCCATCGAAGGTACTTTGAGTCGCGAATGACATCGAACTCAAAGCCGAGCAAATTCAGCACCCATAGCTTAAACTCGAATTCCTCAAGCTTGGACTGATATCGGCTATTCAGATCCATCTGATAGGCAAGCCCTGGCTTAGTTGGATAGCCGGATTGGTCGACCAAGTTCGGTGTAGAGTAGAACTCTTTGACAGAAAAAATATGCGCTGTTGGTCTTTCCCGACGATCAGTCAGGCCAAGAGACTCGAGGGCTTGGTCGATGAATGGAATCATGCCGACTTTGTTGACATTCCCAGATTCAAAATAGGCCCAATAGGAGTAATAATTCCAAAACTGCGGATTCAACGGATGCCCGACTCCATTTGCGGCGCGACCGGGGGAGATGCTCATCCCTTAAAGACGGTGTATACATGCATCTGATGAAAGGGCTAAGAGCTCCGGGCAAAACGAAAACCTTCATGAAAGGAACAAGATAGAGGAAACGATGGATTGACGCAGCGCTTCATACATGCGAACATCAGTTGATACGGCCTCCTTTGAATAGGAATAAAGGTTGTACGTTGAGCATCAGGGCTCGTGGGCAAAACAGAGGCTGGTTCCCACATGCCGAGAACATAACACAAACCAATTACCGAGACACTACACTAGTTATCGGAATCGTTAATCTTTCCAAGGAATTCTAACTGCGACTTAACTTTCATCTCCATTTCTGAGTCGCCGAGAATGCTCATAGTTTCGACGAAATGTTCATTCGCGTCTGGGAGGTAATTGCTTAATCCGAGGATTATGCTCCGCCACTTTGGCTCGCATTTCAATGCCGAGACGAATAATGCCGGATGCTCAAAGAGTACGGCTATAGCCGTATCGATTAGCTCCTCTCGGTGATAAGGGCTAATACAATGCGTAAATAGTTGGAATAACACTTCGATCTTTATTTTACTTGTCTCGTTCTTGATCCAGTCCTCCAATATTAGGATCGAATCATCTTTCCGTTGCAGCACTCCATTCTCGTCGAGATGACGCATGTCGTACTGATTCAATGTCGCGCATAAGTTATAAATATCCGCGATTTTATCCAGATTTCCTGCGGGGTCTTCCATGAATTCGTTGAATCGCCTGAGCTCGGTCTGATTTTCAGTTTCAAGTTCTTCAAGAAAGTCCAAAACCTCCTTTCCTTTTGTCTTGTCTAGAAAAGTGAAGATATCTCTTAACTTTTTGCCATATCCTGTGGTACCTTCTATTTCCGATTCGACGATCAATCTCAATATTACCCTCCAATCTTTCCTTTCCAGCAGATTTCGAGAGAACCATTCTGGTTTTGCTGTTGAGATCTCGAGGATTCGGGAAATGATAGGCTTCGGCAGTTCATATGAAGATGGCGACGAATAGGCTTTCAACAAATGGAAGATGATGCCTAATTTGGTTTGATCGATGCCGTCGACTGCAAAATGCGCTGAAAAGAGCTCGCGGACATAGCTCTTCTTAAATTGTCGGCCATATATTATCGTCCAGTAGCTCAGATCGTCGATTTGCTTTAGAAGTTGAAAACCTGTTATTGGGTCGCCCATAAAGCGGTCTAGATAGTTCGAGATCAATGACCAGGTTTCTGATTCGGAATTATCGATATTCGTGGGGACCGAGGGGTATGATGAAATGGCAAAGAGGCAAATGGCGAGAATAACTTGGCTGGACATTTTAGTTTTAGCCATTGTTCTGCTCCGCGACTATCTAGCCCCTGGGGGTATGGGGCTTTCCCCATTGAAGAAATAGTCATAGGTGAAGTTCAGCGGCCCGAAAAGCAGATCAAAGTAATTATCAAGCGCATCGAATACATTTGAGATAACTTCATCACTCTGGCCCGCTGCCCTTAGTAGGAGTTCAACATGCGAATATAGACCTGCGTAATCGCCGAATCCAAGTACTTCATCCCATACGACGATCAAGAAATTAACCGGATCCCCTCCCTTTTCTAATTTCTTAATAGTGTTCATTGCTTCCTGTGTTGTTCGAATGCATCCCCCAGTGTACCACCACCAAGGCCTATTGGCGCTGCTGTGGACACCTCTAGCCCCCGTATGCTCGGAGGGAGCGTCAAAACCGATAAAGCCATATCCTCCTTGAGCATCTGGAAGATAATGGGTTCGGCACCAAAGCCCCGGTTGATACGGATACGCGTCTGGATCATTTGGGTCAGGATGGCTTGTTGCGTAGTCCGCGCCTACACAAGAGCCACATCGATCAAAAATGAAAAGTCGATCATATGCCCCAAGAAAGATTAAGAAGGCTCTCCCATCGGGATCATAATACTTAGTTGGGTTATTTCCACAATAGGAATACAGGTTCCAAAATTGTGAATTACTTACGCCAAGTCCCATCGAAATCACGGGATCAACACTCAAGAATCTATAGATAGAGCGATCGTAATACCGTGCCCCAAAATAATCCAAACCCGACTCCCCATCGCGCTCCTCTTGGCTTCATGTCTTTCATTGCCAGCGAGTCTACCCTCTTGTAGCCCACGGGCACGGCATAAGTGTCTGCCGGAGGCGTCCTCCGGGCAATCATGACCACCTTTGTGTTTTGGTGAACGTTAGGGACCGTCCGCCCTCCGGGAAAGGAGCCGATGCTTAAGGTGATATCTGTCGCGACAGGAATACCGTCGATCTTTGTATTTTCGGAGATAGCAGCCAAGTTCCCTAACATATCCCGGATGTTGACACCACAGGATATGGCGTCCTTCAAGTACTTCAGGACAGCCGCATCTACGTCCGTTGTGGCCCAAATCGTTACCGTGGCAGACAGCGAGCCCGTGCTGCTCGTGCCGGAGTAGCCAGAGCAACGCCACCGGCCAATGGTCTTGGTTTTTCCGTTCGCGGTGACGGCGACCGGAACCCGCATTGCCGTGGCCGTTTGCCGGATTTCGGGGTGAAAGAGGTTGTCTGGGCCAAAAGGCATGTCGGCCTCGAAATAGGTTTTGTTGGCGTTGTTGACGATGTAGAGTTTGTTCTTGTTGCAGTCATAAACGATCTTCTTATGGCCGATGGTGCAGGAGGAGGCTCTATCCCCTATCCACAGTTCCATTGTGCTCTTCTTGGTTGGCGTACCGACCAGATGGAACGACCCGTATTGGCGCTCCCAAATGACCGAAGGGTCGGTGATATCGTCAGGAATGATCGGCCAGTTCATCGGAGAGCCGCTCGAGTTTTCTCTGATCCTGAGATATAGGTCTGCGTGCAGAATGGCGCTAGCAATGAGAAGGGCACCCACAAAAGCTATTGTTCTTTTCATGGCCATGCTCCTGTAAAAGACCTGGTCAGAATCTGCCGCGGTTTTCCTGAAAAACCCGGGCTTTCTTCTTGGCGACACTGCCTGCCGACCCCAGCAATAGCCTGTTCGAGTCGGAAAGGCACCTTATTGGGCTTAGATCTCGGCCCAAACGGAATATCCGATTGGCCCCCTCTGCCTCGACTCTCTGCGGTGGCGTCCGCACATGAGTGCATTACTCCGCATGTCTTGGGCAACCTCATCCCGAACCCGCTCATGGCACGTTTCCCCGCCTAGATGATAAAAATCACGATAATTACCACCGATGCCGTCCCGTTATCACCTTCACTCGGGACCTCGAGGAAGCCTCCATTATTTCTATTCAGCATATCCCATAGGGAATCGATCGATGCATTCTGCGGAGTGTTGAAGAGCGCATCAATCGAGAGTGAACCTCCAAAAAGATCATCCGGAGGTTCGTAAGTACTTACTGAGGCTGGGAGCAAGAAGCTTGCGTCATTGAGGTAGGTGCTAAAAAAGACCGGCTCGGCCGGAAAATACCATATTATCGCACCACTGGAAGAGATGACATAGATGTCCGGTCCGGCCGGTTTTAACAACGAGCTCCAGCTGGGCCTGCTTTCATTAGGCCTATAAGGGTTCTGGTATGGATTGGGATAGGAATGCTGGCTAGTTGGCCTTTGCTTGACGAAAGAAATTGGCCCGATTCCTCCCTGGTTTTGAAAGTCCATTGAATAACAAGGAGCACTGAGAGGGCTATCAAGGCAGAATGCATATGCGTTCCAAGCTTGCGGATTGCGGCCGGCCAGGGGCACATCTATGGCTGCATCAGGCCCTATGAACCTGTATTGCGTCCTATCATAATATCTTGCCCCAAAATAATCCAAACCCGACTCGCCGTCGCGTTCCTTGCCGGAGAACTTCAGCGCCGGGTCGAAATCATTGCCGGTAGGTTGCACAATCCCTCCGTAGGGGTCATACGTCGCGGAATAGATCACAGTCCCCACATCGTCCGTGACGATACGCGTCGAATGGATCTGGTCGCTCATATAATAATAGTACTGGGAGGTCGAGGGCCGGTATTCCGCGATGAGCCGGGCTCCCATATAGATATAATCCCTGACGCACTCGCCGATAAGATTATATTCCGCGAGGAGCCGCCCGTCGAACGAATAGACATAAAAGGACCCGCCGGCCGGGGAGGCGGACATCGTCTTCGCCCCGCCACCGCTTGTCGAACTCCCGCGGCTGACGTTTTCACCGGAGGAAGCCGAGGAGCCCGTGCGCGTCCGGCCCGTCTGCGTCAGCGGACGACGGTCCCCGGAGGTTGCCGAGGTTTCTGTGCCGTCGGTTCTTCCAACCGCGAGCTTGCCCCCTGTAAGAGAAGCCGCCGCCGCTTCTGTGGCATTTCCAGCAATTGAGAAGCAATCCGCACTCACGGCAAATGGTACTCTCACGGGGAAGGAAATCTGTTTTCCGATGTGGCGGCTGGGATCGTCGACTTCGGGCTCGAGCCGCATGGCTCGGGGCTTGGAGGTGAACTGCCTGTCGTCGATCAGGGGGCGGAAGCCCGCGGAGGCCTCTCTCAGCGCTGTTTCCGAATCCGTGGTTTTCTCCACCCGGGCCTCCGAGGCGCCTGTCAGGTCGCGCGAAGAAGCACCCCCGCCTGTGGCCTTCCATCCCCCCTCGGCGAGGAGCGCCGGGCTTTCGTACCTGCTGAAGCGATCCCTGAAAAGACCTGCGTAGTCGCCCTCTTCAGGGCTCGCAGGCATGTCCTTCTGGTCGAGCAGGCTCACTTCGATATCGTCTACCCAGAGACGAACGGAGACGTCTCTCGTCTTGCTAAAGGTCACCCCACAGCCAGTCTCGGGCTCGAGCGTTTCGGAAACCAGCGGGACCCCGCTCAGGACGGGCGTTTCGTCTATCCAAACCGAGCCCGAGTAATCGCGCATGTCGTAGCGGACGCAGGCATGATGCCAAGCGCCGAGGAAGGCCTCCTCGGCGGGGAGTTCGGCCACGGCCTGATTGAAGAGAAGGTTCTCCGCCCCGGCGAGCTCGCCCGGCCCGAACGACACCTCGGCCACCCGATAAGCTTGGGCCTCCTTGTCAGGCACCGCCGCTCGGAAGGTGAAATGAACCGGCCCCTTGGCGGCCGCCCCGTCGGAGCCCTCGTCGATCGAAGTCACTTTGAAATTGAACTCATAGGAGATAATAAGGGGCGCGGCCGGGGCGCCGTCGGCATCGCTGACCCGGACGAGACACCCATGAGAGACATCCTGCGGCACCTTCCAGGGATAGACGCCGATATTGTCGGTCCTTTCGATGACCGTGTGGTAAGTGCTGCCGTTATCGGGAGAGTATTCGATCTTGACCGCCTTGGCGTTCTTTCCGCCGCTCCAGGTGATGTTCTGGATGGAATCCGCGAGCCCATTCCTCTCCGCCAGCAGGCGAGGTCACGCTGATATCCTCTTCGTCGGCGATCTTATTACCGCCCATTTCCCCCGTCCCTGTTAAGGTGAAAGTATAAGGAGAGAGGTCCGGATCGTTATTCGTTATGGATACGGTCACGGTCTTCAGATTCTGGGAATTGGGGGCGAAACGGATCGTGAACGTGCTTGTGACATTGGGAGCCAGGGGCGAGGTCGCCTGTTCGGTCACCGTGAAGGAGGCCAAGCCGGAGCCTGACAGCGCCACGGGCGGGCCATAGAGGACGAGATTGGCGCTCCCCAAGTTCTTGACCGTGAACGTGGCCTCGGCATATTCGCCGATAATGACCGTGCCGAAATCGTAAGTCTCGCCCGGCCCCGCCTCGAGGACATCCATGTGCGGCTCGCAATAGCCGCTCAACGTGATGGCGTAGGGGTTCTCATCCGGATCGTTGCTGGGAATTAAGAGTTGCGCGGTCTTGTTCCCCGATGAGGTCGGAAGAAACTCGGCGACGAGAGTCGTGGAGCCGCCCGGCGCCACGGGCGAGCCGGGCTGCTGGTGCACGCTGAACTGGGATGCGTCCTGCCCGCTGATCGTGGTCTGCCCGACAGTGAGGCTCGCATGCCCGAGATTACGGATCGTGAGCGTCCTATAGGCGGATACGTTGAGACTGCTCGTCATGTCGATATTGCCGCCCGTCGGGATGCCCGTGACGTCGATATCCGACACGGGAGGCAGAGCCGAGAGCCTGAGTCCTCGGTCGTCATAACGGTAGTCCCCGACGATCGTGCCCAAGAAGTCGGTCAGGTAAATCAGACGGTTCTGTGAGTCCCAATAGAAGTTTCTCCCCTCGGCGGAAGTCAGATTGCCCCGCGAGTCGTAGTTGTAACCCTGAACTTGATTGGAACTCAAATAGGTTCTTGGAAAGCCGGGGACGGTCACGCCGTTTTCTTGAACAGACAGCATGTTCCCATAGGCATCGTAGCTATAAGCCAAGCTTGCCACCCGCCCTGACGTGTAAGTCGCTGAAGTCAGGCGATTTAGAGCATCATAGCCGAAAGTGGCGCTCATGGCCGGCGTGGGCGCCGTGCTCGAGATGCCGGCGATATTGCCTGCCCCGTCATAGGTATAGGAGGCATTAAAGAGCGTGGCGCCGCCGTGGACGAGGGAAGCCGTGTTGAGCGCCCCGTCCGCATAATATGTGGCGGCCAAAGCCGTGCCGTTTCCGGCGATCGTTGCGGCCGCGAGCTGTTTTCCGGCCCGTATGAAGCGGCGCTTATCAGGGTTTTTACGGAAGGCGCGTAGAACGCCAACGTTTCTGGCATGCCGAGCCCGTTGTTCGTTATCTGCGCGATCCTCCCATCGGGATAGGTCACCTGATTTAGGAGGTTGTTCCCGTCGTATCCGTAGGCAACTGTTTTAGAGCCCAGGCCCGGAATTGACTGCGTCTCGGATGTCACCGATCCCCAGATGTTATAGTCGCGGCTGCGCGACCAACCGTTGCCCGTTACGAGGTCGATCCTCCCTTTGTCATCATGGTGGTAGGTGACCTGGTCGGCGCCGGAGTAGGTTAACAACTGCCGGGAGGTGTTATAGGTGTAGAACTCCGAGACTCCTCCCCAAGTCTTCTGGCTGACTCTGTTTTCGGGGTTATATACATAGGAAATCGTGCCCGTTTCGGGATGGCTTTCCGAGGTCACGTTGTCCAGGCCGTCGTAATCGTAGCTCTGCGTTCTCGTTCCGTTGAAAACGACTGTTTTGAGTCTGCCCACAGCGTCATAGGTATGGACGGCGGCGTGGTTTAGGGCGTCTGTAACGGTTGTGGGCGTTCCGGGCAGATCGCCATAGGCCAGGGTCGTGGCATGGGTGGCGGGATCCGTGATCGTCCGTGAAGTGCCGAGATAAGTTATTAGTGTCGTCTTATTGACGGGATCCGTAATCGAGAGGGGACGGCCGGCGGCGTCGAGCTCGTACGCATACTCGGGGACAGGATCCGTAGGTTGCGCTCTGACGCTGCCCTTGCTTTCTCTCTTGACCCGGCCCTCGGCGTCGAGAGTCCTGAGAGAATAAAGGGTCGTCCCGTCGCCGGATTCGGTATACCCGAGATCGCGGCCCATCCCGTCCCAGAACCTCGTCAGCGTATTTTCGCCCCGAGTAATGACTGCCTTGTTGGCCCCGCCCGGCTGCCAGCTGATGCCGATTGGATTGGCAGGCGCGGTCAAGGAGGCCGTCAGCATCCGCCCGAGGTCGTCGTAGGTGTAGGCCGTTTCGCCGCCGCTCTGGTTTTTCTCCGTGAGAACGCAGCTATTGTAGATCGAGATGGTGCGGGTCATCTTTGTATAGTCCGGCCCGATGATCGCGGCGGGTACGCCGTAAAGATACTGCACGCCCGTCGTCGCCTCGGCGCCCGGAGGATCGATGGATATGTTAATATGGGTTGCGTCGCTCGTCTGGCTATAGGAATAAGTCCAGGTAAGATACGTGGACGGCAAGGCCATGAGTCTTTGAACTTGGCTGGTCGCGCCCCACTTGCCGGTTTCTTCAAAGAACGTCGTGACGGTCTTTCTTAGGACCGTTCCATCGTATGCAGAATCGGTTTCAGACTGGACCACGGAGAGAATATATCTTTCGAGATAGCCCGAGTGGCTCTCGTAAAAATAGGTTAGGTCCTTGTAGCTCTTGGGATTGGCCGCCCCGTTGATCGTCGTGGCTATCCTGGTCGTCAAGCCGTACCGCTTCGGACCCGGGGCGGGCGTTGTCCGGTATGTCAGGTCGAGCTTGATCGTCGAATCGCCCGGAGACCCCGAGGTGATCGACGCCGGAAGCGGCCCCTTGGCCGGTCCCATGTTTATCCCCATCGCCGTCCAATTCGTGTTCGAGATCTGCTGGTAGGTCCACGTGAACTGAGAGGAGACGCTGCCGTCTGATACCGTCCGCGCCGTCATCAACCCGATATTCCATTTGTTCTGGCTGTCGTAGCCATTGTGCGTGACGGAAGTGTCGAACTCGGGTCCGTCGACGGTGGTCGTCCCCGTGGTGACCCCTTGATAGGTCGGGTAGGCGAAGCTCCAAACCTTGGCCTGGTCCCCGGGATTGAAGGTGATCTTCTTTTGTGTCAGCACCCGGGAGTTGATCTGGGTCGCCCCCATATAAAAGAGCTGATTCGCGTATGTGAACTCCATAAGGCCGCCGAAGCCGGTCGTGACCTTGGTCAGCTCATAGTGATCCGAGGCGCCGTCGTTATATTCAAACGCGGTCGGGCCGAGGCAGGGCGGCGTGAATGAATCCAGCCTGTAAAACCCGTTCGCGAAGGCGCCGACCGAATAGCTGTAGGTGACGTCATGATTGTTGTCGAAATTTCTCATCGTGATGGACGTCAGCCGGGCCGGGTTGCTTCCGTTATAGGCCTTATGGAAGGTGATGATACGTCCGCAAGAATCGGTGATTGTGGATATCGACCGATAGGCGTCGGCCGGGTCGCAGGCAATCGCTATCGTGTTCCCCTTGGCGTCTTGTATGCTGGTCGCAAGATAGACACTTTCGTTGCCGCCACCGGCCAGGGGCAGGTCTGAGGATTGGCCAAAAGTCCACACCACCCCGTTCTGGAAGTAGAGCTTCCTCTCGATCTTATCCAACTTGAGAAAGTCTTTGGTGATCTGCTTCAAGACGTCATAGGTATCCGTGTAGGCCGTCTCTCGCCGGCCGTCCGGGAATTCTACCACCGGCGTTTCCGAGGTCGCCTGATGGAGGATGCCCATGTGCATGGACCAGCCGAGGCCGATCATGGTCTTCGGGTACGCCTGGACGCTTCCTTGCCCGGGCGAGCCATCGCCGAGGACCTTGGAGTTATAGACCCGCCAGACTTCGAGGTTGAGCCCTTCGGGCCCGGGAAGAAAGATGTCCCGGTAGGCCAGCATGAGATTCCCGGAGAAGAGATCCACAGTCTCCTCGGGCACCGACGAATAGGTCCCATGAACGGCTACGCTTCCTGCCCTGTCGAAAACTCCGCTCTGGGCTCTCGCGAAGCCAATGGCCAGAATAAGGAACGACAAGGTCAGAAGAAGCCGCCTGACGAGTATCCTGTCCATTCTTTCCTCCTTTGATCCGTAAGCCCAAGTTATAAAAGCAGACTCAGCTTGGCAGAGGTCGAGGGCAGGTTGAATGACAAGAAGCAAGAAAACGTGCGACTGAGGACAACATGCGCCGCCCTCTTATGAGGTTCCCACCGAGGAATATAAATAGCGAAGATGAGAAAGTCAAGGAGTCCTAGCGTGGGGGCTTGACCCCGACCCTGCCCCGTCCTATCATCGCCCCATGACGGCTCCGGCCGTCGATCGATCAAGGCACGGAGGTTCCCCGATGAAACGCATGAGAGTTCCCGCCCTGTTTCTTGCCGCGCTCTTCCTCTTCCTCCCGGCGTCCGGGCTCTTGGCCCAGGCCCCGGGCCAGGATGTCGTCAAGAAGCTCGGCGACTTCGACGCCTACATGGCCAAGATCCTCAAGGACTGGAACGCCCCCGGGATCGGCGTCGGCATCGTCGTCGGCGACAAGCTCGTCTTCGCCAAGGGCTACGGCTACCGCGACTACGGCAAGAAGCTGCCCTATACCCCGACGACGCTCCATCAGATCGCCTCGAACACCAAGCTGTTCACGGCCGTCGCCGCCGGCATGCTGGTCGACGAAGGCAAGCTGACCTGGGACAAGCCGGTCCGGTCGTCCGTCCCGACCATCACGTTCTACAACGACCTGCTCAACGACACGGTCACCCTCCGCGACATGCTGTCCCACCGGACCGGCATCACGCGCCACGATACGATCTGGTACAAGTCCGACTTCACGCGCAAGGAGCTGTTCGACCGGACCAAGTTCCTCGAGCCCAGCGCGCCCCTGCGCCAGACCTTCCTCTACAACAACCTGATGTACGCCGCCGTCGGGTACATGATCGAGCTCCAGTCCGGCAAGCGCTGGGAGGATTTCGTCCGGGAACGGATCTTCGGCCCGCTGAAGATGGCCAACACGACCTTCTCGGTCGCCGAGATGATCAAGAAGCCGGAGCCCGGCGTGCCGTTCACCGAGAAGCGCGACACCTTCGAGCTCTACCAGATCCCTTACTACGAGGACATCGACGGCGTGGCCCCGTGCGGCGCCATCATCTCCAGCATCGAGGACATGTCGCACTGGCTCATCGCCCTGATGAACGGCGGCAAGTTCGAGGGCCGGCAGGTCATCCCGGCCGACGTCCTCAAGGCCACGCTGGAGCCGGCCATCGCCCTGCCGAACACCGCCGCCGAGACGCGCGGCTTCTGGGAGGTCCTGAACGGCGTTTACGGCATGGGCCGCTGGACGGCCTCCTACCGGGGCCATCTCATCGCCTATCACGGCGGCGACCTGCCCGGCTTCCATTCCCAGGTCTCCTACCTGCCCAAGGAGGGGATCGGCGCTCATCGTCTTCGTCATCGGCGACCACTGCGCCGGGCTGTACAACATCGTCAGCTACAACATCTACGAGCGGCTCCTGGGCCTCGACCAGACGCCCTGGAGCGCCCGTCAGCTCGAGGTGCGCCTGAAGGCCAAGAAGGCCGGCACCGAGTCCCGGGCCAAGGCGGGCGGCGAGCGCGTCCCGAACACCAAGCCCTCCCACGCCCTGGCCGACTACGCCGGCGAATACGAAAACGCGGCCTACGGCATCCTCAAGGTCAACATGAAGGACGGCGGCCTGTGGCTCGATTTCCACAAGATCGTCCTGCCGCTCAACCACTTCCACTACGACCGCTTCGACACCCCGGACGACGAGCAATACGGCAAGACCTCGCTCAACTTCCAGACCAACCCCCAGGGCGACGTGGACAAGGTCGTAACGTCCCTCGACGAGGCGGAGGTGGTCTTCACCCGCAAGCCGGCGACGCTCGACGCGGCCATGCTCCAGAAGCTGGCCGGGACCTACGAGACGCCGGTCGGGGTCAAGTTCGAGGTCGTGCTCAAGGAGGACGGCGGCCTCTACCTGCGGTTCGCCGGCCAGTCGGACGAGAAGCTCATCCCCTACAAGGGGCTGAAGTTCCGGATCAAGGACTTCTCCGACGTCGTCTTCGAGTTCACGGTCGAGAACGGCGTCGTCAAGAGCCTCAAGCAGGTCGACCCGGCCGGGGAGACGGTCTTCCCCAGGAAGTGACCGGGCCGGCCGGCGACCGGATCAACGCGCCGAGCGGACCATCCGAACCGGGCCGAGAAGGCCCGAGGGCAGCAAGGGCGAGTCGGCCTGGTAAAACTCGACCGCCGTATAAGTGTAGGTCTTCGTCACGCCTGGCTGCTTGTCGCCGATCAGGCGGTTGACCCACAGGTTGGCCACCTTGATCTCGAGCGTGTTGGCGCCGGGCCTCAGGGCCTCGGTCGCGTCGACACGGAACGGCCTCTTCCATACCACGCCGAGCGGCGTGCCGTTGACCTTGACCTCGGCCAGGTTCTTGACGTCGCCCAAGTCGAGCCAGAGCCGGGCTCCCGACGCGATCCAATTCGCGGCCACGCTGACGCTCGCCGTGTAGGTCGCCGTTCCGGAGAAATACTTCACTCCCGGATCGGCGTTCTCGCTCAATGAGGTCAGACGGTCGAGGGTGATCGTGGCCGGCGCGCCGCGGTTGGGCTGAAAAGCCACGTTCCACGGGCCGGAGATCAGTGGCCAGTTCCGTCTCGACCGCCTCGGGTAGGGCCCGGGCGGGCTCGGTCGCGGCCTTGCGGAAGACCACGAAGACGGCGTCGTCCGGCTCGAGTCGCAGCGGCACGATCGTCCGCCCATTGGCCATGAGGTAAGAAGCGGGTTCTACCGCGCCGCTCACGGCGTGCCAGAGCTCGGGGGCTTTGCCCGTCACCCGGAAGCTCGCTTCGACCGTCTCCCATTGCGTACTGCGGTTGACGACCCAGTAGAGGTCGCCGTCCGGGAGAGCCCGGTGGACGAAGGCCAGGTCCGTCTCGGGGCGCGGTCTCGTGTAAGTGAGATCAGGAGAGGCCCCGAGGGCCTCCAACGCCTGGGCCAGGGTCGCGTCCGCGAAGACCCTGCCCTTGCCGGTGGCGCCCGACCAGAGCTCATCGGCGATCGCCCGGGCCTCGGCCTGGTCGTCGGCCAGGCTGGGGCTGTCGACGGGCTTGGGGCCGACGATGATCGCGCCTTCCTTCACCAGGTCGCGGATCTTCCGCAGGACGGTGAGCGGCATGTGCCGGCTGTTGGCGTCCAGGGCCAGGAGCCGGTAGCTCATGCCCGACGGCGTGACGAGTCGGCCGTCCTTGACCGCGAGGCGGGTGAGCAGGGCGTCTGTATTGATGAAGTCAGAGCGGAAGCCGGCCGGGATCGCCGGCATCTTATCGCCGAACAGGGCGGTGATGTTCGAGTCCTCGCCGTAATAGTAGGCGATGTCGGCGACGAAGCGGCCCTGCTGGAGCAGGTAGGAGCTGCGGGCGAGATACGTCGTCCAGGGCCGGGCCATCTCGGCCCAGGTCTCGTGCCGGTTGAACCACTGGCCGAAAGGCCCCAGGCCGAGCCCGGGGATCTTGTCGTCCGTCGCTTGGTGGACCGAGGTGTGGATGATGAAGCGGTTGAGGCCGTTGGTCATCATCCGGTCGGCCGTGGACTTCAGGGTTTCGGGCGAGTAAGCCCAGGCGTTGCGATAGACCGTCAAGGATTCGGCGGCGACCAGGTTCTGGCCGTAGATGTGGGCCACGGAGGCCGATTCCTGGACATCCGAATCGTAGTGGGGGCTGGCCTGGCCCGGGCGCTCGAGCCAGGTCGCGCTCATGGGGATGTCGGCCCGGCGCTTGACGTCCATGCCGTCGCCGATGAAGGCCCGGCCACCCTCGTGCGATTCCGTGTATCGGCCCATGCCGCGGGCATGCAGGATGTCGGTGAGCTGATCATAGTGGTTCTCGGCCACGAGCTCACCCAGGGTCTTGCGGAAATCCCAGAGGAAGCGGTCGCTCGCCGCGGCGCTCTCGACGATGCGGCCGGCCAGGATCGGCAGCCAGGCGTGCATGTCGTAGCCCCGGCGCTTGGCGAACTCGAGGAACATGCGGTCCGTCCAGTTGGCGACGCCGGCCTCCCAGCTGTCGGTGATGACGTATTGGAGGCCCCGCTTGCCCATGAGGCCGCCCGTGGCGTTCTTGTACTGATCGAGATAATTATCGAAATAGGCTTTGACGTAGGTCTTGTCGAGCTTATCGACCTCGAGGCCGGTGGCCTCCGGAGAGGCCGGGGCGTTGCGGGCGCCGGTGAGGGAGTAGCCAAAGCGCAGGATGAGCCACTCGCCGGCCGGGGGCGTCCAGACGAGACGGCCGTCGGGCCCCATCTTCGCTGTAAGGTCAACGACGTCGGCCCGGCGCACCGCGTCGGCGGCCGGGACGTCAGGCGTAGCCAAGTCGTAGAGTCCCGGCGTGGAATCGAAAGCGGCCTTGTCCTGGAATCGGTTGACTGGCGAGACCGTGTGGAGGACGAGCTCGGTGACCCGGGTCCCGACGGGCCCGTTCTGGGCCTCGCCGCCGGCCTGAGGCGTCCCGGGCCTCGGGGGCAGGGTGGGGAAGGCCACGCGGAAGAACCTGGCCGAAGTCTGAGAGAGAACGAGGGTCACGGCGCCGGGCGGGATCGTCTGGAGCTTCCGGAAAACGGTCCCGTCGTCGCTGGCCTCCAGTTCCGGATCGCCGAAGTTCACCTGACGGCCCTTCCGTTCCGCGAGCAGGGTGATGCCGCGGACCGTCAGGGGTTTATCGAATTGGTATTGGATCCAGGCCTTTCCGTCGACCGGGGCCGCGGGCAGGAGCTCGCCATTGGCGAAGTCGCCGTCGGTGAGGGCGGCCAGGCCGAACGAGCCGCCGCTCGACGTGACCTTGGCTCCGAGTTCCGTCAGGGTCCGGTCCCCCTCGGGAAGGCGGAAGGCGACGACCGCGCTGTCGGCGTAGAACTGCGGCTCCTTGTCCCGTCCGGTCGGGACGTTCTGATAGGGCCCGGTCGTCGACGGCGGCTTGGGCAGCAGCCCGTTGAAGGGACGGCCCCCTTCGAGGCGCGTCTCGCTCCAGACATATTTCTTCATGGCCTGGGCCGGAGGGACCCAGGGCCCGCCGCTCTCGCTCCATCCCGGCGAGCCGGCGATGGCCATCTCCAGGCCGAGCTTATCGGCGAGCGTGGCCGTGAACTCGAAGGCGTCTTTCCAAGCCGGCGTCATGTAAACGAGACGCTTGGCCACGATCTGGGGCGTGTCGAGGCCGGCGTCGAAGTTCTGAAAGCCGGCGACCCCGGCCCGCTTCATCCATTCGAGGTCGGCCTGAATCCCTTCCTTGGTGACGTTGCCGCTCATCCAATGCCACCAGACCCGGGGCCGGGCCGAGTCCGGCGGGTCGGCGAAACCCTGGGCCAGCGCATCCCCGGGGTTTTGGGCCAAGACGTTCCCCGGGCCGGTCAGTACGGTGATGGCCAGGGCGAGACCGGTCATCTTGATCAAAAAGGGAAAGTTCTTCATGGGCGGTCCACCTTTCATCCGGGCCCTTCTCGAAGGGGAGGAGCCAGGCCCTCGAAGGCCAAGCATAGGGGCGCCGCGGGCCGATGTCAATCATTGTCAAGCCGGCTCGGAAGATGCTACAGTGGGCCGGGGATCCGCTCATGCCCGCCGATTACAGGCAAATGACCGCCGATCTTCTGGCCTTCTACGATTTCCTGGCCAAGACGGTCCTCGACGTCGGGGGCGGCGGCGGCCAGCTCATCGAGTTCGGCCGGGCGGCGGGCCGGGTCCTGGCCCTGGATATCGACCCGGCGGCCCTCGAGCGGCTTCGAGAGAGCCTCAGCACCGCCGGGCTCGGTGACAAGTTCGAGCTCATCCTGGGCGATTTCTTCAATATCGATCTCGAGGCCGACGTCGTTCTCTTCGAATTCAGCCTTCACGAGATGGCCGATCCGGCCGCGGCCGTCGAACGGGCCCGGGCGATGGCCCCGGACGTCGTCGTGTTCGACCACTGGCCCGGCTCTCCCTGGGCCTATCTCGGCGCCGAGGAGGACAAGGTCGCGTCGAGCTGGGCCTCGCTCGAACGCTTCCAGGTCAAGAAGGCGCGGAGATACGAAACGGTCCAGGCCTTTGGCGGATACGAGCCGCTGCATAACCGCGTGAAGGGCCAGGGCGAAACGAGCCTGGCCAGGATCGGGCCTTACCGCGGACAGCGCGATATCCGCATCCCCATGCCCTACGGCCTGGCTTTGATCGAAGGATCAAAGCCTCGCCGGCCGCCCAGGAGTTCGTGACCATGACACCGACCAGACGCGTCCCTGGGTTTCGGGCCCTGATCGTGGCGGGTCTTGTCCTCTCGATAGGGCTTCCCTTCGGCGTCTCCTGCCGCCGCCCCCCAGCCGGGCCGGCGCGGGTCGTCTCCGACATCGACCCTCTCCGCTCCGTCATCGTCCTGGCTCCCTCGCCCAAGGAGCGGAAAGAGACCTACGGCCTCTACGCGGATTCCCCGACCTTCGTTCTGATGTACGAGGACGGCTTGGTCCGTCAGCATATGGGCCTTACGGACCTGCTCCGTAACCGCGGCGTCCGGGTCCTGGACCTGGCCGCCCTGCTCGACGAGGCCCTGACCAACGCCCGCCGGGAGGGTCGGCTCGAGCAGGCTTTGGCCGAGATCTTTCCGGAGGAGTCTTCCCGCCTCAAGAACGAGCTCTCCCGGATCACCGCCGACGCCGTGCTCGGCCGCGAGCCCGATCTCTTCTTTCGTTATGACGCCAAGGGGGCTCTGGCCCCGCTCGTGCCGACCAGCGGGGCCTTCATCTTCACCCGGGACTTCGCCGTCTCGACGCCTGCCGGGATCATCATCACCAACGGCCGTCCGAAGTGGCGGGAGCAGGAACATCGGATCGGGCGATTCATCTTCCAGTTCGCTCCGTCGCTCCGCGCCTTTCCGATCGCCTTCGACGCCGAAGCGGAAGGCGTCCGCTGTGACGGCGGGGACATCATCGTCAAGGACGCGCGGACCCTTCTGATGGGCATCGGGAATCTCAGCGACCGCGAGGCGGCCGTCAAGATCGCGAGGAAGCTCGGCCTCGACGTCCTCGGAGTGGCCATGCCGCCGATCGAGGGCTTTTCCGGGGTCAACTTCGAGATCATGCACCTCGATACGGTCTTCAATTTCGTCGACGAGAGGAAAGTCCTGACCGTGCCCTATTTTTTCGAGAAGCGCTACGCGGCGGACAACCCCGTCGTCAGATATTTCCAGGCTGTCCAGGCCCGGCCGGCGGGGCCGCCCAGGAAAGGCGGCATCGACCTGCCGGTTTCCCTGAAGGCGGCCATCCAGGCCATCCCCAAGATCGGCTGGCTGACCCTGTTCAAGGCCGGAACAGGCGAGTCCCGGGACCTGGGCGTGAAGCTCGGCGATTATCTCCAGGACCAGGGCTACGAGATCATCCCGGTCGGCGGCGAGATCGGGTCGCTTCCGGAAGATCGCTATGTCGACGACCGGGTCCTCTATGAGCTCAGCCTGCAAGCGGCGAACGTGGTCCAACTGGGCCCCGGGACGGTCGTGGCCTACGCCCACAACCCTTACACCATCGCGGCCCTGAGGGCCAAAGGGATCAACGTGCTGACCATCGACGGCAAATATCTGGCCGACGGGATGGGCGGGCCCCACTGCCTGACCATGCCGCTATCGAGAGCTCGTTGAGCCGACGGAGGTCTGCCGGCAGCGGGGCCCTTCGGCCCCTGAATAGGCCCAAGCTGGTCCTCGAGAGGTCCCGAGGCCCGGACCAGGGCCGTGCGCCGGCGGGCGACATCCTGCCCCGCTCCGTGATATGATGCCCCGGTCCTATATGAGGGGAACATGCTCGAGATCAAGAACCTGACCAAGTCCTACGGCGACATTCTGGCCCTCGACCGGTTCAGTCTCGACCTCAAGAAGGGCGAGGTCCTGGGCCTGCTCGGGCCGAACGGCGCGGGCAAGACGACGCTCATCTCCATCCTGGCCGGCACCGTCCGGGATTTCACCGGTACTGTGACCTTCGAGGGCCGGAACCTGTTCGCGGACCGCCGCCTGAAGAACCGGCTCGGCATCGTGCCCCAGGACATGGCTTTCTACGAAGAGCTCAGCGCCATGGACAACATGCTGTTCTGGGGCGGGCTCTACGAGGCCTCCCGGGCCGCACTGAAGAAGCGGGCCGCGGAGCTCCTGGACGTCGTCGAGCTCTCCGGCCGGGCCAAGGAGCCGGTCAAGAACTTCTCCGGCGGCATGAAGCGCCGGCTCAACACCGCGATCGGCCTGCTCCACAAGCCCGACCTGCTGCTCCTCGACGAGCCCACGGTCGGCATCGACGTTCAGGCCAAGGTCAGCATCCTCGACATCATCCGGAACGTCGGCGCGGCCGGCACGGCCGTCATCTTCACGACCCATCAGCTGGCCGAAGTGGAAACGACGTGCTCGCGCATCGCCATCATGGACCACGGCCGCATCCTGGCCCAGGGCACGCTCGACGAGCTCATCCGCATCGTCGGCGAGCGGGACATCGTCGAGATCACCGGGGAATTCGCCGCCGCGGCCTTCTCGGACGCCGTCCAGGGCCTGGCCGGGGAGCGGGTCGAGCTCCTCTCGGCCACGGACGGCCTGGCTTCGCTGGCCGTGTCCGATACCGAGCAGATCCCCCGGATCATGGACCGGCTTTTCCAGCGCAAGCTGGCCGTCACCGACATGAAGATCAAGTCGCCGAGCCTGGAGACGGTCTTCCTGAAGCTGACCGGCCGGACCCTGAGGGATTAGAGACCGGCCATGAGACGGCTTCTCCTCGTCCTCGAGACCGACGTGCGGCGCCACCTCAAGTCGCCCGCGGCCATCCTCATCTTCATTGCCATCCCCCTGTTCATGACCGCGCTCATCGGCATCATCTTCGGGCCCCGGGAAGGGGAGAACACGCTGCCGCGGATCCCCGTCGTCCTCGTCGATCACGACAAGAACATCGCTTCGCGGCTGCTCCTCGGGGCCTTCGACGCCGACCAGATGAAGAAGATGTTCGAAGTCACGGTGGCCGACGAGGTCGGAGGGCCGCCGGCGGATGGAAAAGGGCCGGGCTTCGGCCGTCGTCATCGTGCCCGAAAGGTTCACCCTCGACCTGCTCGAGGCCAAGACGACGACCCTGACCGTGGTCAAGAATCCGGCCGAGCAGTTCCTGCCCGATGTCGTCGAGGAGTTCATGGCCACCATGGCCGTCATCCTCTCGGGCGCCGTCCAGGCCTTCGCTCCGGAGGCCCAGGGCGTCCGGGCCCTGCTCGACTCCCCGGTCGATGCCATCGCCTGGGACAAGCTCGGGCCCGAGTTCGGGCGGGCCCAGAAGAAGATCGTCGCCGCCCAAAGGTCCCTCAGCCCGTTGCTCATCGGGATCAAGGCCGAGGACGTCAAGGCCGCCGGGGCCAAACCCCAGTTCACCCGCAGAGACCTCTTCTCGATCATGCTGCCGGGCATGGCCATCATGTTCCTCCTGTTCATCGTCCAGACCCTGATGCGGGACATCATTTCCGAGCGCGAGGACGGTAAGCTCCGGCGACTGATGACGACCCCGCTCCGGCCGCTCGAGCTCATCGGCGCCCGCCTCGCCGGCGGCTGGGTCATGGGCCTGGCGGTGCTCCTGGTCATGGTCGCCCTCGGCACGCTGATCTTCCGGGCGTATTGGGGGAATTTCGGGGCTTTCCTCGTCCTCGGCGCGGCGGCTTCGTTCTGGACGGCCGCCTTCTTCGGCTTCTTCTGCGCCATGGTCCGCAACCGCAACCAGGCCGGCGCGCTCGGCGCCCCGATCATCCTGGCCTTCAGCCTGTTCGGGGGTTCGATGATGAACCCGGAAGCCATGCCCAAGGCCTTTAAGACGGTCAGCGTCTTCACTCCCAACCACTGGTTCATCGAGGGCGCTGCCCAGGTCCGGGACGGCCACTTCCCGACCCTGGCGCTGGCCATCCTTGTCGCGACCGGCGTCGTCCTCACGGCGCTGGCTGTGCCGGCCCTGCGCCGCAGGACCCTGGGGTGACCATGAGGACCCTCCAGCGCATCCTCCACGTGGCCTGGAACGACCTGCGCATCATGGTCGGCGACAAGGTCTTCTTTTTCTGGTCGCTCGTCTTCCCGATGCTCTTCATCGTCCTCTTCGGCCTGGTCTTCAAGGCCTCCGATAACGCGCCGGCCGTCGCCGAGCTGACCGTGGTCAACCTCGATCAAGGCGGCTGGGGCGCCTATTTCATCGACAAGATCAAGGCTCCCGGGATCGAGGTGAAGGTCGCGGCTGCCGAGCCGGCCGAGTACACCCGGATGATCGTCCTGCCCGCCGACTTCTCGGCCCGGATCGAGGCCCGGCGCGCCCAGACAGTGTCCTTCAAAAAGAGGGAGGACGCCTCGTCCAAGGCGGCGGCCCGGGTTGAAACGCGCCTCTATCAGGCCATCGCCCGTGTGCTCAGTGAGATCGTCCTTTACGGCGACGGCGACCTTTCGAAATTCTTCGACCACCACGCCGAGTTCCGCGACATCGTCCAGGTGAGGTCGAGGTTCCCCGAGAAGACGGTGACCGTCGTGCCGAGCGGCTTCGACCACTCTATCCCCGGCACGACCATCCAGTTCATCATGATGATGGTCATGATCTACGGAGGCATCTCGGTCCTCGAGGACCGCAAGAAGGGCGTCCTGGCCCGCATGCTCTTCTCGCCCCTCTCGCAGGCCGAGGTCTTCCAGGCCAAGCTCCTGGGACGGTGGATGATGGGTCTTGTCCAGGCCCTCATCCTGATCGTCGTCGGCAAGATCTTCTTCAAGCTGAACCTGGGCGACCTGCCCCTGGCCCTGCTCGTCATCGCCGTGTTCTCGCTGGCCATGGCCGCCCTCAGCGTCTTCATCGGCTCCGTGCTCACCAAGGAGGACCTGATCATCGGGCTGGCCGTCCTCCTATCGAACATCTTCGCCGGACTGGGGGGCTGCTGGTGGCCGAACGAGATCGTACCGCTCGGGGTCCGCCGGGTGGCCATGATCTCACCGGCCTACTGGGCCATGGACGCCCTGACCAAGCTGCGGTTCTTCCAGGGTGGGCTGACCGATATCCTGCCGCACCTCGGGATCCTGCTGGCCTTATCCATCGTCCTCGGCGCCGTCGCCGCGCGGTCCTTCAAGGTTCGGGACTAGAGCGTCCCGTTACGCCGCGGGCGAGGCCGGGGGCTCGGCCGGCGCGGCCAGCGGCAGAACGATGCGGAAGGTCGTTCCCTCGCCGACGCGGCTCTCGACCTCGATCGTCCCGCCGTGCATCTTGGCGATCGACGTGGCGATCGACAACCCCAGTCCCGTGCCGCCCTCGCCGTCCGTCCGGACCCGGTCGGCCCGGTAGAACCGGTCGAAGATGAACGGCAGGTGCTCGGCGGCGATGCCCGTCCCCGTATCGCCGATCGTGATCACGGCCCGGCCGTCCTGTTTCAGGACCGAACCGGAGACCGTCCCTCCCGACGGCGTGTAACGCAGGGCGTTGTCGAGGATGTTCAGGAAGAGCTGTCTCAGCCGGACCCGGTCGCCGTTGACGACGACGCTGTCCAGGGGGCCGAAGTGGAGCGTCAGGCCCCGGTCCTGGGCCAGCGCCTCGACGTCCTGGACGAGCTCGGCCAGGACCCCGGCGACGTCGACCTCCTGGACGTTGAGGAGCTCTCGCCCCGCGTCGCTCCGGGCCAGGATCAGCAGCTTGCCGACCATATCCGCCATATAGGCGACTTCCTGGGACACGGTCTCGAGGGAGGCGCGGTAGGCTTCCTGGTCGCGCGGCTTCTCCAGCGCCAGCGAGGTCTCGGCCTGGAGCACCGCCAGGGGGGTCCGCAGCTCGTGCGAAGCGTCGGCCACGAACCGGCGCTCTTTCAAGAAGGCCTCCTCGAGGCGCGAGATCATGCCGTTCAGGGTCGCGGCCAGCCGGCCCAGCTCGTCGTCGGACACGATATCGATGCGGCGGCTCAGGTCGCTCTCGCCGATGCCGCGGGCGATGTCGGTGATGCGGTCCACCGGCTTCAGCGTCTGCCCCGCCAGGAACCAGCCGCCCAGGCCGGTCAGGACGATGAGAAAGATCGAGGAATTCAGGATGACGATGCGGAAAATGGCCAGGACGTTCAGGACGTCGTTCGCCACCTTGCCGACGATCAGGGCCAGCCGGGTCTGGGAGTCCCTGTTGATCGGCACGGCGTAGAACCGCACATCCACGCCGTCCGCCGTCTCCGACGAGACGAAGAACGAGGTCCCGAGGAGGGCCCGCCGAACGGCCCGCCCGATGTTGGAATAATCGACGTTCGCGCCCAGCTGGTTCATGAGCTTGCCGTTGGCGTTGTAGATCAGGACGATCTCGTCGATATTCTGGTCCAGGAGGATCCGGTCGCCTTCGAACCGGATGCTGCCCTTGAGCTCCAGGACCCGGGACTTCAGCGTATCGTCGAGGTTCCGGTAGAGGTTCTTGGACAGCAGGTAATAGGAGATCGTGCCGAAGACGACGAGCAGGACGCCGACCGTGAGGATGTACCAGATGGTCAGGCGGAACTTGATGCTCTTGGGTGAGATCATGGGACACGCAGGCGGTAGCCGGCCCCCCGGACGGTCTGGATCAGGCTGGGCTTGCCGGTCCGGTCGATCTTCAGCCGGATGCGCCGGACATACACGTCGATGACGTTCGAGAGGCCGTCGAACTCGTAGTCCCAGACGCTCTCGGCGAGCATGGTCCGGGTGACCACGGCGTTCGGCCGGCGCATGAAGTACTCGAGGATGGCATACTCCTTGGCCGTCAGCTCCAGACGCGCGCCGTCGCGCCAGACCTCCCGGCTCAGGGGATGGAGGATGAGCTCGCCGATCTGGAGCTTCTGGGTCTTGGGCAGGACCTCGCGCCGGAGGAGGGCCCGGATCCGGGCCAACAGCTCGGAGAAGGCGAACGGTTTGACCAGGTAATCGTCGGCCCCCGAATCGAGCCCGGTGACCTTGTCCTCGACGCTGTCCTTGGCCGTCAGCACCAGGATCGGCGTGTTCACGCCCTTAGCCCGGAGGTCCCGGCAGACGGCCAGGCCGTCCTTCTTGGGCAGCATGATATCGAGGATGACGATGTCGAACGGCGTCGATTCGGCCATGAACTCGGCTTCCTCCCCGTCGTAGGCGTTGTCGACGGCATAGCCTTCCTCGAGGAGTCCTCGCTTGATGATGCCGGCGAGGCGTCTCGAATCTTCAACGACCAGAATTCGCATGACAGAGCTCCCTCGAGAGCGTTTTCATGGACCGCCTCTAGGATACACCTCCAAGATGAATATCATATGAAAATAAGATGAATCTCGCAATAGATATTTTAATCTATAATTAATCTTCGTTTCACAGGAGGTTCATCTTCGGTTGTTAACGTGGGTTCATGAGAACGAGAACTGGAGGCCTATTATGACCGATGTTCTGACGAGGCACAACTCCCTGATGGAGAAGATCGTCAAGGAATACGGCGCCATGATCCGCGGCGCCGTCGAAAAGGCGCTCGGCAGCGTTCCATGCATCGACGACATCGTCGCCGAAGTCCATTTCGCGGTCTTCACGACCCTGCGCAAGCTCGGCGAAGGCTGGACGCCGACGCGTTCGTTCGTGGCCACCATCGTCAAGAACAAGGTCAACGAGTTCGTCTGGCAGCATCACTGGGACAGCCTGGACCGGGACGAGATGAAGAAGCGGCAGGCCGACCAGATCACGCAAAAAGAAGAGGTCATGGCTCAGATCCACACTCTAACCCAATCGGAATTCCGCGTCTTCCGCCTGCTCGGGCTAGGGCTGACGAACCAAGAGATCGCGGAGAGCCTCTTCATCTCCCCCTTGACCGTCCGGACCCACGTCAAGCGGATCCACGCCAAGTGTGATATCAAGGGCCGGGCCAAGCTGGCCCTGGCCGCTTATCAGAGCTGCTACCACGACGTTCCGCTGGGCCGTGACGTCGGCGCGGAGATTTTCGCCCGCGATGCCGGCCGGTTCGTCCGGCCGAGCCTGGTATCGCAGCCGGTCGCATGACGCTTCGAGCCTTCCTTGATCCGCAATCGTCTTCTTCGGCCCGGGCGCGGGCCCACGATGAGGTGAGGGCGATGGCGGAACCCCTTTGCCCGGCTTGGCTGTCCTTCACGTTGACCAACGTCTTCCGTCGCCTGGCTCAGGATCCCGTCCGCATCCTGGCGCCGTTCATCAAGGAAGGCGGGACCCTGCTAGACATCGGCTGCGGCCCCGGGTTCTTCACCATTCCCATGGCCCGTCTGGTCGGTCCCCGCGGCCTCGTTCTGGCCGTGGATATCCAGCCGGAGATGCTGGAGAAGACGCGAAGGCGGGCCAAGCGGGCCGGGGTCGATGACCGGATCCGGCTCCACCTCGCCGGCCGGGACAGCCTGGGCCTGGACGTCCGCGCCGATTTCGCCTTGGCTTTCTGGATGGCCCATGAGGTCGACGATCTCGTCAAGTTCTTTGGGGATATCCTGGGCGCCCTGAAGCCCGACGGGCTGGCCCTCTTGGTCGAGCCCCGTGTCCATGTCCCGGCCCGGCGCTACGCGGAGATCGTCGTGGCCGCCGTATCCGCCGGATTCGAGCCCTTCCGGACCGAGCCCGTCCGTCTCAGCCGGGCCGTCGTGCTCAGGCCGGAGGGACCTTCCAAACTTCGGAGATCAGGGGATACTGGGTCTTGAAACCCAAGATGGCCAGGTAGAGGCCGTAGTCCGGATAGGTCCGCCGCAGCTCTCTCAAGTTCTCCATGGGGTCGTAGGGCGTTCCCTCGGGGATCTCGTGGCCGACGCACTCCGAGAGCAGGTGCAGCTTCTTGGACATCCAAGCGTCCAGAACGACCGGCAGGCCGAACGGCTTGAGGCCCTCGAGGCGGTCGTCGCGGCCGATGATCGGCTGGGTGATGATGAACTTGGCCCCCGCGTCCGCCTTCCGCCCCATCTTGGCGATCTCGGCGTCCTGCGGCTCGTAGGGATTGAAGGCGACCCCGGAGTGGAAGCGGCCCGGATACTCGCGCTCGATGTAGCGCAGGAGTTCGACCGAGGTCACGGTCGCGCAGGGGATCCCGACCTCGTCCGGCTCCAGGCGGTGGAGCCGCTGGCTGCCGTCGCCCGAGACGACGAGCAGGTGCCGGCCGCCCGCGGCGGCGAAGGCCTGCAGGATCTCGTCGAGCTCCTTGCGCGGGTGAAAGGTATTGAGATGGACCATGAGCTGGTCCGGGCGGACCGGCAGGCCGAGGAGGTCGATCGTCTCCATGGCCCCGTAGCTCAGGAGGCCCATCGGGTTGTCGGTGATGCAGATGATCCAGCCGGCCTCGAGGACCTTCCGATACTTGTCCTCGAAGACGGCCAGGTCCTTCTCGACGTCCTCGGACGAGCGCTTGGGGGTCTGAAGCTCGACGTGGAAGATCTTATCCATAGAATTCCTTGAGCCTTAGGAGCGTTTCGATGCCTTCGAGCTTGAGGATGTCCTCGAGGCAGCACAGGGCCGGGTGGCCGGCCGGCAGGATCTCGTACTTGCGGACGGTCGACCCGATGATCGTGTCCAGGCCGCGGGGCCGGGCCAGGGTCAGAAAGGCGCTCTCGAGGGGTCCCTTGACGGGCGCGCCGTCCTTGGTCTTCGAGGGCAGCATGACCGTGAAATTGCTGAGGCCCACGGACATGTGGACGCCGGAGAAAAACGGATCGGCGTGGATCGCGGCCAGCGACTCGAGGACGCGCTTGAGCTGGCCCTCGCAGTCGCTCCCGACCGGGGCGATGCCGGGATCGATGATGGCCTGGTCGTTGGCGAAGCCGGGGATGCGGCGGCGGGCCTCCTCGACGAGCGAACGCGCGGTCTGGCGGGTCTCCTCGGCCGTCGCGTTGGAGCAGCCGGCGCCGCGCTCGAACCGCTCGGAGGACATGAGGATGGGGATGAAGGGCTGAAGGGCGTAGAGATCGAACAGGCCCGTCCGGAGAGGGGAGATGGAGTTCAGGATGGGCTTGAGGCCGCCCGCCCTCGCGGGGTCATAGGCCCGAAGGCCGGCTTCGGCGATGGCCGGGTCGGGCGTATCGATCGACAGGGGCTTGGCCGTGACCGACTGGATGCGGCGGACGAGGTCGGCCATGAAGGCCGGCGGCCGCGACCCGACGTTGATGTCTATCCAGGCGGCGCCCTTCTCGTCCTGGCTGCGGGCCAGCTCGAGCAGGCCGGGGATGTCGTTGTCGTCGAATAGCTTATGCGTCGAGGGCACCGAGTCGTTGATCGACTCGCCAATGATCGTCAAGCCCGGGATGGCCATGGGGATATCTCCTGTCGGAAGGAAGATATTCTCCGAGGCCTATCTTGTCAATGCCGGTCGCGCGTCCTAAGAGGTTGGCGAGCTGAGCATCGTTTGGGTTCCTTATGATCGATTCCGCAGAACCGAGTCAACCCGAAAGTTCGACGGACATGTCCTTGACCTTCGGGACGAAAAAGGATCTCATAGGGCGGGAGGTCCCCAGGCATGACCGGCTACGAGCGCATCCGGGCCGCGATCGAAGGCCGGACCCCGGACCGGGTCCCCGTCATGCTCCATAATTTCCTCATGGCCGCCCGCGAGGCGGGGTTCTCCCAGCGACGGTTCCGCGACGATCCGGCGGCGATCGCGGCGAGCTTCATCCGGGCCGTTGAAACCTACGCGTACGACGGGGTCCTGGTCGACGTCGACACCGTGACCGTGGCCGAGGCCCTGGGCGTCGCGGTCGATCATCCCGACGATCAGCCAGCCCGTTGGCTGGCGCCGGCGATCGCCAGCCTCGAGGCCGTCAAGGACCTGCCCCCTCCCGACATCGGCGGCTTTCGCCGCGTCCGGGTCTGGCTCGACGCCGTGCGCCGGCTTAAAAGCCATTTCGGCGATGAGGTCTATGTCCGGGGCAACTGCGACCAGGCGGCTTTTTCGTTGGCCTCGATGATGCGCGGTCCGGCCGAGTGGATGATGGACCTCGTCGACGAGACCAACCGCGAGACGGCCCACCGGCTCCTGGCCTACTGCCACGAGGCCGCGGTCGCCTTCATGCGGCTCATGGCCGGAACGGGGGCCGACATGGTCTCGAACGGCGACAGCCCGGCCGGCCCGGACCTCGTCTCGCCGGCCATGTACGCCGAATACGCCCAGCCCTATGAGCGGCGGCTGGCCGAGGAGGCGCACGCCCTCGGCCTGCCCTATGCCCTCCACATCTGCGGCAACACCACCCGGATCCTCCCCGGCATGGTGGCCACGGGCGCCGACGCTCTCGAGCTCGACTACAAGACCGACGTCCGGGCCGCCCGGGAGGCCCTGAAAGGCCGGGCCGCGTTCATCGGCAACATCGACCCGAGCGGGGTCCTGGCCCTGGGCACGCCCGGGCTCGTCGAGGCCAAGACCCGGGAGCTTCTCGAGGCCTTCGCCGGGGTCCCGGGCTTCATCCTCAACGCCGGCTGCGCCATCCCGGCCGAAACGCCCCCGGCCAACCTGCGGGCTATGATCGCCGCCGCCACAAAAATTTGACTTGGCTTGACAAGCCCATTTGTGCTAGGATAGCCGTCGAATTCCCCCAGGTTGGGGGCGCGGGTCGGATAAAGGCACGGAGGCCTGAGGCCCAAACAGCCGGCGATCTCCTCTCCTTTATTGCGATCGAATATTGAATAGGGCGTCCGGCGCCACCGGACGGACCCTTCGTCGAAGGAGACGAGATGAATATTTACGTCGGCAACCTGTCTTTCAATCTGACCGAGGACGATCTCCGGACGGCCTTCCAGGCCTACGGCGCGGTCGAAAAGGCGGCCATCATCACCGATAAGATGAGCGGCCAGTCCCGCGGCTTCGGTTTCGTCGAGATGCCCAACCGCGAAGAGGCCATCAAGGCTATCGAAAGCCTCAATGGCAAGGACCTCAAGGGCCGCAACCTCAAGGTCAACGAAGCCCAGCCCCGGCCGGCCGGCGGCGGCGGCGGCGGCAACAGAGGCGGGTTCGGCGGCGGCCGCGGCCGTTACTGAGCCTGACCAATCCTGAGCAGGGACGGCCTCCCGAGGGGGGCTAGTCCCTCTTGATCTGCTCGATCGGGCGGATGGACCCGGTGTGGGGGCATCCGCCATTTTTTATTTTCGCTGACCCCGGAGGGGTGCCTTGCACACGAAGGTCGTCGCCTCGGCCCCGTTCGGCCCGGTCGCTTTGATCTGGTCGGAGCTCTATGGGGCGCCCAAGGTCTTTCGCGTGCTCCTCTCGCAACCCGGCCTGTCCGCGACCGATCGGGCGGTGGCGCTCTTCCCCGAGGCCCCCCAGGGGTCGTGCCGCGCGATCGACGAGCTGGCCTCCTCCATCCGCGCCTTCCTCGAGGGCCAGCCGGTCGTGTTCCCGCTCCGGGTCGCCGTGCTGTCCACCTGCCTGCCCTTTCAACGATCCGTCCTTCGGGCCGAGCACGCCATCCCGCGCGGCCGCGTCAGCACCTATGGCCTGATCGCCGGGCGCCTCGGCGACCGCCATGCGGCCCGGGCGGTCGGCCACGCCCTGGCCACGAACCCCTTCCCGCTCATCGTGCCCTGCCACCGGGCCGTGAAGTCCGACGGCAGCCTCGGCGGCTTCCAGGGCGGGCCGGCCATGAAGCGGGCCCTGCTCGAGCGCGAGGGCATTCCCTTCGACCGGGCCGGGCGCGTCGCCGGGCCGCGATTCCACTACTCCTGATCGTCGTGCCCGGCCGGTCGCCGGCTGGATGGGGCCCCGGGCCGTGGTGTAAGATAACGGCAACGATCTCGCGAGGAGGACTCTCATGCCCGAAGATCCGCTTCTGACCATGCGCAAGCTGGACCCGGTGTTCATGAAGCACATCAGCGACACGGACGCGCTCGTCTTCGCCGAGGGCGCGCTGCCGCGGTGCATCAAGCTGCTTATCGCCATGGCCTTCGACGCGGCCAACGGCGCCCCCGGGGGCGTGCGGGCCCTGGCCGAGCAGGCGCTGAAGTGCGGCGCGACCAAGGAGCAGGTCGCCGAAGCGCTCCGGGTCGCCTTCCATCTGTCCGGCGTCGGCTCGCTCTACGCTGCCTCGTTCGGCCTCAAGGATCTGCTGGGATAGAGCCGCACGCCTGCTCCCTTTCCGCAGACGCTATCGGAGGCGGGGGCTATCTGGCTATAGTCTTATGGCCAGACCGGCGTTGGCGATGAAGCCGTCGAGGACCCCGACGTCGACGAACATGTGGAGCATCTTGGTCAATCGGACCTTCAACCCCAGGTTGAGTTGGACGAAGGGCAGGAAATTGGGGATGGCCGTGTCTGTCGTGGCCTCGTCCTTGAGTTGGCGCAGGGTTTTCGTTTCGCTTCCGGATATGGCGGTTTCGGAGATGCCGCTCCCCGTGACCTGGCCGGCGTAGGTGTAGGCGACGGTGGAATCGTCCAGGGCCCTGGACGTCGAAATGCCCCCGCCGAACGTGATGTAGGGATGGATGGCGCTGGATGGGAAAATGTCCCAGCGGCAGGTCAGCAGGAACGACAGCGCGTCGATGCGGGCCGTCCCGGCGGCCGAGCCGTTGAAGATCCCGGTCTGAGTCG
Source organism: Candidatus Aminicenantota bacterium (assembly GCA_963807525.1). Taxonomy (GTDB): domain Bacteria; phylum Acidobacteriota; class Aminicenantia; order Aminicenantales; family Saccharicenantaceae; genus RBG-16-66-30. Next base: position 174,419 of record CAWECI010000018.1, on the reverse strand, counting down.
TTTCAAAGTCCTCCAGGCCCATCTGCACCGTCGCGGTCGGCTCGACCCTGAAGTCGCACCTCTCGACGGACAGGCCCAGACTGAAGGAACCCCGGTGGCCGCCGGGGTACCAGCGGACGCCCGCTCCGAAATCGTGGCCGCTCGAGTCGAAGGTGGTGCCCTGCTCGTAGGAGGTCGAGTTGAAGGCCGGATAGACATCGTTGATCGATTCGAGGATCTTGTCTCGGAGATGCGTGTCGATCGCGTCGCTGAGGAGATCCTCGGCCGCGCCCTTGAGGACATTCAGGGTCCAGACCCCGTAATGGCCGCTGAATTCCCAATGGCCGCCCTGGGCCGAGAGAGCGGGGGCTCCGGCCAAAAGAAGGCCGGCGAGAAGGATCAGAGTGATCGGGCGTGCGCGCATGTCGGTTTCCTTTCCGTTCTGGAAATATACCTCAACCATACGTTTAGTCGGGCGGACAGGGGCGAATTCGCAAATCGGGGATCCCGGGCGTGTCTCGCCGGGCCACGGCGAGGTCGCCGGGCGACACGCCCCGAGGGCCGTCGTGGATCCCGAAAACCGCCCGGAGGTAATCGGCGTCGTAGCGGACGCTCTCCTCGACGCCGAGGGGCATCTTGGTGCCTTCGATGACGAACCAGCCTTTGTAGCCGATCCCTTCCAGGGCCTGGCGCACGGCCATGAAGTCCATGGAGCCCTTGCCGTAGAGGTCCTTGGTGTCCTTGGCGTGGACCTCGACGATGCGGGCCCCGAGGGCGCGGATCTCGTCGATGACGGGATAGCCCATGTCCTGGGAATTGCCGACGTCATAATAGACCCGGACCGCAGGCGAGCCGACCCGCTCGAGGATCCTGAGGACGTCCGCGGCGCTGAGGTAGCTTTCGAGGGCCAGATCGACGCCGTGGGCCTCGGCCTTGGGGGCCAGCCGCTTCAGGGCCGCCACGACCGCATCGACTCCGGCCGGATCGTTCCGCAGCTCGCCCCGGCCGAAGAAGGGCACCAGGATGACCTTGATCTCCATGGCGGCGGCGATCTCGATCGCCTTGGAGAGCCACCTCTCGGCCCGGGGGTCGCTCTTGAGCGGCACGTCGTTGAGGTCACCGATGGCGAACGAGGCGATGGGGATGCGGGCCTTCCGAACCGCCTGGAGGAAAGTCTGGCGGGAGTTCTCATCGGCCAGGGCTAGCGTGTCGCCCTTGGGCACCAAGCTGACCTGGACGCCGTCGAGGCCGAGCCGGGCCGCGATCGCGAACGCGGCCGGGTCGCCGGTCTTGCCGATCGTCCAGTCGCAGACGCCGAGACGGAGATCGTAGGCGGCCTTCTGGAAAGCTGGATATTCACCCGGACGAGAGGGACGATCCCGCCAGGGGACAGTCCCATTTCCAGCACCGCGCAACGGTGAGCTGAGCAAGGCGAAGGCCGCGGAGGCGGCTATGAGAACGAGACAGGCGATGGCAATTCGTTTCATATTCTTGCTCCCTTCCGGCCCCCCTAATCCCTCAAGCCCTTGAGGTCGGGGATGAGCCGCTCGCCCGACGAGGTGAGCTCCTCCCATGTGATCAGCCTGTTCTCGGTGGCCGACTTGCGGCCGAGGATCGTGATCAGGTTGCTCTGGACGCTCGGCTCGACCGTCGGATTGCCGAAGTCGCCGTCCGTGATGGCCTTGTGGAACGCCGCGATGTTGGCCGCGGCGCCGGACTCGTAGATATCGGGCGTGCGGCCGCCGTTGTAGTAGTTCTGGCCCCGGATCAGGACCGCTCCGCCGTACTCCGTCTCGAGCACGCCTTTCGAGCCGAACATCCGGTTCTTGATGCCCTCCGCCGTGCCGTGGCCCTTGAACTGTCGGCCGCTGAACTGGACGCCCACCTTGTCGGGGTACTGATAATAGACGACGAAATGGTCCCAGCACGTCCCGACCTTGGGCCGGGCCTTCAGGCCGCCGCTGCCGATGGCGTAGAGCGGGGGAGGTCCCATGATCCAGCTCATGACGTCGAGCGCGTGGATGTCCTGCTCGGTGATCATGTCGCCGGAGAGGGCCCGGTCGAGGCCCCAGGCCTTGAGCCGCAGCTCGGGGTCGCCGGGGTCCGCCGCGAGCGGCTCGTAGTACTGTTCCCACGGGGATTCGGCGTGGTACTGGGCCTCGCCGAAGGCCAGCTCGCCGAGCCCGCCGTCGCGGACCTTGGCGACCGCCGTGATGAACGCGGGATGGGTGCGGGTCTGGAAATCGACCAGGAACACCCGCCTCTTGGACGCCGCCTTTTTCGCCGAGCGGCCGATCGAATAGCAGCCGGGGACGTCGACGGCGATGGGCTTGGCCACGTAGACGTGCGCGCCGGCGTCGACCGCCGCCGCGGCCTGCTCGGGGTGAAAGTAAGGCGGCGACTCGATGGCCACGGCGTCCACGCCGGCTTCGAGCAGGCGTTTGTAGCCCGAAAGCCCGGTGAAGCGGCGGGCGGCGGGGACCCCGAGGGCCTCGCCGGCCGCATCGACCCTGTCCAGAAAGTAGTCGGCGACGGCGGAGATCTCATAGCCGCCGTGCTTCTGGAAGAGCTTGGCGATCCAAACGCCCCGGCCGCCGCAGCCGACCAGTCCGAGCCGGACCTTGGTGCTGGCCTGGAAGCCGCGCGAGAGGCCGGCCGGAAGAACGGCCGCCGACAGGGCGGCGCCGGCCGTGGCCATGAACTCGCGACGGTTGACGGTCCTTGATGCTGTCATGATCCTTGCTCCTTTGCCTCTATCAGACCGTTTAGTAACAGATAAGCCCCGGCGATTCAAGCGGACCGGACACGCCCGCTGCCGGACCACGTCATCCTGGCCGTCCCAACGAGATCGGGGACACAATACTATTTTCCGAATTAGCGGCGACGGGGCCAGGCATGCGACGGTCATTCTCGCCGAGCGCGGCAAGCCGCGGCGGGGCGGGCCGCTTGATTCAATCGGCGTCTGACGACAGGGCCGCGGCCGAGGAGGCTGGTGACGGCGCCTTCGCGAGGGCCTCGCGGCTGATGGCCCCGAGCATGATCACGCCGGCCGCGTATCCCGCCGTCAGCGCGGGGCCGACCGAGACCGCCCCCTTGACCCTGAGGGCCAGGATCATGAGGGCGAAAACGACGATCGTCACGGCCAGCTGGACGCCGACCGCGACACTGATCGGGGCCGTGCGGTGCGACTTGACCAGGAGGCCGCGCTCGAAGGACAGCACAGACTCGAGGAAGGGGAGGGCCGCGAGCAGCGCGCCGGGCAGGATCGAGAACGCGGCCAGCTCGCGCGAGAGGCCCGAGACCGGGCCATACCAGATCGCGGCGAGCGGCGTCGAGACGAACAGGGCCAGGCCGGCCGTCGACAGCAGCCCGACTTGGACCGTGAACCGCTTGAGGATCCGCCGGTTCTCGCAGGCGTCGCCGACGAGCGCGATGACGACCTCCTGCACGGCGATGCCGGCCGTGCGGAAGACGAAGGCCAGGCCGACGATAATGGGCAGCACGGCCAGCGACTCGAGGGCCATGCGGCCGCGGGCCAGGAAGAACGTCGTCAGCGGGTTGACGAAGAACGACAGGAACGACGTCAGGGCGAGCGGCGCGTAGAAGCGCACGACTCCGGCCGCAGTCAGCGATCGCCCGAAGGCGCATTCCGCGTCGTTCTGCCGCTGCAGACAGTGGACCGTCCGTCGGGCCATGACCCAGCTGGCCGCGCCTTCGGCCACGACGCCCGCTCCAAGGGCCCCGGCCCCGACGCTGGCGCCAGGCAGGTGCAGGGAGAGCGCCAGGAAGAGCCCGGTCCCGGCCATGGTCGTGAGACGGGTGACCGTCCCCCACGTCACGGCCTGCGGCCGGCCATCGCTGATAAGGATGCCTTGATAGAAGCGCCGGAAGCCGATGGCGCCGGGCCAGAGGACGAGGAAGATCATCGACCGGCCCGCCAGCCCCGCGACCTCCGGCTCGAGACCCATGATGCCGCGGGCCACGAAATTGAAGACCGGAGGCGTGACCAAGGCGATCATCACCAGGGTCACGGCCGCGTTCATGGTGTTGGAAAAACGCCGCAGCTTGCGGTAGGCGACGCCGTCGCGGACGAGCGCGTTCGAGGCCGAGAGCATCATGATGATCGGCGATTCGACCATCCAGGCGAGGGCCGTGGCCACGGCGAAGGCGGCCAGGTTCTCCTTCGGGGCCGCCAGCCGGGCGATCAGGGCGGCCACGAACGGCCCTTCGGCGGCCATCATCAGCCAGGTGGCCTCGAGCGGCAGCCAGAAACGCCTGATCCGGCCCGTCGTGAGCCCTTCGGCAGACGTTTCGTGTTGGCGCATGGGAGCGAAATAGGATAGCACTTCGGCCGGGGGCTGGCAATTGATTCCGGCCCGTCCGGTGTGCTATATCAGGCCCGCCCGGAGGGAGCCATGAGCAAGCCCATCCCCAAGGAAGGCCTCGTTCGCATGCCGCCGGAGGAGAAGCTCCGGGAGCTGGCCTCGCCCTATCGGAGGACCCTCGATCCGGAGGCCCTCAAGCGCTTCGAGATCCGCTGCGCCGCCTTGGGCCTCCATCTCGAGGGAGATGAATTTCTCATCCTGGCCGGCCTCGATACGCCGATCAAGGTCCAGAGCTTCCTCAACGACCGGCTCTACTATAACCAGGACCACGAATCGGAGGAGCAGGAGGAGACGGCCATGCCGCCGCGGCTCGTTCTCGACGCCGGCATGGCCCACTGCTTCGAAGGGGCGATGTTCGCCTACGCCGCGAATTTTCTCCATGGCCACGACCCGCGGCTGGTCATGCTCGAGGCCAGCCAGGACGCCGACCACAATCTCGTCGTCTGGCGCGACCCGGCCACCGGCCTCTACGGCGCCAACGCCCACTCCCGCTATCCCGGGCTCGTGGGCCGGCCGGCCGAATATCCGGCTATCAAGGCCCTGGCCGAGAGCTACGTGCCGTTCTATTTCAGCGACCGGACGTCCGATCCCAACGACCTGACCCTCGTGGGCTATTCGGACCCGATCGATCTCGTGGCCCGGTTCGGCACGGCCTGGATGGGCTCAACGAACGGGCTTTGGGACATCTACTACACCTACATCGACGATTCGGTCGCGTTCCATTACTTCTTCAATGACCCGGGCCGGCCGCATCCTTATCCGATGGTCCGGGCGCTCAAGGAGAATTGGGTCCGCCTGGACACGTCCGGGAAGCCTTATGTCAGCCTGGACGACCTGCCGCCCGAAGCGAAGCGGGAATGGGATGCGTTCTGGGCCGTCTATGGACCTCACGACGGTCCCCGCCCGCACGGCCAAGCCAAAGAGATCGAGCAGGCCTTCTTCGCACTGACCGGAACCACCCCGATCGACCTCGACGATATCGCCTTCGACCTGCAGTTCTACTTGGCTGCTGGCTACAAGGTCGACCAGCTGGTCAAGGGCCTGTCCCCGTAGAGGGACTGGCCCTCTGATCTTAAAACGACGGTCAAGAGGGACAGTCCCCGTCCGGGGACAGTCCCTATTTCTTCTGATAGTTCGGGTACGCGGGCTTGGTGTGCTTCGCGGGGCGGGTTCTTGGCCAGCAGATCCAGCGCCACCGCGACCGCCTTCTCGAGCTGCGGGTCGTGCCCGGCCTTGACCGCGGCCGGATCCATCTCGACCTCGTAGTCGGGGTCGACGCCGTGGTTCTCGACGTCCCACGTGCCGTTCGGATTCCAGAAGCCGCTCTGCGGCGCGCCGATGAATCCGCCGTCCATGAGCGGGGCCGCCCCGGCCATGCCGACCAGCCCGCCCCAGGTCCGCATGCCGACCAGCGGCCCGATCCCGGCGGCCCGGAACAGCCATGGCATCATGTCGCCGCCCGACCCCGCGTACTCGTTGATGATCATGACCTTGGGGCCGTAGATCGAGCCGACCGGCGTGATGTAATCGTGCCCGTCGCGCGAGGCGAAATAGCCCATGAGCGGCCGGCGCATGTAGTCGATGATGTAGTCGGCGATCAGGCCGCCGCCGTTGAAGCGCTCGTCGATGACCGCGCCGTCCTTGCCGACCTGGGCGAAGTAGTAGCGGTTGAAGTTCGTGTAGCCGCCCTCGCCCGTGTCCGGCAGCTAGACGTAGGCCAGCCGCCCGCCGCTGAGCTGGTCGACCTTGCGGCGGTTGTCCTCGATCCAGGCCAGGTTGCGCAGCCCGCCCTCGCTCCCGACCGGCACGACCGTCACCTCGCGGGCGCCTTGGCCGTCCGGCGTCGGGCCGACCTTGATCACCGTCTGCTTGCCGGCCGTGGCTTCGAAGGGCGTATAGACCTCTTCGGCCGCCGTGATCTCGCGGCCGTTGACGGCCAGCAGGTATTCGCCGGCCTTGACGTTCACGCCCGGCTGGGTCAGCGGCGCCTTCAATCCGGGATTCCAGTTCTCGCCGTCATAGACGCGGGCGAAGCGGTAGCGCCCGTTCTCGATCGCGTAGTCGGCGCCGAGGAGGCCGACCCGGACGCTGCTTGACCTCGGGCTGATCGCCGCCGCCGACGAAAACGTGGCCGCAGGTCAGCTCGCCGAGCATCTCCTCGAACAGGTAGTTCAGGTCCTGCGCGGCTGGCCACGCCGTCGACGTAGGGCGCGTAGCGCTTTTCCACGGCCGGCAGGTCGAGCCCGTGGAGGTCGGCGTCGTAGAAGAAATCGCGCTCGATCCGCCAGGCCTCGTGGTACATCTGCTTCCACTCGACGAGCGGCTCGACGTAGACCTCCATGGCCGCCGTGTTCAGCGCGCCCTTGCCGGGCTCGACCGGACCGTCGGTCGCCGGCGATCATCCACTGCCCGCGCTTGCTGTACGAGGATCTTCTCGCCCGTTGGCCGAGAGCTGGAAAGCGTTGACGTTGTCCAGGAACTTGTCCATCTTGCGCTTCGACAGGTCGAACTTCTGGAGGACGTGCGGCTGCGACGTTCCTGTCGATGCTCCGTGACGACCTGCGGCCCTCGAGAATGAAGAGGATGCCTTCCTTGCCGGCGCCGAGCGCGAGATAGTTCCGGGCCGGGATCGGGCAGGGCCAGGATGCGCTGGCTGATGCCGTCGAAGTCGATGCCGACCTTTCGGCGCGGCGGCCGCCTCCTTGGGCTTCTCTTTGTCCTTGGCCTCGCCGGCCGCCGGCTTCCTCGGCGCCCGGCTTGGCCGTCTCCGCCTTCTCCGGCTCCTTGGGCTTCTCTTCGTCGCTTTCGGGCGCCAGCGGCGAGGGCAGGTCCTTCCGCAGGACGGCCACGTAGACGCTCCGGGTGACCGGCCGGTCCATGCTCTGCATGTTCAGCCAGCCGGGGGTCAAGCCCGACGTCCGTGCTGGCCGTGAAGATAGAGGTACTTGCCGTTCTTGTCGAAGACGGGGTAGCGGGCGTCGCTCATGCCGTCCGTGACCTGCGTCGCCTTGGCCGTCTCGAGCGAATAGACGAAGACGGCGTTCATGTGGCTCTTGAGCTGCTTCGTATAGGTCAGCCAGCGGCTGTCCGGCGACCAGCCGAACTCGAAGGCGACCCGCGGGTTGAAATAATAAGTGGTGTCGACCTTGACGGGCACGCCCTTCTCGAGATCGAGGAACCAGAGGTTCAGGCGCTTGTCGTTATAGGCGATCTTCTTGCTGTCCGGCGACCAGACCGGGCTGATAGAAGAACGAGGCGATGCTCGCCGAGCCCGATCTTCCTGACCGGCCCTTGCCCGGACTGGTCGCGGATGTGCAGGGCGTACTCGCCCGACTCGTCGGAGAAGTAGGCGATCGACTTGCCGTCGGGCGACCAGGCCGGATCGCGCTCCATGACGCCCGGTCGTCCGGGTCAGGTTGCGGACGTCGCCCTTCTCGGCGGGGACGGTCAGGATCTCGCCCCGCGCCTCGAACACGGCCCGGGCCCCGTTCGGGGACACGCCGCCGCGTTGCGATGCGGTCGCCGACCTTGACATAATGCGGACGGACCTCGGGCAGATCGCCCGCGAGCGAGACGTCGATCGGATGGGCCGTGCCCGTGGCCAGGTCGAAGAGGTGGAGCGAGCCGAACTGCTCGTACGACGATCGCCGCCGGGACCGGCCGAGGCCGACTTGAAATCGAACCCCGTGTTCGGCAGGGCCTGGGCGACCTTTTTCGTGGCCAGGTCATAGACGAAGAGCGACACCGGCCCGCTTGCGGTCCGAGAGGAAATAGATCTTGTCGCCGACCCACATCGGGTTCGAGTCGTTGGAGTTGTCGCGGGGGACCTTCTCGACCTTGAGGTCCGCGAGAGATCGACGATCCAGATCGGCGTCGTCTGGCCGCCGTGGTAGCGCTTCCAGGCCACTCTGCCACTTGCATGGTCGGCACGTAGGCCAGGCGCGCTGCCGTCGGCCGAGAAGGAGCCGGGACGCCGGTCGGCAGCGGCAGCTCCTCGGGGAAGCCGCCGTCCGGCGCCGACCGTGAAGAGCGTCGGGATGCCCGAGGCGCTGGCCCGCGCCGACCGGAAGATGATGCGCTTCCCGTCGGGCGTCCAGCCGACGACCTCGTCGGCGGCCCGGGATGATAGGTGAGCCGGCGGGGCACGCCGCCCGCGGCCGGCACGACGAAGACGTCGATGTTCCCGTCGTACTGGCCCGTGAAGGCGACCAGCGTGCCGTCGGGCGAGAAGCAGGGATCGCTCTCGATCCCGACGCCCGGTCGTCAGGCGCATGGCCGCGCCCGCCGTCGCGCGGGGCGATCCAGAGGTCGCCGGCGTAGGCGAAAACGATCTGCGTCCGGCTCAGCGAGGGATGCTGGGCCAACAGGGGCTTTTCGGCCGCCCCGAGCGCCGGGACCGTCCCCGCCGCGAAGGCCGCGATGATCCAGGCCGCGATGATCTTCAGTCCGTTCTTCATATCAGTCCTCCTTCACTTGACGCCCGAAGCGTCCCGGATGAACTCCGCCGGAGATACGATGGGGTCCCTCCGGGGCGAAGATGCCCGCATGATACACAACTCAGGAAGAGGGGGTCAAGGTCACAGGGGCGGTCGATCGGCCAAGAAGCAACAAAAAATGGGTTTGACCCCGTATGGAATTAGAAGATGAGGCCGGCGCCGAAGCCGAAGGTGAGGCGGCTCGAGCTGTAGGACATCTCGAAGCCTGGGAAGGCCGAGCCGCTGGGACCGCCCGTGGCGTAGCGGATGAAGACGTCGAAGGACAGGTCGCTGACCCGCTCGCCATCGCCCCAGACCGAGAACAGCGGCCCTTCGTAGCCGAAGCCGACCGAATAGACGTTGCGGTCGAGGTCGGGGTAGACGGGCGTGCGCCCGGCTTCGTCGACCGCGCTCTGTTCCCGGGCGTAGCCGGCCCGGACCGCGACGTACTTGCCGGGCCGGTATTCCAGGCCGGCCTTGACGGTCTTGGTGTCGCGGAGCGCCAACGCGACGCCCTGGACGCCGTAGTTGAGCTCGAGGCCGTAGAACGTCTGGTAATCGGGCGTGAAGGCCGGATTGAGCGCCTGGCCTTCGTTCACGGAGGTGAAGATCCAGCTGCCAAACTCGCTCCAGCGGTCCCACTGGACGTCGAGGTAGAGAGAGAGCGGCTTGAGAGGCGTCAACGCGATGCCGCCGGCGATCTCGCGGGGCAGGGTCAGGCTGGCCGCGACGTCCTGCGTCTTGTAATAGAAGTCGATGAGGTCCACGACCTTGCGCGAGGTCCGGTAGGGATCCGGGACCGACAGGCCGGAGATGTCCAACTGGGAGTTGAAGACATCCGTTCCGGCGTAATCAATGGGCCGGTGCGCCTGGTATCTCGCGCCGATCTGGACGGCCGGGACGATCTTCCAGAGGGCCCCGGCAACGAAGCTCAGCCCGCGGCCGCTGAGCCGATAGCTGCTGTCCACGTTGATGTCGCGGGTCTGCGGGAAGTTGGGGATGTTGAAAGGAATGGCGTGCCGATACATCAGGCTCGAGGAGATGACATCGAGGCCGGCGCTCAGGGCCAGGCCCTTGAGCGGCTCGACAGCCACGGCCGTCCGGAAATAGAGGGTCCGGAGCCGGTTGCGGCCGACGATCGTCTCGGCGTCCCAGCCCGGGGTCCAGTAGGCTTCATAGGTGAAGGGCGAGAAGAGCCCCGCGCCGATCGTCAGCCCCTTGAACGGCTGCCAGGACAGAGCGGCGTCGCCCAGGAACTCGGGCGGCTCCGAGCTGAAGGGGCTGGGGCCGTCCTGGGACCAGGCGGCCGACGTCGCGCGCTTGCCGAACATGATGTTGGTCTTGACGCGGAAGCTGCTGAGAAAAGCCAGCCCGGCGGGATTGTAGAAGAGAGCTGTCGCATCGTCGGCGCGGGCGATAAAGGCGCCGCCGAGGCCGGCGGCCCGGGCGCTCGGCTCGTGGAAGGAGAAATCCTGGGCGCGGAGCCGGGCCGGGGCGAGCGCCGCGAGGACGGCCACGGACAGGATCAGGATCACGGCCAGGTGGGAACGGAGAGTCGCGTTCATCTTCATGATATCCCGCTTTCCTTCAAGCCGTGTATCTTAGCACCGCGGTCCTCGAATGGAAAGGCGAAAGATTGACAATGCCGGGGGGCGGACTTATCGTTAAGCTTGGCTGGAGGTCGCCGTGTCAAGAAGGGACAGCCGCGGTCTTCCCGTTCTGGTTTTGGCGGGCCTTATTATCGCCGCCCACATGCTCACCGGGGCCGGGCGAAGCGGGGGATCGCCTCCCCGGCCGGCCCAGGCGTCCACGCCGGCGCCGCAATCCCCCCTCCAACATGAAGTCACGGTCACCCTCAAGCTCATCCAGGTCTTCGTCACGGACGCGAGCGGGAAGCCGGCCCTGGACCTCGTGAGGTCCGATTTCATTCTCACCGACAACGGCCGGCCACAGACGATCACCGACTTCGAGCAGCACGTCTTGGGCCGCCCCGCCGCCCGGCCGGCCGATGCCGGGCCCCTCCCTCCTGTCGTCGCGCCAAGCCCGTCCGCCAAAAGCGTGCCGCCGCTCCTGGGCCGCAAGTTCATCTTCCTCATCGACTGCTGTTCGAACGTTCTCGAAGGCGTCGCGAAGGCCAAGCTGGCCGCCCTGGCCTTCATGGAGTCGAAGACGACACCCGATGACGAGGTGGCCCTGTTCACGCTGTCCCCCGTGAGCGGGCTGACCCTTTATGAGAACCTGACCAAGGACCACGACAAAGTCCGGAACAAGATCAAGAAGCTGCGCGAATTCGTCGGCGGAGGGCGCGACGCGCCGGCCAGCGACCTCATGGGCATGGAGCTCATGAACGCGCAGATATTCGCCGCTCACGGCGGACACGCCGGGCCCACGCAGCGCAACCTGTTCGCTGACATCGCGGAATGGGCCAAAGCCCTGCGCGCCATCCCCGGCCAGAAGAACGTCATCCTTTTTTCCATGGGCTTCGGGACCGGCGCCGTCCGACCCGGACGCCTCAACAACGTCCTGTTCGAGGCCATGGCCCGGGCCTTGGCCTCGGCCAATGCTCCGGTCTTCACCGTCGATACGACGCCCCAGCAGCTGCCCGGCCGTGACGTCGAAGATAAGCTCCCCTCCGGGACCCTTCCGGAGATCTCTCTCGCCTATCTCGCCGAAACGACGGGCGGGAAGTTCCTGGGGGCCGTCAATTATTCCGCTCGCATCGCCGACGATCTCCATGACGCGACGGCCAATTATTATGTCCTCGGCTATTACATCCCGGCCAGCTGGGACGGCAAGTACCACGAGGTCAAGGTTGAGGTTCGCAAGAAGGGTTACCAGGTCCACGCCCAGCGCGGCTATTTCAATCCCGTCCCGTTCAATAAGCTCTCGCCCATCGAGAGGCATATCCACCTCCTGAACCTGGCCCTGGGCGACTCGGCTGCGGCCGCGAGGACCTTGGACTTTCCGATGACCGCGCTTCCGTTCGCGGCCCCCGGTCAGACGGCCAACGTCCTGGTCGTTTCTGGATTGGCTGTGGATTCGATCCGCAGCGCGATCGGCGACCGCACCGAGTTTGTGATCCTGGCCCTCGATCCGAACAGCGCCATCGCCGACGGACAGCGGGCGGAAGTGGAATGGAAAGACCTCAAGCCCGGCCGGCTCTATCAGTACAGTATCGCCTCACTCCCTCCCGGCCGCTATGATTACCGGGCCGTCATCAGGAATCTCGAGGACGGTCGGGCGGCGGTGGGCGCATGCTCGATCGAAGTCACAGCTCCGCCGGCCGAGGGGCCCATCATGTTCCCGCCTTTTCTCCTTCAGAGAGGCGGCGGGCAATATCTCGATCTGACGTCGAAGGGCGCCGTGGACGGCCCGGCCGGTTTCTCGATCTCCCAGATCTTCCCTTATCCGGCCAAGGAATACGCGCCCCTGGTCGGGCCCTTGGATCAGGGCGCGGGGGAGCTTTGGGCCATGCTCAGATGTGTCTGGCGCGGGGCCCGGTCCGGCGAGATCGAGCTAGCCTGTTCGGTCAAGGCCGAGGGCGGCGGCGAGGAGATCCCAGTCCCGGCCGAGATCCTCAGCGCGTTCAGCCGCGATGATGGCGATCTTTATCTGCTGCATTTCGAGCTGCCGGAGATCACGTCCGGGCGATGGGTGCTCGAGATCCGGGCCGAAGGCGAAGACGGGCCTGTGGCGCGGACGTCCGTCCCGCTTTCGATCCGGGCCGCCGGGCGCCGGCCCTAGCGGCCGGCCGCGGCCAAGGGACCGACGAGCGTCATCAAGATCAAGAGGGTCAAGGCGAGGAACACGAGGAGCCACAAACGGATGCGGCCGGACATGGGGTACTCCTTTCGGTCTACCGCGTCCTTTTGACGAACGTCTGCCAATGCTGACGGTAGCGCCGGAAAGCCTCCCGGCCCTGATCCGTCAGCCGGCAGATCGTCAGGGGGATGCGGCCCTTGTAGGTTTTTTCGATGGCGATGTAGCCGCCCTCCTGGAGCTTGGCCAGGTGGGCGGACAGGTTGCCCTTGGTCAGAGCCGGTCTCGCGCTGGAGGTACAGGAAGTCAGCCGATTCGACGGCGTTGAGGATGGTCACGATCACCAGGCGGGCTGGCTCATGGATGAGCCTGTCGATCTCGCCGATCGGCCAGGGACCGGAGCGTCATTGGCATCCCTCCTCGGGCAGGGGATTGCGCCGGAGGTAACCGCGCAACCCGATGAATCCGGACAGGACGAGCAGGAGGCCCACGATGCCGTAGAAGGCGGCCAGCTCCAAGCCCTTGGCCCAGCCGGCGAACGCCAGGCCGACCCCCGCGGCCGCGGTCAGGACCGCCACCACGGCGATACGCGACAGGCCGGCTCGGAGAGAGACGAAGACCAGCGCGAGCGCATAAGCCAGGCCTGAAAAGGCGGGCATCGCATCGAGCCGGGCGGGCTTCGAGACGAAGAACACCGCTGCCAGGGCCGCGACGAGCCCTGCGCTCCCCCCGGCCAGCAGGGCCTTCTTGATCCTCTTCCTCTTTTCCGGCCGCTTGTAGGCCACATAGCCGGTGCGGGGATAGGTCAGCTTCCGTTTCATGGATCTGGCGAGCCTGTTCACGGCCCAACCGCCGGCCAGGATGACCGGCATGAGACCGATGTCAAAGATGAACCGGGCCGTAGACTTCTCGGGGGACAGGGCCGAACCGAGGAAGAAGAGCCCGAGGATCAGGACGAAAATCCCGAAGGCGATCTCGGCAACACCGTCCTCAAACCAATATTGGACCGTGCGCCGCTCGATCCGCTCGACGTCCGTTTTGTTCATGGTTTCTAAATTGTGGTCTGTCATACAAACTAGTCTACTACAAAAGACGATGATGTCAAGTGATTTCTTGAGGGGGGTCCTTTTACTGGAGGGTGCGGCTATGGCCTCGTCCTGGGCATAGAACACACCCAGAAAGGACGGGGCCCTCTCCGGGGATAGCCCCTCGACAGCCCAGATCAAGACGGGGTCAGTCCTAAACCCCTTAACTTCCCATCGCTGACACCGTGACCGGCTTTGACCGGAAGTTAAAAGGTTTAGGTCTGACCCCGTCTTGCCTCACCGCTTGACGAGGCGGATGGTCTTGATCTCGTACGGGGCCAGAGGGACGGTGATGGTCGCCCCCGTGCCGATCGTCTTCCCCGCCGGCCGCTCGATGAGATCGGCCTCGCTGGCCTCGACGTTCCAAGGCAGTTCGAGCCTGGCCTCGGCCTTCTCGCCGGCCGTCTCGTACAGGCGCACGATCAGGCCCCATTCCGCGTAGCCCATCTCCTTCTTCACGGCCGAGACGATGACGTTCGAGGGCCCGACTTTGATGAATGAATGGGCTTTCGCCAGCGTCCCGCCGTGGACCATGGGTACGCGCGTGATGAGCGGGTTGTTGACCTCGAAGCCGCGCCGTGTCACCTCGGCCGCCTTCCAGTCGCCGCGATGCGGCAGGATCGAATAGAGGAACTCTTGGCGGCCGCGGTCGGCCTCGGGATCGGGGTAGGTAGGGCCGTGGACGAGGGATATCCGCATGACCGGTCCCTTGACGTCGAAGCCGTACTTGGCGTCGTTGAGGAGCGCCGTGCCGTATTCGCCCGTGCTTTCCGAGACGTCGATCCAGCGCAGGGCCGGAACCTCGGTCCCGTCCGCGGGCCGGGCGATCGAGCCGTAGGGGATCTCGAAGCGGGCGGCCGGCGATTTGATCGCTAGCGGGAAGGCCGCCTTGATCATGATGTTGCGCTCCCTCCAATCAAGCCGGGTCAGGCAGTCGAGCCGCGGCGATCCGGCGCATAGGGTCAGGTCCTGTTCGAAGGTCGAGTCCTGGAAGCGGGATTTGATGCGCAGGACGGTGCGGACTGGGCCTTTCTCGACCAGCTCGACCGTCGCGCCGCCCTCGCCGATCCTGCCCGCCAGGCCCTTGAGCCCGAGCTCCCAGGCCGACATCTCCTTCGGCTCGTCCACGACCGCCTCGAGGACGTTGCCGGGGCCGGCCAGGACCTCGCGCTTGGCGGTCTTATCGTAGAGGCTGGCGATCCATCCGGTCTTGGGATCGAGCCGGACCTTGAGGTACTCGTTCTCGAGCTCGCCCGGCCCGGCCGTCAACGCGGTCGTCCAGGTCCGGTCCTTCTCGGCCGGGATGACGCGGTAGAGCCTGTATCCGAGCGAGGGCACGCCCTCGGCCAGGAACAGGACCCGGTACGCGACCCCGTCGCCGCGCACGCGCCGCTGCAGGATCTGGCAGGCGATGTCCTTGCCGTCCCCGTCGGTCATCCGGACCGTGCCGCCGCCCGGCTCCGCCGCCCCCGCGTCGGGAGGCACGACCATCTCGACCACGGCCGGCTCGGTCCGTTCCCAGAAGAGCGGATTATAGACGACGACCGGGAAGCCGGGGCCGCGCGTGTCGATCTGGCTCGAGATCGTCTCGAGGGAGAAATCCAGGGCCCGCTCGCCCCGTTCCCGGGCCTGCCGGTAATAGCCGCCGACCTCGTCGTAGACCGGCCCGATCGACGAGCCGTCGAGGATGTCGTGGAACTGGTTGCGCAGGACGATCTTCCAGGCCTCGTCGAGGTCGCGCTCGGGGTAATAATCGCGGTAGCCGGAGGCCGTGGCGATCGCGGAAAACTTCTCGGCCGTGACCAGCAGGCCCTCCATGGCCCGGTTGTTCTTCTTCGTCGCCGACTGGGTCGTGTAACAGGCCGGGAAAGCGAAGTTCAGCTCGTGCTTGACGACCGGAAGCGACGCCCCGTTGGCCGCCGCGATGCCCTTGAGGAAGGCCTCGGGCACGTCGAACATGAGCCGCGGCTCGTTCGGGTCCTCGCGGAACTTCTTGATCGCCGCGATGTCCACATCGCGCGGGCCGCCGCCGTGGTCCCCGGCGCCATAAAGGATCAGGAAGTCCTTGATGTCGGTGTTCTTGCGGGCCGCTTCCAGGATATTGCGCGTCCCGTCCTGCAGGCTGACGTTGTACCAGCCGGCCGGGACGTAGCCGAGCACGCGCGAGCCGTCCATCCCGTCCCACCAGAAGAAATGGGTCGGGTCCGGCCCGGGCGCGCATCGTCCGAAGACGTAGGAGTCGATTCCGGCCCGCCGCAGGATCTGGGGCAGCTGCCAGTTATGGCCGAACGTGTCGGGGCACCAGCCGACCTTGACGTCGACGCCGAACTTGTCGAGGAAATAGCGCTTGCCGTAGAGGAACTGGCGGGCCAGGGCCTCGCCGTCGGGCATGTTGGCGTCGGGCTCGACCCACATGCCGCCGACGGGGACCCATGTCCCTTCCTTGATCTTGGCGGCGATCCGGGCGAAGAGCTCGGGCTGGTCCTTTTCGATAGCCTCGTAGAGCGCCGCCTGGCTCTGGGCGAAGGTCAGGCCGGGCATCTTGTCCATCTGGGCCAGCGTGCCCTCGAAGGTGTAGCGGGCGATATCGGCCACGGTCTCTTCCCAGCGCCAGAGCCAGCTCAGGTCGATGTGGGCGTGGCCGATGAGGTGGGCCGCGAGCTCGCGGGGCGGGACGGCGGCCGCGGCTTTCGGGGGCGCCGGCTTTTGAGGGGATGCGGCCGGACCCGCGGACGCGGCCGGAGAGGCGAAGGCCAGGGCTCCGATCAGGGCGATGAGGACGAGCGTCCGAAGCGGCTGGGTTTTCATGGGGCCTCCTCCCGACGGGCTCTGACGGTCCGCCTGGGAACCGATTATAAGGTTTTGTGAAGGCCGGACTCAACCCCTCCGGCGGGCGGACCGGTCGTTATTTGACCTCGACCTCGACGGTGAAGAACTTGAAGTCCTTGTAGACGACGTCGGTCTTCGAGCGGATGAAGGGCTTGCCGGACTGCTTGAGATAGGCCTCCTCGACCTCGAGATGAGTGGGGAAGCGCAGGCCGTTCTTCTCCTGGCTGAACTCGGAGACGATGTTCAGGCGCGGCGTGCGCTTGTAGAGTCCGCCCCTCTCGGCGAAGACGTCGAAATGACCGACCCGGTTCTCGCTCCATTCGATCTTGAGGACGTCGCCCGTGGCCGGATCGAGCCAAGCCTTGCCGTAGAGGTTCCGGCTGGGCGGCGCGCCCGGCTTGGGTTTGGCGTCGACGACGACGGCCTTGAGGCCGTTCACGACCTCTTCGCCGGCGACGGCATAGTCATAATCGACCTGAAAGCGCTCGCCGAAGAGCCCGACCGGCCCGAGCAGGGCCGTGCCCCAGACGACGGCCGAGGTCTGAAGCTCGGCGTTGGGCACGTTCTTCTTCTTGCCGTTCTCCTCGATCTCGGTCCGGATCTCCCGGATGGCCCGGCCGGCCCGGATGCACTGATAGTCGTAAACGAAAGAGCGATGGAGCTTCCTTACCGTGCTGACGACGAGCGTCGGCCCGAGGTAGGCCTGTCCGGTAGGGCCGGCGATCGTCGGCGCGATGACGTCGACTGTGCTGCCCTTGGCGGCGGCGTCGAGCTTGGGATCGATCGTCTCGCGGATCTCCTCGCGGCAGACGAAATCGAAGGCCGAAGCCTCCAGCCTGCCGCAATACGCGGCGGTCTTGGCGAGAATCAGGTCGAGCGCCGTCGGAGATGCGGGGGGAGGGATCTGAGAGGCCTGCGCCGGCGGGACGGAGGCGGGTTTGTCCGCCTGAGCCCCGAGAGCGGAAAACATGAGGCCGGGGAAAGCCAGGATCAGGAGGGAACGAGTGATCGCCTGGGTGAACCTCATGCTGACGGGCCTCCTCGAAGGAACGGACCTGAATATCAAGATAGGTCGTCGGGCCTGCAAAATCAAGCCCGCTCCCGTGAAG
Source organism: Candidatus Aminicenantota bacterium (assembly GCA_963807525.1). Taxonomy (GTDB): domain Bacteria; phylum Acidobacteriota; class Aminicenantia; order Aminicenantales; family Saccharicenantaceae; genus RBG-16-66-30. The sequence goes on along the minus strand of CAWECI010000018.1, from coordinate 156,798 downwards.
ATGGGGGCAAACCTACCTTTTGTTACTTTTTGATAAAAGGTAGGTTTGACCCCGTCTTGGCTTTCCGAACATAATGGGGCGAGCGAGGAGGAGCCGATGACGACGCGATACGGTTGCGATGAGAAGGACCTGGCCCATTACACGTGCTATCGGACATCCCACAAGCTCGCGATCGACGGCCGGCTCGACAAACCGGCCTGGCGCGAGGCGCCGAAGTCGCCGCGCTTCGTCGACCTCGTCAGCGGCGTGCCCGGGTTCCTCGAGACCCGGATGGCCTCGCTCTGGGACGACGAAAACCTCTATGTCGCGTTCTGGGTCAGCGAGCCCAACGTCCAGGCCCGGATGAGCGAGCGCGATTCTCTGGTCTGGAACGAGAACGATGTCGAGATCTTCATCGGCGGCGAGGACTGCTATTACGAATTCGAGATGAACGCTCGGGGCACGGTCTACGAGGTCTTCTACATCTGGCAGGACGCCCTCAAGAAAGGCGGCCGCTTCGATCTTCCCGAGTTCGACCTGCGCGCCCATCCGGTCGACGTCCTAGGCGGCTTCCAGGACGGGATGCGCTACGGAAAGCACCCTCGCGGCCGGCGCTGGGCCTTCATGGATTGGGACCTGCCCGGCCTCCGGGCGGCCGTCCAGGTCCAAGGCACGCTCAACGACGCCTCGGACATCGACCAGGGCTGGACCGCCGAGATCGCTTTCCCCTGGCGGGGCCTGACGCACCTGGCCGGCAGCCGGCCCGCGCCGCCGCGCCCCGACGATGTCTGGCGCATGGACTTCTCCCGCTTCGAGCTTCTGGAGTTCTGCGGCGCCAAGGCGGAGCCGCATCCCGGCTGGGCCCTCAACAAGCACGGCGTCTATGATTCCCATATCCCCGAGTGCTTCTCGTTCGTCCATTTCTCGGACCTCGACGCGGCCGCGATCTCGGGGCTGCGGAAGGGTGACACGTGATGTCGCCGCGGGGCTGGCCCGAAGATAGGCCTCAAATAAAAAAATGGGGACGTTTCTATTTTAAAAATTAATTTATGAATAAAAAAAATAGAAACGTCCCCATTTTGGTCAGGCGGATTCTCCCAGCCGTTCGAGGAAGACGCGGCGGACCCGCTCGATGAGCTCGCCAACCATCTCCTTGGTATAGCCGGCCGTCGGGATCGGCGCCTCGATCATCACCTCGATGCGGCCGGGCCGGATCACTCTCGTTCCCTTGTGGTTGATCCCGTAGGCCCCCCGCTGCACGACCGGCAGGATGTCGAGCCCGGTCTCGAGGGCCATCAGGAAGCCGCCCCGCTTGAACGGCCCCAGTCGGCCGTCGAGGGTGCGCGTGCCCTCGGGCATGATGCCGAAGGAAAAGCGCGCGTGCTCCCGGAGCCAGGCCGCCGCCCGGCGCAGGCTCTCGACCGCCTGCGGCGTGTTCTTGCGGTCGATCGGGAACATGCCGATCCGCCGGATGACCCCGCCGTAAAGGGGCCAGCGGAAATGGCGCTCCTCTTCCGCCCCTCGGAGAGGCGGCGGGAAGGCGACCTGGAAGACGAAGGGATCGAAGAAATTGACGTGGTTCATCATGGCCACGTAGGCCCGTCTGGGGACGATCCGCTCCCGGCCGGTCGTCCGGACCCGGATGCCGCAGACGAAGAGGATGGCCCGGGAACCGCCCTTGATCAGGGCCTCGAGGGCCCGGCCGCGCAGGACGAACGAGCCCAGCCAGACGAGGAGGCAGGCGACGACGAAGACCGGCAGGGCGACGATCCAGATGAGGAGCGACCGCAGGCGAACAAAGAACGTGCTCATGGGCGCGCCTCAGGCCAGGACAACGAGTTCGGCCGGCAGGACCTTGAGCCGCAGCGGCGTCCAGCCGATGAGCTCGCCGTCGGCCATCAGCCGGAGCGGCGGATCGCACTCGACCGAGATCGTGGCGGCCTGGCGCATGTGGACCTTGGGATGGCCGGCGTGCTGGCCGGAAAAGACGCCGGAGAAGATGGAGACGATCTCCCGGCGGTTAACGTCGTTGAAGAGGACCAGGTCGGCCTTGCCGTCGGAGGTGTCGGCGTTCGGGGCGATCTTCATCTTGCCGCCGGTGAATTTCGAGTTGGAGATGACGAGGGCGCTGTTGTCGGCTTCGAGCCGGTGGCCGTCGGCCTCGATGACGATATGGTTGGACATGCCGCGGACGAGCCGCGCGAGCACGGCCATGCTGTAGCCGGCCGCGCCCAGGAACTTGAGGCGTTCGTTGGTCAGGCGCAGGATGTCCGCGATCAGGCCGACGCCGATGATGTTGAGGGAATAGCGGCGCACGGTCTTGCCGCGCTCCTGCTCCTCGAACTCGACGAGATCGACCGGCCGGCGGCGGCCGGCGACGATCGCGTCCAAGGCCTGGTCCGGCGTGGTGATATCGAAGTCGCGCAGGAAGGAGTTGCCGGTCCCGGCCGGGATCTGGCCGATCTCGGGGCGGCGGGCCGGCCGGCCCTCGCTGTAGAGGCCGTTGAGGAGCTCGTAGGGCGTGCCGTCGCCGCCGAGGCAGAGGAGCCGGTCGTAGCCGGCCCCGGCCGCCTCGCGGCCGATCTCGACGGCGTGGCCGGCGTATTCCGAGACGCGGATCTCGAGATCCGGGAACGCCGACCGCAGGCGCGGTTCGAGGTGATCGAAGACCTTCCGGCCGTGCCCGTGCCCGGCGGCGGGATTGACGACGAGAAGTGTTTTCATGGTCGGCCTTATCGTTGCGACTTTAGCATAAGCCGGCCCAAATAGGAAGGGACCGTCCCGGGTCGGAGAGCTCTCTTGGCCGCGCTAATCGGAAGGCCAGCGCGGCCTGGCGGCTGTGGGACCCGGCTGGCCGGCTGGGAAGGCAAGTAGATCGCTCCTCCCGGCCTATTTCTTCGCCAGAGCTTCCTTGATCCGCGCCGGCGTCATGGGCAGCATGTGCATGCGGACGCCGATCGCGTCGGCGATGGCGTTGGCGATGACCGCCCCCATGACCGTGATGGCCGGCTCGCCGCACCCGGACGCGGGCAGGCTGGGGTTGTCGACGAGGACGACCTCGATCTTCGGCAGCCAGGACATGCGCGGCAGCTGATAGGTATCGTAATTCTCGTCGAGGACGCGGCCGTTCTTGAACCGGATCTCCTCGGCGAAGCAGTAGCCCAGGCCCATGGTGATACAGCCCTCGATCTGCATGCGGGCGCCTTCGGGATTGACGACCTCGCCCGTGTCCTGGGCGCAGACGACGCGCTTGACCCGGACCTCGCCGGTGGACTGATCGACCTCGACCTCGGCCATGGTGGCGACATCTGTGCCGAGGTAGTCCGTGATGGCGATGCCGCAGCCGTGGCCGGACGGGGCCTTGGCGAAGGCGCGGCCGAACTTGTCGGCGGCGGCCTGAAGGACCTTCTTCATCCGCGCGTCGGCCAGGTTCGCCAGGCGGAACGTGAGCGGATCGACGCCGGCCGCCTGGGCCATGATGTCGACCTGCGATTCGGTAGCGAAGATGTTGGTGTTGCTGCCGGGACCGCGCCAAGCGCCGGTGCCGAAGGGGTGGACGCCCGAATCGCTGCCGAAGCCGCCGCCGTAGGCCAGGACGCGCTTGTGCGGGATGTCGTAGACGGGCTGAGCGCTGCGGCTTCCCGCCTGGTAGATCTTGAAGTCCCACAGGACGATCTTGTTCCCGGCATCGAGACCTGAGCGGACGTCGTAGACGCAGGCCGGCCGGAAGGTGTCGTTGAAGAACTCCTCCTGGCGCGACCAGGCGACCATGACCGGCCGGCCCGAGAGCTTGGCCAGGCGGGCCGCCTCGACGATCTGGAGGCCGGCGTTCTTGCCGCCGAAACCGCCGCCGACGAAGGGCGCGCGGACGCGGACGTTCGGCGGGTCGAAGCCGAGGGTGCGGGCCATCTCCTGCTGGGCCCGGAAGGGCGATTGCGTCGAGGCCCAGACCTCGGCCTTGTTGCCGTCGACGATGCGGACGACGGCCGTGTGCGGCTCGGACGGGGAGTGGGCGACGTATTGGGCGAAATAGGACTCCTCGATGATCTTGGCCGCGAGCCTGGCGCCTTCGTCGAGGCTGCCCGACTCGACCACGACGTCGGAGCGGGACGAGGCTTCCTTGAGGTGGCCGAAGATGTTGGCGTTGTCGAGGGTCGAAAGCGAGGGCGAGAACTCGGCCTTGATCAGGGCGACGGCCTGGGCCGCGATATCGGGCTTCTCGTGGAGGACGGCGACGAGATCGCCGTCGCGGACGATCTGGGCGCCGGGGACGGCCGCGGCCGCGGTGGTGTCGGCGCTCATGAGCTTGGCCCCGTGGGCGGGAGGCCTGAGGACCGAGGCGTAGACCATGCCGGGGAGACGAATGTCGCCCGAGTATTTGGCCTCGCCGGTGACCTTGGCCCGGCCGTCGGTGCGTGCTGCCGGATGGTCGGTGATCGTGTGCCGGGCCAGGGGCTCGAGCGGCGGCTTTGTCTCGAGGCGGACCTCGATCTTGCGGCCTCCGATGAGGTCGGCATAGGCGATCTTCTTGGCCGGGGAAGCGATGATGTAGACCGTGCCTTCTCTGGTGGCCAGGGCGTCCTCGGGCACGCCGAGCTTGGCCGAGGCCATGCGGACGAGGACGGCGCGGGCTTCGGCGGCGGCCTGTCGAAGGGCCGGGCCGAAATACTTGATGCTGCGCGAGCCGAAGGTGCCGGCGTCGTAGGGGCAGAGGGCCGTGTCGCCCATGACCATGTCGACCGAGTTGAGCGGGACATCGAGCTCGTCGGCCAGCATCATCTGGAGAGCGGTCAGGGTGCCCTGGCCCATCTCGATCTTACCGGAAAAGCCGGTGACGCGGCCGTCGGCGCCGACCTTGAGATAGGCGTTGGGGTCGTCGGGGTAACCCTGGCCCTGGCCGCCGCGCTGCCCTTCCTGGCCCTCGAGGTCGAGGGCGTCGCCGATCGAAAAGGCCACGACCAGACCGCCGCCCGCGAGCTTGAGGAAGTCGCGACGGTCGAGAGCAGAAGCGAACGCGCCGGGATATTCGTCGTCCGGAACGCGGGGCCTGAGGGGATTGAAAGCGAGACGGCCGGGCCGGGAGGTCTTAGCGGACGTCATGGCCCACCCCCTGGATCTTCATCTTCAGCGCTTGGGAGGCCTGCTGGACCGCGGCGATGATGCGCTTGTAGGCGCCGCAGCGGCAGATGTTGCCATCCAGGGCGTCGACGATCTCGGCCTCGGTCGGGTCAGGCTGGCGCTGGAGCAGGGCGTAAGCTTCCATGATCATGCCCGGCGTGCAGTATCCGCACTGGAGGGCGCCGTTGTCGACGAAGGCCTGCTGGAGCGGGTGGAGGCGGCCGTTGGGCTGGGCCAGGCCTTCGATCGTCAGGACCGACTTGCCCTCGGCGGCGGAGAGGGGGAGGGAACAGGAACGCACAGGCTTGCCGTCGAGGAGGACGGTGCAGAAGCCGCAATAGCCCTCGCCGCAGCCGTATTTCGTGCCGGTCAGGCCCAGGTCGGTGCGCAGGACCCACAGGAGCATGCGCTCCGGCGAGGTCGTTACGGAAACGTTCTTGGCGTTGAGCCGGAATTGGACCGTCTTGTCCATGCGGCCTCCGTTCGAGCCTGGCGGCGCTTGGAGAAGCTCGCTGCCCCTTGATTCAATCTTAGCACATCGGCCCGACCCGGTCATATCCCATAGGGCCCGACCCCATTGTCTTCGGCCTTCGTCTTGGGTTAATGTGAGTAGCGGAACGGAGGCGGCCATGAAACGAAAACTGCGTTCGATAATCCCTGCGAGCACAACGTACATGTGCGCCCTGATCTTGATCCTGGCCACATCCTGCGGACCGTCCGGACGAGCTCCGGCGGAAAAGGCCGGGGCAAAGGCGATCACCCCGGCGCCCTTCGAGCTCGAGGAGGCGACGATCGCCGGGCTCCAGGAGGCCCTGACGGCGGGGAGGACAACCTCCGAGAAGCTGGTCACGCTCTATTTCGAGCGCATCGACCGGATCGACCAGAGCGGCCCGGGGCTCAATGCGGTCCTCCAGAAGAATCCCGACGCCTTGGCCATCGCCCGCGCTCTCGACAAGGAACGGAAGGAGACGGGCCCACGCGGGCCTCTCCACGGCATCCCGGTCATCATCAAGGACAACATCGACACCGCGGACAACATGGAGACGACCGCGGGTTCGCTCGCCCTTCTCGGCTCCAAGCCGGCCAAGGACGCCTTCATCGCCGAGCGCCTGCGGGAGGCGGGCGCCGTGATCATCGGCAAGGCGAACCTCAGCGAGTGGGCGAATTTCCGGTCCTCGCACTCGACCAGCGGCTGGAGCGGCCGGGGCGGCCAGACCCACAATCCGTTCGCCCTCGACCGGAACCCGTCCGGGTCGAGCTCGGGCACGGCGGCGGCCGTATCGGCGAACCTGGTCACCGTCGGGATCGGAACGGAGACGGACGGCTCGATCGTCTCGCCGTCGTCGTGCTGCGGCATCGTCGGGCTCAAGCCGACGGTCGGGCTGGTCAGCCGGTCGGGCATCATCCCGATCGCGCACTCGCAGGACACGGCCGGACCGATGGCCCGGACGGTCAGCGACGCGGCGACGCTGCTCGGGGTCCTCACGGGACCCGACCCGAACGATCCGGCGACGCAGGCCAGCGGGGCTCGGATTTTCAAGGACTACCGCCAGTTCCTCACGCCGGGCGGCCTCAAGGGCGCCCGGATCGGCGTGCTGCGGGCCAAGGCGTTCAATTTCGCGGGCCGGCTCGACCCGATCCTGCAGGCCGCGGTCGAGGCCCTGAAGCGGGAAGGGGCCGAGGTCGTCGACCCGGTCGAGTTCCCGACCCTGGGGCAAACCGACGATGCCGAGTACCAGGTCCTCCTCTATGAGTTCAAGGCCGACCTCGAGGCCTACTTCGCCTCCCGGCCCGGGTCGCCGGTTAAGACGCTCAAGGACCTCATCGCCTTCGATCTCCAGCACGCCGACCGGGAGATGCCCTTTTTCGGGCAGGAGACGGTCGAGCAGGCGGCCAAGAAGGGGCCGCTGACGGACAAGGCCTATCTCGACGCCCTGGCCAAGTGCCGCGAGCTCATGCGCGACAAGGGCATCGACGCGGTCCTGGCCGCCCACAAGCTCGACGCGCTCATCGTCCTGACGAACGGTCCCGCCCACATGACCGACCTCGTCAACGGAGATTCGTTCTCGGGCAGCTCGTCCTCGCCGGCGGCGGTCGCGGGCTACCCGACGATCACGCTCCCGGCGGGCTACGTGTTCGGCCTGCCGGTGGGGGTGTCTCTCATCGGCAAGGCCTGGAGCGAGCCCGAGCTCATCCGCCTCGCGTTCGGTTTGGAGCAGGCCCTGGGCCAGCGCCGGGCGCCGCGCTTGTTGCCGACCGCCGAGCTGCCGCTATCCGTTCCCGCGTCCTCTTTGCCGCCCTATAGGGCGCTCGGGTCTTTCTGAATGGGGTCGGACCACAGCGATAAGAAATAATATCAACAACATAGGCCTGCCGTCCGGCAAGAAAAGGTCCTTAAGTCTTCATTTTTGCCGTCAAAAAAGATAGAACTGACAAGGAACCGAGTTTAGAGGATTCTCATTTTCGGGCCTCAAAACCCTTGCTTAAGGCCCTAAATGCGCTAAAAATAGGGGACAAATCGTTGATAAATGTTCTTATTCCTGAGGTCCGACCCCATCGAGGAGGGATCATGATGCGCAACACGGTCCGACGCTTCCCGGCCTTCGCGGCGGCTTTCCTCGCCCTGGTCTTGACGATTCTCGTTTTGCCTCCCGGTCCTTTGGCCGCGTGGGACGCGACGACCGCCCACGACACCGCCGCCCGCGACGCGTTCGTGAACGGACACATGACCAAGACGGCCGCCCCGCCGTTCGCCTTCACTTATGGAGGCCGGGCCTCGTCTTCCTTCATCGGCCGGTGGACCGTGACCTCGGAGGAGAGGACCGAGGGCGCCAAGACCGTCCGCACGGTCGTTTACGCCGACGCTTCGACGGGCCTGCGCGTCACGGCCGTTTACACGATCTATAAGGACTTCCCCGCCGCGGAGTGGGTCGTCCGGTTCAAGAACGCGGGCCGCTCCGACACGCCCATCCTCGAACAGGTCCGGGCCTGCGCCGTCTCGTTCCCCGCCTTCGCCGGCCCCTCGCCGGTCATGCTTTATCGGGCCCGCGGCAGCAGCGCCCAGCGCAACGACTTTGCCCCCATCGACGAATCCCTGGGGCCCAAGGCCGAGGTCCGGTTCGGGCCGACGGCCGGGCGCTCTTCCGACACCAACGCCCTGCCGTTCTTCAATGTCGCGGCGGCCGGCCATGGCATCGTCGCCGCCGTGGGCTGGAGCGGGCGGTGGGAGGCGGCCGTCGGCCGCAAGGGCGCCGACCCGCATGCACTCGACCTCATAGCGGGCCTGCCCGAGACGCATTTCAAGCTCCACCCCGGCGAAGAGGTCCGGACGCCGTCGATGGCCCTGCTCTTCTGGAAGGGCGCCGACCGGATGGCCGGGCACAACCTCTTCCGGCGGTTCGTCGTGGCCCATCACATGCCGCGGACCACACCCGGCGGCGGCCCGGCCGTCCTGCCGATCGCGCACGGCGTCGGTTTCGGCGGCCCGTTCCCCTGCAACGAATATGTTTGCGCGACCGAGAGCTATGCCATCGGCATGATCGAGCGGCTCCACCAGTTCGGCATCGACCCCGACGCCTGCTGGATCGACGCCGGCTGGTACGAGAATCCGACCGGCCAATGGTGGTCGGGGGTCGGCACATGGACGGCCAGCACGAAGAACTTCCCCCGCGGCCTCAAGCCGGTGACCGCCGCGGCCAAGAAGAACGGACAAGGCTTCGTCCTCTGGTTCGAGCCAGAGCGCGTCTACGAGGGGACTTGGCTTGACCGTGAGCACGCGGACTGGCTGATCAAGATCCCCGGCGACCCCAACCGCCTGCTCGATCTCGGCAACCCCAAGGCCCTGGCCTGGCTCACCGATCACATCTCGAACTTCCTCCGCGACGAGGGCGTGACCATCTACCGCCAGGACTTCAACTTCGACCCGGCGCCGTTCTGGAAGGCCGCCGACGCGCCCGACCGGGTCGGCATCGCCGAGATGAAGCACATCGAAGGCCTGTACGCGTTCTGGGACGCTCTCCTGGCGCGCCAGCCGGGGCTCCTCATCGACAACTGCGCCTCGGGCGGGAGGCGTCTCGATCTCGAGACGACCAGCCGCAGCATCCCGCTCTGGCGGACGGATTATCAGTACTGGGAGCCGAACGGCTACCAATGCCACACCTACGGGCTGCACTTCTTCATCCCGGCCAGCGGCACGGGCAACGGAGACCCGCGCAAATACTGGTTCCGCAGCGCGGCCCTGGGCGGCGCCGTGGTCATGGGCTGGGAGCTCACGCCCGGCTTCAACCTGAACGCGGCGCTCGAGGACGTGGCCGAGTTCCGGGCCACGCGCGGCTATTTCTACGGCGATTACTATCCGTTGACGCCCTATGCGACGGGCGACGACGCCTGGGCGGCTTTCCAATGGGACCGGCCCGAGGAAGGCGATGGGATCGTCGCCGCCTTCCGGCGTCCCCTCGCGCCCCAGGCCTTGATCGAGGTCAGGCTCGGCGGACTGGACCCGGCCGCGGACTATGAGGTGAGCTACGAGGATTACGGCATCACGGTCGTCAAGAGCGGCCGCGAGCTCGCCGGCGGCCTGACGCTCAAGATCCCCGAGGCCCCGGCCTCGCTATTGCTGAAGTACCGGAGGATCAGGTAGGATGATCGAGCTGACGCATGTCACCAAGAGCTACAACCGGGGCCGCATCAAGGCCGTCGACGACCTGACCCTCGCGGTCAAGCCCGGCGAGATCTTCGGCTTCCTCGGCCCGAACGGCGCGGGCAAGACGACGACCATCAAGCTCATCGTTGGGCTGCTGCGCCCGGACGCGGGTCGTATCGCCGTCGAGGGCCTGGACATCGCGACCCTTTCCCTCGACGCCAAGCAGCTGACGACCTACGTCCCGGATTTCCCGGCCGTCTACGAGCGCCTGACCGGTCTCGAGTACCTCAACTTCATCGGCGATGTCTACGGCGTGCCCAAGGCCGATCGGCTCGAGCGCATCGACAAATGGCTCGAGATCTTCGAGCTCGCCCCGTTCGTCTCCAATCCCATCCAGAGCTATTCGCACGGCATGAAGCAGAAGATCGTGCTGACGGCGGCGCTCCTGCCGGCGCCCCGGGTCATGGTCCTCGACGAGCCGCTCGTCGGGCTCGACCCGCGGGCGGCCCACCAGCTCAAGGATATGTTCCGCGAACACTGCGACGCGGGCAAGACCCTGTTCTTCTCGACCCACATCATGGAAGTCGCCGAGAAGCTCTGCGACCGGATCGGCATCATCCACAAGGGCCGGCTTGTCGCCAGCGGCACCATGGCCGAGCTCAAGGCGCTCGACCGGACCGAGTCGGGACAGTCCCTCGAAGAGATCTTCCTGGAGCTGACGGAACCATGAGCCGGCTCGCGATGATCGGGACCGTCGTCCGGGCCGGGCTGCGGTCGAACTTCGGCCTGGCCATCCTCAAGCACCGGCTCCTCGTCGAGAAAAAGGACCGCTGGCTCGTGCCGCTTGTCGGACTGGCCTTTCTCGGCGTCGTGCCCTTGCTCTACGGGGTCGTCCTGCTCGTCCAGAACCTCTACGCGGCGCTCAAGCCCATGGGTCAGGAGCGGGCGATCCTGTCGTTCGGGTTCCTGGCCGCCCAGGCCCTGATCCTGCTCTTCGGGCTGTACTACGTGATCGCGGCGTTCTATTTCTCGCGGGACCTCGACTTCCTGATCCCGCTGCCGCTCCGGCCGGGCGAGGTCATGGCCAGCAAGTTCGCGGTCATCGTCATCAACGAGTACCTGACCGTGGCGGCCATCGTGCTGCCGATCGTCGTGACCCTGGGGGTCGTCGCGCGGGTCGGGCCCGGCTACTGGGTGAACGCGGTCCTCGTCTACCTGGCCCTGCCGATCATCCCGTTGGCCGTCGTGTCGCTCCTCGTCGTCGTCCTGATGCGGTTCATCAACCTCAGCCGGAAGAAGGACGCCTTCATCCTCATCGGCAGCATTCTGCTTCTCGTCGGGGCCCTGGCGGTCCAGGTCGCGTTGGGGCGGTCCGCCTCGGCCGGGAACGGGCGGGAGATCGGCGCGAACATGGCCGCCCTGACGGCCTTCCTGACCTCGCCGAATAGCCTCCTCAGCCGGGTCGGGGCCTTCTTCCCGCCGGGGATCTGGGCGACCAAGGCGGTCGCGGCGGGATTCAGCGGCGAAGGGCTGGCCAACCTGGGGCTGCTGTGGGGCGTGTCGGGGCTGCTCTTCGCGGCCATCGTCGTTCTGGCCGAGAAGCTTTTTTATCGCGGTCTGGTCGGTCTCGGCGAGACGACCGGGCGGAAGAAGCGGCTGACGCGTGACGAGATGTCGCGGCGCGTGTCGTCCGGCCGGCGGGCCAAGGCCGCGATCTTCGGTCGCGAGTGGAAGATCATGAACCGGACGCCGATCTTCCTGCTGAACGGGACCTTCGTCGTCGTGCTGCTGCCGGCTATCTTCGTGCTCATGGCCACCGTGGGCCGGGGGGCGCGAAGCGGGGCCGTCGGGGGCGCGGGCACCCAGGTCGATCCCATGGCCCTGCTAAAGGCCATGGCTTCGGGGCATCCTCTCGTCGTCATCCTGGCCACGGCCCTGTTCATGACCGTCTGCGGCAGCATCAACGGGACGGCGTCTTCGACGTTCTCGCGGGAAGGCGCCCAGTTCTGGATCTCGAAGATGATCCCGGTCGCTCCGCGCGAGCAAGCGACCGCGAAGTTCTGGCACTCGTACCTGGTGGCGGCGCTGGGCGTGGCCACGGCGGGGGTCGCCGCGGCCGCCGTCCTTCATGTCGGACCGCCTGAGCTTGCGGCCGCGGCCGGACTCTCGCTCCTGGCGGGGGTCCTGCTGACCGCGGTGGGCATGGCCATCGACCTGGCCCGGCCCCTGCTCGATTGGGCCAACCCTCAGAAGGCCATCAAGCAGAACCTCAACGTGCTGCTGGCCATGTTGGCGGACATCGGCATCCTGACGGGCGTCTTCTTCGGCGTCCGGGCCTTGACCCGGGCCGGGCTCGGGACCGCCGCAGTGCTGGGCGTCCTGTTCGCCGGGCTCGCGGCTCTCTCGGCCGCGGGCTACGCCGCCCTGCTCCGTTTCGCCGACAAGCGTTATCCCCAGATCGAATAGGGGTCGTCCCCCGAAGAGGGCCGTCCCTCCCGCCGCCCTAAGCGGCCCGGTCGGAATGCAGCTGGACCGGCCTCTCCATCCGCTTCCGGACACGCAGGTTCAGGACCTCGACGCCCACCGAGAAGCCCATGGCAAAATAGATATAGCCCTTGGGGATGACCAGGCCCAGGCCCTCGCCGAACAGAGTGAAGCCGACAAGCAGCAAAAAGCTCAGCGCCAGCATCTTGATGGTCGGGTGGCCGTCGACGAACTCGCCGATGGCCCTGGCCGAGACCATCATCACCCCGACGGCGATGACGATGGCCGCGATCATGACGATCAGGTGGTTGGCCAGGCCGATGGCCGTGATGACGGAGTCGAGCGAGAAGACGATGTCGAGCACGGCGATCTGGGCCAGGACGGCCAGCATCTGCGTCGAGGCCCGGCCCTTGAGGTGGCCCTCCTCTCTCATGAGGCTGTGATGGATCTCGCGGGTGCTCTTGCCGAGCAGGAACAGGCCGCCGGCCACAAGGATCAGGTCCCGGCCGCTGAATTCCCGCGAGAGGGCCGCGAAAAGGGGCCGCTTCAGGCTCATGACCCAGGTGAGCGACAGGAGCAGCAGGATGCGGCTGACCATGGCCAGGCCCAGGCCCAGCACGCGGGCCCTGTTGCGGCGTTCGTGAGGCAGCCGCCCGACGAGCACGGAGATGAAGATGATGTTGTCGATGCCGAGGACGATCTCCAGGGCGGTCAGCGTCCCCAGCGCGATCCAGTTCTGGACATGCGTCATCCACTCCATCGCGGCCTCCTTCGGTCAGGGGGTCCTTTCGGACAGGACCGTCCCCGGCGGGATGGCCCGTCTCGACCCTGTTCTCGCGAGAGCTCCCATTATAATCAAAACGGGAGTGTTTCCGGCGTCACGGTCCATGGACAGAGGGGCCGCCCCGTTAGGGACAGTCCCTGGCCGGCGCTGAGGCCCGGGCCTCGGATCAGGTAAAGATGATCTCGCCTCCGGCGCTGATCTCGTAGAACTTGCCGACGTTGATGATCGAATCGACCTGGGGGGCGAAGTCCTCTTTCTTCAGGCCGAACATGTCCACCGTGGCCTTGCAGGCGTAGAGCTTGCAGCCGGCGTCGGACACCATCTCGATGAACTCGGGCACCGGCGGGATGTCGATCTTGTCCATGGTCTTCTTCATCATGGACGTGGCCAACGCCGAGAACCCGGGCAGGATGCCCAGGATGGACGGCATGTGCATGCCCGGGTTGCCGACCGTCGCGATCTTGATCTTGGCCATGCGCTTCCTGGTGATCGCGTCCAGGCCGAAGAAAGTGAAGAACAGGTTGGCTTCGATGCCCTCCATGCGGGCGCCGTTGGCCATGATGAGCCCGGGGTAGACGCCGTCGAGCCCGCCTTTCGAAACGACGATCGAGACTTTCTTGATCTTGTCTTCCATGGTCCGCTCCTTCTGCGATGTCCCCGATGAGCGCGCGTCAGACGCAGCCCTCGGGCTTTTTCAGGCCGGCGATCTTGGCCGCCTTCTTGGCCGGGCCGCCGGGGAAGAGCGCATAGAGGTCCTTGGTCGTGACCACGCCGCTCTTGTTGAGCCTGCGGATGCTGGGCGCCTGGCCGCTCTCCCGGAATTCCTTCTGCATGAACTCGATGACCTTCCAATGGGCCGGCGTGAGCTCGGCGATGCCCTCGTCTCTGGCGATGGCCGCGGCGATGTCGCGCGTCCACTGAGAGAGATCGGTCAGGAACCCCTCGTCGTCGACGTTGACGGCCGTTGCTCCGAACTGTTTCTGTGGCATGGTGTCCCTCCTGCCTTGATAACAGGACTTAAGACGTCTTTCTATCGATCGCCGGCCGCTTCTTGCCGGCCATCTTCATCCGGGACGGAACGAACGGAATGGGCCAGCCGCGCAACAGGACATGCCAGTAGATCCAGCGGAAGGCCAGCTTGCCCAGATGATTGATCCGGCTGGGTTTGAGCAGCGGCATCGGGCCGATGACCGGGAAAGGGAACCGGCCCGGCAGCGGCTCGACATCGTAGTTGAAATCGATCAGGATGGCCTTCCTATTCCCGGCCTCGACGAAGCAGTTCGAGTGGCCGTCGAACGCCGGCTCGAGCGGCTTGCCCTCGATCGCCCGGCGGATGTTCCTGGCCAGGATCTCGGCCTGGAAATGAGCGACCGACCCGGCCTTGGAGGTGGGCAGGTCCGTCGCGTCGCCGATGGCGAAGACGTTCTCGTATTTCTTGGCCCGCAGCGTCTTCGGGTCGGTGGGCAGATAGCGGAACTCGTCGCCCATCTCCGAGCGTTCGATCATCTCGGAGCCCATGTTGGTCGGCACGGTGACGAGGAGATCGTAGGGGACCTCGCGGCCGTCGTAACCGACGATCCTGCGGGCGGCGGCGTCGATGCGCTCGGCGTTGAACTCGGTCACCATGCCGACGCGCTTCTCCTCGAGGAACGCGCCCAGGGTCCGGGACGCGACGGGCTTGGTGAAGGCCCCGTCGAGAGGCGTGACGTAGACGAGGTCGATCTTGTCGCGGCGGTGGTGACGGCGCAGGCACCAATCACAGAAAAAGGCGAACTCGAGGGGCGCGACCGGGCACTTGATCGGGGTCTCGTTGACGTGGATGACGAGCCGGCCGCCGGGAAAGGCCTTGAGCTTCTCGGCCAGGGCCGCGGCCCCATCGGCGGTGTAAAAGTCGAAGATCGTGTCGCGCCAGCCGTCCAGCATGCCCGGCGTCTCGGCGGGGGCGATGTCAGCCCCCGTGGCGACGATGAGGATGTCGTAACCGAGCGTGCTTTTGTCCTTGAAGACGATCTCGTTCGCCGCCGGGCTGATCCGGTCGACCTCCGAGACGATGAACTCGACGGTCTTGGGAATGAACGCGGACCGGGGCTTGACGATGTCTTTCTTCGTATAAAAGCCGAAGGGGATGAACAGGAGACCCGGCTGGTAATAGTGCTCGTTGTCCCGGTCGACGACGGTGACGGCCCAGGCGGCCGGGTCGAGGCGCCGGTGGAGGAGGTTGGCCATGATGGTTCCGCCCGTCCCGGCCCCGAGGATGACGATGCGTCTCATGAAGGACTCTCTTGGTGAGCTTGGCGGTGATCCGCGAATAAATACTAGCATTAATGTAGTGTTTGTTCAAGGCGGGATGGGGCCGGGGCGCTCTTTTCGGCCATGCGCTAGAATAGATTTAGAGAAGAAAAGGGGGTCCCCATGCTGCCTGTCGGTCCTTTGATGGAAGAGCATCGCGTGATCGAGAAGATCGTCCCCATCATCCGGCGGATCGCGGCGGCCGGCCGGTGCGACGGGAAGATCGATCTTCGGGAGGTCGATCTGACGCTGGATTTCGTCCGCGCCTACGCCGACCGCTGCCACCACGGCAAGGAGGAAGACATCCTGTTCGCTGCGCTCGATCGCAAGCCCCTGGCGGCCGGCCATCGAAAGACGCTCGACGAGCTCGTCGAAGAGCATAAGCAGGGGAGGCGCGCGGTCCGCGAGGCCGTCGAGGCCGCCGAGGCCTGCCGGTGCGGGGACCAGGCGCAACTCCCGGTCATCATCGAACGGCTCGAGTTCCTGGCGGATTTCTATCCCGGCCACATCAAGAAGGAAGACCGAGGCTTCTTTCTCCCGGTCATGGACTATTTTGACGGGGCGGAAAAGCAGAAGCTGATCGAGGCCGAGCGCGAATTCGACCGCTGCCTCATCCACGCGATCTACCGGGACAGGATCAAAGGGCTCGGGTGCCCGAAATAGCCGGCCACGCCGGCCCCGGCTGGCCTGGCTGTGATAAGATGAGCGCAAGCGAGGTGAGCCATGGCTGACAAGGGACCGAACGCAGCGAAGACCCGCGAGCCGCATCAGCCGGGTGAGCCGCGGCGGTGGCGTTGCTGGGGCGAGGTCGAAGACAAGCTCATGCGCGACTACCACGATCAGGAGTGGGGGACGCCGGTCCACGACGACCGTAAACAGTTCGAGTTCCTGACCCTGGAAGGCTTTCAAGCCGGGCTCAACTGGATGATGATCCTGCGCAAGCGCGAGGCCTTCCGGCGGGCCTTTAAGAACTTCGATCCGGCGAAGGTGGCCAAGTTCATGGCGCGCGACGTGGCGCGCCTGCTCCAGAACCCGGCCATCGTCCGCAATCGGCTCAAGATCGAGGCGACCATCAATAACGCCCGGCGCTTCCGCGAGGTCCAAAAGGAGTTCGGCTCGTTCGACCGGTACATCTGGGGCTTCGTCGGCGGGAAACCGGTCCAGTCGAGGCTGAAGTCCCTCGCCGACATGCCCGACCACACGCCCCTCTCCGACCGGATCAGCAAGGACCTCCAGGTCCGGGGCTTCAAGTTCGTCGGTTCGACCATCGTCTATTCACACCTGCAGGCGACCGGGATCGTCAATGACCACCTGGTCCGCTGCTTCCGGAACCGGGAGATCAAGCGGCTGGCCTCCTCGTAAGTCGCCGTTCTTGCCGAGTTCCCGAGGTCCGACCCCATAATTTGCTATAATTGCCGGCAACGGCGGTCCCGACCATGAGTTTCAGCCTGAGCCCGATCCGTCCGTTCCGGTTCGTCCGGAACGAGTACGCCACCGCCTATCGCGGGCTGCCGCGCCGCGCCTGGATCCTGTTCGCCGTCAACCTGGTCAACTCGTCCGGTTCGATGGTCTTCTTCTTCCTGTCGCTCTATCTGACGCGCAAGCTCGGGCTCGCGGCCGCCCGCGCCGGCCAGGTGCTCAGTCTCTACGGCTTCGGCTCGCTTGCGGGGGCGTTCTCAGGCGGCTGGCTTTCGGACCGGGTCGGGTCCATCCGCGTCCAGAAGCTGAGCCTTTGGGCGTGCGGCGTCTTCTTGATCGTTCTTGGCCAGGTCACGGCGGTGGGCCTGTTCATGCCGTTGCTTTTCGTTTTCGGCCTGTTCGCCGGCATGCTCTACCCCGCTAACGCCACGTCGATGGCCCGGACCTGTCCGCCCGAGCTCCAAGTCAAGGGGTTTGCGCTGACCCGGCTGGCCAACAATCTCGGGGCCACGATCGGCCCGGCCGTCGGCGGGATCCTGGCCCTCCACGACTACCGGCTGCTCTTTTGGGCCGACGGCCTGACCTCGCTCGCGGCGGCGGCCCTGTTCGGGCTGCTCTGGACCGGAACGACCGCGGCCGGCGCCTCGGCCAACGCCGCACACGCGAGCGCCCTTCCCGGCCCGGCCCCCGGCGAAGCCCGGCCGGCCCGGTCCCCGTGGCGCGACGTGCCGTTCCTGCTCATGATGCTTATTTTCCTCGTCTGGAGCATCGTCTTCGTCCAGGTCCTGACCACGTTCCCCCTCTACATCCGCAACGTCTACGGCCTCCCCGAGAACCGGATCGGCCAACTCTACGCGGTCAACACCATCCTGATCGTCGCCCTGGAGATGATCCTGATGGAGAAGATCCGCAAGTATCCGCTGGCCCTGATGATCAACGTATCGTTCGTGATGCTCGGCCTCGGGCTCGGGCTGATGCCGTTCGGGCGCAGCTTCTCTTTCGGCGCCTTGACCGTCGCCGTCTGGACGTTCGGCGAGATGCTGAGCATGCCCCTCGTAGCGGCCCTGATCGCCCAACGGTCCGACGAATCGAACCGGGGCCGCTACATGGGCCTGTCCAGCTTCTCGTTCTCGCTGGCCTTCATCATCGCCCCGATCGTCGGCATGTCCGTCTACGGCCGTTTCGGGGGCGACGCGGTCTGGTACATCTGTTGCGGAGTGAGCCTGCTCCTGGCGCTCGCCTTCTCGGTCCTCCGGCCCTATCTCCATGGGGCCGGACCTCAGCAACACGCAAAAAAATCAACGGGTTAGGTTCAGTCCTCGATGTTATTCGGGTAGCGGGGTCCCGATGCCATTAGGCCCGGCTCCTTAGATGTTCCAGCGGTAGGAGACCTTGAGCAGGAAGATGTTGTCGCCGGGGGCGCGAAAAGAGATCTCCCAGGTCGCGCCCCAGCCGCATGATCCCCGGGATTGGCGTAGTCGGCCCGGTTCTGCGTCCAGACGAAATAGAGCAGGCTGCCCGGCCGGTACTCCCATCTCAGGACGACGGTGCCCCGCAGCGACTTGTAGTTGAAATCGGGGTTGCCGAACGTGAATGGCGCTGCGGCGCCTCCCGGCCCGTCCGGATCAACCGTGTACGCGCCGTTCGCCTCGTCATAGGCGATCGTCGAGCCGTTGGCCGCGCCGCCGGCGCTGCCGCCGCTCCAGGAGCCGTCGCCGTAGACGTTATAATCGAACGTCCGCGCCGCCGCGAGCTCCTTGAACACGTCATAGTGCCCGACGGCGATGTACGGCTGGAGGTAGGCCTGGAGGGTCAGCTTGGGCGTGAACGTCCAATCGAGCCGGATCTCGCTACCGACGACCTTCTGGTCGAGCCGCGCGAACACGTACCGCGCGCCGTAGGTCGAGGTCATCAGGGCATCGTCGACCCGCGTCACCCACTGGATATCGTTGAGATCCGACCCGAACATCGGTCCCAGGCTGACGCTGACGTTCGAGCCCGGCTTCCACTTGGCCGAGAGCTCCAGGTTCCATTCCGTGCCGGCCCGCGGCCGCTGGTACGTCGTCCCCTCGAACGAGAACACGACCGGCTTGCGGCTGTCCGTCTGGACGTTCAGGTTGACCTGCCAGCCCGAGGGCGTGAGCGCCAGCGGCCCGCCGCGCGTCTGGGTCTTGCTGAGCGTGTCCGGGTTGTAGGCGAACATCGTGTCGACCATCCAGAAGTTCCGGAGCTGGCCCTGGGCCTCGGTCAGGACCCCCGTCCCAGGTCTTGTTGCCGCCGAAATCGTAGTTCCGGAACCAGCCGCCGATGATCAGGGCGGAGCTGGAAGACCTTGCCCGGCTTCGTCCATTGGTAGCCGGGGAGGAACTGCAGGTTGATGATGTCCGACATGCCGTATTGGAAGCCGACGTCGTTCGGGTCGAACCCCGGCGAGATGGCCCCGACGTTGGCCAGCAACGAGCAGGTTGCCGTTCTGCTTGGCCAGGTTCAGGCGCCCGCCCCAGCCGCTCAGGCGACGTCGCTCGTCGGGTCCACGCTCGACGTGGGTCGCGTCCGGCCGCTGGTAATAGTGCATGGTCGATTCCTGGAGGCGGAGGATGTCCTCGGCCGTGCCCTCGACCCGCGTCCCGCCGGCCCAGCCGCCGACGACCCACTCGCTCTTCTTGTCGAGGAACGGTCCAGCCGTCCACGGCCAAGCGAAGGCGTTCTTGTTGAGGATGCCGCCAGGGTCTCATTGCCGGAGTTCCCGCTCGTGAGATCGCGGACGACGCCCGTGGCCATCATCCCGAAGCCGCTCTTGCCCTCGATCGATGTCCTTCTGGACGCGGAGCGCGCCGTAATAGGTGAAGCGGCTCGACCTCCTGGGCGCAGACGCGTCCCGGCCTGGTCGATCTCGGCGAACTCGCGCGCCGGTCAGCGCGTTGAGGAAACCGACGTTCCAGCTGCCGCCGAGCTTGCCGGTGAGCTTGGCCGCGCCGAGGATCGTCGTCCGGTCGGGCATGCGGGAGTAGCCGTCGGCGGTGACGTAGCCCTCCGGCTCGCGGCCGATGCGGCGGCTGTAAAAGAGCTGTCGGCTGCGGCCAGTTGATGTTGGCGTTGATGTAGACGCCGCCGCGGCCGAAGTTGTTGAAGAGCGACGCGCCCTCGATGAAGAACGGCCGCTTCTCCTCGTAGTAGGTCTCGTAGGCCGAGAGGTTGAGGACGGCGGGGTCGACCTCGACCTGGCCGAAGTCCGGGTTGACCGTGGCGTCGAGCGTCAGGTTGCTCTTGAGGCCGACCTTGAGGTCGAAGCCGGCGTTGCCGAGGGCCCGATGGCCGGTCTCGAAGGGGTTGCCGGCCTCGGCCGGGCGGAACTGGGTCTGGGCCACGGCGTAGGGCATGAACTCGACCCGGCCGCCCGGGCTGATGCCGCGCAGGCCCTCGAGGCGGGCGAAGCGCGAGACGAAGGCCGTTTCGCTCTTCGGGACCCAGTCGAAGGCCGACTTCTCGTTCTTGCGCTTGATCATCCGCATGAAGTTGACGCCCCAGACGTATTCGTCCTTCTTCGGGAAGCGGATCTGGTTGAACGGGATGCTTCATCTCGATCGTCCAGCCGCTCGCCGTCGACCGTGGCCTTGTTCTCCCAGACGCCGTCCCAGGAGTCGTCCTGATGACGTCGTTCGAGAGCGCGGCGTCGGTGATCGAACCGGCCGGGTTAGCGTAGAAGGCGTAGCCCGAGCGCTTATCGTAATAGGGATCGACGGCGACCATGAACCAGTCGGAATCGGTCTGGGCGTCGCGGCGGCCGAGGCGCTTGCGGATCTTCGCGGGATCGGAGTCGTGGCAGAAGGCGGCGACGTAGAGGGCGTGATCGTCGTAGGCGACCCAGACCTCGGTGGGCTCGGTCGCGGGAGAGCCGTCCTCGGGGTCGGTCTGGGTGAAGCCGGTCGCCGGCGGGGTTGTCTTCCAGACCGCTTCGTCCAGGCGGCCGTCGAGGACGATCGGCTCGGCCGCGCGGACGGCCTGGACGGTCTTGGCATCGGGAGGCGGAAGCGCGGGACGGGAGGCGCGGGCGGTCGAGGAATGCGCAGAGGGAGTCTTCGAGGGGTCGGGAGAAGGGGAGGCCGCAAATGTGTATGCGGCGGGCGCGAAGAGGACCGCCGCCAGGCCCAGCGCGACCAGGGCTCTTGTCTTCATTGTCAGCTCCTGTCAGGATCGTGACGCTCGAATATCGCTTGGCGAAGGCCCGTCGGCGGCCGTGCTTTTCTCGAAAAGCGCTCTATTCACCAATAAATACGAAATGGGCCCCGCGAATGTTGCTCCCGGCCTTAAACCTCCGCTCTTTTTGCCCTAAAATCGGGCCTCCACAGCCTGAAACGGGCCAACTGGGGGCTGAGTGTCCATATCGACCGAACGGCCAAGGTCCGATCCGGCGTCATTGACCGGCCTGCGGCCTTTGGCTATTATACCAGCACCACCATGGATACCCGCTTCGCCAAGTTCGTTCAGGAGTTCCGAGGCCGCTTGGCCGTGCCCCTCTGCGCCTACTCCGGGCTCGAGATCACGGGCGAGTCGGTCGAGGATATGGTCAGCGTCCCCGGGTCGCAGTTCAAGGCCATCATGGCCGTCAACGACCGCTACCAGACGCCCGTCCTGGTCACGGCCATCGACACGACCGTCGAGGCCGAGGCTTACGGGAGCGAGGTCAGGATCCCGGCCCGCGAGGCGCCGTCGGTCGTCGGCCGTCTGATCAGCAGCTCGGCCGATATCGCGTCGCTCGCCGACCCCATTCCCGGGGACGCCCGAACGCGCGTGCCTCTCGAGACGGCCTGGCGGCTGACCGCCGAAGTGGGGGAGAGCGTCCCCGTCCTCGGCGCCATGCTGGGGCCGTTCGCGCTGGCCAGCCGTCTATTCGGCCTGACGGAGGCCGTCGCGGCGATCCCGACCGAGCCCGAGACGATCGAGACCCTCCTCGATATCGTGACCGGCTTCCTCTGCCGCTATGCGCTCGAGTTCCGGGAGACGGGCGCGTGGGGCATCCTGGTGGCCGAGGCCGCCGCGGGGAATCTCTCGCCGGAAGGCGTGGCGCGATTCTCGGCGCCGTTCGTCAAGCGCATCGTCAAGGCGGTCGAAACGTCGGATTTCGCCGTCATCCTCCACCACGGCCAGGCCTCGCCGAGCATCTCGATCCGCTTCTCGAGTCAGGCGCGTCGTTCTTCCATTTCGGCCCGGCGATGGACATGGCCGCGGCCCTGGCCCGCGTCCCGCCGGAGATCGTGCTGGGAGGCAACCTGGATGCGGACCGGCTCTTCCAGAAAGGCACTCCGCAGGCCGTCGCGGACGCGTCCCGCGTCCTGCTCGAGGCGACGCGGGCCCATAAGAACTTCGTGATCTCGTCGGGTTGGGACATTCCGCCGGGCTCGCCGCTGGCGAACCTGAACGCGTTCTTCCGCGCCGTCGTCGATTTCAACAAAGGGGCCTGACGGGCCTCCGACGCCTTAATCCCCGATCGCGACCGCGTAGAGATACCATGCGGCGTGGGGGAGCCACTGCTCGGCCCAGCGCCAGTCGTCGTCCTTGCCGGTCTCGGCGAACCGCAGCCCGAAATCGATGCCGTCCGTTTCCGCATAGCCGCCGGTGATGCCGTTGCAGATGCCGCCGGGCGCGTTGGTGTATTCCCAGGAATCGAAGAACATGTAGGGGATGTTGTTGCGGCCGTGGCCGTGCAGCAGGCAGGCGTCAAAGGGATTGAGGCCGAGGATCCAGTCGAGCTGGTCGCGCCCGAACGCCTTCAGCTTATCGGCCAGGGCGCGGTCGGAGGCGCCGGGCCAGTGGGAGAAGGCGAGGGCCGCCAGCCGGGCGGCCGCGGCCATCGACCCCAGCCGGGCGTTCTCGCCCTGCCACCAGGGCGCCGTTTCGGTATCGTGCGGGAAGAAGAAGGACGAGCGGCGGGTCGCCAGGCCGTCCCTGGATTGGACCAGTTGACGGCTGTAACCGAAGGGATTCGCGACCTCGCCCGTTATCGCGAGCTCGAAGCGGAGCGACAGCAGGACCGACGCCGAGAGCCTTGGCCCGGCCCGCCTCGTCCGCGATCTCGGCGTAGAGGAGCAGGCTCACGACGGGCATCCCTGCGTCGACGGGATGGAAAAAGGGCCGGTCGCCGCCCGGGCCGTCGGCCCGCCAGTAATTCTCGTAGCTGGCCCCGCCGCCGCTCCTCCAGGACGTCAATCGGGCCTCGAGCGATGCGGCCCGTCTGTCCGCAGCGGCCCTGTATACGGCCTTTTCGGGTCGTCCGATAGAGCTCCGTCGCCGCCGTGAGGGCGCAATAATCGTCGAGGATGTTCTCCCGGCCGTCATTGGTGAAGCGCAGGTTGTTCTTCTCGAGAAAGGCAAAGGCGTCTTCGGCGGCCTGGAGATAGTCTGCGGCCGTGAAATCGCCCTCGCCCCGGCTCAGGCCGTAGCCCTCGCTCCCGGGCCGGCCGTCCCGGCCGCCGCGCGCCGCGGCCATGGCCAGCGCCGCGATGCAGAGCCCGGCGCCTTCCCGGTAGCCGGCCTCATAGGCCGCGTCACCCGCGATCTTCTCCCGGCCGTAGTCCCGGAACTTGTCCTTGGTCTCGGGGGTCAAAATGATGTGGCGCTCGGCCTTGGCTGCGATGCGCCGGTCCTCGGGTTTCTTTTCCGGGCCGCGCCCCGAGACCGTGATATAGAACGAGCCGTTCGGGTCCTTGCTCCGGACAAGGTAATCGGCCCCGTAGAGGGCCTCGTCGAGGAGGCGCTTCCGGTACTGGGTGAAGTCGCGTTCGCCCCGCCGTTCGATCTGGCGGAGCGTCTGCCAGAGGCTCCAGGCCGTGAGCGAGACCTGCTGCGGGTTGAAAAAGCTCGCGTAGGAAAGGTGGGACAGGTGCTTGCCATAGTCCCCGGTGGCGTCGAACCAGCCGCCGTGGATGTCGACGAGACCGGTTCGGCCCTCGAAGGTCATGCGGCGGTCGGACTTATCCCAGAGGCCGGAGGAGCGCTGGCCCTTGAAGTAGTAGAGGACGTCGGAGAGCGTGGCCCGCTCGAGGGCTTTCCTTTGGACGAGAATTGGATGGGAACGGATGACCGCCGAGGCGGCCCCGGCCGCCGCCGTCCCGGTCGCGCCGTTCTCCGTCGCGCATTCGATCAGGTAGGTCCCTTCCTGATCGACGGCGCTCCAATCGATCGTCCAGAAATCCCAATCTTTCCACTTGGCGACCGGGCCGGCGTGGGCCGGCGTTCCTGAAAGGACCGTCTCGCCGCCGGGATAGCGCTTGACCGCGAAGGCGTTGAACGCATCGCCGGCCCGGCCCTGGACGACGGCCCTTTTCGGGCCTGCCGCTTCATAGCCGACCTGATTCGTCAGGATCCGGGCGGCGGGGCTGGACGCCGGCGAGCCGCCTCGATCGGGGCTGGATTGGCAGGCCGTCCCTGCGGCCAGAACGACCCAAACGGACGCGACGGCGACAACGCTCGTCTTCCTGAGCATCGAAAAGGCCTCCTGTTCAAGCCAAACGCCCTGGGGACGAGGTTATGTCCCGGGTCGCTTACCAATTCTTTCTTGCCCCTGCCGGCAGGCCCGCAGCGCGCCCAGGCCGACCAGGGCGATCCCCCCCAGTTCCAGGATCCAGTTCATCCGCACCCCGATGATCCGGGACATGAGGAGGACGTCGACGTGGTGGAAAGAGGCCGCCCGGATGACGACGAACGTGACCAGCGCGCACAGACCGATCGGCACCAGGACCCTCTCTCCGAGGACCTTGCGGATCTTCCAAACGACGTACCCGATCGCGGCGGCGCCGGCCCCCATGATCGCGACGACGAACCAGCGCTGCACCGTGCGGCGCTGAGCGTACCAGCCGCCCCGGGCGGCCAGGACCCGCCCGATGTCGGTGAGGAGGGTTTGGAGATCGAGCTGCTTGTTGACGCACAAAAAGGACATCATCAGCCCGATGGCCAGCCACATCCGCCGCCGGATCCGGACTTCTCGCGGGTCCCCGGCCTGATCGCGAGAGGCCGCGATGAAGCACGCCGCCGCGGCCAGGCCGTAGGCCGCCACCGTTAGCCAGCCCATGACGGTCGGATCGCCGATCCCCGGCCGCCAATGCAACTGGACGACATCCAAGCGGTTCAACGCGGCCTCGGCTCCTTACGGCTGCCGCCGGGCCTGGAACAGCGTCCAGGGAAAAGCCCTGAGGTCCTTCAGATAAGGCTTCTGCCAGGCGTACTCCGGGTGCTTTTTCAGGAAATCAGCGGCTATGAAATCGCGTCCGCAGGGATGCCCCATGTGGGCCCACATCTTCATGTCCTTGACCAGGGCGCTCGACGTGACCTTGCCCTGGACGGACCCGGCCGGCGCGTACGGGCCCCAGTTGAGCTCGGGGGTCCCTTGGGCGTCGTCGTCGATATGGCCGCACAGGACGCGGCCGTTGGAGTTGGCGTTCCCGGTCGTCCGGTCGACGTGGTCGGCCTCGAAGAGCTTCCCGTCCTCGACGTCCAGGTAGCCCTTGTAGTCCTCCATCAGCTGCTCCCAGCGGGCCTTCCGGACCAGCACCGACTGGCTCTTGTTCGTCGGATCGAAGGTCGTCTCCTCCGCGATGAGCTTCTCGTCGGCCGGGAAATTCGAGCCGATGAAGTATCCGTCCGCGGTCCGCCAGAGCCTCTGGTTCTTGAGCCCGAGCTCGTACTTGGCGATCTCGCCGGTCTTCGTGTCGCCGATCAGCCAATCGTTGGCGTAGGCGCCGTTGTTGTCCGCCGCCATGATCCGGACGAAGTCGTCGATCGACTCCGCGTACTGGGCCGCCTGCCGGGCCCGCATGAACTCGGGCGTGCCCTCTTCGCGAAAGCCCTTGAACGCGCCCATGGTCGTCTCGGTGTAGACGAGGCCCGCGTCGTTGATGACGAAGTCGTCGCCGCTGTGGATGGCCCCGGGCATGGCGTCCATCAGGATCCGATGCCCTTTGGCCGGCACGATGTCGGCGATGACGTTCCAGCGCGAGCCGATGATATAGTCGACCCAGTTGTTATGCCCGACGACGATCTGCCTGCCCTCGGTCCAGCTCCCGGCGGCGATGAAGGCGCTGCAGTATCCCGGCGCCTTGTTGTCTCCCGCCCCCTTTTCGGCCTGCCCGTCAAGGGCGGGCACATAGTACCAGGCGAGCTCGATCCACCCGTTGAGCACGACGATATCGATCCGGTCGTACGAGGAGCGGGGCAGCCGGGCCTTGAGGCCCGCGGCGATGCCCTCGATCTCCTCCTGATACTCCGGGGCGAGCTTCGGCCAGAACAGACGTTCCGCCGCGGCCCTGAAGAAGGCCCAATCCCGCTTCGTCGAGCCCTTCAGGAAATGACCCAGGGACTTGAGCAGGTCGTCGATCTCGTTCGCGACCAGCCAGCCGTGCTGGAAACCGATCTCCCGAGGCGTCCCCTCGAGGTGGAGATTGATCCAGCCGTTGGCATCGACCCGGCTGGCCTTGGCGAGTTCCGCGGGGGCCCGGGAAGGCGCCGGGGCGTTCTTGGAGCAGGCCGCCGCGAAGATCAGGAAGAGTGTCGCGGCCGAGGCGATGATCGCGCCAAGAGGCGCCTTTGACAGGAGCCGTCTTGTTCTCATGGTTGACTCCGTTCGACCAGTCTCGGATCACGACGGCCTTTGCCCGCAAAGGCCAGGTCATCGAAGACGGAGGATACAACTTGGCGGACTGAAATTCAAGGTCGTTCGGTGCCGTCCGGATGACGCCGGGGGACGATCCCCGGAGTCCCCGCAGGAAACGGCCGCTTTGAAGGCCGGCTCGGGACGAAAGCTATTCCGCCTTCGAGTAGCTGTAGTACTCGCGGGCGTAGTAGCCGTCCTGATCGACGAGGTCGACGCTGTTCAGGATGACGCCCAGGCACTTGAGCTTATGAGCATCGAGTTTCTGCTTGGCCTGTTTGATGGCCTGAATGGGCGTCTGGCCGCCGCGGGCGACGAGGACGATGGCGTCCACCATCGGTCCCATGGCCAGCGCGTCCGAAACGGCCAGGATGGGCGGCGCATCGAAGAGAACGAAATCGAAATCATGCTTCAGGCGCCCGACCAGGGCATCCATCCTCTCCGAGGTCAGAAGCTCTATGGGGTTGGCCGGCAAGGGGCCGCTGGTGATCAGATACAGGTTCGAGATGTTCGTCGGCCTCACGACCTCGTCGGTCCCCAGGGTCGAGCTCAGATACCGGCCCAGGCCGGGCCCTTCGCCGTTGTCCCGGCCGAAGATCTTCGACTGTCTTGGCTTGCGGAGATCGGAATCGACGACGACGACCCGCTTGTTCGCTTCCGCCAGCGTGATCGCCACGTTCGAGACCGTCGCCGACTTCCCCTCCCTGGCCAGGGGGCTGGTGAAGAGGATGGTCTTGATCCGCCCCGGGGGCGAAGATACGAGCAGGGTCGTCCGGATGGACCGATAGCTCTCGGCCTGGATCGACTGGGGTTCCCGGGCGGCGATGAGATCGATCCTCTGATCGCCGTTCCCGTTTCTCGGGGAATTCCCGCCGGCCCAGGCGGGGCTGGTGGCCGACCCGGCGGGCCTGCCTTTCGCCTTCCCGGCGACCTGACCCTCGCGCTTGCCATGGAATATCGCGCCGATCCTCTTGAACTCAGCGAGCGGGCCCTTCGTGTCCTGTTCGGTCTCGAAGGCCGGCACGGTCCCGAGCGTGGGGATCCCGATCGCGTTCGTGACATCCTTCGAGGTCTTGACGGTGTTGTCGAGCAGCTCGAGCCCCAAGGCCAGGCCCACCCCTCCGGCCAAGCCGAGGAGAAGGGCCAGGAGGAAGTTCTTCGGCTTGTTCGGCGAGGCGGGGCGCAGGGGATAGTCGGCCTTGTCGACGATCCAGACGCTGAGCGCCTCGAGGCCCTTGAGCCGCGAAGAGACGTCTGTTTCACTCTGCCGTTTCGACAGCGATTCCAGGAGCGATTTCTGCTGGTCCAGCTCGATCTTCAGGCTGTTATAGACGACCGAGTTGCTGTTGGCCTTATAGGCTTCGCCTTTCTGCGAGTTCAGGAGCCGCTGCAGGGACTGTTCGCTGCTCAGGGCGTTGAGGTAATCGTTGTAGGCGATGCGGGTGAGGTTCAGGGTCTCGTTCTGAAGCGCCTCTGTGGCCGCATCGAGCTGGGACTTCAGGCTCTGCATGGCCGGGAACTCCGGCCGGACGGTCGCCAGCCGGCTCGCATATTCCCGGCTCAGCCTGACGTAATCCTCTCTGAGGCGCTGGATCAGGCTGCCTTCCGGGGCGTTGGGGATCTCTCCCAGGGGAGCCGTCTTGAGCTGGTTGTAGAGGTTCAGCTTGTTGACGCGGTCGAGTGTGGCCTCCGTGAGCTTCTTGTTGATCTCCCCGATCCTCGTGACGGTCGGGGTCTCGGCCGTCGTCAAGGGCAGGATGTCCTTGTCGGAACCGTACTTGTTGAGCTCCCTTTCCTTCTCTTCGATCCGCGTCCTCAGCTCGGCGATCTGGGCATTCAGGAACCCCGAGGCCTGCTCGGAGGCAGAATATTTCTTGCGAACCAGCATGTCGATGAAGCCGTCGAAGAGGGCGTTGAGGACGTCGGCCGCCAACCGGGGATTCCGATTGCTGAAGCTGACGTCGACGAGGCGCGTCCTCTCGCCCGAGGACACGTGGAGGTTGTCCAGGAGGTTCTGGATCAGGAGTTCCCGGAATCGCGGATCGCCCGGGTCCTTGACATCGACCTTCTTTCGGGCCTTCCTGGAGAAATCGGGATTCTCGGAGAGCTTCATCTTCTCGATGATATCCGAGGCCAGAGACCGGCTTTCCAGGAGCCGGACGTGGCTTTGCAGGTTGCTTTCGGCCCCGAACGATTGGATCTCATCGAAAGGCAGGACCTTGGTGTCCTCTTCGATCCAAAGGCTTCCGCTGGCGGTGTAGACCGGGGGCAGCAGGAAACTGAGGGCGGCCGCCGCCACGATGGCCAGCCCCAGGAACGCGCCGGCCGTCCATTTCCATTTCAGAAGGACGTGCCAATAGTGTTGGGTCTGCGCCAACAAGCTCCGCTGGGGTTCTTTGGGGATCTCGGTCGCCATTCCCTTGTCCATCAGTGTCCTCGCGCCCTTAGGGGACGATCACGACATCGCCCTCCTCGAGGACGATATCTGTCGTCTTGCCGCTGATCATCTTCTTGAGGTTGATCTCGATCGTGACCTCCTTGCCGGTCTTCTTGTCTTTGCGCCTGATCACCACCTTGGTCCTTTTCGCCCACTCCGTGGGCCCGCCCGCCTGGGCAATGGCCTGCAGAAGGGTGATCGGCTTGGAGCTCAAATAGCTGATGACACCCGGGGTCTTGACCTCGCCATAGACGAAGACGTTGTGCGTCACGTCGATGGGGACCGATATGACGTCCTTCGGCAGGAGGGTGATGTTGTATTCCTTCCTTCCGCTGGCCAGGTCGTCGAGGCGGACCGGGATGATCGATTGCTGACCGTCCTCGGACTGTCGATAGACATAGAGATCGTTCATGGCCTGCGTGGTCAGTCCGCCGGCCTGGGCGATGACCTGCAGCAGGGTGGTCGGCCCCACCAATTCGTATTGGCCCGGCCGGCCCACCGCGCCGATGACCGAGACCTTCTGATATTCCTTGATGAAGACCGTGACGTGAGCGCCCTTGGTGTACTGCCGATCCAAGGCCTGGGCCAGCTTCTTTTCGAGCTCCTGGGCCGTCAGCCCCGCCACGTCGATCTTGCCCAGAAGAGTGAGCGTGATCGAGCCGTCTTCCGAGACGCGGACCGTCTGGTTGAGCTCGGGCAGCTCGAAGACGGTGACCTCCAGGAGGTCCTTGGCCCCGATCCTATAATCGTTGACGGGCAGCGGCGCCTCCTGTCCACGCAAAAGCGGACACGTGGAGAGGACCGCGAGAACCAAGAGCCCGAAACCGGTCGAGAGCAAACCCACCTTGGAATGTGCCATCAATCCTCTTTATGACATGCATTATATCGATATTCGGTCCGAAATCAAATCCTCTCGTCGCTATCGAGAAAGACCCCTGGCCGGGACCTCGACCCGACCGGCCGGAATGCCGTAGAGCACGGTCAATCCGAAGACATTGCGCGTCCTGGCCTGGTTGAGGTTTGCGACCGTTCGCCGGCCCAATACGGCCTGCAAGCCGACTTCGAGGTAGCGGGCGAACCGGACGCTCAAGTTGACGGTGTGGCTGAAATAGCGGAAGTCATAGTCGGCGGCCGAGCCCAGCGGGGAGCTCTGAGGATACTTGCCCCTCGTGAAGGCGAAGTCGTAGTTCAAGGTCAACGCCGTCGTCAGCTGATAGCTGAGCCCTCCGCTCAAGGCCGTCGAGAGATAGAAGGCCGCGTCCGAGAACACGGAGAACGCGTAGTCCCGCGACACGTAGGCCCGGGCGATCGTCCTCTTGAACACGTTCGCCGAGACATCGATGAGGCCGACGAGCCCGGAGCCGTTGGGATAAGCCGGGTTGAGGATGTCGAAGTACTTGTAACCCACGCAGATGTTCCCCTGGAAAGGCTGCGCCGGGGGCTCGTCGCCCTCCGGGGGGAGGAACGAGAGCCCGCCGAAGACGGCGTAGCTGTCGGCATTTCGTTGCCTGTTCACGATCTCGGTAAAGGCATATCGCCCATATTGGCCGTCGAGGAAGAACCTGACGTGCGCCCCCGGCTGGATGTAGGACACCAGATCGGCAAAGCCCTCGACCCGGTTCAAGTTCTGCGCCACGTTGGCTTCACCGAGGGACAGCTCGCCATAGTTATATCGCACGTAGTCCCCGAGCGCCGCGAACGAGACATCCCGGCTGGCCTGCCAGAGAATGATCCCCTCCAGGGAGCCGGCCCGCTCCCGGACGTTGATATCGAGCTCGGGGGTCATGCGCCGGCGAACGTCCGAAAGTCCGCCGCCGGCCTGGACATACAGCTTATCCAGAGAGACGTGGAGGCGTCCCGAAAGAACATTGTTCCAGGCCCGCTCCCTCGCGTTCTTTTGATAGAAGAGGTACTGGGGGGCCTCGTCGAGCTCCAGCACGACCGTCCTGCTGATGGGGAACAAAGCCTGGATGGGCAGGGAGGCCGAGAAGGTGTAATCGGGGAACCGCTCGTCGAGGTAGCCGTAGAAGATATCCGAATCGTAGCCGGCGTCGGCCAGGCTGAACGATGCGTTCATCCTGAGCCTGTTCATCCTCCAGTGGGCGGTATCCAGCAGCCGGGCCAGGCTCCGGCCCGCCCAGGTTTGCCCTTGGCCCCAGACCGGGACCGGGCCGGACCAGAGCCAGGCGGCCGCCATGGCCATGACGACAAAGCCGACGAACCTATGTCTCATCGTTAGCCCCCGTTTTGCCGTTCGCCCGGTCACCCCACCGTCGGCATCGGCTCAGTAGGCCCCGATGCCGAAGAGGACCACAGGCACCGTTTTCAGGAGGATCTTCGCGTCGAGCCAGAGCGACCAGTTATCCAGGTATTCCAGATCGAGCTTCATCCATTCCTCGAAGGCGATGTTGTTCCGGCCGTTGACCTGCCATAAGCAGGTGATCCCCGGCTTCATGGAGAACCGCCGCCGCTGCCAGTCCTTGTACTTCTCGACCTCGTCCGGGACCGTCGGCCGGGGGCCGACGATGCTCATGTGGCCGACGAAAACGTTGATCAGCTGGGGCAGCTCGTCGATGCTGAACTTCCTCATGAAGCGGCCGACGGGCGTGATCCAGCTGGTCTTCTTTTCCCGGAATTCCGGCGTCGTCATGGCGTCGAGATCGGAGACGTCGGAGAGGACGTCATGGGCGCCCTGGCGCATGGTCCTGAACTTGAAGAGCGTGAACCTCCGGCCGGCCAGCCCCAGGCGGTTCTGTTTGAAGAACACGGGCCCCTTCGAGGTGAGCTTGATGAGGACGGCCATGAGCAGAAGGAGGGGCGAGATCACCAGGATCCCCAGCCCCGAGGCCGTGAAATCGAACACGCGCTTGAGAAGCAGCTCCCACTCCTTGGCGTGGGTGGTCCGGAAGTGCAGAAGGGGCAGGCCTTCGAGTTCGGAGACGGAGGACCGGGCCAGCTTCGTGTCGAACAGATCGACCGCCATGGTCACGACGACGCCCTCGGTCTCGCAGTCTTCGATCGCCCCCTGCAGATGGTTCAGACGCGACCGGGGGACGACGAAGACGACCTCGTCGATGGCGTCCCGATGGAAGATCCCGGGGATGTCCTCGAGGGTCCCGATCACGCCGAGCCGGCCAACCTGACGGACCCCGCGTCCGGGCTCATCGTCGATCGCCCCGAGGAACTCGAAGCCCCACTCCGGGTGCAGATCGACCTTTTTGACGAATTCGACCGCCCGCTTGCCGGTGCCCACGATCAGCAGACGGCGGGTATTGAGACCCTGGCGGCGGACGTAGTGCGAGCTCATGAATATGGCGGTCTTCTCGAGCCAGATCAGGGCGAAGCTCAGGGCCATGAAGATCAGGAAGAACTGCCGGCTCATGAAGGTCAGCTTGAACAGGAAAATGAAGGTCCCCAGGAGCAGGAAGGTCACGGCCGCGGACTTGACCACGGCCCAGAGGATCTCGAGGTACGACCGCGTCCTCGTGGATTGGTAAAGGCCGTTCGCATAGAGGGCCAGGCTCCAATACGGGATGGCGATGACCAGCGCCTGCCAGTAGCGGGGGATGGCGAACGGGACGTTGGACAAGAGACGGTAGAACCCGAAGGCGGTCAGGTAGGCCAGGACGATCACGCAGGCATCGACGAAGATCAGGAACCTGCGCAGAACCGCTTCCTTTTCCTTCAGCATCGGTTCAAGCCCCTCTGATCGAAAACGCTCCCCAATTATCTACTTTTTTTCGATCGTCCGCAAGACCTTTGCGGGATTGCCGGCCACGATGGTCCAAGGGGCCACGTCCTTGGTGACGACGGAGCCCGCGCCCGACGATGGCGCCTTCCCCGACGGTCACGCCGGCCAGGATGGTGGCGCTCGAGCCGACCGAGGCCCCCTTCCGGATGAACGTCGGGACGACCTTCCAGTCCGCTTCGGTCTGGAGGCCGCCGCCCGCGACGGTCGACCGGGGGTACATGTCGTTGATGAAAGTCACGTTATGGCCGATGAAGACGTCGTCCTCGATGGTCACGCCCTCGCAGATGAAGGTGTGGGAGGAGATCTTGCAGTGTCCGCCGATGACGGCGCCCTTCTGGATCTCGACGAACGTCCCGATCTTGGTGTCGTCGCCGATCGTGCAGCCGTAGAGATTGACGAAGGCGAAGATCTTGACGTCCTTGCCCAGCTTGACGTCGGGAGCAACTCTGGCAGTATTCCATAGGGACTCTCCTTCACAGCTGGATGCGCTGGCCGCCGTTCTTGAGGGATTGGTCCGCGGCCTCCAGGAGGCGGACGACCTGGAGCCCGGCCTGGCCGTTATTGAACGGCTCTTCGGTCTTTTTCGAGGCACTCGACGAAGTACTCGGCCTCGGCCTTGAGGGCCTCGGTCCTTCGAGCTTGGGGATATGGACGTCGCCCGAACGATAGCTGACGAGGAGCTCGTGGATGCCGTTGCCTATTCCGCCGTTGGTGCTCTTGAACTCGACGCCCCGGTCGTAGATCTTGATCTTCTCGTCCGACGTGAGGTCGTCCCAGACGAGCATCTTCTTGTCGCCGCTGATCAGGGTCTTGCGGATCTTGACCGGGCTGAGCCAGTTGACGTGGAAATGGGCGATGAACCCATTGCCCTCGAATTCGACGCGACAGTAGGCGACGTCCTCGAGCCCGCCCTGGAAATGGACGGAGCCGTGGGCCGAGACGGCCACCGGCTTTTTGTCGATGAGGTAGGCCATGATGGACAGGTCGTGGGGCGCCAGGTCCCAGATGACGTTGACGTCGTGCTGGAAAAGCCCCAGGTTGACCCGGACCGAATCGTAGAACAGGAGATTGCCCAGCTCGCCCGCCGTCGATGACCTCCTTGATCTTCTTCACGGCGCCCGTGAAGAGGAAGGTGTGGTCGACCATGATCTTGAGGTTCTTTTTCAGCGGCCAGGTCGACGAGCTTCTCCGGCCTGGGCGCTGGTCGAGGTGAACGGCTTCTCGACGAAGATGTGCTTGCCGGCGCGCAGGGCCTTCTTGCGCCATCTCATAATGGGCGAAGACGGGCGTGACGATGGCCACGGCGTCGACATCCTTGGACCGGATGAGCTCGTGCGGGTCCTTGATCCCCTTGATGAAGGGATAATGGGATCTGCGCCAGGCCGAGGCGCTTCTCCGACATGTCGCTGACCGCGGTCAGCTTGGCGCCGCCCGGGCAGGAATGAAAATTCCTGGCCACGTTGGGCCCCCAATACCCGTATCCGATGACACCGATGTTAATCATGTGTCCCCGCTCCCTATTTCAGAGTCCTTCCCCCTATGGCCGACTTCTTGGCGAAAAACCTTCGTGCGGTTCTCATGCTAGCATTCCCGGGACGGTCCGACAAGCTCGCTCATCGCTGTAAAACTCCTTGATGGCTTCCGCGACGTACTCGATCTGCTCGTCCGTGAGCTCCGGGTACATCGGCAGGGACAGGATCTCGCCCTGGCACTCATAGGCGACCGGGAAATCCGACGGCTTGTGCCTCAGGTACTTGTAGGCCGGCATGAAGGGGCAGGGCGTAGGGGTAATGGATGCCCGTCGAGACGCCCTTGGTCTTGAGGAAGGCGGCCAGCTCGTCCCGGCGCTCGGCCCGGATGACGTAGACGTGGAAGATGTGGAAGGCGTTGGGGCGGAGCTTCGGGCACTCGGACGCCGGGACACCCCGCCGAGAAGCGCGTTGTACTTCAGGGCGTGGCTGTTCCGGGCCTTGTTCCAGTCGTCGATGTGCCGAGCTTGGCCGTGAGGACCACGGCCTGGATGGCGTCCATGCGGCTGTTGATGCCCTCGATCTCGTGGATGTGTTTCTGGAGGGAGCCGTGGCTGGCGAAGAGCCGGGCCTTCCGGGCGAACTCGTCGTCGTCGGTGATGATCGCCCCGGCGTCCCCGTAGGCGCCGAGGTTCTTGCCGGGATAGAAGCTGAACGTCCCGGCCAGGCCGAAGGTCCCGGTCTTGCGGCCCTTGTAGGTCGCGAAATGGGACTGGGCGCAGTCCTCGACGAGGGGGAGCCGGTGTGCTTCGCAGATCCGCCCGACGGCATCGATGGCCGCCGGCTGGCCGAAGAGGTGGACCGGGACGACCGCCTTGGTCTTCGTCGTGATCTTCTCCTCGATCCGGGCCGGGTCGATGTGGAAGTACTCGTCGATGTCGACGAAGACCGGCCTGGCGCCGGTCTGGGTGATCGTTTCGGAGGTGGCGATGAAGCTGTTGGCGACGGTGATGACCTCGTCCCCGGGGCCGATGCCCAGGGCCTTGAGGGTGATGTAGATGGCGTCCGTGCCGTTGGCGCAGCTGACGCAGTGCTTGACGCCGAACTTCTCGGCGAAGGCCTTCTCGAAACCCTCGACGTACTTGCCCCCGATAAAGGCGGTCTCGTTGATGACGGTCTGGATGGCGGGGTCGATCTCGGACTTGATGGACTGGTACTGGGACTTGAGGTCGACGAAGGGCACGTTCATGCTGATTGACTCCTTAAAAAAATCAGATGCATTCGCTTGCTGGGCAAACCGATTTTCGTTTCTTGACGGCCCTATTCTATCAACGGCCTCACCCTGGCCCATCACCCCCGGGAAGCATTTTGGGGGTGATAAAACGAGGGCTCCTATCACCCCTAGAGGTGATGGGGAGGAGGCAAGGGCGGCGCAAGCCTCAACATGACTTCTTCGAGGGAAGATCGACCCTGGCAGCCCCCTTCAGCACCTCAGGAGATACGCCGGGCGAGCCTTCCCGTTAAATGATGCGCCGGTCGATCTCCCGAGAGCGAGGCCGGCCAGGCCTCTTGACGGCCTGAGGCGAGGGTTCCCGACCTGTCAGGGGCTATTTTTCAGAGCGCTTTCTCACCCCTCGCTCCGGCCCTTTACGGGGGGGATGCCGCAGCGGGCCAAGAGCTTCCCGGCGTGGTCCATAGCCCTTATCAGGATGGGCATGAAAAGCCGATTCCGAAAAACGAACGCGAACGGAAGCGCGAGCGCATAAGCCAGGCATGCCGCCACGGATCTCAGACTGTCGAGACTGGCGAGGGAGGCCTGCTGGGATTGGACCACGCCCCGAAGGAGCGCTCGTCGAAGATAAAAGGACCGTTTTTGGCGGGCGGGCGGCGTCACTTCCTGCACGACCGCCTCATTGCACCAGACGAACCTGTGGCCCCGGCCGATCGCCCGCCTAAAAAAGTCGATGTCTTCCCCGCCGGTCCGGCCGTAGCTCGGATCGAACAGGCGGTCCTGAGCGGCCAGCATCTCCCCGGAGAAGATCACGTTCCCGGTGCGGCAGTACTTGGGATCCGTGAGCGTCGTCCCCGTCGGGAACTCCTTGCGTTCCTGGATCCTCCCCTTGACGAGCCACGCGGGAGGAGGCTCGTCATAGGCCGGCCGGACCGGGCCGAGAACGCCGTCCGCCTCGTAGGTCAGGATGGTCCGATAAAGGTTGAGCAGCCAGTCCTTGGCCGCGATCTCGTCGTCGTCGAGACAGGCGAAAAGATCGGCCGGCACGCCGGTCAAGGCCCGATTCCTGGCCAATGAGATGTTCTGCCGGGGCTCGATCATGTAATGGACCGGCACGGGGCATTCTCTCTTGAATCCTGATACCGTTTCCCCGGCCGACCCTTCGCGGTCATTGTCGACCACGGCGATGCTCAGGTCGAAAAGACCGCCGGTTTCCTGGTCCTTCAACGACATCAAGAGACGGCGCAGCATCGCGGGCCTCTGGAACGTGCAGATGCAGACCGCGATGCGTTTCATGACGGACCGGCCATGTTCGAGCCCCATGCGATCGCCCGCAGCATCTCCGGGGACCCCTAGGGGGACGGAACCGGCGAATCCGGCTCGCGCTCGCGAAGAGGCTCGGGCATCCTGACCAGGGAGAGTAAAAGGAGAAAGAACCACATGGGACTCAATCGATGGAAGGACGATTCGGCATAATTCTGAAATAAGGCCGCGAGCCAGAATGCGAGCGCCAGGCTGCCGTAGCCGACGTCCGTGCGGAAGAGATTCACCGAGCGCTTGAATCCCGCGAAGAGGACCAGGGCCAGCAGAATGACGCCGGGAATACCCAGGTACAGGTAGGTCTCGATATATCCGTTATGTGCGCTCTTGGGCCGCCATCGCCAGATCTCCCAGAGGTGGCTGACCCGGTCACGAAGCCAAAAGTTGTCCCAGCCCGTTCCCAGCCACGGGTTGATCGGGATCTTGAGGACCTCGCTCCAAAGCAACGTCCGGTCGGTCAAGGTCGGATTCCGGCCGGCCGAGGTAATGATCCTCCCCTTGAGATCGACGAAGGACTGCAACAGGACCCCGACGACGACCAAGAAGAGGATGAACCGGAGGACCCTTTTCGGACTGCCACGGAAATACGGACGGCCGATCAAGAAGATGGTCCCGATGCCCAACAGGAGGCAGATCATCGGCGTCTTGCTGTCGATGAAGATGAGCTGCCAGAAGATCACCCCCAGGAAGAACAGGTCGATCAGGCCGGTCTTTCTTAAGGACTCCCGATCGTTCCGCCTCCACGCGTCCATCAATTCCCAGGCGAAATAGATCCCGAAGATCAGGAGGAGAAGGCCATATTCGTTCTTCTGCGTCGCGACGCCGTGGAAATCGACGCCTCCGCTGAGAGTGAAGGACCGTCCCATGCGCGGGACGAACTTGATGAAAAGGACGGACAGGGGGATGAGGGCGTAAGCCGTTCGCTTGATGATCGACCTGATCGCGCCCTTAGGATCCGTTTCCGAGAGGACGACCAGCACCAGGACGAGGCTCCCGGACCATTTTGTCCATCTCTTGAAGGCGATGAGCGGGACCGCCGCCCAGAAGACGCTCACGAGGGCCAGGCCGTACAGGGCGAACAGGGCCTTGTTGGCCTTGATGACGTCGAAGACCTTCACTCTTCTCCGATAGAGGATCCCGAGGCCGATCAAGATCAGGATCGAAAGGAAGACGGCGTCAAGAGAATTCCCCTCCATGTCGGATTCGAGCGGGTTGAGGCTTCCCCCGAATTGAAGCCATTGGGATAGGCTGCGGGAGAGGCAGATGACGATCCAGCATAGCGGCGGGTAGAGTGAGAACGAGAGCTTCGGAAGGCGCTCTCTCTTGAGAAGGACGGCGAAGAGGATGACGAATATCACATAAGCGATGACTATCTTCACGTCTGCTCACCCTCTCGAACCCTATGCCCGAAGGCCGCCATGACGGACCGTCCTTTGGACCGTTGTGTCAATTTCGAACGGTGCCGGATCGCGCCGCTCTGCGTAGGACTTTAAGCCAGGTCCCCCGGCAAGTCAAGGCGCGAAGGCCGCTCGGCCCGGTCGTTCCGGGCCTCTCTGCGGGGCCGACTTGAACCCTCCTCCGATAGGGAGTATAAATTTATACGAGCGGTCGGCCAGGGTCAGCGGCACGTTGCCGTCCGTCACGGAAATCTCATAAGCGCGCGGGGAGAAAGGGATGAGTCACGAGGAGGGGCTTTCGAAGTGATCAGGCCCCGATTCTGGCAGAGATTCGAGAACAAATACCGAGAGGCACAGTCCGCCCTCAGACACCGAAGACCCCAGGCGATGAGGAATGAGAAGCCGATCGTCTCATTCACTTTCGACGACGTGCCGAGATCCGCCTGCACCCGGGGGCGGCAGATCCTCGAGGGACACGGGATCAGGGGCACGTATTATCTCGCGATGTCCCTGATGGACCAGGTCTACATGATCGGGACCGCGTTTTCCCGGAGCGATCTTGAGCATCTTCTCGGAGCCGGCCACGAGATCGGGTCCCATACGTATGACCATCTCGACGCCTGGTCCACCGAGGCGGGCCTGTTCGAGGCCTCGATCCATGAGAACCAGCGGAAGCTGAGCGAGCTTCACCCCGGCCAGGTCTTCCGGACCTTGTCGTACCCGATCAATACCCCTCACCCCAGCATCAAGATGAGGGCCGGGGCGCTTCACGCGTGCTGCCGGGGCGGGGGACAGGCCTTCAATTCCGGAACGGCCGATCTCAATCTCCTGAAAAGCTACTTTGTCGATGCGAGGAACCGGGACCAACTCGATGCGATCAAGAGGATCATCGACGAGAGCTGCGACAGGACAGGCTGGCTGATCTTCAGCACGCACGATATCGAGGCCCAGCCCTCCCCGTACGGGTGCACGCCCGAGCTGTTCGAAGATGTGGTGAGATACGCCGAACGGTCGGGAGCGGATCTCCTGCCCGTCTATGACGCGCGGGTCCGGCTCAACGGGGCTCCCTGAGCGGAGCGGCCGGCCGGTCTCAAGAGATCTTCTTCAAGAGAACGGCGAAGGCCCGAAAGGTCGTGGCCTGGGCCCAATGGAGCATGGGCGTTCTCGCCGTGATCAGTGGATATTTCCGGAAATAGAAGAAGCCCTTCGGGTCCTGCATGTTGTCGATCGTCCAATCGGCGACCCTCATGGCCAGGCTCAAGGACCCGTCCTCTCTCTCGGCAAAATTGCTGAGCGTCTCGACGGATTGGGAGGCGCACTGGCTGTCGATCGGATAAGCCCGGTCATGATAATATTTCGGCATCCCCGAGGGCTTGAAGAACGTGTCCCGGTAGAAGGAGAATCCCCGGCGTAGGTTCTCTTGAAAACTCTCGTCGCCCGAGTTCTCGACATAGCACTTGAGCGCATCGAGATTATAGCCGGTGTGAAAATTGTCGATCCAATGGTGATCTGACTGCTCGCCATAGTACCAGGAGCCGTCCGGGCGCTGCCTCGCGCAGCTGTACCGCATGGCCTCCCGGGCGACAGCCCGATAGTCCTCCCGATGGAGATGGCGGGCCGTGCGGGCCAACATCGCGGCGCCGAGCATGTTCGAGTTGTGGATGGACCGCTGTTCGAACGCGACATAGCTCAAGCACGTGCCGCTGGGCGTGACCTCGCGGGGGACTTCGAGGATCCAGGAGCAAATACTCTGGGCGATATCCAGGAACCGCTTGTCGCCGAGGGTCTCATAGGCGTCCAGAAAGGCCTGGCCGATGAGACTCGTCCAGACGATGATGGGTTCGAGCCGCGGCAATCGTCCGACCCGGCTGGAGAAATCGAAATGATTCCCCCAGCTATGATGGACATAGCGAGGGGATTTGTTCCGGTCCAGCCAGTCGAGGCACTGAACGGCTTTTTCCTTATAGACCGGGTCCCCGGTCGCCCGGAACATCTCGAGATAGCCCCAGGCCATGTAGCCCCGGCCTTTGGTCGAATCCTGGGGTTTGATGCCCAAAACGGGCCTGAGGTTGATCGGGCTCTGCCGGACAGCCTGTTGCAGGAGGCGCTCGAAGAGGAGCCGGTGGAAGGTCAAGGGCCTGAGGCGGGACGACAGTCCGTCGAAAGGCTCGTACCCGCGGTAGCCGTGCTCTTCGACCCACTTCCGGAGCTTTTCGATGGACCGCGCCAGCTTCGTCCTGAAGGGGGCTTGGGTCATGTTCCCGGACTCCTTGGTCGTCGCTTGCGGCGGATCGGACAGCCTTGTCGATCTGTCTGAACAGACGCTCGGATATCATAACAGATAATGGCCGTCCGCGCATCGCCCTGGCCGATGGGCCGCCGGTCCCGGCGACGGCACGGATTGACATGCCCGCGGCGAACATAATATTAATGGGGGGAGGACGAGAGGCCATGGCGGCGGGACCGCGGCGAGTCTCTCGGAGCCTCCGGGTCCCGATGATCCCGAAGCGCTTCCTTTCCAGGATGGAGAGATATGAACAGACGTCGCGGCAGGGCTGACGATCGGACGATCCAGATCGACGGCCGGGACATCGTGGTCAGAGGGACGTGGCTGAGGACGGCTTCGATCTTCGATGAGGATTGGCTCGATCAACCGATGGCGGCCGATCCCGCCGTTTTCGCCGGGGCGATCAAAGCCAGCGGGCTCGACGCCGATATCTTCACTTTTGCCCAGAGGATCCCGGATTGGAAACCGCGATATCGCTATCGATTCGAATGGGATAACGTGGCCGCCATTCCCATCACGACCTATGACGATTGGTGGCGCCGCCTGTCGTCCGATCGAAGGAAGGACGTCAAGCGGGCCGAAAAGCAGGGCATCGTCGTGAAGACGGTCGGGCTGGACGACGAACTTGTCAGAGGCATCGTCGAGATCAATAACGACGTTCCTTTTCGGCAGGGCAAACGGTTCAAGCACTACGGGAAGGACTTCGAGACGGTCCGAAGAGAGTATGCCACGTTCCCGGACCGGAGCGAGTTCCTGGCCGCCACCTTCAACGACGAATTGGCCGCTATCCTGAAGATCGTCTATGTCGGGGAGCTGGCCTGCTTTCTAGAGATCCTTTCCAAGACCAAGTTCAACGACAAGAGGCCCATCAACGCCTTGATCGCGAAGGCGGTCGAAATAGCCGTCGAGAAGAAGAAGTCTTATCTGACCTACGGCCGATTCCAGTACGGCAATAAGACGCATTCCTCTTTTGCCGATTTCAAGGAGAGGAATGGGTTCGAGCGGATCCTGTTCCCCCGCTATTACATTCCGCTGACGCTCAAAGGCCGCGTGGCGATCCGGTTGCGATTGCAGAGGGGCCTGCTGTGGATCCTGCCCGGACCGCTCGTGACCGCCGTCGTCCGGGGGCGCTCGTATTTCACCGACCGGATCTTAAGGAAGCAGGTCGCGCGGGATGGTCCGGAAGGCCGAGAGCCCCTGTGAGACGACCGGGGAAGGTTGGGAACGGGGAGGCCCGCGGAGGGCGGGCTTCCGCCCGTCCGGCGCGGCCGCGCCTGTGAGGGCCGGGCGCGGGCTTCGGTGAATTAGGCAGGGAGGATCGATCATGCCAGGAATCATGGGCATCATCCAGAAGGGACCAGGGGAGACGGCCGCCAAGACGCCCATCGAGGCCATGGTCAAGTGCACTCTGCATGAGCCGTTCAATGCGTCGGGGATATTCCGAGACGAGCCCATGGGCCTGTCGGCGGCCTGGGTCTGCCACAAGGGCTCTTTTTCGGATTGCCTGCCGATCTGGAACGAGACCAAGGACATTTGTCTGCTCTTCTCCGGCGAGGACTTCTCGATCGGATCGGACATCGGGCCGCTCAGATCACGGGGGCATCTCTTCAACCCGGAGGACGCCAGTCCGATCGTTCATCTCTACGAGGAGCACGGGGATGATTTTCTCAAGAGGCTCAACGGGTGCTTCAACGGCCTGTTGATCGATCATCGGACCAAGCGGATCCTCCTGTTCAATGACAGATTCGGATTGGGGCGGATCTATTATTACGAAGATGAGAGGTTCTTTTATTTCGCTTCCGAGGCCAAGTCCCTGCTTCGGATCCTGCCGGAATTGAGGACGCTCGACCCGCGGGGGCTGGCGGAATTATTCGCTTATGGCTGTCCGTTGGACGATCGGACCGTCTTTTCGAAGATCCTCCTGCTGCCCGGAGGGTCGAAATGGTCCTTTGGGCCGGGTCGACCGGCGGACAAAGGGACGTATTTCAGGACTGAGGAATGGGAGAACCAGCCGGGCTTGAGCGAGCAGGACTATGTTGAGAGATTCCTGGAGATCTACCCCCGCGCTCTCCGCCGGTACTTTCAAGGCCCGCGGACCGTAGGGATCTCGCTCACCGGCGGCCTCGACACGCGGATGATCATGGCCTGGGCCCCCGAGCTGCCGTTCAAGCTGCCCTGCTATACCTTCAGCGGGGTCTATCGGGACTGCGCGGACGTGACCATCGCAAGGAAGGTCGCGAAGCTCTGCCAGCAGAGGCATGAGGCCATACGGATCAGCAAGGATTTTTTCGCGGAGTTCCCCGCCTTGGCCAAGAGGAGCGTCACTTATTCGGACGGAACGATGGACGTCAGCGGCTCGGCCGAGCTCT
Source organism: Candidatus Aminicenantota bacterium (assembly GCA_963807525.1). Lineage (GTDB taxonomy): Bacteria > Acidobacteriota > Aminicenantia > Aminicenantales > Saccharicenantaceae > RBG-16-66-30. Next base: position 114,179 of record CAWECI010000018.1, on the reverse strand, counting down.
ATGTGAACCGCAAAGCGAGGGAGATCGCGCCCGTAAGGCTGACAGGCAACTATGGGGATCAGATCGTCCGGGGGATCGTCGGATTCAAACCTCTTCATCTCCGCCCGGAGATCTTCGAAGACCAGTTCTCCCGGCGCATCGGGGAAGCCGGTCAGGCTCTGCGTCCCCAGGAGGGACACCCCTTGTCGTTCTTCTGCGCCAAGCAACTCCCCTGGTACCATTATCCTCGTCTCGCCCTGGAGACGTCCCAGCTGACCGTTCGGTCCCCCTTCCTGGACAACGAGCTGATCGGCTTGGCCTTTCAGGCCCCCGATCCCTGCCGGGATCTCAAGACCTCGCTGCGGTTCATCCAGAAGGGTGACCCGTCATTGGCCAAGCTCCCGACCGATAGGGGCCTGGCCCTCTCTTCGATCCCCCTCCGGGGGACCGCCCGGCGCCTGTTCCAGGGGCTGACCAAGCGGGCCGAGTATGCCTACGACTACGGCATGCCTCAAGGGCTGGCCAAACTCGATCACGCCTTGTCGTTCCTGCACTTGGAAAAGCTCTTTCTGGGACGGCACAAGTATTATCACTTCAGGATTTGGTATCGCCGCGAGCTCAAGAACTACGTCCAGAGTATTGTCCTGGATCCCCGGACGCTCCGGCGGCCTTATCTCAGGGCCGATGACCTGGAGAAGATGGTCCAGGCCCATATCAGCGGCCGCGGGAACTATACCCAGGAGATCCATTGGATCCTGACCAGCGAATTGATCCAACGGCATCTGATCGAGAAGAGCTGACGGATCGGGCCAGACGGAAGATTCTTCGTCCGGAGCCCCGCCCGGGGCGGGCCAAGCCCGGGCGCGACGGATCCGCTCAAGACCTCCTAGGAGGTCCTTTTCGCCGTTCCCTGTTCGTGACGTCCCTTGCTCAGGACGTGGTCATAAGCGCGAAGGAGATTCCCTTTCTGGTGCTCCCATTGGAATTGGGTCCGGATCCGCTCGACCCCGATGCTCCCCATCCGGGCCCGCCGGCCGGGATCGTCCAGGAGGGAGATGATCGCCGCGGCGTACGCTTCGAGATCCCCTGACGGGACATAGATCGCCGCGTCGCCGGCGGTGGTGCGGGTCTCCCGGAGGTCATAGGCCGCGATGGGTTTCCCCATCCCCATGTACTCGGCGATCTTGATGAACGTCGACCGGTCGTTGTGAGGATTCGATATCTCCGGGGCCAGCATGACATCGGCCGTCGAGAGATACTGAAAGAAGAGGGCCCGGTCGAGGATCATCCCCGGCATATCCACGTAGGGCAGGATATTCCAGGCCTGGGCGTGTTCCCTGACGTCGTTCCAGACCGCCCCGTCGCCCAGCAGACAGAACAGGATATCCGTTCGCCCCGATTGTACGACGATGTGCCGGATGGCCTGCATAAGCTCCAGGACCCCATCCTCCGGCCCCATGATGCCCGCATAGCAGGCCATGAAGGGGAAGCCCCTTTTCAGCATCGGTTCGGGCCGCCTGGGGACGATCTCGCTGGCCCGGGGCCCGTTCCGGACGATAAAGACATCGCCCTCGCTGACCCGGCCTCGCCCCACGGCGATATCGCGATAGGATTGGTTGGTCGACAGGACCGCGTCAGCGGTCCGGAAGGTCAGGAATTCCAGCAGTTTCGAGGACTGAAAAAGAAGGGTCCGAAGCGGCCCCCTATGGCGCGAGAGGATCATCTCCGGGAACAGGTCATGATGGTCGAAGATCACTTTTCGGCCCCGGAGCTTAAAAAGGGCCCCGATGAGGAAGAGGATATCGGGGGGATTGCACAGATGGACGACCGAGAACCCATCGTTCTTGAAGACCTTCAGGGACAAGCGGGCGATATGGAATAACGAGACGAGATACTCGTGAAGGTATCCGATCAAGCCCCGCGTGGCGAAATCCATCCGATAGGAATGGACCATGATCCCTTCGAGCGCGCGCGTCTGATAGGCCGGCGGCCGTTCCCCCGGGCCCCTGGGCGTGACGTCCGGACAGATGACGTGGACGCGCCATCCCGCCTCCCGAAGAGATGCGGCTTCCGCCTTGACTCGCGTATCCGTGTGATAAGGCTGGTTCTCGACGATGATCAAAACGCTTTTATCAAGACCCGCGCCGCCGCCTTCCGGTCCTGATGGATATCTTGTCCCAGACACTCTTCCTCCTCTCGAGCCTTGCCGGGCCGTGCTCCCGCCATTCTAGTTGAAGTCGGCCGGACCTTCAATCCCGCCGCGATCGCCCGCCGCTTTGATCCCGGGTCAGGACGAGCGCCGATCGCGGGCGGCGCGAAGGTCCCGGCCGCCCCGATGGGACAGGGGCTGAAGAGCCGGCCGAATCCCCGTTTTTGCCCTAGCTAGCCAAAGGCCGTCGACTTTACTCCCTGGAATCCCCTTTTGGGGTGATTTCCCCTCATATGGAAAGGCCCAGAATTAGCCTGCAAGCCATGACACGCTTAGGCCCTTCGTTCCTTCCGTCCCGGCCGCGGGAAAGCGCCAATTTTTTTGGAGGATCCATCATGATGAAAACGCAACATCGCTCTCACAAAAATCTTCTCAAGATCATCCCCCTGATCCTGATCGCCGCCTCGGCTCTTCTTGTATTGCCGTTCGCGGCGAACGGACAGAGTAAGTCGGGATCGTTATTGACCCGTCTGGGGGACCGGACGTCCCGTCCGCTCCGGGTCTCATTCGCTTACTATCCCAGTTTTCCTGTTGTCGGGCAGACGATCCATTTTTCGGATACCTCGACCGGGAGCGCGGTCTCCTGGCAGTGGGATTTCGGCGACGGGACGACCAGCGCCGACAAGAACCCGTTGCATGTCTACGCTGCGCCGGGATTCCATCGCGTGACCTTGTCCGAAGCCGATGGCCAGGGCACCAAGAAATCGTCCCGACTGTTGACGGTCGTCCCCGCCCAGGGGCAAGCCTCATTCGGGTTCAGTCCGACGACCCCGGCGCCGGGGCAGGCCGTGCAGTTCATGGACACCACCTCCGGAAGCCCGACGGCGTGGTCCTGGAACTTCGGCGACGGGGCGACGAGCTCGATCAAGAATCCCAGTCACGCGTTCGCTAGAGCCGGGAACTTTATCGTCAGCCTGGTCGCGACCACGAGTGCAGGTGCGAGGCAGGGGAGCAAGACCGTGGCCGTCGCTTCCATATCGATGCTCTCCTCCTCCTTCACCTTTACGCCTTCCGCCCCTTTGGTGGATCAGGCGGTCCAGTTCACCGACACGACGACCGGCAGCCCGACGTCGTGGAGCTGGAATTTCGGTGACGGCGCGACCAGCACGGCCCAGAATCCCAGCCACGCCTACGCCACGGCGGGAACCAGGACGGTCACCCTGACCGCCACCAACGGCTCCGGCTCCTCCAGCGCCGGCCGGACCGTGACGGTCGCGGCGGCGGTCACGGCGTCCTTCACGTTCAGCCCCGCCTCTCCGGCGATCAACCAGACGGTCCAGTTCACCGACACGTCGACCGGCAGCCCGACGTCGTGGAGCTGGAATTTCGGTGACGGCACGACCAGCACGGCCCAGAATCCCAGCCACGCCTATGCGACGGCGGGAGCCAAGACGGTCACCTTGACGGCGACCGGCGCCTCGGGCTCCGCCAGCGCCAGCCGGACCGTGACGGTCGCGGCGGCGGTCACGGCATCCTTCACGTTCAGCCCCGCCTCTCCGGCGATCAACCAGACGATCCAGTTCACCGACACGTCGACCGGCAGCCCGACGTCGTGGAGCTGGAATTTCGGTGACGGCGCGACCAGCACGGCCCAGAATCCCAGCCACGCCTATGCGACGGCGGGAGCCAAGACGGTCACCTTGACGGCGACCGGCGCCTCGGGCTCCGCCAGCGCCAGCCGGACCGTGACGGTCGCGGCGGCGGTCACGGCATCCTTCACGTTCAGCCCCGCCTCTCCGGCGATCAACCAGACGATCCAGTTCACCGACACGTCGACCGGCAGCCCGACGTCGTGGAGCTGGAATTTCGGTGACGGCGCGACCAGCACGGCCCAGAATCCCAGCCACGCCTATGCGACGGCGGGAGCCAAGACGGTCACCCTGACCGCCACCGGCTCGGGCTCCGCCAGCGCCAGCCGGACCGTGACGGTCGCGGCGGCGGTCACGGCGTCCTTCACGTTCAGCCCCGCCTCTCCGGCGATCAACCAGACGATCCAGTTCACGGACACGACGACCGGCAGCCCGACGTCGTGGAGCTGGAATTTCGGTGACGGCACGACCAGCACGGCCCAGAATCCCAGCCACGCCTATGCGACGGCGGGAGCCAAGACGGTCACCTTGACGGCGACCGGCGCCTCGGGCTCCGCCACCGCCAGCCGGACCGTGACGGTCGCGGCGGCGGTCACGCGCCGACGGGAGCCAAGACGGTCAGCCTGACCGCCACCGGCTCGGGCTCCGCCACCGCCAGCCGGACCGTGACGGTCGCGGCGGCGGTCACGGCCTCCTTCACGTTCAGCCCCGCCTCTCCGGCGATCAACCAGACGATCCAGTTCACGGACACGACGACCGGCAGCCCGACGTCGTGGAGCTGGAATTTCGGTGACGGCACGACCAGCACGGCCCAGAATCCCACTCACGCCTACACGACGGCGGGCGCGAAGACGGTCAGCCTGACGGCCACCAGCGCCTCGGGCTCCGCCAGCGTCAGCAAGGCCGTAACGGTCGCGGCGGCGGTCACGGCCTCCTTCACGTTCAGCCCCAGCTCTCCGGCCATCAACCAGACGGTCCAGTTCACCGATACATCGACCGGCAGCCCGACGTCATGGAGCTGGACTTTCGGCGACGGCACGACCAGCACGGCCCAGAATCCCAGCCACGCCTACACGACGACGGGATCCAAGACGGTCACCCTGACCGCCAGCGGCAGTTCGGGCTCCGCCACCGCCAGTCAGACCCTGAGCGTGGCCAGCGGATCGAACTCGATGACCCTCGCGGACCGCTGGATCGACTGGTCCGCCGCCGGGGTCCCCGGCGGCATCGCGCAGTACCGGGACGGCGGAGCCAACGCCCGTCCCTTCGGTGTCAGTGTCGCGGACTACGGGGCGGACGCGACCGGGCGCACCAATGCGTCGACGGCCTTCGCCAACGCGCAGTCGGCCTGTCCGGCCGGGGCCTACATCTACATCCCGAACGGCACCTACCTCCTCTCCGGCGGCGTGACGCTCACGTCCAACCGGACCTGGCGCGGCCAGAGCGTCACGGGGACGATCCTCAAGATCTCCGGCGGCGGCGGATTCGCTTCGCCCGCCGAATGGCCGGCCCCGACCTACGCGTCCAACGGGGTCACGGTGACCGGCGGGGCCACGAAGGGCAGCCGGGTCTTGACCGTCGCCTCGACCTCGACCTTTACCGTCGGCGGGCTTGTCCAATTGACCCAGCTCACCCCGTCCTGGATGCACTTCAACTCGGCGAACAGCTGGCGTGAGGAGTCCTGGTTCGGCTACGACGGGACGCGGCTCTCGACCATCATGTTCACGGTCACGGCCGTCGACGGCACGGCCCGGACGGTCACCCTCGACCACCCCCTCCCGATGGACATGACGTCCAGTCCGCTTCTCATGCCGCGGGCGACGCTCGTGCGCGGGATCGGGTTCGAGAACATCACCTTTGACTGCACCTCCAGCACGGCGAACCAGGTCGTCCAGATCGTCAACGCCACCTCGTGCTGGATCTACGGATGCTATTTCAAACGGATGTACGACCGCTCGGCCTGGTTCGAGGAGTGCACGAACATCACCTTCGAGCACAACTTCTCGGACCACGGCCAAGGCCTTGGCCGCAACTGCGAAGGCCTGGATTTCGTCGGCAACGCTTGCTGGTGCCTGGTGCAGGATAACGTCTTCCACTCCGCCGGCTATCCGATGATCATGTTCGGCGACTGGCAGGGCGGGTGCGTCGGGAACGTGGCCGCCTATAACTTCCTCAATGGGTTCAATCAGGGCTACGACCTCGGGACCGCCCCGCTCACGGCCGATGACAGCCACGGGCCGACCTGCGTTTTCAACCTCTGGGAAGGCAACGTCGGTGAGATCTTCGGGAACGACGGCTACTACGGCTCGGCGGGGTTCGGCACGTACTTCCGCAACCGCATCTGGGGGACGACCTCGGAGATGAATTATGCCGACCAGTGCTGTCTGGAGTTGACCCACTGGTCCTATATGTATTCGGTCGTCGGCAACGTTCTCGGCACTCCGCAGGGGTCGAGCTGGAACACGACCGGGGAGTACTCGCAGATCTTCGAAGCCAGCGGAAACTCGTTCCAGTCGCCCCAGATCTACCGCCTCGGGTTTGCCGACATGGGGAACCGCGATTCGACCGGGACCGGATCGAACCCGTCTAGCTCCACCTACTACGACACGAACGTCAAGGTGACGCTGATCCGGCATGGGAACTACGATTACGTCAACAAGGCGGTCATCTGGGATCCGAACGTCTCCAGCCAGGTCCTCCCGACGTCGCTCTATCTGACCACGGCCCCGTCCTGGTTCGGCTCGCGGGCGTTCCCCGCCATCGGCCCCGACGTGGCCGGATATACGCAGGACACTCCGGCGAGCGCGAGGTGGGCGGCTTACCTCGCTTCGGGGAATCTCGCAAACCTCTTCTAGGGGATCGAGGCCGGCAAAGAACCGCTTTCGGCCGGCGCGGCGGCCCGGTGGCCGCCGCGCCGATAAGCCTGGAGGATGTCGCCGGTCCCTGCGAGCTCGTCGCATCATCCGAAACCGACGCGCCACAGCCCTTTCCTATTCAGAATCCATTGTGATAAAATGAGGTGGAGTTATTTGGAAAGGAAGGGACGATCATGAGCCAAGGGGGGATGGACCTATCTCGACGCCTTCTGATCGTCGCCTCGATCATGCTCCTGGCGGGCGGCAAGTGTTCCGTTCATGATGTCCAGGACGGCGGCGGCAAGCCGACGCCGTCCTTCACGTTCAGCCCCCTTTCTCCCGTCATCGACCAGGCGATCCAGTTCACGGACACCTCGACCGACGGCCCGACGTCGTGGAGCTGGGATTTCGGAGACGGCGCGACCAGCGCGGACCAGAATCCCAGCCATGCTTACGCGACGGCGGGATCACGGACGGTCACCTTGACCGCCACCAACGGCTCCGGCTCCGCCTCCGCCAGCAGGAGCCTTGACGTGGTCGACGAATCGAACCAGGTGACGCTCGCCGACCGCTGGATCGACTGGTCCGGCGCCGGGGTCCCCGGCGGGATCGCGCAATACCGGAACGGGGGAAGCAAGGCCCGACCCCAAGGCGTCAACGTCACCTCCTATGGAGCGGATCCCGCTGGAAGGGCCAATTGCGCCACGGCCTTCTTGAACGCCCAGTCGGCCTGTCCCGCGGGGTCCACTATTTACATTCCCAACGGGACGTATCTGCTCTCGAGCCTCCTTACCCTGAAATCCAACGTCACCTGGCGCGGGCAGAGCCCGACGGGAACGGTCATCAAGCTGTCCGGAGGCGGGGGTTTTGAAACGTCCTCGCAGTGGCCCGGGTCCTCCTACAGGACCGGCGGCGTGTCGGTCCAGTCCGGAGCGACGAAAGGCAGCCGGGTCCTGACCGTGAGCAGCACGGCGACCTTCAGCGCCGGCCAGATGGTCCAACTGACGGCTCTCACGCCCTCCTATATGCACGGGAATTCCGGGAACGGCTGGGCCGCGGCTGATTGGATCGGCTACGACGCGACCCGGCTGGCGACTATCATGTTCATTGTCTCCGCCGTCAATTCCAGCGCCCGGACGGTCACCCTGGACCATGCCCTGCCCATCGATATGACCGCCAGCCCGCTGCTGACGCCCTGGACGACGCTGACGAGCGGCATCGGCTTCGAGAGCCTGACCATCGATTGCACCAGCAGCACGAGTGACCGGGCCATCGGCCTGTTCAACGTCAACGCCTGCTGGTTCTATGCCTGCTATTTCAAGAACATCTACGATCGGTCCGTCTGGTTCCAGGAAGCCACGAATTGCACCGTCGAGCATTGCTACTCCGATAACGGGCAGCAGCTCGGCCGGAATTGCGAGGGCCTGGACTTCGTCGAGAACAGCTGCTGGTGCCTGGTCCAGGACAGTGTCTTCCATTCGGCCGGCTATCCGATGGTGCTCTTCAGCGACTGGATGGGGGGCTGTTGCGGGAACGTCGTCGGCTACAACTTCCAGGACGGCTTTGACCAGATGGTCTCTGCCGACGCCGTGGGGCCGCTCACCATGGACGACAACCACGGGGTGCCGACGATCTTCAACCTCTGGGAGGGGAACTACTGCGAGATCCTGGGCAGCGACGGCTATTGGGGGTCCTCGGCCTACGGGACGTTCTTCCGCAACCGGATCTACGGGACCTGCAACAAGATCGCCTATCCCGACGAATGCGCCATCGAATTGACCCACTGGTCCGCCTATTACAGCTTGGTGGGGAACGTCCTCGGCACGGCCCAGGGGTCGAGCTGGTCGACGTCCGGGACGGGCCTTCACTCGCAGGTCTATGAGGCGAGCGGCTCCGACGTCCAGGCCCCCCAGATCTATCGGCTGGGCTTCCCCGACATGGGCTCGCGGAACTATAGCGGCAGCGGGTCCAATCCGTCCGGCTCCATGACCTTTGACACCAACGTCAAGGCGACGCTGATCCGGCATGGGAATTACGACTATGTCACCAATGGGGTCGTCTGGGACCCCGGCATCGCCAGCCAGGTCATCCCGGCCTCGCTCTATCTGACATCGACGCCATCGTGGTTCGGTTCGCTGGCCCTGCCGGCGATCGGCCCTGACGTCGCGGGATATGCGCAGCCCATTCCCGCGAGCGCCAGGTGGACCACCTATAAGAGCTCAGGCAACGTTTCGGACCTGTTCTAAGGAGCGCCCCCGGCCCGCCGTGCCGATCCCTTCGGCGGCTCTCCCCGGCCTGTTTATTTGGCCCGGTGGAGGACGTGAGGGACGAGCGCGATGATATTGCGGAGGGACTTGAAGCTCCCCTGGAGGGCCACGACGGCCGCGACGTACAGGAGGCTGGCGATCCCGGAGGAGACCAGGATCCGGACGATCAGGGCCGATCCTGTCGGGACCTCTTTCCAGGGCAGCCGATTTCCAATGAAGAGGAACCAGGCCGCGCAGACGACGAGCCCGGAGAGGAAATAAGGCCAGACGTTCTTAACGAGGACGCCTAAGCTCAGCCGGACGGGGCGTCCGCCGTACCAGATCGCGGGCAAGGCCAGGAGATAGAACCTGGCGCTCAGGGCCGCGGCCAGGGCCACGGCCCCGATGGGCGCCGCGATCACGAACATGGTCACCGTGATCGCCGTTGCCACGAGGTTCCACCGCAGCCAGCGGCCCGGGGTCCCCAATGAGAGATGAAGCCAGGTGCTGGACCCATAGATGAGCTGGGCCGCGATCCCCGGCCCCAGGGCGAGGACGACGAAGCCAGCCTCGGCCCAATTGCGCCCCAGCAGCAGCGCGACCAGGTCGCGGGCCAGGATGGTCAGGAGGACCGAGGCCAGGACGCCGGGAAAGGCCACCAAGGACACCGCTTTGGCGAAATATGCCGTGAACCGCTCTCCGTCGTTCCGGACCCGGCTGAGCGCCGCCAAAGCGACGTTGTGCAGGGGGGTTAGGAGCTGGGACGCAGGCATGGAGAAGATGCTGTAGGCCCGATCATAATTCCCGAGGAGCGTCGTGCCGTGGAACTTCCCCAGGAGCACCTTGTCGAAGCCTTGGGAAAAGAACCCGACGAGCAGGTTGATGTAGACCTTGACGCCGTATTTCAAGCTGGCCAGGGCTTTGTGGAAATAGAACTTCCCCTTCGGCCTCCACGGGCTCAAGATCCACGCGGCCACGACCAGCACCGCCGGGATCGTCAGTTGCCGGATCACCACGGCCCAAAAGCCCAATCCCACGAGGGCCGCCCCGATCGCGAAAACGTAGCTCAGGATGACCCCGCTTAGGTCCGCGAGGGCGACCTTGGCGAACTTCATCTCCCGCTTGAGCAGGGCGATCGGCGTCGTCGAAAAAGCGTAGAGAATGAAGCTCGTCGACATCACCGCCGCGATCGAGCTCAGCGCCGGTTCGTGATAGATCTTGACCAGCCCGAACCCGAAGATGGTGAATAAGACCGCCAGGAGCGACGCGATCATGACATGCAGCCAATAGATCGACGTGACCTCTTCCTTGTTGAGCTCCTGACGGTAGATGATATATTCGGTGAATCCGTTGACGCCGAAGCCCGCGATCCAGATGCTGAACGCGGTGACCAAGGCCACCAGGCCGAAGTCCGAGGGTCTCAAGAGCCGGGTCAGCACCAGGGCGCCGATCGTTTGGCCGGCGATGGCCACGGACTGGGCGGCGATATTGACGGTGGCGCCGCGAATGGCCTTGTTCTTCAGCGCGGTGGTATCCACCGCAAAGGACTCGTCATCCATCTCCGGCCCCCGAGGCCCTTCGGTCTGGGTCACGGAAGGCCTCGTCGTCGCGGGTTCGCGGGATCGGGCGACGATCCGTCACCCGGATCCCCGGCGCCGTCAGAAGGGCCGCGGCGCCATGAGGTCATGACGATCGGGTCCCCGACGAGGCCCTGTTCAGGACCCTTTGAACATTCTGCAGAAAACCCTGGAACATGCCTTCGATCGACGCGTTGGTGAGAATATCCTGCTTGGCGTTCTCGGCGAACTTGGCCCGTTCCTCATCGTTTTCAAGAAGATACAGGACCTTGGCTTTCAGGTCGGCCAAGTCGTCCTCTTCGACCAGGAAGCCGTTCCTCCCGGACACGAGATATTGGATCTCCGGAGGCTGATGCCCCTTTTCCGTGATCACCGGCAGGCCCAGGGCGAAGGCCTGATTGATGCCCAGCCCGACGTGGCCGGGGATCAGGAAGATGTCGGCCATCTTGAAGATCTTGCAGATCTCGATATTCGCCGGATCGTAGATCTCCCCGAGATACATGACATTGTGGCCGCGGATCTCGTTCTTGAGGCGATCGTTGAACCCCGCGCCCACCAGGACCAGCCCATAGTCGGGGTTGTCGATCGTGTTGAAGATCCGGATCGCGTGGTCGACCTTTTTCCGTCCACCCCCGACGTCCATGCGGCCGACAAAAAGGGCCGTCCTCTTGAAGGGGATCCCGTACTCTTTCTTGATGTCGTCCTTGCTCGCCGCGATCTCCGGGAACTCGAGATAATTGATCGTGTTGTTCGCGTACGTGATCTTGAAGCGGTTCTTCCTCTTTATGAGCGCCGTTTCGTTCGGGGAATAGAGGACGAGCCCGTCGGCCAGCGTCTGCATGTGATGGAACGCCGCGCCCCCGATCCGGTTGTCGGGAGCATCCAGGTTGGCGCCCTTCGTCCACACCAGCACGGGTCGCCGGCTCAGCCGGAGCCAGTACAGCAGCGGGAACAGGATGAGATCCTTGATGTGGAGAAAGAGGATGACGACATCCGGGTCCAGGTCCTTGATCTCCTTCCGGTAGAGCGAAAAACGGAAGGGGACCTCCCGGAAATCGAACTCAATCGGGTAGGGGTTCTTCTTCTGGAGCTCGTCGGCGCGGACGATGAATTCGACCCCGAGCTCCCGGAATCTCCGCGTGAAATAGTTATAGACGCTGACGCGATAGTGCATGACCTCGTTGGAGATGAGCAGGACCTTGGTCATGCCCCGATCACCAGGATATCCCGCGATAGTCCGCCCGGATCTTCGAGACATCGTCGGCGATCCTGACCAGGTCGATCACCGTCTTGCTTCGATCCAGCTTCTTCACCAGGCCGGCATATTCCTCGGACTGATTGGCGATGACGAGGACATCGGCGCCCGCGGCGAGCTTCTGGATATCCTCCTCGATCAGCTCGGCCAGATGCGGGATCTCTTTTTCGATGTAGGCCTTGTTGGCGCCCATGAGCCTGGCGATGGAGACATACTTGTCGTAGATGCGGACCTTGAAGCCCTTGCCGAGCAGGGTCTCGATGACCTCGACGATCGGGCTCTCCCGGAGATCGTCGGTCCCGCCCTTGAAGCTCAGGCCCAGGAACCCGATCGTCCGGCCTTTGTAGGCCATGAGGATCTTGATGACCTTGGCGATCTGGGCCTTGTTGCTGGCCAGAATGGAATTGATGATCGGCGAGTCGAGATCCAGCCGCTTCGTTTCGGACGTCAGCGCCCTCACGTCCTTGGGCAGGCAGGAGCCGCCGAAGGCGAACCCCGGCTTCAGGTAGGCCGGAGAGATATTGAGCTTCTTGTCCGAGCAGAAGATGTCCATGACCTGGTGGCTGTCGATGCCGTATTCCCGGCAGAGGCCGCCCAGCTCGTTGGCGTAAGCGACCTTGAGAGCATGGAAGGAGTTGTCACAGTACTTGACCATTTCCGCGATCTTGACCGGGACCCGGAAGACCTGGGCCTCGACGCCCTCGTAGGCCTGAAGAAGAAGGTCTCCGCTCTTTTGATCGATCTGCCCGACGACATGCTTGGGGGGATGGTAGAAATCATGGACGCTGGAGCCTTCCCGCAGGAACTCCGGGTTCATGCAGACGCCGAATCCCCGCCCGGCCGCCTTTCCCGACTCCCGCTCGAGGATCGGGATGACGACATCCTCGACGGTGCCCGGCAGGACGGTGCTGCGAATGACGACGACGAAATAGCCGCGGCGGGTCCGCAGGGCCCGGCCGATCTGTTGGGACACCCTCTTGATGGCGTCCAGCTCGAGGCTGCCGTTGGACCGGGACGGCGTGCCCACGCAGACCAGAGCCAGGTCCGTCGCCAGGACCGCCGCGGTGACGTCTTCGGTGGCCTTGAACTTGCCGCTCCGGACGACCTTCCGGACGATCTCGTCGATGTCTATTTCGACAATGGGGCTCTGGCCCTGATTGATGAATCCGACCTTGAGCGGATTGACGTCGGCCCCGATGACATCGTGGCCCAGCTCGGCCAGGCAGGCGCCGGTCACGCTCCCGACGTAGCCGAGCCCGAATACGCTGATCTTCATGTTCTGCTCCGATCGATTTTTTGGGAATAGGGATTATATATGAATCGCCCGCCTAAACGCCAGCGGCACGATCGGCCGCCGGCCCCTGAGACGCCAGGGCTCGAGTGCCCGGCTAGACGTCCGAAGAGGGGAGGGGGCGGTCAGGGGGACGTCCCCGACGACCCTCGCCACATCTATTTCTCTTGACGGAGGATTATGCTAATATGCGGCCATGGAAGCGCGGGGATTCGTGGCCGACCTGCTCTTCAGCCTGGACGACGCGATCTTCAACCTCCTCATCAATGTTTTTCCCGACGATCATTTTTCCAATTGCGTGATCCGGCCCCGCCTGGCCCGGATGCTGGGGCTCAGGTGCGGCCCGGGCGTCCAGATCAGGAAAAGCATCTATTTCGAATGGCACCGGGATATCGAGGTGGGATCGGACGTGATCCTGAACCGGCAATGCTATTTTGACGGCGGCGGGGGGCTTCGCATCGGCAACCACGTGCGCTTCGGTCCGCAGGTCATGATCATTACCGGCGTTCATGAGATCGGCGACTCCGAGAGGCGCGCCGGACGTTTGCTGAAAAAGGGGATCACCATCGGGGACGGCTGCTGGGTGGGGGCCCGGGTCACGGTGACGGGAGGGGTCCATCTGGGCAAAGGCTGCGTTGTTTCGAGCGGCTCCGTCGTCCAGAGGTCGATGTCTCCGGATTATCTCGTGGCCGGGAACCCGGCCCGGCCGCTCTCCCAGCTCAAACGGCCCGACGGATCATCGGAGGGCGAGAATCCCCCGACGGTTGCGTGACGGCCCTTGCTACTCCCCGGCGTCCCGGGAGCGGGCTCCAGGGAATCTTGCGAATTCTCCCCCATTTCTATAGAATAGAGCGTTGAATGGAAGGGACCATGGACAATATCAAGCGTGGGATCCGTGATTATATCGTCAGCTCGTTCCTCTTCGGCGACGGCTCAAGGCTCGGGGACGAGACCTCGTTCCTCGACAACTCGATCCTGGACTCGACCGGGATGCTGGAGCTGATCAACTTTATCGAACAGGAATTCGGCATCTCCATCGATCCGTCAGAACTCGTCCCCGATAATCTCGATTCGGTCCAGAGAGCGGCTGCGTTCGTCGAGAGGAAAAAGGGCTCCCGGCTCGCGGGCGGCGCCGCCTAGCGCAGAGTCCTTTTCTGGATCTTGCCCGCTTCGTTCTTCGGCAGCCCCTCGCGGAATTCAACGGACTTGGGGATCTTGTAGGAGGCCAGGCGTCCGGTCAGGAACTCCTTGATGTGCTCGTCGGAGCACGGGGAGGCGCCCGTCTTAAGGACCAGGAACGCCTTGGGCACTTCGCCCAGAAGATCGTCGGGGACCCCGATAACGGCGGCCTCCGCGACCGCCGGGTGCTCGTAGAGGGCTTCCTCGATCTCCTTGGCGCTGACCCGATTGCCGCCGACCTTGATCATCTCCCAGGTCCGGCCGACGATGAAGAGGAAGCCCTCGTCGTCCGTCCTCCCGATATCGCCCGTGAAATAAAGCCCGTTCCGCAGGACCCTCCGGGTCTCCTCGGGCCGGCCCCAATAGCCCTGCATGATATTGGGGCCGCGGGCCACGATCTCGCCTTCCTGCCCCGGGGCGAGCGGCCGGCCGTTCTCGTCGGCGACGAAGAGATCGACGCCGGGGATGCCCTTGCCGATCGAGCCCCACTTCCGCGGCAAGTCCGCGGGATCGAGATAGGACAGTCGCGCCGAGGCTTCGGTCGCGCCGTACATGATGAATAGCTGGGCCGGGGCGAAGGCCTTGGCCACCTCCTTCTGAACGGCGGGGGCCATCGCTCCGCCGGCCTGCGTCACGTAACGGAGGCTGGGGAACGCCGGGCCTTTCAGCAGCGCCCTGTTCAGGAGGATCGTGAACGTCGAAGGGACGCCGGCGAAGCCCGTGACGGACTGCTCGCGCATCGTCTGCAGCACGGCCGCGGGATAGACGAACCTGTTGTCGATGACCACGGAGCCGCCGACCGCGAAGTGCGTGTTGAGAAGGGATTTCCCGTAGATGTAATGGAACGGCAGAACGACCATGATCCGGTCGGCCGGCGTCAGTCCCAGGTATGCGACGATCGATCCGACGTTGGAGACGATGTTCAAGTGGGACAGGACGGCGCCCCGGGGTTGTCCCGTGCTCCCGGACGTGTAGACGATCGAGGCGATGTCCTGCTCGGTCACGCGCCGGCTCGGTTCCCGCCGGGATAGGCCCTCCAACGACCCGGGCAGCGGAACGACCGGGGCAGGCGGAGCCCCGGCTTTCGCATCGGCGCCCCCGCGGCCGGCCGACCACAGCAGGACCCGCTCGACCGGGCCCCCCTCGGCGAGCGCCGGCCCGACCTTCGCGAATTGCCTTTCATTCGTCACGAAGAACCGGGCTCCGCAATCGCGGACGATGAAGCCGATGTCCGCCGCCGTATTCTCCGTGTTGACGGCGACCGTGATCGCCCCCGTCTTCAAGATCGCATAGTACGTGACGACGTATTCGGGGGAGTTCTCGATGCAGAGGGCGACCCTGTCGCCCCTCTGCGTCCCCAGCCCGCTCAGCAGGTGGGCCAGCGCGTTCGCCTGTTCCTCGATCTCCCGATAGGTCCGCCATGTCCCCAGGTGGAAAACAGCCTCTTTGTCCGGGAAACGCCCGGCGGAATCCTCCAGGAGCTCATGGACGAGGCGGCCTCCGGAAGCGCTCACATCACCCCAGATGCTGCGGTTCGGCCCTCAGGTACTCGGTCGCCCGGATCTTCCTCCGGATGTCGTTCTGGATGTTGGTGACCTGCTCCTCGCTGAGGCCGAGCTCCTTGGCCACGGCCGGGACCGGGACATCCCGCTCCATCGCGTACCAGATGACATCGCCGATCTCGAACGGCACCCGGAAGAAGAACTCTTCTTGGGTGCATTCGGCGCTGTAGGTGTCGGTCGTCGGCGTGCGCCTCTGGATCTCCTCCGGGACGCCCAAGAAGGCGGCCAGCTGGAAGACCTGGGTTTTGAACAGGTGGGCGATCGGCTTGATGTCGGCCCCGCCGTCGCCGTACTTGACGAAAAAGCCCTGATCGTGCTCGTTCTTGTTGCCGGTCCCGATGACCGCGTAGTTAAGCCGATCGGCATGATAATAGAGCATGGACATGCGGCTTCGCTGCTTGAAATTCGAGGCGGCGACGA
Organism: Candidatus Aminicenantota bacterium; assembly: GCA_963807525.1. Classification (GTDB taxonomy): domain Bacteria; phylum Acidobacteriota; class Aminicenantia; order Aminicenantales; family Saccharicenantaceae; genus RBG-16-66-30. The sequence goes on along the minus strand of CAWECI010000018.1, from coordinate 98,017 downwards.
TCTGCAGGTATTCGGCCAGAGGGATCCGGGCCGTCTTCTGCTCGCCTTCCGGAGAGATGATGGTCAGCTGATAGACGTTGAGCTGGTCCTTTGGTCCCAGGGCCGAAGGCAGGACGATCTTGGCCTTGTACGTGGCGTCATATTCGGGGAAGACCTTCCGGATGGCCTCGTCCCTCCGGCGGTACGTCCCGAAGCCGGCCAGGGCCGCGGTCATGTCCTCGACGAGGTAGGAGACCCCGAACGTCCGGGCCAGCTTCCGGGCCAGGGCGGCGCTCTCGGGATTGGAATCCGATTCGGGCATCGTCAGGCCGAGGACCCTCTCCGGGCCGAACGCCTTGGCGCTCAACGCCAGACAGACGCTCGAATCGATGCCGCCGCTGATGCCGATCACGGCGCCACGCTTCTTGAACCTCCGGCCGACGATCTCCCTCAGGCCTTCGACGATCCGATCGGTCTCGGCCTGGGGGTCGATCTGGATCTGCGTTTTGGAGAATGGCATGCGATTGTCCTTTCCTTGAGGCCGCGTCCCCCGCTCCTAGGCCCTTGCGCCCAGCCCGGCGAGAAAACGCAGCAGCCCGGCCGCGACGAATGTCCTCCCCGCGGCATTGAGGTGCCCGCCGTCATCCGTGTAGGACGGCTCCAGGGCCTCGGACATCCGGCCCTCCGTCCCGAAGGTCACCCGTTCGCCCGTCGGCCGCGTCGATTCGAGGGCCGCCAGGTCGAAGACCCGGTCCCCGTACGTCTCGCGCAGGCGGACGTTGAACAGGGTCCGCTTGGCGTTCGCGGCCTTGTCCGGCTCGCCCCGGCCGAGCCACTTCTTGAGACGGGCCTTGAGGCCCGTGGGCACGGCCGTCAGGGGCGCCGTCACGACGGCGACCGTGAGCTTGGGGTAGCGGGCTTGCAGATCCTCGATCGTCTTGCCGTTGGCAGAGATCAGCGCCTCGATGTCGGTCCCGCCGTCGATGTCGACGTAACAGAACTTGAAGAGCGCGACATCGGCCTTGGCGCCGACCCCGCTCTCGAGGATCGTGCGGAACCGGTCGATCTTGGTCCGGGGACGGGCGTTCTCGCCGATCGGGGAATGGGCGAAGATCGCCATCTCGAAGGCCGCCGGATCGGATGTCTCGACGATGTTGAGCTGGACCTGTCCTTCCCGCTCGAGGTCATGGATCCCGTCGAGGATGTTGGTGCCGACGGACATGTGCCCGAAGTAGATCTTCTTTTTCGCGACGGACTCCCAAACCGCTTGGGGCAGCCGATCGCTCTTGGCAGGATCGGATCCGAACGAGCTCATGCGGGCTCCTTTGCCTTTCATGACGATAGCCATCGGATGACGAGCGCGACGATCCAGAACGGACGGCAGGACCCCACGGACGTCGCCATCAGTTTAGCCAAGAAGATCGGAGAGGTCAACCCAGCGACGGAGGCATCCGCCGCAGATGTTCGGTCGCGCCGTGCTTGCTCTCGAAGTCCCGGAAGGCCCTCCGGACCTGATCCTCCGTGAGGCCCATGACCCGGCAGATCTCGGGCAGGGGCACCTGGTGTTCCCAGGCGTAGAGGAGCGGGTCGAGCGTCTCGAAGGGCATCCGCAGGTACCACTCCTCGTCGGTGACCGGAGCGCTGTAGGTGTCCGGGCAGGGCGCGCGGAGGACGATCTCGGGGATGACGCCCAGGTGCGCCGCCAGCTGCCGGACCTGGGTCTTGTAGAGATGGGCGATCGGTTCGACGTCGACACCGCCGTCGCCGTACTTGACGAATAGCCCCTGGACAGCCTCGGTCCTGTTGGTCGTCCCACAGACGAAATAGTTGAGCCTCTCGGCGTGGTAGTACTGGGCCAGCATGCGCGTCCGGTGCTTGGTGCAAGTCGCGGCGATGATCCCCTGGGCTTGCTCGCTCGTGAGCCGGGCCGTCTGGGTGCCGCCCCGGGGATCGACGATCGTCAGGCTGAAGATGTTGTAACTGTCCTTGTTCAGGAGGTCCGATGGCAGCGTGATCTTCAGGCCGTAGCCGGGCCCGAATTCCGGGAAGACCGATTTGGCCACGGCGTCCCTCTTTCCGTAGGTCCCGAAGGCCTCGAGCATGGGCGTGATGTCGATGACCATCGTCTCGATGCCGAGCTCCGCGGCGTGCCTGGCCGCGAATTCGGCGCTCTGCGGGCTCGATTCCTTGTCGGGCAGGATGAGCCCGAGGACCCGGTCCTTGCCCGCGGCCTTGACCGAAAGGGCGGCGGCCAGGGCCGAATCGACGCCGCCGCTGATGCCGATGACGATGCCCTTGCGGTGCATCGCCCGCAGCTGGTCCTTGATGAACCCGGTGATCGTTTCGGCTTCGGCCGCGCACTCGAACTTGAGGACGTCCTTGCTGAATTCCATCGATCTCCCTCGCGCCAGAGATAGCATTTCCCGGAGGGCCCGTCTGCACCGAGCTTCCTCCGCCGTCTAGCGGGCCTTCGTTCGACAGGCAAGTATAGCACGATGCGGGACTTGTTCAAGCTGGCCCCGAGGCCCCCGCTCTGCAAGAGGCGATCGCCCTATTCCCGAAGAACTCACGCCAGGGGCTTGATTCCGGCGCCGAATGGGGATAAACATGGGGGGCTATGGAAACGACCGGCCCGATCCCCGTAGTCCTTGACGCCGGAGAGATCGCCGCGCGGCTGCGGTTCGACCCGGTCCGAGCCGGGTTCGAGAGTCTCGATGAGCTCGTGGCCCGAGCCCAGAAGCTCATCGAGCCGCGGGGCGTCTGCGAGGTTGGCTACGTCGGCGAGAAAGGGGAGAGGACGGTCCAGGTGTCGGGGGTGACATTCGAGAGCCAGGTCCTGCGAAGGAACCTGGAGGGCACGAACAAGGTCTTTCCGTACGTTATCACGGTGGGCCCCGCGCTCGAGCGCGAAGCCGGGGCCCAGACGGACCTTCTCCAGCAGTACTACCTCGAAGAGATGGCCAATATCGCCCTCGAACAGGCCGCCGGCCTTCTCTCCTCGCAGCTCGAGACGCGCTACGGCCTCGGCCCTCTGTCCAACATGAGCCCCGGCTCGCTCGAAGACTGGCCGATCACCGAGCAGCCGAAGCTGTTCTCGATCTTCGGGGATACCGAGCGCCTAGTCGGCGTTCGCCTGACCGACAGCCTTCTCATGGTCCCCCGCAAATCCATCTCCGGCATCCTTTTCCCCTCGGAGGAGGGTTTCGTCGCCTGCCAGCTCTGCGACCGGCCGAACTGCCAGGGCCGCAAAGCGCCCACCAACGGGGTCGGACCGCAGAACAGGCCCTAGATTTCCATGACCCGGGACCAAGGCGCGCCTGATCGGGGGTCCCGATCGATGATCTCCGGTTCCGACGGAAAAAGACAGGTTTGAGGGAGGGTCCGATGAAGAAATCCGTTCTCACGCTTGGGCTCGCGGCCGCTCTGGTCCTTTCGCTTGGCTTGGCCCCGGCCTCGGCCCAACAGAAGCCGAAGCTCAAGATCTTCATCTCGGTCGACATGGAGGGCATCTGCGGGGTCGTCAATAGCGACCAGGTGAATCCGGGGACGCCCGAATACGCCGCGGCCCGCAAGTGGATGGCTCAAGACGTGAACGCCGCCGTCGAAGGGGCCCTCGAAGCCGGTGCGGCCGAGATCGTGGTCAACGACTCTCACGGATCCATGGACAATATCGATCCCGATGACCTGCACCCCAAGGCCATCCTGATCAGCGGCACGCCCAAGCCGCTTTCCATGATGCAGGGGATCGACGCGTCCTTCCAAGCATGCGTCTTCATCGGCTACCACGCCAAGGCCGGGACTCAGGACGCCGTCCTGGACCATACGATCTCGAGCAGCGTCGTCCGGTTCGTCAAGGTCAACGGCGTCGAGCTTCCGGAGCTTGGGCTCAACGCCCTGATCGCGGGCACCTATGGCGTCCCCGTCGTCCTCGTCACCGGCGACACGGCCGTCTGCCGACAGACGGCCGAGGTCCTGGGCAAGGAGGTGGTGACGGTCCCGGTCAAGGAGGCGTACGGCCGGCTGGCCGCCAAGCTCGTGCCCATGGCCGAGGCCCGCCAGATGATCAAGGCCGGCATGAAGGACGCGCTCGCTAGGCTCGGCCGGCTGAAGCCGTTCAAGATGAACTCGCCCTATACCTTTGAGCTTGGCTATCACGTCTCGGCCCAGGCGGATATGGGCTCGATGCTGCTCCCGGGGATCAAACGGACCGACGGCCGCACCGTGGCTTTCACGGCCGACGATTATATCGACGGCTTCCGGACTCTCCGGGCCCTGATCTCCATGGCTCCGGCGCGCTGAGCCCCTCGGTCACTTTACTTGGTTGAATGGGCTTCTCTCTCGCACCAGCTTCTCGACTTCCGGGATCTCCTTGGGTACGCCGCCGCTCAAGACCTCGTTCCCGCCTTCCTTGACCAGCACATCGTCCTCGATCCGGACGCCGATCCCGGCGTACTTTTTGTAGACGGGGCCGACCTTCTCTCGGAAAGCGGCGATCTCCGCGTCGGGCGCCCGGCCCTTGAGGGCGTCGAGGAAAGCCTCGAACCGAGCCTCGGGGAAATACAATCCCGGCTCCATGGTCATGACCATCCCGGGGGCCATGGCCACCTTGTCGAGGCGCGGGCTGTGCCAGCTCCAAACGTCGTGAACGTCGAGGCCGATGCCGTGGCCAAAACCGTGCTGGATGTAGAGGCGCCTCTGCCAGGGGCTCTTGACGTCCGTGACGAGGCCCATCTTCTCGAGCCCGGCCATCAGGATGTCCTCGACTCCGGTCTGGACGGCCTTGAACGTGACGCCGGGGACGAGCTTGGCGCAGCCGGCCTTCTGGGCCTCGAGGACGAGCGCGTAGATCTCCCGCTGTTCCTTGGTGAAATGTCCGCTCGCCGGGACGGTCCGGCTGATGTCCGAGGTGTAGCCGCGGATCCACGCGCCGACATCGAAGACGACCAGGTCGCCGGCCGCGAGCGCCCGCTCCGTGGCTCCGAAATGGACGTTCGTCGCGTTCGGGCCCGAGGCGGCCTGAAGGAACGAATCCTCGGTGTCCTTCTTGTCGAAGTAGTACCGGAGGACCGCCGCCAGATCGATCTCCCGCATCTTCGGTTCGGCCGCCCGGAAAGCCTCGTTGAGGGCCTCGGCCGTGAGGTCGATGGCCTCGCGCAGGGCGGCGATCTCCGCGGCGTCCTTGGTCAGGCGCATCTCCGAGAGCGCCGGATCGACGTTGAGAAGGACGTCGGATTGCGTGAACGGATTCGGCAGACCCGAGGCCCCGAACGTCCGGGCCAGGAAGTCGAGGTCGGAGAACGGCAGATAGACGCGCTTGGCCCGGCCCGTGAACGCCAGCCCGCGAAGCGCCGCAGCCAGCTGGTCGGCCGGCCGCTCGACGATCCCCTGGTCGGGTCCGGGCGCGTTCTGGTCGCCGGCCTGACCCGCTCTTGCGGCGGACCCGGATTGACCGCCGGGTCCGCCCGGCCCGGCCGCCACGATCACTCCGCCTCCGGCGCCCATCGGACCCCGCTGGCCGGGACCGCCGGCCAGGCGGTGATAGATGGCCTCGCGGGGATTGCCGGCGGGATCAAGGACGAGGACCGCGTCGGCTTCCTTGAAGCCGGCGAGGTAAACAAAATTGAGATTGTCCTGCAGGCCGCCGCGGGAGCTGTATTGCGACGGGATGATGATGGGGCCCTCCTTGAGCCGGTCCATCAGCCTGGCCCGGCGGGCCGCGACGGCCGGCGCCCTGGCCGGCTCGATCGAGATGCCGGGGCGGCCGTATTGCTCCTGAGCGGGAAGGGGAGCGGTCAGGAGGGCCACCAGCGCCGAGGCGAAGAACGCGGAGCCGGACAGGCGGAGCTTACTGCCGAGGGTCGATCGTGTCATCTGGATTCCTTTCGGAGCGGACATTTCCATCTATCCTGGCCCGGGGGGCGACCTGATCCCATCGTTTGGACGAGCCGGGTCCTTCTTTCTTCTCTCCGGCCGAGCGGATCCGGCGCGCCCATCAATCGATCGTCTCGACGATGCGGCCGGACTTCTTGTCCTTCAGGATCCGCTTGGTCCGGCCATCCGGGAGGCGCTCGGTCTTGATCTCCAGAAAGGAGCCCGATCTCCCTGGTCCGCGGCCGCCAACGTCCCTCTTGCCCTGGGCTGGCGTCCGACCCTCCGCGCGGGCCTGCGTTTTGGGCCCTGTGGCTCCAATATCCTCCGGCCATCTCTCGATCTTGACCGGCTCGAAGCGGCCCGACTTCATGGATGCATAGCAGGCGTCGATGATCGCGTTGACCAGATAGCCGTCGTAGAACGTTTCCGTTGGCTGGCGATGCGCCTCCCAGGCATCGAGCATGTCTCGGAACATGTGGACATAGCCGAGCTCGTGGACCTCGTCGCCGACCGGGAAGAGCCACCCGGTCCGGCCTTCGGCCTTCTCGGCGACATAGCCGCCTTCGCCCGCGGCGGTGAACATCTCGAAGCCGGTCCTCAGAAAATGGTCGAGCCGGATCGTGCCTTCCGTGCCGCTCACTTCGTCCCGCAGGTCCATGCCGCCCCGGAACGTCCAGCTGACCTCGAACTGGCTGATGGCGCCGCCCTCGTACTCGACCAGCCCGATGGCGTGGTCCTCGGCCGTGATCGGGTGGACCTGGGTCGCGCCCCAGCAAAAGGCCCGCCGCGGCCGCTTGTCCTTGCCGATGAACGACCGGCCGATCTCGATGCAGTGGCAGCCCATGTCGATGATCGCCCCGCCGCCCGACCGGGCCGGGTCCCAGAACCAGGCGCTGTGAGGGCCGGGATGGGTCTCACGCGAGCGCGTCCAGAGGATGCGGCCCATGGCGCCGTTCCTGGTCGAAGCCAGGGCCTTGAGGGTCTTCGGCGTGTAGACGAGGTCCTCGAGATAGCCGGCGAAAATGCCGGCCTCCTCCACGGCCTCGAGCATCGCCTTGGCCTCGGCGGCCGTCCGCCCCAGCGGCTTGGTGCAGAGAACGGCTTTTCCCGCCTCGGCGGCCAGCCTGACCGCTTCGGCGTGCCGATCGTTCGGCAGCCCGACGACCACGACCTCGGACTCCGTGTCCTGGATGGCCTCGCGCAGGTCCGAGCTCGCATGGGGGATGCCCTGTTCGGCGGCAAAAGCCTTGGCCCTTTCCGGCGATCTCGAATAGACGTTGACGACCCGATCGCGGCTCCTCAGGCCGTGGAGCGTTTGCGTATAGAACGTCCCGATCAGACCCGTGCCCAGCATAGTGATCTTGGCCATGAAGCCCTCCTCAGTCCGGCCCCTTCAGACGACTTTCTTGAAGACAATCCCGGAGGCGCGGCCGGTGCTCAGTTCGAACCCGTCCACCTGGCCGTTCCGGCCGCGCGTGAACTCGAGATTGCAGTCGAGGTCAGGCACCGTGAACTTGTCCGCCGCCATGGCCTTGAGCGGCGTCGGCGCGATCGTCCGCATCTCGACCATCAGCTGGCCGTTCTTGACGCTGAGCTTATAGCGCACGTCGAGCAGCTCCTCGCTGACATAGGTCCCGGCCCAAGACGCGAGATCGGCCGCGTCTCGGGGCCTTGAGCGGAGGAGCTTTCTCGAAGCGATATTCCACGGTCGATCCGGCGGTCAATTCCGCCGTGGCCGGATTTTGTCTCCCGGCCGGCTTGAACGTGATCGAGACGTCCGGCCTCTCGGTCACAACGTACTTCCCCGGCGCGACCGGAGTGAGAGGGAAATCCCTTCCGCCGAGCGCGGCGATGAGCTTCCCCTCTTTCAGCGACAGGGTCAGCCAATCCCCGAACCGGACGTCCTGCCAGTGGCCCGTCAGCGCCTCGAGCTCGGCCGACGGCACGGATAGAGCGGCCGGCCCTGCAGGCGTCGTCGCTGCCTTCGATGCCGGTCCTCCCGCTTCTGGGCCTTTCAGCTGCCCCGCCAGATAGATATCGGCGATCTTGAACGCCAGGCCCGATGGATCGAACGAATCGAGATTGGACAGGATGATGACCGAGAACCTCTGCTCGGGGAATCGGACTAGCGCCGCCCGGAAGCCGACCCAGGCCCCGCCGTGCTCGACGACCTTCAGCCCCCGGTACTTGCGTACGACCAACCCCCAGGCGTAGGTGATCTTTTCGCCCGAGTTGAGGACGTCGGTCGTCTGGAGCATGTCCATCACTCCCCGGCCCAGCGCGCCGCTATAGAAGGCCTGGTCCCAACAGGCCAGGTCGCGCACGGTCGTGTAGACGTTGCCGTCGCCCGTCTCGTCCCAGTTGCTCAAGCTGATCTTGAACGTCCCGCCCTCTCCCCCCGCATAGCCCGTCGCCCGGTCCCTGATGAGCTGGGTGTGATCGTCCTGAAAGAGTGTCCTCATCATGCCAAGGGGCTTGAAGATGTGCTCCTGGGCGAAGGCGTTGAGAGACTTTCCGCTCACACGCTCGACGATCTGGCTCAGCAGGAAGAACCCCGTGTTCGTGTAGGAATACTCGTCGCCCGGCGTGTCGTTGAGCTTCTTCTGGCGTCTCACGATCTCGAGCGCCTCGGCCACGGTCGGGCAGTCGGCGTCGGCCCGGAACCCGGCCAGCTCAAGAAGGGCGTTGTAGTCCCGCAGCCCGCTGGTGTGATGAAGGAGATGGCGGACCGTGACCGGCTTTTCATAGACCGGCATCTCGGGCAGGTACTTGCGGATGTCGTCGTCGACCTTGACCTTGCCCTCTCGCACGAGCAGAGCCAGGCAGGCCGCGGTGAACTGCTTCGAGACCGAGCCGATGTCGAAGACCTTGTCCGGCGTGTTGACGATCCCGTCCTCGATCTTGGCCATGCCATAGCCGCGCTCGTAGATGATCCGGCCGTCCTGGATCACGGCCAGCGCCGCGCCGGGGCTGGTCGTCTTATCCCAGGCGGCGAAGAGCTGGTCGACCTTGGCCGTCGTCGCCTCGCCTGCGGTCATGGCGGCCGGAGAGACCGCACCTGCTACGAGGCCCAGGGCCGCCAGGGCGACGATCCCGGCGAAGCGACGGATACCTCCGTCCGACGTCCTGCTCGTCTCTCGACATATGATCAAAGCCATGGGTCACCTCCAGCGGCGATTTAGAGGGGGAATTTTACCTCAAGTCTTGACATCACCCCAAGCCTCGCCTATATCAAGGTCTTAAAAGAAATCTATCGAGGACCGGTGAGGCCATGAAAAGACGAGCCTTCGTCAAGCTTACGGTCGCTGGCGCAGCGGCGTTGCCCTTCGCCGGCTGTCAAAGCCATTCTCCGGATACGCCGGAGCCGCCGGCCTCCACCAAGAGCGCTATCTTCCATATCGAACAGATCCCCGCAAACGCCGTCACGGGCACGGATCATCACCTCGGCGTCGACGAGCTCATCGCCGAGATGGGCCGTCGCGGGCTCAAGTTCTATCGCACCGCCGGCTCGTCGGCCGAGGGGGGCAGCGGCGGGCTCATCGCCGCCGCCGACGTGGTGCTCATCAAGGTCAACGCCCAGTGGAAATACCGCGGCTGCACCAACAGCGACGTCGTCCAGGGCCTCATTCAGAAGATCCTCGAGCATCCCGACGGCTTCAGCGGCGAGGTCGTCATCATCGAGAACGGCCAGGGCCGCGGCAGCCTGGCCTGCGACACCTCGTCGACCTACGGGAACACCGAGGTCCATGCCAACGCCCAGGACGAGAGCCATTCGTTCCTTTGGCTGGTCGATCACTTCGACGACCCGCGGGTGTCGGCGCGTCTCCTCGATTCTATCGGGGCGACGTTCATAGGCGCGAACGACCACGCCACCGACGGCTACCGCCGGCTCGATAATGTCTCCTATCCCTGCTTCACGACGCCGGGCGGCCATCGGGTCGAGCTCAAGGAAGGCGTCTGGACCGGGATCGTCTTACGCGTCCAACCTCAAGCTCATCAACGTCCCGGTCCTCAAGCACCATGATGTCGGCGGGTCGGAGATCACGGCGTCGCTCAAGCACATGTATGGCCTCGTCTCGATGTCCGACGGGCAGGATGATTTCCGGCACTATGCCGGCCTCGGCGAGACGTGCGGCCGGATGATGGCCGCGGTCCGCACGCCCGTTCTCAATATCCTGGATTGTATCTGGGTCGCCTACCAGTCCCTGGACGGCTATCCGGGCTCGAACCCCTATCGGGCCAACCAGATCGTTGCCAGCCAGGATCCCGTGGCCCTCGACTATTGGGCGGCCAAATACGTCCTCTACCCGATCGATCACAGCCCGACGCACGAACCGTCCTATCCGGGGATCAGTACATGGCTGACGTCGGCCCGGTCGACGATCATCAGCCTGGGCGGGCTGGCGGACACATCCCAGGGCATCGTCGTCGACACTCCCACGATGACCGAGTCCGAGATGACGGTCTACACGGCCGTTCCGGGTTCCGGCTGACGAGACTGAGCCGTGCCCGAGCTTCGGGGCGGTATCAGGCCTTCTGGAAATTCGGAAAATAGTATTGTGGCCCCGATTTCCCTATAATAGGGGCCGATGAAGATCCGCATCGACCGGAAAAAAGTCCTGCCCGTCGCCGTAACGGCCCTCGTCCTGCTCTTTGCCGTCTGGCTGGTCTCCCCGTTCTTCCACCTTACGGACAAGACCGAGGCCCAGGGCCGGATCAACAGCTACCGGCTCTTTTTCGGCCTGATGATCATGATCGGCTTCGTCGGCAAGACCCTGTGGGACGTGCTCTCGCCTCAGGGCCTGGCCAAGAAGGTCTCGAACACCAAGGCCATCGCCCTCATCGCGCTGGCTATCGTCATCATGGGGTTCGTCGTCTTCACGGTCGCCCGGGCGATCTCCGTCTTCCTCGAATCGTCGATCGCCAGCGACGCCGCGAATTTCCTGCCCTGAAATCGCAGGATTCTAAGATGGGGGACATGATAGCTATTCCCTATTTTCCAGACGCTGAAGATATAGGGAACGAGTATCGCGTCCCCCCTTTAGCTCCCTTCTGATGGTCGCTCCTCAGGATCCGCTTCCCGCCGACCGGATTAGCGAAGGGAAGCTTTCGTGAACAGCGAGTCGGGGATCTTGGCGTTGAACTCGATCGTCTCGATCACGAATTCGGTCCCGCCGCTCTCCTTGAGCGCGTCCTTGAAGACGATATGCGTCGGCACCCAGCGGCCGCCCTGCCTCTCGACGGCCGTGACCTCGGTCGTTTTGAGGAGCTTGCCGCTCTTGGCGTAGCGCTCCTCCCTCAGAGCGACGTCGCGCTCCTTGTCCGCCCAGACCTTGCGCCTGTAGTAAGCGATGTCGCCGCCCTTCGAGACGAGATCGAGGACCCAGCAGGGCCGCCTCCCGACCTCCTCTTCGCCCGCCACCGTCGCCGCATAGAGGTTCGAGAGCCGGGGGTCTTCCATCATGTCCTCATAGGACAGGTCCGAACCCATGACCGACTGACGCAGCATGCTCCCGGAGATGAGGATGGTTCGGTCGGCGGCCGGCGTGTAGGTCCAAAGCTGATCGCCGAGCTTGAGCATCTTGGTGCCCTTCTCGCGCGGCGGGTCGAGATACTCCGTGAACGACTCTGTCCGGCCCCGGGTCCACGACTTGGCCCGGATCGTCCGCGAGCCGCGCCGGCCGTGGACGGTCATGGCGCTGGTGATGATCTTGTTGTCCGAGCCCATGTTGTCGTCGACGCGCAGCAGAATGGCCTCGCCGTTCGGGGCCTGGACCGCGGCCGGAACGGCCGCCCCCCCGCCCGCGACCATGGCCGTCATGATCGACGCGATCAACCGTGTTCGTCTTCTCACCCTTCGAACTCCTTGGCCAGCGTCGCGGTCTGGCGCTTGTAGATGCCGATGCCGGACGCGGCCCGGCCTAGGAACGTGGCCGCGAGCCCCGGCCCGAAGCCGATGAACCAGCTCGCCGGCGTCACCCGGGCCCTGACCACATCGGTGACCATGATCGAGGCGGTCTTCATGAACGCGCCGATATTGACGCCTTTGGCCTGGAGATAGTAGGCGCCCGCCAGCCCGACGGCCGTCCCGGCGATCGACCCGATGACGCCGATCGCCAGGCCCTCGGCGATGAGCGACCGGTAGAGCCGCCCTTTGTCCTCGCCCAGGGCCAGGCGGATGCCGAACTCGCCGTACCTCCTCAGGCTGCCCATGAGCCCCGAGTTCCAGAGCACGATCGACATGACCAGGACGAACGCGACCAGCATCCAGCCGTAGACCGACTTGGCCATGTCGAGCAGGTCGGCGAGGCCGCCCTGTTCGCGCATCGTCTCCATGACCGGAGCGAAGTCGCCCTGGTCGCCCCGGTGGGCGGCGTTGAATTCCGCCGCCACGGCCGCGGCCTCCTTCTCCCGGTAGACCGAATCGCGGAAGAACCCCAGGATCTCGCCCGCCGCGTCCCTCATGTCGAGGGCGTCCTGGACGTCGTGGATGTCGGCGATGACCGCGCCGCGGTCCATGGCCGTGATGCCAAAGCGGATCGTGCCGGCCACGACGAAGTTGTGCACGGCCATCTCCCCGTACATCGTGGCGCTGATCAGGGTCGCCGCGGCGCCGGGGCCGATCCCGAGCCTCGTCGCGAAGGTGTCGGCGACAAGGATCTCCCCAGGGGCGTCGGGCAGCCGGCCCCGCACGACCGCCTTGTCGAGGTTGAGGAACCGCCGTTCCGGGCTGGCCGGCGAGAGCAGGTCGACGGCCAGCCCCGCGGCCGGCCCCTGGGCCTTGGTCTCGCCGTTCGCGTCGGGGATGTCGATGAGCCCGCCGAACCGGGTCCGCGGCGTCCAGATCAGCCCCGGAAAATCGTGTCCAAGCTCCGTCAACAGCGCCTTGACCCCCGCATAGGCCAGGTCGTTCGGAGCTTCGTCGGCCTCGGCGGCGTAGGCCCGGGACATGATCTTGACATGGCCGGCCGTGAACCGGGCGGTGGCTTCGGTGACGTCGGAGACGATCCCCGTGATCCAGCTGTAGCCGAGGACCGTCAGCATCGATCCCAGGAAGACCGTCAGGAAGGGCAGAAGGCTGCGGGCCCGGTCCCGCAGCAGTCCCTTGATGAGGAAGCGGATCATGACAGTCGTCCCCTGAGGGCGTCGGTCGGCTTGAGCTCGGCGATGCGCCGCGTCGGCAGGAACGCCACGATGGCCGTGACGACCAGAACGAGGAGCGTCGTCCCGGCCACCAGCCCGGCGCTGAAGGCTGGGAACAGGCGCTGGCCGATGGCGAAGCCGTAGCTGTCGACGCCGGCCGGCATGGCCCAGCCGGTGCGGGCGAACCACGACAGGAGCGGGATGCCGTAGACCGCGGCGAGGAGAGCCCCCAGGACCCCGTTGAGCAGGCCCTCGACGGTGAAGAGCGCGATGACCCGGCCACGGGTGAAGCCGAGGGCCATCAGCGTACCCATCTCGCGGCGCCGCCGGAAGATCGAGAGAACCTGGGTGTCGAAAATGGCCAGCATGGCCAGGGCCAGAAAAATGACATAGACGATCGAGCTCCCGACGGTCTTCGTCTTGACCAGGGCCCTCAGGTCGGACAGGAAATCCTCGCGGCTGCGGAAGACCCAGGGGGCGGCACCGGCGGGCGCGGGGGCGTCCTTCGCCAGCACGGCGTAGGTGGCCTGGCCGGAAAGCCCGGTCATTTGCCGGAGCCGCTCGAGCGGCACCCAGATCGTGCCGACGTCAACCGTCTGGACAGTGGTCGAGAAAACCTCGACGACGATGGCATCAAGCGCGTCGAAGGTGCCGTGGGCGTCGCGCCACTGCAGGGTGAACTCGTCGCCTTGCTTGAGCCCGGTCGTCTTGGCCAGTCGTGTGCCAATGAGGACCCGGACCGCGTCGCTCTTGAGAGGCCCGGCCAGGAAGGACGTGGGCAGGTTCAGGATCTTCTGGCCGGGGTCAATGCCCTTGATCACGATCGTGTAGAGCCGGCCCTCGGGGTAGATCGTGCCCTGGGTGGCGAGAACGGGCGCGGCCTGCCCCGCGGCGACGAAAGGCGCCAGCGCGTCGGGGATGGGGCCGTGGGCGTCCGGGAGCGTCAACGGGTCGTAGGGATCGTAGGCCGGATGCTGGAAGTGGCCGCCGCCGACCTCCGTCGCGATCATGGCCTGCTCGGCCTGGCGGTTCATGCCCTGGATCAGGCCTTGGGTGGCGATGATCAGGACGAAGGCGAGTGACAAGACGAAGACGTTGAGCCAGGTCCGGAGGCCGGCGCCGAGGAGGTTCTTGAGGGCCAGCTTGAGGAGCATCATGGCCGCCCTCCCGGGGACGGCGCGGACCCGCCTTGGCCGGCTCGCGCCGCCGGCGTGAGCCTGTCGTCCGCGGTCACGCGGCCGTCGACCAGGGTGATCTTGCGCCGCAGGTGCTCGATGACCTTGGCGTCGTGGGTGGCGAAGAGGAACGTCGTGCCGAGCTCGCGGTTGAGATCCTCCATCGTGCGCAGGATGTTGTGGGAATTCTCGGCGTCGAGGTTGGCGGTGGGCTCGTCGGCCAGCACGAGCTCGGGCCGCTTGACCACGGCCCGGGCGATGGCCACCCTCTGGCTCTCGCCGCCGGAGAGCTGGGAGGGGCGCGATCTGGCCCGGCCGGCCAGGCGGACCCACTCGAGGGCGGCCATGACCTTGCGCCGCCTTTCGGCGGGGGGGTCGCCGAGGAGGAGCAGGGCGAACTCGACGTTCTCGTAGACGGAGTAGACGGGAAGGAGATTGAAGGTCTGGAAGATGAAGCCGATGTGGCGGCTGCGCAGGCGGGCGGCCTCCCTGTGGGACAGCGTCTCGATCCGGCGGCCCATGACCAGGGCCGAGCCCTCGGTCGGGACGTCGAGCGAGCCGACGATGTTGAGGAGGGTCGTCTTACCGGAGCCCGAGGGGCCGACGAGGCCCGCGAACTCGCCGGGGAGGAACGAGAGATTGACCCCGGCCAGGGCCTCGAGCTTATGCGGCCCCATGGCGTAGACCTTCTTCAGGTCCTGGATGACGATGAGCGGTGCGTCGGTCATGGCGGCTTCGTCCTGTCAAAAGTGATACGCGAGAACGAGCTCGAGACCCGTTCCCGCGAAAGAGCCCGATCCGGCCAGCCCCGGGAAGACGGCGAGTTCCGTCGGGTCCCAGAAAACGATGGCGCTGAACGTGATCGCGTCGGTCTTGCGCGTCCAACCGAGAAAACGGTACCAGCCCCGGTCCTTCCAGTCGAAGTAGACGATGCCCGAGAGCTCGTCGAGGAGACCGAGCGGATAGCGCAGGAGGAGGGCCGAGAACGTCAGGCCGTTGCCGGCGGCGAAAGCCCGGACGGCGGAGTCGACGCGGAAGTGCTCGGTGAGGACGGTCAGGCCGCGGCCGACCGAGAAGGTGTAATCGGCGCCGAGGGTGTAGGCGCGCTGGTAAAAGGGCGCGGGGTAGGCCGAGTGTTGATGCACGAGGGCGCCCTCGAACCAGACGCCGATGCCGATATCCCACTTGCCGTCGATGCCGAAGCGGTCCTCCGGCACGGGGGAGATGGGCAGGGGAGAGGCGGAGGGAAGATCAGGCGCCCCGGAGACGAGGAGCGAAGAGGCCGGCCCCGAGATAACGAAGGATGGCCCAGCCAACGGGATCGAATAAGAAGGCGGGGAGGACCTGAAAGACGAGGAGAGCGAAAAGGGCGAAGACATGGGGGACATGATCGGGACGAGGACGCCGATCTCGGCCTTGCGGTGGTGATAGGTCGCGCCGATCTCGCCCTTGAAGAGGGGCAGCTCGATCCTCCCGCCGAACTCGACCGCCTTCCTGTCGGGCGGGACCGCGTCGAAGCCGCGCCGTTCGCTGTTGCCGAGGAGCCCCCAGATCCAGGCGTTAGCGTTGCCCTTGGCATAGAAGCGCAAGAGAAGGCCGTAAACGCCGTCGGTGAGCTGGAGCGGGTCGCGCGGGTCGATCGAGTCGAACCACATCAGCGGCCGAAAAAGGGTGGCCGAGCCGAAGCTGAGCTGCTGGAGGCCGAGCCGGGCCTCGAAGCGCGCGCTCGAGAAGCGGAGCCAGCCGCGATAGGGCTTGAGGCCGGCCGAGGTGTCAGCGTCGGAATGACGCGGGAACGCGAGCGTTCCGTAAGCGTTGGCCGAAGCCTCCCCGTCGAAGGTCCAGCCGCGGCCGGCCGGAAGCGAAAAGTCGAGCTGGGGGATGGCCCGGAGGCTCAAAAAGGGCTCGAAGACGTCGAAGCGGGCTTGGGCCGTGCCGGCGATCATGCCGCCGAGCGAGAATTTCGGCGATGTCGCTTGGCCCGGCGCCTGGGCCGCCAGAGGAGGAGCCAGGGTCAGGATGAGGCAGACCGAACAACAGAGTCGCCCGACGGAAGGAACAACTGTCCGACTCCGGCCTGGCTGAATGGCCCGCGCTGCTCCTGCCGAACGGTTCTCCATGGCCTTGGGCCGTATCTGGCGGCCGTTGGAGCCATTTTTTCACACGCCCCGGTGCGAGTCAATCAACCAGGAGGGGACTGTCCCTCTTGGAGCGTGTGTCCATTTGTCCGTGTCCCCCGATATGACCTACTTGGAGGTCCCCGGATTGAGCCTGCGGCGGCTGAGGATGACGATGTGCTTGATCAGGTCGACGGTGATGAAGGCCGCGATGAACAGGAGGATGAACTTGGCGCCGTAGCGGATCTTGGGCAGGAGGTCCTCGGCGATGCGAACGGCGAAGAGGTTCTCCCAGGGCTGGGTCAGCACCACGCCGATGAGGCCGAGCGAGACGATGTCGCCGACGATATCGACCCAGCGCGACTTCGTCAGGATCTTGATGAAGAGCGACATCGTCGAGGTCGCGAGCATGGCGATCAGGATGAGCGAGAGGCGGCGCCCCGCGTCCGGTGTGAAGAGCGGCCGCGGGTCCTTCCAGTCCAGGTTGACGAAGAAGACGGCGTGATACTTGATGAAGAGATACACGGCGCCGTCGGTGAGGCCCAGCATGACGAACGCCGCGATCCCGGTGAAGATGCGCTCGGCCAGGACCGGGGGTTTGACCTCATTGATGTCGACGGCGAACTTGGGCCAGGGGAGCCGGATGTCCTTGCCGCTTTGGGTGATGAGGTAGAGGACCATGGTGACGATGCCGAGGTCGGCCAGAAAGGCCGTCGGCAGGTACATCAGGGCCTCGATGACGCCGAGGCGGGGCATGAACAGGAACGGGAAGACGATGAAGACCTTCTTGAAAATGACGGCCACGATGGTCAGCATCGTATGGATGGCGAACAGGAGCGTCGTATAGCGGAAAAGGAAGCGCTTGTAGGCGGGAGCGATGATGGGGCGGCTTTCGTCGAGATAGCGCTCGGCGACCCGGCGGGCCGGGCCGAAGCCGGCGATGGCCCGCTCGATCGCAGCGTCGTTGGCGGTCCCCCCCGCGCCCTCGGCGGCCTTCTCCAGGATGTGGCTGCGGATGTCGGTCAGGATCTCTTCCCGTTCGGCCCTGCCGGAGAGGAAGTGGCTGATCTCTTCGAGATAGGCTTCGAGCTTGTCAGACATGGCGGATCTCCTTGGTGACTTGGTCAAGGACGCGGATCTGGGTCTTCCAGACCTCGAGGAGCGCGGCCCGGAGCGAACGGCCGGCGGCCGTGACGGCGTAGAACTTGCGGGGCCGGTCCTCGCTCAGGTCCCACTTGGAGGCGATCCAGCCGTTCTTTTCGAGCCGGCGGAGAAGGGGATAGAGGGTGTTCTCCTCGACCTTGTAGCCCAGGCCCTCGACGAGCTTGACCATGGAATAGCCGTACATGTCTTTTTCGAGCAAGGCCAGGACCAGGATGTGAAGGAACCCCCGGTTCATCTCCGTTTCGAGGCTGCCAATATCGCGCTCGGTGCGTTCTTTTTCTGTCATAATGTGTGCCTCACTATAATGTGCGATATAAGCATAGTGTGTATTACACTGCTTGTCAAGAGATTTCTTTTCCACGAGGGAAAACGGCTCTTGACATAGGGACATCCCGGACAGTTTGAGGGAAGACCGAAATTAGACGGGAAAATCGCGTTCGTTCAGCTGATTTTTGGGGATTTGGCTTAAATTGAACACGAAAGAGGCAACCGGGTCCTGTCGTCTTCGGAGCCTTAAGGCAGGGACGATAGGAGCCACAAAGTCGATTCTTGAAAAAACGTGAAAAAAGGGGTTTTTTGTGGTTTTTTCCGGGCCTTTCAAGCTGAAGCCGATGCGGCCCGATTCGTCAGTTTGGGGACCCGGATCTAGGGCCTCCGCCTCAAGTCTCCCTCCTCCGCCCCGCTAGTTGACGTAGATCACGACCAGAACGATCGAATTGGGCGGCAGACCGGACCGCGTTCCCTGGGCCAGGCCGAGACCGAGGCTGCGGGCCCGTCCGCCCTTGGGATCGGCCGCCGCGCGCTTGGCCGCCTCCTCGAGGGAATCGACGACGCCCAGGACGGCGGTGAGCGTCCGGGGCTTGAACGGGAGACCCGTCAGCCGTTTCTTGAGGTCATCCATGACCTGCTTCTCGCTCGGGGCGTCGTTCCCCACGTACTCGCGGGCGGTCTCGTCCGCGACCCGGCTCAGTTCGGCGTCTTCGGCGAGCGGCGGAGCGCCGCTTTCCGCGCGCAGGCCGTTCAGGGCGGCCAGGAACGCGGCCGTGGCGTCGGCGGGAAGCGCCGGGATGCGGCGGATGAGGAGCTCGGTGACGAAATAAGTCGTGCGGTCGCCTTCCTTGGCGGCCACGACGCCGATGCCGACATGGGTGGCGCCGGCGAGCAGGATCGCGGCCCGGTGGCCCGGGCTGTCCATGAAGCCCCGGTGGATTTCGTCGGGCGAGTAGCCCTTGCCGACGCACTCCGCGGCCAGCGGTGTGGCGATCCCGGCCGCATGGAGGCGTTCCTCGGCGCTCCCCGTCGTCGGCGAGGTGTGGGCCACGAAGTCGTGGGCGCGCATGTCTTCGCTGTGACGGAGGGCGACCAGGGACAGCGCCGGGTCGAGGACAAGCGTGCCGGCCCCGGCCTTCATCCGGTCGGCGTTGATGAGCTCGAGGAGGCGGTCCTCGACCTGGCCCGCGCCTTGCGGCCGGCGGGTCGCCGCGGGAAGCTCGACCGATCCGTCGACCGGGACCGCGACAAAAACGGGAAAGTTGGCGACGACGGTCGGCCCTTCCGCCCCGTCGGCCATGATCTCGAGGCGGTGGCGTCCCTTCTCGGAGAGATCGATCGTTCTGCGGAAACCGGGGCCTTGACCGAGGGGCTCGAGCCGGGTCTCGCCGGAAGGCAGCGTATGAGCGAGCTCCGGCTTGGCGTAGCCGCCGAGGAGCCGGCCGGAGAGCGCGACGCGGCCGGGCGCCTCGAGGCGGCGGGGTACGGGCGTCATCTCGACGTGCCGCCGGCTGAGAACGATGACCACGACGACGCTCGTATCCGGCTGGTACTCGGCGATGCCCCCGATGTGGGTGTAATCGGCGAGATCGGAAACGCGGGCCAGGTTCGACGTCACGGTGTTGGCCAGACGCGACGTGTCGGGGGCCTGGATGAAAAGCATGAGGGGCAGCGGCTCGGCCAGGCCGAGCCGGCTGGCCAGGAGATCGACGGCGCTCTGGGGCGGCAGGGCCCGGTCCGGCCCGAGGCGATCGTAGACCCAGCGGGCCAGCCTGGCCAGGCGGCGGTCCGGGCTGAGCGTCGTCTTCAGGGCCTGGTCGATGCGGGCCAGCGAACGGCTGAGGACGGCGGCGTCGCTGCCGACGAATCCCGGCCCCTTGGGAACGTCGGTGCGGTATTCGGCGGCGCTGGGGATCGCGCTCAGATCAATGGTCCCGACCCCGGCGCCGGATTGCCGGGCCGGCGACGGGAAAGAAAAAGGAGGCGGGGATGGGCCGGCCGAAGCCGTGAAGAGCAGGAGAAGGGCCGTCGCCGCGACCGCCTTGATGTCGGAGAGGCGGCGCGCGGCCGGCGGCATGATCGGCTCCCGGAGATTATTTCTTTTTCCGGCGCGTCGGTTCGACCCAGTTCTCGATGAACTTCTTCGGGCCGCCGGCCGACTCGTCGACCAGGGCCTGGCAGATGGCCTTGAGATGGTCATAGGGGAGGGTGCCGATGAGCATCCGGTTGTTGACGATCATGGTCGGGGTCGAGCGGATGCCGTGCTGGAACTTGTCAGAGGTCTTCTCGTACTCGGCGCCTGTATCGATGATCTTCTTGACGAGAGCCTGCAGGGCCCGGTCCTTGGGAGCGCCTTCCGTGCCGTACTTCTTGGCCAGAGCGGCCCGCCAGGCGGGGTCCTTGCGTTGGGCGAAGTTGGCCCAGATCTCGTCGTGGATCTCCGGGAAGCGGGCCGGATTGCCGGCGGCGAGGTAGGTCAGCTCGCAAGCGCCCGGATGGAGGTTGCCCTTCTCCGGGACGACCGTGTTGCAGGCGTCGAGCGGGAAGAACTGGATGGCGACGTTGATCTTGCCGGCGAAGTCCTTCTTGAGCTTGTCGAGCTGCTGGCTGAGATAGTAACAGTCGGGGCACATGAAATCGGTGTACTCGACGATCCGGATGGGCGCATCCTCGAACTTGTCCGTCGACTTGACCGCCCAGTAGGGCGAGAGGAAGGACGGCGAGGCGACGTTGGGCAGCTCGAAGTACTGCTTGACGATGTTGACGGCCGTGCCTGTTTGGGCCGCCTTGCGGGCGTCGTGGTACTCGATCATCGAGGTGCCGCCGACCGCGGCGATGACGGCGAAGACGGCCAGGAGCTTGAAGGAGGGATGGACCCAGCGGCGGATCGGGTTCCGGACGCTGCGGTCGATGCCGTAGACGGCGAAG
Source organism: Candidatus Aminicenantota bacterium (assembly GCA_963807525.1). Classification (GTDB taxonomy): domain Bacteria; phylum Acidobacteriota; class Aminicenantia; order Aminicenantales; family Saccharicenantaceae; genus RBG-16-66-30. The sequence goes on along the minus strand of CAWECI010000018.1, from coordinate 77,370 downwards.
AGGATGAAGCTCAGGATCGAGAAGAGGTAAAAGCCCGAGCAGAGCAGGCAGAGCGAGCCGAGGTGGAGGACCGAATAGAGGAAGAGCGAGATGACGCCGATGACGTTGAGGAGCGAAAGGGACTTGTTGGTCCGCTCGAAGGCCTCGGACGGGAAGATCGTGCCCAGGGCGAAGAGGGCGCCGAGAAAAGCCCCGAAAAAGCCGAGCGGGATGCCCCAGACGGCGGAGATCGGCGAGAAGGCCGAGCTGTCGCAGTTGAAGAAGGCGCTGATGTCGCAGAAGGAGCCGGTGAAGATCGTCTTGGGATAATTGGCCAGGAAGAAGTGGCGGATGGTCAGGACCGAGGCGGCGATCATGCCCAGGCCGAAAAGGAACGAGAGGACGCGGCGGAGGTTCCAGCCGTCCAGGGTCAAGGTGCGGGAAGACGTTGCGCGGAGTTTCGTGGCCATGACGTCGACACTCCTTCAGTTCAGGCTACAGGAACGCGATTATAGCACACAATGGGCCGGGCCCAGGAATCAGAATGATATCAGCAAGATAGGTGACATTTTGGGGCCTAAAACGAAGAGGCTGCCTATTCGGGGGGAGGAGGCGGGATGGGCTTCTTGCTGGGGCGGCGGTGCCGGTGCGGCCGGGAGCGGGGGCGCGTGCCGAAGCGCTCCCGGTAAATAAGAGAGAACGGGTCGTCGCATTCGCCGAAGTTGCCCCGGACGAGGAGCGAGGCGATGCGCGACGCTTGGGGATAATGGGGCCGCTCCTTGAGGGCCCAGCGCATCTTCCCGTCGTTCAGGGCCCGGAGCATGTGGTCGACGATGACCAGGGTGTGGACGGTCTCGATCAGCAGCGTTTTGGGGACCGTGGCGGTCGCGCCGGCCCCGCGGAACGATTCGTAGAGCACCTTCGGCTTGTCGCCTTGCATGGCCGCCAGAAGCGGCTCGGCCCAGGGCCAGAGCAGGAGGCCGTAGGCGACCTCCGGCGGCGGCGATCCGCCGGCGCTGATCGAGGCGTCCAGGGCGCCCAGGAGGAAGGTCAGCCGCTCGAAGGCGTTGTCGGAGGCCTGATAGATCTCGCCGACGTTGCCGAGGACGCGCGGCAGGATGCCGTAGGCGCGGGCGGCTTGGAAGAAGGCCCGGGTACTGCCCGATTTCATGTCCTTGTTGAGCTCTTCGAAGAGACGGGCGCCGGAGCAGATATCGAGGCGGTGGCTGTGGCGACGGATCGCCTCGCCTGTCTTGTCCTCGATGGTGAAGCCGAGGCGCGAGGCGTGCCGCAGGACGCGCCAGATGCGGACCGGGTCCTCGGCGTAGCTCGCATCCGGGTCGCCGATGATGCGGACGCGGCCGGCTTCGAGGTCATCCAGGCCGCCGACGTAGTCGATGACCGAGAACGTCGCGATGTCGTAGAACAGGGCGTTGATGGTCAGGTCGCGCCGGAAGGCGTCCTCGCGCGGCGTGCCGTAGGCGATGGGCTTCAAGGGCAGGCGGCCGCGGCCCTTTTGGCCGGGCGGGAGGGGCAGGGCGCACTCGGGAAGCGGACCGGCGTCGGCGTTATCCGGACGGTCGTGATCTTGCGGCGGTTCTTGACGGGGAGCTGTCCCCGAAGCAGGAGGGTCCCTCTTTTCAAGGGTCTCAGCCGCTGCTGACGCTTCTTGTTCTGCCTGATACTCCCCGCTCGGGCCCATTTCCTCCGTATCTGTTCCGGTCTGGGACCCTGGCTCGGCTGCCGCGGCCCGGGCGGCCTCCTCCTCACGCTCGGCCGCGAGTTCCTCTTCATCGGGCTTGCGGCGGAACGTCGAGACCTCGACGATCTTGCCGCCCTGGAACCGGACGTGGGCCAGCCGGAAGCGGCGGCCGATCAGGAAGGCGTTGCGGAAGAGCTTCTTGATCTGGTTCGGGTGGGCGTTCGTCCCGACATCGAAATCCGCCGGCCGGCGGCCGAGCATGAGATCGCGGACGGCGCCGCCGACGAGGTAAGCAACGAAGCCGTGGGAGTTCAGCCGGTAGAGGACCTTGAGGCAGTCGGGATCGATGTCGCGTCGCGAGATGCGGTGGCGGGACCGGTCGAGGATGAGCGGCGCCTCGAGCTCGGTCTCGGTTTCAAGCCTCTCCGGAACTGCCGCTCCGGGGGCCAGCTCTTCAGGGTCAGTCATCTTTCACCAAAATAACATGTTTCGTTTTTGGGGTCAAAAACGCCGACTCAAGGCCGTTTTTGTGCTCCCAAGCGGCCCCAAATAATTGATAAATCAGTTCATTCCTATGGTCCGACGCCACTATCGCGACCCCGCGACCCGACTGAAGACCCGGAGGAAGTTGCCGCCCAGGATCTTGCGAATGTCCTCGGGCCTGTAGCCCCGGCGCACCAGCTCCTTGGTGATGTTCGGGTAGAGGCCGGTGTTCTCCAGGCCGGCCGGCGTATCGCTCGATGCCGTCGAAATCGGAGCCCAGGCCGACGTGATCGCAGTTGCCCGTGACCTTGACGACGTGGTCGATGTGGTCCACGACCGTCGTGACGTCGACCCTCGGCAGGGTCTTCTTCACCTCGGCCCAGCGCTTCTCGACCTCGGCAAAAAAGGCGCTGCGTTTGGCCGGCTCGATCTTGCTGAGGGCCTCGTATCCCGCCGGCAGCCCGTGCTCGGCCGCCACCTTGGCGAAGACCTCGTCCTCCTTCCCGACCAGGGCGGTGTTCAGGAACCCGGGCAGGATCGTGATGCCGACGACCCCGTCCTTCTCGGCCAAGGCCTTGAGCATCTCGTCGCTCAGGTTCCGGTGGTGCGGCGCGAGCGCCCGGCAGCACGAGTGCGAGGCGACGACCGGCGCCTTCGAATATTTCAACACGTCCCAGAAGGTCGTGTCGCCGGCGTGGGACACGTCGATGATCATGCCCAGCCGGTTCATCTCGGCCACGACCTGCTTGCCGAAATCGGTCAGGCCGCCGTGGACCGGCTTCGGATCGCCCGACGCGTCGGCCCAGTCGGTCGCGGTCCAGTGGGTCAGGGTCATGAGCCGGACGCCGGCGCGATAGAACTCGCGCAACAGGACGAGGTCGTCCTCGATGGCGTAGCCGCCCTCGATCCCGATCAGGGCCCCGGTCTTCTCGTTCCGCGCCGCGTTGGCGTCCTGCGGGGTGAGCACCAGCGTGAGCCGGTCCGGGTTCTTCTCGACCAGCTCGTGGACCTTCTCGATCTGGGCCCAAACGCCCTTGGCCGATCGGGCCTTCTCCATTTCGGTCGCCGGCGGCGGGGCGAAGCAGGCGAAGACCTGGAGGTCGATGCCGCCGCGCTGGAGCTTGGGGATGTCGATGTGGCCCTGGGGCAGGTCCTGGGTCAGGTCCTCGCCGGCGAGATACCGGCCGATGGTGTCGCAATGCATGTCAACGACCTCGGCGTCACGGTGCAGGAACAGCGTCCGGAAGACGGGATCGTTCAGGTTCTCCCGGGTCGTGCCGAGGGACTTGAGGATGTCGCAGTGATACTGGCTCGCCAGGCGCAGCAGCTCGGGGTCGATCATCCCGGGCCGGTCGCCGGGCCGATGGTACTCGGGATGCTCGTCGTCGAGCCTTTCCGTCAGGACCTCGCCGGTGCGCAGGCTGATGGCCGGGACGTTCTTGTCCCAGAACGACGTGTGGTCGGAGCCGCGGTAGTTCGGACGGGGCCTGAGCTTGGCGATCGTCTGCGGGTCGAGGCCCCGCTTGACGATCTCGAAGAGCTCGGCGAACTCGGTCATGCCGCCGACGAGGAGATCGTCGTCGCCCGTCCCGACCATGTCGATGTTCATGTACAGGGCGGTCTTGTCGAGCGGGACGACGGGATGTTCGGTGTAGTAGCGCGAGCCCACCGAGCCCGACCTCCTCCCCGGCCCAGGAGCAGAAGACGATGGTCCGGGCCGGCTTGAACCCGGCCGCCGCGAGGGCCCGGGCCGTCTCCAGCACGACCGCGGCCGAGGCGGCGTTGTCGTCCGCGCCCGGATAGATCCAGCCGTCGACGCCAACGCCGAGGTGGTCGAGGTGGCCGCCCATGATCAGAGCCTCGGCCTTGAGCTTGGGGTCCGTGCCCGGCAGGATGCCGATGACATTGGGGGCGACGCGGTCCTCCGCGATGATAGTGGGCCTCCATCTCGATCTCGGCCCCGAGGTCCAGCGTGAACGACCGCTTGAGACGGAGCGTCTTGCTGACCAGGTCGCGCCAGCTCTTTTCGACCAGGTAGAAGGCGTCGCTGAGGAAATTGCGGCCGGCCCGCATGACGACGAAGCCGTCGGGGCACTGGCCGGGCGTCAGCATCCCGGGCCGCGGGCGGCGCTGGCCCGGCTGGGGGGCGGCGTCGCCGGGCGCGGGGAGGTCCATCTCGATGAGGCCGACGGCCCCTTTTTCGGCCGCCGTCTTGACCTTCTGGCTGAAGCTCCAGTCCGCCCTCGCGTCGGTGCCCAGCGGTTCGGGCAGGTCGGGCATGACCAGAACGATCTTGCCCTTGACGTCGAGCGCGGCGTAGTCGTTCCAGTTGTCCTTCTCCGAGACGACGCCGTAGCCCGCGAAGACGAGGCCGCCGCGGACCGTGCCCGAACCCGTGCCCCGGACCGGCGCGAAATCCCGCTCCCGGCCGGGGAAGTAAACCCGGCGGGCCGGCTTCAGGATCTCGAGGCGGATGGGCTGGACGAAATCCGTCCAGGCCTTGAACGGGACCTCCTGGAACCAGGTCCCGTTGTCGCCGCCCGGCTTGAGCCCGATCTTCTGCATCTCGGCCGCGACGTACTCGGCGGCCCGCCGGTATTCGGGCGTGCCGGCCTTGCGGCCCTTGAGCTCGTCGGAGGCGAGGAACGCGACGTGGGCGAACGCCTTCGTGCCGTCGGCAACGGGACGGACGGTCGAAGTCCGGGCCGGGCCTGACGGGGCCGGCCCGGCGGCGGGCGAGGAGAAGATGTAGGCGACGAGCGCCACGGCCCCGACGGCCATGGCGAAGAGGGCGGTCGAAGGTCCGCGCGAGGGGCGGCGGGAGGAGCGCTTCATGACGAGGTCCTTTGTTCGAGCTTATTCAGGGCGTCCGCGGCGGCCCTGCCGAAGCCTTCCGACACGGTCGGGTGGTTATAGACCATGTCCCTGAGGTCGTCGGCCCGGGCGCCCATCTTGACGGCCAGGGCGGCGAAGTGGATGATCTCCGAAGCGTCCTGTCCGGCGACGTGGGCGCCGATGAGCCGGCGCGAGGCCGCGTCGAAAATGAGCTTGAAGAAGCCGGTCGTTTTCGCGTCGAGGCAGGAGCGGACGAGGTCGTTGTAGCCGCACTCGCCGATGACGATGTCCGTGCCGCCGGTCCGGGCCCACTCCTCGGTCAGGCCGACCGAGCCGACCTCGGGGTCGGTGTAGAGGCCCCAGGGCGCGCAGGTGTAATCCATCCGGGTATCGAGGCCCATGGCGTTCTCGGCCGCGACGCGCGCTTCGACCACGGCCATGGACGAGAGCATGAACCGGGCCAGCACGTCGCCGGCGGCATAGATGCCGGGGACGGAGGTCCGCATCCGGTCGTCGACCTGGAGCTCGCCGCGCGGTCCGGGCGTGATCCCGGACGCCTCGAGGCCGAGGCCGTCGGTGTTGGGGCGCCGGCCGACGCCGATGATGATCCGGTCGGCGGCGACCGTCTCGCCGCCCTCGAGGACGGCCCGGACGGGGCCCGCCCCCTCGGCGGCGCGTTCGACGCGCTCGAGGCCGGTCTTGGCGAGGAGCCGGATGCCGCGCTTCTTGAGCTCGCGGGTGATGAGCGCGGCCACGTCGTGGTCCTGGCCGAGCAGGGCCCGGTCCGCTTTCTCGACGATCGTCACCTCGGAGCCGAGCGAGCGGAAAATGAAGGCCATCTCGCAGCCGATGACGCCGGCCCCGACGATGAGCAAGCGCGGCGGTATCGCGTCCAGGGCCGTGAGCTCGTCGGCGGAGAGGACGGCCCGGCCGTCGAAGGGCAGGCCGGGCAGGGGCAGCGGACGGGAGCCGGTGGCGATGATCGTCCGTGGCGACGGGACGAGCCGCGCCGTCCCGTCGGGCAGCCTGACCTCGATCTCGCGCGGCCCCCGGAAGGCGGCCTGGCCGGTCAGGACCGTGATGGCGTTCTTGCGCAGGAGCGTCGTCAGGACGCCGACCTCGCACATGGTCGTCTTGTGGCGGCTCTCGAGGATGGTCTTGTAGTCGGCCCGGGCGTTCTCGACCACGGGGACGCCGTAGCGCTTGGCCTGCTTGAGGCTCTCGAGGAAATGGGCGGCGTTGCTCAGGGTCTTGCTCGGCAGGGTGCCGGTCCGGACGCAGCCGCCGCCGAGCTCGGCCTCGCGATTGACGACCAGGACCTTGGCCCCCAGGTGCGTGGCGCGCAGCGCGGCCGCGAGGCCGGCTTCCCCGCCGCCGATGACGATGAGGTCATGGTCGCTCATGGGGTCTTCGCCGGAGCCGGATGGGACTTGGGCCGCCTCAGGGAGGCGAGGACCTTTTCGAAGGACGGGGGCGGCGGCGCCTCGACGGTCACGCCCTCGCCCGACGGGAGCGTGAACTCGAGCGCCAGGGCGTGGAGCATGAGCCGCGGATATCCCTCCTGGCGGGCCTTGTCGCCGTAGCGGAGGTCGCCGAGGATGGGGTGGCCGATGTGATAGAGATGGACGCGGATCTGGTGGCGCCGGCCGGTCGCGGGGCTGACCCGGAGGAGGGCCGCCCCGTCGAGGCGCTCGGCGATCTTCCACCCGGTCGAGGATGGCTTGCCGCGTTTCGGGTCGACGCCCATGCGGCCCGAGCCGAACTCGCGGACCGGGGCGTTGATCTGGCCGCGGTTCGAACGGGGGACGCCCTCGACGACGGCCAGATAGGTCTTGCGGACCTCGCGTCGGTCGAACTCGCCGTTCAGGTGGCGGTGGGCGGCCGCGGTCTTGGCGAAGACGATGACCCCGCTGGCGCCGCGGTCGAGGCGGTGGACGGGGTAGAGCTTGCCCCCGTAGTGGGGACTGATCAGATCGGCCAGGCCGCGCTCGCCCGCGGCGGCCACGGAGACGACGCCCTCGGGCTTGGCGACGGCGATATAGTCCTCCGTCTCGTAGAGGACGCGGATCGAGTTCTCAGGATCGGGGACGGGTCCTGCAGTCGTGGGTCCCCGGTCTTCCCGGGCCAAAGTCATTTCTTTATATAGGGCTTCTTTCCCAGCCTTTCGATGGCCTGCGCTTTCTCCTCGGCCGTTTCGGGGAGGAGGTCGGGCATGGGCTCCATATTCACGATGGTCTCGAGGGCTTTGCGGGCGTCCTCGACGCGGTCGAGCGATTCGTAGGTGTCGGCCAGATAGAGGAGATTGAGGCCGACCCGCGGGCCATATTCGATCGACTTGAGAAGATGCTCGAGCGACTTCTTCTCGCTGCCGCCGGCGATGCCGGGCAACTCGTGATAGACGCGGCCCAGCACCCGGTCCGCCCCGCCGTTGTCATATGCGGGGTTCATCTCGATGACCCGGCGCATCTCCTCCTTGATCGGCTTGACCAGGGACAGGCTCTTGAGCTTGCCCTTGGCCTCGCCGTAAACGCCGTAGTTGACGCCGAGCCAAAAGTGGCCGTCGGGTTTGTTGGGGTCGACCCCGATCGCCTTCTTGGCGTATTCGATGCCGTTCGAGAAGATCGGCTTCTTGGCGTCGTTGCCGGACGTATGATCGCCGATCCAATAGCAGAGGCGGGACATGCGCCAGTAAACGGAGTAGGCGTCCTCCTTCGCGGCCAGGGCCTGCTCGAGCTTGGTCAGGCCTTCCTTGGCCTTGGACAGGTCGGCGCGCTGGACGTAAAGGGCGTCGCTCTCGGCGATCAGGGCGGACCCGGCGGGGGCGGGAGTCTGAGCTTTGGACAGGGTCGGGAGGGCCACGAGGACCGTCCCCGCGACGAAGAGGATTCCGATGAGGGATTTCCTGGTCATCTTCATGTTGCTCACCTCGTTTCTCCGGAGTTATAGCATATTCCGGGGACGGGGGAAAGGGGCCCTGAAAGGGGCCCAAAAGGACGGGGTCTTGATCTTATTTGACCAGGATCTTGCCTGGCCAGACGGGATCCGAGCGGCCGTCGCCGTCGGCGTCGACGAAGATGGGGTTGGTGATCGCGTAGGGCAGGGCCGCCTCGGCCGTCGTCCCGTTGTGGGAGCGCTGCTGGACGAGCGGGAACAGCGACCGCGAGCCCTTGACCTCGACGGCGATCCAGCCGTCGCGCGGCGTCTCGACCCGGACCCGGCCGCGGAACTTGACCGACCCGCCGTCGGCGCCATCGAGGGGCAGCGGTTCTCGCCGCTCGCCGTTGACGACGACCCGGACCTCGGAGACGTCGAGCCAGGGCGCCCCGGTCACGACGATATCGAGATCGACCCGGCCTTTCTTGGCCGCGACCAGGTCGCCGAAGGTGGCCTTGCCGTTGGCCCTGACCGTGACGATCGGCCCGTTCGAGACGAACGATCGCCCTTTCCGCAGCGCCGCCTTGAGCGTGTCCTCGTCGATCGCGCCCGCGACGGGCTCGGTCATGAGAACGTAGGTCCGGGAATAGCCGGTCTCTCCGCCGTCGACGCCGTGGGCGTCCGAGGAACCGACGATCCGGACCGGGTAGCCGCGGTTGACGAGATGGAACCAGTCCTCGATGGCCCGGCGGTTGTCGCCGCCGAAGGCCGCGCCGTTCATGGCCTCCATGACGTTGAAGCCCGTGTCGAAGGACGCGTCCGCGAAGGCGGCCTTCTCCGGATCCAGGTGGTAATTATTGAAATAGCCCAGGACGCCGGACCGCGGGTGGTTCACCTGGACGATCGTTCCCGGGTTCTTGGCCCGGGCCGCCGCGAACAGGACCGCCGGCGTCTCGTCCTTGACGCTGATCGAGCCGGTCGTCCCGTCGCCCGCGGGGTGCGCCGCCGGCCACATGTTGAAGTGGATGCTGCCTGTGCGGGCCGTGACCTCGGCGCCGGCGACGAAGGCGAGCTCATGCTCCAGGCCGGTGCGGGCGAGCTCCGGGCGGTAATCCGTGACCCGGTTATGGTCGGCCGAGACGACGACATCCAGGCCCTCGGCGGCGGCGCTCAGGAGCCGCTCCGCGACGGGCACATAACCGTCGGAGAAGATCGTGTGCATGTGCGGGTCGACAGAGACCAGGCCGGGGGTGGCTACGGCGCGGTCGACGACGAACCGCAGCTCGCGCGGCTCTTCCTTGAGGACCTCAACGACCAGCGTGGCCACGGTGCATTCGGGTCCGTGCGAGGCGGCGGCGAGATAGGTTCCGGCCGGCAGCCGGACGTCGAGGCCGCCCGCCGGCGGATAGACGGCGTTCTTCTGGGTCTCCCAGGCCCGGCCCGTGGCGATGGGGTTGGCGGGAACGAAATACGGCGTGACCGTCGGGGCCAGACCGATGAACGAGACCTTGCCGGGAACGGGCCGGCCCTTGTGGTCGGCGATGAAAACGCGAAGGTGGCCGAACGCCGGCGCCTCGATCGTCCAGGCGTTCCCCTTCGGGTCCTTGGCGGCCGCCGGGGAACCGGACGCGACGAACGTCTTCTCGACGACGGCCGGGAAGAGGTTGGCCCGGACCTCGTAGGTGCCCGGCGGGACAGGGACGGAGAAGACCGGCGAGTCGGCTTCTTCGACGAAGGTGCGGAAGAACACGGCCCCCGTCGCCGGGTCCCGGACGATGACCTCGGCCGGACCCTTGAACTTCTTGATCTCGAGACGGGCCGGGACGGTCGCGACCCGGGCGGCCTGATAAAGCCGGTCCAGGAGATCGGGGACGGCCGCGGCCGTGAACATGGCGTAGTTCAGGCGATGGACGGCGCCGGGACGCAACGAGCCCGGAAGGGGATCCTTCGCGGTTTCGACCGGGTTCCCGCTGTACCAGCCCAGGGCGTGGTCGGGCCGCTCGTAGACCCGGAAATCGAGGGCCGGGAAACGCTCCGCGTTGTACGGGCCGAAAAGATAGCTCTGCCAGGAGGTTGTGCCCAGGTAGAAGGACAGGCCCTGGACCTCGGAGGTCCCGGCGTTGCGGACCTCCGCGGCGATATCGATCCGGCCGGACGCGAGGGCGAAGGTGTAGCGGACGACGGCGTCGAGGGCCAGGCCGCCGGGGCCGCGCAGCGACGACCGGGCGACGACGGCGGCGCCTTCGGGCTTGACCGGGCCCGGGGTGAAAAAGAGCGCCTTGCCGGCCAGCTTGAGAAGCGGGTAGCCGAACTGGACGTCGGGGCGGGCCGCAGCCCCCGGCGGGAGGAAGGCGGCGACAAACCCGGCGATCTCCGGATAATCGTAGTTGATCGAGCTCCAGGCCGTCCGGGGCGAGGCGGCGATGACGGCGGCAAAACGGCCGTCGGTGACGAAGATGTCGCCGGCCCTCGCCAAGGCCGCGAACGCCTTGGGCAGGGCCGTCGGGTCCTTAACCACCTGGATGATCGCGGGTTTGGAGGCGGCCGGCTTGACCGGGTTGGCCGGCCCGGGCTCGACGGCCGCGGGGGCGGCGAGAAGGGAGGCGGCCAGGACGAGGACGAGGGCCACGACGGCGAGGGTCTTTTTCATGGACGAGGACCTCCGGCGGACGGCATGACGCCTCAGCATAGCCAAAGCCGGGCGCCGGCGTCAACGGGGATCAAGGATTCGGATCGACGACCGCGACCTCGTAGGCCTCGCGGACGAGGCCGTGGTGGAAGAGACCGAGGAACTTCATGAGCTGCGTCTGGAAAAAGCGGTTCTCCTCGGTGGCGGCCATGTCGGCCTCGGTCTCCCAGAGGGTGATGGGCACGCACTCGCCGAGCTTGCGGTCGATGAGGAAAAAGGCGCCCCGATAGCCGGCCTGGCTCCGGCAGCCGGGGATGACGTCCTCGGCGAAGATCCGGGCGGCCTCATCGATCCGATCGGACTTGACCTGCATCTTCAGCATCCGGGCATGCATGGACGTTCCCCCTCCTCACGGTTTCCCCTTCTGACGATATAGTAGGTCGGGGCCCCCGCCCCGTCAACCTTATTTCTTGGGGCCGAGGCCAAGGCTCGAGATGTCCATGATCTGCTGGAAGAGGGCCCGCTCGCCCGGCTTGCCGCCGCGGCTCGACGAGAACGTCATCCAGCGGCCGTCGGCCGAGATCGAGGGAAAGCCGTCGAAGGCCGGGTCGAAGGTCAGGCGCCGCTCCTCGCCGGTGACCATGTCGCGCAGGTAGATCTCCCAGTTGGGCCGGCCGCTCGGCTCGGTCAGGACGCGGACATAGACGAAGTGCCGACCGTCCGGGGCCGGGTAGGGCGCCCAATGGGTCCCGGGGTCCGACGTGATCTGCTGGCGGTCCGAGCCGTCGCGCTTGAGGGTGAAGATCTGCATGGGCAGCATGCCGCGTCCCTTGCCCTGGTCCCGGCGCAGCCAGGCGCGGGTGATGATGGTCTCGCTGTCGGGCAGGATCTGGGCCCCGCCCTCCTGCCATTCGTCGGTGAAGGTGATCTGTTTCTGGTGCGCCCCGTCCGGGTCCATCGTCCAGAGGTCCATCCGGCCGTCGATCTCGCGCCCGAAGACGATCCAGCGGCCGTTGGGGGCGACCACGCACTCGGCGTCGTAGACCTGGTTGTGGGTCAGGCGCTTGACGTGGCCGCCGGTCATGTCGGAGGAATAGAGCTCGGCGCCGCGTGGGTAATCGGCGGGGTCGGAATAGTTGCCGGGCGGCAGGTCCGGCCAATCGCGGGTCGAGGTCCAGATGATATGTTCGTTGTCGGGGTAGAAGAAAGTGCAGGCGTCCTGGCCCTTGTCGTTGATGCGTCGGATGTCCGAGCCATCGAAGCTCGAAACATAGACGTGATGGGAGGCGTCGCCCGGCCCCTTGGCGTCGCCGATCAGGAACTTGCCATTGGGCGCGAAATACCATTCGGCGGCCTCGGGAAGGTTCGGGATGCGGTGGACCGGAAGCTCCGCGTGGAGGCTCGCGTCGGCGGCTGGCCCGGACGGCCGGGCCTGCTGGCCGCGGCCCGCCGGCGCGACCGCGATGAGGGCGGCCAGCAGCGTCACGGGAAGGAGAAAAAGGAACATGCCTGAACGGGGGGGTCTGGGGCTCATCTCACACCTGGGTCCTTATTGGATTTGAGGTATGTTAGAGCGAATGCCCCGGCGAGTCAATCAGTTGGCTTTGGGCCGGCCGGCATAATCCTCGGGAGTATCGAGGTCGCGGAGAATGTTGGCGTCGCCCGCATCGACCTCGAGGATGTCATCGGCGTGGGCCCGGACGAGGGCCCGGAGGCCGTCGAGGGGGTCGAGCGCGAGGACCTCGTCCTTGTATTTCAAGTCGATGAGGACCGGGTGGCCGCGCCGTCCTTGGAAGGTCGGGATGACCAGGCCGGGCCGGTTTCTTTCGTAGGCGGCGACGACGGCGTCGACGACCCGGGCGGTGAGGAACGGCTGGTCGCCGAGCATGATGACGGCGGCCCGGGCGCCTTCGGGGAGGGCCTTCAACCCGGCCTGGATCGACGTCAGCATGCCGAGCCGATAATCGTCATTGACCGCGAAGGCGATATCGGGCTTTCTCTCGTCCGGCCCCACCGCTCCATCCGGAGGAACGACGGGCCGGGGCGAACGCGCGGGCCGGCCGCCCCCGGCCACCTGGCCCGAGCCGACAGAATGTCCGTCCACAACGCGGGATCCGATCTCGCTGCGGATAGCCTCGCGGTCGGCGCCCAGCACGACCAGCACGCCGTCGACCCGCGCGGCCGCGGCCGTGGCCACGACCGCCCCCGCGATGGTCGTGTCCCCGAAGGGCAACAGGAGCTTCTGCCTGCCCATGCGCAGGGACTCTCCGGCAGCCAGGACGACGGCCCAGATCATCCGCGCGCCGCCCGGACCTTGACCAGCTCGGCGGCGATGCTGACCGCGATCTCCTCGACCGTCCTCGACCCGATGTCGATCCCGATCGGCGCGTGGATCGCCGCCCACTGGGCCGCCGTCGCCCAGCGGTTCTCCAGGAAATCGCACTGCATGAGCTCGATCTTGCGCCGGCTGCCGATCATGCCGACATAGGCGGCTTCGCGTCCGATCGCCGCCCGCAGGGCCTCGGCGTCCTTCTGATGGCCCCGCGTGACGATGACGAAGTAGTTGTCGGGAGAATCCTCGATGGCCTTGACCGCCTCGCCGATATCGGCCAGCAGGATCTCGTCGGCCTCCGGCACGTTGAGGACGTTGGCGAACTGATCGCGGTCGTCGATGACCGTGACGCTGAAATCGAGCAGGCTCCCCAGCCGCGCCACGGCCCGGCCCACGTGCCCCGCTCCGACCACGACGAGACGCGGCAGGGGCAGGACCGGCTCGATGAACCACATCCGCTCCTTGGACTCGACGAATAGCCTCGGCCTCCCGGCCGCGGCCACCGCCTCGATGATCTCCGGCGCGAGCTCGCCGAACACCGGGTCGCCGGCGAGTCCCGGGACCCCGGCGGGCAGCCAGCCCCGCTCGACCGCGACGGCATCGCCGTGCCCCGGCCTGATCCGGCTGACCAGCGCGCCTTTCCGCCTTTGCCGGAACCCTTCGAGCGCGCTCGCGAACACGCCCTTCGACGCGTCCACCCCCGGGTCGACGAGCACCCGGGCCGTCCCGCCGCAGATCGCGCCTTCCGTATCCGCGGGATCGGATTCGAGGCTGACGGTGATGAGCCGCGGCTCCTTGTCCGCGAGCGCCCGGATGGCGCTGGCCGCGACCCGCGCTTCAAGGAGTCCGCCCCCGACCGTCCCGGCGACGAGCCCGGCCGCCGAGAAGATGGCCGTCGCGCCCTCGACCTGCGGCGTTGATCCCTCCGTTTGGACGACGGCCGCGAGCGCCTGCCCGCTCCCCATCGCGAGCGTCTCCAGGAGCTGGGGGAAGCTATAGCCTGACCTATTCATAAAACCGCCCTTTTTTCTCGATCTCTCTTCCTATTGGCGTTCTGACCCTCCGGGCGAACCGATCCCGGCCTACCCGGAGCGAACTCTTGGGAGAGGAGGCCCAGAGGCGCAGCGGAGAGACACGAAGCTGCGCATCTGGTAGATATCTGAAACAAAGGGTTTTTTCGGATATCTCGCGGGATCGGGCCTTGCATCTGAGGGCCGCCTCGATTCGTGAATAGGTCAGGTCCATCATGCCGTGATGGCCAGGACCGCCTCTTTGAGGGCCGCGTAAACGAGGTCGGTCTTGTAGCCGTTCTCCTTGAGCGGCGAGGCGTCCACGAGCGCGGCCGCGGCCGCCTCCCGGATGACCGCCTCGTTCGCCGGCTTGCCTTTGAGCATGTCCTCCGCTTTCTTCAGCCGCCAGGGCACCGGCGCGACGCCGCCCATGACGACCGAGATGCCGGCCAGGACGCCGCCCCGCGCGACGCCGGCAACGGCCGCCGACACGAGCGCGAAGTCCCACGTGCCGCGCTCCTCGAGCTTGACGTAGGCGCTCTTCTGGCCCGCCGCCGGCGCCGGCACCCAGACGCTCTTCAGGAACTGCCCTTGGACGAGCACGTTCTCCCGTGTCACATCGACGTCCGGCCCGGAGTAAAACGACTCGAGCGGGATCGTCTTGTCGCCCTTCGGCGTGGCGATCGTCGCCGTCGCGCCCAGGCTGACGAGCATCGGCGCCAGGTCCGAGGGGTAGACGATGTAACATCCGCTGCCGCCGAAAATGCAGTGGTACTTGTTCCGCCCCTGATAGGCGAAGCAGTTGAAGCCGCCCTTCTTGCGGCAGAGGACCTCCGGGTCGCGGAAATACCAGCACCGCGGCCGCTGGCACAGGTTGCCGCCGACCGTGCCGACGTTCCGCAGCTGCGGCGTCGCCAGCGACAGGGCGGCCTGTTTCAACCCCGGGTGGTCGCGCTCCACGGTCTTGTCCCCGGCTAGGTCCACGATCCGGGTCAGGGCCCCGATCCTCAGCCCGCCCTTCTCGGCGACGATCCCCGCGAGCCCGGGCACGGTCCTCAGGTCGACGACCAGGGTCGCCTCCGAAACGCCGCTCTTGAGCCCGTCGAGAAGGTCCGTGCCGCCGGCGATGAGGGCCGCGTTCTCAGTCGTCTCGTTCAGGACGGCCGCCGCGGCTTCCGCCGAGGCCGGCTCCGCGATCTTGAACTCTCTCATGATCCGGCCTCCTTTCTCTTCAGGGCCTGCAGGACCCGTGCCGGCGTCATCGGGATCTCCCGGACGTGGACGCCGATCGCGTTGAAGACGGCGTTGGCGATGGCCGCCGAACTGGGGATGCGCGGCGGTTCGCCCAGGCCCTTGGTCCCCAGGTTGTTAAGGCGCGGGTCGACGACATCCGCGAACACGGCCGTGATCTCCGGCGAGTCGAGGGCCGTCGCGATCTTGTAGTCGCGCAGGTTCGGGTTGACCGCGTGGCCGGTGGCGTCGTCCATGATCCGCTCTTCGAACAGCCCCGCGCTGAGACCCTGGGTGACGCCGCCGATGACCTGGCTCTCGGCCGTGAGCCTGTTGATGATCTGGCCGCTGTCATGGGCGGCGACGTATTTCAGGACCCGGATATGGCCTGTCTCGACGTTGACCTCGACCTCGGCGAAGTGGGCGCCGAACGTGTTGTAAGCGAAGCCCTCGGGCATGCCGCCCCGCTCGCCGTGGAAGACGGTCTCCCGCCGCAGGTCGCGGAAGACCTCGGCGTAAGTCGCCGACTTCGACGGATCGTTCTTCGACGAGAACTTGCGGTCGGCACCGACGACATCCGCCGGGGCGATCTTGAGCCTGGCCGCGGCCATCTCCTTGAGCCGGGCCGCCGCCTTCAGCCCCGCGTCACGGACGGCCGGGGCCACGGAAGGCGTGGTCAGGCTGCCGCCCGATAGCGGGGCCCATGGGTAGTCGGAATTCCCTTCCTTGACCGCGATGTCCCCGGGCTCCAGGCCCAGGCATTCCGCCGCCACCACGGCCATGTGGGTCTTTGTCCCCGTGCCGATGTCCTGGGTGCCGCAGACGACCTCCACCGACGCGTCCGGATAAAGGACGAGATCGGCCAGCGTCCCCGGGGCCCCGCCTCCGAACCAAATGCTCGTGGCCAGGCCCAGGCCCCGGCGCCACGGCCCGTTGGCCGGCCCCTGGCCCGGTTTGGCGTTGCGCCGCTCCCAGCCGATGGACTTGGCCCCCAGCTCGTAGCACTGGTCGAGGGCCTTGGACGAGTAGGGGACCCCGGTGTCGCCCTGGTTCCTGGTCGAATAGTTCTTGCGGCGCAGCTCGAGCGGGTCCATGTCCAGGGCCGCCGCCAACTCGTCCATCACGCCCTCGAGCCCGAGATCGCCCTGGGTATGGCCGGGGGCCCGCGTCGCCCGCGAGGCCCCGGTGTTGGTGTAGACGGTCGTCTCGTCCGCCTTGACGTTGGCGCACTTGTAGATGTCGACCATGGGCTCGGCCACGTCGTCGCCGGCGCCGAGGCCCCCGGAGGCGACGTTGGTCAACTGCAGCGCCGTCAGCGTGCCGTCCTTTTTGGCCCCGGCCTTGCAGGTCTGGTACGAGGAAGGCCGGTAGCCGACGCACATGGCGTTCTCGCGGCGGGTCAGCGTGATCTTGACCGGCCGCCCCGACTCCCTGGCCAGGTTGGCGGCGACGACGGTGTAGTCGTTGAGCCCTAGCTTGCTGCCGAAGCCGCCGCCCATGTACGTCTTGATGACCGTGATCTTCGAGGCCGGGTGCTTGAGCGCCCGGGCCAGTCCGTCGCGGACGCCGTGGACGTTCTGGGTCGAGTCGACGACGATGAGGTGCTCGCCCTCCCACAGGGCCACGCTGCCGTGCGTCTCGGTCGGGTGATGGATCTCGAAGCCGGTCCGGTAGGTGTGCTCGACGACGACGTCGGCCTCGGCGAAGCCTTTGGCGACGTCGCCGCGGTTGTAGTCGTTGAGCGGCTCGACGTTGGGCTTGCCGTCGCGGACCTGCGGGGCGTCGGGCTCCTGGGCCTTTTGCCAGTCGACCACGAACGGCAGCGCCTTGGACTCGACCTTGATCAGGCCGATCGCCTTCTCCGCCGTCGCGGCATCGACCGCGGCCACGGCCGCGAGCGGCTCTCCGGCATAGCGGACCCTGCCTTCGGCGAGCTTGAGGGCGGCCATGACGCCGGGCAGCGCCAGGGCCGGGGCGAGATCGATCGAAACGATCTCGGCCGCCGCCCGCGGCGAGCGCAGGATCTTGCCGCTGAGCAGGCCCGGGAACTTGACGTCGTGCGTGTATTTGGCCCGGCCGGTGACCACCTCGCGGCCGTCGACGCGCGAGGTCAGCCTGCCGATGAGGCGATATGCGGGCGGAGGCGTCACGGCGGCCTTCTGGCCGGGGGAGGTCTGTCCGCGCCCGTCGACAACGGTTTCCGCCCTGTATTTTCTGGCGTTCATCTCAGGCCCCCCTCATCTTCCGGGCCGCGGCCTCGACGGCGGCGTAGATCTTGGCGTAGTTGCCGCAGCGGCAGAGGTTCCCGGCGAGGGCCTGCCGGATCTCGTCGCGCGAGGGGTTCGGGTTCTTTTCGAGGAAGGCCGAGACGGCCATGAGGAAGCCGGGCGTGCAATAGCCGCACTGATAGCCGTCCTTTTCGATGAAGGCCTCCTGGACCGGGTTCAACCGGTCGCCCCGGGCCAGTCCCTCGACCGTGCGGACCGCGCGGCCGTCGGCCCGGACCGCGAGAACCATGCAGGCGTAGACCGGCTCGCCGTCCAGGTGGACGGTACAGCCGCCGCATTCGCCGCGGTCGCAAACCCTCTTCGTGCCGGTCAGGTCCAGCTTCTCGCGCAGGACGTCGAGCAGCGTCTCGTTGGCGGCGACCTCGAGCGTCGTCTTCTTGCCGTTGACGGTCAGGGTGATCGTCTTGCGGGCGTAGACGGGCACCTGGCCCTTGCGGGTCGGCACCGTCTGGCCGAGCAGGGGTCCGATGACCGCCGTCCCGATGGCGCCCGAGCCCACGCCCTTGATGAAGTCGCGCCGGGTGACGCCGGCGCGAGGTTGATCGTTGGATCTTTTCTCCACGGCGGGCTCCTTCGGTTGAGGATCAGAGAAGCCGAAGCAGGATCAGGGCGCCGGCGGACAGGGCCACGGCCGCCGGAGAGAGCCAGCGCGCACGGGCCGGCCGGAACTCGAGCGCGGACACGGCGCTGCCGGCCAACCGCCCCACGGGGACCGTCAGCGCGGACAGGGCGACGGCGATGGGCGCATAATAAAGCGAAAGAGGATAGCCCGTGCCGGTGACGCAGGCCGAGACGCCGGTCGCGTACTTGACCAGGGGGAAGATGTTGATAGCGACCAGGGCGGCGAGACCGCCGGAGAGCCCCTGGCCCACGGTCTTCCCGGCCAGCCGCTTGCTGACGACGGCGGCGATCAGGACGAAGGCCGCGCCTTCCATGACGATGGCGAAGATAGGATTGCCGATCGCGCCGTGGAGAACGGGCAGGCCCAGGAGCAGGGCGTCGAAGAGCTTGAAGCCGACGGCCAGGCCGGCCATGACCGCGACCGTCCGGACGCGGGGCGCCAGGGCCCAAGCGGCGGCCAGGAAGAAGAACGCCGCGCCGGTCATGACCGAACCGGACACGGTCGAAGCGCACTGGCGCAGATACATGCCGAGGGCCGCTTCAGAGAGCCCCCAGAGGCTGCCAAGGACGAAGATCGGGGCCCAGGGGGTTTTTGGCGGGGTTGGCGACATCTTTCCCTCCAGTTGCCGGATTTGGGGGAGATTCCGAATCCACTATACGGGGATTGCGGGGAAGCGTCAACGGGGCTCCGGCTTCTCCGCGTCGGACCGGCCGCGGAAGTGCTTGAGGACGAGGCCGGTGCAGACAAAGGTCGCCACGATCAGGAAGAAAAGGACGAACAGGCCCAGCCGGACAATACCCCATTCCGTGACGACATTCGGCTCGCCTTGGGAAATGTCCATCAAAGCGAGTATCATGAGAACGAGCAGAACAGAAGCCAGTATGGCCAGGGTCAGGGTGATCGAAGCCCAGACGCGGAGTTTCTTCATGACCGCCTCCCGAACGTTTTCTTTCATTCTAGCACGGGAGAGGGGGGGCGACATGGGGCCGGGGAACTTTTCCCGGGCCCGGGCCGTCTAACGGGGAGAGCGTTGAATACCCGTTTCAGAGACCGGGAGGGAGCATGCCCATGACCCGACCAAAGGCCGCGAACGCCCTGGCCGCTGCCGCTATCCTGATCCTGTTCCTCCTGGGGCCGGTCTCGGCCGCGGCCCAGGTGAACATCCCCGCGAAGACCTGGGGCGCAAGCTTCGGCAACTCGAAGATCTTCACCGGCCTGCGGTTCAACTTCCGCGACGACGGCGTGCGGAGGATCACCGGGGTCAATATCACGCTGTGGCGGCCGACCAAGAACGACAAGGAGGCCGTGGTCACGGGCCTCTCGTTCGGGCTCGGGCCGGGGGGCGGGCGTCTTCGCGGCGTCCAGCTGGGGCTCATCGGCGCCGGCGCCGACGTCAGCATGAAAGGCCTCAACATCGGCGGCGTGGGCGTCGGCGCGGGCGACGACCTCATCGGGATCAGCTTGGGTGGTCTGGGCGCCGGGGCTGGCAAGAACGTCACGGGTCTCACGATCGGCGGCCTGGGCGCGGGCGCGGGCGATAACCTGGTGGGCATCGCCCTGGGCGGCCTCGGCGTCGGGGCGGGCGAGAACGCCTCGGGCCTCCTCGTTGGCGGACTAGGGGCCGGCGCCGGGGGCAGCGTGATCGGCGCGATCATCGGCGGGCTCGGCGGCGGAGTCGGCGAGAACTTGACCGGCCTGCTCGTCGGCGGCCTGGGGGGCGGCTGCGGCGAGCATCTGACCGGCGTCGCCTTGGCCGGGATCGGCGTTGGGGCCGGCGAGGCCATCAACGGGGTCGTCCTGTGCGGCGTCGGGGCCGGGGCCCCCCGGATCCGCGGCCTGGCCATCTGCGGGCTCGGCCTCGGCGGCCAGGATCTCCGGGGCCTGTTCTTGGCCGGGGGGCTGATCCGCGTAGAGAAGGGCGGACGGCTCACGGGGCTCGCCGGAAGCTCGTTCAATCACATCCGGGGCACCCTCAACGGCCTGTCGATCGGCATCGTCAACTATGCCTGGACGATCGAGAAGGGGCTCCAGATCGGGCTCGTCAACATCGTCCGCGACAACCCCAAGGGCCTGCGCGTCCTGCCCGTGTTCAATACCCGGTTCTAGCCCCAAGACGGGGTTAAACCTGCACGATCCAAGTGAATTAGCGGGTTAGTCCGTCACCTCGCCGGGGCGATCCCTTCCGCCGCCGCGTCCGGCCTCGTCTTGCCGTTCGCCCATAGGCGGCCGATGACTTTCAGGAGCACAAAGCCGGCCACGGCGAAGACGGCGAACAGCACCCCGGCGTACAGCCACCGGCCGTAGAGGACGTTGCCGACCGTGAACAGGGCCGACCAGATCGTCAGCGATCCGGACACCCAGCCGACAAGCGCCAGCGGGAAGCTCTCGTGGCTGGCCTTCGCCTCCGCTTCGGTGATCCCGGCCTCTTGGCGGATCGCCTTCCAGCCCGGGCCGAACGGCCGGACCTTCTTGTAGAACTTGATCAGTTGGGCCTTGTCGGTCGGCGGGGCCAGATAGGCCGTGATCATCCAGCTGATGGTCGTCACGATGACCGTGAGGATCAGGGCGTAGTGGTCGGGAACGGGAAAGCCGAGCCTGCGGAGCACGAGAAGGAGAATGGAGAAGGCGAAAGACGAGATCATGGCCGTGACCTCGCACCAGGCGTTGACCCGCCACCAGAACCAGCGGACGAGGTAGAGGAGCCCCGTCCCGGCCCCGACTTGGAGGATGATCTTGAAGCTGTCCAGCGCCGTATCCAGGAAGAAGACGAGCGAGGCGGCCGAGAAGAACAGCAGGATCGTGGCCAGGCGCCCGACGAGGACGTAGTGCTTTTCGCTGGCAGTCTTGTTGATGAAACGGCGGTAAAAATCGTGGACGAGGTACGAGGCGCCCCAATTGAGGTGGGTCAGGTTGGTCGAGGAGTTGGCCGCGATCAGGCCGCCGACCATCAGGCCGATGAAACCCACCGGCAGGAACTTGAGCATGGCCGGGTAGGCGATGTCGTGGCCGATCAGGGCCGGGTTCAGGTGGGGAAAGGCCTTCTGGATGTCGCTGAGCTGGGGGAAGACCAGGAGCGAGGCCAGGCCGACCAGGATCCAGGGCCAGGGCCGGAGGACGTAGTGGGCGATGTTGAAGAAGAGGACGGCCCCGAGCGAGTCCTTCTCGGACTTCGAAGCCAGCATGCGCTGGGCGATGTAGCTGCCGCCGCCGGGTTCAGCCCCCGGGTACCAGACGGCCCACCATTGGACGGCCAGCGGCATGATGAAAATGGCGATGGCCAGGTCCCAGTTGTTCTTGAAGTTCGGGAGCATCGACAGGAAGTTGATGCCGCCGGGGCCGGGCAT
This sequence comes from Candidatus Aminicenantota bacterium, assembly GCA_963807525.1. Classification (GTDB taxonomy): domain Bacteria; phylum Acidobacteriota; class Aminicenantia; order Aminicenantales; family Saccharicenantaceae; genus RBG-16-66-30. The sequence goes on along the minus strand of CAWECI010000018.1, from coordinate 56,042 downwards.
CGCCGAGAGGCGATGGATGAGAACGGGCATGCCGCCGACGGCCTTGACGGCGAAGTAGGCGGCCGCAATGACAGCCGTCATTTTGACGAAGAACTGGATCATGTCGATGATGAGCACGCCCCAGAGGCCGGTCAGGGCGGCAAAGACGACGTTGAGCAGGCCGACGAAGAGGAGCGTCTGCCAGCGGTCGAATCCGAACAGGATCGCCGCGATCTTGCAGGCGGCCAGGTTGACCGTGGCCATGATGATGCAGTTGAAGAAGAACCCGAGATAGACCGAGCGGAAGCCGCGGACGAAGCTGGCGGCCTTGCCGGAATAGCGGTGCTCGTAGAACTCGAGGTCGGTCAGGACCTCGGATCGCCGCCACATCCGGGCGTAGAAGAAGACGGTGGCCACGCCGGTCAAGGTGAAGGCCCACCAAACCCAGTTGCCCGCGACGCCGTTGCGCCGGACGATGTCCGTGACCAGGTTCGGGGTGTCGCTGCTGAATGTCGTCGCGACCATGGACAGGCCCGCCAGCCACCACGGCACGGCCCGGCCGGAGGCGAAGAACTCCGAGGTGTTCTTGCCCGACCGCTTGCGGAAGAACAGGGCGGGGCCGAAGCAGATGGCCAGGATGAAGGCGACGATGATCCAGTCGATGGTCTGAAGATGCATGGGTTATCGTCCTTTCGCGAATGAAGGGCGGCGGGGCATGTCCCGCCCATTATAGGCAGAAGGCTCGTCAAGGACAAGACGACAATCATACGCATTGCGACCCGGTTCGCCTCCTTCTCCGGCCCAATCACGAATGGGTCCTGTCCCGGGACGTCTCCGTCCGGCTTTGGCTCCACCCATCCCCCCGAGGGCGGAGGGGGGAACAAACCCCTTCCCCCTCCGGGCCACCCTTCTTCGGGCCTCCGGCCCTCCGACCAGGGGGAAGCGCCCCTTGGAACCCCCGGCGGTCCAGAGACCGCATCCCCTTCCGCCTCAGGCGGACGGAGACTATCCCCGTGCCACCCATTCGTTGAGTTTGTCCGGAGCCGTCAGCCGCCGGGTCGGTTTTGACGGATTGTCGGCAGTTCTGATATAAGCCATAGGTACTGCGTGATATGGAGGCATCCATGCGTCGGAACAATCTCCTCAGATCACTGCTATTTGCCGTCCTCGCATTGGCCGCGGTCGCGGCCTTCGCCGCCGACCTGCCGCGGGTCCGGCCCGAAGTGGTCGGCCTCTCGTCGGAGCGCCTGGCCCGGATCGGCGAGGTCATGCAGCGTTACGTCGACGAGGGCCGGCTCGGCGGCGTCGTCGCCCTGATCGCGCGCGAGGGCAAGGTCGCCTACCTCCAATCCTTCGGCAAGCTCGATCCGAAAACGGGCGACCCGATGCCCACCGACGCGATCTTCCGGATCGCCTCGCAGTCCAAGGCCGTGACCACCACGGCCGTCATGATCCTGTTCGAGCAGGGCAAGATCCTGCTCGACGACCCGATCTCGAAGTACATCCCCGAGTTCAAGACCACGACCGTGGCCGTCCCCGACGCGTCGAAGAAGGGACCCGGCTACAAGATCGTGCCGGCGAAGAGACAGATCACGATCCGCGACCTGCTGACTCACACGGCCGGCATTTCCTACGGCACAGGGCCGGCCAAGGCCCTTTACGAGAAGGCCGGGCTCCAGGGTTGGTTCCTGGCCGACCGCCCCGAGCCCGTCGGCTTCTACATGAAAAAGCTGGCCGCGCTGCCGTTCGACGCCCAGCCCGGCGAGAAGTTCGTCTACGGCTACAACAGCGATATCCTCGGCTATCTCGTCGAGGTCGTCTCCGGCCAGAGCCTGGCCGATTTCGTCCGGACGAAGATCACGGAGCCGCTGGCCATGGCCGATACGTCCTACTTCCTGCCCGAGGACAAGCTCTCCCGCTTCACCGGCGTCTTCGGTATCGGGAAGGACGGCAAAGCCGGGCCGGTCGACGATCCCAAGGACACCGCCTACGTCAAGGGCCCTCGCGTCTGCTACGCCGGCGGCGCCGGCCTGCTGGCGACGGCCGAGGACTACGCCCGCTTCCTGCTCATGCTCCAGAGCGGCGGGGAGTGGGGCGGCGTCCACATCCTCAGCCCCAAGACGGTCGAGCTCATGACCGCCGATCACGTCGGCCTGCTGTACGCGCCCGGCGGCGGCAACGGCTTCGGCCTGGGCTTCTGGGTAACGAGGGAGCTTGGCCACAATGGCGAGCCCGGCTCGGCCGGGGCCTTCGGCTGGGGCGGCGCTTATCACACCTCGTACTGGGTCGACCCGGCGGAGAAGCTGGTGGCCGTATTCATGACCCAGCTCCTGCCCGCGACCGGGAGTGACGCCCAGGGCAAGTTCAAGGCCCTCGTCTACCAGTCGATCGTCGACTCGTACGAGAAGCGCTAGCCTGGGGGCAGGCCGGAAGATCGCCTGGGCGCCTGATGAAAAAACGGATCCTGCTTTCGGCCTCGCTCTTCCACGCCCTGACGGACGCGGCCTCGATCATCACCCCGATGGTCTTCCCGCTGCTTCTGGCCCAGAACTTCCTGATCAAGAACTATTCCCAGATCGGGATCCTGTCCAACCTCGGCCTGCTGACCTCGCTCGTGGTCCAGTTCCTGGTCGTCCGCATCTCCTTCCGGACCGAGTACCGGACCCTGATGATCCTGAGCGGGCTGGGGCTTTGTGTCTCGATGGCCATCACCCCGTTCGCTCGCAGCTACGGCATGCTCCTGGCCTTTTTCCTGTTCATGCGCGTCGCCTCGAGCTTCTACCACCCCATCGTCATCGCCTGGGTCTCCAAGTCGCGGGCCGGCTCGGGCCGCGAGCTCGACGACGCCATGGGCATCCAGAGCGGCTCGGGCAACCTGGGCGTCGGTCTGGCCTATCTGACGGTCGGGTTTCTGGCCCAGAGCTGGGGCTGGAAGACCCCGCTTTATGTCTGGGCCGTCTTCGGGCTCGTCCTGGCCGGACTCGGCAGCTGGGCCCTGCGCGGGGTCTCTTCGAAGAGCGAGGAGCGGCCGTCGCTCAAGCCGGCCGACTGGAAGCGCTCGCTCGTAGCCATCAAGCGCTTCGTTCCAGGCTTCTTTTTCGGCGGCGCAGGGTGGTCCGTGGCCGTCTATTATGCGCCCTCGATCCTGCACAATAAGTTCGGCATCCCCATGGGGCAAACCGGCCTCTTCCTGGCCTTGTGGATCGGGCTGGGGACCGTGACCGGATATGGTTACGGCATCTGGAGCCGCCGGTTCGGACGCAAGACCGTCTTCTTGACCAGCCTAGGGGGCGCGGCCGCGGCCCTGTTCCTCCTCGGCTTTGCTCCGACCAAGGCCCTGGCCGTCATCGGCCTCCTCGCTTTCGGAGGCTTCCTCCTGATGACCTATCCCTCGCTCCACACCTTCGTCGGCTCGACCGTGCCGGCCTCGGGCCAGACCATGGCCTTCAGCTGGGTCAGCAACATTCAGCTCATATCGGGGGCCCTCGTGACCCTCGTTTCCGGGCTCCTCTCCGACGTCGTAGGCATCGCCTTCCCCTTCGTCTTCACCGGGGTCCTGACCGTCGGCGTGTTCCTGTTCTATGCCCCGCGCGGCCTGGAATTCTTCGGCGGCAAAGAGCCGGTGCCGGCCCCCGGACCGGTGACCCACGAAGGCGCGATCTGACGCCTAGCGCTTCGAGTCGAACCCGGCGCCAGGCTCTCAGGGAAAAAGGGAAAGGCCAGAGGAGCGCGGGCCCCGCCCGAGATCTTCGCCGTCCGCGTCCGCGCCGGGCTCGCTCGTCCGGGGGCGGGGCCGGCGCAGGAGCCGGCAGAAAAAGAAAAAGTCGAAAACCCCGAGAACGAAGACGATGCCCACGGTCCCGGCCCATTGAGCGGACCTGAACCGGACCTTGCCGCCCTTGGCCTGGGCCTTTGCCGCCAGGTAAGACGGCAGGAACATGGTCGTGTTCTTGGGGTAGGTCGTCCGGAAAACGAGCTGCGACCCCGGGTCCTGGCGGAGTGCCGAGGTCGTCGTCGTGACCGGCACGGATAGAACGGCGATCAGAATGAGGCCGCCGAAAACGATAAGGACGATCTTGAGGCACGGGCCCCTTGACGCGCCCGATGATCCGTCGGACATGGTTCGACCTCTGACATAGAGAGTACTCCGAAAGGACAGGCGCTGTTTACGAGTCTCGGCCGCCCTCAGCGGACCTGGCGCTCGAGCTTCTCGTACTGCTCGCGGATCTCGGCCGGGAGCCGGCCTTTGTAGGGCTTGAGGAAGTCCCGGATCCCGTCGACCTCGGGCTTCCAATCCTTGATCCGGACCTCGAACAACTTCTCGAGCTTGTCCTTGGGGATGTCGAGCCCGGTCATATCGAGGTCCTGGATCCGGGGCACGAGCCCGGCCGGTGTCTCGCACGCGGGGACGGCGCCGGTCACCCGGTCGATGATCCACTTGAGGACGCGCATGTTGTCGCCGAAGCCCGGCCAGATGAACTTGCCCCGCTCGTCGACCCGGAACCAGTTGACCGAGAAGATCTTGGGCGGCTGGGGCATGCGGTTGCCCATGTTGAGCCAGTGGCGCAAGTAGTCGGCCATGTTGTAGCCGCAGAAGGGCAGCATGGCCATGGGGTCGCGCCGGACGACGCCGACCTGCCCCGTGGCCGCGGCCGTCGTCTCCGAGCCCATGCGGGCGCCCATGAACACGCCGTGGGCCCAATTGAAGCTCTCGAGGACGAGCGGGATGAGCTGGGTCCGCCGGCCGCCGAAGATCATGGCCGAGATCGGCACGCCCTCGCGGATTCGTCGGCCTCCTTGGCGAGCATGGGCGAGTTGACGATCTGAGGCCGTGAACCGGGAGTTCGGATGGGCCGCCTTGGTCCCCAGGGACGGGGTCCAGGGCTTGCCCTGCCAGTCGAGCAGGTGCTCCGGCACCGGCCCGTCGAGGCCCTCCCACCAAGGCTCGTTGGTGTCCGTGTCGAGGGCGACGTTCGTGAACAGCGTCGGATTGTAGGCCCCGCGCCTGATCGTCCTCATCATGTTCGGGTTCGTCTTCATGGACGTCCCCGGCGCGACGCCGAAATAGCCGGCCTCGGGGTTGATGGCCCAGAGCCGGCCGTCGGGGCCGATGTTGAGCCAGGCGATGTCGTCGCCGAGCGTCCAGACCCGATACCCGGGCAGGGCCGACTCCATCATGGCCAGGTTGGTCTTGCCGCAGGCGCTGGGCAGGGCGGCCGTGATGTAGGTCATCTTGCCGTGGAGGTCCTCGATGCCCATGATGACCATGTGCTCGGCCAGCCAGCCCTGCTTGTAGCCGAGGTAGGAGGCGATCCGGAGCGAGACGCACTTCTTGCCGAGCAGGGCGTTGCCGCCGTAGCCCGAGCCGACGCTCCAGACCAGGTTGTCCTCCGGGAAGTGCATGATGTAGCGGCGGTTGGGATCGAGGGTGCCGATCGAGTGGAAGCCCTTGACGAAATCCTCCCGGTTGCGCAGCCTCTCGAGGATCTCCGTGCCGATCCGGGTCATGACGCGCATGCTCATCGCCACGTAGCACGAGTCCGTGACCATCATGCAGGCCTTGGCGTAGGGCGAATCGGGATGGCCCATCATGTAGGGGATGACATACATCGTCCGGCCGGTCATGCAGCCTTCCGAGAGCTTGGTCATCAGCTTCTTGGCCTTCGCAGGCTCCATCCAGTTGTTGTTCGGGCCCGAGGCCTCTTTGGTCGGATGGATGACGTACGTCAGGTGTTCGACCCGGGCGACGTCGGTCGGGTGGGAGCGGTGAAGATACGCGGTCGGCCAGGTCTTCTGATTGAGCTGTTGGAAGACGGGCCCGTTCAGCCGCTCCTCGTTCAGGCCGATCTCGAGCAGGCGCCAGGCCTCGCCGTCCGAGCCGTCGCACCAATAGACGCGGCTCGGCTTGGCCAGCCGTTCCTGTTCTTCGACCCAGCGTTCCGGGGCGGATGCCATGTCAGACCTCAGCCCCCATTTTTATCAGTTGGATAACGGCCTGTCAAACGGCCCGGTCAGCGGATATTGTTGATGGCGTTCTTGGCCGTGTCGTGCTTGGTCTTCATGATGTTGCTAACGAGCGTGAAACGGCGGTTCTCGTCCTGTATCTGCTGTTGGAGATCGAGGTACTGAATATTGAAGGACTGGGACATCTCGGTCATGTCCTTGATCGCCTGAAGAAGCTTCTTGCTCGTGGCGCCGCTTCGGCCGGGTTCGGCGGCCAGCTTCGAGACCTCGCGGACGCTTTGCAGCAGCTTGCCGGTGAGGCCGTCGATCTCGCGGGACGCTCTGACGTATTGGTCATGGCTTGCGACAAGATCGGCCATGTCGTCGCCGACGGTCACGATGGCCTTTCGGGCCTCCGGGCTGAGGGCGGGTTTCTGTGAGGCGGCGCTTTGCAGGTGGCCCGGGCTCAGAGTCCCCGCGACCATCAAGGCCGCGAAAGCCCAAGCGGGGACGGCGATGATCCTCTTCATGACGATTCCTCCTCGGGACGGCTTTTCAGACCTGGATCTCGTAGACGACCGGGATGCCGGCCAGCGAGATATCGGGGTTGAATGTCCAGGAGACGAGGCTGACCGCTCTCGGGTAGGGGATGAAGCGGGCCCGGTAGAACGGGCCGGCCGGCCAGCCGCGCTTGTTGAAGTCCACCGTGGCGATGAAGCCCTCGTCCTTGATGCGCCTGAGGTAGGCCCTGAGGAACGCGGCCCGCTCGGCCGGGGTCAAGTCGGGGAAGGCCACGTGATTGATCCAGGCGTAGCGCTCCACGGTCTTGCCCAGCTGGTCGTGGCTGATGAAGTTGATCATGGCCCGGATCTGCCCGTCCTTTTCCCAGACCAGGGTCTTGGCGACCTCGGGATAGTCCAATTCGATGGCCAGATCCTCCTTGTCCCAGGCCAGGGCCAGCCGGACGGTGTCTTTGTAGCGGTCGAGAAGAGCGTGGCAGCCATCGAGATCGGAAGGACGGTAATCCCTGAGCGCGACCTCCGGAGCGGCCTTGGGGGGCCGATGGGCGCCGATGAGCCGGATGGCCGCCTTCTCATACCACTTAAGACCCTCGGACGCGTCGACCCGCGCGAGGTCGAGGACGCGGGCGACGACGCCCGATTTGCGGACGCGCTCGATCCGGTGGCCCTCGGCCGTGAGCTTGTTCATCATCAGGGTCGAGCGGTGCCCGGTCTCGAGGGTCAGGAGGGAGAAGTCGAGACGGTACTTCTTCTTGTTGATCTCGACGGCCTCCTTGATGATGTCGATGGCCAGACCGCGGCGCAGGTATTCCTTGCGGACGACCAGCAGGCAGCTGTAGACCGCGTGACAGATCCTGCCCCCGAAATGGAACTTCTCGGGCAGGTTGGCCAGGAAGGCGACGATCTCCCCGTCCTTGTAAGCCCCCAGCAGATGGTCTCGTTTGTCTTCGGGGATGCGGTCGAACAGATAATGCAGGAAGGCCGGCCGGTAGAAGTTGGGGAACGAGGCCATGCCGTATTCGTCCCGCCACGAGGTGTGGGCCATGCGCTCCAGCCCCTCGTAATCGCCCCGGAAGGTCTCGATGGACAGGCCCTCGATCTTGCTCATGGTGTTCTCCCTTCCGCCTGGGATCCTTGCGGGGGATTTTACTCCTCCCCGGGATAATGTAAAATAGGAGACCGTTTTTAATCCTTAAGGAGTCCACGATCATGACGAAATCCGAAGTTCTTCGAAAAGCCATCATCGAGCGCCGGGCCGTCACTCTCCCCGGCTGTCACGACGCCCTCTCGGCCAGGGTCATCGAAAAGGCGGGCTTCGAGGCCATCCAAGTCTCGGGCTACGGACTGGCCGGGTCCTATCTCGCCAAGCCGGACGTCGGGCTCGTGCGGATGAAGGACGTGCTCGACCTGACCTGGAACATCGTTCAGGCCGTGTCTATCCCGGTCATGGCCGACATCGACACCGGCGGCGGCAACGCCGTCAACGCGGCCTGGATCACCGAGCGGCTGATCGCCATGGGCGTCGCCGGCATGAACATCGAGGACCAGGTCTTCCCCAAGCGCTGCGGCCACATGGCCGGCAAGGAGACCATCCCGGCCGAGGAGATGGCGGGCAAGATCCGGGCCTGCGCGGCCGTGCGCGATCGCCTGGACAAGGCCTTCATCATCAACGCCCGGACGGACGTCTTCGCCGGGATGGGCCTGGACGAGGCCATCCGCCGCTGCAACCTGTACCTCGAGGCCGGGGCCGATCTGGCCTTCATCGACGGCATCAAGAGCCGGGCCGACATCGAGACGGCGGTCAAGTCGATCAAGGGCCCGCTCTCGGTCAACCTCATGGACGCCATCACCGGCATGAAGACCGAGCTCCTCCCCATTCCCGAGCTCAAGAAGATGGGCGTCGGCCGGGTCTCGATCCCGGTGGCTTCGATCATGGTCGCCCACAAGGCCCTGACGAACTTCTTCGCCGCCCTCAAGGCGTCGCCGACGGGCACCCTGCCCGGCCAGACGCAGTGGGTCTCGTCCTTCGAGGAGTACACCGATTTCGTCGGGCTCAAGGACTACCGGGCCATGGAGAACGAGTATCTGCCCTGCGCGCGCGTCGAATCCAAGTACAAAGGCGTAAAAAAGATCGTCGGCTAGTCAGAGTTTTCGCGCGCTCAGTCGGCGTTTCGTCCGGCCCGCCTGGACCGCTCCGGCAAGCCGGCCCACGGCCTTTTTCAACGGGCCCAGATGGGTGGGATAGTAATAGTCCGACTCGAACCAGCCCAGGTCTTTGTAATGCCGCCAGTCGGAGCTGGTGTCGTCGAGCTCCAGCTGGATACTCGTCCTCGCCATGCGGAAGCCGCTGAGCATAAGGGTGCTCGGCACGGGATAGGCGGTTCCCAGCAGGCGCCCATGGAACCGGCGGCTGAGCTTGGCGAGACGCTTGTCGGTCTTTTGCCGTTCCTTCTCGGTCATGGGATCGAAGGCCGTGAAACAGGTCCCCTTGACCGTGTTGAAACCCAGACCGCGGGCGGCGAAGTCCAGGTAGCTCACGATCTTGTGGCCGCCGTAGATCCCCTGCGCGACGACGCTGGTGAAGGTCTTCCCGAAAAAGCGCGGACGATGGAAGGCGAAGCCGAGCCGGTCGAGGAAGACCTTCAACAAGGCCGAGACCTGGAACGAGAAGTTCGGGGTGGCGAAGACGACCCCGTCCGCGGCCATCATCTTCCCGATCAGCACATCCCGGTCGTCCTTGAGGGGGCAGGCCGCCTCGCCCCTCTCGAAGCAGAGCTTGCAGCCGCGACAGATCCCGACCGCATAGTCGCTGAGGGGGACGATCTCGGTCTCGACGTCGCCGAACGCGCTGAGGTCCTCCAGGAATCGGCGGACGGCGTAATAGGTATGCTTGCGACTGGCCGTGCCGAGGAACGCCACGACTTTTTTCATGGCCGACCTCCACGAATATCCGGGACGTGGAGATAAGATATCGCCTGATCCGGTGAGGTTGCAAGAGGGACAGTCCTCCGCGGGGACAGTCCCTATCGGTCCTTAGCGGACGACGAGCTTGGTGAAAGGGAAGACGTAGGCCTGAAGGAGGACGAGGAGGCCCATGAGGACCGCCAGGGCCAGGCTATGGAAGAAAACGAACCGCAGGATCGTGCCTTCGTGGCCGTACCAGCGGGTGGCCGTCGAGGCGACGACGATCGACTGGGCGTCGATCATTTTCCCCATGACCCCGCCGGCGCTGTTGGCCGAAGCCATGAGCGTCGGGCTCAGGCCGAGCTGGCCGGCCGAGATCTTCTGGAGGCTCCCGAACAGGACGTTGGACGAGGTGTCCGACCCGGTCAGGGCCACCCCCAACCAACCGAGCATGGTGCCGAAGAAGGGATAGAGCACGCCCGTGCGGGCGAAGGCTAGCCCGAGCGTGGCGTCGAGACCCGCGGTGCGCGCGACGTAGCCGAGCGAGAGCATCGCGGCCACGGTCAGGAGCGAGAAGCGCACGCGCTTGAGCGTCCGGACATAGGCCCGCCCGAGCCGACGCGGCGAGAAGCCCATCAACAGGCCCGAGACCAGGGCGGCCGCGAAGATCCCCGTGCCCGTGAAAGACAGCCAGTTGAACGTGAAGACGGCCGGCTCGGCCGTCGCGGCCGGAACGACGGGCGGCATCCGGAGGACGAGCTTGTCGAGTCCGGGGACCGGAAAGCGGACGACGGACACGCCGTCGAGGAAGGCCTTGACCTGGGGAGTCCCCCAGACGAAGACGAACACGCTCAGCACGATCCAGGGCAGCCAGGCCCGGACGAGCTCTCTCCTGGAATGGGGGTCCGCGGCTTCCGCCGGGCCGCATCCTCCGGCGATGCCCTCGTCCTGGAGGATCGTCTTGGGCCGCCACTTCAGGAGGAACAGGACCAGGGCGGCCATCGAGATGACCGCCGCCCCGACGCCGGCGAGCCAGGGCCCGTGGAAATTCGAGATCAGGAACTGCGGCACGGCGAAGGAGATGCCGGCCACGGCCAAGGCCGGCCAAACCTCGGCCATCTTCCTGAAGCCGCAGAAAGCCCAGATCAGCCAGAAGGGGATGAGGAGCGAGAAGAAGGGCAGCTGCCGCCCGACCATGGCGCTCAGGCTCCTGACGTCGAGCCCGGTCACGCCGGCGAGGGCGACGATCGGGGTTCCCAGCGCCCCGAACGCAACGGGCGCCGTATTGGCGATGAGGGACAACCCGGACGCCGCGAGCGGCGCGAATCCCAACCCGATCAGGATGGCCGCGGTCACGGCCACCGGCGTGCCGAACCCGGCCGCGCCCTCGAAAAAGGCCCCGAACGAAAAGGCGATGAGCAGGAGCTGCAGGCGGCGGTCCCGGGTGATGCCGGTCAGGCTGTCCTGCATGACCTTGAAGTGGCCCTTCTCGCAGGTCAGGTCATAGAGGAAGATGACGTTGAGGATGATCCAGCCGATGGGGAAAAGGCCGTAGGCGGCGCCCAGCCCGGCCGTCCGGACCGCCATCCCGGCCGGCAGGCCGAAGGCGGCGACGCCAACGACGAGGGCGGCGCCGAGGCCGAGCAGGGCCGCGACGTGGGCCCGCAGCCGGAGGACCGCCAGCCCGCCGAGCAGCAGGACGATCGGCAGGGCGGCCACGAGCGTCGAAAGGGCGACGCTTCCCAGCGGGTTGTAGACCTGGGGCCACGCCATTTCTAGCCTGGATTATTCACGAGCCGAGGCGGCTGCAGATGCGAGGCGTCAAAGGGTGAAGCTGTACTCCGGGTACTGCGAACCCTTTGCAACGAAGCAGATGCGGCCGGATCGGCTTGCCCGAAGGGTGAAAACGCAAGTCTTGGCTCTTCTGGTTTGATGGAGAAATAGATCGTTTTCATGAATAGTCCAGGCTAGAGGACCCCGTCCGTCTCCTTGTTGAGCCGGGCGAAGAAGGCGGCCATGAAGCGGTGGCGGTCCGCGGCCAGGCGCCGGCCCTCGCGGGTCGTCATCCGGTCGCGGACCCGGCTGAGCTTCACGAGATACTCGCGGTAGGCCGTGTCCTCCCGGGAATAGGGCTTCGTCTTGCGAACGTCGATCGCCGGGTCGTGGAGCCGGGCCCCGACCTCGCCGGCGAACTGAAAGGCCCGGCCGATGCCGACCGCGCCGATCGAATCGAGCTTGTCGGCGTCGAAAAGGACTCGGGCCTCGAGCGTTCGCGGCTCCCCGCCGCGGCGGAAACGGTGGGTCCGGATGCAGTGGACGACGGCCTTGATGGCCGCCGGGTCGCAACCGTGGCGGGCCAGGATGCCGCGCGCCAGCTCCGCGCCGCTCCGGCCGTGGCAGATCCGGCCGTGCGACCGGTCCTCCTCTTCGCGGCCGATATCGTGCAGGAGCGCCGCCAGACCGAGGATGCCGAGGTCGGCCTTCTCCTTGCGGCCGATCCTCCGGCCGAGCCTGAGGACGCGCTCCGTGTGGTCCCAATCGTGGCTGCCCCGGGCGCTGCGGAAGAACGCCTGGGCCTCCTTGCGGACGGCGGCCGCGAGCGCAGGGGTGATGGCGGATCTCATTCGTCGATCATGTGGACGACCAGGCCGTCCTTGAGCTTGGGCTCGAACCAGGTCGACTTCGGGGGCATGACCTTGTCCGCGTCGGCCACGGTGAAGAGCTGTGGAATGGTGGTGGGAAAGAGCGAGAAGGCGACCCGGAACTGGCCCGACCGGACCTTCCTCTCGAGCTCGGCCGGGCCGCGGATGCCGCCGACGAAATCGATCCTCTTGTCCGTCCGCGGGTCGGCGATGCCGAGGATGGGGGCGAGGAGGTTTCTCTGCAGGATCGAGACGTCGAGCGACCCGATGGGGTCGGCCGGGTCGAACGTGCCGGGCTTGGCGGCCAGGCCGAACCAGCGCCCTTCGAGGAACATCGCATAGTCCCGGCTCCGGACGGGCGCCGGGGGCGCGTCCGCCGTGACCGTGAACGTCTCGCCGACCTTGGCCAGGAAGGCCTCGGGCGTGAGCCCGTTGAGATCGCGGACGACCCGGTTGTACGGCAGGATCTTCATCTGGGTGTCGGGGAAGATGACCGCCAGGAAGAAATTGTCCTCCTCGCGGCCGGTCCGGCCCGGGCGCTCGCGGTCCCGCTTGACCTTGATCCGGGTCGCGGCCGCCGAGCGGTGGTGCCCGTCGGCGACGTAGAGGTTGGCCAGGCCGGCGAACGCGGCCTTGATCTTTTCGACGAGCCGCGGGTCGTCGACCACGAAGAAGATGTGGCGGACGTCGTCGTAGGTCGTGATGTCGACCTCCGGCCCCTTGATCGTGGCTTCGGCGACGAGCGCGTCGACGGCGTCGCTCCTGCGGTAGGTCAGGAAGACCGGCCCGGTCTGGGCCCCGAGCGTCTCGATGTGACGCATGCGGTCGTTCTCCTTGTCGACGCGCGTCAGCTCGTGCTTCTTGATGATGTTGTCGAGATAGTCCTGGCAAGAGGCCGCGGCGACCAGGCCGACCTGGACGTGGTCGCCCCAGATCTGCTTGTAGATATAGAAGTTGCGGGTCCCGTCGGGGACGATGACGCCGTCGCGCAGGAAGCGGTCGAAATTCTCCTTGCCCTTGGCGTAGACGGCGTCGGCGTAGAGATCGGTCCCCGGCGGCAGGTCGATCTCCGGCTTGCCGACGTGCAGGAACGAGAAGGGATTGCCGGCCGCGAGCTCCCGCGCTTCTTCCGAAGTCAGAACGTCATAGGGCGGGGCGGCGACGAGATGGGCGAGGTCCGGGCGGGGGCGAACTCCGCGGAAGGGCTGGATGTGGACCATGGGTCTCCTCCAAAAGGGGGTCATTATAGCACAGCCCCGGAGGCCCGGACAGGTCAGCCGCGGACGGTGTTCCGTCCGGCGGCCTTGGCCTGGTACATGGCCCGGTCGGCCCGGGTGACGAGGCTGTCGAGGTTTTCGTCGTCGGGACGGAGCTCGGCCACTCCGGAGCTAATGGTGAGGGAGAGCGTGTCTCCCGCCGTGACGATCGTCATGCGCGAGATCTCCTGGCGGAGCCGCTCGGCCATGGCCAACCCTTCCTCGCGGCCGGCCTCGGGCATCAGGACGATGAACTCCTCGCCGCCGTAGCGGCAGACGATGTCCGTGCCCCGGGTCGTGTCCTTGACCCGGCCCGTCAGGACCTTAAGGACATGGTCGCCGACCGGGTGGCCGTAGGAATCGTTGACGTTCTTGAAATGGTCGATGTCGAAGAGGATAAGGGACAGGGGCCTCGCATAGCGGCGGGCCCGCTCGACCTCGCGCGTGCCGGCGTCGTTGAAGGCCCGGCGGTTGTAGAGCCCGGTCAGCCCGTCCGTGACGGCCTGCCTTTCCATGTCCCCGACGTGGCGGGAATTGTCGAGAGCGATGGCCACCTGGCGGGCGAAGAGCTCGGCGACTTCCGCGTTCTCCTCGGCGAAGGTCCGGGGGCCCGAATTGTACAGGGCGATGAGTCCCGTGACCCGCTCCTGGAAGACGACCGGGGCGCCGAGAAAGGAGTGGGCTTCCCAGTTCGGCAGCAGCGGCAGAAGGATGTCCTCCGGTCCGGCGACCGGGCTGATCAGCGGCCGCCGTCGCTGGACGGCCGTGTGGCAGAGCCGCGAGCCGGTCAAGGGGTAGCTCTCGCCGATCAGCTCCGGCGAATCCATCGGTTGCTTGATCGCGGCCAGCTTCAGCTCCGCGCCTTCGACCGTCAGGAACGCGCCGACGTCATAGGGGACGACGCGCTGCAGGAGATCGAGGATGACGGAGGAGATCTTCTGGAAGTCGAGTGTCGAGCTCAGGATCAACCCGGCCTCGCGCAGGGTCTCGGCGACGCTGCGGGCCTCGACGGCGGCCGTTTCGGCGGTCTTGATGCGGGTGATGTCGTAGAGGACGGCCACCCAGCCCGTGACGACCGTGCCGGAGCTGACGAGCGGCGACAGGTGGAGATCGAAATAGCGGGGCGGGCCGTCGGCGGTGAAGGGGAACTCCCGCTCCGAAGCGGTCGGGGCGGCCAGCGGCGCGGAGAGCTCGGGCCAGCCCGGGAAAAGCTCGGCCGCCGGCCGGCCCAGGAGCTGGGTCTCCGGGACGTTCTCGGCCGGGCCGCCGGCCTTGGCGATCAGCTTGCGGGCGGCCGGGTTGGTCGCGGCCAGACGTCCCGACTGGTCGAGGATGAGCAGCGACTCGCCCATACTCTCGATCACCCGCTCCCGGGCCACCGGGACCAGGTCCACGAGACCCAGCCGGAACATGGCCCAGAGCAGGAAGAATCCCGAGATGGCGAAACCGATCGGCGTGAAGTCGTAGCCGCTCTGGGAGTTGGCCAGCCCGGCGAGATAGAGCGCGTTGGCGATCCAGGGGACGGGGAAGGCCAGGAGAAGGGCCAAGGCCTGCCGCCGGTAGACCCCCTTGAACCGGAAGAAGGCCAGCAGCAGGAAGACGGTCGTGGCGAAGAGCAGGAGGTAGGAATAGCCGGCATGGACCCAGAAGAACCGGCCATGGTCATAGAGGATGAGGTGATCGCTCGGGTTGACCGCCGGGGTGAAGCCGGACCAGATGAGATGATGGTGCTCGTTCGTGAACGCCAGCAGGATGGTCGTGGCCGGGATGATGGCCAAGACCGCCGTCAGGCTCCGGGGGGGGCGGCGGCCCGACTGCAGGAACCGGAGGGAGAAGAGGAACATCAGCGGCGGGACCGAGGCGATGCCGAGGTACTCGATCTTGGACAGGAAGATCTTCGCCGACATCCCGGGCATCGCGGCCTCGAGGGCGGCGGCCAGGGACCAGACGAATACAGACGTCATGAGCACCGCCAGGACGCGTCCGACCGACGTGACGGCGCGCTTCCCGGCGATCACGGCGCCGGCCCCGGCGATCACGGCGCCTGCGAACAGGCTCAGGGCATAATAACCGACCTGCATGCGCGTTCTCCCGACCTATCGGGCCGGCCGGCGATCCGTCCGGGCCCGTTCAATTCCCGCTGTCGTTCGGACCGTCCTTGTCGTGGTCCTGGACCCAGGTCCCCGCGATCTCCAGGAACGCCTCGACCACTTCGGGATCGAACTGCGTTCCCGAGCACTTGATGATCTCCTTGACGGCGTACCGGTGGGAGGCCGCCTTGCGGTAAGGGCGCTCGGAGGTGATGGAATCGTAGGTGTCGGCGATGGCCATGATCCGGGCGCCGAGCGGGATCTCCCGGCCCTTCAGCTTGTCGGGGTAACCCGTCCCGTCGTAGCGCTCGTGGTGGGCCCGGACGATCCGGCCGATCTGCTTGAGCTCGATGACCGGGCTGAGAATGGCCTCGCCGCGGACCGGGTGCTCCTGGATGAGCTTGAACTCGGGGTCGGTCAGCTTGCCGGGCTTGTTCAGGATGCTCTCGGGGACGGCGATCTTGCCGACGTCGTGCAGGACCGCGGCCAGCTCGAGCTCCCCGAGCTCCTTCTCGCTGTAGCCCATCTTGGCCGCGATCCGGAGCGAAAAGTCCGTGACCCGGGTCGAATGATGCCGCGTGTACTCGTCCTTGGCGTCGATGGCCGAGGCCAGCGACTTGACGGTCGACAGGAAGAGCGACCGCTGCTGCTCGACCAGGTCCGAGGTCCTCATCTTGAGGTTGCGGTTGACCAGGGCCAGCTCTGACTCCATCTGCCGGAGGCGCAGCAGGGCCCGGATGCGGGCCTTGAGCTCGGTCGAGTCGAAGGGCTTGGAGATGTAGTCGTCGGCGCCGGCCTGGATGCCCTCGTTCAGCATCTCGGCCCCGGTCCGGGCGGTCACCAGGATGATGGGGATGTGCTTCAAGGCCTCGTCGCCCTTGACCGCCCGGGCGAAGGAGTGGCCGTCCATGCCCGGCATCATGACGTCGCAGAGGACGAGATCGGGGTTCTTCTCGCGCATGAACTTGAGCCCCTGCTCGGCCGAGGTCATGAGCTCGAGGTCGAACTCGTCGGCCAGGAGCATCTTCATCAATTTCAGGACCTCGGGATTGTCGTCGATGCAAAGAATGAGGGCGTCGTGGACCTTGGCCTCATCGACACGACCGCTGGAGATGTCGACCTTCTCGAGGTCGACCAACTGGAGGCGGCGGTAGTCCGTGACGATGTCCTGGACCCGGGGCTCGTCCGTGTCGGTCGTCCGGCGCCTCAGCCCGATCGGGACGTCCTCCGACCGTCGGTCGAGGACGCTCTCGTCGAAGTGGTCCTCCCCCCCGAGGAGCTCGACGACGAAGCGGGAACCCTTGCCGAGCTCGCTTTCGGCGTGGATCTTGCCCTTGTGAACCAGGACGATCTCCCGGGCCAGGGCCAGCCCGATGCCGGACCCTTCCTGGGCCCGCGACTTCGAGCCGTCGACCTGGGAGAAGCGGTCAAAGATGGATTCCAGCATGTTCGGGGGGATGCCGATCCCGGTGTCCTCGACCGTCATGGTCACCGTGCGGTCCTGCTCCTCGAGGTATATGGTGATCTTGCCGCCCTTGTTCGTGAACTTCAGGGCGTTCGAGAGGAGGTTGAAAACGACCTTCTCGAACTGATCGGGATCGATGGTCACCTCGACCGGGTGGGGCGGATGCTGGAAATAGAGACGCAGGGATTTCTGATCGGCCATGGGCTTGGCCGAGGCCAGGAGCGGCGGGATGAAATCGATCAGGTTGACCGGCTTGACCTTGAGCCGCATCTTGCCTTCTTCGAGCCGGTTGAGATCGAGGAGGTTGTTGATGAGCTTGAGCAGCTTGTAGCCGTTGCGCTGCATGGTCTCCATGGTGTCCTTGAGGACCGGGGTCAGGCGGCCCATCTTGCCGTCCAGGACCGCCCGCAGGGGGGCCAGCATCAGCGTCAGCGGCGTCCGCAGCTCGTGGTTGACGTTGGCGAAGAACTGGGTCTTGAGCTCGTCGAGGCTCTTGAGCTTGACGTTCGATTCCTTGAGCTGGGCGGTCATCTCCTCGAGTTGAAGCCGACTGCGGAGCTCGCGATGGCGGATGTTCTCCATGACCCAGGAGCCGACCACGCCGACGACGATGATGGAGGTCAGGAAGAACACGTTGTTGACGACAAAGCGCCAGGCGGCAATGGGGACGCCGTTGACGACGGTCTCCGGCTGGCCGAGGAGGAACTTGATGACGCTCGGCACGGTGTACATGAACCAGACCGCGACATAGAGGTAGATCGTGTAACGGAAAGCCAGGGGGATCAGCACGATCATGCCCATGACGATGATGTTCAGGCCCTGGTAGTAACTGGACAGGAAGCCGCCCAGGATGAAGATCATGATGGCGATGCCGGCCGCGTCCACGAGGGCCAGGATCAGGGCCAGGTTCATGAAGGCCCGGCCCGTGCGGGCCCGTCCGAGGAGGTAGAGGATGACGACGACGGCGGCCATGACCCCGAGCCGGATGAAAAGGATGGTCAGGAAGTACCGGGGGGCATAGACGGCGTCGAGCGCGATGAACAGAGCATAGAGGACCAGGCTGAAGTAGGCGGCGGTCCGGGTCCGGCCCTTGAGGTCATATTCCTGATTGAGCTTGTCTTCGAAGACGGGATCATAGCTTGCCATTGGTCTCTCTCGCTTTGGCCACGAAAACATACCCCTGGGGCGGGGTGCCGTAGGATGGGATGGTCCGGAGGATCTCCCAGCCCGTCGCTCCGAGGAGGGCCTCGAGCTTCTCGGGATCGAAGAAATCGAAGGTCCCGGCCTCCTCGAGGTCGACGAGCTCCTGGGCGTCGTTGAGGAAACTGCGCAGGGACTCGATGAGCAGCGTCTTCGGCCGCTCCGGAGGGAGGTCTTCGGCCGGCATAGCCTCGATCTTCTCGAGCAGGCGCGTGAACGGGCCGGAGGCGTCCGTGTCCGGCCGCATGCTCGACAGGACGAGCAGGCCGCCCGGCATGATGATCCGCCGCGCTTCCCGCAGCGTTTCCTCCGGATTGAAGATGTAGGACAGGACGAGGCTCATCAGGATCTTGTTATACCAACCGCTCTTGACCGGCAGATGGGCGGTCCCCTCCAAGGTCCCCGGCACGATGAGCCGCCGCAGGTCCGGCTTGGTCGAGGCGAGGCCCCGCACGTACCGGACGACGCGGTTGAAGTCGGTGATGATCCGGTATTCGTGCAGGTCGAACTGGGTCTTGAGCCAATCGTCGGCCTCCGAGGTGATGCGCTCGCCCCGCAGGACGCGGTGGAGCCGGGGCGAATAGTCCTCCTGAATGAGGATGGCGCTCTCCAAGGCCAGGTTCTCGACCTTCTCGGCCATCTCCTCGAACGTGCCGACCTCGCCGTCGAGGAAGCGGCGGAAGGCCAGGTACCGGCTCATCTCGAGATCGAGGGCGACGAAATCGAAGCGGCCGGGTTCGCGCAGGACCGGGAACCGGGAGAGGAGCTTCTGCGAGGCCCGCTGCATGGCTTCCGGGATGAGGTCGGCGACGGTGATCTGGGACGGCAGCTCGCCGCCGTTGACCATGAGGTGCTCGACGAAATTCCCGGTGCCGCCCCCGAGGTCGAGCAGCCGGTCGCCGGGATGGAGCTCCAGGGCCAGGAGCTGGTCCCGCATGAGCTGCTGGTAGTCGTCCGACAGGGCCATGACGTCGAAGCCGATGAGCTTGTCCTCTCCGATGAGGTAGCGGTGCCAGTAGCCGACGCGGTTCTTGAGCTTGCGCGGCGGCAGCCGGTCCTTCTCGGCCCGGCGCATGACCTCCATGTCCTTGCGGCCGGGCAGGACCGGCTGGATGATCTGCTTGTGCAGGAAGCGGAAGATCAGGGAGGTGATCGTCCCGAACAGGCGCAGGCCTTCCTTGGAGGTCCGGGCGTTGTGCCCGATCGGCACCGCGATGACCTCGCGCGGCGCGTCGACCTGGACGCTCATGACGTCCCGGATGAATTCGGACTTGACCCACTGATCGAACTGTCCGTAGATCCAGGTGATCGGCAGGTCCAGGTGCCGCATGTCCTCGCGGGCCTGCTCCAGCGTGGCCACGGAGTTGATGACGCCGTCGGCCACGTAGGAGTCGACGTTGACGAGGTTGCCCAGGACGGGCATGACGCCGAGCTTGATGCCGAGCTGATAGTGCTCGAGGAAGTCGAGCCCGCAGTTGACCCGGACCATGAGGTCCCGGAACTCGGGCGTGCCCATGCAGGCGATCCAGTAATCGACCCGCCGCCGCTGGTCCTCGTCCCGGAGCACGATCCGGGCCTCCAGGGCCGAGAACGAGAAGGTCAGGAGGATGATCGACGAGGCCCGCACGGCCGGATTGGTCTCCAGCCAATCGAGGACGGTCACGATGTCGTCAGCGCCCTGGCTGAAGTTCGTGTTGAGCATCTCGTAGGGCGGGTCCTGGGCCTCCGGATCGTTGTGGCTCTCGCCCTTCCTCCGGATGCCGTCGTAGCGGACGACGGCCAGGGGCTTGCCGAGGAGGCGGAAATTCTCGCAGAGCGTCAGGGCCAGCCCGAACAAGGTCTCCTTGGTCTTGCCGAACGCCGGCGGCACGATGACCACCGGGACCGGCCTGTCGTCGAGCGGCACCGACGAGTTGAGGAGGCCGACGATCTCCTCGCCGCGGCGGTTCTCCAGGCGGATGACCCGCGGGGTCGTCAGGGAGGTGCGGGAGAAATCGGAGGGCAGGTGGAGGCCCCCGTGGCCGCCGGCCTTGTCGTGCGCCTCCTCGGTCCGGCGGGCGAAGTCCGGATCGGGGGCATGGACCGACTGGATGCTCATCCGGCTGATGCCGAACTGGACCCCGTACTTGAGGCCCAGACCCTCGTTCCGCTCGGCCTGGGCCACATGACGGACCTCGCCCGTCTCCTGCCAGAGGACCCGTTCGCCGTCGAGGATGGACAGGGACTCGAGCGGCGTGCCCTTGAGGAGCGCCGGACACTCGCCGTTGGCCACGAAGCTCATGCCGTTCGGGCTGATGTCGGTGATGCGGCCGCGGACCTTGCGGTCAAAGGGCGGCGGCAGCGGGATCTCGACCCGCAGATCGCCGGCTGGCGTGATCCGCCGCTCGGCCCGCTTTTCGGAATAGAACATGACCCGCGGATAGAGGCAGGTCAGGGCCCGGCCGTCCGGGGCCAGCCGCGAGATCATGGTCTCGAAATTGTAGGTCGCGTAGCCGATCTGGAAGGAGATGAAGAGAAGGTCCGAGGTCTTGAACTTGACGTCGAGCGTTTCGCCGCTGAGGACGCAGACGGCCGGCGGCCGGATGTCCGCGAACGACAGGATCTCGGGATTGCCGGACCGGGCCGGGACGGCGGCGACCTCGACCTTGCGGGCCAGGGCCTCCCGCATCAGGGACTCGATCTTGAGCGAATCCGTGAACAGGACCATCTCGTCGGTCTTCAGGAAGGGGTAGCGGAGCTTGAGCTCGTCGAGGTCGCGGATGGCGACGTAATCGGACATGAACTGGAGGATCGACAGGCGGCTGGCGTCGTCGAGCGACTGGAATTCGACGGCCATCCCGCCCTGGTCGGCGTCCTGGCGGACGACGCGTCCTTTGAGCTGGTAGCGGCGCCCGTCGGGAAGAAGGATGCTGAGCGGCACGGCCGACCCCTCGGGCGAGGAGGCGATGGTCTTCAGGAACATCCCGTTCTCGCTGAGGTTGACCAGCTTGGCCTCCCCGAGAGCGCCGGTCTCGATGCGGACCTCCTGCGTGCCGTCGAGGGTGACGCGCATGGACGACCGTTTCTCGCGCGACCGCTGGGCGATGAGGAAGCTGATCTTGCGCCGGATGGCGGCCGGATCGCTCGGCTTGGCCAGGCAGCAGTCGATGCGGCCGTAGCTCGCGAGATCGATGACCGAGTTGTTCGAGGCGCACTCGGTCAGGAGGATCTTGATGATGGCGTCGGAGTTCTTGAAGATCTCGTTGAGGAAGCGGAGGAGCTCGGTCCCTTTCATCCGGGGCAGGTCCTCGTTGACGACGAGAACGTTGACCTCGGGCAGGGCCTTGATCAGATGGATGGCCTCGACGCCGCTGGTCGTGGTGTGGACCGTATAGCTGTCCCGCAGGGCCCGCTGAAGCTTCTCGAGGTAGGCGAGATCGTCGTCGACGACGAGGACGACGGGCAGAGTTCCCGCTTTGGTCTTGTCCGTCTGCTCACGGGCCATCGGGGATCCGGCCTCCCTGGATTCCTTGAACTCCGTTTAGTCGGGCGAGGGGATGGGGCGCCGGGGGTGAATTGGGGCTTCGAGAAGTGGGCGCCCAGCCCCAATACTTGTAGCAGCCCATGATAATCCACACTAAATCTAGTATATAAACTGTGGGCTGTCAAGGATTTCTTGGCTTGAGCACCCCCAAAATGGCGGCCGCCGACTCAAAGTAAAGGCCGGTGTCGATCCCGACGCAGACGAGCGAGCAGCCGTCCTCGATGGCCTTGGCCGCGGCGGGCGCGCCTGCTGCGAAAATGCCGGCCGGGACCTGGGCGGTCGAACAGGCCGCGGTGACCCGGGCGATGGCTTCGCTCACGTCGGCGTCCCGGACGCGGCCGGGCTTGCCGAGGCTGGCCGAAAGGTCGTAGGGACCGACGAAGACGGCATCGAGGCCCGGGACGGCGAGGATCGGGGCGATGGCCCGGACCCCGTCGATGTGCTCGACCTGGGCGACCACGACGGTCTTGGCGTTCGCCGTCTCCACGTTCTCCTGGAACCGGGCGCCGTAGAGATTGGCCCGGCTGAAGCCGACGCTCCGGCCGCCCTGGGGAGGATACTTGGCCCAGCGGACCGCCTGGCCCGCCTCGGCCGCACTATTGACGTGCGGCACGATGATGCCGGCCGCGCCCGAGTCCAGGGCCTTCTTGATCCACATCTCCGTGTTCTCGGGAACGCGGACGAGACAGGCGCAGGGCTCGCGCGTCGCCTGGACCAGGCGCAGGATGTCGCCGGGGTCGAGGGCCCCATGCTCCATGTCGAGGAAAAGCCAGTCGAAGCCGGCGGCCGAGGCGATCTCGGCCAGCTCGGGCGAAGGCAGGCTGAGCAGGGTCCCGATCAGACGCTCGCCCTGGCGGAGCCGGTCCCGGAACGAGGGGCTCATCGGTGGAAGCTCTCGCCGATGAACTTCAGGCCGTCGACGATGCCGGTGCGCCAGTAGGTCCAGGTGTGGCTGCCGTCGCGGACCCGGAACTCGTGGGGGATCTTGCGGTCGAGGAGAAGCAGATGCAAGGCGCAGTTGCCTTTGATCAGGAAGTCGTCGTCGCCGCAGTCGATGTAATAGCGCACCTTCTTCAGCGAATCCTCGGGCAGCGCCCTGGCCAGGTCGAGAGGACTCGTCTCGCGGAAGTGGGCGGTCAGACGGTCCTGGCCGGTTTTGCCGGCGGAGCCGAACAGGGGACCGAGAAGCCGGTCCCAGTTCTTCGGGTCCATTCCTATGACGTCTTCGTCCGACCAGACCGCGGCGCTGAAGGCGGCCCCGGCCGCAAAGAGATCGGGGTGGCGGAGCGTGTAGACGAGCGTGCCCCAGCCGCCCATCGACAGACCGGCGACGCCCCGGAACTCGCGGTCGGCCCGGGTGCGGTAGGTCTTATCGATGTGGGGAATGAACTCCTGGACGAACATGTCCTCATAGCGGACTCGGCCCGCCGCGTCGTTGATGTAGAACGTCACCCCTCCGTCGGGCATGACGATGATCATGGGCGGGATCTCCCGGTCGGCGATGGCCCGGTCTGCGGCCAGGCCGACCTCGCCGAACTGGATCCAGCCGGATTCGTCGTCGGTGTAGCCGTGGAGGAGATAGACGACGGGATAGCGCCGCGCGGAGGTGGCGTAATCGGGCGGCAGATAGACGGCGTAATGGACATCGTGGCCCAGGATGGCGCTCCGGCACTTGAGGCCTTCGAGGACCTGCCCGTACGCGACCTGGCCCGGGAACGCGGGCCGCGGCGAAGCGACAAGCCCGAAGGCGAGTGGGGCCAGCAGCAGACACAGGATCATGGCGCGTTTCATAGCGAACTCCTTAGGGGAGACTTTCCTGGAATCTTAAGGGGGACGGGGCCTGCGGTCAAGCCGGGTTCTTCTTCTTGAAGCTGAGCGAGATGCCGCCCGTCGCGGCCGCCTCGATCGTCGTCTCCATATCGTCCCGGCCGCGGACGGCCTGCAGGAAGTCGCGGATCCCCTTCATGTACCCGAGGCTGTTGACGTTGTGGACCGCGAAACAGCCGCCGACCGCGAGCTTGGGCAACAGGGTCTCGAAGTAGTACGGCGTGGAGTTCTTGTCGGCGTCGATGAAGATGAAATCGAAGGGGCCGGGGAGCTGGCCGATGATCTGGCGGGCGTCGCCGAGCCGGGCGTCGATGAGCCCGTCGAGGCCGGCGGCCTTGAAGTTCCGGACCGCGGCCAGGTGCCGGAACTCCTCGATCTCGACGGTGACGAGCGAGCCGCCGGTCTTGCTCAGGGCCCAGGCTTCCCAGATCCCGGAGTGGCCCGTCGACGTGCCGATCTCGAGGGCCCGCTTGTAGCCCTTCTTGACGATCAGATCATAGAGGATCCGGCCGTCGGTCTCGGTCACGTTCTCTTCGCGCCAGAGGTCCTTGCGGGAGTCGAGGAACTGGCGCACCCGTTCGTCGAGCGATTGCTCTTGGCCCGCCACGGCGGCCGGAAGGACCCGTGGAACGCAGATGATCAAGAGGAGAAGGACAAAGGTCAGGAGAACGCTTTCGGTCTTTCGCATCCCGGATCGCCTGAGAGAATCATAGGGGAGGCCCCCCGGGAAGTCAAACACGCCTGGGAAGGAACTGTCCCCGGAGAGGGGGCGGCCCCCCCGAGGTTACTTCTTCGCCTTGGCCTCCTGGATATCCTTGACCAGCTTCTCGTAGCGTTGGACCGGCAAGCTCGCGTTCTTGGCGGCCAGCGGCTTGATCAGATCGACGGCCTTTTGCGCGGCCGCCAGGGCCTCGTCGTACCTTTTCATTCTGAGCAGCGTCTGGCCGAGCGTGAAATAGTTGAAGTAGTCCGGCCGGAGCTCTACGGAGCGGCGGGCCGCGTCGAGTGCGCTGTCCAGGTTCTTGCCGGCGTTCGTCCAGAAGATCGCGTAGTTCACCAAGGGGAGCTGGTCGTCGCCGAATTTCTTGACAAAACCCGGCCCATAAACGGACAGGGCCTTGTCGTCCTTGCCCACCTTGGCGTAAATATTCGCCGTTTCGGCGTAGGCAAACCAGTCGTCCGGCTTGAATTTCAGGGCGAGATCGGCCGCCGCTTCGGCGCTTTCGAGGTTCCGGCCTTGGTCGGCCCAGAAATCGGCGAAGCCGATAAGGGAGTAGAAGCTGTTGCTCGCGTAGGTGTCGAGGAAATCCTTGCCGTATTCGCCGTCGGCCTTGGCCGGGTCGCCCTTGAGGATGTAGAGGTCGGCCAGATACTGCTCGAAGGCGGGATTCGGGGGATAGCCGGCCATCTTCTTGAGCTTCTCGGCCATCTCGAGGCCCTTGTCGACGGGCCCCTTGTCTTTGATGATCCGCTCGACGTAGGCGGCCAGAGCGTCGCGGTCCCCGGGGAACTTGGCGTTGTATTCGTCGAAGAACTTGTCGGCGGCTTCCTGTGTTGCGGCCTGGCCATAATAATAGGTCAAGTACCTGTACCCGGTCTTAGTCATCGGGCTTTCGGGGTGGTCCTTGACGAACTTCACCATGGCCGCCGGGTCGGGCTCGCGGCCGAAGACGGTCGTCTGGGCTAGCGCGAATTGGGCCGCTTCGACGTAAGGGATGGTCGCCTCGTAGTCCTCGTCATAGTACGAAGCTGCCTGGCCTTGGAGGTTCATGGTCAGGATCTTCTCGTAGAACTGCTTGCTTTGGGCCCCCATCTCCGGGGTGAGGCGGTTGGCCGTCTTCGCGGCCAACTTGAAGACAACGGCGACATCGTTCGGGTTCTTGGCAAAGCGGGCCGTCAGGTCTACGTACGTGTCGACGCCCGCGAGGGTGTTTTTGATCCACTCGAGGACCCGGTCGGGCGGCGGGCCGTAGCCGACTCTCCAGTCGATCTCCTTGCCGGTCTTGTCGACCAAGAGATCCGTCGGCGTGCCTCGGATCCGAAAGCGCTCGAACATGGCGTCGCCGATCTTATCGCCTCGGCTGGCGCGGTAGACGATGACGTTCTTGTTCAGGAAATCGGCGTACTTGGGATTGTTGTAGAACTGCTGGACCAGCAGTCGGCAGCTTCCTCAGCCGCTCGAGTAGAAGTCGACGAGGACGAGCTTGTTCTCTTTCTGGGCCTTGGCCAGTGCCTCGTCGAAGGGTCCGGTGAGGACCGTGGCCGTCTGGGCGGCGGCGAAAGATGCGACGAGGAGGAGGCCGGCGATCGCGGCGAGCTTTTTCATGCTGCCCTCCCTGTTTGAAGCCTTCTTCAGGCAAGATACAGGAACGCGCGGTCGAATACAAATTGAGCCGGCCTGTTCTTTGGCCATATGCTTTTCATTCTGGGCGATCCTCTCGCGGCGGCGATGGGTGTTGCCTCGAAGATCCCCGTCCGTGGAGAGGGGACCCGCGCAGCGGGGGGAACCGGACGACTGGTTCCCGGGGGGCCGGGGAGCTAGAGGCAATACCCTGAGCGAAGCCGGAGAGAGGATCGCCACGGTGTCTGTAACGCCATAAAAAAGGGCCGGATCCGCGAGGACCCGGCCCTGATAATCTTGGGGGACGAAGGCTATTTCTTCGCCATGGCCTCCTGGATCTGCTTGACCAGGTTCTCGTACTGCTGGGTCGGGAAGCCTTCGTATTTGACGGCCATGGGCTTGACCAGCTCGACGGCCTTCTCGGCGGCCTTGAGGGCCTCGTCGTAGTTCTTCATCTTGAACAGGATCTGGGCCAGGATGAAGTTGTTGTAATAGTCGGGCGCCAGCTCGACGGAGTGCCGGGCCGCTTCGACGGCGTTGTCGAGGTTGGTCCCCTGCCGCTGCCAGAAGCCCGCGTAGCTCGACAGGGTGTTCGCGTCGCCCCAGCTCTTCTTGGCATACGCGGGGCCGTACAGGGCCAGGGCCTTGTCGGTCTTTTTGAGCCGAGCGTAGATCTGGGCGACCTGGGCCAGATAGTACGAGGGCACGTCCTTCGCGGCGCCGAGCGCGGCGGCCGCGATGTCGACCGTTTCTTCGACGCTGTCGAGGTTCTTGTCCTGATCGAGCCAGAAGTTCGCGTAGCCGGTCAAGGCGAAGATGGCATTGGAGATGTAGCCGTCGATGAAGTCCTTGCCGTATTCCTCGTCGGCCTTGCCAGGGTCGTTCTTGAGCATATAAAGCGAAGCCAGCGCCTCCTGGTAATCCGGGTTCCGCGGATAGCCCGCGTCCTCTTTGAGCTTCTCGGCCAGGGCGATCCCCTTGTCGACGGGGTCCTTGTCCTTGACGATGCGCTGGAGGTAGCCCAACTCGGCGTCCTTGTTGTCGGGGAACTTGGCCGTGTACTCTTCGAAGAACGCGTCCGCGTCCTCCTTGGCCGCCATCTGGCCGTAGTAGTAGCCGAGATAGGAGTAGGCGTTCTTGACGAACTTGCTCGCGGGATACTTCTTGATGAAGGCCCTGAGCGGCGCCGGATCGGGCTTGCGGCTGCCCATGGCGGTCGACTGGGCCAGCGAGAACTCCGCGGCTTCGACGTAAGGGACCGTGGCCTTATAGTCCTCGTCGTAATAGGACGCGGTCCGGCCGCCGAGGTCCATGGTCAGGATCTTCTTGTAGAGATCACTGGACTTGGCGGTGAGGTCCGTCGAGTACCGGCTGGCGCATTTCCGGGCCAGCTTGAAGACGACCTCGACGTCGGTCGGGTCCTTGGCATAGCGGGCCGTGAGGTCGGCGTAGGTGTCGACGCCGGCCAGCACCTTCTTGATCTTCTCGAGGAAGCCGTCGGCCGGAGGGCCGTAGCCGACGATCCAATCGACCTCGTTGCCATTCTTGTCGACGAAGAGCTCGGTCGGCGTGGCGTTGATCTTGTACTTCTCGTAGATCGAGTCGCCGATCTTGTCGCCGCGGCTGGCGCGGTAGAGGATGACGTTCTTGTTGAGGAAATCAGCGTACTTGGGGTTGTTGTAGAACTGCTGAACCAGCAGTTTGCAGCCCCCTCAACCACTCGAGAAAAAGTCGATCAGGACGAGCTTGTTCTCTTTTTTGGCCTTGGCCAGCGCCTCGTCGAAGGGTCCGTTAAGGACCGTGGCCGTCTGGGCGACGGCGAACGTCGCGACGAGGAGGAGACCGGCGAACGGGGTGAGTTTCTTCATGCGGTCCTCCTGAACCATTGTCTTTCCAAGAAGACTACAACTTCCTGCGGCAGAAGGCAATGCTTATTAGATAATACGCCGGCATTCTGGCCGGGGTTGCGTCGCGGCGGCCTCAGTATCCGGCCCCGGGCCGGACCTTGCCCTTGAAGACCCGGAAGGCGAAGATCGTGTAGCCGATGACGAGCGGCATGCCGACGAGGGCGATGATGAGCATGACCTTCAGCGTCAGGGCGCTCGAAGAGGCGTTGCGGACGGTCAGGCTCAGGGCCGGATCGAGGGCCCGGACGAGGTCCGGGTATTGGATCGCTCCGACGATGCCCCAGAGGCTCAGGAACGCGGCCGAGGAGAAAACGAAGGCCCGGCCATCCCGGCCTTTCCGGAGCGCTCCGGAAACGAGGACGAGAGAGAGGAGGACGAGGGCCGCGAAGATCCAGGCCGGGATGCTCTTTAGCGTTGTCGGCCGATAGATCCAGGCCATGATGAACGAGAGCGCGAAGGCCCCGGCGAACGCGAGGACGAGTCTCCGTCCGGCCTTCTGGGCCCGCCCCCTTAATCCGCCTTCGGTCTTGAGGGCGGCATAGACCGCGCCGTGCACAAGGAAGGCGCAGAGTCCCAGGAGGCCGAAGACGAGGGGAAGAGGACGGAGCAGGGTGAAGAAGCTCCCCGTGAACTCGCCCCGGCTGTCGAGCGGGACGCCGACGATCACGTTGCCAAGAGCGACGCCGAAGAGCAGAGCCGGCAGGAGGCTGCCGCCGACGAAGGCACCCTCCCAAAGGCCCTGCCGGGAGCTGTCGTGGGCCCGGAACTCGAGCGAAACGGCTCTGAGGATCAGGGAGAACAAGACCAGCATCAGGGCCAGATAGAAACCGCTGAAGACCGTCGCATAGGCCAGGGGGAAGGCGGCGAACAGCGCCCCGCCGCCGGCCAGGAGCCAGACCTCGTTGCCGTCCCAAACGGGGCCGATCGCCCCGATGAGGGCGCGCTTGTCGTCTTCGTTCTTGGCCAGGAGGGGGAGCAGGGCCCCGAGGCCCAGGTCGAAGCCGTCGAGGACGGAATAGCCGGCCAGCAGCACGCCGATGAGCAGGAACCAGATGTTGCGGAGCAGGTCCCAGCCGGTCATCGGGTCCCTCCGTGAGGAGCTTCGGCGGCCTTTTCGCCGGGCCCGCCGCGGATGGTCTTCAGGATCACGGTCAGGCCGCCGGCAGCGATCAGGGCGTAGATGAGAGTGAACAGGATCAGAGAAAACAGGATGGGGCCGGCGGGAACGACCGCCGACACGGCGTCCGATGTCCGCAGGACCTTATAGACGGCCCAAGGCTGGCGCCCGACCTCGGTCGCGACCCAGCCCGCCTCGTTGGCCAAATAGGGGAGGGGCACGGCGAAGAGGAGCAGCTTGAGGTAACGGCGGCTCGACGCGAGCTTCTTCCGGGCCAGTAGCCAGACACCGCCGATGCCGACGCCGATGAAGATGAGCCCGAACAGGATCATCAGGTGATAGCCGGCGAAGGGGATGAGGACGGGCGGGCGCTCCTCCTTCGGGAACTCATCGAGCCCCAGGACCGATCCGTTCAGGTCGAACCGCGTCAGCAGGCTCAGCATTTTTGGAACTTCGACCAGGAGCCGGGTGCGCTCGGCCTTTTCGTCCGGAATGCCGAAGATCGTGAACGGGGCGCCGTTCATGGTCTGCCAGCGGGCCTCGTAGGCGGCCATCTTTTCGGGCTGGGTGCGCCAGACCTGGACGGAGTGGGCGTGTCCCGTCCCGAGCTGGAGGACGGCCGCGGCCGCGAACACGATAAGGGCTGGCTTCATCAGCCGGGCGGCCGGCGCCTTGTCGCGCTCGCGCCCCTTGAGCATGAGCCAGGCCGCGACGGCCATGGCCACCAGGGCGCCGGTCAGCCAGCCGGCCAGGATCGTGTGGACGAAGCGCACGACGGTCGACGGGTTGAGGGCCGCGCGCCAGAAGTCCGTCAGGACGGCCCTCCCGCCCTCCAGGCGGAAGCCGTCCGGGGTCTGCATCCAGGAATTGGCGATGATGATCCACAGCCCGGAGAGGTGGGCACCCAAAAAAACCAGGAAGGCCGAAAGGCGGTAGGTCCTAGCCGAAACCCTGTTCCGGCCGAACACGAGGAGGCCCAGGAACACCGACTCGAGGAAGAACGAAAAGACGGCCTCGGCCGCGAGGGGCGCGCCGAAGATGTCGCCGACCGTTCGGGAATAGGCCGCCCAGTTGTTGCCGAACGCGAACTCGAGCGCGATGCCTGTGGCCACGCCCATGACGAAGACCGTGCCCAGGATCTTGACCAGGTAGATCGAGAGCCTCTGATAGGACTCGTCTTTGGTCCTGACGTAGAGACCTTCGACGATGACGACGAGGAGCGACAACCCGAGCGTCGTCGGCGGGAAGAGGAAATGGAAGCCGGCCGTGAATCCGAACTGGAGCCGGGCCAGGAAGACGGCATCCATGCGGTCCCTCCTTCATGAGGCCCCTCCGCGGCCTGGCCGGGCGGGCCGCGGCAACTATAGACCAGCCGACAAGGGCTGTCAACGAAGTCCCGGTCGGCGGGCCTGGAATTGCCGCGGGCGCGCCGTCGTGATAAGATTCCGTCTTGCCTGGGGCCGGCTCATCATGACCACCGAGATCGACGACGCCACGACCATCGACCTGACCCGGAGCGAGAAGATGCGGGCGGCGGCGAACTCCGTTCTTGCCGCGCTCGGCCTGACGGGCATGAAGCTCGTCGTCGGCCTCCTCAGCGGATCGCTGGGCATCCTGGCCGAGGCCGCCCATTCGGGCCTGGACCTCGTGGCTGCCTTCGTCACCCTTATAGCCGTCAGCGTCTCCGACCGCCCGGCCGACGAGTCCCACACCTACGGGCACGGCAAGGTCGAGAACTTCTCGGCCCTCATCGAGACGCTGCTCCTCTTCGTCACCTGCGCCTGGATCATCTACGAGGCGTCCCGCCGGCTGTTCTTTCGCGACGTTCCCGTCGACCCGAGCCCATGGGCTTTCCTCGTCGTCGTCGTCTCGATCGCCATCAACATCAGCCGTTCCCGGATGCTCTCGCGAGTCGCGAAGAAGCACCGCAGCCAGGCCCTCGAGGCCGACGCCCTGCACTTCTCGACCGACGTCTGGAGCTCGGGGGTCGTCCTGGCCGGCCTGGCGTTCGTCTGGGCCGGCCGGCACCTGCTGACAGGCCGGAGCCAGATCCTCAACAAGGCCGACGCCGTGGCCGCCCTCGGCGTCGCCTTCATCGTTCTCTTTGTCAGCTACCGGCTGGGCAAGCGAACGATCGACGTCCTGCTCGACACCGCCCCAGCCGGGCTCAAGGACAGGATCGTCGCCGCGGCCGACGAGGTCGAAGGGGTCATCCACGCCGGCAAGGTCCGGCTGCGGAGCTCGGGCGCCCGGGTCTTCGTCGACATGACCATCGAAGTCGACCGGAACCTGTCCTTCGAGCGGGCGCACGCCATCGCCGAGGACGTCGAGGCCCGGATCCAGGTCCTGGCCCCGGGCGCCGATGTGGTCATCCACACCGACCCGCGCGAGGCCGAGCGCGAGAACACGGCCCGGCGCATCCGGGTAATTGCCGAGAGGAACCAGATCCCGGTCCATAACATCAGCATCCACGAGGACCACGGCGAGATCCACGTCGACCTGCACCTCGAAGTCGACGATCATCTGCTCCTGCATCAGGCCCACGACCTGGCCAGTCATATTGAACAGGACCTCAGGGCCGAGTTCCCGGCCCTGGCCCAGGTCAACACCCATATCGAATCCCGCGGCACGGGCGTCGCCAGCGGCCGCGACGTCACGGCCGAGGAGGGCGCCATCGTCGAGCGGATCAAGCGCATCGCCGACGGCATCGTCGGGCGGAAATGCAGCCACAACGTCCTCATCCGGCGCCAGGACGACCGCCTCTCTGTCTCCCTGCACTGCGGCTTTGACCCGAACCTGCCGGTCGTCGAGGCCCATAGGCTTTCATCGCGGATCGAGGAGGCCCTGAAGTCGGGGGTCCCCGGCCTCGAGCAAGTCCTCATCCATACCGAGCCCGAGGATCCGGGCTGATGCCCCACGACAAGACCCCGATGACCCCCGCCGTCCGGATGCTCCGGCAGGCCGGCGTCGAGTTCACGGAGCATCCCTACGCCTACGTCGAGCACGGCGGCACAGCCAGCTTCGCCAGAGAGGCCGGCGTCGACGAGCACCTGGTCATCAAGACCCTGGTGATGGAGGACGATTCGAAGAAACCGTTCGTCGTCCTCATGCACGGCGACCGCGAAGTCTCGACGAAGGAGCTGGCCCGGACGCTCGGCGTCAAGTCGGTGCACCCGTGCGCGCCGGAGACCGCCGAGCGCCACTCGGGCTACCAAGTCGGCGGGACGTCCCCCTTCGGGCTGCGCAAGCCCATGCCGGTTTATGTCGAGGAGTCGATCCTGGAGCTGCCGAAGGTCTACATCAACGGCGGCAAGCGCGGGTTCATTATCGGTCTCGCGCCCCAGGACCTCGTCCGGGTCCTCAAGCCGACTCCCGTCCGCGTCGCGATCGCTTGAAGGGTCTTTGGTCGTCAGTCTCTTGGGCTCAGCTCGGCAACGCTTTTTCTTTCAGGATAGGGCAACGCGTAGCAGTCAGATGAGGATTTCACCCTTGATGACGGTCACCGCGTGGCCGGCGATCTTGACCCGTTCGCCGTCGAGGCGGAGGTGGAGGATGCCGCCGCGGACCGAGGCCTGATAGGCCGTGAACGATTTTTTGCCGAGGCGGCCGGCCCAATACGGCACCAGCACCGTGTGGGACGAGCCGGTGACCGGATCCTCGTCGACGCCGACCGCCGGCGCGAAGAAGCGCGAGACGAAGTCGAAGCGGCAGTCCGACGACCGGCTGGTGACGATGACCCCCCGGGCCGGAAGCGCGCGCAGGACGGCGAAATCGGGCTCGACGCCGCGCACGGTCTTCTCGTCGGCCGCCTCGAACAGGACATCCTCGGCGCTCATGCCGATCCAGACGGGCTTGATGCCGAGCGCCCCGACGACATCCGCGGCCCAGTCGGGCGGCTGAGGCCGGGGCGGCCGGGCCGGGAAATCGAGCTCGATCAGGGCCCCGTCTCGGCGAGCCGTGAGCCGTCCGCTCAGGGTCTCGAACCGCGCCTCCCGGTCCTTGGCCAAGAGGCCCGTCTCCCAAAGGATATGGGCGGTGGCCAGGGTGGCATGGCCGCAGAGCTTGACCTCGCACTTGGGCGTGAACCAGCGCAGCCGGAAGCCGTCGCCTTCGCGGAGGGGGAAGGCGGTCTCGGCCAGGTTCATCTCGGCCGCGACGCTCTGCATCCAGCCCGCGTCCATCGGACCGGGGATGAGGCAGACGCCCGCCGGGTTGCCCTTGAACGGCTCTTCCGTGAACGCGTCGACCTGGTAGATCGGGATGGCCATGGTCGTCCTCCTCTCGAACTCGCGGTCAGGATACCACATTTGCCTCGCGCGGCTCATCTCCCGTATCATAGCCGGAAGGACAGCCCATCCGGGGCGTTCCCCGATAAGGAGATGACATGGCCGATCCTCAGCTCCCTTCCCCTTTTGACGCCCCGGACCTCTATGACCAGTTGTTCGATTCGCTCGATTTCGACGTCCCTTATTGGGTCGAGTCAGGCAAGGCTTCGGGAGGTCCCGTCCTCGAGATCGCCTGCGGCACGGGCCGGGTGCTCTTGGCATTGCGGCGGGCCGGCCTCGACGCGGACGGCTTCGACCTCAGCCCGGCCATGATCGGCCGCCTGAAGGACAAGGCGGCGCGGGCCGGGCTCGCAGTCCGGGCGGAGACGGCCGACATGAGGGACTTCGAGATGAACAAGCTCTACCGGCGCGTCTTCTGCGCGTTCAACGGCTTCGCCCATTGCGAGACCATCGCGGACCAGACCGCCTGCCTGCGGGCCTGTCTTCGCCACCTCGAGCCGGGCGGGGCCCTCGTCCTTCACATGTCCTATCCGGGGCCGGCCTATTGGTCGGAGCCCGAGGGCCAGGCCGTCCTCGAGATCGAAGTGCCTTTGCCCGACGGCGGCAAGCTCCAGCTCTGGGACAACCGCCGGAAGGATCCTGTCGGCCAAAGGCAGGATTCGGTGATGGAGATCCGCGAGCTCGACGCGGCGGCGAAGCCGAAAGCCGTCCGCC
Organism: Candidatus Aminicenantota bacterium; assembly: GCA_963807525.1. Classification (GTDB taxonomy): domain Bacteria; phylum Acidobacteriota; class Aminicenantia; order Aminicenantales; family Saccharicenantaceae; genus RBG-16-66-30. The sequence continues at coordinate 22,327 of CAWECI010000018.1, read as the reverse complement.
GGTTCTCGACCGTCCAACGCTGGGTCTACCGGTTCGAGCTCGAGCTCCTGTTCGCCGCCGCCGGCTTCGCCCGCTGGGAGCTCTTCGGCGGCTTCGACGGCCGGCCTCTCCGATCGCCCGAGGACCAGATCGTCGCCTGGGCCTACCGGGCCGAGGCCGGAGGAGGCTGAGATGAGCCGTCGGCCGCGCGGGGGGGCCCTACTGGCTTTGGCGACGCTGACCGCTCTCGTCGCCTGCCAATCCGAGAAAGCCCCCGAGACGGCCGTCGACGCGGTCGTGACGGTGAGCGGCGGTTCCGTCCTCCGGTCGATCGAGCCTGGCCTCATCTTCGGCGCCAACTTCGGCGCCTGGGTCCCCGACACCAAGCTCGGGACTTCCACGCAGAACCTGGTCAAGGCCCTCCGGCCCAGCGTCGGCCGCTTCCCCGGCGGCAATATCTCCAACAATTTCTGCTGGGTGAGCCAAAAGGTCAGCGGCAACGATCATCTGGTCTGGGAGGACTGGAGCTGGGGCATCGATGTCCATGAGTATCTGTCCTTCCTCAAGGCCCTCGGGGCCCGGCCCATGTTCTCGCTCATCCCCTTCGACCACACGATCGACGGCCAGCCCCACTTCGCGGTCGCCGAAGCGGACGCCTTGGCCCGCCTGTTCGTGACCGAGGGCTTCAGCGGCGCTTTCTATGAGGTCGGCAACGAGAACGAGGGCGACTGGAACCCGATGCTCAGCCTCAACGACTACACCGACCGGTTCGTCCTTCTGGCCCGGGCCGTCAAGACCGTGGACCCGACGGCCCAGTGCATGGGGCCTGTCGTTTCGTCCTACAACATGACCTGGATCGCCGGGTTCCTCGACCGGCTAACGGCGCTCGGCGCGACCGGGCTCCTCGATTGGATCAGCTATCATCATTACGGCGGCTGGATCTCGAACAGCAACGCCAACGGCATCGACCTCGATGATCCCCAGGACCTGGCGGGTGAGCTGACCGCGATCCGCGGCGCATTGTCCGCGCGCGGCCTGGCGCGAGTCAAGATCGCGGTCAACGAGATGAACGCGGCGATCTGGGACACGGGATGCACGAGGGACCAGTTCACGATCCGGCAGGGGCTTTGGCTGGCCGACGCCCTAGGGGTCTCGCTCGTCGGGGCCGACGCCGCCAATGTCTGGATCCACCTCCACCCCGGCAGCGACCCGCATGCCTTGATCGACAGTGAGGCGACGCCGCCCGTCGCGACCAAGAACTACGGGCCCGTGGCCCTCGCGGCGCAGACGCTCTCGGGGACGGACCCGACGTCCCCGGTCGAGGTCCTGGCGGTCAATCTCGACGTCGCGTCCTGGGTCCTGACCGGCTACGCTACGCGGAAGACCGGCTCGGACCTCGGGGTGCTGCTGATCAACAAGTCGGACCGGTCACTCTCGGTCGCGGTCGATCTGCCGTTCATTCCCGCGGGCATCACCGCGCGGAAGATCGGGGCCGCCGAGTACGCCGCGGCCTCTGCTCCGGTCTCCTGGCCGGTCACGGTGAATTCCCTGCGGGCGACGGTCACCGTGCCGGCGACATCGATCGTCGGCCTCGAAGTCCGCTAGGACCGCTATTTCTTTTCTTCCGTTCTCTTTTCTTCGGCGGTCTTGAACAGGCTGTCGATGTCCCGCTTCCCCCGCTCGAGGTAGGGCACGCCCTGGGTCATCCATTCCGGCGCGGGCTTGCCGAGCAGGAAATGGTCGAAGAACTCGTCGAGATGGACGGTCCAGTATTTCTGGTTGTCCCGTTCCCGCAGGCCGTGCTTCTCGCCGTTGAAGTCGAACAGGTAGGCTTCTTTGCCGAGGTGCCGCAAGGCCGAGAAGAACTCGATGCCCTGGTACCACGGCACGGCATCGTCGTCGTCGTCGTGGATGGTCAGGTACGGCGTCTGGACGCGCTCGACCCAGAAGAGCGGCGAATTCTCGATGTACTGGAGGCTCCGGCCCCAGAGCGGGGCGCCGATGCGGCTCTGAGTCTTTTCGTATTGGAAGGCCCGGGACATGCCCGTGCCCCAGCGGATGCCGCCGTAGGCGCTGGTCATATTGACAACCGAGGCGCCGGCCTCGACCGCGGCGAAGATGTTCGTCTGCGTGATCATGTAAGAGATCTCGTAGCCGCCCCAGCTGTGGCCTTGGATCCCGACGCGTTTCGGGTCGATGAAGCCCATGGCCAGGACCTTCTCGACGGCCGGGATGACGCACTTGAGGGCGCTCGGCCCCGGGTAGCCGACCTCGTAAACGATGTCCGGGCTGAGGATGACATAGCCGTTGCTCGCGTAGCGGGTGAAATTGATGTTCGTTCCCGGCGCGGGCGCGTAGTACCGGTTCAGTCCCACGGCATCCGTTTCATAGATGTAGACCATGAGCGGATACTTCTTCGAGGGGTCGAAATCCTCGGGTTTGATCAGGACGGCCAGCAGGACCTTGCCGTCGCCGTTGGTGTAATCGATGAGCTCGGCCCGGCCCCAGTTGTAGTCCGCTTGCTGAGGGTTGGCGTCGCTGACCTTGCGGGCGGCGGCGAAGTCGGGGCCGCTCACCCAGAGGTTGGGGAACTCGTCGAAGCGTTGCTCGGTGTGGACGAAAACGTCGGCGTTCTTGGCCTTGCGCAAGCCCGTGAGCTGCTTTTCGAGCATGACGATCCTGGCCGGATCGCCGGGCACCGCCAGGTTGACGCTGTAGAAACCCGTGGCCTTGGTCGTCTCGTTCGAAGCCATCAGCGTGAGGGGGCCCTTGGCCGGGACGGTCTTCCGCTCGGGATCGAGGTTGGTGTACCGGAAGACGATCTTGTCGCGCCGTCCGGCCCCGTTCGTGATCATCCGGGCCTTCGAGCCGTCGGGCGCGATCTCCCAGATATCGTAACGGTCGTAGATGAGGACCGAGGCGTCTCCGTCCGTCCAGCCGGCCACGCCGTAGAACATGGGCTCGCCCGGCGTGTCCCAAGTCTCGTCCACGAGCGAGACGCCGAGCTTGGCGGTCAGGTTGAACGTCTTGCCGTCGAGGACGCGGGTGGCGTAGAAGTTGTGGTCCTCGTCCTTGAAATAGAGCAGGTACTTGCCTCCCGCCGAGATCATGGCACCGTACGCGTTCTTCTCGAGGACCTTCTTCTTCGAGCCGTCGGCCAGGCTGACGAGATAATCGTCCTCATAGATGCGGTCCCAAGAAACGAGCTGGCGGTAGGGAAGATCGGACTTGCCCAGCGCCAGCAAAGCGTCCTCCGAAAGCTCGATGTCCGGGACGTCGGCCGTGGCCAGCCGGACGAACTTCTTCTCCTTGGACCCGAGGTGCATGACGCACGTCAGCGTCTTCTTCTTGTCGTCGTCGGCCTGGACCTTCTGCATGGGCTGGAGGTAAGGGTCTTTCCAGTTCCAGATGTCGACCTTGACCGGCTCGGGCGCATCCTTCGGTTCCGGCTTGGGGGCCTCCGCGATCCCGAAAAAGAGCCGCCCGCCGTCCTTCGAGAACTTCGGCTTGCCGTTCTCGCTGACGGCCAGGCCGGCCGGAAAACCCTTGGCTCCGGCCGGCGCCAGCTCAGCGGCCGCGGCGGCCGGCGCCGTCCAATAATAGAGCTTCGATACGGACTTCTCCGTTTTATAATCGTCGCGGTCGCTGGTGAAGGCCAGCTGGCCGCCTTTCTCGTCGAAGGTCAGGTTCTTGTAGTTGCCGAGGCCCTTGAGCAAGGGGGTCGTTTGGCCCGTCGCCGGATCGAAGGCGAAGGCGCCGTCGTTCTCGGGGGTTTTCGAGGACACGGCGTAGGCGAGCCGGGTGCCGGGTTTGTTCCAGACGTAGTCCGCGACCTCGCCGATCTTCGTTTCCTTGCCGGTCGCGAGCTCACGGACGATGAAGTCGGTGCCCGGCTCCTTCTTCTTTTCCTCTTTCTTGGGTTCTTCCTTCTTTTCTTCCCCGGGCTTGGCCGCCGGCTTCTCCTCCGGCTTGGCCGCGGGCTTGGCCTCCTCCTTCTTGGCCTCGTCCTTCTTCTCGTCCGGCTTCTTGAGAGGAGGCTCGAGGAGGTAGGCCACGAAGGTGCCGGAATCCTCGGCCGCCTTGAAGCTCTTGACCCGGTCGACCGTCGTCACTTTCCCGGAGGCCAGGTCCATGATCCCGAGGGCGCTCTTGGGCTGCTCCTCGGGTTTCTTCTTGTCCTTTTTAGCCTTGTCGACCTCGGCCTTGACCGGGGCGATCGTGAACACGACGAACTTGCCGTCGGCGGTGATCACGGCTTGCTTTCCGCGGGCGGCCCGGAACTCGGCGTTCGTCTTGAGATTCAACACGACGAGCTGGCCGTCGCCGTCCTGGGGGGCCAGGGCGTAAACCAGCCATTGACCGTCCCGGGACAGGTCCGCGCCCTGGATCGACCGCCAGCCGTTGTAAGCGTCGTAGCCGAGCGGCTTCTTGGCCGCTCCGGCCGCCGGGCCCGCCGTGAAGGCGAGCGGCACGACAAGGACGATGAGGACGAAGATCCGGCCAAGCCAATGTGCGGCGGGTCTTTTCATGGGGCCTCCTCGGAAGCGAAAGAGCGAAAAAATCATGAGGAAGGACTATACGTCAACGTCCCTGGGGAGACAAGACGGATTCCCCATTTTCCCGGTTTGATCTAGACTTGGACCGGAACTCGCTCATCCCGGAGGTACGAAATTGGTCAGACCGAAAAGCGCCTTCTTGGCCGCCCTCGTTCTCTTGGCCCTAGCCGCGGGATCGGCCTTGGCCCAGGCGACCCGCTACCAGGCGAGCTGGGATTCGCTCGACCGCCGGCCCACCCCCGGCTGGTGGCGCGACGCCAAGTTCGGGATCTTCGTCACCTGGGGGCTCTATTCCGTGCCGGCCTGGAGCCCGAAGGGGACCTATGCCGAATGGTACCTGCACGCGCTCAGGGAGAAGACCGATAAGGGCCAAGTTTACGACTATCACGTCAAGACCTATGGCCCGGACTTCGCCTACGAGGATTTCTATCCTCTGTTCAAAGCCGAGCTGTGGGACCCGGCCGAGTGGGCCGCCCTGTTCCGGGCCGCCGGGGCCAAGTATGTCGTGCTGACGACGAAGCACCACGCCGGAGACTGTCTCTGGCCGAGCGCGGAAGCCAGCCGGGCCTACGGCCGGCCCTGGAACACGGTGGAGGCCGGCCCGCACCGGGACATCGTCGGCGAGCTCACCGCTGCCGTCCGCCAGGCCGGGATCCGCATGGGCCTCTATTACTCGATCTACGAATGGTATCACCCGCTCTGGCTTTCGGACAAGCCGCGGTTCGTCGCCGAGCACCTCTTCCCGCAGTTCAAGGACCTGGTCATTCGCTATCAGCCCGATATCGTCTGGGCGGACGGCGAATGGGACTTGACCTCGGCCGAGTGGAGGACGCCCGAGCTCCTGGCCTGGCTCTTCAACACCGTGCCCAACGCCGCGGACGTCGTCATCAACGACCGCTGGGGCAAGGATTGCCGCCACGCCCACGGCGGCTTCGCCACGACCGAGTACGGTTCGGGTCTCGACGATGACACCCACCCATGGGAGGAATGCCGCGGCATGGGGGCCTCGTTCGGCTACAACCGGAACGAGGACCTGGCCGATTATCGCTCGGCCCGGGAGCTCGTCCTGATGCTGGCCGACATCGTCAGCCGGGGCGGCAATCTCTGCTTGGACATCGGGCCCCGGGCCGACGGCAAGATCCCGGTGATCATGCAGGAACGGCTGACCCAGATCGGGGCCTGGCTCGCGGGGAACGGTGAGGCCATCTATGGGACGCGGATGTGGCGCGTGCCCTGCCAGTGGTCGAGCGGGACGAGGCCCGAGGCCAAGCGCGTCCAGTTCCTGACGGCCTACGACATCCTCAAAGAGACGGTCACTCCCGGGAAGAGCCAAGCGGTGAAGGAGATCCTCTTTACGCGCAAACCGGGGGTCCTTTACGCGATCACGCCCCGCTGGCCGGGCCCTGAGCTGGTCGTCCGGGATGTCCGCCCGGCCCCCGGCAGCCGGGTCACGTGGTTGGCGACCGGTCAGCCGCTTGCGTGGACGGTCCGGGACGGGGACCTTGTCATTTCGATGCCGCGATCAGGGCCCGGCGAGCTCCCGGACGAGCTTCGCTACGCCTATGCCTTCCGCATCACCGGCATCGCGCCGTGACCCGCGACGGTCACCCCGTGAAGTAAATATAGGCGCAGATGATGAGGGCCAGGACGATGCCCGAGGTGACGAGGTCCGCGGTCGTCCAGCTGGCTCTCGACTCTCTCTTATGCTCGGCCGTGACCGTGCCGTAGGTCAGGCCGCTGATCTTCTCGTACGAAGGCGCCTCCGTCAGATAGCTGACGGCGATCATGACGATGACGCTGATGATGAAGATGACCAGGCTCCAATACTGGAAGAAGATGTTGTTGATGACCCAGAGGAACGAGCCCTTGGCGTACGCGAAGCCGCTGACGAGCTTGACCGGCGTGTCCACGGCCAGCCGGAAGAGGCCGAGGCCGAAGCCGGTGCCCAGCGCTGCCAGGCAGCCCTTGGCGTTCAGCCGCTTCATGAAGATGCCGAAGAAAAAGACGACGAAAATGGGCGGGGCCAGGTAGGCCTGGACGCCCTGAAGGTAATCGTAGAGCCCCTTGCCGCCCCGGATGACCGGGATCCACAGCAGGCCGATGAGGACCATGACGCCCGTGGCGACGCGCCCGATCCAGACGAGGCGCTCCTGGGTCACCTTCGGCCGCAACCGCTGGTAAAAGTCCATGGTGAAGAGCGTGGCCGCCGCGTTGAAAGCGCCCGCCAGCGAGCTCATGAGCGCTGCCAGCAGCCCGGCGACGACCATGCCCCGGACCCCGATGGGCAGGACGTGGGCGACCAGCATCGGGAAGGCCTTCTGGGCGTTGGCCCGGATGAGGGTCGTGCCGGTGCCGAAGAGCTCCTGGTGAAGGGGCCCGTTCAGGCCGCTCTTGGCCAGGGCGAAGGCGATCATGCCGGGGATGATGAAGAGGAAGACCGGCAGGAGCTTGAAGAAGCCGGCCGCGATCGAACCCCGGCGGGCCACCCGCTCGGTCGGCGCGCCGAGGACCCTCTGAACGATGTATTGGTCCGTGCACCAATACCAGAGGCCGACGATGGGCGCGCAGAACAGCATGCCGATCCAGGGATAGTTGTCGTTGAAGTACCAGGCCATCCGGCCGGCCTCCCGGACCGGCGCCCAGGTCCCTTGGATGCCGTGCGGCACCAGGGGCTTCCAGAGGTTGAACATATCCGAACCGGCGATCCGCTTCAGCTCGCCCCAGCCGCCCAGGGCCTTGAGCCCGAAGTAGGTGACCAGGGCCGAGCCGATGATGAAGATGAACGTCTGGATGGCCTCCGTGTAGGCGACGGCCTTGAGCCCGCCGAGCACCGTGTAGAGGCCGGTGATGAGGATGACCAGGATGGAGCCGATCCAGAAGCTGTCGAGGCCGAACCAGTTGAGATCGGGCAGGAGGACGCTGAAGACGATCCCGCCGGCATAGATCCCGACGGCCATCTTGGTCAGGACGTAGGCGACGAGCGAGATGAGCGACAGGGTCGTCCGGGCCGCGGGCGAGAAGCGCCGCTCCAGGAACTCGGGCATGGTGAAGACCTTGGAGCGCATGTAGAAGGGCACGAAGACCCAGGCCAATACGAGCAGGCACCAGGCGTGGAGCTCGTAATGGGCCATGGCCACGCCGTCGGTCGCGCCGGTCCCGGCCAGGCCGACCAGGTGCTCGGCCCCGATGTTCGAAGCGAAGATCGACGCGCCGATGATGAGCCAGCCGAGGTTGCGCCCGGCCAGGAAATAATCGGTCGAGGTCCGCTGCTTCTGCCGCATGACCTTCCAGGCGATACCGAGGACGATCATGAAATAGGCGAGGACGATGATCCAGTCGATCGGATGAAGGGGGCCCATGTACGCTCCTCCGCCGCGGGCGGCGCGGCCGGACGCGATTTTACAACAGGTGGACCCGGAGGGGAATAGCCTTAATTGAAGACTCGTTAAGATATTTCTTAAAAGCGCGACTTCGAGTCGCTCCGTCGCGCTTTTAATGGTCGCTCCGCAGACTCCGCTTCCTGCCGGTCGTCGACGACCAGGGTCACGGCCCAGGAAGGGTAAGGCACCGACGGCCCCTTGACCGCGCGCCAGAGGATGCGGTTGAGCGTGTCCTCGGGGCAGGCGTCGGGGCGGCGGAAGTTAAGCCGGCCCGAGACGGCGGCGTCGCGGCGCAGCTGGGGGTCAGCGATCTTCGATTTGAGCGGGTTCATCGTGTCGAGGGGAATATTGGTCGGCACGCTGTCGAATGGCCGCGAATCGGGTTTCTCCGTGAAGCAGTCGAACATCGGCGTCGCCGTGGCGTCGAACTGGTTCATGGGCGGCAGGCCGAGGATCTGCTCGATCGTCCGCAGCAGGCTGGTCGTGTTGTACTGGGCCGAGACGACGGCGCCGCGCTTGGTGTAGGGGCTGGCGCAATAGGCCGTCGTCCGGTAGCCGCTGACGTGGTCCCAGCCGTTCTGGGGGTCGTCCTCGATGCCGAAGATGACCGTCTCTTTCCAGAACGAGCTGTGGCTGAAGGCCTCGACGATGCGGCCGAAGGCCAGGTCGTTGTCGGCGGCACAGGCCTCGGGCGTCGGCGCCAGCTCGGCCGTGCCGCTGGTGTGGTCGTCGGGCAGACAGACCAGGATGAGCTGGGGCATCCGGCCCTCTTTCTCCCAGGCCGCCAGCTGGGTGATGATGTAGCGGGCCCGCCACTGGTCGGGGACGTCCATGTTCCAGCCCAGGGTGTCGGTCGGGGAGAAAGGCGCGACGCTCGGGATGGCCGGCTGGCTGCCGATCCGGACCTCGCCCCGCCCGGTCAGGTATTCGTCCCAGTAGTTGGCCCACGCCGGGTTGCCCCGGTGCGCACAAAGCAAAGACCGTGCCGGCGGTCGCGTTAGCGCCTACTCGCCGACAAAATGCGCCGTCATGGCGCGGGAGTGCGGGGAGCGGCGATGTTCCCAGAGGTAAATCCCCTGCCAGGTGCCCAGCGCCAGCCGGCCCTGGCTGACGGGGATGGAAAGGTTGACGGCCGTAAGCGCGGTGCGCACGTGGGCGGGCATGTCGTCGTCGCCCTCGACCGTGTGCGAGAAGAGGGGATCGCCGTCCGGCACGAGGCGGGCGAAGAAGTTCTCCAGATCACGCCGCACGTCCGGGTCGGCGTTTTCCTGGATGAGCAGCGAGGCGGAAGTGTGGCGGAGGTGCAGGGTCACCAAGCCGTCTGGTGAAACCGTTCTGCGAAACCCAGTCCGCCACTTTGCCGGTGAATTCGTAGAGGCCGCGGCCGCGCGTGGGAATCCTTATCTCATGCAAAGCCTGGCGCAGCATCGCTGAAGTTGAAGTCCAAAGTCCAGAGTCCAAAGTCTGCAGGCCGAAGGGCAGGCTGCGCTCATTGGCCGCTGCCGGCGGGCTTCTTCGCGTCGAGCATCTTCTCCAGCTCCGGGTTGCGGGGGTGGCCGGCGGCGAGGGCTTTTTGGTAATGCCAGCGGGCCAGCTCCACCAGGGGCGGCTGCTGGGTGATGTAGGCCACCGCGAGGTTGTTGTGCGCGTTGGCGTAGCCGGGATCGAGCTGAATGGCCTTGCGCAGGGCGGTCTCGGCCGGTCCGCGCAGGCCCTTCTCGCTCAGGGCGAGGCCGAGGAAGTTCTGGATCTGGGCATCCTGGGGATCGAGCTTCGCCGCGCGGCTGAGCGCGTCAATCGCCTCGTCGTACTTCTTCTGGCGGAACTTCAAGCGGCCCAGGACGAAGAGGCTGTAAGGGTCATCGGGGGCGAGGGCGACGGCTTGCTTGATATTGATCTCCGCGGCCTCGAGATGGTCCGAGGTCGAGTTCAATCGCGGCGAGGTTGGCCAGGGTGGGAACATTCTTGTTGTCCTGCTGCAGCACCTGCAGGTATTTCTCCTCGGCTTTGTCGAGCTGCCTGTTGGCGTAGTAGCGCTGCGCCTCGGCCACGAGCGCCACGGTGCCGGGGGGCAGCTCCTTGACCGATTTCTTGCCGCCTTTGCGATCGGCTTGGGCGAGCTTGGTTTCCGGCTGCTTGAAGAGGGCCAATTCCTCGGCCGTATAGGGCACTTGCCGGGCCTCGAACACTTCGAGCCGGGCGCGCAGCGTGGCCAATTGATTCTCAAGGTCCGCCACGCGGGCTGCCGCCGCTTTGCCTTTGCGGCTGTAGAGCTCCTTGTTGGCGGCCGCGAGCTGCTTCTGCAACTCGTCCCGTTCCTGCTGCAGTTGCTTGATCCGCGCCGCGTCCGCGGCTTTGGCCGGCGCGGGCGGGGCGGCTGTGGCCGCGGGCGGGGCGGACAACTGCTTGATGCGGTTCTCCAGGGCGATCTTTTCGAGCCGGAGCATTTCCTTGTCGGACTGCAAGGCGGCAATCTGCGTCTGGGCCTGGGCCAACTGGCGGCTGGCCTCCTCCGCCTTGTCTTCGGGCGGCGGAGCGGCCTTCAGATCGGCAAGCTGCTTCTTCAGGAGTTGATTCTCAGCGCGCAGCGCGGCGGCGGCTTCGGCATCTGCGCTCAAGGTCTTCAGGCGGGCTTGCAGGGCCTCCTTCTCCAGCGCCAGGCTCGGAAGGCGAGTTTGGATTGTTCAGCGAGTTTGAGGTTGGCGTCCTGGAGCGCCTTCTTGCTCGCTTCGAGTTCGGCGGCGTTGGAGGGGCTGGCAGCAAGGTGGTCCAGCTTGGCTTGGAGGGCAGTCTTTTCGAGCGCCAGGGCATTCGCGGTCTTGGTTTGCTCCGCGAGCTTGCGATTGGCCTCCGCCAGGGCCTGTCGCGCTTCCTCCAAAGCCTTCGTATCCGGCGCAGGCAGGGGTTTCGCCTTCGCCTGGTCCAGGCTGACTTTGAGCAGATCATTCTCCTTCTGCAGCTTCCTGATCTTCTCCTCCGCCCGGGCCAGCTCGCGCGGGTCCACGGCGGCGGGCTGGACGGAAAGCGCCTCCTTGAGCTTCGCTTCGAGCACCGCCTTGTCCGCCTGCAACTGGCGACCCTGGTCCTTCAAGGCCGCGAGTTGAGCCTCCCAATCGCTCGGTGCCGGTTTGGTCGCCTGGGCCGGGCCGGCGCTCGGGGGCGGTGCGGCGTTCGTGGCTGTGCCGGCGGGGGCGGCTGCGGCCGGGGCGGCGGGAGCGACTGGGGCGGCAGCGGCTGGGGCAGGAGCGGCTGGAGCGGGAGCGGCTGGGGCGGGAGCGACTGGGGCGGGAGTAGCTGGGGTGTGAGCGGCTGGGGCCGGATGTCCAGGGCGCGGAGCAGTTGGGGCGGAAGCGGCTGGGGCGGGACCTTTCGGGGACACAGCGGCGATCTTCGCGGCAACGTAACTCAGGCGGAAACTAATGACCTTGGGGTTCCAATCCGGGTAGCCTTTTTGGAAGCGCTGCAAAGCAGTCTGGGCTTCGAGATACTTCGGCAGGGCGTCGCTGGGCTGCAGATCGCTGTTCAGCTTGTCGGCTTCCTGGATGAGGTTGTAAATCTGGATATACTGGTCATCCGGCCCCTGCGCCCGCGCGCCCGACAAAGCCAGGAGCAGCGCGACGATGACTGAAAACCATTTCATATTCCACAGGGTAACGCAGCCAAGCCGCTCTTGGCAACGTTTCCGTAACCTCTTTAGCTGGGTAGAAGCTCAGCTCAGGAATGATGGCGTCCTTGAATTCCTGCGGGGAACCCGGCACCATGACAGCAGCCTTGATCCGACGAACGACAAAAACACGCATTTGCAGTGCACTCACAGATGCCACGAAGCAGCGACAAACCGAACGAGCCCCCGGACATCAAGGTCTTCATCCGCAACGCGCGGGGCAAGTATCTGGCTCAGGACGCAAATGGCCTGTTCTTTACCGAAGACCGCTCCGCCGCCCTGGTCTTTAATTACCGGGCTGACTCTGTCCCGGAACAACTAAGCAAGATTGGAAAGACGCACGGCATCGCCCTGACAGCGGACCCCGTGCCGCCGGAGGAGATTTATGAAACCTGCGACCGGTGCAAGGATCTGTTCATGCCGTTCATGACCTTTTTGACGGGAAGCGGTTCCTTTGCCCCGATTGCCGGAGACGTCTTTCAGACCGCTCCGCCCGCCCTGAAACAGCGGATCAAACCGCGCAGACCGCCGAATCGCCTCGTCTGGTCAGGCTAATCGCCGCCGTTGTTCTGCTCGGCGGCTACAATGCCCCAGAATTGAATCGCGCCTGCAAGCAGCAAGAAACCATTTGACCCCGGCTGGCGGGGTGGCTATATTGGCGGCGTGAATGGCAATCTGAACCTGCTGCTATCGAGCGCGCTGCTGCTGTGCCGCGCGGCAGTTGGGTTGTAGTCTTTCACCAGAGTTTACTGAACCCCACTGCCGCAACCGGCGGTGGGGTTTTTTATTTGCCTGACCGCCGGGCGGTGCTAACAAGAAAGCGAAACGACCATGCTTAAAGATCCGTCTGCCAAATATCGTCCGTTCCCGCCGGTCCACTTGCCCGACCGCCAGTGGCCGAACCGCACCCTGACGCGCGCGCCGATCTGGTGCAGCGTGGACCTCCGCGATGGCAACCAGGCGCTGGCCATCCCGATGAACGTCGGCCAGAAGCTCGAGCTGTTCCAGACGCTCGTGAAGTGCGGCTTCAAGGAAATCGAGGTCGGCTTCCCGTCGGCCTCGAACACCGAGTTCACCTTCAACCGCCGGCTGATCGAGGAACACCGCGCCCCGGACGACGTGTGGCTCCAGGTGCTGGTGCAGGCGCGCGAGGATTTGATCGAGCGCACCTTCGAGTCGCTGGTCGGCGCGAAGAAGGCCATCATCCACCTCTACAACTCGACCTCCCCCGCGCAGCGCCGGGTGGTGTTCGGCATGTCCAAGGAGGAAATCCTCCGCGTGGCCGTGCGCGGCGCCAAGTGGATCCAGGAGCGCCTGCCCCGGCTCGAAGGGCACGGAAGTCCGGCTCCAGTATTCGCCCGAGAGCTTCAGCGCCACCGAAGTCGAGTTTGCCAAGGAAGCCGCCGAAGCGGTCATGGACGTCTGGAAGCCCACGCCGCAGCACAAGATGATTCTGAACCTGCCCGACACGGTCGAGGTGGCCACGCCCAACGTCTATGCGGACCAGATCGAGTGGATTTGCCGCAACATCAAGAACCGCGACTCGCTCATCATCAGCCTGCACACGCACAACGACCGCTGCACCGGCGTGGCGGCGACGGAGCTGGGCTTGCTCGCCGGCGCGGACCGCGTCGAAGGCACGCTCTTCGGCAACGGCGAGCGCACCGGCAACCTCGACATCGTGACCGTCGCGCTCAACCTCTACATGCACGGCATTGACCCCAAGCTCGACTTCACCGACCTCAACGCCATCTGCGAGGTCTATGAGCGGTGCACCGGCATGACCGTGCCGCCGCGCCATCCCTACGCGGGCGAACTGGTCTTCACCGCCTTCAGCGGCTCGCACCAGGACGCGATCAAGAAGGGCCTGGCCGAGTGGGGCAACCGGCCGCCAGCAACATTGGGACGTGCCGTATCTGACCATTGATCCGACCGACATCGGCCGCGAATACCGCGAGGTCATCCGCGTCAACAGCCAGTCCGGCAAGGGCGGCGTCGCCTACCTGCTGGAGAACGAATTCGGCATCGAGCTGCCCAAGGAAATGCAGCGCGAGTTCGGCCCCATCGCCAACGACGAGGTGGACCGCCTCGGCCGCGAAGTCAGCGGCGCCGAGTTGAAGGGGATGTTCTGGCGCGAATACATCGAGCGCACCGCGCCGTGGCAGCTTCAGGGATTCGAGACCGAAAGCCGCAACGGCATGGTCCGCTGCCGCGCGCGGTTGCTCCGCGACGGCAAGCCGGTCGAGATTGCCGGCGAAGGCAACGGCCCGCTGGCGGCGCTGGTCCACGGGTTCAGCACCGCGGGCGTGCCGCGCTTCGAGATCGCGCATTACAGCGAGCACGCCTTGAGCGCCGGCGAAGAAGCGGCGGCCATCGCCTACATCCAGATCAAGCACGGCGACGGCCGCACCCGCTGGGGCGCCGGCGTGGACACCAACATCGAGCTCGCCTCCGTGCGGGCCGTGCTCAGCGCGCTGAACCGGTCCTGCGGTCTGCAGGCGGAGGGCACGAGCTTGCGTCGCGTCTCCGTCTCGGCAACCCTCGCCGCGGCTATGGCCAACACGACGACACCTTCTTTGGACCAGGCGCCTCGCTGCGGGATTATGGGCCGGAGCGGCGTGTGTGCGAGCGGTCGCGGCCGGGCCGGCGCCGGCGGATGTGGACAAGCTGGCGGGCCAACCGGCGGACATTGCGCCCAGCGCCTATCTCTACCGGGCCGACCGCCGGGCGGAGGAAAACCCGCCGGAGGCGTGGGTCCTGCTCATGCAGCACGCGAACCTCCCATTCGACCAACCGGTGAACACGAACGCCCCCGCAGTCAAGCAGGCGCTTTGCGGGTTGCTGTGGGAAGAGGTGCGACCGGTGCGGCGGCTGGTGCTCTCCTGGCCGCGCAGAGGCGAAGAACAAACCCGCGCCGGATGAATTGGTGGTCTCCTGTTTCAACGGCCAGGATGACACCGCGCATACGTGGTGGAACCCGCGCACGGTCAAGGAGGCTGCCCGCCGGAGGTGAGCGCGGATGGCTGCACGTATTCCTACGCCATCCCGGTGGATACCTGGGGCGTGGTGGCAGCGGTGCGCGGTCCGAAAGAAGCGTCGGCGTTCGCGGTGCCTGCGCTGCAAGCCTTCGTCGCTGATCAATGGAAGCAGATGGATGTGGAACTCGAGTGGGGATACGAGGCAGCCCGCGCGCCGCTGGCCTATGACGGGCACATTGAGGTCTATGACGGTCGTTTGGCGCAGCTCCAGGCTCTGGGGGGAGATAAGGGGACGAGGATCACCGGGCGGAGGCCTGGCGGTCGGCAGGCGGGAAGCGGGGTGAAGTCCGAAGGCCGAAGTCGAAGGGAAGGCGCGGCGGGGCGTGCGGTTCCAGTTGCTTTATATCGGCGATTCACGGTGGCGTCGGGTGTGGCCCTATCATGCCCAGGCCGAGGATGTGGCGCGAACCATCGTTACCGTGTGGACCAAGTCGGGCAGTTTCTCTTTCCTGGCCGCAGACCTCGAACACGGACCGATCCTGGCTCCCGAATACGGCTTCTTCGTCCGCGCCACCGGGATCAAGCAGCCGCCAGCCAGCGCCACCCCCATCGCCGACGCGCCGCCACCCAAGGAACTGCTGAGCCACAAAGGTGGATGCGATCCCGGGCGTGCCGCTCGTGCGGGGCTGGTCCACGGGCGAGATACCCTGGTTCGGCGCCAACCCGGCGAGCGAGCCGGGCCTCGCGGGCGACCTGCGCATCCCGGCGCGGTGTGTCGCCATGCACCCCTTGCCGGACCGCGATGTGGCCGTCGGCTGGCGCAGCCCGCTCCGGGGTCGCGTGAGCATCAGGGCCAGCGTGGCGATGGGCGATGCGCATGGCGGCAACGGCATCGAATGGGCGATTGTGGCTGACACCAGGACCCGCCGGAACGTCCTCGCGCACGGCGACATCGGCCCCGGCGGCTCGCAGAAGATCCCGGACAACGCCGAGGCCGGAAAGCGCCTCGAAGCGGCAGTCGAGAGCGGCGACATGGTGTCGCTCGTGGTTGGCGCCAAGGAGGGGAACCATTCTTGCGACACGACCATTGTCGAGCTGGCCATCACTGAAACCGGGGCCGGCGGGCAGACCTGGGACCTGACGCGTGAGGTGGTGGATTCCATCCATGCCGGCAACCCGCACCCGGATGCGGCGGGCCATCCGGACGTGTGGCATTTCTACTCGCAGCCGGCGGCTGCCCCGCCGCCGCAACCTTCCCAGCCGCCGTTCGACCTGGCCTCGCCGGCGAAGACCGCGCGGGAGTTCTTGCAGGAACTCGCCGCGAAGCAACTGGCCACCATTCGCCAACGAACCCGCGCCCATGCGGAACAGACGTGGCTCGGCGCGGTGACGGCGATGCGGGGCACCAATCTGCCGCCGCTTCCCCAGCCGCCCTTTGCGCCGGCGATGGAAGTTGAGCTCCCCTCCGAACAGCTCACGGCACAGTGGAACCTCGGCGCGTGGCACCTCCTCCGGCACTCGGTCAAGGATGCCGAGGGCCGGTGGCGCTTCAACGACTTTCCGTTCGGCATCCTCGCCTCGGAGACCTTCATGATCCTGCGCGCGCTGGACCTGCAAGGCATGCACCGGGAAGCCGCGGACGGCCTGGACCAATGGCTGAGCCTGCCCCTGCAGCCCGGCCCGGCCAAAGGCACCCACCCCTTGTCGAAGCCCGACCGGCCGCTCGGCCATTTCTCGGACGGGCTCGGATGCCTCACCCATGCCGTCGGCCCGGACGGCGCGGGCGGACACATGGACGCGGTTCACTGCATGGGGCCGGGCGCCATCATGTTCGCTTTGGCCGAGCATTTCCGGCTCACGGGCGACCTCGCTTGGCTCAAGACCAACGCCCCGCGCATGAAGGCGAACGCGGAGTGGATTCTGCGCCAGCGCCGGCTCCTGGCGAACAATCTTCCCGGCGGGCAGCGCCTTTGGAGCAAGGGCTTGCAGCCGGCGCACGTGGTCACGCCGGACAGTCTTTCGATGCACATGCAGTTTTACGAGTCCGAGGCCTATTACTGGCTGGCGGTCAAATCCATGGCCGAGATGCTGGCGCGGCTCGACCCGGCGGAAGGCGCCCGCCTGGCGCCGAGGCGGAGGCCTATCGCCAGGACCTGGTCGCGGCCATTGACCGGTCCATCGCGCTCACGCCGGTGGTCGCCGTGCGGGATGGCACCTATCACTCGTTTATTCCCTTCGCGCCTTACGTGCGAGGGTTTGCCGCCGGGGCCTGGGGTTGGCGCCGCTGCCAGGGGCATGTCGGGGCCATCTATTGGGATACGGTCCAGTCTGCCGATCCATTGCTCAGCCCGGCCGGACTCCTGTCGCCGGGCGACCCGCGTGTCCAGGGACACCTGGACGTCCTCGAAGACCGGTTGCTGCTCGAAAACGAGAAAGTGGCCGCGCGCACGCCGGGCTTCGACCCGGAGAAGGACTGGTTCGCGCACGCGAGCTGGCAATATCAATGCGGCCTGGAGCGCCACGCCAACATTCACCTGGCGGCCGATGATGCGCCCAACTTCCTCCGCTCGATGCTCAACCAGTATGCGGTGGATATCATGCCGGGCGAATACACCTTCCGCGAGCACACCACGGCCGGCCCGCCCGACAAGCTGTTCGAGGAATCGTGCTTTCTGGAGCGGTTCCGCATGATGCTGGTGATGGAGGAAGGCGATGTGCTGTGGCTGGCGCGGGCGACGCCCCGGGCCTGGCTGGAGCAGGGGAAACGCATCGCGGTGCGAAACGCCCCGACCCATTTTGGCCCGGTCGGCTACGAGATTGTATCCGACGTGGAGCACGGCCGCCTCGTGGCCACGGTAACCCTGCCGTCGCGAAACCCGCCTCGCGAGGTGGTGCTGGTCCTGCGCCATCCGACCTCCGCCGCGATTGCCGCCGTCAAGGTTAACGGCAAGGACTGGACTGACTTCGACGCCGCCCGGGGCTGGGTCAGGCTTCACGGCTTGTCGGGCCAGGCGCGGGTTGAGGTGAGATGGGCAATCTAGGCCAGCGGCATTGGCGTCACCAGCCAGATAATAGCGAGGAACCGGCGCGATACTCTCGATTGTTCCTCGATTGTTCCTCGATTGTTGCTGAATTGTACCGGGGCATGATCGATTCGATTGGACGCGCAATTAGGCTCTCCCCTTTTGCGCACTCCCCCGTTGACAGCGGCAGGGCTAGGGGTTGATTTACGCCGATCAGCTGCAGCATAACACGGGCGACCAGAATGCTGGATGAGCGGTCCGCATCGCGCACGACCGAGTCGGCGGGTTCGTCAGGGTAGTTCGCAGCGCCTCGCAATGCAGAAGCCTGCGCTACACATCCGCGCGTGGGGTCTGCCTTCTTTGGCTGCGTGCTGTTCGCCTTGCTCCCGAGCTGTCTGGCTGGCGCCTTGCGCTTATCTGCTTGGAGACTGCTGGATGCGGGCAGAGATTCGCGATGTTTTCCGGCAGAAGCCCGCCGCCCAGACGATCACGGTGCCCGGAAAGACCGGTCAACCCGCTGCCGCCGTCCCTCCACCCTCGACTATCAACTATCAACTGCTCTTGCTGGCCGCCGCGCTGGGGGGAATCGTGGCCCTCGCCGCCTCGGTCTGGATTCTGGCCAGGCGCAGACAGTTGCTCGCACCGCAGACACCCGCATTGCTCACCGCGGGCGGAGATGAACCGTCGTCGTACACGGTTATCGTGGGAACGCGATCGGCCACGGAAGCCGCCTCAGCCAATGCGGCGCCTTCACGAGTGCCGCAGCCGATCATTCACGTCGAGACGCCGAGGGACGACGCAGACGCAAGCCGAAGCCTTGCGGCAGCGGGCCCTGACCGCCGAGCAGCGGGCGGAGCGCGCCAACGCCATGATCCGCAAGGGCCTGATGCCCCACTTGAGCCAGTGGCTCAAGCAGAAGCTGGTGCGAAAGCTGATTGCTGACCGGGCGCAGTTGTTGGAGACGCAGCAGGCGGCCGCGCACAAGGTGATGGCCGTGGAAGAGCGCCTGTCCAGGATCGAGCAGCAGATCCAGCGGCAGAACGACACGTATCAAGCGCGCATCGAGGCGCTGACGCGGGAACTCCTCACCGCCAAAGAGGAGAACCGCGAGCTGATCCGCGCCCGCATCGCCCAGGTCAAAGCGGAGATGGAAGCCGCCCGCGCCCGGCTGATGGCGCAATCGACGAGAGAAGACCGAGCCGGCGGCTAACCGGGGAAGGAGTGGCAGGAAGGGCAGCGGGGGACCTTTCGCGAGCACCCTGCGAAGCCTGACTGACCAAGCTTCGCCCGGGCGCACTTTGACGGTACCACCACAGCCAAGTTTACTTGGGCCGGAGTGCGCCAGTCCTCGGGCGCATAAACGTTGGCGAGCAGTGGGGTTACGGGCAATGCCCGTAAGCTAAACCGCCTTGGCCGGGAGGACTTCTTGTTGGGTGGGGCCATTCTGATAGCTGGGAGCCGTTAAACGTGGCCAACTCTGCACTGGCTGCCGCAGCCCGCGCGCACAAGTACGCGCCCGTCTCGGCGGCAGGCATTGCGCGGCGATCTGCTCCAGTGTCCGCGCCACCAGCGCCCGCACTTGGTCTGCCGCCAGAATGCCTTCGCCCACGGCTACCATCCACCAGAGCGAGCGCACCAGTGCCAGCGTCTGACCGAAGCTAATCCGCAGTGGCGCCACGGCGCCCGTTGTCGCCGCCGCCAAGCGCACCTGGCTCAGCATCGCCATCGCCAGCACCAGCGCCAGAATCTCCTGCGCGGCGGTCACCAGCGTGTGGCTTTGCAATACCGTTGTGCCTCCGCGCAGATCGACCTTCAGTTCCTTGGTGAATACTTCGATGTCCCAGCGCCGCGCATACAAGGCCAGCAACTCCGCCGCCGGGCAGGCCGACGCGTCCAGCAGGCTGGTCCACAGCCGCACCGTCACCCAGGCCCCGCCCGGCCGCCGCACCCGGCCCACGATCTGGCGCACGAGCACAAAGCCCGCTTTGCGATTGGGGTGCCGCGGGTCGGCCACGGCTACCGCCACCAGCGCACTGCCATCGGCCAGCACCTGCCGCACGCTGCTCTTGAGGTTTTGACGCACCCGCACCAGCCACTGGCTGCCCACGGTCTGCCCCACCACCAGCAACTCGTTGACAAACGCCCCCACGCCGTAGAGCCGGTCGGCCAGCAACAGACAGCCGGCGGGTAGTTGGGCCAGGAGTCGATGGGCCAGCGCCCACTCCGACTCTTGCGCCAGACCGATCACCGCCGCCAGCGGAGCGTGCGTGCCCAGTTCGACCAGCCAGCACAACGGCACCTTGGCGAAAGCGGCCTGGAAACGGCGGCTGGCCGCCTTGCTCAGGTGGCGGAGCAACTGCGGGGTGTTGCTCACGCTGGTCTGGCTGCCGTCGATCGCCACCAGACGCCAGCCCTGATAAAAAGCCGAGGGGTGTTCCTCCAGTGTGGCCAGCGGGCGCAGTGCCGCCCGCACGATGGTCTCGAACACGCCCACGCCGGCGGCGGCGCGCCGCTGGCTCAGGTCGCTGTCGGAAACCTTCACGCCGGTCAACTGTTGCACGTGGGCCGCAAGGGTGCCGACGCCGCACAGGACGTGAAAGACCAGACTTTGCACTAACTGAGGGCCGCTCAACTTGGGTGTCTGGCCGCGGGGTTTGGGGCCGTGCTGGCGCCAGAGCTTCACCAGAAGCGAGCGTCGCCAGCAGACATTGGAAACACTGGACAAAGGTGCCGACCGATCCAGCCAAAGTACTTGCACAAGGTTGCATCCCCAGTGTAATGGGGTGCTGCGCTCAAAAGTACAAGCCCTAAGTGACTGTCATTTAATCACTTATATGAATAGGCATCGCTGTCAGAAACCTTCACACCGGTCAACTGTTGCACGTGGGCCCCAAGGGTGCCGACGCCGCACAGGACATGAAAGACCAGACTTTGCACTAACTGAGGGCCGCTCAACTTGGGTTTTTGGCCGCGGGGTTTGGGGCCGTGCTGGCGCCAGAACTGTACCAAAAGCGGCGTCGCTAACAAATGTTGGAAACACTGGATAAAGGTACCAACCGATCCAGCCAAAGTACTTGCGCAAGGTTGCATCCCCAGTGTAATGGGGTACCGTGCTCAAAAGTACAATCCCTAAGTAACTGTAATTAAGTCACTTATAGAATAAGCTTACAGGCATTGGGGCTAGTGGGGGATGTCAAACGCCAGAATCTGTCTCTTCGAGCGGGATTGGGCTTGCAGCAAATGCAACCCATAGTAACGTGTTGGCCCTGTAGCCTTGACTTCTGCGCGCGATGCGGAAGCAGGCACGCATGAAGATCACGTTCGTCTATCCGAGATTTGAGAAGTTTCTGGCGAGCCTGCCGGAGTTGGACGAAGGCCTGATCAACTATTTTCTGGGCGATTTCACCACGCCGCCGTCGCTGGGCATACCCATTCTGGCTTCGCTGACACCGCCGGAGATCGAGGTCGAACTCATCGACGACAACGGCGGCCAGCCGATTGATTTCGACGCGCCGACGGACCTGGTGGCGATCAATTGCTTCACACCGCAAGCGACGCGCGCCTTCGAAATCGCCGACCAATTCCGCGCCCGGGGACGGAAGGTGGTGATGGGCGGTTTTTTCCCCTCGTTCATGGTCGAGGAATGCCTCCGGCACGCCGACGCGGTGAACGTCGGCGAAGGCGAGCCGACCTGGCCCGCTATTCTGGCCGACGCCCGCGCCGGGCAACTCAAGCCCCAGTACCATGGCGGATGCCGGGCGGACCTCGAAACGCTTCCGCCGCCGCCAGCGCGAGATCTTTTACCAGAACGACTTTTACGACTGGGACGAGGACCTGGTGCAGGTCACGCGCGGGTGTTCTTACACCTGCGCGATGTGCGCGATTCCAGCGCACATGGGCAACCGCATCCGGTTCCGGCCGATCGAGCGAGTGGTCGAAGAAATCCGCAGTCTCAAGCATGAGAATGTGTATCTGGCGGACGACACGCTCTTCTTCCCGCAACGGAAGATGAACGAATACACCCGCGAGTTATTTCGCGCGCTGGCGCCGCTGGGCAAGAAATATTTTGTGTCCTCCACCATGGCCCTCAACACGGACAGGGAGTTTCTGGATCTGGCGGCGCGGGCGGGCGTGCGAAACTTCTACTGCACGCTCAACGTGGACCCGTTTTCCATCAAGGCGCTCAAGGGAGAACCGCGCGAGCGGCAGATGCTCATTGATCTCGTCAAGGCCATTGAGGACCGCGGCATTCGCTTCTTCGCCTCCTGCGCGCTCGGGCGCGATTGGGATGACGCGCACATCGCGGACCAGATCCTCGACCTGTTTGCGGCCGCGAATATCCATACCGCTGAGTTCTTCATTTTCACCCCCTATCCCGGCTCGGTCCAGTGGGACCGCCTGCTGCGCCAGGACCGCATCTTTGATTTCAACTGGTCCCACTACAACGGCGCGCACGTGGTCGCCCGGCCGCAGAACCTCACGCCCGAGCAACTGCGCGAGCAGTTCATCAAAGTCTGGCGCGAGTTTTTCCGCGCTCAGAAAGGCGCAGCACGCGGCGCACCTCGAGCCGGCCACCTGGCAGGACGGGGTGCAAGTGCTGGGCAAGCCGATGCAGCGCCAGGGGGTGCGTTCCCAGGCGATCATCACCGGGCTGGGTGTGCTCAGCCCCATCGGCCAGGATGCGGCCACGATCACCGAGGCCCTGCGCGAAGGCCGCCATGGTCTGGCCCCGGTGTCCCGGTTCGAT
>CAWECI010000017.1:0-239958 GCA_963807525.1 Candidatus Aminicenantota bacterium | reverse complement strand
ATTAGGGCGCTAAGCCCCAGGTTGGCATGTCGAGATGCTAGTCGATCCCTTCTGAAGCCAGACTCTGAGCGGTATAGAGCTTATAAACGGGATAAGTTTGCGCGCCGCGGCCCCACTGGCTGACGATGTACTTGTCGAAAAAGTTCCAGACGAGCAGGCCGTCGTCGCTCTCCGGCTCGAGGAGGTAGGCGGCCAGGCGGCCCAGGGGCTGGGCGGTCCGGACGAGCACCGTCCCGGCCGGGAATTCCCTCTTTTGGACGGCGTATTCGCCCTTGACGGTGTTCATCCGGTGCCCCTGGTAGAGCCGCTCGGCGCCCTTGATGTCCTTGATCTGGAAGGCCTCGGCTTCGAGGGTCACGGTCTCGGTCAGGCGCTCGACGGCGATGCCGTGCTCGCGCAGCTTATCGGGGATCCCGGTCTCGGTGAGCGGGATGAGATAAGCGAAAGGCAGCCGGACGGAGCGCTTGGCGACGAAATCGGCGAAATAAGGCACGACGTAGGTCTTCTTGCGGTCGGTCGGCCGCATTCGCGGGAACGGGCCGGGTTGAGCGCCCTCCGCCGCCGGCAGGGCTTCCATCTCGTAGCCCTGGATCGTGACCTTGTTCGGCAGCGGCTGAACGTCGATATCCAGGCCGAATGTATCGGCGGCCGCGGGCGCCAGCCCCCGTTGGATCGTCCGGGCGTCGGCGTCGGCCGCGAGCTTATCGAGCTCGGCGGCGTTGGCCCAGCAGTAATCGAGCAAGGCCTGGAGCATATGGTAGTTGCCGGCGACGCGGGTCCGGAAATCGGCGTAATTGTAATTCTCGATCAGGACCGAGAGCCGGTCGCGCAGACCGAGGTAGTTGGTCATATAGTGGGGCTCGTGACCGAAGGTCCGCCAGCCCTTCTCGATGTCCCGGAAATCGGCCGGATCGCCGTACGGGACCGAGAGCGTGCCGTATTTCTTGCCCAGCGCGGCGGCGACCGCCGGGAGCATCTTGTCGCGGGCGTATTTGAGGACCTCGGGGTCGCCGTTCGGGCAGAGCGGCCAGGAATAGGTCACCGGCTCCTGGTGGAACGAGCCGTCCGTGGTGTGGCAATCGACGAGGAGCAGCGGATCCCAGCGCGCCAGGACGTTGCGGACGAGACCGCGCAGCTCGGGGCTCTCGAGCTTCATAGCGTCCCGGTTGAGGTCGAGGTTCTGCCCGTTCTGACGGACGCCCGAGCCCTTCTCCGGCCCGACCTGGCCCATGCGGTTGCGCGGGTCCATCTTGTCGTTGCCGTCGGCGTTGAAGATCGGGGCGATGAGGAGCACGATCCGGTCGAGATAAGGCCGCTTGGGGTCGAGGACGATGTCCCGGGCCAGCATGAGCGCCGACTCCTTGCCCTCGACCTCGCCGGCGTGGATGTTGGCCTCGAAATAGAGGACGATCTTCTTGTCATGACGGGCGGCCAACGGGTCTTCGGGCACGGGCTGGCCGATGACGAGAAGAGGGACGGCCCGCCCTTCGGTCGTGGTGGCGATCGTCTCGACGCGGACGAGTGGCGAGAGCTTTTGGAGGTCGCGGATAAAGCTCATGACGTCGGCGTATGTGGACGTGGCGGCATAATCGGTGGCCTCGGCCGTCGTCCGGGGCCCCGAGGCCGGCGCGGCGGGGGGCGGCGGGACGGGCGCGACCGGCGGCGGCTGAATGGGCGCCGGGCGCTGGCCCTGCGCGGCCGGAGGCGGCGGGGTCTGGGCGCCGGGAGGCGGAGTTTGAGAGGCGGCCAGGAGCACGATCAGGGACAACGCAGCGACCGCGATAAGGGCTATGGGTTTCGGCTTCATGAGGACCTCCGTATTTTTGGACGCCTGAAGCCCGAGTTTATTCCACTTAAATCGGGGACACAATACTATTTTCCGATTTCGGGGAGAGAACCAAAAATAGAAACGTCCCCATTTTCTCCAGTCAGCTGAACGATTGATAGACGTCACTCCGATGCCCGATCCGGATAATAAGGACGATCAGGTCCTTTCTATCCTTCCTGAAAATGATGCGATAGCTGCCGACCCTCAGCCGGTACAGGTCCGCGATATCGCCGTGGAGTTTCTTAATATTGTTCTTCAGGGCCTCCGGGTCCTCGGCCAGGATCAGAAGTTTCTCCTTGATGATCCGCTGATGGGGACGTTCGATCTTGGAGAGATCGTCAAAGGCCCGCCCGAGGAACCGAAGGCGATACAATCAGATCCCCAGTTTTTTCCAGATGTCCTCGGCTTCGTGGACCCGGTCCTTGCCCAACTTGAGATCCGCCAGGCGCTTCTTGGCCAGCTTGAGGTCGAGCAGGTCGAAATACGTCTCGAGGGCCTTCTCGATGATGGCGCTCTTCTTTTCGCCGAGCTCGGAGGCCACCGCTTCGAGCTCTTTCGAAACGTCCTCGTCGATCGTGATGTTATGTCTCACTTGCATGGTTCCGCTCCTTGAATATACACATAATATGCACAGAATATGTGTATGTCAAGAAGCTTGTTCGCGAATCTGTCTGATGACGTGGGATCTCACACATTCGATAGACGCCCCATTCCGGGGATTTCCTCACCCCGGCGGATTTGGCTAACACTATTGAATTATGGCGACATTCGGCGTCAGCCCCGAAAAAGAACAGGCCCTGGCCGACCGCATGGCCCGGCTCGGCATCCGCGAGGAGGACCTGGTCGAGAAATTCATCCGCTCGGGCGGCCACGGCGGGCAGAACGTCAACAAGGTCGCGACCTGCGTCTATCTCAAGCACCTCCCGACCGGCACCGAGGTCAAGTGCCAGCAGGAGCGCTCCCAGGCGCTCAACCGCTATCTGGCCCGCCGCATCCTGACCGACAAGATCGAGGCGGCGGTTCTCGGCAAGGAGAGCGAAGAGCAGCAGCGGATCGCCAAGATCCGGCGACAGAAGAGGAAACGCTCCAAGCGGGCCAAAGAGAAGATGCTCGCCGGCAAGCGCCTCGTCTCGGAGAAGAAGAAGGGCCGCTCTTTCAGGCCCGGGCCGCTCGACGAGTAAGCGTCGCCCGGCTCAGTCGTGCCGGCCGCACTCGGTGTCGGTCCCTTTGAGCACCCCGATCGCGTGAGGCAGGACGGGCAGGATCGCCTCCAGGCTTTCCCGTACCGCTTTTTCGCTTCCGGGCAGGTTGATGATCAGTGTCGTCTTCCTCAGGCCGGCCACGGCCCGGCTCAGCACCGCCGTCGGCGTCCTTTCCGCCCCGGCCCGGCGCATGGCCTCCGCGAGCCCCGGTGCCTCGCGCTCGATGACGCTCCGGGTCGCTTCCGGCGTCCAGTCGCGCGGGCTGAAACCCGTGCCCCCGGTCGTCAGGACGAGGTCCCATCCCTCGTCCGACCAGGCGATGAGCGCCGCGCGGATGTCCGCCTGCTCGTCCGGGACGATCCGCGTCCTCACCACCTGGCCGCCGGCCGCCTCCACCAGCTCCCGGATGGCCGGGCCGCTGCGGTCCTCGCGCTCGCCTTTCGCCCCCTTGTCGCTCACCGTGAGGATCCCCACCGTCATGGTCAGCCTCCGATCCTGAACATCTCGCTCGTCAGGCCCTCGATCGTCCCCCGCTCCCATGTCGCCTTGGCCTCGAAGGCCGCCCGGATGACCCGCTCGAGGTCGGCCGGGCCGGCGTGCTCCTCGCGCAGGAGCCGGCGCAGGTCGAGGCCGCCGCGGTCGAAGAGGCAGATCCTCAGCCGCCCGTCCGGCCCGAGGCGCAGCCGCCCGCAGCCCCGGCAGAACGGCTCCGAGACCGGCGTGATGAAGCCGAGCCGGGTCCGCCCGCTGAGCAGATACATGTCCGCGACGCCGTCGCCGCCGTCGATCCGCTCCAGCGGGCCGATCTCCGCCGCGATTCGCTCCCGCACCTCCGCGCCCTTGACGAACAACGCCGGCCGCCAGGCCCCGAGCTCTTTGCATTCCGGCGTCAGGCCGCTCGTCGGCATGAGCTCGATGAAGCGCAGCTCCAGCCGCTCCCGTTCCGCGAAGCGGACGAAATCGACGACCTCGTCGTCATTGATGCCGCGGATGACGACCGTGTTGATCTTGACCGGCGCCAGCCCGACGTTCCGGGCGGCCGCGATCCCGGCCAGGATGCGCTCGAGCCCCTGACGGCGGGTGATGGCTTCGAAGCGGTCCGGCCGGAGCGTGTCCAGGCTGACGGTGACCCGATGGAGCCCGGCCGCCTTGAGCTCCTCCGCGTGTTCGGCCAAACGCAGGCCGTTGGTCGTCAGGGCCAGATCGTCCGGACCCAGCGCGGCCAGCAGCCGCACGAGCGCGGCGACGCCCCGCCGGGCCAGCGGCTCGCCGCCGGTCAGCCGCAGCCGCCGCACGCCCGCCGCCATAGCCGCCCGGGCTACGGCGGCGATCTCCTCGTAGCTCAGCATGTCGGACATCGGCACCAGCGTCACGCCGGATTCCGGCATGCAATAGATGCAACGCAGGTCGCAGCGGTCCGTGACCGAGATGCGCAGGACCTTATCGCTTCTCAATCGCGTCTCCGGGACGGACCGGGCCGCCGCTCAGGACCTCGCAGAAGATGCCGCGCTCCGGCATGATGCAGTCGCCGGTGAGGTGATAGACCGCGCACTTGGTGTGACAGTCCTTGCCGATCTGGCTGACCCGCAGGCGGACCGTGCCGGAGATGACGAGCTCGTCGCCGATGCGAAGGGCCGCGAGATCGAGGCCGCGGGTGGTCAGGTTCTCGGCGAAAGCGCCCGGGACAAGCTTCTCCTCTGCCCTCGCGCCGATCCGCTCCCGCTGGGCCTCAATGTCCTCGATGGCCAGGAGCGAGACCTGGCGGTGACCGAAATCCTGGTGGGCGTCGCCGTCGATGCCGCGTCCTGCCCTCAGTTCGACCGTCGCGGCGGGCCGCTTGATCTGTCCCTTCTTCGGGCTGGTGTTGACGGAGACGATCGTTCCGGCCCGGCCGGCGGCCTGGCTCATTCCGGTCTCCGGAAGGTCCCGCTCTTGCCGCCGCTCTTGTAGTCGAGGCGGAGGCTCGTCACCTCGGCCCCGCGCTCGACGGCCTTGACCATGTCGTAGATCGTCAGGGCGGCCACGGCGGCGCCGGTCAGGGCCTCCATCTCCGCGCCCGTCTTGGCCTCGGCGGCGACCCGGCAGCGGACGCGGACCCCCGCCTCTTCGATGTCCAGATCGACAGCGATCGTCTCGAGCGGAATGGGATGGGCCAGCGGGATGAGCTCATGGGTCCTTTTCGCCGCTTGGATGCCGGCCAGGCGGGCCGTATTCAGGACGTCGCCCTTCTCCAGGTCGTTCGTCCGGATAAGCTCCACGGTCGCGGGGCTGAGCTTGACCAGGGCCGAGGCGGCGGCCTCGCGCCGGGTCACGGCCTTGGCTCCGACGTCCACCATTTTGGCTTGTCCCTTTTCGTCGACGTGGCTGAGCTTGGGCATGATCAGATCCCGTCCATGAACATTATTTCGACTTCCGAGCCGGCCTCGATCCGGCCGACCTCGGCCTGGACAACGATGAGAACGCGCCCCTGGACCATTGACCGGAGGATGCCGCTCTGCTGGTCTCCGTAGGGGACGACCCTAAGAGTGGGGCCCCGGCCGACCAGGCGGCCGCGCAAGAATTGGGTCCGCCCCGGCTTCACGGCGATGGCCTCGTCGAGGACGGCCGTCGCCGAGGCCATGCCGATCGCGGCCCGTCCGAGCAGCCGGTCGAGGGCCGGCCGGACGAACAGATGGAACGTGACCATGGAGCTCGTCGGATTGCCGGGCAGGCCGAAGACGAGCTGGCGGCCGCGCACGCCAAAGAAGACGGGCTTGCCCGGCTTGATGCGCACCTGCCAGAAGACCGGCCGGACGCCGGCCGTTTCGAGCCCCGCCTTGACCAGGTCGTAGTCGCCGACCGAGACGCCGCCCGAGAGCACCAGGACATCGGCGCCCTTGGCCCGGGCCAGTCTTGCCGCGAGCGAGGCGCTCTTGTCGCGGGCGATGCCGAGGTAGATCGTCTCGGCCCCGGCTTGCGCGGCCATGGCCGTGAGGGCCGGTCCGTTGGAGTTCCGGATCTGGCCGCGCCTCTTCGGCTGGCCTGGCTCGACGATCTCGTCGCCCGTCGGGATGACCGCGACATTGGGCCGCCGCGTCGCCGGCACGAGGGCCAGACCGGATGCGGCCAGCATGCCGATCTCGGCCGGGCCGATAAGCGCGCCGCGTTCGACGGCTTTCTCGCCCTTCTTGAGGTCCTCGCCGGCCAGGCCGATATTGTCCCCGGGCCGGACCCGGCTCAGGATGGTCACCGCTCGATCGTGCGATCCCGTGTCCTCGACCATGACCACCGCGTCCGCGCCGGCCGGCAGAGGGGCGCCGGTCATGATCCGGACGGCTTGGCCCGGGCCGATGGGCTTCCGCGGCACTTGCCCGGCCGGCAGATCCGCCACGACCTCGAGCTCGACCGGGCCGTGACCGCCGGGCCCGGCCGGCGCCGTGTCGGCGGCCCGGACGGCATACCCGTCCATGGTCGCCTTGGTGAACGGCGGGATGTCCTCGCGGGCCTTGACGTCGCGGGCCAGGGTGCGGCCGAGCGCACGGG
The DNA here is from genome assembly GCA_963807525.1 of Candidatus Aminicenantota bacterium. Lineage (GTDB taxonomy): Bacteria > Acidobacteriota > Aminicenantia > Aminicenantales > Saccharicenantaceae > RBG-16-66-30. The sequence continues at coordinate 233,406 of CAWECI010000017.1, read as the reverse complement.
CCAGCGGGACGGACTCGGCCGGCAGCGTCTTCGCCGCGGCGAGGACCGACTCGAGGGCTTCTCGATAGGAGATCATGAGGGCTTCGGGGACTCCACCGGCCGCTCTCCGACGACCCTGACGGACCCCGGCTCAAATGTTATCAGAACCTCTTTGGAAAGGGAAATGCCGGCCGCCTCGACCTCGCGCACCGGGAGGGTGGCCCGAAAGGCCAAGTCGCCGCTCGTCCGGACGAGGGCCGTGGCCTCGTCGGTCGTCTCCATGCGGCTGACCCGGCCCCTGAACACGTTGGGTCCCACCGGTCGGGCCAGGCCGTTATGGGCCGCCGTGAGCCGGATCGCCGCCGGGTCGATGACACAGGTGACGTGCCCCTCGGCCCGGCCCGCAAAGACGATCCGCAGACCGGGCCGGGGCTCGAGCCAGCTCGTCACGCCGTCCGTCGCGGCCGTGCCGCTGAAGCAGTTCTCGTGGCCGAATTCGGTCCGGCGCCCGTCGGAAAGATAAAGGATGGAATCCGCCAGACGCGAAGCCTGGGAGAAATTGTGCGACGAGAAGACGACAGTGACGCCCCATTCGCGGCCGGCCTCGCGAAGGACCGATTCCATGCGCAGTCCGAGCCCGGCGTCCAGGTTGGCCGTCGGCTCGTCGAGGAGCAGAGCCTTCGGCCGGAGGGCCAGGGCCCGGGCGATGGCGACCCTCTGGGCCTGGCCGGCGCTCAGCCCGGACGCGGACTTGGCCTGCCAGCCGTCGAGCTCGACGAGCGCCAGGGCGTCTCGGACCCCGGCCCGGACCTCGGCCTCGGGCCGCTTCCGGAGCTTGAGGCCGAAGGCCACGTTGTCCGCGATCGTGCCCTTGAAGAGATAGGGATGGTGGGTCAGCAGCACCGCGTCCCGGCGGGCCCGGCCGGCGCTCTCGTCCGACGACCAGGGGTCCTGGCCCAGGAACTCCAGCCGGCCGCGGTCCGGCCGGACGAGCAAGGCCAGGAGGACGAGCAGGGTCGTCTTGCCCGCGCCGTTCGGCCCGACGAGCGCCAGCACTTCGCCCTCGCGGACCTCCAGCCCCTCGATCTCGAGGGCGAACGAGGCGGCCGTACGCGGATAGGAGTAGCCGAGGTTCTCGAGGCGGAAAACGAGGCCGCCCATGTCAGCTCTCTCCGTCGCGGCCGCGCAGGCCGGCCTGGACGAGGACATTGATGCCCAGAGTGAGGACCAGGAGGAGAACGCCGAGGACGACCCCGTTGCGGAACTCCCCCTTGGCGGTCTCGAGGGCGATCGACGTCGTGATGTTGCGCGTGGCGTTGCGGATGTTGCCGCCGAGCATCATGGCGATGCCGACCTCGGAGATGGCCCGGGCGAACCCGGCCAGGACCGCCACGACGAGGGGAAAGCGGGCCTCGCGGAGGACGATCCAGCCGGCCTGTCGGCGGCTGGCGCCGAGCGTCAGGGCGGTCGGCCGGGCCCGGCGGTCGACCTGCCGGAGCGCCGTATAGGAGAAGCCGACGATGAGGGGCAGGATGAGGACGATCTGGCCGATGGTCATGGCCGTCTGGGTATAGAGCAGCCCGAGCCCGCCAAGCGGTCCGTTCCGGCTTAGGAGGCCATAGAAGAGCAGGCCGATGACCACGGTCGGCGCGGCCATCCAGGTCTGGTTGATGACCAGCACGAGCTTCTTGCCGCGGAACTCGCGGCCGGCGAGGAAGAGGGCCGCGGGGACGGCCAAAGCGCTGGCGATGAGGGCGGCCAGACCGCTGGTCTTGAGCGAGACCCAGACAGCCAGCGCGAGCTCGCGGACGATCATTTGATGAGGTCGACCCCCGGAACGGCCGCCATCGCCTCGAAGAGCGGCCGGTCGGTTTTCCCCTTAAAGTCGCCGATGATCTTCTGGCCGCGCGGCGAGGTCAGGAAAGCGATGAGGGTCATGGCCTCGCCATAGCGGACCGTCGGAACGCGGGAAGGGCTGACGGCGATCACGGCGTAGATGTTCTCGAGCTGGGGCGAATTCTCGAAGACGGGCGCGAGCCCGGTGAGGCCGCGCAGGGCGCGGAAGGTCGCGGTGTCCGTCAGGGTGTAGGCCCCGCGCTCGGCGGCGACGCGCAGCGTCTCGGCCATGCCCTGGCCCGTCTCGAGATAGGCCTTCTCGGGCTTGCTGCCGGCGAGGGACCAGATCTCGAGCTCGCGGTTGTGGGTGCCGGAGTTGTCGCCGCGGCTGACGAAGGACGCTCCGCTCGCCCGGATGCGCCCGAAGGCCTCGGCCGCCGAGGCCGCGCCTTTGACGCCGGCCGGGTCGCCGGGCGGGCCGACGACCATGAAATAGTTCCGGGCGATGACCCGGCGGTTGACGCCAAACCCGTCGCGCAGGAACTCCTCCTCCAGCTTGCGGGCGTGGACGATGACGACGTCGGCGTTCCCGTCGCGGGCCTGCCTGAGGGCGGCCCCCGTCCCGACGGCGATCCATTTCAACGTGATGCCCGTGTCGGCTTTGAAGGCCTCGGCCAGGACGTTGAGGAGTCCGGTCGCGTCGACGCTCGTGGTCGTGGCCAGCATGAGCGTCCGCTCCGCGGCGGGAGCCGATCCGGAGCGAGGGGAAAGGGGACCGCCGGACCAAGCCGCTTGCGACGCCAGGACCAGAACGAGAGCCAGGGCCAAGGCGGATAGCCGGATCGATCGGGAATGGTGCCGCACGGTCGTCTCCTTTACAAAACCGGTAGGAGGAGCCGTTTCCCGCTCCTCCCTGTCGGCCTGAGGGCTTGGCCGGGACCGGGCCTCTGCCGAGTCAGCCCGCTTTAGCTCTTCAGGCTCGGAGCACCGTCCTTGATAACATATCGGGTCCGGCCTGTAAAGGACATAGGGATATCCGTACCCTATAGGCGGAGGCGCGGAAAGGCCGGCTATTTCGCCCGCTTGGGTGCCGCCATATAGATATTGCCTGTCGACTCGCCGGCCCAGATCGCCAGCCGGCCTTGACCCACCGCCACGGTCCCATCCCCGCGCGGCATGTTGAGATCGAACCGGAAGGGACGGGGATCGAAGGCGATCCGCGACTTCCCGACAGGCCGTTTCGATCGAGCATCCAGGGGCTGGCACCAAACCTCGCAGGGGCCGTCCCTTTCCGAGAGGTAGTACAGCATCGCCCCGTTCGAGGACCAGGCCGGCGAGCCCAGGTACCTGTCCTCGTCAAAGAGAACGATCCAGTCCTTCGCGGCCGGAGGACCGGAGGCCAGAGGCGCGATGACGAGGGCCGCGCGTCCATTCGCTCTCCCCAAGATGAACGAGAGCCATCGATCATCCGGAGACAGGGCGGGCGCGGAGATATGGCCTTGGTTCGTCTGCAGGACCGGCGTCGTTTGTCCCGTCGTAAGATCAAGCTTCGAAAGGCCGCCTCCTTTGTCCTCGACGAGGGCGAAACGGTGGTCTCCGTAAAACCCTTGGACGCGGCAGGAGTCACAAACCTCCCGTCCCGAGGTCTCGTTCACTCCCATGAGCAAGGTCCGGACAGAACCGTTCCGGACGTCCCTAAAGGCTATGAAGGTCCCGTCGGGGCTGATCCGTGGGGATTGATCGAATTCCGAAGCATCGACCGGGACGGCCTTTTCCGCGCCGCTGGCCAGGTCGTGGATCCGGACCTCGAAAAGATTGTTGCGCAGACCCCCGAAGGCCCCATAGACCAACTTGGTCCCGTCGCGGCTCAAGGCCGGGTGGAACTTGGCCGTCAGGTCGGGCGAGACAAAGGCCGGCGTTCCCCCGACCAGGCCCTCGTCCGGCCGGCCCTCGATCGTGAAGAGCCTGACCAGCCAGGTGATATGAGCGTAGACGAGCCGGCCGTCGGGGAGCGCCGAGACCCCGTACTGGATCCCCGCGCCGGACGTGATCTGCTCGGCCGGGCCGCTGACCTTGAATGTCTTGTCGTTGATCCGCACCCGGTAGATGTTGACGCCTTCGACGGTCGTACCGATCGAATAGTACACGTAGGATCCGGTCCACGCGGACGGGCTCTGCCAGACCGGCGGCAGGCGGAGGCTGGCGTGGGCGCCGGTGCGGATAGGCGGACCCCCCGTAACCGGGGCGGCCCACCAGTCAAGCGTGGATGGATCGCCGATCCTCCGGCCGTTAAAGAGGATATAGCGGCCGTCGGGAGACCAGACCGGTCCCGCGCCGGCCATCAGATCGGAGAGAGTGTATTCAGGCTGGAACGGCACCGGCTCACCGCCCTTGGCCGGGACCAACATCATTCTTATGGGAGCTGTGCCGGACGCCGCGGGGATGGCAAGCAGACGATCCGAGATCCGTCCGGCGAATAGTGAGGTCTGATGCCTCCGTCCGTCAGCTTGCGGGCGTTCCCGCCGAAAAGCCCGACCTCATAGACGCCGCCACCGCGGCCGGAATTGAAGATGATCCTGCTCCCGTCCGGAGAAAAACAGGGGAAGTTGCCCCCGGCCGCGTCCGTTGTCAACGGGAGGGGCGCGCCGCCGGCAACCTGCTGAAGCCAGATATCGACATTGCCCCGGCCGCTCCGGTCCGAGGCAGTACGCGAACATCTTGCCGTCGGGGAGAAGGCGGGCGAGTTGGACATCCCCGCAGTCGAAGGTCATCCGGGTGAGCTCGTACTCGACCGGGCCGCGCTCCCTCGGGCGCAGAATCCATAGCAGGCCCGCGGCGATCACCAGCGCGCAGCGGAGCCCGATCCAAACGAACGAGCGGTATCCGTCGGCCCGTGACTGTTGCTTCGGGCCGGCGCAGCCGCCCCGAATCCGAATCGTCCTTCAGGTCCTGGAGCACGACTTTGAGGTCGGACATGTTCTGCCAGCGGCGCTGGGGGTCTTTGCGCAGGCAGCGGGCCAGGAGCGTCTCGATGTCCGGCGGCAGCGTCTCGTTGAGCTCGAGGGCCGGTTTCGGGTCCTCGTTGAGAATGGCGGCCAGCGTCGCGATCCGGCTGTCCCGGTGGAAGGCCTTCTGGCCGGTGAGCATCTCGTAGAGGACCGCACCGAAGGCGAAAATGTCGGACCGGGCGTCCACCGGCTTGCCTTCGGCCTGCTCGGGGGACATGTAGGACACGGTCCCCAGAATATAGCCCTCCTCCGTGCGGGGCTTGTCCGGCCGGCCCAGCGTGGCCGTAGGTCCGAGATCGCCCGCCGGCTCGCCTTCGATGAGCTTGGCCAAACCGAAATCGAGGATCTTGACCCGCCCCTCGGGCGTGACCATGACGTTGGTCGGCTTGAGGTCCCGATGGACGATGCCGGCGGCATGGGCCTTGGCCAGTCCGTCCGCGATCTGGGCGGCATAGCCCAGCGTCTCGTTGAGCTTGAGGCCCTTGCGTCCGATGAGCTGGTCCAGGGTCTTGCCCTCGACATATTCCATGACGATGAAGTCGATCCCCCGGTCCGCGGCGATATCGTGGACGACGACGATGTTCGGGTGGTTGAGAGAGGAGGCCGCCTTGGCCTCCTGGATGAAGCGCCGGCGGCGATCGGGGTCGGCCATCCTGTCGTGAGGCAGGACCTTGACGGCCACGCAGCGGTCGAGGTGCGTGTCCTGGGCCTTGTACACGGCGCCCATGCCGCCCTCGCCGATCTTGTCCAGGATCCTGTAATGAAGGAGGGTCTGGCCGGCTTGAAGCATCGGGTCCTCGGATTCCCTGCGAGTTCGGCCCCATTTATAATTCGGGGAGGGTGTCAAGTCAAGGCGCGGACGGAGAGCCCGTCCCGTAGAAGGCGTCGATCATGGCCCGCCACTCGTCCTCGGTCCGGACCTTGACCAGGGCGTTGCGAAGGTCGGTCCGGCGAGGGTGCATTTTGGCATACTGGAGGCTGAAGTGACGCAGGATCTTGAGGCCGCGCGCGGGGCCGTAGAACTCGCCGGCCAGTTCGAAGTGACGGAGGATGACCCGACGCTGCTCCGCGAGCGAGGGCCGGCGGGCGGGACGCTCCTCGGCCAGGTCGCGGGCCTGGGCGAAGAACCAGGGATTGCCGATCGCGCCACGAGCCGCGAGGACGCCGTCGACGCCGGTCTCGGCGATCATGCGCAGGGCTTCGGCCGGATTGGTCACGTCGCCGGAGCCGAGGATGGTCCGGTCGGGGAAGGCGCGCTTGACCTCGGCCAGGAACCCCCAGTCGGCCCGGCCGGTGTATTTCTGCTCGACGGAACGGGCGTGCACGGCGATCGCGGCGGCCCCGGCCTCGAAGGCGCCGCGGGCGATCGTCCAGAAGCCGGCGTGGGCCGCATCGGCCGTACGGAAGGCCCGGCGCAGCTTGAGCGTCAGCGGACGTCCGGGGACGGCCTCGCGGACGGCCCGGACCGTGGCCAGGGCGCGCTCCGGGTCGTTCATCAGCGCCCCGCCGCGCTTGTGGGCGACGACCTTCCGGACCGGACAGGCGAAATTGAGGTCGATGATGTCGAAGCCCATCCGGTCGAGCGCCCGGGCCGCCTCGGCTATGATCTCGGGCTCGACGCCCATGATCTGCCCGGCCACGGGATGATCGGCCGGGTCGAGCCGGACCAGGCGCTTGTTGAGCTTGCCGTCGAGCAGGATGAGGCGGTCGAGCATGGCCTCGGTGACACAGTAGGGCGCGCCGAGGGAACGGCAGATGAGGCGGTAGGGGAGATCGCTGTACCCGGCCAGGGCCCCCAGCCCGACCCGGGAATCGATGGCCACCGGGCCGATCCGCAGGGACATCTAGCCTGACCTATTCATCAAAACGCCCTTTTTTCTCCATATCTCCTCTTATCGGGCGTTTTGACCCCTAGGGCGAACCGATCCGGCCCCATCTGCTTCGTTCTCGGGGCTCGCAGTACCAAAAAGTACACCTTCGCCCCTCGGGCCTCGCATCTGAGGGCCGCCTCGATTCGTGAATAGTCCAGGCTCGCGCGCGTCCGCACGCCGCAAGACGTTCGATCTCATCTTGCTCATAACAGAAGGATTTTACCATATTCCCTGGGTTCAAGTCGGCGACGATCGGAAACGACCCTTCTTGAATCCGGCCGCGGGTTCCGCTAAGATGCGGGCTCCGGAGGGACGCATGACGAGCTGGCCGAAGATCATTCGTTGGATCATCTCCGCCGCCCTGGTGGCCGGATCGACCGCTTGGCTCGTCCGGCCCGGATCGGCCCAGAAGGACGTGTCCTCGCGGGCCTACGTCGGCCACGCGAATGACGCCGACATCCAGGGTTTTATCAAGCATTATCCGGCCGCGGCCGGGACGCGCCTGGACGATTGCCAGACCTGCCACCGGGGCGGGATCAAGGGCGCGGACACCGAGCGCGAGTACAGCCCCTGCGGCTACTGCCACCTGCTCGTCTATCCGAACGCGCGATATAAGACCGGCGTGCCGCAGACCATGACCGATACGCTGAACGGCTATGGCCTGGCCTACAAGAAGGCCGGACGGTCGGCCAAGGCCTTCGCGGCCATCGAGGCCCAGGATTCCGATGGCGACGGCGCCCCCAACGGGGCCGAGATCGCCGGCCTTCGCAACCCGGGCGACCCGGCCAGCCGGCCCGGGCTGCCCCAGGCCGCGACGATCACCTTGGGCTGGGACGAGATCCGCCGGCTGCCGGCGCAAAGCCAGCTCATGCTCATGAACACGACCAAGGAGCCGACGGACGATTATGTTGACTATAAAGGCGTCCGCATCATCGACCTGCTCTCCGCGGCGAAGATCTATCTCGCCGGCATCACCGGCATCACCGTGTTCGCGCCCGACGGATACAGCATCGACTACTCGCTCGACGACATCCGCACGCCCTTTCCGAGGGGCGTTTTCTACGCCGCGCCCGGCGGTTTTGCCGGAACGGACAAGGCCTTCGTCAAATATCCCGACGAGATCCCGCTCACGATCAAGGACGGCCAGCCCATCCCCGGCGATCCGTGGCTCCTGCTGGCCTACGAGCGCGGCGGCCGGCCGCTCGATCCGTCGTCCTACGAGGTCGGCACGGGCCGGCTCACCGGCGAAGGACCCTACCGGCTGATCAAGCCGCAGCGCGACCTGATGGGAGACCCGCACAAGCCCGGCCGTCCGGACCGATCCCAGAAATCAGGAACATTCGGCGACGGCTGGGACTTCGGGCCCGCCATCGATCACAATGCCGGGGCCTGCATCCGGGGCGCTTGCGTCATCCGGATCAATCCCATGCCCGAAGGCTATGAGGAATACGACTGGAAGAACGGCTGGCCGCTCATCGGCGACAAGAAGATCGTGATCTACGGCTGCGGCATCAGATGATCAGGAAGGTACCTTCTTAATTTAGGTGGCGAGGCGAAGAAGGGCCCGCAAAAGCAGGTTGGCGCCCTTCTCGAGATCGTCCCAATTGACCCGTTCCGCCGGCGAGTGGCTGACGCCGTCCGGCGTGGGAATGAAGATCATCCCCACGTCGCAGGCCCCGGCCAGGATCTGGGCGTCATGGCCGGCCCCGCTGGTCATCCTCATCGACGGATAGCCGAGCGACCGGCACTCCTCCTCGAGGAGGGACAGCAGCCGCGGCGCGATCGCCACCGGCGACGTCCGGTCGACGATCTTCGAGCCGAAGGTCAGGCCGCGGGTGGCGGCGATGTCCTCGGCCAGGGCGAAGACGTCGCGTTCGATCGCGGCCATGGATTCGGCCGATGGGCTGCGGAACTCCAGCGTGAAATCGGCCCGGCCGGGGATGACGCTGAAGGCCCCCGGATGGAGGGCCGCCTTGCCGACCGTCAGCATGCTGCCGTAGTACCTGGTGGCCACGAGCTGGGTGGCCCGGAGGGCGAGGTCGGCCAGCCCCAGGAAGGCGTCGTGCCGCAGCTCGAGCGGGACGGTCCCGGCGTGGCCCGATTCGCCGACGTAGGCGCACTGCCGGTAGTGCTTGCCGGAGATGCGTTCGACGATCCCGATCGGGATGTCCTCGTCCTCGAGGACCGGGCCCTGCTCGATGTGGAGCTCGAGGTAGGCCTCGAGCGCGGGGCGGTCCTTGCGGGCGGCCAGGATACCGTCGGCCGTGAACCCGGCCATCTTCAGCACGTCGCCGAAAGACACGCCGAAGGAGGTGCGGCCGGTGCGCACGGCGCTTTCGTCGACAAGGCCCAGGAAGGCCCGGCTGCCCAGGAAGTCGCCGACGAGATTGCCTTCCTCGTCCGTGAATGAGGCGATCTCGAGGGCCTTCGAGAGCGGCACTTTTTCCTCGAGGATCCGCCGGGCCGCCTCGAGCGCCGCCAGGACGCCGACGGCGCCGTCGAACATGCCGCCGTTCGGCACCGTATCGATGTGCGAGCCGGCCATGATGGTCTTACCGGAGCATTCGATGCGGCCGAACTGGTTGCCGGCCCCGTCCACGCGATAGCACAGGCCCGCCCCGGTCATCTTCTTCTGCAGCCAGGCCCGGGCTTCGAGGTCCGCGGCGCTGAACGAGGGCCGGCTAATCCCGCCATGCTCGTCGCGGCCGATGCGGCCGAGCTCTTCGAGGTCGCGCTTGAGACGGTCTAGGTTGATTCGGACGTCCATGTCATCTCCCTTGGGGACTGTCCCCCCCAGGGGACTGTCCCTCCCGATCAAAAAAAGTCCTCAGAGACTCCCCGAAGAGGGACAGCCCCTCTCGCTATGCTCGGGGACAGTCCCTTAGGAAAGCAAGGCCAGCATATCCAGCACGGCCCGCTCGATGCCGACCACGGCCGCCCGGGCCACGATGGCGAACCCGATGCTGAGCTCCTCGATCTCCGGGATGGCCACGATCGGGCCGACGTTCCGGTAGTCGAGGCCGTGGCCGCCGTGGACCTCGAGCCCGATCTCGTGACCGAACTCGACCGCCTGCCGGACGACATCCAGGGCCTTGTCCCGCTCCGGGCCGTCCTTGAGGTCGGCGTACTTGCCCGTGTTGATCTCGATGAGGTCGACGCCGATCTCGCGCGCCGCCCGGATCTCCTCGAGGCTCGTGTCGATGAAGATGCTCGTCCGGATGCCGGCTTTCTGCAGGGCCTGGACGTGAGGCCCGAGGGCCTTCCGGTTCGACGCGACCCTCAGCCCGCCCTCCGTGGTCAGCTCCTCCGGCCGCTCCGGCACGAGCGAGACGACGTCCGGCCGGACCTCCAGGGCGATCGCCTTCATGTCCTCGGTCGCGGCCATCTCGACGTTGAGCTTGGTCTTGATGGCCTGGCGGAGCAGATGCAAGTCCCGCTCCTTGATATGGCGCCGGTCGCCCCGGATGTGGCAGACGATGCCGCTGGCCCCGGCCTGTTCGGCCAGCAGGGCGACGAGGACGGGCTCGGGCTCGGCCGCCCGGCGGGCCTCCCGCAAGGTCGCGAAATGGTCGATGTTGACCGCGAGTCTCATGTCATTTCTCCCCGATGCGCCGGCGCACGGCCTCGGCGACCAGCGCGGCGCAGGAATCGACGGTGGCCTTGTCCCTGGCTTCGACCATGATCCGGGCCAGCGGCTCGGTCCCCGAATAGCGCAGGTCGACGCGGCCGTCCCGGCCGAGATGGCCGCGGACGACCTCGACCGCGGCCATGACCTCGGGCAGCTCCGCGAAGTCCGGCTTCCGGCGGACCCGGACGTTGACCAGCGTCTGCGGGAACTCGGTCATCCCGGCGACCAGGGCGGCCAGCGGGGCGTCCCGTTCGGCCATGACCTCGAGCATCCTCAGCGAGGTCAGCAGGCCGTCGCCCGTCGGCAGGTCGTCGAGGAAGATCGTGTGGCCGGACTGCTCGCCGCCAAGGTTGGCGCCCCGCTTGGTCATCTCCTCGTGGACGTACTTGTCGCCGACCTGGGTCCGGACGAGCGTGAGGCCGCGCTCTTCGAAGGCCCGCTCCAGGCCCATGTTGCTCATGGTCGTGGCCACGATCTCGCTCGTCCGCAGGCGGCCGGACTCCTTCATGTGCAGGGCCTGGACGAAGAGCGTGTGGTCGCCGCTGAGCAGGCGGCCGTCCCCGTCCACCCACAGGGCCCGGTCGGCGTCGCCGTCATAGGCCACGCCGATCGACGCTCCCGCGGCCTTGACCCGGGCCGCCAGGCCTTGCGGATGAAGGGAGCCGCAGCCGGCGTTGATGTTCCGGCCGTCCGGCGCGGCGTTGATGGCCTCGACGCCTACGCCCAGGGCGGCGAGGACCTGCGGCGCCAGCGCCGAGCTCGCGCCGTTGGCGCAGTCGACGATCACCCGGAGCCGGGCGGCCGGCCCCGCCGCGGGACCGACCCGGCTCTGGAGATAAGCCACGTAGTCGCCGGCCAGGCGAAGATCGACCTCGACGTCCTCTTCGTGCCCGGGCAACCGGCCCCGCCCGGACAGCACCTCGGCCTCGATCTCGAGCTCCCACTCGTCCGGGACCTTGACCCCGAGCGGAGAGAACACCTTGATGCCGTTGTCCCCGTAGGGGTTGTGCGAGGCCGAGATGACGGCCCCGGCCGAGAAGCCGTGCGTCTTGGTCAGGTAGGAAACGGCCGAGGTCGGGATGACGCCCGCCGACACGGCCTCGCCGCCGGCGGCGCGCACGCCCCGGGCCAGGGCCCGCTCCATCCAAGGGCCCGACTCCCGGGTGTCCCGGCCGATGAGGAGCCGCGTGCCCAGCCCCTTCGACCGGAGCAGGTCGACCAGGGCCTGGCCCAGCCGGGCGATGGTCGGCGGGTCGAGCGGGAACTGGCCCGCCGCCGCCCGGACCCCGTCGGTCCCGAACAGCTTCTTCTTCACTTGGCGATTTCTTTCTTGCGCGGAGCTCCGGCGGCGGTCCCGGGGCCCTGCCCGATCACGACCGTGACCCGGGCGCTCGTCCGCGGATCGACGAACCGGAGCTCGGGCCGGGGCAGGATGATGTCGGCGTCGAAGACCGTCGATTGGGTCAGCCCAGAGACGTCGACCGGCGCGGTCGTTGCGGCGGCGGCGGTCTTGATGGTGCTTTCCGGGCCCTGGACGGCCACTGAGGCCGGCTCGATCTCGACCCGGGTGATGCGGTAGCCCGGCGCCGGCTTGCCGCGCAGCGTGGCGTGGACCTCGAGGATGGCCTCGGCCGTCTTCTCGAGCTTGATGGTCACCTTGGAGGGCGAGATCTTGACCACCTGGGCGCCCGGCGGCAGGTCGATCATCGCGGCGTTGAGCGGGTACTCCTGCTGGTGGACCGTGGCCCGCCCGAGGTCGATCCGGGCGACCAGGCTCGACGGCCCGATCTCGTTCAGGACGCGGTGGGGCGCCCGGACCGTGACGTCGATCGCCGGCACGGGCCGCTCGACGATCTCGAGGCCCTCCGGAACGTCGCGGGTCTCGAGGGGGATCATCATGGACTTCTCGGACGACACCTTGCCCGCGGGGGCGAGCAGCAGCCACAGCGCCAGGGCCAGGGCGAGCGAGATGAGCTTCAGCGGCCAATCCCGGGTGATCCAGCGGGTCGCGACGGTGGGTCTCATCGGTCTCTCAGATAATCGAGCAGGCGTTTTTCCATGGCGTCCTTGTCGCCGAACCGCTCCAGCTGCCCCTTGACGGCCAGCGACACGGTCCCGGACTCCTCGGACACCACGATGACCGCGGCGTCCGTTTCCTCGGACAGGCCGATGGCCGCGAGATGGCGGGTCCGCGTTTGGAACGGGCTCTTGAGGCGGTGGGCGGCCGGCAGAGGCAGCAGGCAGGCCGCCGCGACGATCTTGTCGCCCTTGATGATGACCGCGCCGTCGTGGAGAGGCGAGTGGGGGAAGAAGATCGAGACGAGCAGGTTCTTCGACAGGATGGCATCGACCTCGGCGCCCCGGTCGGCGTAGGTCGAGAGCGGGATCTCCTTCTCGATGGCGATGAGGGCGCCGATTCTCTTCTGCGACAGGAAGTCGATGGCCTGGAAGAGGTCCTCGATCTTCTCCTGGAAAGAGCGCAGGGCGAACGGCTTGCGGAAGGTCCGCGAGCCGATCTCGTTCAGGAAACGGCGGATCTCGGCCTGGAAGAGGACGATGACGGCGATGATCAGGTATTGGACGAAGGCCCGGATGATCCGGTTCGAGACGGCCAGGCGGCCCCAGCTGGTGACGAGATAGAGGACGCCGATAAGCGCCAACCCCGCCGCGGCCGGGTAGGCCTTGGTGTCCCGGATGAGCAGCAGGATGTAATAGATCATGAAGGCGACGAGCAGGATGTCGACGACATCGAGCAGCGTGATCTGACGGAGCATCGACAGGGCCTCAGCGAACATGGCCGTCCTCTCGCGTCCCCAGGATGGCCTCGGCCGTGCGGACGGCCCGGGCGATCGCCCCGACGTCGTGGACCCTGAGGATGTCGGCGCCCCGCTCGACCGAGAGCACGGATGCGGCGATCGTGGCCTCGAGACGCTCGGCGGGGGGCCGTCCGGTGATGCGCCCCAGGAAGGCCTTGCGGCTGACCCCGACGAGGAGGGGCCGGCCGAGCCGCCGGAACGTCCCCTGGCCGCGCAGGACCTCGAGGTTGTGCTCGAAGGTCTTGCCGAAGCCGATGCCCGGGTCGACGATCGTGCGCTCCGCCGGGATGCCCGCGGCCGCGGCGGCGCGGACCCGCTCGCCGAGGAATCCCAGGATCTCGCCCATGAGGTCATCGTAATGCGGGGAGTCCTGCATGGTCAAGGGGGTGCCTTGCATATGCATGAGCACGAGGCCGGCCCGGGCGTCGGCCACGACGCCGGCCATGGCCGGGTCGGCCCGCAGGGCGCTCTCGTCGTTGACGATGTCGGCCCCGGCGTCGAGCGCGGCCCGGGCCACGGCCGCCTTGGTCGTGTCGATGGAGATGAGGACCCGGGATTGTCGGCGCAGGCCGGCGACGACCGGGAGGACCCGGGTGCTTTCCTCGGCTTCGGGGACCGGCCGGGAGCCGGGGCGCGTGCTCTCGCCGCCGATGTCGACGATGTCGGCCCCCTCGGACTCGAGCGCCAGGCCGTGCTCGACGGCTTGGAGCGGGTCGAGAAAGTCGCCTCCGTCGGAGAACGAATCGGGGGTGACGTTGAGGACGCCCATGAGCCAGGCGCGCGGGCCCAGGGTGAAACGCCGCCCCCTGATCTCCAGGGCGCGCGTTTCTCGGGTCATGGTCCTCGCCCGGCGCGGTCTCAGCCCTTGTCGGCCGGTCCTTCAGGCGCTGGCGACGGGCCGGCGGGCTCCGGGACCGTCTGAGGCGGCGTCTGCGGCATGGCCGTGGTCTTTTTCTTCCCGCCGACGATGGCGTTGATCTCGTCCGAGCCGACGGCTTCCTTTTCGAGGAGGAGCGCGGCGATCTTGACCAGCTTGTCGCGGTTCCCGTCGAGCAGGGCGTGGGTCCGCTCGAAGGCCTTGGTGACGATCTTGCGGACCTCGTCGTCGATGCGCTCGGAGGTCTTCTCGCTGAAATTCTTGTTCACGGCCAATTCGCGGCCGAGGAAGATGAGGTCGTCGCGCTCGCCGAAGGTCAGCGGCCCGAGATCGGACATGCCCCACTGGCAGACCATCTTGCGGGCGATCTCGGTCGCCTTCTCGAAGTCGTTGGCCGCGCCGGTCGTCGTGTGGTTGAGGAACATCATCTCGGCGACCCGGCCGGCCATGAGCACGGACAACTGGGCCTCGAGGTATTCTTTCGTGTAGGTGTAGCGGTCGTCGAGGGGCAACTGCTGGGTCAGGCCCAGGGCCAGGCCCCGCGGGATGATCGTGACCTTATGGATGGGATCGGCCTCGGGGATGAGGGCGGCCGTGATGGCGTGGCCGGCCTCGTGGAAGGCCGTGTTCTTCTTCTCTTCCTCGCTGATGATCATGCTCTTGCGCTCGACGCCCATGAGGACCTTGTCCTTGGACGACTCGAGGTCCTTCATCGTGACCTTGTCCTCGCCCAGGCGGGCGCCGAGGAGGGCGGCCTCGTTGACGAGGTTGGCCAGGTCGGCGCCGCTGAAGCCGGGGGTCGAGCGGGCCAGGACCTGGAGGTCGACGTCGGAGGCCAGCGGGACCTTGCGGACGTGGACGCCCAGGATCTCCTCGCGGCCCTTGACGTCGGGCATGTTGACGATGATGCGGCGGTCGAAGCGGCCGGGCCGGAGCAGGGCGCTGTCGAGGATGTCGGGCCGGTTGGTCGCGGCGATGAGGATGATGCCCTCGTTCGAGTCGAAGCCGTCCATCTCGACGAGGAGCTGGTTCAGCGTCTGCTCGCGCTCGTCGTGACCGCCGCCGAGCCCGGCGCCGCGCTGCCGGCCGACGGCGTCGATCTCGTCGATGAAGATGAGGCAGGGGGCGTGCTTCTTGCCCTGGTCGAAGAGGTCGCGGACGCGCGAGGCCCCGACGCCGACGAACATCTCCACGAAGTCGGAGCCGCTGATCGAGAAGAAGGGCACGTCGGCCTCGCCGGCCACGGCCCGGGCCAGGAGCGTCTTGCCGGTGCCGGGGGCGCCGACCAGGAGCACGCCCTTGGGGATGCGGCCGCCGAGGCGGGTGAACTTGCGCGGCTCCTTGAGGAACTCGATGATCTCGCCGAGCTCGTACTCGGCCTCCTCGACGCCGGCCACGTCCTTGAAGGTGACCTTCTTCTGCTGGGCGGAGAAGAGCTTGGCCCGGCTCTTGCCGAAGGCCATGGCCTTGTTCCCGCCCGACTGCATCTGGCGCATGAAGAAGACCCAAAACAGGATGAGCAGGATGATGGGGAACCAGCTCATCAGGATGGTCAGGAGCGGGCTGCCCTTGGAGCTCTTGACGTCGATCCCGACCTTGTGGGACCGCAGGATGTTGATGAGATCGCTGTAGCCCGCCGGGGCGATGGTCTTGAAGGCCTGGCCGTCCGTGAACTTGCCGGAGATGTCGTTCTCTTGGATGGTGACGCTTTCGACCTGGCCCTGGTCGACCTCGTTCATGAACTGGGAGAAGGAGACCTCCTTCTTGGCCATGGACGGGGTCTTGATGATGCCCCAGGCCACGAACAGCATGATCCCGGCCAAGATCCAGAAGAGGAGGCTGCGCATGGGCTTCGTCTTAGGCTGAGGCATAATTCTCCGTCCTTTTGAGACCAATATTTTAGCATGTTTGGGCCCGGATGAACAGGGGGGTGGGACCGATCCCGCATGGGGCCGGGGCTTCTCGCCGATGATCTGTTGACGATGCTTTGCGGGCGGTGGTATATCAGGGCCATGAACCTCGCCCCCGTCGATCTCGTCATCATCGCCGTCTATCTCGTCGCCGTGGCCATGGTTGGCGTCGTCGTCCGCAAGCAGGCGACCAAGAAGCTCGATTCGTTCTACTTGGCCGACCGGAACATCCCCTGGTGGATGCTCGGCCTCTCGGGCTGCTCGAGCTACATCGACATCGGCGGCACGATGTCCATGATCGGGCTCATCTTCTACGTCGGGCTGAAGTCGATGTGGGCGACGCACATCTTCTGGGGCTGGTTCATCATCTGCTTCTACATGGCCTTCCAAGCCAAGTACATCCGCCGCTCGGGGGTCATGACCTTTGCCGAGTGGAACGAGACGCGGTTCGGCGCCGGCAAGGACGCCGAGGCGGCCCGGCTCACGGCGGCTCTCTTCCTGCTCGTGCTGATGATCTGCAACCTGATGTTCATCAGCGTGGGCACGGGCAAGTTCGCCGAGGAGTTCCTGCCCCTGCCGCGCTGGGAGGCGACGCTCATCGTGCTCGCGGTCGTCGGCGTCTACGTCACCTTGGGCGGGTTCTTCGGCGTCATCCTGACCGACGTTTTCCAGACCGTCCTCATCGGCGTCGGCGCGGTCATCCTGGGCGTCATGGTCCTTGCCAAGCCGGCCGCGATGACCTTCATCCACAAGGACCCGTCCTGGTTCTCGCTCGCGCCGACATGGCACCTCTGGTCGGGGTTCGCGGCGGAGACGCCGCCGGCCTACCAGCATTTCGGGCTGTTCGGCCCGCTCATGGCCGCGGGCTTCTTCTGGATGATCTTCCGCATCCTGGCCGGGCCGAACGTCTGGGACTTCCAGTTCTTCCTGACGACGAAATCGCCGCGCGACGCCCAGCTGGCCGCCGGGATGTGGACGGTCGGCTACAACCTGCGCTGGGTCCTGGGCGTCTGCTTCATGGTCCTCGGCATCTTCACCCTCGGGACGCAGGCCGGCTTCGACGCCGAGAAGATCATGCCCCTGGTCCTGCTCAAGATGCCGGTCGGGCTGCGCGGCCTGTTCATGGCCGTGCTGCTCGCGGCGCTGATGTCGACGATCAGCGCCATGATCAACGTCACGAGCTCCGTCGTCATCAACGATTTCATCAAGCGCTACGTGGCCAAGGACCTGGGCCAAAAGCAGCTCGTCCGGCTGGGCCAGATCGCCTCGGTCGTGGCCGTCCTCGTCGGCTTCATCTTCTCGCTATCCTTCTCCAACATCGTCACGGCCTGGGAGATGATGGTCTTCGTCGTCGTCACGGTGATCCTCGTCCCGGCCACCCTGCGCTGGCACTACTGGCGGTTCGGGGCCAAGGCCTTCGTCTGGAGCATGGCCGTCTCGGCCGTCCTGATCTCGCTCCGGCTCATCCTTTTTAAAGGGCTGCACGCGTCGGCCTCGCTGGCCATCGACGTCGGGTTGAGCCTGGCGACGACGCTCGTCGCGGCGGCTCTGACGAAGCCCGCCGACATGGAGGTCCTGGTCAAGTTCTACGCCAAGGTCCGGCCGTTCGGGTTCTGGGGCCCGGTCCGGCGGGAGTGCGTCAAGCGCGGCCTCGTTCCGGCCAAGGACAAGATGCCGAAGATCGACGCGCTCAATGGGATCATCACGGCCGGGTTCCAGTTCTCGCTGGCCATCCTGCCGTTCTATCTGTTCCTGCGGAACTGGAAGCACCTGGGGATCTGGACCGCCGCGGCCGCCGCGCTGGCCGTCGTCCTGTACTTCACCTGGTACAAGAACCTGCCCTCTAAGGACGAGATCTAATTCGGGGACACAATACTATTTTCCGGATTTCGGGATGCCAGGAAGGTGACGCGAATGCCTAAAAAAAATTCGGAAAATAGTATTGTGTCTCCGATTTCGGTCCATCTGATCTGCAATGCCCATCTCGACCCGGTCTGGCAGTGGCGGTGGGAGGAGGGCGCGTCGGAGGCGCTGGCCACGTTCCGCAACGCCGTCGAGATCCTGGACGAGCACCCGGCGCTCATTTTCTGCCACAACGAGGCCGTGCTCTATCAATGGGCCGAGCGCCTCGACCCGGCCCTCTTTGACGACATCGGCCGGCTCGTCCAGGCCGGCCGCTGGGCCATCGCGGGCGGCTGGTTCGTCCAGCCGGACGTCAACCTGCCCGGGACGGAATCGCTCATCCGGACGATCGCCGAGGGCCGGCGCTACTTCCGGGCCCGCTTCGAGGCCGTGCCGCGGGTCGCCTACAACTTCGATTCCTTCGGCCACGGCAGCGGCCTGCCCCAGGTCCTGCGGCGGGCCGGCTACGAGATGTACATTCACATGCGGCCGCAGGCCGACGAGCTCCCGTTGCCGGCTGATCTCTATCGCTGGCGCGGCGTCGACGGCACGATCGTCCCCGTCTACCGCATCGCCGTGGGGCTCTATCACACCGAGCACGACAACATCGAGACGCGCCTCCGCCAGGGCGTCGATCTGGCGTTGAAGCTCGGCCGCGACGTCCCCGTCTTCTGGGGCCTCGGCAACCACGGCGGGGGCGCGACGCGCCGCGACCTCGAGGCGATCGACGCCTTCGCGGCCCGCGAGACCCGCGTCCGGGTCGTTCACAGCACGCCGGACCGGTTCTACGACGCGGTCAAGGACGCCGCCGCCGCGGCCCCGATCCACGACGGCGATCTCCAGCGCGCGTTCACCGGCTGCTACACGTCGCTCTCGCGGCTCAAACGGCGGGCCGTCGCGAGCTTGGGACGGCTCGTCCAGGCCGAGGCCGCGGCGGCCGCGGCGTTGTGGCTCACCGGCGTGGAATTCCCCGAGCCCGAGCTTCGCGAAGCATGGAAGGCCCACGCCTTCAACGATTTTCACGACGTCCTGACCGGTTCCTGCGTCGAGCCGGCGGAACGGGACGCCCTGGATCAATACGGGCAGGTCGAGGACGTGAGCCGCTCGATCGAGCTCGAAGCGGCGGCCTCGCTCAACCGCGGCAGCGGCCACAGCCCATCGCTCCCGGTGACCGTCTTCAACGCCAACCCCGCCCTTGGCCTCGTCCCTGTCGAGTTCGAATGCATGGCCGACCATCGTCCGTTCTGGACAGGCACGTGGCGGATGCGCCTCTTCCGGGCCGACGGCCGGGAGATCGCTTGCCAGGAAGAGCAGCCCGAATCGCTCCTACCGTTCAACAACTGGCGCCGCCGGATCAGCTTCATCGACAGCCTGCCCGGCGTCGGCGTCGCTCGCTACGAGCTCCGGGCCTTTGAAGTTGCCGACAACGACAAAAGGGGATACGCACGGGAAGTCCGTGTCTCCGGCCGGCCTCCGCTCGCCCCGCGCCTGGATCCGCGGACGGGCCTGGTCTCGTCGCTCAAACCGGCAGGATTCGCCAGGTCTCTCGCCGGTCCGCTCTTCGAGCCCCTCGTGATCGAAGACACCGCGGATTCCTGGGGCACGGGTCACGGCAGCTATCGGAAGGTCGTCGGGCGTTTCAAGCCCGTCGGCCGGCCTTTCGTCATCGAGCAGGGCCCCATCCGGACGATCACGCGTTCGACCTTGGCCTATCGGTCCAGCCGCGTCGCGATCGACGCCGTCAGCTATCCGTCCTGGCCCGTCCTCGAATTCCGCTTCCGTGTCACTTGGAACGAGGAGCGGCGCCGGCTGAAGCTGCGCCTGCCGACGAACCTGTCCGCCCCCACCCTCTTTGCCGAGGTCCCCGCCGGCGCGATCCATCGCCCTGACGACGGCGAGGAGCATGTCCATGGCCGTTGGCTCGTTGTCGCGGGACGGTCCGGCGGGAAGGCGGCGGCGGTCGGTCTGGCCTCGAGCGGACAGCACGGACTCGACTTCAAGGACGGCGAAGTGCGGCTCTCGGTCCTTCGCTCCTCGGCCTATTGCCATGAGCGGGGCTTTGAGCTGGGGACGCGCGCCTCCCGCACGCGGCCCCGCGGCTGGAAGTTCTCCGACCTCGGTATCCACGAGTTCAAGCTGCTCGTCGCCGCGGGCGCGCCCGCGACGATCAAGGCCATGATGCCGGGTCTGGCCGATCACCTGGCCTCGCCGCCGGCGGCTTATGCTCATCTGCCCTACGATGCTTCGCTCGTCTCAACTTCCGAGACCCTGGTCTCGCTCGAGCCTTCGAGCGTCCGCCTGCTCGCCTGCAAGCGTGCCTGGTCCGGCCGGGCCCTGATCGTCAGGCTTCAGGAAGCGGTCGGCAAGAAGACCAAAGCGGAGCTGGAGGTCGCGCTACCTGCCGGGAGAGAAGCGCCAGATGGAGCCGGGTCGCCAAGTCCCGGCACCGGGCCGGAAAGGGGACGCGTTCAAAGAGTCCGGGTCGCGATGCTCTTCGCGCCCTTCGAGATCAAGACCCTGCGGATCGAGACGGACGGCCGGTCCCGAGAAGTCGATTTGATCGAAGAAGCCTAAGAGGTCCGACCCCACCCTATTTAATGGCGACGCCCATGGTGTCGCGGTGCATGTCGATGAGCGACCGCATATAAGGGCCGATGGCGTCGGCGCTCGCGAAGCCGGCCTTTTTCGCGGCCTCCTCCCTCTGCTCCTTTGTCAGGGGGCTGGGCTGGGCCCAGTGCTGCAGGTCGCGGTAGCAGCCGAGCGTGTAGATGTCCCACGGGGCCCCCTGGTCCCGGACGAAGATCATGTTGTAGGGCCGGCCCTGGGCCACTCCGTAGACATCCTCCATCTCGCGCTCCTTGTAGAGCTCGGCCTGCCGGCCCGGAAGCGCGATCATGATCTCGATGTGGAAATAGCCCATGCCCTCGAACTGCTTCTGGACGAATTCGAGCGGCGGTCCATAGACGAAAACGTCCTCCTTCCAGGAGACGCAGGAGTCGAGCTGGCGGGCGAAATCGGCCCCGGACAGGCCCGCCGCCGCGGCGGCCTTGTCCCGCTTGGCCAGGCGGGCCTTGGCATAGTAATCCGTGTAACTGCCCATCGGCGTCAGGATCATCAGGTCCCATTGGTCGCCCTGCGTGTGCCGCCACCAGAACGGGCGCGCGTCGCCCGCCGCCTCGATCACGGCCAGACGGTCCTTGGTGAGCGCGATGAGGTCGAGGAGCTTCCCCGGCGCCGCCCTCATGAAAGTCGTTTTGTAGAGATAGACCGGCCGGGCCGCCGGCGCCTCACCGGCCGCGGCAGCCGCCGTCAATGTGAGCGCCAACAGGATGGATGAAGCGACGGTCCGGGCCAGGGTTCTTGTTCGGTTCCGCATGAGGCCTCCTTCTCGATCGGTCACGCGAGCCATTCGCGCCGCCCCCATGATACTCATTCCGGGGGAATTGAAAAGCGATTTGGACGGCGGACCGACGGTCTTGACCATCGACGATGTTTCTCTCCATAATGGGGCCCGTCCGAGAGAGGAGAGCCGCGATGACCGATCTCGCATCGACGAACGCCGGAAGCGCTTGGACCAGCCGCGACGTCATCCGGGCCATCATCGCCCTCAAGCCGGCCCCGCGCTGCGGGCTTTGGCTCGGCAATCCCCACCCCGACAGCTGGCCGGGCCTGCACCGTTACTTCGGGACGAAGACAGAGGAGGAGCTCCGCCGCAAACTCAACGACGATTACCGCTGGATCTCGCCGAGCTTCGCCGAGTCGACCTTCCCGACCCCGGCCCTCAAGGGCATCTTCAACTGGAACTGGGCCGCCGGGAAGGCCAGCCACGGCGTCGCCGGCCCGCTGGCCGAGGTCGAGGACCCGGCCGAGCTGGCGCGATTCGATTGGCCCGACCCCGCCAAGCTCGATTTCTCGGAGACCCTTGCGGCCCTCGACGGCGCCGGGCCCCGCTACCGCGCCTCGGGCTTCTGGACCCCGTTCTTCCACGACCTCATGGACTTCTTCGGCATGGAGCCCTACTTCATCAAGATGCACACTCACCCGGCGGTGGTGGAGGCGGCCACGGACCGGGTCTGCGGCTTCTACTACGAGGGGAACGAACGGTTCTTCGACCTCGCCGGCGACCGCGTCGACGCGCTCTTTTTCGGCAACGACTTCGGCACCCAGCTCGACCAGATGATCAGCCCGGCCCTCTTTGACCGCTTCATCCTGCCCTGGTTCCAGAAGTTCACCGGACAGGCCCATCGCCGCGGCTACCAGGTCGTCCTCCACTCCTGCGGATCGATCCACCGGGTCATCCCCAAGCTCATCGCCTCGGGCGTCAACTGCCTCCACCCTCTCCAGGCCAAGGCGGCCCACATGGACGCCGAGACGCTGGCTCGCGACTTCGGCGGCCGGATCGCCTTCCTCGGCGGGGTCGATACCCAGCGCGTCCTGCCTCTCGGCTCACCGGAGGAGGTCAAGGCCGAGGTCCGGCGGGTCAAGTCCATCCTCGGGCCGCACCTCATCGTCAGTCCCAGTCATGAGGCCATCCTGCCCGACGTCCCGCCGCGCAACGTCGCCGCCATGGCCGAGGCCGCTCTCGAGTAACGCCGGCGAGCCCTCCGCCGCGCCGGACGGCCGGTCCTATCCTCTTGACCGGGCCGCCGCGAATTTCTATAATCGAAATCCTCGCTGGCAGATGGAGAGAGAAAGGACAGGGCCCTGGTCGTGAATTCGAGCGGCAAGAAGGAAAATATCCTCACCTCCTGGAAGGAGATCGCCGCCTATCTCGACCGGGACGTCCGGACCTGCGTCCGTTGGGAGCAGCGCTACGGCCTGCCGGTCCACCGCCTGGGCCGCGATTCCAAGGCCAAGGTCTTCGCCTATTCGGACGAGATCGACCATTGGCTGCAAGAGCGGTCGGCCCTGGCGGACGCCCCGGCTGAGCCGAAAACGTCCGCTCGCCGCTGGTTCCGCCCCGTTCCCATCCTGTTCGCACTGGCCGGACTGGCCGGACTGGCCGCGGCCACGTACTTCCTGTTCTTCAGCCGCACCGGCCCGGCCAATTTCCGGATCGAGGGTCCCGTGCTCATCGTCGTCGACAAGCACGGTCACGATCTCTGGTCCTACGATACGAAACGGAGCGATCTCCTCGACGACGCGGGCTATCGGGAGCACTTCCAGGTCCGCCAACGAGTCACCTATCAGCCTATCTGGCCTTATATCGCCTTTCATGACCTCAATGGAGACGGCCGGGACGAGGTCTTGTTCAGCATCCAGACGGGGTCCGAGATCAACGAGGGGATCCTTAAAGTTTTCGACGACAAAGGCAAGGAGCTCTGGCCATTCGAGGCCGGCCGGTCCATGACGTTCGGGGGCAAGCCGTTCCCGGCCGAGTATCGGATCTTCGGCTTCGACGTCGACGATTTCGACGGCGACGGCCGTCCCGAAGTCCTGGTCCTTTCGTTCCAGAAGCTCGATTGGCCGTGCCAGGTCGTGCTCCTGGATGCGGCCGGCCGCACCAAGGGGGAGTACTGGAACGCCGGATATATCATGGACGCCAATGCGGGAGATATCGATCTCGACGGCCAGAAAGAGCTCATCCTGGCCGGCGTCAACAACGAGTACGCGCGCGGCTGCCTGGCCGTTTTCAAGCCGGGGCGGCTCCATGGGCAATCGCCCCAGGTCAGCGATGAGTTCCGATCGTCGCAGCTGGACGACGGTGCGCAGTCCGCTTATATCGTCTTTCCTCGGAGCGACGTGCAGATAGCCATGCACGTCCAGGGCGATCCCGTCAATTATTTCTGGCTCCATAAGGCCGGCGGCTTGGCCGCCGAGACGACCGAGGCCCAGATCATCTATGAGCTCGATGCTTCGCTCACCTGCCGCTACATCACGCTGAGCCATCCCTTCAAGAACCTCCACAGAGATGACGTGGCCTCCGGCAAGGTCCACAGCGTCCTCGACGAGTCGTATAAGCAGAACCTCATCCGGGAATTCCGGTACTTTCGCGGCGGCCGTTGGTCCCCTTCCGTGCCCTCGATCCGGCCCGAGGAGGCGATGAACGGGGCCGGGCCACGGAAATAGCTATATTTTTCTGCTATTTATACCAAATTATACAGCCAAGAGACGCCCTCAAAACGTACTCTTTTTGACACCCAAAAAGCCGCTCTTTGAGCTCGTTTCGTTAGATCGCCGATATCTATAATCGTTCCTGTGGCCCGACCTCAATGAGGGTCAGGCGGATCTGCCCGTGAGCCCGGCCCGCGTCCGGAACGACCGCGCGCCCGCCTATGACCCTTGATCCGAGCGGACGTCCTTGGGAGAGGAGCACCGCTCTCTCCAAGCCCCCCCCGCGGCCCCTTTTTTCCAGGCCGGATTGCCGGCGTCGAGGAGAGCGTAGATCTCGTCGAGGTCCGTCTCCGGCCAATCGTCGCCCGTCAGGCCGTTGGTGATATCGACGTGAAGGAAAAGGCCGCGCGGCGATGGGGCCGCGGCGATCACGCGCCGGACGAAGTCGGCCATCCCGGCGAAGCGGAGGTCGCGGTTGAGCCCGACGCGGCAGGCCAGGACCGTCCGGCCCCCGAAGCGGGTCAGAACTTTGTCGTAGGGCGCCTCGCTTGCCCCGAACTCGAGGCCGCGGAGCCCGCGGACTTTCTCCAAGCTGGGGAAGAGGTGGGTCCAATCGCCGCAGGAGTGAAGGTAGACGCCGCCGAACGCGTCCGAGAGACGGTTGAGATACGGAAGGCCGAACTCGTCGTGGAGCCCCGGCGAGAGCATGACCGCGACGTCGTTGGCGATCGAGAGGCCCCGGCCGTCCGGCAGCCATGGCTGGAAGGAGCTCGGCACGAACTCGGCCCCGGAGGCCCGGACGATCTCGCGCTGGGTCACGACGAATTCGATCATGAGATCGGTGATCACGTCCAGCAGCCGGTGGACCTTGCCCGGGGCCGTGATCAGGGCCTCGAGGAAGGTCGTGTGGCCGAGGATAAGGGCGGCATTGTCGAGCGGGCCCTGGATGTCCCCGAGGCGGATCGGCATCCGCCCCCCGGTCCGGTCGAGGAAGACCCGGGTGTATTCAAGGATGCGGCCGAGCTCGCCGCCGGTGACGCGGAGCCGCTCGAGATCGCCAAGGGCTTCGACCCCGCCGGCCAGGGGTCTCACGGCCGGAAAGTCGTTGTCCCACCAGACGACCTCAGCCCCGAACACCGAGGGGACGGCGATGACGCCGAGCGTCGGGCAGAGGGCCGGGACAAGATCGCCGCGGAGCTTCGACTGGCTCGCAATCTCCTCGAGCTGGGCGGCCAGGAACTTGTCCGGATCAAGGAGCCGGGCCTTGACCGTGTCTTTGCCCTCCGTCGAGAAGAGGGCGCTCCGGATCGGGGCCCCGCCCTTGACTCTGGGGCCCACATAGCCGATGAGATACGCCGGGCGGTCGTCGTTCTCGAGGGCCCAAAGCCGGGTCAGGAAGTCTCTCGCGCTCATGGCCGCCCCCAGGCCTCGGCCGCGTCCATCATGGCGTTGATGTTGGCGACCGGCGACCCCGGCGGGATGTTGTTGCCGTCCTGGATGATGAGACCGCCGCGCGGCCCGAGCTTGTCGAGGATGCGCCGCGTCGCCGCCCGCACCTGCTCCGGGGTCCCGCCGTGGATCAGCATGGGATTGACGTTGCCGAGGAGCACGACGCGGCCGCCCAGGACCTCGCCGACGCGGTCAAGATCGACCTCGTAGCCGAAGCCCTGGAGCTCGTGGATGGCCAGCTCGTCGCGGAAGATCTCGAGCAGGTGATCGCTCCGGCCGCACATATGGAGGCTCAGGCGGCCGTCGAAATGGAAGCGGAGGCGTTTCTCCGCAGGCAGCACGATCTCCCGGTAGGCTTGGGCCGAGAGCGACACGGCCAGGTCGTCCGTCCAGGCCAAGTCCTTGGGCCGGGCGAGCCGTTCCTCGGCCCAGCAGAAGTCGAGCCATTCGATGAGCTTGCCGGTGACGATGCGCAGGAGCTCGCGCACGAAATCCGGGCGCTCTTTGACGGCCAGGAAGATCTCGGTCGGGCCCATGAGATCGCCGGCCACGCCGAACGGGCCGTCCGACGTGTGAGTGAGGGCCGGGTTCGCGGCCGGATAGAAAACCGGCCCGCCCTCGAAACGAACCGGGTACTTGTCGGCCAGCTCGATCATGGCCTTCCGAAAGGCGATCTGCCGGGCGTTGAGCCCGCCGTGAACGAAGTCCATGGTCTCGAGACGCCGCAGGTCGGCCTCGTCTTTGATCCAGCCCTGGCCGACCCAGGGGATGTCGTCGTCGGGGAAGACGACCTCGACGCCGAGACTACCCGCCTCGAAAGTGTTCTCGAAGTCCGTCCACGCGCCGACCCAAGGCCCGGTGATGGCGTAGGCGTCGGTGCGGATGTTCTCGAGCAGCCACTTCTGGGCCAGGATCTGCGTCCGCAGCATGGTCTCGGGATCGCGGAAATAATCGCGGAAGCTCACGCCCAGCCGCGGCACGAGGAAGCGGGTGCCGATCGAGGGGATGACGGGGACGCGGTCGGGCCGTTCGAAGCGCCGGACGGCTTCGACCCGGGCGCGGCGGGCGGCCAGCTCCTCGACCGGGACGGCGATCTCGATCAAGCCCCGTCTCTATCTCCCGACCCGGCGGACCCGGGGATCGGAGAAAACATCGCACTCGTCGATGCTGGTCGACGAGAACTCGGAGACGATGGCGCCCTTGTCGCCGGACTGGAACCAATGCAGCGAGTTTGGCGGCAGGGTGTACTGGTCGCCGGGACGGAGCACGATCTCGTGCCAAACCGTCAGGAAGCGCTTGTACTTCAGCGGCACGCGGGCCCGGGGCTTGGGCGTGCGCTCACCGGCGACGTAAAGGTAGATCTCGCCATAGCGGCAGCGGAAGGTCTCTTTCTTGCCCAGGTTCCGGCCGTTGATCCGGGGGTGGCGATGCTCGGGGCAGATCTGGCGGGGGAGGAGGACGAGCTCCTTGGCGCAGTAGCGGTCGTTGTTCTCGTAGACGATGAGCTCGAGGCCGACGTGCTTGATGTCGCCGAGCCCCAGGTCGGCGATCTCCATCGTCTCGATCTCGCTCGCGGTGACGGGGATGCGCGCTTTCCGGAGCAGGGCGGCGGCCGCGGCCCGCGTCTGGGCGATGTCTTTGCCGGTCATGGGCCCCTCCGCGCCGATTATAACGCAAACGGGGACACGCCGATAAGCTCAAGATGGGGTCAAACCTATTTTTCGTTACTTTTTTGCGAAGCGACAGAAGGCGGATGGGAGCCGGGAAAAGAAAGTAACGAAAAATAGGTTTGACCCCGTCCTGGGTTTGACCCGCCTAGCCGACCTTGATATAACCCCCGCGAGGAGGCCCGCATGCCGGAACGCTGGACCAAGCTGACCGCCGCGATGGACAAGCTCTACGAGTTCGACCGCGAGGCGGTGACCCCCGACAAGCTGCAGTCGGGCGGCAAGTTCGCCGGGCTCTTCGCCGGCGAGCACGTCGCCGCGACCGAGTTCGTCATCGGCGCCTTCTTCGTCCTCCACGGCATCGGGGCCCGGGACCTCCTGCTCGGCCTCCTCTTCGGCAACATCTTGGCCGTCCTGTCCTGGACGTTCGTCTGCGCCCCGATCGCCGTGCGGACACGCCTGACCCTCTACTGGTACCTGAGGAAGATCGCCGGGCCGGGCGTCACCGTCATTTATAACGTCCTCAATGCCTTCCTCTATTGCATCCTGGCCGGGGCCATGATCTCGGTCTCGGCCACGGCCGTCGGCCTCGTCTTCGGTATCCCCGTGCCCAAGCTGGGGGCCGTGCTGCCGACGAGCCTGGGCTGGGTGGCCATCTGCCTGGCCCTCGGCGCGGCCTTCACGACCATGGCCATCCTCGGGTTCGCCAAGCTCAGCCGCTTCGCCGAGGTGGCCTCGCCCTGGATCTTCTTCGTCTTCATCGCCGGAGCGCTGGCCGCGCTGCCCCGCCTCGGCGTCAGCCCCGGCTTCGGCAATTTCTGGCAGGTGGCCACGACGAGGATCTGGAACGGCATCGCCGCCGCCGGTCAGGAGAAGCTTGGCTTCTGGCACGTGCTCTTCTTCGCCTGGTTCTGCAACCTGGCCATGCACATCGGCCTCTCCGACCTGGCCCTCTTCCGCTACGCCCGCAAGTGGACCTACGGCCTCTACACGTCCTTCGGCGTCTTTCCCGGCCACATGCTGGCCTGGGTCGCCTCCGGCATCATGGTGGCCGCCGTGGGCCGGGAGATGCACCCGGGCTTGATGGCCTACCAGGCGGCCGGCCTGGCCGGCATCGCGGGCGTCCTTCTCGCCGGCTGGACGACCGCCAATCCGACCCTCTACCGGGCCGGGCTGGCCCTCCAGACGATCACGCCGAACTGGCCGCGCTGGAAGATCACGCTCATCGCCGGGGCCGCGACCACGGTCCTGGCTTGCTTCCCGATCTTCTTCCTCAGGCTCCTCGACTACGTCGCGATCTACGGGCTCGTGCTCATGCCCATCGGGGCCGTCGTCTTCGCCGAACATTGGCTGTTCCCGGCCCTGGGCATCGAACAGTACCAGGCCGAGAAGAAAGGCTGGGTCTTCAACTGGGCGACGCTGGCCGTTTGGGTCGGGACGCTGGCCATCGCCGCCGTGCTCCCGATGCATCTCTATTTCCGCTGGCTGCCGTGCTGGTTCATCGCCTTGGCGGCCTATACGGCGTTGATGGCCCCGCACAGGAGGACGGCATGAGTCCGCGTTTCCTGAGAGCGCTGATGGGTGGGCTGGCCCTGCTGAGCCTTTGCGCCTGTCTGGCCGTCCCGATCCTCTATTTTCTCGGCCGGGTCTCGGAGCAGGGTTACAAGACGGGCTTTCTCGTCGCCTCGATCGGCTGGTTCGTCTTCGCCATTGCCCGCGGCGCCGTCGGCCGGGGCGGCGACGCGAGCGGCCCCGGCTCTCCTCCCTCTCTTTGACTCCCCGCCGTCCGGGGCCTATGATGAATCTTTAGGGCCCCGCTCGACGGGAGGTGTCCAGGACCTGGCATGAAAAATGCCCATGATCGGGCTGTACGTCTCAGCCAGAGGAGAGCGCCCCGAGAAAGGTCGGCCATGAACGTCAAGCCCGCAACTTATTTTACACTCATCCTGGCCCTGATGGTCCTTGCCCCGGGCCTTCCCGCGGCCGGCGAGCAGGGAATGGCCCCGGCGTCCGTGACCGTGCCTGTCCGCGTGGTCGACGGCGGACGATTCGTCAGCGGCCTGACCCGCGCGGATTTCGAGGTCCTGGAGGACGGGACACCGCAGCAGATCCAGGTCCTCTACGCCATCGATAAGAACGCCATCGTCAGCGAGGACGGCGAGGCCGCCAGCCGTCCGGTCACGGCCCGGCACTTCTATCTCCTCTTTCAGATGTATGACTACGATGCCAAGATCGCCCCGGCCCTCAGTTACTTCTTCCATGACGTCCTTCTCCCCGGCGACACTCTCGAGGTCCAGACCCCGGTCAGCAGCTACACGCTGACTCCTCAGGCCTTCGCCCAGAAGCCCAAGGACCTTCTGGCCAAAGAGACCAACGAGCTCGTCCGCAAGGACATCAACAAGAGCAATTTCATCTACAAGAGCCTGCTCAAGGACCTCCGGCGCATCGTCCAAGGCATCCAGGGCTACAGTCCCATCGGCGGCGACGATTCCGAAGGCGGGATGGTCTCGACCTTCAGCTTGGAGCAGGTCATGGACCAGTACCGCGATTCCCTGGCCAAGCTCGAGGCCCAGCAGAGCCTGGAACCGGCCAAGATCGTCGGGTTCGCCCAGGCCCTGAAGAGGATGCCCGGACGAAAGTTCCTCATCCTCTTCTATCAGCAGGAGTACCGGCCCGAGATCAGCACCCAGGCGCTCAACGCCCTCATCGACAACAACCAGGACAACCAGAGCATCCTGGCCGACCTACATGAGCTCTTCCAGGTCTATCACCGCAACCTCTCCATCGACGTGAACAAGATCGTCCAGGCCTACTGCGATTCGGGGGCGGGCGTCAGCTTCCTGTTCATGAACAGGTCCCCGGATAAGCTCGGCGGCGTGAGCATGAGGGAGCAGTCGGAAGATATTTTCAGGCTCTTCTCACGCGTAGCCGAAGCGACGGGAGGTATCGCCGAGACCACCCAGAACCCCCTCGCCGAGCTCCGGAACGCAGTCAAGACGATCGAGGCCTACTACCTGCTTATTTATGCTCCGTCCCCAGTCGCCGGGGACGGGTCCTTCCGCAAGATCTCGGTCTCCGTCAAGGGCAAGCCCTATAAGGTCTTTTCCCTCTCAGGCTACTCTTCCCGATAGGGTCCGGCTCCAGGTCTCCGGCTGGGGTCTTTATTCGCGCGGCTATTCATAATTCCGAATTTAATCCAAAATTCTGAATTAATGCGTCCAAGGTCATCTGGCCATCCGGCATAAGTGGCTGATTTTAAGCAGTCAAGAGACGGGCTGAAGCGCCTTCATCCCTGGCATGATTATTGCACATTTCATCGGCAAAATGATCATAAATGAAAGGGGTGAGAATGCGCTGAACGTCCCAACTCTAAGAGATGGGCAGGGGTGGCCGACCACTCCAAGGTTGAGGGTTTTATCGATTAAGGAGGGAAGTTGAAAAAAAGCCTCATTCTTTTGTCTGTCCTCCTCTTGGCCGTCGCCGCCATGGCGCAGGTCCGCACCGGCACCATCTACGGCACGGTCACTGATTCCCAGGGCACGCCCCTGCCGGGCGTCTCCGTGACCCTGCGCACCACGGCCGGCGCCCCCATCACGCAGGTCACCGACGACATGGGCATCTTCCGGTTCCCGAACCTGATGCCTAGCAGCGGATATTCCCTAACGGCCGAACTCCAGGGCTTCAAAAAGCAGGAGAAGACCGGCATCATCGTCGTCATTGGGTCCAGCTCCAAGATCGACCTGGTCATGGAGCAAGGCGCCCTCG
This sequence comes from Candidatus Aminicenantota bacterium, assembly GCA_963807525.1. GTDB lineage: Bacteria > Acidobacteriota > Aminicenantia > Aminicenantales > Saccharicenantaceae > RBG-16-66-30. The sequence goes on along the minus strand of CAWECI010000017.1, from coordinate 202,644 downwards.
AAGAGCAGGTGACCGTCGTCGCGGTCACCCCGACGGTCGATGCCAAGAAGACCGCGGTCGGCAAGAACGTCACGCAGGAGATCCTGCAGTCTCTGCCGTCTTCCCGCGACCCCTGGAACGTCATGCAAATGGCGCCGGGCATCATCATGGACCGCGAGAACGTCGGCGGCACGGAGTCCGGCCAGCAGGCCAGCTACATCGCCAAGGGCGGCGACTCCGGCCAGGGCGTTTGGGCCGTTGACGGCGTCGTCGTCACCGACCCCGCGGCCATCGGCGCCTCCCCGATCTACTGGGACTTCGACTCGTTCGATGAAATGAACGTCACGACGGGCGGCGCGGATGTCACCGTCCAGACGGGCGGCGTGGCCCTGAACATGGTCACCCGCCGCGGCGGCAACAAGGTCAGCTTCGGCGGCCGGTTCTACCTGACCGACAGCCAGTTCCAGGCGACGTATTCGGCCGAAAAACTCGCCAGCTACGGCCTGTCCGCCTACAACAAGATCAATTCGATCAAGGACTACGGCTTCAACGTCGGCGGCCCCTTGGTCAAGGACAAGGCCTGGCTCTGGGGCTCCTACGGCGTCCAGGACATCGACACCATCGCCGTTACGGGCACCCCGGTCAAGCCCCTCATCACCGACTACAACTTCAAGCTGAACCTGCAGATCATCCCCTCGAACCGGTTCGAGGCCCTGTACATCGCCGGCGCCAAGAAGTTCCTGGGCCGGTCCGCCTCCCAGTCCTTCCCCGAAGGCTTGGACCAGGACAGCCCCTACCACTTCGGCGACCCGGTCTTCAAGATCCAGGACGAGCAGATGTTCGGCAACAACCTGCTCATTTCGGGCAAGTTCGCCTACATGGACGCCTCGTTCCAGTTGATCCCCCACAGCGACCCGAACAGCACCAACCTGGTGAACTATGACGCGACGAAGGATCTCTGGAGAGACAACTGGTTCTACATCACCACGCGGCCGATGTACGACTACAATCTGAACACCCAGTATTACAACGACAAGCTCTTTGGCGTCAGCCACGAGATCAAGCTGGGTGTCGAGTACTCGTCCCGCCGCGTCACGACCAACTCGTCGACCCCGGGCAACATCTACGAGCAATATGATCTGAACTGGGCCGACATCGACCCGCTCGGCGGCGGCAACCCGCAGTACACGGCGGGGATGACGTATTGGACGCTGGCCAGCCAGTACAACCTGGACTACAGCGTCAAGCAGCTGAGCGCGTTCCTGCAGGATACGGTCACCGCTGGCCGGTTCAACATCCTGCTCGGCCTGCGCTTCGACCACCAGACGCCGCAGATCAACGCCAGCACCGCCTCGACCGTCAACGACGCGGCGCTCTGGACCGACCTTTTTGATCCTTCCGTCAAGTCGGCCCTCCATGACTTCATGCCCGGCGTCGCGACGCCCGACATCAAGCCCAGCTATAAGTGGAACGTCTTCTCGCCGCGCCTCGGCATCACCTACGACCTCTTCGGCAACGGCAAGACCATCCTCAAGCTGAGCGGCGCCATCTACGGCGACTTCATGGGCACGGGCTCGGCCTCGTACCTCTTCGCTCCCTACGGCGTCTTCGGCGGCTGGATGAACTGGTACTGGCTCGACGGCAACAGCGACGGCGTGCAGCAGAAGGGCGAGATGTTCGTTCCCGACCCGACGACCTACGCCGCTGTCCCGATGTTCGATGCCGAAACCGGGGCGGTCAGCTCGGCCTTCACCGACCTCCAGGGCTATTTCTGGGGCGGCTTCACGCCTGGGAGCACTACGCCCGGCGCTTCGCGCTATCTGCGCGTCGACTCGAACGCAGCATCGAACCGGACAATGGAAGTCCTGTTCGCGGTCGATCACGAGCTCATGGCCGACTTCAGCGTCGGCCTGAGCGCCACGTGGCGTAAGTACGACCACTTCACTTGGAACCCCTCGTACTATGCCAACGGCACAGTGGGCGACTACTCGATCGATGGCGAGAACCTCATCCGCGACTCGTCGATGTATTCCATCGCCGGCTCGATCCCCGAAGCCGGGGTCGATCCTCACCTGGACAACGTCGACCTCGGCGACGGCGCCGGGAGAGACTACTGGCTCATGAGCCCCGGCTTCGGCTACACCCCCTACTACGCCCACGTCCGCAACACCAACTACCAGACCTTCTGGGGCGTCGACCTCGTCTTCAACAAGCGGCTGTCCAACAAGTGGATGTTCGACGGCTCCCTGTCGTACATGGACCAGAAGTACCACTACGGCAACGGCTTCCAGAACCCGACCAGCCTCTGGGCCCTGGACGACCAGCTTTACGCCCCGGCCCTCGGCAGCGCTTCCGGCAAGATCAACCAGTACCTGTTCTCCCACTGGATGCTCAAGCTGGAAGGCCTCTACCAGCTGCCCTATGACTTCAACGTCTCCTTCACCTTCAACGCCCGCGCCGGCCACATCATCCCGCACTATTTCACGGTCAACGACCGCGCGGTGGGCCAACTCCTACAACCGGAGCACCTCGGCGTACCTGGACGTCTTCGGCACCGAAAAGCTGCCGAACTTCTACCAGCTGAACTTCCGCCTCGAGAAGCTGATCAAGCTCGGCGACACGGGCAAGATCTATCTCATGGCTGACGTCTTCAACCTCTTCAACAGCTCCATCATCAACCGCAGGTACGACCGTAATGAAGGGACGTACAACATCAACGCCGACGGCAGCACCACCTTCGCCGCGTATGCGAACAAGTTCGTCGTCAACGAGATCCTGAACCCCCGCGTCATGCGCCTCGGCGTCCGGTTCCAGTTCTAAGCAGCAGCAGTTCCAAGCAGATGCTCAAAGCCCCTCCCCCCCGCGGGGGAGGGGCTTTTCTTTTCCCCTTCTCCGGCCGGCATGATAGAATGGGTCTTCGAGGAGGGACGATCGCATGACTGCCTCGGGACGCTGCCGGTTCGCAGGGGCCGTAATGGCCGCCGCCGCGCTGGGCCTCCTCTTGGGACAGCCGATCTTCGCCGCCGCCCCGTCCCGGCCGAACCTGCTCCTGATAACCGTCGACACGCTGCGGCCCGACCGCTTGGGCTGCTACGGGGCCCGCGTCGCCAAGACTCCGGCCATCGACCGGCTGGCCGCCTCGGGCGCCGTCTTCAGCCGGGCCTTCGCCCACACGCCGCTGACGCTGCCGTCCCATACCTCGATCCTGCTCGGGACGACTCCACTCCAACACGGCGTTCATGACAACGGCAATTTCAAGGTCCCGGACGGACTGCCCACGCTGGCCACCTTCCTGAAAGAGCGGGGCTACGCCACCGGCGCCTTCATCGGCGCCTTTCCCCTGGATGCCCGCTTCGGCCTGGACCGCGGCTTCGATGTCTACGATGAGAGGTATGGCTCCGGCACGGGCCTGGACTTTCAGTTCGTCGAGCGCAAGGCCGAGGCCGTCGTGGGCGCCGCTCTGGCCTGGCTCGACGGGCGCCCCGGCCCCTGGTTCGTCTGGGTCCACGTCTTTGACCCCCACCAGCCGTACGAGCCGCCGGCGCCCTACGCGACGCAATACCAGGACGATCCGTATAGCGGCGAGGTCGCCTACGTTGACGCCTCCCTGGCCAGGCTCTTCGCGTACCTCGACAGCTCCCACCAGTCAGGCTCGACCGTCGTCGCCCTCACCGGCGACCACGGCCAGTCGCTGGGCGAGCACGGCGAGACGACCCACGGCTACTTCGCCTACAATTCGACGCTCTGGATCCCCCTCATCGTCGCCGGTCCCGGGGTCAAGCCCGCCCGGGTGGATGCGAACGTCAGCCATATCGACATCTTCCCGACGGTCTGCGATCTCCTGGGTCTCGCCAAGCCTGATTTTCTCCAGGGCCTGTCGCTCGTGCCGGCCCTGAGGGGCAAAGACCTGTCGACGCTGGCCGCTCGGCCGATCTATTTCGAGGCCCTCTTCGCCTATTACCGGCGCGGCTGGGCCCCGCTCCGGGGATTCATCGAGGGCCCGAAGAAATTCATCGACCTGCCCATTCCGGAGATCTACGACCTCGGCGCGGATTTCGGGGAAACGAAGAACTTGGCCGGCCCGGATGTCGGCAAAGACAAGGCGCGTCTGGCCGGGATCATCAAGGCCGGGTCCGGTTCGTTGTCTGCCGCCAGCCCGCAGCTTGGCGCCGCCTCACGGGAGAAGCTCGCGAGCCTCGGCTACGTCGGGGGCTACCAGCCGCCGGCCAAAGCGTCCTTTGAGCCGGCCGACGACCTGAAAACGCTGCTGCCGTTCAACCGGAAACTCGAACAAGCCCAGGACCTCTATTTCCGCGGCCAGGCGGAGCCTAGCATCGCCCTCCTCCTCCAGCTGGTCAAGGAAAGGCCGGAATTCGATGATCCCTATCTCTTTCTGGTGACCGTCTATGAAAAGCGGGGCCGGCTGCCTGAGGCCGAGGCCCTTCTGAAGGCTGGCGTGGCCGCTAATCCCCGCAACTACAAGCTGGCCATCGAGCACGGCATCGTCCTGGCCGAGCTCGGGCGGAACGACGAGGCCGTGGCCGTGCTCGGTAGAGCGGCGGGGGTGATCGACTGGGACCCCGAGCTTTGGAACTACATGGGCGTAGCCTATTGGAACAAGGGCGACCTCCCGAACGCCGTCACGGCCTACGAGCGGGCCCTGGCCCTCGATCCCAAGTATGGGGCCGTCCTGGCCAACTTGGGTACGGTCCAGACCGCGATCGCCATGCGAGACAAGGACTCGGCCGCCCTTCGCCGGGCGATGGACCTGTTCAAGAAGGCCCTCGAATCCGACCCGCGTGATGTGTCCGCCACCAACGGACTGGGCGCGGCCTACCGGCTGCTGGGGGATCTCGACGCGGCCATTTCCTGCTTCGAGCAGGCCCTGGCCATCGAGCCCGGGCACAAGTTCGCCCTCTACAACCTCGGGACGGCCTACTTCGACAAGGGGGACAAGGCCAAGGCCGCGGCCTCGCTCAATCAATACAAAGCGCGGTACGGCAAGACCCTGCCGCCCAAGGAGCTGGCCGACCTCGAGGCCCTCCTGGCCAAGTGCCGCTAGGCCTTTGTGTTCCGGTCCCCGCTATGCTAAAATCTTAAGTTAGAGCGTTATCCGGAGGTTGGATATGAAGAAAGCCCTCATGATCGCCCTCAGCGTTTGCATAGTCGCAACCGTCCTCTCGGCCCAGGAATGGAAGGGCCAGGGGCGGATCCCCGGCATCGTCGTCGACGAACAGGGGAACCCCATCGAAGGCGTGCGCATCAAGTTCTTCTGTCCGAAGTTCGAAGGCGGTTTCGAGACCAAGTCCGGCAAGGACGGCCGCTGGCTCGGCGCCTGGATGCGGAGCGGGTCGTGGAACATCGATTTCGATAAGATCGGCTATTCCCCCGCTCATAAATCGCTGCAAATGAACCAGTTCGAGAAGTACAAAGAGATGAAGGTGGTGATGCGGAAGATCGAGGGGCTGGTCGTCAGCGAGGACATGAGGAAGGACCTCACGGCGGCCAACGACCTCTTCGACAAGAAGGACTACCCGGCCGCGATCGAGGCCTACAAGGCCTTCCTGGCCAAGTACCCCGACGCCTATTTCATCCAGCGGAACATCGGCAACGGCTATTTCCTGCTCGAGAAATACGATGAGGCCGAGGCGGCGTACAAGGATGTCCTGGCCAAGAACCCGAACGACATCGAAGCCCTGATCGGCATCGGCAACTGCTATTCCAACCGCGGCAACACCGAGGCGGCCATGGAGTGGTACGGCAAGGTCTCGATCGACAAGCTCGACGACCCCAATCTCCTCTATTCGCTCGGCATGTCCTATTTCCAGACCCAGAAGCTCCCTGAGGCGGCGGCCTACTTCGAGAAGGCGGTCAGCCTCGACGAGAACCAGCTCGACGCGCTCTACCAGCTGGGGATCACCTACACGGCCCAGAACCAGAAGGACAGGGCCATCGCCACCTTCGAGAAATATCTCAAGATCGACCCCGATTCGGAACGCGCCGCCCAGGTCAAGAGTTTCTTAGATTATCTGAAGAAGTAGCCGCCCGGTCGACGGCGCGAAGAGGCCGCCGGGACATGTCCGGAGGTTTAGGACCATGAACAAGCGCATCCCGTTCCTGGCCGCGGTCCTGATCGTGCTGGCCGCGTTCTTCGCGGCGCCGCTCGCGGCGCGTCCGGGCCAGACCCCTCAGGCCCCGCCGAAGGCCGATAAGAAGAAACCGGCCACGGGCGTGAGCGCCCTCGATCCCGTCTATCAGGACTTCCTCAAGCTCACGACCTACCTCATCAGCCCCAAGGAGCGCGAGGTCTTCCTCAGTCTCCCGGACAACCGCGACCGCGACATCTTTGTCACCGACTTCTGGAAGATCCGCGACCCGACCCCCGGCACGCCCGAAAACGAGTACAAGGACGACATCCAGAAGCGGTTCGAGCATGTCAACAAGTACTTCGCCGCGGGCCGGCCGGGTTACATGACCGACCGCGGCCGCATCTGGATGATCCTCGGCGAGCCCCGCAGCTACGACCGCTTCCCGGGGACCCTGGGGATCGTTTCCTGCGAGGTCTGGTACTATTACACCGACGGCAGCAAGGACCTGCCGACCCACTTCGGGCTGATCTTCTTCCAAAAAAAAGGCTTCGGCGAGATGAGGCTCTACGATCCGTTCGTCGACGGGCCCAAGTCCCTCCTGGAGCCCATGGCCAGCTTCCGCGAGATCGATCCGGACGATTTCGAGAAGATCTATCAGACCATCCGGAACCTGGCGCCGACTTTGGCCGCCATGTCCCTGTCCCTGATCCCCGGCGAGTACGGCTACAATTACCAGCCCACGGCCCGGAACACCGAGCTCCTGGCCAATATCACGGAATCCCCCTACAAAGGGCTGAACCCGACCTACGCCACCCATTTCTTCGATTACAAGGGCCTGGTCAGCACCGAATACATGACCAACTATATCGAGAACGAGGGCCTGGCCGCGGTCATCCGCGATCCGGGCCTCGACCTGCCGTTCGTGCATTTCACGGTCGTTCCCCTCAAGCTGTCCGTGGACTACTACGAGCCCAAGGACCAGTATTATGCCAACTTCAAGGTCGACGTCAGCCTTCGCCGCGGCGAGGACATCGTCTATCAGAACTCCAAGGAGTATGCCCTCTATTTTGCGGCCAATGACATGGACCGCGTCCGCCAGAACGGCATCTCCTTGGAGGACGCCTTCCCGGTGCCCGAAGGGACCTACAAGCTGACCGTGCTGGTCCAGAACTCCGTGGCCAAGGAGTTCACGGTCCTCGAGCGCACCGTCGTCGCGCCCCGGTCGGGCGGGGCGCCGGCCCTCAACGGGCCCATCCTCGGCTACCAGGTCAAGACCTTCCCGACCGACGTTTTCATTCCCTTCAAGACCGGCGAGCGCAAGCTTGTCGTCGATCCCAAGATGAGCTACGGGTCCGCCGACGAGCTGGACGTCCTGCTCTCCGTCACTGACCTGCCCCGGGACCTGTGGCAAGCCGGGACGGTCGAGCTGAGCCTGGTGCGCCTGAGCGCCGGCCAGGCCCTCCGGACCGTCTCTCTGCGCCTGGCCGACACGCCCTACCGTCCGGTCCTCAGCCTGATCCCGGCCATCGCGACAACGGGCCTGCCGCCCGACTATTACGAGCTCAAGGCCCGCCTGCTCGGGGCCGACAAGAACGTGCTCGACGAAAAGAGTGCCCAGTTCGTGCTGTCGGCCGAGCCGGCCCTGGCCCACCCCATCGCCAACTCGCGCGGCCTGTCCCTGGCCAACGAGTTCTACATCTATTACCAGCTGGCCCGCCAATACGATAAGCTCGGCGCCAACGACAAGGCGGAGGCCTATTTTGCCAAGGGGCTGGCCAAGAACCCCGGCTACAAGGAAGGGGTCAGCGACTACGCCCGCTTCCTGCTCAGGGTCGGCAAGTTCGACCAGGCCATGACCGTCGTCGAAGGCCTGGCCGGGGTCGAGAAGGGCCGCTTCGACTACCACAAGGTCCGGGGGCTGGCCCTCCTGGGCCGGGGCGACCACTCCGCGGCCGTCGCCGAACTCCTCGAGGCCAACAAGGTCTACAACAGCGACCCGTCCGTGCTCAACGCGCTGGGGACGTGCTTCCTGAAGCTGGGGCAGAAGGACCAAGCCCTGGCGGCCTTCCAGGCCTCTCTGAGGGTCAACACCGAGCAGGACAACATCCGGAAGATCGTCGCCGAGCTCGAGAAGAAGTAGGGCCCGGCCCCGTCAGAGGACGACTTTCTGCCCGGCCTTGCGCCGGGCGTACTGCTCCGCGATCCAGGCATAGGTCTTGGCCATGCCCGTGCGCAGCGGCGTCGACGGCTCCCAGCCCAGGATCCCTTTGATCATGGTGTTGTCGGAGTTGCGCCCGCCGACCCCCTTCGGGGCGTCGAGGTCGTAGCGGCGGGCGACCTTGAAGCCGGCGATGTCCTCGATGATGCCGAGCAGCTCATTGATCGACACAAGCTCGTGCGAGCCCAGGTTGATGGGCGTAGCGGTGAGCTCGTCGCAGTGCATGATCATGTCGATGCCGTTGAGGCAGTCGTCGATGTACATGAAGCTGCGGGTCCGGGTCCCGTCGCCCCAGATCTCGATGGCGTAGCTGCCGTTGTCGCGGGCCTCGATGACCTTGCGCGACAGGGCCGCCGGGGCCTTTTCGCGGCCGCCGTCCCAGGTGCCGTGGGGGCCGTAGACGTTGTGGAAGCGGGCGATGGCCGTCTTGAGGCCGCGCTCGGCCCAGTACTCCTGGCAGACGATCTCCGAGAAGAGCTTCTCCCAGCCGTAGCCGCGCTCGGCGTTGGCCGGATAGGCGTCCGACTCCTTGAGGGCCCGGGACTGGGTGTCCTTCTGGAGGTCGACGTTGTAGGCGCAGGCCGACGAGGAATAGAAATAACGGTCGGCCCCGGCCCGCTGGGCGGCCTCGATCATGTGGGTGTTGATGAGGACGCTGCGCAGGCACTCGACCCGGTAGCGCTCGATGAAGCCCATGCCGCCCATGTCGGCGGCCAGGTTGTAGACCTCGACGGCGCCCGCGCAGGCCCGGACGCAATTGTCCCGGAAGCTGACGTCGAGGACGAGGTCCTCGACCCCCGGGGTCCTCTGGTACCACTCGTCGAGGGGCTTCTTGTCGATGGCCCGGATGCGGGTGAAGCCTTTGTCGTGGAAATAGCGGACGAGCGAGCCGGCGATGAAGCCGCCGGCGCCGGTCACGACCAGGAGATCGTCCTTCCGGCGGACGTCCTCGATGCGCGGAGGTCTCTTTACGGCCATGGATCGATCTCCTTTCCCCGGGCTCGACCCGGTCGCCCGGCCGGAACGAAGCCCCGGCCGACAAGAGGCGAGGAGAGATTAGTCGCGCGAGCGGGCCGCATGTCCGAGCCGGGGATCCGGTCCGGGGCCGGCGGCCACCGGGAGCCTTCGCCCCCGGCGTCGCTCCCGATCTTCAGGGCCTGCCGACTCAGTGGGCCGTCAGCTTGACCTCGCCCTTGCTGGTCATGTTCATGGGGATGGTCATGCCGGCCGCGGAGACGTCGATGGACATCTCGGAGGTCGACTCGGTCGCGTTCTTGACGAACATCCCTTCCTTGACCGCGAAGTACCAGAGGTCCTTGCCCTTGGTGGTGCCCGAGAAGGTCAGGTCCATGCCGCCCTGGTTCCCGGAGCCGCTGACGGTCCCCGTGATCTGCGAGCCGATCCGGGCGCACTCCATCCCGTCGACCGTCTCGAACCCCTCGAGGGTGTTGGCGTACTGGAGGTCGACCTTGATAATCATGGCCCCGGTCTTTTCCTCGGTCGTGGCCGTCGAGGGCCAGCTGTCGCCGATCTTGACCGGCTTGCCGGGCAGGTCGGGGAAGAAGGTCTTGAAGCCGGCCGAGAGATTGCGGGTCTCACCGGCCATGTCATAGGTGATGGCCTCGGCGCCGCTGACATCGACCTCCTGGCCGAGAGGCGAGAGGGTCATGTCGAAGGACTTGCCCTTGACCGAGCTCATGTCCGGGGACATGTCGCCCTGGGCGCTGGAGCTGACGGTCGTGGCCAGGTCATCGATCGTCACGCCGACGAGGAAGTTCTTGTCCTTGGCGCCCTTCGGCTTGAACGAGAAGGTGCTGGTGTTGTTCGAATTGGTGGCCATGGATTGGCCCTGGATCTCCATGACCTGGGCCTCTTCCGTCTTGGCCTGATAGGTCAGGGTCCGGCCGGCCGGCATCTTGTACTCGAGGACGACGGCCTTGCCGGGGGCCTGAGGGGCCGCGCTGGCCAGGAATGTGCCTCCGGCCAGCATCAGGATGGCGGCGAAGGCGGGGATGGCGATAAGGCGGGTCTTCAGATGCATAGTCGTATCTCCTTTGATAATCCATACGATTTTAGCATGAAACGGGTTTTTCCCCTAGACGGGGGCGATCAGCGATGAGGGAAAGATCCTACCGCTAGGGGAGATCGAGGGGGAAAAATGGGCGGCGGGGAAAGCGCCCCGCCGCCCTGTCAGGCCAGACCGGAAAGAACAGTCCGGTTCACTAGCACTTCTTGGCGCCACCCGCGGCGTGGACCTTCTTGATGAAGTCCCAGACCTCCGGAGCGATCATGTTGTGCTCTTTCGGGACAGCTCCGGCGTTGTAGGCCTTGGCGATCGAAGCCTTGAGGGCCGGTTGGCCGCCGTAGACCTCGTTGAGCAGGGCCGTCCAGCGCCGGCCCAGGTCCTGGGCCTTCTCGCCGGCGGGATCGAGCTTGAGGTTGGCCTTGACCTCGGCGATGAGGGCCTCCCAGCGCTTTTGGTAGGCGACCATGTCCTCCGGCGTGTACTTCTTCCCGAGCTCCTGGAATTGCTTCATCTCCTCTTCGGTGAAGAACTTCTCGTGCCAGGTTTTCTTGACGTCTTCGCCCATTTGAATGACCTCCATGATCTTGATGAGTTTGTCCTTATGGATGCGGCCGTCCTTCTCGAGGCGGGCCAGGACCTGGTCGATCGCCCGCGAGGCCTCGCGAAGTCGCGCGATCTCGTCCTTGACCGCCCCGGCCTGAACTTTGAGGGCCTTGACGGCCTGGTAGCCCCGGCTGTCGAGCAGGCGCCGGATCTCGTCGAGAGAGAAACCCATGAACTTCAGGGTGACGATCTGCTGGAGCTTGAGCAGGTCGGCATCGGTGTAGACCCGGTAGCCGTTGGGCCGAGCGAAGCTCGGCTTGAGCAGGCCGACCTGGTCGTAATAGTGGAGCGCCCGGACCGTCACCCGCGTCAGCTTGGCGAACTCCCTGATGAGATAACCGTTCGTCTTCATGGCCTTATCCACGCATCTATTGTGCACTATGACGTAACGTCAGAGTCAAGGGTTTTGATATCTTTTTTGAGATCTTTCGAGGGGGCATCTTCGTCCCTGTTAATAGAGCAGGATCAGCCGCTTGACTTAAGTACAGGAGGTCAGGCCCTCACCAGCGGTTGCGGCGGACCAGCTCGTCGAGCGGGCGGCGCTTCCTTGGCGCCGCGGCATCCGCGGCATAGCCGAGGGGCGTGAAGGCCGAGGGGATGATCTCGGGCGGCAGGCCCAGGACCTCGCGGGCCGCCGCGGGGTCGAAGGCGGCGATCCAGCACGTGCCCAGGCCCTCCTCGGCCGCGGCCAGGACGATATGGGACATGACGATCGTGGCGTCGACCTCGGCCGCGTTCCAGCCGTCGGCCTTGCGGACCCAACCCTCGGCGGGCACCGCGCAGACGCAGAGGACGATCGGCGCCTGGACGAACCAGTCCCGGCCATAGACGCGCCGCAGGTCGGACTTGCGCTCCTCGGTCCGGATGACGACAACCCGGAAGGCCTGGCGGTTGGCCGCCGTCGGGGCGACGCGGGCGGCCTCGAGGATGCGGGCCAGCTTGTCGTCCTCGACGGGATCGGGCTTATAGGCCCGGACGCTGTATCTCGCTTTGATAAGTTCCTGGAAATTCATTTATTAGTTCCCTTCCAAGACGAAGACGTAACGGCCGCCGCCGGTCTGGATGCGGATGGCGCCGTCCTTGTCGATGGCGCCGGCGAGGCCGGCCACGCCCGCGACATAGTGGCCGTCGGCCCAGATCGTCTTTCCGCCCTCTGTGACCTTGATATCGCGGAGATTGAGCTTGGGGATGACGACCTCGGCCTCCGATCCGAAGGGCACGGTCACTTCGACCCGGGCCGAGAGCTCGGTCCGCGACCAGGCGCAGGCGACCTCGCCGCGCACGGTCCTCGTCGAGCCCGAGGCGTGGGTCAGGTCGCGCACCATCTGGGGCTGGATCAGGATCTTGTCGAAGCCCGTCGTCCCCGGCGCCAGGTTGATCCCGGCCAGGGCCTTGTAGAACCAGGCCCCGACGCTCCCGAACATGGGATGGTTGTGGGAGTTCATGGACGAGCCCTCGCGGTTCTGCCACAGCTCCCAGAGGGTCGTCGCGCCGCTCGCGATCATGTAGCCCCAGCTCGGGAAATCCGTCTTGCAGGCGATGTCGTAGGCCAGGTCGGGCGCCCCGAATCTGGGTCAGGACCTCCATGATGTACTTCGTGCCGATGATGCCCGTGGTCAGGTGGGCGTTGTGCTTGTAAACGACGTCGTCGAAGAGCCGGCCCCAGGCGCCGCCTTCCCGCTCGGTGGGGATGCCCAGGAAGAGCGGCAGGGTGTTGGCCGTCTGGGTGCCGTCGGCGTAGTCGCCCGTCTTGGGATTGTAGTATTCCCGGTTGAAGGCGGCCCGGATCTCGGCCGCGAGCTTGTCGTAAAGAGCGGCGTCCTGCGGTTTTGCCGAGGACGCGGGCGGCGTCGGCCAGGATGCGGACGTCATAGAGATAATAAAAGGACGAGACGATCGCGCCGGGGCATTTCTCGATGGCCACCCAGTCGCCGTAGGAGCTGAACTTGACCAGCCCGTTCTCGGCCTTGGAGCGCAGGAACTCGACGTACTTCCTGAGCGCGCCGTAGTGCTCCTCGAGGACGCGCGTGTCGCCGTAGTACTGATACATGTACCAGCAGATCAGGGGATAGGCCGTGGCCCAGGCCGGGTCGGCGTTCTCGCCGCCCCAGACGTGGGGGACCGTGTCCGACAGGCGGCCCTTGTCGTCCTGGACGTCGCGGATGTCGCGCATGAAGTTCGTGTAGAAGGCGGCCATGTCGAAGTTCATGATGGCTTCCTCGGCCGTGCCCTGGGCGTCGCCCATCCAGCCCATGCGCTCGTCGCGCTGGTCGCAGTCGGTCGGGATGCTGTGGAGGTTCGTCTTCTGGCCCCAGGTGATGATGCGCTGGATGCCGTTGAGGACGTCCTTGGAGGCGGCGAAGCTGCCGACGGGCTCGACCGCCGTGTGGACGACCCGGCCGCGGATCGTCTCGAGGGTCGGCGTCCCGGGGAATCCGGTGACCTCGACGTAGCGGAAGCCGTGATAGGTGAAGCGCGGCTCCCATGTTTCCTCGCCCTCGCCCCTCAGGATGTAGTGGTCCTCGGCCTGGGCCGAGCGCAGGTTGTCCTGGTTCAGCGTGCCGTTCGGGAAGAGGAGCTCGGCGAAGCGGAGCCGCACGTCGGTGCCGCGCGGGCCGCTGACGCGCAGGCGGGCCCAGCCGCTGAAGTTCTGGCCCATGTCGAAGATGTAAGTGCCGGGGAGCGGGCTCGACATCTCGAACGGGACGATGGTGTCGACGACCTGGATGGCCGGCATGAGCTCGGCCGAGAGGACGCCGGCCGGTCCCTTGACAGCGGCCGCGGCGGGCCAGGCCTTGTCGTCGAAGCCGGGACGCTCCCAGCCGGGCATTTCGCGGCGGGCGTCGTAGGATTCGCCGTCGTAGACGCTGTCGGCGACGATCGGCCCGTCGGCGGCTTTCCAAGTCGTATCGCTGACCACGCTTGTGGTGCCGCCGTCCTCGAGCTCGATATTGAGCTGGATGAGGAGGGCCCGCGACTTGTACCAGCCGTTGCCGAGGTTCACGGCCACGGCGTTGGCGCCCTCGCGGAGGGAGTTCGTCACGTCATAGGTCGCGTAGAGGACGCGCTTGTCGTAGGTCGTCCAGGCCGGGTCGAGGACGCGATTGCCGGCCTTGCGGCCGTTCAGGCGGAGCTCGTAGTAGCCGATCCCGGCGATATAGGCCCGGGCCCGCTTGACCCGGCCCTTGAGCGTGAACTCCTTGCGGAGCTGGTTCTTCGAGCCGATCCAGACGCCTTTCCACTCCGACTTATCGAGAAGCCCGGTGTCGAAGCGGGCCACATCGCTCCAAACGCTCTCGCCGCCGTCGCGGTCCCAGACCTTGACCTTCCAGAAATAGGACTTACCACTGGCGAGCGCCTTTCCCGCGAAGACGACTTGGGTGGACTTGGCGGACGCGATCTTGCCGCTGTCCCAGACGTCGCCGGCCGCCGCCTGCGGATCCGAGGAGACGAGGATCTGGTAAGCCGACTGGACCTGGCCGCGCTGGGCATGATCGACGATCCAAAAGAAGCGCGGATTGGCCATGTCGACGCCCATGGGATTGACGAGGTACTCGCAGCGCAGGGAGACTGGCGTGGCAGGGCCGGCGCTCCCCGCCGCTGAGGCCGCCGGAGGAAGGAGAGCGAGAGTGACCCCGAACGCCAGCGCGATGAGGCCAGCGCCAAGGCGGGCTTTCCGGTTCAGATGAGGGTAAGCGACCATGGAGGAACCTCCTGAGGATTAGGTCCCTCCCTAATTATCATAGGGTTGCCAGGCGGTCAATTGGGCCGCCAATGAGTAGTCCCAAGTTCGTCCTCTAAAATGGACAGTTATTGATAACCGTTCTGCGAAATGATACAAGAGGACACCTTCATCAAAAATTAAGTCTAACATAATAAAAATGATATGAATTTAAGAGCCTGGCATCATACTTGCACTAACCAGAGCCAGGAGGCAGAGCAACGGAGCCCCGATTTAGGGAGTTGATATAATGGTATGCTGGAACACGAAAGGAACATATGTCTCTCAAGAGAGCTTTATGGATATCAGCGCCGGCCATCCTGGCGCTTCTGCTGGGCGGCTGTAAGTACACCGCCGAGAAGGGCGGGTATGACCTGTCCCGCTTCCGCCAGGATAGCAGCTTAACTTCGGTCCCCGACGAGCTCCGCGGCCTTGTCCCTTCCAACAGTGAGGCCATAGAAGCGATCCTGTCCCAGAAGCCCGGCCGGGATCTGAGGTTCGTCGTCATCGGGGATACGGTCTCCGACGGGAACACGATCTTCAAAGGCTTCCTCACGGAGATCGCCACGCTCAACCCGCAGCCCTCGTTCATCATCCATCTGGGCGACCGTGCCGCCGATCCCATCGTCGAATCCTACGGCGCCTACCTGAAGACCATCCAGGATCCCCCGTGCCCCATTCTCCATGTCAACGGGAACCACGACCTTCGGGAGGAGGGCGACCGGATCTCCCAGGCCTTCTTCGGCGACAAGGACTTTTTCTTCGATCGAGGAGATATCCGTTTTATCTTCATGGACGACAATCCCGAGCACGGGCGCAAGAACGGCCACGGCGGCTTCAGCCGGGCCCAGCTGGCCTGGCTCGAGGACAAGCTCAAAGCCCCCCAGCCTGCCCGGAAGTTCTTCTTCGCCCACATGCCGCCGCGGGCCCCGTTCAAGAGGATCGATCCCGGACTGGCGGCCCTGTTCACTCCGCCGCTCGACAACGAGGCGGATTTCCTCGGCCTTCTCACGCGCTACCATGTCGTCCTGGCCGCCTTCGGCCACAGGCACGTCCACGCCGAGGAGCTCTACAAAGGGGTTCTCATGGTCATCACCGGCGGCGGCGGCCAGCGGACCACCTTCAACCCGAAGGTCCATGAGCCCCGCTTCACCAAGAAACACCATTACTCCCTCGTGGACATCCCGGATTCGGGGGCCTTCGGGCCGCTCGAAGGCATCCTGTCCTGCATGGGCCAGGATCGTAAGACCCTGTCCGTCTTGTCGGTTCTCGCAGCCGGGCCCGATCATCGGGTCCGGGAAATTGGCCCGTCACCATTCAGCCGTATCCGGCCACGGCGCTCGACTTCCTCCCGGCCGGGTGATTGGCCCAGTCCCGATTACGGCCGGCCGTGTCGAGCCGGATGCCCTGAGTCGTCTCGCTCGCCGCGAGGGCCGACGCAATCCTCGACTCCTTGACGGAAAAAGCCCGTTCCTGTAATATAAGGCGGCTTCCCGGTGGGGCTGTAGCTCAGTTGGGAGAGCGCTTGAATGGCATTCAAGAGGTCGCCAGTTCGATCCTGGTCAGCTCCACCACCGAAATAACCCCGTTTCCCCTGATTCCCGATTCTGAATTTTCCTGCTGCTTTAGGCTCCATTAAGCCAAGTTAAGCGAGATTACGCACAATTCTGTTACACCGGCGTGACACGGGGAGAAGTCTGCCTGCTGATTCAGGTTATTGGCCGCCCTGGCCGGGCCCTGGCCGCTGACCGACCCGTAACCCCCAATTCAAGGATGATGCTGGGGATAATCAGCTCTTAAATACGGGATACAATTTCAAGCATATAAACCATCGGACTCCGAGGCATTCGGCTTTTCTAATGTGGCGCGGAGGGGGATATGTGAATTTTGGGACCTTGAAATAGGCTTTTCATTGTATCAATATAATCATTGAGACCTATGAAATAGGGGTGCAAGATGAGAAAAATCTATATCTCCATCCTAACGGCACTCTTTTGCTTTGGAATTTTGATCTGCTTACATGGCCAAGAACAAGACTACAACCGACTATTCCGCACCTTAAAGAGCTTTACGGGCCCGGTTAATCTATCAAAAGCCCATGCACAGCCGATTGAAACCGATGCAGAAATCAAGAGCATTTTGGAGAGCGGGCTGAATTCAGCCAACCTATTCGTCCCTTACGCAAAGCAGGGCAGAAAGACCTAAAGAGCATTGTAAAAGAACTCTCCAATTTTCATTTCACTTTAAGATCAGGCAAAAACGTTGAGATTTATCAAAAGGCTGTGCACTCAACGGTTCTGATAGTAGCTCCGGACATTGGATGCGGGGCTGGGTATGTTATTGATAGAAATAATGGCCTGATCATTACAAATTATCATGTCACGAGCGGGCTAAGAAAGCTCTTAGTTGCTTTCTATGATGAGAGCATGCAGGATCCCTTAAAAATAAAGTTCATCCCCGCTCTCCGTTATTAAATATAGCGCAAAAAGAGATATCGCTATTTTAAAACTATTGACGATTCCTAGGGATATCCAACAAGTAGATTTCGAAGAGGCGGAAAAGCCGGTTGTCGGAGAGGCGGTTCATACGATTGGTCATCCCTTAGCCTTGACTTGGACTTATTCAAGCGGGACTATTACTGCGCCTAAGAAGTCAATTTCAATTTGGGGAAGAAGCAGGTCGCGGATGTGATACAGATTGATGCTAGTATAAGCCCTGGGAACTCTGGCGGGCCCTTATTGGACGATAGTGGCAATTTGCTTGGGATGGATTGGTTCGTCTTACGTGGCAAAAAATGCTCAGAACCTGAATTTTGCCCTTTCCGAGAGAGACATAAAAGCAGTTCTTTCTTCGCCGGGAAATGAGGATACTACAAAATCTAAGCCACTTTACAGAAACTCGTAGGATTTAGTCTGCCCTCATGGACGAGGTATGGAAATCGTATAAGGCTTATCGAGCTGACGAGAAGGGGGACGGTAAGAACGTTTATATATCCTTGAGGAACCAACAAACTGGGAAAGAAGAATTCCGCTACTATATAGAAGCCGAATTTGAGCTTGAACCAGGGAAAAAGAGTAAGGCTAATTTGCTATGCGCTGATATTTCGAATTGCGGGGCGATAGACTTCATAATGGTTGATTATAAGTTGGACAACAAATTCGAGCTCGTACTCATTGATATTGATCACGATGGGACGCCTGATATCATTGGGGCCGATACAGAGGGAAAAGGACTTATAACACAGGCGTGGATTTTTTAATAAGTGATTGACGTCAGCGAAATTCGCACAGGGTTTGATTTCTCCTAAGCTATGATTTCCATTAACAAAATCAAGCAGGAAGGGATAAGCAGGAGGACGGAGCACGTCTTGGGTTTGGTGAGATGCTCTTGTTTTATTAGTCCAAAATTACATGCCGAAGGCACCGCTCGGAAAAAGGGTGTTCTTAGTTGGCATTTTCGTCTTTTCGTCATCATTATTTTGTTGATTTATGTTCTGCCAGTAGGCGCGCAGGTGGACAAGGCTACGGAAGCAAAGAAACTCGACAAACAAATAGCGGAGCTCTATCAGCAGGGCAAGTTCGCCGAAGCGATTCCGTTGGCTCAGCGAGCCGCGGACATTCGCAAGTTGCTTGTTGGCGAGAACCACCCTGATTACGCCACCAGCCTGAACGGCCTTGCGATGCTGTACCACGCGCATCGGGGCTGTACGTGGAGGCGGAGCCGCTTTACAAGCGAGCGCTTCGAAATTCGGGAAAAGGCGCTGGGGCCGCATCATCCGGACTGTGGCCACCAGCCTGAACCGCCTTGCGATGCTGTATGGCGATCGAGGCCGCTTTGGGGAGGCTGAGGCACTCTTCTCCGCGGGCGCTGCGCGATTTGGGAAAAGGCGCTGGGGCCGGATTACCCGGACGTGGCCGCCAGCCTGAACAACCTTGCTGCGTTATATTGGATTCAGGCCCGGTATAGCGAGGCTGAGCTACTCTACAAACGGGCACTGGCGATTCAGGAAAAGGCGCTGGGACCGGACCATCCTGACGTGGCCAGCCTGTCTGAGAAACCTTGCAAAGCTATGCGGCACTCAGGGCCGCTATGGAAGCGGAGCCACTGCTTAAGCGGGCGCTGGCGATCAGGGAGAAGTCGCTAGGAGCGGACCATTCGGACGTGGCCCGAACCCTGGCGACCTTGCGATGCTGTACCATGCGCAGGGCCGCTACGCGGAGGCGGAGCTGCTTTACAAGCGAGCGCTTGAAATACGGGAAAAGGCGCTGGGGCCGGATCACCCGGACGTGGCCAACAGCCTGAACAACCTTGCGTCGCTCTACGATGAGCAGGGCCGCTATGGAGAGGCGGAGCCGCTCCTTAAGCGGGCGCTAACCATCCTAGAGAAAGCACTGGATGCTTGGATTATCCGGGATTGGCTAGCTGTCTGACCAACCTCGCGTCACTGTACGAGAATCAAGGCCGATACGGGGAGGCCGAGCAGCTTTTCAAGCAGGGGCTGGAGATTCAGGAGAAGGCGCTGGGACCGGACCATCCTGACGTAGCCCGAACCCTGAATAACCTTGCGGTGCTGTACGAGAGTCAAAGCCGATACGGGGAGGCCGAGCCGCTTTACAGGCGAGCGCTTGAAATCCGGGAGAAGGCGTTGGGACCGGGCCACCGAGAAGTGGCCCAAAGCCTGACAAACCTAGCTTCGCTGTACGAGAATCAAGGCCGATACGGGGAAGCCGAGCCGCTTATACAGGCGGGGGCTGGCGATTCTGGAGAAGGCGCTGGGGCCGGACCATCCTGACGTGGCTAACATCCTGAACAACCTTGCGATGCTCTACTCTGAGCAGGGCCACTATGGAGAGGCGGAGCCCCTTTACAGGCGAGCGCTTGAAATACGGGAAAAGGCGCTGGGGCCGGATCACCCTGACGTGGCCAACAGCCTGAACAACGTTGCGTCGCTCTATCATGTACAGGGGCTGCCCCTCCAGGCATCTCCCTTCTATGACCGGACATTGGCCGTTCTGGGAAGGCAGTTCGACTACTACTTCACCTACATGACAGAGAAGGAGCGTCTCCAGTTCTTGGCCTCTGTTTCGTATAACTTCCCTACCTATTTCAGTTTCTGCCTGAGCTACCGGGAGCAGCTTCCCGAGCTCGTCGGCAAGATGTACGACGCCATGCTATGGGAGAAGGGGTTTATCGCCCAGAGTGTCGTGGCGCTGCGGGCGAAGATTGAGGCTAGCGGGGACGCGGAGGCGCTACGGCTGTTGGACCGGCTAACGGAGAGGAAGAGCGAGCTGGCGAAGCTCGCCTGGGCGCCGGCCGAGTCCGATCCGCAGAGGCAGGTGACGCGGCGGGCGAACGTCGACAGGCTGGAAAAGGAGGCTAACGAAATCGAGCGGGAGCTGGTTACGCGGTCGACGGCACTTGGGGAGGAGAAGCGGTTGGCGCGGGCGAGCTGGGAACAGGTGCGCGATGCGCTCAAGCCAGATGAAGCCGCTGTCGAGATAGGTAACTTCCCCTTTTCCACTGGGAAGAAATGGACAGGAACGAGTTACTACGTTGCACTGGTGTTGCGTCATGATAGCCGGGAGCCGGAGTTTGTGGTTCTAGGCGAACAGAAAGAATTGGAGAAAGTAGCTTTGCCAGACTATCGCCGGCTGGTGGCCCCGCCAGACCAGCCTCGACCAGTGGGATTGGGGCATGAAGTTTTATACAGCCTTCTGGAAGCCCCTGGAAGGAAAACTGAAGAAGGCGAGGAGGGTGTATATTTCACCGGATGGGCAGTTGAACCACGTGGCTTTTGGAGTAGTGCCGGGTAAGGGCGGCCGGCTGTTGATGGATATGTATGAGCTATGGACGGTCAACAGCACGAGAGACCTCCTGCAGGAGGGACATTCCCTGCGACGGGGTCGGCAGTGTTGGTCGGCAACCCGAAATTCGATCTGAGCGAGACCGAGCAACGCACAGTACTCGAGTCCTCGCAATTGGAGAAGGCAACCGCCGCAATGACTCTAGGTGTTATCGCCCGGGCGTTCGTATGACCTGCGTGGGGCCGCGCTCGGGGAGCTTCAGGGGACGGAGCAGGAAGTCGAAGGCTTATCAGCGAGGCTTAAGCATCAGGGGTGGTCGGTCCACAGCTCTCATACCGACGAAGAAGCGCTTGAAGAGCGAGTGAAGGGCGTGCGCCAACCGCGAGTCCTGCATCTAGCCACTCATGGCTTCTTTGAGGAGGACCAGCCGCGGAACTAGGGGAGTGGGGCGCAGATAATAGAGTTTCGTTGCTTGAAGACCCGATGCTACGCTCAGGATTGTATTTTGCAGGCGCGAATCGGGC
Organism: Candidatus Aminicenantota bacterium; assembly: GCA_963807525.1. Classification (GTDB taxonomy): domain Bacteria; phylum Acidobacteriota; class Aminicenantia; order Aminicenantales; family Saccharicenantaceae; genus RBG-16-66-30. Next base: position 181,680 of record CAWECI010000017.1, on the reverse strand, counting down.
GCTAAGAGGAGAGGCGTCAGCGCCGGACTTAGACGATGGTGTTCTTACGGCGTATGAAGCGAGCCAGCTGAACCTACAGGGTACGGAATTTGTGGTGTTGAGCGCGTGCGAGACAGGTCTGGGGAAGACGATGACGGGTGAAGGGGTATTCGGGCTGCGGCGGGCGTTACAGGTGGCCGGAGCGGAAGAGGTGTTGATGAGCCTATGGTCGGTCCCAGACAAAGAGACGCGGGAGTTGATGGAGATGTTCTATACGAAATGGCTAGGGGGGATGGAGAAGCACGAGGCGCTGCGGGAAGCTCAGCAGGAGATGCGCAAAAAAGTGCAGGCGCGATGGGGCCAAGACGAGCCGTTCTTATGGGGGGCCTTCGTACTTGTCGGCCGATAGCAAGGTTACAGTTATCGGCCTGCACAAATTTCCTAGCCAAAATAGCCATAAGGTCGTGGACTTGGCCGGGAACTGCATCACGATCCCGTGGGTCAGGATGTCCGCGGACATCAGCGTGTGCGCGTGGCGCTTGTCATCGGCCGCGATGTCCCCGGCCCATTCCTTCTCGGGTCGCGAGACGACCTCTTGGGTCGTGTATTCGTGATGCTCAAGGGGTTTTGTGCAATTTTCTGTATGATATCCAGATTTTCGTACTGAAGCACCTTTGATGTTTCGCTAACTCATTCATAACAAATGAAAATATCGACGACATCGCCTGGAACAGAAGTTGCTGCTCCTGAAGATAGAACCAAGGCCCGGTCCGCAAGGAGGATAGGATATGAAGTGCACGATGAGGCGTCTGGGGCCATTCCTTCTCCTGATCGGTCTCTGCGGCGCCGCTTTCGCCCAGCAGAGCCGAGGACCTTCGATCGCGCCTTTCAGTCTGAGGCTCTCGGGCGGCAGGCGCCTGGTCCGCGATCGGCGACTTGAACACTCACTTGAATTCGTTCGATCAACGCTATAGCTATCTGACCGATGCGGAAGGCGGGATCCGGGGCCTGAACCGCCTGGCGAACGATTGGGAGATCGAACTGCGGGTCGCGACCAAGACCAGGTTCTCGTTCGGTTTCGCCGCATCCCTTTTCCGGAGCGAGGGCTCGAGCTCGCTCGCGGGAGGGACCGAGTACGGCTTCGACCGGACGGTCACGGTCCGCCCCGACTTCGCCGTCGTCATGCCGCTCGGGCTCAGGGTCTATTATTCCCTCTACTCCCGCGGCGGAATGAGCCTCTACGCCGTCGGCGGGGCCGGCTGGTACTCGGCCAGGATGAAGGAGGCCTACGAAGAGAGCTCCATCTATCCGCTTGGCGACGTCTATTACAACAACCGCTACTGGGACGTTCGCGCCGACCATGCCCTGGGTCTCGTCGCCGGGCTGGGTCTCGAGTTCCGCATCGTCCGGAGGGTCTCGTTCGTCTCGGAGGTCCAGGCGCGATCCCTTCGGATCGGCGATTTCCTCGGGACCGTGCGCTATGAAACGAACTATGGGAGCGGGCAGACCATCAGGGAGGCCGGGACGCTCCATTTCTTCAGCATGGGCGATTATTATGATATGGACGTCCCCCTGCCGATGCACCTCGAAACCGCGGCAGCCCAGGACGTCGAACGACAAGCCCGCCTCGACCTCTCGGGCGTCGCCCTTAGGATCGGCGTCAGGATCGAGCTTTTCTAGCCCCAGGACTACGGCGACCCTGCCGGCCCTCAGTCCAGACCCAGCCCGATCTCGGCCAGGGCGAGGACGGTCGTCTCGTAATCCCGGTGGAAGATCGTGGGAATCCCCAGGCCGCGGGCCACGTCGACGAACATCTCGGTGTTCTCGAGATAGACGACCTCGGAGGCCCGGGCCCCGGCCATGTCGAGGGCCAGGCGATAGACGTCGGCGTCCGGCTTTCGCATCCGGATGTAGCAGGACGAGCAGAAGAAATCGATGGCGTCGGTCAGCCCGAACTTCCGGATCCTGTAGTCGTTCAGCTCCCGGCCTTCATTGCTGATGGCGACCGTCTTGAGCTTGTAGCGGAGCTTCAGCCGGTGGGTGAGCTCGAACATGTCCGGAAGGGCCTGGGATTGGGCGAACATGAAGTCCCTGAATTCATCGACCGTGAACGGCCGCTCCTTGAAGAAAACGACCCGGTCGAGATACTCCTCGAGCGTGATCTTTCCTTCCTCATAGGTCCCGAACGTGAGGTCATGCCGGCGGCTCATCTCCGCGTAGGGGAAGCCGAACTTGACCGCGGCCTGGGCCCGGGAATTGTGATCCCAGCCGTTGGTGAGAAAGACGCCGCCGATGTCCAGGAAGAGCGTCGTGACCTTCTGCGGACTCATCGGAGACCTCCAGTGGATCCGGGCGGCCCGACGACGGTCGTCACGGTCACGGCGGTCGTCCGGATCGTTTCGATCAGCCGGGAGGGAAAGATCCCGAGCCAGAGAAGGAGCAGAACGAGAAGGACGAGACCGATCCCTCCGGCCAGAAGCTTCCCCCGCGGCCAAGCCGACGGCACCGCCCCAGCTTCACGCGGCCGGGCGTACATGACCACGAGGACGCGCAGATAGTAATAGAGCCCGATGACGCTGGTGATGACGAGAATGATCACCAGGGCCCAAAGCGAGGAGCCGACGCCGGCCGCGACCACATAGAACTTCCCCAGGAATCCCGCTGTCAGGGGGATCCCGGCCAGGGAGAGAAGCGCCAGCGCCAGGACCGCGGCGATCCCGGGCCGTCTCCAAAAAAGACCCCGGTAGTCCTCGAGCGAATCGGCGTCCGCGTCGGGCGGGCTGAGTAGGGCCACCGACCCGAAGGCCGCCGCCATGGTGATGACATAGGCGGCGAGATAGAACGCGGCCGCTTCCAGCCCGGCCGAGCCGCCGGCCAGGAAGGCCACCAGAAGATAGCCCAGGTGCGAGATCGACGAGTAGGCCAGGATCCTTTTGATCCGGTTCTGGCGCAGGGCCAGGAGGTTCCCGGCGATCATAGACGCCCCGGCCATGAGCGAGAAGACCAGGACGAGCGAGGGGAGGCGGCGGATGTCGACGATCCAGAAGAACCGCAATAAGAAGGCCAGCACGCCGCCCTTGGAGACCGTGGCGACCAAGGCCGCGGAGGGCGCGGGGGCGCCCTGGTAGACGTCGGGCGTCCAGATATGGAAGGGGACGACCGCCAGCTTGAAGCCGATCCCGACGATCATCATCGAGACACCGAGGATAAAGGGTGCCGACGCCGGGTGTCCGCCTCCTGCGAGGGCCGCCCAGGTCGCGAAATCGAGGGCTCCCGTCTCGCCGTAGACGAGCGCGCCGCCGAAGAGCAGGAACGCCGCCGCCGCCGAGGCCAGGACGAGATACTTCGTTCCCGCTTCCGTCGATTCGCGCCGCGCGAGGGGCAGGGACACCAGGACGTAAAGGCCCACGCTCAGGATCTCGAGGCCCAGAACGAGCGACACGAAGTGGGCGCTCGCGGCCAGCACCGAAGACCCCAACAGGGCCACGAAAGCCATGAGGAAGAACTCCTCACGCCGCTCGGCCGGAGCAGGAAAATAGCTCGCGGCGATCAGAAAGACGATGAGAGTCACGGCGAAGAAAAGCCCTATGTAGAACAGGGCCTGGCCGTCGATCACAAAGAGCCCCGTCACGCTTAGCGGCGCCAGCCGAGCCGCCGCGAACACCGAAGCCAGGCCTGCCGCCGCAGCCACGATCGCGAAGCCCGCGCTCAGCCCGAAATGCCTTTTAACGGTGATGAGCAGGAGCAGCCCGATCGCGCCGGCGGCGGCGATCTCGAGCGGAGCCAGAGCGAGGAATCCCGAGGGGTTCACCGTCCTCCTCCCTGCGTCTGACCGGCCACCGCCGCGCGCTGGATCTCATCGACCGCCGTTCGCGAGGCGTTGAGGACGGGCTGCGGATAAAGCCCGAGCCAGATGATGGCCAGGGCCAGGGCGACGAAGACGGCAACTTCCCTGGCCCCGATATCCCGGAGCGCCGGGGCGTCAACGGGCTTTCCCGTGAAAGATCCTCTGGAAGAGGCTCAAGGCATAGACCGTCGAGACGACGAGCCCGAGCGAAGCCACGATGGCGAAGACGGGGGCGACCCGGAATGTGCCGATCAGGATCAGGAATTCCGCGGCGAAGTTCCCCAGCCCGGGGAGACCCAGGGAGGCCAGGGCGAAGAGGAGCGTCACCCCGCCGAGCCGCGGGGCGGCGTTCCAATAGCCGCCCATGACCCCGAGGTCGCGGGTCCGCAGCCGCTCCTGAAGGATGCCCGCGACGATAAAAAGGGCTCCGGTGCTGATGCCGTGACAGACGATCTGGAGCACCACCCCCTGCAGAGCCATGGCGTTGAGCGAGAAGATCCCCAGAAGCACGAAGCCCATATGGCTGATGCTCGTATAGGCCACCATCCTTTTGAGGTCGGATTGGGCGAAGGCCAGCTTGGCGCCGTAAAGGATCCCGGCGATGCCTATGGCCATGCCGTACGGAGCGAATGTCTGAAGGGCCGGCGGCGAGAGCGGCAGGACGAACCGGATCAGGCCGTAGGCCCCGGTCTTGAGGAGCAGGCCGGCCAAGATGACGCTGCCCGCCGTCGGCGCCTGGGCGTGGGCGTCCGGGAGCCAGGTGTGGAACGGCAGTCCCGGCGTCTTGACGATGAAGGCAAGCAGGAAGCCGAGCATGATCCAGGGCGCCGCGGTCCCGAGCGGCGTGCCGATGAGCGCGGCGTATGCGAAGGTGTCGACCCCGGTCATCCGGCCATGGATAACGTGGAGGCCCAGGATGGCCAAAAGCATGGCCAGGCCGCCGGCCTGGGTAAAGAGGAAGAACTTGAAGGCCGCGGCGACGCGCTTCTCGTGTCCCCAGATGCCGATCAGGAAGTACATCGGGACGAGCATCAGCTCCCAGAAGAAATAGAAGAGGAAGAGGTCCATGGCCAGGAAGACGCCGACGACGCCGGCCAGGACCCAAAGAACGTTAAAGTGGAAGAACCCCGCCTTCGATCGGACCTCGGTGAGGGACGCCCAGACCGCCACGAGGCCGAGGAAGATCGTCAGGCTGACGAGGATGAGGCTCAGGCCGTCCATGGCCAGATGGAAGCTGATGCCGAAGCGCGGGATCCAGCGCGCCTGCCAGTCCAGGAACCATGAGGGCGAGCCGGACAAGGCTAAGCTCCGGCCGTGCCGGACCCAGGTGACGATGACCAGGACGAGGTCGATGCCGAGGGCGGTCAGCGCGACGCCGCGGCTCCAGGCCTGGCCGAGCCGGCCCGCGGCCCAGGCCGCGAGTCCCCCGATGACCAGGACGCCCAAGATCCAGACGAGCATCATAGGAACACCGCCACGAGAATGACGACCGCCGCTCCCACGGCCAGCGCGGCCGCGTACCAGCGCAGCCGGCCGGTCTGCGTCCTGGCCAGGACGGCGTGCCCGGCATTCGCCGCGCCGGCGAGGCCGCGGAAGGGAAGGTCGACGACGTCGTTCCTGTTGACCCGGGCCAGCCAGGCCAGGGGCCGGACGAACAGGCGATCATAGAGCCAATCGAATCCCCAACCCGAACGGAGGAAGCGGTGCGCCGGATGGACCGCTTTGGCCCCCTCGGGCGCGGGCTCGGGACTGGGCTTCCTGCGATATATGAACCAGGCCAAGAAAAGGCCGGCAGCGACCACCAATGACGAGATGATGATCAGGCCGGCATCCTCGGCCAGGCTCTCCGGCTCCAGCCTTCGGCCGCCCAGGATAGGCTTGAGGAAGTTCGAGAACACGGGCACGTTGCCGAGCGCCCGCGGCGTTTCCAGGAATCCAACGCCCAGCGAGAGAACGGCCAGCACGACCAGCGGGACCGTCATGCCGGCGACCGGCCGGCGGCGGACCGGGCTCGTCGCCGGCCAGGCGAAGACGACAAAGACCATGCGGAACGTGTAGAGCGCCGTCAGGAACGCGCCGGCCAGCCCGGCGATCCAGAGCCAGTGGCCGCGGTCGCCGCTCGCGAAGGTCGCGGCCAGGATCCACTCCTTGCTGTAGAACCCCGCCGTGACCAGCGGCAGGGCCGCGAGCGAGACGGACCCGGCCAGGAAGGTCCAGAAAACGAGCGGCAGCTCCCGGCGCAGGCCGCCCATCTTGAAGATGTCGTGTTCGTCCTCGAGGCCGAGGATGATCACGCCCGCGCCGAGGAAGAGCAGGGCCTTGAAGAAGGCGTGGGTGACGAAATGGAAGACCGCCGCGGACCAGGCGCCCGCGCCCAGGGCCAGGAACATGTAGCCGACCTGGCTGATCGTCGAATAAGCCAGGATCCGCTTGATGTCGACCTGGACCAGGGCGCTCACTCCGGCCATGAGGAGCGTGGCCGCTCCAATGAGGCCGACCGCCAGCCGGACCGGCGGGGCCAGCTCGAAGAGAACGTGCATGCGGGCGATGAGATAGACCCCGGCCGTGACCATGGTCGCGGCGTGGATCAGGGCGCTCACCGGCGTCGGTCCGGCCATGGCGTCGGGCAGCCAGGTCTGGAGCGGGAGCTGGGCCGACTTGCCCACGGCCCCGCCGAGAAGCAGGGCCGACGCGACGATGGCCAGCGTCGATCCGACCGGGCACTGGGCCAGGGCCTGGGCCCCGACCGCCTGGATGTCGAGCGTCCCCAGCCGCGAGTAGATCAGGAACAGGCCGACGGCCAGGGCCGTGTCCCCGATCCGGGTCACGATGAAGGCTTTCTCCGCCGCCCGGACATTCGCGGGGTCCTTGAACCAGAAACCGATCAGCAGGTAGCTGCAGAGCCCCACGCCCTCCCAGCCGAGGTAGAGAACAAGCAGGTTCGCGGCCAGGACGAGGACGAGCATGGACCCGACGAAGAGGTTCATGTAAGCGAAGAAGCGGCCGTATCCGTCGTCCCCGGCCATGAAGCCCGCTGAGTAGAGATGGATGAGGAAGCCGACGAACGTCACCACCAGCGTGAAGACGAGGGACAGGGCGTCGAGATGGAACGAGATACCGGGTCTGAGCCCGCCCGCCTCGAACCAGGTCCAGGCCGTGGTGGTCAGGGCGTCCCCCGGCGGGGGAGAGCCGATGAAGCGCCAGGCCAGGATGATCGCCAGCAGCGCGGCCAGGCCGACGGCCCCGGTGCCGATCCAGGCCACCGCCCGCCGGGGCAGGCTCCGGCCCAGGATCGCCAGCACGACGAACCCTGCCAGCGGCAGGGCCGGGATGAGCCAGAGGATCGTGACCATGTCAGCCCTTCATCGTTCCCGCGGCGTTCGAGTCGAGCGTCTTGAAATGACGGCGGATCTGCAGGAGCAGGGCCAGTCCGACCGAGACCTCTGCCGCGGCCACGGCCAGGATGAACAGGAAGACCACTTGGCCGTCCGGCCGGCCCCAGCGGGACCCGGCGGCGACGAAGGCGAGACCCGCCGCGTTGACCATGATCTCGAGCGAGACGAGGACGAACAGCAGGTTGCGCCGGGCCAGCAGCCCGGCCAGGCCCAGGACGAAAAGGACCCCGGCTACGACGATCACGGACTCGTAGGGAACGGAGCTCATGACGGCGGCTCCTCGAACAGGCGATGATGCGAAGCCGGTTTTCGACTGCCCAGGTGGGCGGCGCCGACGACGGCAGCCAGAAGGAGCATGGCGGCGAGCTCGACGCCGAGGACGTAGGCGCCGAACAGGGACGACCCGACGGCCCGGGGCGGCACCGCGACCGGTCCAAGTCCGTGCTTCCCGCCCCGCGCCAGCACGATCACCATCTCGGCCAGCAGGATCGCCGAAAGTGCCGCCGGGCCGGCCCAGGTCCGGAGCCTCGTCCAAGCGTTTGGTCGCGGCCGTTCGGCCTGCAGATTGAACATCATGACCACGAAGACGAAGAGGACGACGATGGCCCCGGCATAGATGATCACCTCGAGGCCGGCCGCGAGCGGCGCCCCGAGGACAAAGAACATGACCGCGACGGCCAGGAACGAGACGATGAGGTAGAGGAGCGCGTGGACCGCGTTCGACCGGGTGATGACCAGCAGGGTCGACGCGACGGCGATCGCCGCGGCGGCCCAGAAGACCACGGCCTCGAAGGTCATGGCAGAAGGCTCCTCAGGTCCACCGGCGGCTCGGCGTTCGCTTCCTTGCCCGGCAGGACGACGCCGGCGACTTTGTAGAAATCGTACCCCGGATACTTGCCTTGGCCATCGACGAGGAGGTGCTCCTTTTCGTAGACCATGTTCTGGCGGTCGTACTCGGACATCTCGTAATCGGGAACGAGCTGGATGGCGCAGGTCGGGCAGGCATCCTCGCAGAAGCCGCAGAAGATGCAGCGGGAGAAGTTGACGCGGAAGAACTCCGGGTAGCGCCGGCCGTGCTCGTCCTCCGCGGCCTGGAGGGCGATGCAGCCCACCGGGCAGGCCACCGCGCAGAGGTAGCAGGCGACGCAGCGCTCGCCGCCGTCCGGGTCGCGGCTGAGGATGATCCGGCCGCGCCAACGGGCCGGCAGGGCGATCTTCTCCTCGGGGTACCGGACCGTGACTTTCCTCCGGAACAGGTGGAGGAAGGTCAGGCCGATCGTTCGGATGTTGCTGAACATGTCAGGACCTCACGGACCTCCTTTATGGATGACCAGCACGACCGCCCCGGTGACGAGCAGGTTCAGGATGGCCAGCGGCAGGAGCACTTTCCAGCCGAAGGCCATGAGCTGGTCGTATCGCGGCCGGGGCAGCGAGCCGCGGACGAGGATGAAGAAGACGATGAGGGCGAAGGTCTTCAGGAAGAACCAGGCGACCGGCGGCAGGACCCGCGGGCCCAGCCAGCCGCCCAGGAACAGAGTCGTGATGAGCGCGGAGATCAGCGTCAGGCCGAGATACTCGCCGACGTAGAACATGCCGAACTTCATGCCGGAATATTCCGCGTGGTAGCCGGCCACGAGCTCGTTCTCGGCCTCGGGCAGGTCGAAGGGCAGGCGCCGGACCTCGGCCGCGCCGGCCACGAGAAAGATCGCGAACCCCAGGCACTGGGGCACGGCGAACCAGAGCCGCCTCTGGGCCAGCACGATCTCGCGCAGGCTGAACGATCCGGCCAGCATGACCACGCCCATGAGCGACAGGCCCATGAAGACCTCGTAGCTCATCATCTGCGCGGCCGCCCGCAGGCCGCCGAGCAGGGCGTACTTGTTGTTCGAGGACCAGGCCCCCAGGATGACACTGTAGACGGCGAGCGACGACAAGCCCAGGAAGAAGAGCAGCCCGATGTTGAGGTCGGCGACGAAAAGTCCCGGAGCGAAGGGGACGATCGCGAAGGTCATCAGGACCGCGGCGATGACGATGGCCGGGGCCAGGATGAAGACCGGCCGGTCGGCGAAGGGCGGCACCCAGTCCTCTTTGAGGAAGAGCTTGATCATGTCGGCCAGCACCTGGAAGATGCCGGCCGGACCGACCCGGTTCGGGCCGTAGCGCTCCTGCCAGAGGCCCAGGAGACGGCGTTCGAGCCAGACGAGGCCGGCGGCGATCCCCAGCACCACGGCCAGGACGCCGACGATGATCAGGAGCATCCTCAGGGCCGGGCTCATGGCGTCCTTACCGGGCGGATCCGGCCGCGGGCCGGCAGATCGAGGCCCAAACCTCCCGACGTCATCATGGGAACGCCTACGGCACCGCGGGCCATGTCCGCCGTGAGCCTGGCCGGAAGCGATAGTGTCTCGCCCAGGACCTCGAACTCGACGAGGCTGCCCTCGCCGATACCGTGTTCCTGCGCGTCATCGGGATGGAGGAAAAGCTCCGGGGCTGGGATGCGGGACGCGACCCCCTCGGCCAGGGCGCTGAGCTCTTCCGATCCGAAGATATGGTAGATGGGGACGAACAGGACCGCTCCATTGGCCGGGGCCTTCTCGACTCTCGGCCCGTCCTTCGAGAGACGCGCGGCCGCCGCGTCCTGGGGGTCGATCAGCCGGCGGCCCGGGTCGCCCCCCCGCAGCGAACCGCCGGTCTCCGTCTGGTACTTGGTCACGGCCTGGATCGAGTTCCAGCCCGGGGCCCAGAATCGCGGATTGAGGGCCGCCGGGGGGAAGCCGCTCTCGCCCTCCATAGAAAAAGCCAGCGGCGAGTCGAGGTCGACCGGCGGCGGGCTTTCCTTGACGTGCTCGCCGGCGTGGATCGCCGTCCGGCCGCTCGCCCGGGCCGGCTCCCGGGGGATCCTCAGCCCGTGGATGCGCGCGTCCGCGCCGGGCGCCGCGTCCCTGATCGCCGCGAGCTCCGGGACCCTTTCGGCGACGACCGCGATGAGGTCGTCGAGCGTCCGCACGGCCGCCAGGCCGCCCCGGGCCGAGGCCCTCGAGAACTCGCAGAGCCAACGCCAGCTCTCCCGGACCGCCGCCTCCGGAGGAAGGACCCTGAAGAACCGCTGGGCCCGGCCTTCGGCGTTGACCAACGTCCCTTCGGATTCCGCGAAGGTCGCGGCCGGCACGACCGTGCCGGACTTGGCGGCGGTCCGATGCTCGACGTGGTCGAGGAGGACGACGTCGCGGCAGCGCTCGAAGAAGGCGTCCGCGGCCCGCGCTGGCAACCGGCGATAGAGATCGTTCTCGAGGATGATAGCGGCCCCGGCCTGGCCGCTCATGACCCGGTCGAGTCCGTCCTTCAGGCTGCCCGGTCCGAGCATGGCCAGGCCGAGGGAGTTGCATTCCGGGACGACCAGGGCGAGGCCGGCGCGCCGGTCCGGCCTCGTGAGCGCCCCGGCCACCTCGCCGGCCGCCCGCAGGACGGCGGCGCTGCCCGCGCCGACGCCGGCGACGATGAGCGGCCGGGCGGCCTGGCCGAGGGACCGGGCGATCCGTTCCGCCGCCGCGGTCGTCTTCGGAGCGACCCCGGCCAGCGGCCCCTGGCCCGAGAGGCGCCGGGCCACCGCGAAGCCGAGCTTGGCCGTCTCGTCGGGCGGCATCAGGAATTCCTCGGCCAGGCCGGCCAGCGCAGACCGACGGGGCGCCGCAATGAACAGCGGCCCCTTGGCGTCCTGGATGTGGTCGCGGACCGCGAGGTCGTGCCACAACGGGATGCCGGCCTTGAGCGCGGCCGCCGCGGGTTGCTGCCGGACCGCCTGGCGCAGGGCCAGGTCGAGGAGCGGGGCCGTGTTCGTCACGTCCTCGCCGAGGACGAGGACCGCGTCGGCCTGGCCGGCGTCCCGGAGCGAGGCCGGCCGGGCCGGCCCGGCGCAGAGGACCCTCAAAGCCAGCTCCGTCAGCCGCCATTCGTTGTCGGCAACGCCGGCGTAGAACCGGTCCGCCCCGACGAGCTCGCGCAGCGCGAAGTTGGCTTCGAGCGAGGCCCGCGGCGAACCGATGCCGATGGCCGGCGGCGCTCCCCCGAGCGCCTCCGTGAGACGACGAACGAGGAAAGCGTGCGATTCATGGCGGCCGTCCGTGAGGCCCTGTCCGGCCAGCCGGGCCGTGCGGATCCTGGCCGCGCTGTTGACGAACTCGTAGCCGTAACGGCCGCGATCGCAGAGGAAATAGCCGTTGACCTCGCCGTTGTAGCGGTTGCGGACGCGGCGCAGGGACCCGGTGCGCCCGCCCGCGATCGTGTTGCAGCCGAGGCCGCAATGCGCGCAGATCGACGGCGCTGTCGCTAGGTCCCACGGCCGGGTGTAATGCCGTTTGAACGTCTTGTCGGTGAAGACCCCGGTCGGGCAGACCTCGACCAAGTTGCCGCTGAAGGGGCTTTCCAGGACCCCGTCCTCATGCCGGCCGTAGAAGAGGCGGTTGCCCAGGGCGAACTCGCTGAAGTCACGGCCGCCGGCGTAATCCCGGTAGAAGCGGACGCAGCGGTAGCACTGGATGCAGCGGTTCATCTCGTGGGCGACGAAGGGCCCGAGGTCCTGGCTCCGGTGGGTCCGCTTCTTGAACCGGTATTCGCGATAGACATGCCCGGTCATGACCGTCATGTCCTGGAGGTGGCACTCGCCGCCCTCGTCGCAGACGGGGCAATCGTGCGGGTGGCTGGCCATGAGCCAGCCGATGACCGAGGCCCGGAAGGCCCGGACTTCCGGGTCGTCGATCGACAGGCGCAGCCCGTCGACGACCGGCTCCTGACAGGACATGACGATCCGGCCCCGAGTGTCCTTTTCGTCGGTGAACTTCTTCACAGCGCACTGCCGGCAGGCGCCGGCCGAGCCCAGGGCCGGGTGCCAGCAGAAATAGGGGATGTCGAAACCGAGCGACAGGCAGGCCTCGAGCAGGTTGGTCCCGGACCGGGCCTCGTAGGGCCTGTTGTCGACGAAGATCGTGGCCATGCCTATCTCCAGGGGCAGCGCCCGTCCCTGATATGGCGTTCGAAATCAGCGCGAAAGATCCGCAGGGCGCTCTGCAGCGGCTCGACGGCGCCCGGGGCCAGGGCGCAGAAGGTGTGCCCGGGCGAAAGCTCCCAGCAGTGCCGCTCCAGGAGAGCCAGGTCCTCGGGCCGGCCGCGGCCTTCTTCGATGGCCTCCAGCGTCTGGACGATCCACGGCAGCCCGCTCCAGCACGGCGTGCACCAGCCGCAGGATTCGCGGGCCATGAAGCGTTCGATGTTGAGCACGAAGCCCACCGGGCAGGTCCGGTCGTCGAGGACGACGGCCGTGCCCGTGCCGAGGCGGCTGCCGGCCTGGGGCTCGTGGCCGAAATCGAAGTCGATGTCGAGCTCGGTCTGGAAGTCGGTGGACGCGCCGCCGGGGATCAGGGCCCGGAAGGCGTAGCCGTCCTTCATCCCGCCGGCGTGGACCTCGAGGATCTCGCGCAGCCGCGTCCCGAGCGGCAGCTCCCAGGCCCCGGGCCGCTTGACCCGGCCGCTCAGGCCGTAGATCTTCGTCCCGCCCTCCCCGGTCCGGCTCAGCTTGCGGAACCAGTCGGCCCCGTTGTTGACGATGCCCGGGACCGAGCACAGAGTCTCGACGTTGTTGACGAGCGTCGGCTTGCCGAAGAGCCCGCTGACGGGCGGGAAGGGCGGCTTGGCCCGCGGCGAGGCCCGCTTGCCTTCGAGGGCGTTGAGCAGCCCCGTCTCCTCGCCGCAGATGTAGCGGCCCGAGCTCAAGTGCACATGAATGGCCAGGTCGAAGCCGGAGCCGAGGATGTTGCGGCCCACGTAGCCGGCGGCCTCGGCCTCGGCGATGGCCTTTTCGACCAGCCGCGCGGTGTGGGCATAGGCGAATCTCAGGAAGACGTAGCAGACCTCGGCCTGGACCGCATAGGCGCTGACGATGAGCGATTCGACGAGGAGGTGCGGGTCGCCTTCGAGGAGGAGGCGGTCCTTGAAGGTGCCCGGCTCCATCTCGTCGGCGTTGCAGCAAAGGTACTTCGGCCGCGGGGCGTCGGGGCCCATGGGGATGAAGCCCCATTTCTGACCGGTCGGGAAGCCGGCGCCGCCCCGCCCGCGCAGGCCCGAGGCCTTGACCATGGCGGTGACGTCTTGCGGGGCCATGGTCTGGAGCGCCTTGCGCACCGACCGGTAGCCTCCGGCCGCCTCGTAGCCCTTGAGGTCCAGGGGCCCCCGATCGGGCCTGATGTTCTGGGTCAGCGGGCGGTCCATGGCTCCAACCTATTTGTACCTGTCCAGGATGGCGTCGATCGCGTCGGGGGTCAGGTCGCCGTGCAGATCGCCGTCGATGAGCATGGCCGGGGCGTGGTCGCAGGCGCCCAAACAGGCCGAGGGCAGAAGAGTGAACCGGCCGCCGGCGTCCGTGCCGCCCAGGCCGACGCCGAGCCGCTGGGTCAAGCGCTCCAGGATCCTCTCAGAGCCGATGACCCAGCATGTGATGCTGTCGCAGACGAGGATGACGTGCCGTCCGACGGGCTTGCGGAAGACCAGGGAATAGAACGACGACAGGCCGTCGAGCTCGTCGATCGTCAGGCCGAGGATCCTGGCGACCTGGCCCAGGTCCTCGTCAGAGACCCAGCCGTGATGCCGTCTGGACGACCTGGAGCGCCTCGACCGCGGCCGCCCGGCGGACGGGGAAGCGCGCCGCCGCGGCCTCGATCTCTTTCCGTTCGTCCTCGGTGATCATCCCCGCTCTCCCTCCCTCATCGGTCCACGTCGGACAGGACGTAGTCGACGCTGCCCAGGATGGCCAGCAGGTCCGGGATGGTGTGCCCGCGCGAGATGAGCGGCACCATCTGGATGTGCGGGAACGAGGGCGTCCGGATGCGCAGACGGTACGGGATCGTTCCCCCGTCGCTGACGAGGTAATAGCCGTTGTTGCCCTTGGTCGCCTCGATGCCGTGGAACGCCTCGCCCGCCGGCACCACCGGCCCCCAGCTCACGCCGAGGAAATGGTCGATGAGCGTCTCGATGTCGTCGCAGGGTCCGGTCCTTGAGCGGCGGCGTGGCCAGCGGATGCCGGGACTTATAGTCGCCCGGCCGGCATGTGGTCCACGCACTGGCCGATGATCCGCAGGCTCTGGCGGATCTCCTCGACGCGGACGGCGGCCCGGTCGTAGCAATCGCCGTTGCGCCCGGTCGGGATGTCGAATTCGAAGCGGTCGTAGCCGGAGTAGGGCCGCTTCTTGCGGAAGTCCCACTCCAGGCCGCAGGCCCGCAGTCCCGGCCCGGTGACGCCCCATTCGACCGCCTCGTCGAGCGTGTAGGCGCCGATGCCGACCGTGCGGGCCTTGAAGATGCGGTTCTTCATGACCAGCGCGTCATACTCCTTGAGCCGGCGCGGGAAGGTCCGCAGGAACTCGCGGACCATGGCGTTCCCAGCCCTTGGGCAGGTCCTGGGCCAGGCCGCCGATCCGGAACCAGTTGGGGTGCATCCGGGCGCCGCTGATCGCGGCCACGATGTCGAGGACCTTCTCCCGGTCCGTGAACATGTAGAAGACGGGCGAGAGCTGGCCCAGGTCCTGGGCGAACGTGCCGTACCAGACGAGGTGGCTGGAGATGCGGAAGAGCTCGCAGAGCAGGACCCGGGCCACCTCGGCCCGCTCGGGGACGTCGATCCCGGCCAGCTTTTCGACGGCCAGGACATAGGCCAGGTTGTTCAGAGCGCCGCCCAGGTATTCGACCCGGTCGGTGTACGGGATGTAGGTGTGCCAGCTCTGCCGCTCGCCCATCTTTTCGGCGGCCCGGTGGTGGAAGCCGATCTGGCAGACGGCGTTGACGATGTCCTCGCCGTCGAGCTCGAGGACGACCCTCAGGATGCCGTGAGTGCCCGGGTGCTGGGGCCCAGGTTGAGGAACATGTACTCGCGGCCCTCGCCCCGCCGCGGCAGGCCCCAGCGCTCCGGATGGAACTGCAGGTCCCTTTCCTCTTGCTCCAGCTGGTCCTCGGGGATCTCGAAGGCCGGCATGTCGGTGGCCCGGGCCGGATGGTCCTTGCGCAACGGATGGCCCCTCCAGCCGTCGGGCATCAGCAGCCGCCGCAGATGCGGATGGCCGGCGAAGGCGATGCCGAACATGTCGTAGATCTCGCGCTCGTACCAGTCTGCCGACGGCCACAGCTTCGTCACGGACGGCACGGCGAGGTCGTCCTCCCGCAGGGCGACCTTGACCCGGATGTCGTCGTTCCGGTCGAAGGACAGCAGATGATAGACGACCGTGAAGTCGGCCGCGGGCTGCCCGCCGCGATGCTGCCGCTCGCGCTCGTCGATGGCCGTCAGGTCGTAGAGCATCCGGTAGGGCCTGGCCGCCCCCGACTTCAGGAAGGTCAGGACCTCGAGCAGGCGGTCCTTCGGGACCCAGACCGTGGGGAACGCGTCCCGGGTCGGCTGGACGACGACCGGGGTCTGGCCAAAGCCCGGCCTGAGCTCGTCGATGACGGCCCCGGGCCCGGTCGCGCGCTCGGCTGTCGTCAGGGCCATTTCCTCCTCAGATCCCCTCGGGGGAGTGAAACGTCCCCTTTTTCCGGCGCTCGGCAGTCTTGGCGTCGCGGAGCGAGGGCCGGGCCGGTTTGAGGACCGGCGGCCCTCCGGCGACCCAGCTCAGCGGCCTTTTTTCGCGCCCGACCGCGTCGCGGAGCAGGAGCAGTCCTTCCATGAAGGCGTCGGGCCGCGGCGGGCAGCCGGGCACATAGACGTCGACCGGCAGGAACCGGTCGACGCCCTGGACAACGCTGTAGATGTCGTACATGCCGCCGGAGTTGGCGCACGAGCCCATCGAGATGACCCAGCGGGGCTCCATCATCTGGGCGTAGAGGCGCTTGATGACCGGGACCATCTTGACGAAGACGGTCCCGGCGATGATCATCACGTCGGCCTCCCGGGGCGTGCCCCGGATGACCTCGGCCCCGAAGCGGGCGATGTCATAGCGGCTGGTCAGGCTCGTGGCCATCTCGACATAGCAACAGGACAGGCCGAAGTTGAACGGCCAGAGCGAGTTCTTCCGGCCCCAGGCGATAAGGTCCTGGACACGGCCGAGAACGACGCTCTGGCGGGCCGCCTCTTCGACCGTCCCGGCGTTGCGGCCGAGCGATCCGTTCATGTCATGGCCTCCCCCCGATCCGGTCCTTCTCCCTGAGCCGGCGCAGGACGTCCCGGCCCTTGAGGGCAAAGTCGAAGGCCCCGGCCCGCCATTCGTAGGCCAGGACGGCCAGCAACACGCCCAGGAAAACGGAAGCGCCCAGGAATCCCCGCCAGCCCGCCGGCCGCAGGGCCACGGCCCAGACGATGAGGAAGGCCGTCTCGACGTCGAAGACGACAAAAAGCATGGCCACGACATAAAAGCGCGGCGCGAAGAGCGATCGGGCCGACGCGGTGGCCGGGACGCCGGACTCGTAGGGCTCGACGGTGGCCCGTTCGCGATGGCGTTCCCCCAGGATATAGGACAGCCCGATCATGCCGCCCACGACCACGAGAACGCCCGCGGCGTAGACGACGAGCGGTCCAAGCGGCGCGTTCATGGCAGGACCCTGGTCAGCTTTGGCGGCGATGTCAGAAGCTTGGCCGCTTCCTTGTCGGCCAGGAAGACGCTCCGGCCGTCCCTCGGCCGGACCAGGGCCGCCGGCAGAGCCTCGCCCGGCCCCTCGATCACCGCCTGGAGGGCCGAGGCCTTGTCCTCGCCCGAGACCATGAACACGACGACGTGGGCGGCGTCGAGGACCGGCAGGGTCAGGGTGACCCGGTGATGGTCGGGCATCGGGCGTTCGACGGCGACAGCCAGGCGGCTCGTCTCGCGCAGGCCCTCGCTCGCCGGGAAGAGCGAGGCGGTATGGCCGTCCCGGCCGAGCCCGAGCAGGATCAGGTCGAAGCGCGGCCAGCCGGACTCCTCGAGGCCGAAAAAGGCGCGGATCTCCTTTTCGTAGGCGCGGGCGGCCGCCTGGAGCTCCCGTCCGACCGGGACGGCATGGATGTTAGCTTGAGGGATGGGGACGTGCCGGAGCAGCTTGGTCTCGATCAGGCGCATATTGCTGTCCGGATGATAGATGGGGACGAGGCGCTCGTCAACCTGGAAGACATGGGTCTTGTCCCACGGCAGGTCACAGCCGGACGCGGCCAGGCGCTCGTAGAACGAGACCGGGGTCTCGCCGCCGGACAGGGCGGCCGTGAAGCGGCCGGAGCGCAGGACCGCCGCCTGGCTGACCGCGGTCCATTCCTCGAGAAGGACCCCATCCATGGTCCGCTTGTTCGGGAAAACGCTGACCCGTCTATCGGCTGGCTTGTTCACCGGAGAACCTCCACGTCCGGCCGTCGGCGGCCATGAGATCGAACGCTTCCTTCGGCCCCCAGGAGCCCGCGGAATAATTGGGGAGACGCGCCGGAGGATGCGATTCCCAATAGGCGATGACCGGGTCGAGCAGGGCCCACGTCGTTTCGACGGCATCCTGGCGCGGGAAAAGGGTCAGGTCGCCGCGGATGCAGTCGAAGAGGACGCGCTCATAGACGGGCCGCTCCCTGACCCGGAAGCTCTGGGCATAATCGAAGACCATCGGGGCCGGGCTGGGCTCGCTGCCCATGCCGGGGTGCTTGACGGTCAGGGCGAGACTGATCCGCTCCTGCGGCTGGATGCTCAGCACGAGGCCGTTCGGGGTCATGCGCTCGCAGGTCTTGCCGAACAGGCTCAGGGGCAGCTTCTTGAACTCGACGTAGATCTCGCTCTCCCGGCGCGGCAGCCGCTTCCCGGTCCGGAGATAGAAGGGCACGCCGGCCCAGCGCCAGTTGTCGATGGTGAACCGGCCGGCGAAGAAGGTCGCGACCCGGGACGTCGGCGAGACGTGCGGTTCGGCCCGATAGCCGCGGACCCGGCGGCCGCCGATCCGCCCCGGTCCGTACTGGCCCAGCACGGTCGACCTGCGGGCGTCGCGGCCGTCCATGCGGCGGAGGCTGTGAAAGATCTTGCTCCGCTCGTCCCGCACCAGGTCGGGCTCCAGCCCCGCCGGGGGCTCCATCGCCACCACGGCCAGGACCTGCATGAGGTGGTTCTGGACGATGTCGCGGATGACGCCGACGCTTTCGTAGAACGCTCCCCGGTGCTCGATCCCGATATCCTCGGCCACGGTGATCTGGACGTGGTCGATGAAGCGGGTGTTCCAGACCGGCTCGAACAGGGCGTTGCCGAAACGGAAGAAGAGGATGTTCTGGACGGTCTCCTTGGCCAGGTAGTGGTCGATCCGGAAGACCTGCTTTTCGTCGAACGCCGAGAGGATGCGCCGGTTGAGGGCCTCCGCCGTGGCCCGGTCCCGCCCGAACGGCTTCTCGACGATGAGCTTGGCCCTGGGCAGGGCCCGGCCGAGACCGAACCTGTCGAGCAGGGTCACGATGCCGGGGACGAGCCGCGGCGGCACGGCCAGATAGAAGATGATGTTCGCGTCGCCGGCCGTGCCGGACGGCGCCAGGGCCGCCAAACGGGCCCGCAGCCTCTTATAGACGTCCTCGTCCGCGAGATCCCCGCTGAGGTGGTGGAAGCCGCGGGCGAAGGCGGCGATCCGCTCGGGCCGGGCCCCGGGCAGGCTCTTCCTCACGGCCGCGGCGACGAAGCCCCGGTAGTCGCCGTCCGAGTGGGCCGGCAGGCCGACGCCGAGCACGGCGTAGGTGCCGCTGAAGCTGCGGTCCTCGTGAAGCGCGAAGAGGGCCGGGATGAGCTTGCGCGAGGCCAGGTCGCCGGCTCCGCCGAAGATGACCATGATGAAAGGGCCGACGCGGACTTCGCCGGCCCGGTCCGGACATGGCCGAAGCGCCGGCCGGGCGGGACGCAACGGGGTCTTTTGGTAGCGGGCCACGGGTCCTCCCGTCACCGGCGTCCCCGGCCCAGGAACCTGGCCTCGATGGCCGCGATCTTCCGGACCCGGCGGAGATGCCGGCCGCCCTGGAACGACGACCTGAGCCAGGTCGTGACGATCCGGCGGGTCAGGGCCCGCTCGAACGGCCGGCCGCCGAGGACGAGCACGTTGGCGTTGTTGTGCTCGACGCTCAGCCGGGCGTCCCGGGCGCTGCAGACCAGGGCGGCCCGGATGCCCGGCACCTTGTTGGCGGCGATCGAGGCGCCGATCCCGGTGCCGCACGTCAGGATCCCCTTGCGGCCCCGGCCGGCGCGGACGCGCAGGGCCAGCTTTTCCGCGAAGTCCGGGTAGTCGACGCTGGCCGTGCTCCAGGTGCCGACGTCCTCGACGCGATAGCCCTTGGCGGCGAGCAGTCCTTCGATGAACTGCTTGATCCGGAAGCCGGCGTGATCGGACCCGAGGACGATCCAGGCTCTCCGGGGCATGGGGCCCTCCTTTTGCCGGGGGCTCACAGCGTCCCCGCCTTCTTTTCGATCGTCCGGAGCAGGTCGTCGAGCGACCGGTCGAACGCCTGCACGCCGTCCTCGAGAAGACGGGCGCAGACGGCCTGGACCGATACGCCCAGGGAAGCTAGGTCGTCCAGGATCTTTTGGGACCCGGCGGTCTCGGCGGTCAGGGCTTCGACCACACGACCGTGGTCGATAAAGGCCAAGAAGGTCTTTTCGGGCATCGTGTTGACCGTGTCCTTGGCGATGAGCTCCTGGACGTACTTGATGTCGCTGTAGTCAGGGTTCTTGGTGCTCGTCGAGCCCCAGAGCGGCCGCTGCGGCGCGGCCCCGCGGGCGGCCAGGTCCCGGAATTCGTCCCCACCGAAGATGCGCCGGAAGATGGCGTAACAGAGATGTGTATTGGCCACGGCCACGCGGCCCTTGACGGCCCGCGCGAACTCTCGCCGCCGCGGGTCGCTTTCCTTCGCAATCAGGGCGTCGAGCTCGCGATCGACGGCCGTGTCGATCCGGCTGACGAACACGCTGGCCACTGACCGGACCCGGCGCGGGTCGCCCTTGGCCGCGATCAGTCGCTTGAGGCCGCGCAGGTAGGCCTGGGCCGTCTCGTGATATTGACGGGTGGAGAAGATCAGGGTGATGTTGACGTTGACGCCGGCCGCCGTCAGCTCTTCGACGGCGCCGTATCCGGCCTCGGTCGCCGGGACCTTGAACATCACGTTGGGCCGGTCGACCTTGCGGAAAAGGCGCAGCCCCTCGTCGACCGTCCGCCGCGCATCGTCGGCCAGCCGGGGGTCGATCTCCAGGCTGACGTAGCCGTCCCGGCCGCCTGTCCTCTCGTGGACGGGCCGGAACAGGTCGGCCGCGTCGCGGACGTCGGTGACGGTCAGCTCGTCGTAGATCTCGAAGGTCGCGGCGCCGCGCTGCCGCAGGCCGCGGACCTGGTCGTCGTAGTCGGGGCCCGAGGCCACGGCGTGATCGAAGATGGTCGGGTTGGATGTCAGGCCCGAAAGGCCGAGGTCGATGAGGGACTGGAGCCGGCCGGTCTTGATCAGGGACCGGCTGATCGAGTCGAGCCAGACGCTCTGGCCCAAGGCGTTGAGCTCGTGGATGGCCCCGGTTCTCATGGTCCCTCCTTTAGGTCTTCCGGACCTCGTGCCCGCCGAACTCGTTACGTAGGGCGGCCACGAACTTGGCCGCGTACGATCCCTCCTGCCGGGAGCGGAAGCGGGCGAAGAGGGCCTCGCACAGGGCCGGGACGGGGACCGCCAGGTCGATGGCCTCGTCGACCGTCCAACGGCCTTCCCCGGAATCCGCAACAAAGCCCTCGATGCCGGCCAGGTGAGGGTCCTTGCCGAGGGCGTTCGCGGCCAGCTCCAGGAGCCAGGACCGGACGACGCTGCCTCGACCCCAGAGCCGGGCGATGGCGGCCGTGTCCAACCCGTAGTCCTTTTTGGCTTCGAGCAGCTCGAACCCCTCGGCATAGGCCTGGAGCAGTCCGTACTCGATGCCGTTGTGGACCATCTTGACGAAGTGTCCCGCCCCGCTCGGCCCCATATGAGCGTAGCCGCCGGGCGGCGCCAAGGCCTCGAAGATCGGCCGCAGACGATCGACCGACGGCGTGTCGCCTCCGACCATCAGGCAATAACCCTCCTGGAGCCCCCAGACCCCGCCGCTCGTGCCGCAATCGATGAACGAGAGGCTGTGGTCCCCGAGCGCCCGGGCCCGGCGCACCGAATCCGTATAGTGGGAGTTGCCGCCGTCGATGATGAGGTCGCCGCCGCCGAGGACGTCGGCCAGCGACCAGATCGTTTCCTCGGTCGGCTCGCCCGCCGGGACCATGACCCAGACCGCCCGCGGCGGCTCCAGCCTGGCCGCCAGGTCCTTCAACGACGAGGCCGGCTCGGCCCCCTTGAGGCCCGCGGCGGCGACCGCCGCCGGGTTGACATCGTAGGCCACGACCGCGTGACCGTGGCCGACCAGCCGCTCGGTCATGGCCGCCCCCATCTTGCCGAGACCCACGAAGCCGATCTTCATCGCTCCCTCCCTAACCCCGGGCGTTGTCCGTCCCGGCCGCGTGTGCTATGATGAAGCCGGGGGTTCCAGTCGTGATATTCGCGGAAGGCATCTTCGCGCTCGGCATCGCGTTCTTTCTGACCGTCGTCTTCGTCGTCCTCGGCCGCCGGGCCCGGTCCTGGCGCCAGATCCTGGTGTTCTCCGTGCTGGTGTTCCTGGCCGCCTGGGCGGGCGGCATCTGGATCGGCCCGGTGGGACCTGCGATCCTGGGCGTATACTGGCTCTCGTTCTTCGCCGTCGGCCTCGTCTTCGCCCTGCTCCAGGAAGCCCTGGCGGCCTCGGCCCGGCGCGCCGCTCCGCGCGAGCCCATGCGGGAGACCGAGGCCAAGGAGGAACGCGAGCTCGAAAGTATTTTCAACATCTTTCTGCTTGTCCTTCTGGCTTTGTTCATCATCGCGATCATCCTCGGCTACGCCCACCGCCCGGCCTGATCAAGGCCCCGTTCCCGGGGACTTCCTTCTGCGGCGACGCCAGGCCCCGAACGTCGCCATCAAGACTCCGAAGCCCCCGAACACCGCCGCGACGATGATGAAGAAGACGCTCGGCCGGATGCCCGGCCGGACGATCTTCGCCCGCGCGACGCCGTTCAGGTCCAGGACGTAGGCTTCGAGATGCGAGATCTGGGCCTGCGAGAGCGTGCCCGAGTCGCCAAAGTCCGGCATGACCCGTGAGGGGTCCGGTCCCGCCGGCCTGGATCCGTGCTGGATCAGGGGGTCGATCTTGCCGACAAAGGCGTCGGGATCGCGGTCGAAGAGCTCGCGGTCGATCGGGGCGAGGGCCGGCACGACGCCGTCGTTCGAGCCCGGGTTGGGCACGCCGCCCCGGCCCTGCGGGCCGTGGCAGGGAATGCAGGTATCGGCGAATATCCGGGAGCCGTGACGGGCGTTCCCGATGAGCTCGATGGCCGGCGCCACGTCTTCCCGGCCTCGTGTCCGTCGGCCGAAGGAGCCGCCTCGGCGGGGGCCGGGCCAGCGCTCGGGCTCCTTCTCCGGTCCCGCGGGCGCCGGGCCTCTCCCGGTCAGGCTCAGGAGATACTCGGCTAACGCCTCCGTCTCGGCCTGGGCGAGCTGGCCGAAGGACGGCATTTCTGACTCCGGATCGTGGGAGTGAGGGTCACGGATCTGCGCCATGAGCCAGTCCGCCGAGCGCCCCTTGGCTTTCTCGCCGGCCAGGTCCGGCCCGACCTTCCCGCCCGCGCCGTTGATGCTGTGGCAAGTCGAGCAGCCGAGCCTCAGGTACAAAGCCCCGCCCCCCTCCGCTCCAGCCGGACCGTTTTGGGCCGCGGTCTTCGTCGCCAAAGCGGGGGCCGGGGCGCGGGGAGCCTGCGCCGGGCTGGCCCCCGGCCGGCTCTGGCCGCCGAGGATGCTGAGGACGACGATCGCGGCGAAGATGAGAACATAAGCGCCCATGGCCCCGGGCCTCCGCGCAGGGTTGCGCTCGGGCTTCCGGTCGATGAAGGGCCAGACCAGCAGGAGGACTGTCAGCACCAGCGGGAGGCCCAGCGCCACTGCGACCTCGGCAGGGCCGGAGAAGAGCTTCAGCGACTGATATAAGAAAAAGAAGGGCCACTCCGGCTTGGGCGTGAACAGCGGGTCCATGGGGTCCGCGGCCCCCGTGAAGGCGGGCGGCCGGAAGGCCGACAAGGCCACCAGGACGACAAACACCCCGCAGGCCACGACGAGGTCCATCCAGACCTGATCGGGCCAGAAGGGTCCCGTCCGCCGCCTCTTCGATGAGGACCAAGGCCCCGTGCTGCCGCCGCGCCGGAAGGCCACGAGATGGATGAGGATGAACGTCGCCAGCGCTCCCGACAGGATGGCGACGTGGAGGATGAAGAACCGGGTGAGCGTCAGCTGACCCATCGTTGGCCCGCCCTGCAGCAGCCTCTTGGCGAAGTCGCCGGCGAGGGGCGTCATCCCGGCGATGCCCGTCCCGACCTCGACGGCCCAATAGCCCTTCTCGTCCCAGGGCAGCGGCGAGCCGGTGAACATCATGGCCAGGGTCAGCAAGAACAGGAAGACGCCCAGGACCCAGGTCAGCTGCCGGGGATTCTTGTAAGCGCCCCAAACGTAGTTCTGGGTCACGTGGAGAAGGACCAGGACGACCATGGCCGTCGCGCCCCAGTAGTGAAGGTTATGGATGAGCCAGCCGAACGGGACCGAGGTCCTCAGGAAGCTCAGGCTGACATAGGCGTGATCGACCGTCGGCACGTAGAAGAACAGCTCGCAGATCCCGGTCACAGCCTGGA
Organism: Candidatus Aminicenantota bacterium; assembly: GCA_963807525.1. Taxonomy (GTDB): domain Bacteria; phylum Acidobacteriota; class Aminicenantia; order Aminicenantales; family Saccharicenantaceae; genus RBG-16-66-30. The sequence goes on along the minus strand of CAWECI010000017.1, from coordinate 157,749 downwards.
GGATGAAGACGAAAAGGACGGAGCTTCCCGTCGAGTACCAGTAGGACGCGCCGCCCGGGATGTCCTCGACGAGAACGGCCCTGACGACCGGCTTCACCGGCCACCGGTCCTCGATCCATTTCCATAGGCCTTGGGCCATGACCTTCTCCTAGACCTGCTTCTTTTCCGGGACCCCGACCTCGAACTGTCGCCATTCGACGTAGAGAACGCCGTCCCGGATCTCGGCCGGCAGGGTGTCCAGGGCCCGCGGCGCCGGGCCCGAGACGACCGTGCCGTCCATGCGGAAGACGCTGGCGTGGCAGGGGCACTTGAACAGCGAATCGCGGGCATCCCAGTCATAGCGGCAGCCGAGGTGGGGACAGACCGGCGAGAACACGGTCGCTTCCGTCGCCGATCGCTTGATGACCCAGACGTGACGGACGGTCTGGCTGCGCAGGAAGCCGTCGGCCGCCATCTCCTCGTAGGCTACGTCGACCGGCCGGCCGGTCGGGACGCCGGCCAGCGACCCGGTCCTCGCATAGAGCTCTTTGCGGGCCCGGTACGAGCTGCCGACGATAGTGCCCAGGAACGGGACGGCCAGCGCGATCCCGATGAGCGACGTGAAGAGGCCGACGGCAAGCTCGAGGAAGCGGCGGCGGCCCCGATCGCCTTCGCCCGTCCCCGGCGTCTCGGGCGCCGGCGGGACTTGCGTCTCTGCGTTCATCTCGGACCTCCCGGCGGGGCAGACTACTTTCCGGCCGTCCGGAGATATTCCACGACCGCCCGGGCCTGGTCCTCCGTGAGACCCGGCGCCGGCATGGACATGCCGAATTTGGCCGCTCTGCTTCTTGATGGTCGGCGTTCTTGGCCTCCATCTCGGCCGTGTTCAGCATCATGTTCATGACGAACTCGGGCGTCTTCTGCTTCAGGATCAGAGCCCAAGGCGGGACCGGCGATGGCCTTGTCCAGGCCGTGACAGGCCGCGCACCGGCATCGAAAAGCTCCTTGCCGCGGGCCGCCAGCATCCCATCGACCGGGCCGAGCTTGAGCTCCTTGACCGGTCCGATCCCCTTGTCGCCGGATTGGACCGGATCGTCCGATGACGGAGCTGCTCCCGCGCGCAGACGGCAAGACCGGCCAAGAGCGCGAGAGCAGCGAAGGGCAACGAGCTTCCGGATGGGCATCGGTTCCTCCTTCCGACGATCGTGCGTTGCCGGCCTTCGGGCCGCGCCGAGGCGCGGCTAGAAGGCTATCCAGAACACCGCATAAAGGGTGTTGTTGTCCGACGCGTTCCGGCCGAAGCCGTCGTAGTTCCTGCGGGCCCCGTTGAATTCCGTGTACAGGGTGTATTGGAGGGCCAGCATAGCGTTCTGCCAGGCGTAGAGCGAAACCTGGACGATGAGACCCGAGCCGTTCGGCGTATTGCGCCGGCTGCCCGTGACCGATCCCGGAACATAAAGGATCGGGTCGTTGGTCCCGTGCAGGTTGAAATACGCCGACGGTCAGGCCGTAGGTGTTATGGAAGATGTAGGCCGCGTTGGCCGTGAACGATTCGACGTCGTTGCCCGGCTGCGATACGGACCCGGCCAGGAACGTGGCCAGCAGGTTCTGCCGCTCGTGCACCCAGTTGGCGTAAACGCTGAGCCCGCCGGGCCCGAGCGGCTGCTCATATTGAAGGTCGAGGGCCAGGTCTGTAGTAACGATCCGTCGGCCCGGAGATCCCCTCGGGATAGAGGCGCGCGGCGAACCCGTACGTCCCGATCTCGAGGAAACGGGAGTCGCCGAGCCGGGCTTGATAGGCCAGGCGCCAGTAGGGATTGGCCCCGGCCAAAGTGTCCGTGGACGTCCCGTTGGCCGGATGGGCCCCTCCCTGCGGCGTCGACGCGTAGAAGGAGATCTCGCAGTAGAGGGCGTTGGCGTAGAACGCGTAAGCGCCCAGTCCGGCCACCTGCTGGGCCAGCGGCCCGGAGGACAGGGGGCTCACTTGGCCGGTCGGCGCGACGCCCGAGAACACGAAGGGAAAGGACCAGGCCGGGGCCGTGTTCCAGACGTCCTGCACGGTCGGGTTGTTGTTCAGGGTCAGCCCGATGATGGCGTCCTTCCGGCCGAGCTTGGTTCGGGTCGCCAGCCGGACGTCGGCGTTGTCCCAGCCGAACCGGCCGCTCTGATCGTCGTAGGTCGCCTGGATGAGCGTGCCGAGAAAGGGCGTGATCTCGCCGGCCAGGAAGAAGCTAAGTTGCTGGGGGAACTCGACGTCGAAGCCCTTCTGGCCGGGCTCGGCCGTCCGGAGGGAGCTCGCGGAGGTCTGGGCCGAGGCCGAGATCGGCATGAACGAGGTCAGTTTGAGCGAGGGATTGTTCTTGCCGGCGGACTCGATCGCCTTGATCCCGGTCAGGGTATAGGCGTTGAGCTTGAACAGGCGCCCGAATGAATTCAGCTTGGGGAAGCCGTTGTGGCAGGCATTGCAGGAGAGGTTCGTTTGGCGGGCGAAGCTGGGGATGGCCTGGGCCGCCTGAGCGCATAGCCCGAAGAGCGCCGCGGCCACGGCCGGTCCGAACAGTTTCTTTGCTGGGCGGAATCCCCTGATCATCTGGTCCCTCCTTCCATGCTAGAACCCGCCGCCGCCTTTCTTTTAAGCAAGAAAAGTGCCACGGGAGTCCACCCGCCCCTGCTTGGGATCGGGGAAATCCGGCCCCGATCTGTCTTTTGCCGCGGGAAAATCAGGGGGCCGTCCTATGAGAGAGGACTTGACCAGCACTGCCGCGCCTTGGGCGCCTCCCCCAGGGCTGAGGGCCCGCTCTTGGCCGGGCGGCGCTCGACCAAGCGGGCCTCCGCCGTATAGGGGTGGTCCCTGGTCTTCTCTGGGCCGGGGATGTGGACGACCCGCGTGGCCCATATCTTGCATTGCTTTAGGCGGAGGATGTTATTGGCGTATCTCGAAGAATTCACCCTCGACGAACTCGCGAGTTATGACGGGCGAGGCGGCCACAGGGCTTACATCGCCTACCAGGGCAAGGTTTATGACGTCACCGAAAGCCCCATGTGGACGGACGGCGACCATCTGGGGACGCATCAGGCCGGTCACGATCTGACCCAGGAGCTGGAGGCGGCCCCGCACAGCAAGGACAACCTCGCTGCGATGAAGCTCGTCGGAATACTGGCCCCCTGACACGACCTCGGATTTGGGCCGCGGCGGGCCAGCCCTGGGAAGGGGACGTGCTATTAGCCAACAGGTGGGGGACATTGGCGCTGGCGGCGGCCTCGGCCGTGATGCTTGTCGCGGCCGTGGGCCGTCCGCCGGGCCCGGCGCTCCTGGGCGGCCTTAGCGCTGCCAGAGGATGTGGTCCAGCTCGAGCGGCACCTTGACCCCCGGCAGGCGGGGCACGACCCGGACAGTGAAGTCCGAGGCCGGACGGTCGGCCGGAACATGCCCGCTGAAGGAAAATCCGTTCTCGGCCTCGAGCGGGCGGCCGCGCTGCAGGATCTCGCGGACCGGGCCCTCCGGAGCGGTCCCCTCCGCGTAGACCTCGACGGCCACCCAGTCCGGATCGAGGCTGCCGAGATGGACGTGGGCTTCGAAGATCCGCGTCCCGCCGTCCTCGGTCACCTGGACCTGTCCGATCCGGACATTCGGCCAGCCGCGGTCGAGGGCTTTGCGCTTGGCGGCGATATCGGCACCGAGCTTTCCGTTGCGGGCCGACCGGCTGCGGAACGCGGCCGCCGCCGGCAGATAGTAATCCTCGGTGTATTCGCGGACGGTCCGGTTGGCCGAGAAGCGCGGCGTCAGCCGGGCCAGGCTGTTGCGGACCCGGGCCACCCATCGGAGCGGGATGCCCGAAGCGTCGCGCTCGTAGAACTCGGGGATGACCTCCCGCTCGAGGAGATCGTAGAGCGCCTCGGCCTCGGCCGCGTCCCAGGCCGGGTCCTCGCCGTGCTCCCGGCCGTCGCCGATGGCCCAGCCCACTTCGGGGGAGTAGGCCTCGGCCCACCAGCCGTCGAGCTCCGAGAGATTGAGGCCGCCGTTGACCAGCACCTTCATACCGCTCGTGCCGCACGCCTCCCACGGACGGCGCGGCGTGTTGATCCAGACATCCACGCCCTGGACGAGATGCCCGGTCAGGAGCATATCGTAGTCGCTGAGAAAGACGACGTGGTCTTCGGCCCGGCGGCCCCGGATGAAGTCCGACCACTGGCGGATCATGGCCTGGCCCTCGAGGTCGGCCGGATGGGCCTTGCCGGCGATGATGAGCTGGACCGGACGGTCCCCGTTCCGGAGCACGCGGAGGAGCCGGTCGGGGTCGTGGAGCAGCAGGTTCGGCCTCTTGTATGGGGCGAAGCGGCGGGCGAAGCCGAGCGTCAGGGCCTCGGGATTGAAGACCGACTTGGCCCGCTCGACCTCCTCGGGCAGGCCGCCGATCATCTCGTTCTGCCTGGCCAGCTTCGTCCGGACGTAGTCGACAAGCCGGCGGCGGCACTCGACCCGGAAGCGCCACAGCTCGGCGTCCGGCACCCGGGCCATCTGGTCCTCGAGGGCCTCGGTCGGATCGAGCCAGCGTTTCTTCGACGAGCTCTTGGTCCAGAACTCGTCGGCCCAGGCCGAATGCCACGTCGGCATATGAACGCCGTTGGTCACGTGCTCGACCGGCACCTCGGCTTCCGGCCAGCGCGGGAAGAGGCCGCGGAAGATGCGCCGGCTGACCTCTCCGTGGAGCCGGCTGACGCCGTTGACGGCCCCGCTCGTGCGGATGGCCAGGTAGGCCATGTTGAACGGCTCCCGATCGTCTCCCGGGTCCATCCGGCCGAGGCCGAGCAGGTCCCGCACCGGGAGTCCGAGGATGTCGCGGGCGTAGCGGCCGAGATACTGCTCGACGAGAGCCGGGGCGAAGCGGTCGAAGCCGGCGTCGACCGGCGTGTGGGTCGTGAACAGATTGCCGGCCCTGGTGGCGGCCAGAGCCGCGTCGAACGGGCGGCCGGTCGCCTTCATGAAGGACCGGGCGCGATCCAGGGCGGCGAACCCCGCGTGCCCTTCGTTGAGGTGACAGACCTCGGGCTGGATGCCGAGAGCCTCCAGGAGCCGCCAGCCGCCGAGGCCGAGAACGATCTCTTGGTTCAGCCGCAGCTCGGGGCCGCCGCCGTAGAGCTCGCTGGTGATGCCGCGGAAGGGCGGCGGGTTGGCCGGATCGTTGCTGTCGAGAAGATAGAGCCGGACCCGGCCGACCTGGACCTGCCAGACCCGGAGCCAGACCGAGTAGCCGGGGATGGCCAGGTTCAGCCGCAGCCATTCGCCGTTGGCCTCCCGCACGGGCGTCACGGGCAGCTGGCCGGGATCGTTATAGGGAAAGTAGGCTTGCTGGGCCCCCGTCTTGTCGATGACCTGCCGGAAATAGCCCTGCTGATAGAGCAGGCCCATTCCCACGATGGGCAGTCCGAGGTCCCCGGCCGTCTTGAGCTGGTCGCCGGCGACGTTGCCCAGCCCGCCGGAATAGATGGGCAGCGCCTCGCTGAGCATGAACTCCATGCTGAAGTAGGCGATCGAGGTCAGCGGCGCCCGGGCGTGGCGGCGCTGGAACCAGGCCGGGGATCCGGCCTCGCGGCGTCTGGCCCGGAGCAGGCCGGTGACCGTCTTGTGAAAGTCCGGATCGGCCAGCACCCGCCGCAGCCGGCTGCGGGACGCGGTCTGCAGGACGATCCAGGGGTTGTCCGTGCGCTCCCAGAGCTCGGGGTCGATCTCTTTCCAGATCTCGTCGGCCGAGTGGTTCCAGATCCAGCGCATGTCCAGGGCCAGCTCGGCCAGCTTGTCGAACCCTTCGATGTCCTCGGGGAAAAAAGCGTAGATCGGACTTTTGACCCGCCGCATTCTTTTCATGATCTCTCTCCCGTCGCGGGCGCGGCGGCGCGGACGCCGCCGGCCAGGGCCTGGTCGACCATCTCCTGGGCTTCGCGGATGATCCGGCGCAGGTGGTCTTCGCTGAGGAAGCTCTCCGCGTAGATCTTATAGATGTTCTCGGTGCCGGACGGCCGGGCGGCGAACCAGCCTTTCGGGGCGACGACCTTGAGGCCGCCGATCGGGGCGCCGTTGCCCGGCGCTTTCGTCAGTACGGCCGTGATCGTCTCTCCGGCCAGCTCGGTCGATCCGATGTCTTCCGGGGTAAGGCCAGCCAGGACTCGTTTCTGGTCCGGAGTCGCCGGCGCGTCGAGACGCTCGGTGAAGGGCTCGCCGAGCTCCCCGGCCAAGGCCTTGTAGGCCTCGCCGGGGTCGCGGCCGAGGCGGGCCGTGAACTCGGCGGCCAGCAGGCCTGGGATGATCCCGTCCTTGTCCGTCGTCCAGACCGTCCCGTCGAGCCTAAGGAAGGACGCGCCGGCGCTTTCTTCTCCGGCGAAACCGAGCCGGCCGTCGAGAAGTCCGGGAACGAACCACTTGAAGCCGACCGGGACATCGAACAGCCGCCGTCCCAGGCGGGCCGCGACGAGGTCGATCATGCGGCTGGACACGACCGTCTTGCCCACGGCCGCGTCCGGGCGCCAGCCGGGGCGGTGACGGAACAGATAATCGACCGCGGCGGCCAGAAAATGATTGGGCGGCAGCAGCCCGGCGCTCCGCGTGACGACGCCGTGACGGTCGGCGTCGGTGTCGCAGGCCACGGCGACGTCGAAACGGTCCTTAAGGCCGATCAGGCGCTGCATGGCGTATGACGAGGATGGGTCCATGCGGATGCGGCCGTCCCAGTCCACGGTCATGAACCGGAAGGTGGGGTCGACGATGTCGCTGACCACGGTCAGGTTCAAGCCGTAGCGCTCGGCGATGCGCCCCCAATAGCGGACCGACGCCCCGCCGAGCGGGTCGACACCGAGGCCGATGCCCGAGCCCTTGAGGACATCCATGTCGATGACCCGGCCGAGGTCCTCGACATAGGCCCCGAGAAAATCGTGCCGATGGGTAGTCGGGGCGCGCAGGGCCCGCTCGAAAGGCCTGCGGGCGACGCCCAGGAGATCCTCCTCGAGGAAGCCGTTGGCGCGCCCTTCGATCCACTCCGTGACTTCGTTCTCGGCCGGGCCGCCTTCGGGCGGGTTGTACTTGAACCCGCCGTCCTCGGGCGGATTGTGCGAAGGTGTGATGACGATGCCGTCGGCCCGTCCCTCGCGGCGGCCGCGGTTGTAGGTCAGGATGGCATGGGACACGGCCGGCGTCGGCGTGAGCTCGTCGCCCGCGGCGATCAGGACCTCGATCGCGTTGGCGGCCAGGACCTCGAGGGCGCTGCGGAACGCCGGCTGGGAGACGGCGTGACTGTCCCAGCCGAGGAAGAGCGGCCCGTCGATCTTCCGCTGCTTGCGATAGACGCAGATCGCCTGGGCGATGGCCAGGATGTGGGCCTCGTTGAAGGTCGTCTTGAGCGGCGACCCGCGGTGGCCAGAGGTGCCGAAGACGACCCTCTGCGCGGGCACCGAAGGATCGGGGACCCTTTCGTAATAGGCTTTGACGAGTGCTTCGGGATCGACGAGGACGGACGGCGGGGCCGGTTTTCCGGCCAACGGGCTGATGGCATCGCTCATGACGACAACTCTTCGCGATGATTAACATCAACAATCGTGCCAAGTGCGGCAAGGCCGCCGGGCCTTTTCCCTTGAGGAGAGAGCCCGACCCGGCCCCCTTGCCGTCCTTCGGCCTGGACGAGGCGGCCGTCGGGGAATGCGGAGTTCCTGCCGGGCAGGATTGCGGCCGGCGTTGACTTACAGCCTGGAAAAAAGATATTTTGGGCCCCTGGCCGGCGAGCGCCGACAAAACCTGCGAAGGAGGCGCCCATGAGGACTCGAAAAGACGTCCGGCGCGACGAATGGGACGCGCGGCTCGTGCCGGCGAAACCCGGCCGCGCCCGTGGCGCCGGCCGCAGCCAAGGTCTCACGCTGATGATCCTCGGCGTGGGCATTCCGCTCGTCCTCTTCTTCATCCAGGCCGACGGGGCGCTCAGGTTCACGACCCGGGACCAGATCTTCGAGAGGACCCTGACGGCGGCCGAGCAGCAGGAGATCCGGGCGGCCATCGTCAAGCATCGGGCCCAGCTCGACCAGGTCCAGCAGATCGTCGAGAAGATCAAGGAGAAGTACCGGGGCGAGATCGGCGCGAGCTATGACCGGGATGTGTGGGTCGTTCATGTCAAGGACGGCCTGGCCATCCCGTACAAGTACGTCCTGGCCCTCGGCGGATTGCTCGTCCTGGTCGGATTGGGCAGGTTCTTGATCTAGGAAGGCCGGGGACTTCCGGGGGTCGCGCCGGGCGCGGCTCGAAGATCGTCAGGAGGGTTGCCGTGATCATCATCCTCTGCCTGTTGCTGGCCTCGTTCGTCTGCCCCGCCGCTGCCCAGGCCCCGCCGCCGCCGGACGCGGCGGCTCTTCGCGCCGGCTGGAATTTCATCGCCACGCCCCGCTTCACCGAGGCCGAGGACAAGGCTGTCCTGGCCTTGTTCAAGGGGCTGCGCGTGGCCGATGTCGTGGATGGGATGGACTCGGTCGGGCTCGTCGACAGCGGCACCATGGACCCGGAGATCCACGCGCTCTGGCGGGACACCGGGGGCTTCACCCACCGGTTCGTCGGCATCGCCGTCACGGCCCGCTACGTCCCGACCCAGCGGACGACGGCCGGCCTGCGGACCCCCGAGGCCTACGACGCCTGGTCGGGGGACTGGTACGACAAGCTCTCGCCCGAATCGTTCGCCCCGCTCGTCCGCCCGGGCACGGCCCTGGTCCTCGAAGACGCCCCGGCGGCGGACGTCGGGTCGATCGGCTCTTACAACATCCTCGAATGGACGCGGCTCGGCTGCGTCGGGGTGGTCACGAACGGAACGGCCCGCGACACCGACGAGATCATCGCCGAGAAGGTGCCGCTCTACCTGAGGCGCATCGGCCGGGGCATCCGTCCGGGCCGCAACGAGCTCGAGTCCGTGAACCGGCCGATCGTCTGCGGCGGGGTCCTCGTCGTCCCGGGTGACGTCATCGTGGCCGACGGCGACGGCGTCGTGGTCGTGCCCCGGGCCCAGGCCAAAGCGGTGGCCAAGTACGCCCGCACGATCTGGGAAGGCGATAAGGAAGGCCGGCGCGACCTCTATAAAAAGCTCGGGCTCAAACCCGACGCCTCGATCAAGAAATAGCCGGCGCTATTTCGTCGGCGCGGGCGCGTCCGGCGCTGGGCCGCGGAACATCTTCACCGTCTCCGGATTGAACAGGACGATCATCGTGTAGATGCCGATGGCCGTCCCCAGGGGGACGTTGACCAGGTCCAGGAAGGCCAAGACCAGGACCAGGATGCGGGCCCATTCCTTGTGATGGACGAGCCCCAGGCCGCCGATGATCCGGGGCAGCCCCAGCAGGATCATGAACGAGCTGACGATGATCCCGATCAGCCGCAAAATGGACGGGCTGATGTCCTCGATGTTGGGGATCATGGCCACGCCCAGGAAGACGAGCAGGGCGAAGACGGCCAGGCAGAGCCAGAACGCTCCGAAGACGACCCACAGGATCCCGATGACCTTGACATGGTCTTTCATGCCGCACCTCCACTCTCCTTCATTATACGAGGGACCGGGGCCGGGGGATATGCTCTTGTCATTTTTCCCCCGATAGCGCAGAATGACCAGGCCATCCGGCGGCGGAAGAGTCCGGGGCAGGAGCGAGCGTGGTCTTCAAGGCTGTTTTGATCACCCTGGCGGTCTTGACCGCCGTGGCCATCGCGGTCGCCGCGGCCGCCCCTGCGGGGACGCCGTGGCCGCCGCAGGCCGACGACCTCCAACTGGATCCCGTCGCCCTGTCGAGCGCTGAGCGGGCCCAAGTTCTGGGGGGCAAGATCGTCCTCCGGGCCGTCGCCGACCCCGGCCGCAAAGGCCGGACCTACGAAGCCATCGGCACCCTGCCGGGAACGCTTGACGAGGTCCTGGCGGTCATCCTCGATTACCGGCATTATCACGAGTTCATGCCGCGCGTCGAACGGATCGTCGTCACGGACGAGGGGCCGATGGTCTCACTCGTCGAGCAGCATCTGAGGCTGCCTTTGGGGACGCGCCGGCGCTACCGGCTGCGCTATACGGCCCGCCGGGGGGCCGACGGCTGCCGTGTGGATTGGGTCCAAGTGCCCTGGCCCGAGGTGCCGGCGAGCCAGACCGTCGCCGAAACCTCGGGCCACTGGCAGGTCGCCCCCGACGCCTGCGGCGCGCTTCTCGCCGTCTATCACGTCTATACCGAGCCCGGCCATGTGCCGTTGGGGATGACCGGCCTGGCCATGTCGCTGTCGAAGCACGACCTCCCCAAGATCATCGAGGCGATCCGGCACCGCCTCCGTCCAGCCGCCAACCCGCCTTCGATCAGGGACTGAGGCCGGGCGCGCCGGCTTGAGTTCTTCTTGTTGAGGGAGATCTCCGGCGCTTTGATGAATGGCGCAGGCTCAGAACTCGGCGCCGTAGCGGCCGGCCGAGCCGAGGACCTCGCGGTTCTTGCGCTTGTACATCTCGATCAGGGCCGTCCGGGCCGGCCCGAGGTATTTCCGGGGATCGAACTCGGCGGGCTGATCGCCGAAGACCTTGCGGATCGAGGCCGTCATGACCATCCGGCCGTCGGTGTCGATGTTGATCTTGCAGACGGCCGAGCGGGCGGCCTGGCGCAGCTGATCCTCGGGGACGCCGATGGCGTCCTTCATCTGGCCGCCGTACTTGTTGATCGTGGCCACGGCGTCCTGGATGACCGACGAGGCCCCGTGCAGGACGATGGGGAAGCCGGGGATCTGCTTCTCGACGTCGGCCAGGATGTCGAACCGCAGAGGCGGCGGGATGAGGACCCCGCGCTCGTCGCGGGTGCACTGCTCGGGCTTGAACTTGTAGGCCCCGTGGGAGGTCCCGATCGAGATGGCCAGCGAGTCGACGCCCGTCCGGCGGACGAAATCGACGACCTGGTCCGGGTGGGTGTAGGTCGACCTCTCGGCCTGGACGGCGTCCTCGATGCCGGCCAGAACCCCGAGCTCGCCTTCGACCGACACGTCGCGGGCATGGGCGAAGTCGACGACCTGCCGGGTCAGGGCGATGTTCGCGTCGTACGGCAGGTGCGAGCCGTCGATCATGACAGACGAAAAGCCGTGCTCGATGCACGACTTGGCCAGCTCGAAGGTATCGCCATGGTCGAGGTGCAGGGTGATCGGGACCGGCGGCGCGGCGCTCTTGGCCTTCTCCATCTCCCGGGCCATGACCACGGCCCCTTCGGCCATGTAGCGCAGCATGGTCTGGTTGGCGTACTTCCGGGCCCCGCTCGAGACCTGGAGGATGACCGGCGAACGGGTCTCGACGCAGGCCGTGATGATGGCCTGGAGCTGCTCCATGTTGTTGAAGTTGTAGGCCGGGACCGCGTACTGGCCGGCGAAGGCCCGGCGGAACATGTCGCGGGTATTGGACAGGCCTATGTCCTTATAGGAGACGGGCATCGGGCGACTCCTCCGGAACGATCCTGACAGGGGCATCATACCCTATCGCCAGACGCTTTTCAAAAGACCGCGCCCCGGGGCGTCTTGTCTTTTCGGAGGGCCTCTGGTATATCGAGAAGACCATGACCAAACGATCGACCGTCCTGGCCCTGTGTCTTCTCCTCGCCGCGGCCTCCTTCGCCGCGGCTCAGCCCCGGATCGAGATCCGCACGGGCGGCGCTGCGACGACGTTCGTCGCCGCCGGCCGGCCCGTCGCGGCCCTCGTGCCTTACGTCGCCAAGGACTTCACGGCGCAGGACCGAGTCCGGGAGGTCCGGCCCGGTCTCTTCGAGTGGACCCGGACCTTCCGCTACGGCGGCACGGATTATGTCCGCCCGGCCCGGCTGACCATGGAGGTCGAGGCGCTCTACGCGTCGCGCTACAGCCTCATCCCGGCCGTCCTGTACGACGGCAACGCCTGGGGCAAGGGCCTCGAGCCCAAAGGCTTCGTCGCGGACGGTCAGCCCTGGACCTTCGCTTATCACCGGACCTCGATCCCCGGGGCGACCTACTCGGAGTCCGAGGCCTGGTCGGTCGCGCTCTTCAGCGCCCCCGGCCAGCTCGTCGGCGGGTTCTCCTGCTCGCTCGAGCCGCGCCCGGACAAGACCGTCCACCGCCTCATCTGGCCCGAGGAGGAGACGCCCCGCGTTTACGCCATGCGTGACGCCTATGCCGACGCCTACCACGGCGATCTGCGGGTGTCGCCCGGCCAGACGATCGAGCTCAAGGCCTGGATCGTCCTGGCCGAGGTCAAGACGCCGCGCCACGGCTGGCACGCCCTTGTCGACGCGGCCTGGTCGCTCAACGCCCGGGCGGCCAAGCCCCGCTTCGAGCCCGAGGAGCTCTGGGAGCTCGGCGTCCAGTTCGCCGCCGACAATCTCTGGGCCGAGGAGAAAGGCTTCCGAGGCTTCTCGATCGGCTTGAGATGGGACCCGCAGGAGCAGGGCTGGGTCCAGCGGCAATCGTGGAAATACGAGATCGGCTGGGCGGGGCAGAACATCTCCCTGGCCAACTCGATGCTCCACGATTATGTCCTCTCGAACGAGCGCCGCTCGCTCGACAAGGGCATCGCCTGCCTCGATACCTGGCTCAAGAACGCCCGGCTGCCGAACGGCCTCTTCCGCTGCCATTACGACTATGTCATCGGCCTGGAGGACGCCAAGGCCGAGGTCGAGGACGCCTGTAATCTCGGCCAGGCGGCCCAGGGCTACTTCGAGGCCTTTGATCTGGCCGCCCGGTGCGGCCTGCGGAAGCCCGAATACCGGGCCGCCGCGCTCGGCGTCTGCGATTTCGCCCTCGAGGCCATGTCGGCCGACGGCCGCATCGGCAAGGCCTGGACGAACGCCGGCAAGATCGTCGACCCCGACGGCACGATCGGGGCCTTTCTCATCCCGCCGCTCGTGACCGCCTTCCGGGCCACCCACAAGGCCGCTTATCTCGAGGGGGCGGAGCGGGCTTTTGCCTTCTACTTCAACGACTTCCTCAAGAAGGGCTTCACCACGGCCGGGGCCCTCGACACTTACTGCATCGACAAGGAATCGGCGACGCCCCTGCTCAAGGCCGCCCTCGAGCTTTATGACGTCACGGGCAAGAGCCCGTATCTCCAGGCGGCCGAGGACGTGTCCTACTATTTGGCCACGTGGCAGTGGCACTACAGCGTGCCCTTCGCCGAGGGAACGGTCCTGCGCGAGCTCGGCTACGACACGTTCGGCGGGACGGCCGTCTCGACCCAGCATCATCACCAGGACCCCTACGCTTTGATCATCGTCAACGACTGGATCAAGCTGGCCAAGCTCACCGGGCACGCGGTCTGGAGGGAGCGGGCCGTGGCCGCCTGGGCCAACGGCACCATGGGCATCTCCGGCGGCGACCTCACGGTCATGGGCAAGAAGCGTCCCTACGGCTCGCAGGACGAGGGCTTCCTCCACACGCGCTGGCTCCAGCCGTTCGCCGTCAGCCAGTGGCTCGTGGCCTGGCCGACCGCCTTCCGGCTCGAAACGCTGCGCCAGAACCCCAACTGGGCCGCCTTCAACAAGAATTAATTCGGGGACTGGAGGGACGATGAACGGCCGGACTGAACGGATCCTTATAGCCGCTTTCACAGTGGGCTGCCTGCTCGGCGGCGCCTGCGGCCGCTCGCCCTCGCGGGTCTCCGGCGGCCGGATCCCTCCCGCCCCTCTTTATCGGGACCCGGTCTTCGACGGCGCTGCCGATCCGTCCCTCGTCTGGAACGACCAGGAACGGTCCTGGTGGATCTTCTACACCAACCGCCGGGCCAACGCCCCTGACGCCCAGGACGGCGTGCGCTGGTGCCACGGCACCGACATCGGCATCGCCTCTTCGGCGGACAGCGGCCTGACCTGGCGCTACCGGGGCGTCGCCAAGGGGCTCGAGTTCGAACCGGGCCGCAACACGTTTTGGGCGCCCTGTCTCGTCGAGCACGGCCGGACCTACCATATGTTCGTCGCCTATGTCCGCGGCGTCCCGGCCGATTGGAGCGGCGACCGGCACATCGTCCATTACTCCAGCCGGAACCTCGTCGACTGGAAATTCGAGGCCGTGCTGTCGCTGAGCTCCGAGCGCGTCATCGACGCCTTCGTCTATGCCAAACCATCCGGCGGCTGGCGCCTCTGGTACAAGGATGAAGCCAACGGCTCGCATATCTACGCGGCCGACAGCGAGGACCTCTATCGCTGGACCGTCACCGGCCCCGTCATCACCGACAAGGCCCAGGAAGGGACGGCCGTCTTCTGGTGGCAGGGCTCCTATTGGATGCTCGTCGACCGCTGGCAGGGGATGGGCGTGCTGCGCTCGTCCGATCTCACCCACTGGACCGAGCAGCCGGGGACCATCCTCGGCGTTCCCGGTAAGCGTCCCGACGACGGCGACATCGGCCGCCACGGCGAGGTCGTCGTCCAAGGCCCCGAGGCTTATCTCTTCTATTTCACTCACCCGGCCGGCCCCAAGGCCCACCCCGAGCCCGGCAAGCACCGCTCCTCGCTCCAGGTCGCCAGGCTGGAGATCAAGGCCGGCGTCCTCGTCTGCGATCGCGATGCCCCCTTCGAGCTCGATCTCGTCCCGCCGAGCGGCTTCAAACCCGCGAAGCCGATGGCCAGCCCGCTCGGGCTCGAGACGTCCGACCTGAAGCTCGCCGCGGCTTTCGCCTGGGCCAAGGGCCAGGCCCTCGACTACGTCTTCCCCCACGCCGTCTACGGCGATCCCGTCGGCGACTGGTACGAGGCCGCCCTCCCTTCGCGCTTCGCTTTCTGCATGCGCGACGTGTCTCACCAGGCGACGGGAGCCCACGTCCTGGGCCTGGCCGCTTTCAACGTCAACATGTTCCGCAAGTTCGCCTCCGGCATCAGCCCCTCCCGCGATTTTTGCTCGTACTGGGAGATCGACAAGTGGGATCGGCCCGCGCCGGTCGACTATAAGAACGACCGGGACTTCTGGTACAACCTGACGGCCAACTTCGACGTCCTCGATGCCTGCTGGCGGCAATTCCTCTGGACCGGGGACGCCGCGTTTGTCCAGGATCCGGCCTTCCTCGCGTTCTATCGCCAGAGCCTGAAAGAATACATCGAAGCCTGGGACAAGGACGGCGACGGCATCCCCGAGCATCGCCCCGAGTACGGCAGCCGCGGCTTGGGCGGCTACGACGAAGGCCCGTTCTCCGACCGGGCCCTCTATGCCTCGGACCTCGTCGCCGCCATGGCTAGGGCGTTCGATGATTATGCCGGGCTCCTCGAGCTCCGCGGAGACCACGCCGCGACCGGCCTCTACCGGGACCGGGCCGCCGGATTGAGGACCGCCTACGACAGCTGGTGGAGCGACGCCAAAGGCCGGTACGCCGACGGCCGCGTCCAGGGCGGGGCCCTTGTTTACCAGGACCTGATCTGGAACGGCGTCTTTCCGCTCTATTTCGGATCCATCCCGCCGGGGCCCCGCCGTGATGCGACGCTGCGCCGGATCGTGGAAGCCACGCCCGAGGGCATCGAGATCGAGTCCTACCTGCCGGAGATCTTCTACCGCTACGGGAAGGACGACGCCGCCTACGCCGGGATCCTGGCTCTCGCGGACCCGGCCAAGAAGCGCCGCGAGTATCCGGAGGTCTCGTTTGCCGTCATCGGCGCGGTCACCACGGGACTCGTGGGCATCCAGGCGGACGCAAGGACGCGGACGATCGAGACCCGTTCCGGGCTGACCGCTGCGACCCCCTTCGCCGAGTTGCGGGATTGTCCTGTTTTTGACGGGGCCGTCACCGTCCGTCACGAAGGACGGGGAAAAACGTCACTCAGGTTGCTCTCGGGCGGCCCGATCGTTTGGCGGGCCGTTTTTGAAGGCGCATGGCCGGCGCTCCTAGTCGACGGTACCTCGAGGGCCGCCTCTGCCGGACGCGACGAAGCCGGCCGCCCGATCTCGTGGGTCCTGGTCGAGGTGGCCGCCGGGCACAAGGTTACGGTTTCGGTCCCGATCAAGGCGGCTCAATAGGGGACCTGTCCAGCCACGGAGAGTGTCCCCGATCTCCTGCCGCCCGGGGGACACGGCCCAAGGAGTACATATCCCCATTTTGATGTAAAATAGCTCCTTATGCGCATCACGCTTGCTTACGGGAAGACCGGCCTGCCGATCGAGCTAGATGATTCCCTCAACGTCACCGTCGTCGAACCGAAGTTCGTGCCGGCCCTGGCCGATCCGGCCGCCGCGGTCCGGGCCGCGCTCGAAGCGCCCATCGGCTCGCCGCCGCTTCGGGATCTCGTCCAACCTGGCATGCGGGTCGGGGTCGTCTTCAGCGACATCACCCGGCCGGCCCCGAACACCTTGCTCCTCCCGGCCGTGCTCGGGGTCCTGGACGGCGTTCCCGACGTCGAGGTGACGCTCTTCAATGCCCTGGGCACGCACCGGCCGAACACCGAAGCCGAGCTGAGGGCCATGCTGGGCGACGGGATCTTCGAGCGCCGCCGCATCGTCCAGAACGACACCTTCGATCCGGCGACGCAGGTCCGGGTCGGGGTGACTTCGAAGGGCCATGAGACCTGGCTCAACGCGGAGCTCATGCGCTGCGACCTGAAGGTCCTGACCGGCTTCATCGAGCCGCACCTCTTCGCCGGTTTCTCGGGCGGCGGCAAGGCGATCATGCCCGGCATGGCCGGCCAGCGCACGGTCCTGGGCAATCACGACGCCGTCATGGTCGGCCACCCCCGGGCCATCTGGGGCGCCACCCGGGGCAACCCGATCTGGGAGGAGGTCCGCGAGGTCGCCGGCCAGGCCGGCCGTCTCTTCCTCCTCAACGTGACCCTCAACCGGGACAAGGCGGTGACCGGCGTCTTCGCCGGCGACCTCGACCGGGCCCACGCGGCGGGCTGCGCCTTCGTCAAGAGCTCGGCCATGGTCGCCGTCGGCCGGCCCTTCGATATCGTCGTCACGACCAACTCCGGCTATCCCCTCGACCTCAACCTCTATCAGTCGGTCAAGGGCCTGCGGGCCGCCGACCCGATCGTCAGGCCCGGGGGGTCGATCATCATCGCCGCCAGCTGCTGGGACGGCATCCCCGAGCACGGGCTCTACGGCCGGATCCTGTGCGAGTCGCGCGACCCGCAGGAGCTCCTGGCCAAGATCTGCGCGCCCGGCTTTCTCGAGCAGGACCAGTGGCAGGCCCACGTCCAGGCCCTCGTGCAGTCCAAGGCCGACGTCTACGTCAGGTCCGACGGCCTGACGGACGATCAGATCCGCGGTGCCCTTCTCCGGCCGTGCCGCCGCGTCGAAGAGACGATCGCGGCTCTTCTCGACAGGTACGGCCGCGGCGCGTCGATCTGCGTCATGCCCGAAGGCCCGCAGACGATCCCGTTCATCTCCTGATCGGGACTTCGCGCCGGGCCGGCCAGGTGGAAAATCCAGCCTCCTCCGGGTAGAATGGTTTCGGGCGGGTGATCATGAAAGATAAGAAGTTTCGCCGTCGTTTTGTCGCGCTTGCGGCCGTCTGCGGGCTCGCGAGCCTCATCGCGGCCGCGTGCGCACGTCCCCGGACCGAGGTCGTCCCTCCGACCGAGATGGCCCGGGCGGCGCTGGAGAAGCGGATCGGACCGGCGGGAACGCCCGGCCCGGTCCTGTGCCGCACCGACCGGATCTGCGGCTCCGATGTTCTCCCCGGCTTCTACCGCAAGCGAGATCTTCGTCCGGCTTGGATCGACGACGCTCTCGAGCTCGGCAACGCCCGCGCCTTCGTCGCCGCCCTGGCCCTCGTGATTGACGACGGCCTCGACCCGGAGAACTACCACCGGGCGGCCATCGTCGAGCTCCTCGGCACGATCGACCGGGCGGCCCAAAGGACTCCTCCCCAGGCCCGGGCCGAGGACCTGGCCGATCTGGAGATGCTCCTGACTGACGGGTTCCTGCTCTGCGGCTCGCACCTTCTGCACGGCCAAGTCGATCCCGCGACCTTCCACTCCGACTGGCACATCAAGGGCCGCGTCGAAGACCTGGCCGCCGCCCTGGAAAAGGGCCTGGCCGCGAACGACATCCCCGGGGCCCTGAATTCGCTGCGCCCCGGCTCTCCCCAGTACACCGGTCTTCGGACCGCTTGCGCCAGATGCCGGGCCCAGATCCGCGCCGGCGGCTGGCCGGCTTTTCCGGCGGGGCCAAAGCTCATCAAGAGAGACCGGGGCCCCCGTGTCGAGGCCTTGCGGAAGACGCTCGAGGCCATGGGCGAGCTGCCCGAGGCCCTCCCCTCGGCGCCGGCCGACGATCCGGATCTCTTCGACGGCCGCCTTGAAGCGGCGGTCAAGTCGTTCCAGCTCCGCCACGGGCTCGATCCCGACGGCGTCGTCGGGGTGGACACGGAGGTGAGCCTGAACGTCTCGGCCTCCGGGCGCCTGACGCAGATCAGGGCCAACCTCGAGCGCTGGCGCTGGGTCACGGAGGACCTCGGCGACCGCTACGTCCTCGTGAACATCGCCGGCTACTTCGTCTGGGTGATCGAGGCCGGACGCCCGGTGCTGTCCATGAACGCCATCGTCGGCAAGGCCTATCGCCAGACCCCCGAATTCAGCAGCCGGATCACCCGCGTCACCATCGACCCGTCGTGGAACGTCCCGCCGAAGCTGGCCCGCGAGGACATCCTGCCCCACATCAAGGAGGACCCGGGTTATCTCCGAAAAATGGGGTTCCGCGTTTTTGCCAGCTGGGTGGACGGCGCCTCGGAACTCGATCCGGCATCGATCGATTGGGCCCGGATCACCGAGGATAACCTGACCTACAAATTCAGCCAGGACCCGGGACCGCTGAACGCCCTGGGCCGCCTGGTCGTCACTTTCCCGAATCCGTTCGACGTCTACATGCACGATACCCCGGCCCATGGCCTATTCCTCCGCGCGGTCCGCGATTTCAGCTCGGGCTGCATCCGGGTCGAGAAAGCGCTCGATCTCGTCGCCTATATCCTGCGCGACGACCCCGACTGGCCGCGGGACAAGATCCTCGCGGCCATCGACGCGGGGGAGACGATCGACATCCCGGTCCCCAAGCCATTGAACGTCCACGTCCTCTATTGGACGGCCTGGCTCGGTGATGATGACTTGATCCAGTTCCGGGAGGACGTTTATCTCCGGGACGCGGCCCTGCTCAAGGCCTTGCAGGAGAAAGCTGCGGCGTCGACGTCCTGATCCGGCTTACCGGGTCCGGACGGGGCCGACGTCGATCTCCTTGACCTCCCCGGTCCAGGTATCACGGAGGATGTGGTTGATCGCCTCGAGCGACGAGGGCACAAGCACCCCCGCCCGGCAGTATTCGACCGCGGCCGATTCGGCCGTGTGGGTATTGTAGAACGCCAGGGCCCGATCGGGCGGCAGCAGGGCCCGGTTCCCGAGGGACGAAAGCCGCGAGGTGAAGGGCGCGATGAAGGCGGCGGCGCCTAGCGGACAACGATCTCGTCGACGAAAACCCACGACAGCCCGCCGGCCGAGACGTGCCAGTCGGGCAGGCGCTTGGTGCCCTCGATCCGGAAACGGACGAAGCGGACGGCTCCGGCGCCTTCCGGCCCCGCCAGGCCGTCCGTCCAACGGTCGACGCGGACCGTTTCTTCGCCGCGATGGTCCCCGGCGGCCAAGCGAGCGTCGAGATCGCGATACGAGACGCCGTCGCCGGACACGGCGCAGGCCACGCGGTCCGGATGGAGGATCCAGCTGCGGAAATCGGACAGCGTGCTGATCGAGATCTCTTTGACCGGGCGGGCCCGGCCGAGGTCGAGCGTCAACGTGACGTCGACGCCCTCCCAACCCAGCCAATGGACCTTGAAGTCGCTGGCGCCCCGGACGCCGTTGGTCAGCACGGCCATGTCGCCGCCGGCATATTTAGGCGACGGCGGGGGATCGGCCGCGACGGGCCGGCGAAAGGCCCAATTGCCCTCGATCTGGACGTCGATGAACCGGCGGACTCCCTCCCGATAGGCCTCGGGCGTCAGCCCCGATTCGTTCAGGGTTCGGACGCCGCCGGCCCGGCAGCGGTTATAGAAATCGTCGATCAGGCCGGCCATGGCCGGTTTGGGCACGAAGCGGCCGCCCTTATCGGCGTAGAAGCCGCGCGGCCCAAACATGTCGGCCTTGCCGATCTCGATCTTGGCGTACATCAGCGGCAGCCGGGCGGTCCGGACCCGGGTGAGCCGGTCGGGATCGCGGGCCACGGCGGCCTCGGCCCGGTCAAAGAGCTTGTCGTAAAGGGCGACATCGGCGGCCGACAGGTGATCCGCGGCGTGGACGGCCGGCGGCTCGTAGATGTCGAGCTTCGCCCCGGAGCGCTCGAGCGCCCGGCGGAGCGCGTCGATGTACCGGCGGAGGTATGGGCCGGCCGGGCCATAATAGCCGTCGAGGAATTCGTCGATGATCGCGTCGGCGTTCGCGGCGGGGTTCCAGAGGAGCCTGGCCAGAAGATAGGACTTCAGCTCGCTCGTCTCGTGGCCGGGGCCCGTGTTCGTCTGCTGGAAGTGCTTGCGGACGCCGTGGTCGACGAAGAACCGGATATTGGGCTGGAGGACGTGGAGATTCGGGAACGGGGCGACCTGGTGCGAGAAGTTGACCGTGTAGTCCCAGAGGTAGAGGTTCGAGCAGATGCGGCTCCAGTCGGCGATGTCCTGGACGAACGAGGCGCTCGACGGATCGTCGGCGATGGGCCGGCTGCGGTTGAGCTCGATCGTGCAGAGCATGATCTCGACGTTGGGCGCCGGCTTGGTCAGGCGGGGGGCCGGCCGCGAGAACTGGTAGGCCAGCGTGGAGATCGTCTTGTCCGGGAAGAGGGCCGCCATGCGGTTGACGAACCGCAGGATGGGCCCGGCCGGCGAACTCTCCTCGGCCATGGCCTTTTGACATTCCGGGCACTGGCAGTACGTAGAGTTGTCGTTCTGGCTGACCGACCAGATCGCCCTGTCGGGCTGGGCGGCCATCTCCTGGCGGAGCTTGGCCGCGACGATGTCGAAGACCTCGGGCCGGGAGAGGCAGGGCTGGTCGATGACCCGCCGGCCGTTCACCAGGGCGAAGTACTCGGGGTGGGCGGCGAAATAGGTCTGCCAGGGGAGGAGCCGCTGGAATGTGTGAACGTAGTAGCCCTCGCCGTAGAGGTCCGCCTGGATGTGGAGCCGCATCCAGTCCCGGTAGTCCGGATCGAGGGCGAACTCGCCGTGGACGATGCGAACGTCGTTCACGGGATTGTCGGATTCGAACAGGCAGCCGAGCGCCAGGTCGTCGCGACGGGGGAAGAGCTCGGCGGCCGGACTGTAGCGGCGGCAGCCGTAATACTTCTCCAGGATGTGGACGACGCCGTAGACGAGGCCCCGGCCGGCGCCGCCGGCGACATAGAGGTCGCCCTGGGACGTGGCGATGGCGAAGCCGTCGGGACGGAGCGAGGCCAGGGACGGCCCGATCACGGGCGGCAGGTCGCTCGGAGGGAAGCCCAGAACGACAGCCCCTGGCTTATCGGGCGTCTTGACGCTTAGCACAGGCAGATCGACGCCCGTCATCTTGAAGATGGAGGTCTGGAGGATGTCCGCGGCGCGCCGGGCCGCCTCCCCCGAGCCTTCCGGGATCTCGATCCGGGCGGCGGGCCGGCCATGATCGACGAAGACGAACGACCGGCTGCAGGGACTGGCCTCGACGGCCGGCCGGGCGGCGCGGACGGCCGGACCCGGCGAGCAGGCCGCCACGCCGATCAGGACCATGATCCCGAAGATCCTGAGACCCAGGGAGTCCTGATCTCGTATGGAGGCGTGCCGCGTCGACATCATCGGGGAATCTAGACCAAACCGGCTTCCGGCGTCAATCCGGCCGGGCGGATGGCCTCTTGCCCGGCCTCCGTTCAAGCGAAGACGAGAGCGACGAGAGAGAGCGCGCCGATGACCAGCGAGAACGTGTGCAGCGCGCGCCAGGCCGTGTTGGCCGGCCGCAGGATCTCGAACTCGTCGACGTAGACGACCTCGCAGGCGCCGTTGCCCCGGTCCAGGCGGCTCAGGCTCGAACGCCGGGCATAGGGGGCCCCCGTGATGCCGTACGAGACGAGCCAGCCCTTGAAGTGGACCTGGTCGCCCGTGCGGGCCTTGAGGACCGCGTCCCCGACCAGCGTATCGGCCGGGAGCAGATGGTTGTTCGAGAGCGCGCTTTCGACGAACAGCTCGCCCGTCTCCCGGTCGGGATAGCTGAAGTAGCAGGTGAAGTCGCGGTTCCGGAAGGTCATGCGCTGGTAAACGCCGGTCTCGACGTTCCGGCCCCAGATGACGCAGACGTCCTTGGTGTTCAGGAAGTCGTTCCACTGCCTGTGGGAGATGTCGATGAACGAGGCCGAATGATGGTACGACACGATGAGGCCCCAGAGCTCGTAGCTCGCGAGCGGGGTCACGGTGTAGGTCACGTTCTTGCGCGTGACCTCGAACGGCTCGGGCAAGCGGTCCGCGCTCTGGACGGGATCTTCCTTGAGCGGCGCGAGGATGTCCGCAGGCTCCGGCAGGCGATATCGGGTGAAGAACGAAACAACGAAAACGGCCGCCGCGACAGGGAGCAGGACCCTGGCCAGCTTCCGAAGCCCCGGGGCCCGGTCTATCATGCGCTCGCCCCGCTTCCTTTAGCCGATGAGCACGAGCTCTTTCTGCGGGCGCCCGAGCCATTCGGCGCCGGTCTTTGTGACGACGACCATCTCCTCGATGGTGACGACGCCGCGGCCGGCCACGGTCAGCCGCGGCTCGATGGTGAATACCATGCCTTCCTCGAGCTTCTGGAAGGGCTTCCGGGCGTACTTCTCCCAGGCCGGGCCGAGCAGCGCCGTGCCGTCGTGGGCGAATCGCCCGACCTGGTGCCCCAGGGCGTGCGGGAACTCCGCGTAGCCGGCCTCGACGATGATCGAACGGGCCACGGCGTCGACGGCCCGGCCCTCGACGCCGGGCCGGATCGCCCGCTTCGATTCTTCGACCGCCCGGACGATCGTGTGGAAGCCCTTCCGGACCTCGGCCGGGGCCTCCGTTTCGCCCGGCGCCAGGACATAGAACGTCCGCTGCATGTCCGAGCAATAGCCCTCGACCTTGACGCCGAAGTCCATGTTGAGAACGTGCCCGGGCGCCACGGTCCGGCCGGTCGGCGAGTAGTGCGCCTGGGCCGTGTCCGGACCGGTGAAGACGGCCGGGCAGGTGGCCTGGCCCCAAGCGGTCGGCAGGCACCGCCGCCCGGCCTCGGCCAGGATGAAGGCCGCGATCTCGCTCTCGGTCCTGCCCGGGGCGATGAAGCGGCCGACGAGATCGAAGATGTCCTCGGTCGCCCGGACCGCCTGCTTCATCCATCCGATCTCGGCCGCCGACTTGCGTTCCCGGAGCGCCGAGACGACCTTTTCGGCCGCCACCAGGCGGTCGGCCAGCCCGGCCTCGGCCAGGATCTCCCGGAGCGTCAGGAACATGCCGTGGGTCAGCCCGTCGCAGATCTCGCTCGTCTGGGAATAGTTGATCCCGATCGTCTTGGGAGCGACCTCCCGGAGGAACTCGAGGAGAGGCTCCTTGATCCCGGTGACGTAGCCGACGACCTTGTCGTAGGCCCCCGAATCCTCGATCCCCCTCTGGTCGTAGAGCCCGACGATGGCCCGCGTCCGGCCGTCGGCGCAGACGATGAAGGCCGAATGCCAGGTGACGGGGCCGGGGGCGAGGAAGACCAGGGTCGGGTCGCCGCAGATCTCGCTCTCCCGGGTGAAGGTGATCCAGCAGTCGAGACCGGACTCCTTGAGCAGGCCGACGGCCTGTCTGATCTTTTCCTGAATGAGGGTCATGGGTCCTCCCTGATCAAGTGGCGAAGCGCCGGAGCTTCTTGAGGAAGATCGCGACCAGGACGGCGGCCAGGAGCATCAGCCCCGTGAGCCCAAGGAAGAACACGTGGTGGGGGAGCCGGCTGTAGAACTTGCCGAGCTGGCCGCTGATAATGCTCCCCGCGGCCGTGGCCGCGAACCAGCCGCCCATCATCAGCCCGGCGATCCGGGGCGGGGCGACCTTGGAGACGAACGATTGGCCCATCGGCGAGATGAGGATCTCGGCCAGAGTGACGAAGAAGTAGGTCCCAATGAGCCAGGCCGGCGACATGATCGTCAGGTCCCGGTCGCCGCCGGCGAGCGAAGCCCGGACCATGACCAGCATGGCCAGGCTCATGATGAGCATGCCCAGGAGGATCTTGACCGGGGTAGACGGCTCCCGGTTCCGGCGGTTCAGGCGGCTGAACAGGGCCAGAAGCACGGGGGTCAAGGCCAGGATGAAGAAGGGCTCGAACGACTGGTAGGTCTCGGGCCGCAGCCATTTCAGGACGACCGTCGAGCGCTCGGCAAAGAGGGTCAGACCGAAGAAATTCTGATAAAAAGCGACCCAGAAGAAGATGATGATGAGAAAGAGAATGACGAGCGTCGCGATGCGCTGCCGGGTCTCGCGCCGGTCCATGGCCGGGCAGGCGGCGGCAACGGGAGCGTCCGGTTGGGTCGGGGCCGAGGGCTTCGGCGCGCCCGCCTCGCCATCCCCAAGCTTGCAGTCGTAGGGCCGGAGCCCCTGGTAGCCGGCCCGGAAGATGATCAGGGCGAAGACCATCCCGGCCGCCGCGATCCAGAAGGACAGATTATAGCTCTTGAAAACGGCGTTGTTCAGCGTCGCGACGAGAGGGGCGATCAAGGCCCCTAGGTTTACGCCCATATAAAAGATGTTAAAGCCGGCATCCTTGAGCTCCGGCTTCCCGGCATAGAGGTTGCCGACAAGGACGGCCATGTTGACCTTGAAAAGGCCCGTGCCCAGGCCGACGAGCAGGAGACCCAGGTAGAATGTCGCGACCTGGCCCGGTCCGGACAAGGCCAGACCGATATAGCCCAGGGCCATGAGGCCGGCCCCGATCCGCACGGTCCGGATCTGGCCGATGATCTTGTCGCCCAGCCAGCCGCCCGCGAGCGGCATGAGGTAGCACACGAACAGGAAGATGCCGTAGGAATCGCCCTTGCGGGCGTCGGACCAGCCCAGCACCTTGTCCATGTAGAGGACGAGAATGGCCATGAGCGTGTAGAAGCCGACGCGCTCCCACATCTCGGTGAAGAAGATGAACGCCAGGACCCGGGGATGCTTCTTCAGCATGGTCCGCCTTTCGCGGGTATGCTATCCGAAATTCGAGGGGCCGGTCAATCCGACGCCACCCTGGGCCTTCAAGGCGACGGGAACTCGGGCCTGGCCCGGGTCAGATCCTGGATGGCGATTCGTTTTGCCAGCTCCGCGACGAGAGCGACGCGGCGCCCGAGGGCTCGCCGGCTTCGGCTTCCGGCAGCAGCGGGACCTCGAGCGCCGAAGCCGGCAGCCGCCCGGTCAGTGACTTGAGGAACGCGGTGATCGCCCGGGCCCGAGGCTCGGCCAGGTCCAGGCCCAGCTGGACCTGGCCCATGATCCATACGGCGTCGGCGAGCCGCCCGACCGAACCGTCATGAAAATAGGGCGAGGTCATCTGAACGTTCCGCAGGCCGGGGACCTTGAAAACATGCTTATCGGCGGGGTCCTTGGTCACGGTGAAGCGTCCCTCGTCGATGACCGGGCTGAGGGTCCGTTTCCAATAGGGCTCGACGAGGCCGAACTTCTGGTAGCTCCGGCCGCCAAAATAGGGGCCGTTGTGGCAGCCCGAGCAGCCGACGGCGATGAACTCCTTGAGGCCGGCCTGCCCGGCGTCATCGAGGCTCTGGGCCTTGCCCTTGATGAAAGCGTCGAACGGGGCGGGCGTGACGAGGGTGCGTTCGAACGCGCCGACGGCCCGCCCGAAGTTGGCGGCCGTGACCGGTTCGGGCTCATCCGGAAAGGCCTTTTGGAAAAGCGTCTCATAGCCGGGGATGGCTTTCAGCCGGGCCATGGCGGCCTCGTCCGAAGGCTGGCCCATGCCCCCGGAGAGAGATCGGGCGGCCTGGTCCTCGACGCTGGCCCGGTTCCCGACCCAGTGCTGGGCGATCTGGTCCGCGGCGTTGAAGACGGTCGGAGCGTTCCGGTCGGCGATCCGGCAGCGGACCCCGACGGACTTGGCGATGCCGTCCGCGCCGTACAGGCTGAGCGGGTGGCAGCGCCAGCAGCTGACCGTCCCGTCGGCCGAGATGCGTTTCTCGTAAAAGAGCGCCTTGCCCAGCTCGACCTTGGCCGGCGTCACCGGGTTGTCCTTTGACGCCATGACGTCCGGCAGGGCGCCGAACAGGTCCCGGGCCTGCTTGACGAGAGTGGCGTCGGCCCGGGCGGTTGACCCGGCGCAGGCCGCCATGACGATGGCCAGGACGGCCACGAGCAGACCGGACGATCCCATCCTGATGAGCCTCATCGCGAATTCCCCCTTCACGTTTTGGACGGCCGCGATCCCCCGGCCGCTGCAATCCTATCGTAGTCCCCGGCCTGATGACGGTCAACTGGTTGACTTCATCGGGACCGGACGATAAACTCCGGGCCTTATGGAGGTGCGATGAACCCCAATCCCTTCCTGGGCGTCTTCCTGCACGCGGTCGGCGGATTCGCCGCCGGCAGCTTCTACATCCCCTATAAGCGGGTCCGCGGCTGGGCCTGGGAGGTCTACTGGCTGGTCGGCGGCTTCTTCAGCTGGATCATCGTGCCCTGGCTCGTCGGGTTCCTGACCTGCCCGGACCTCCTCCGCGTCCTGGGCGCGGCCTCGTCGAAGACCCTGCTCTGGACCTATCTCTTCGGCGTGCTCTGGGGGATCGGCGGCCTGACGTTCGGACTGAGCATGCGCTATCTCGGGCTGTCGCTCGGCATGGCCCTGTCGCTCGGGTTCTGCGCCGTCTTCGGCACGCTCGTGCCGCCCGTCTTCGAGGGACGCATCGCCGGGCTTGTCGCGACGACGTCCGGCCGCATCGTCATCCTGGGGATCCTCGTCTGCCTGACGGGCATTGCCATCTGCGGCCGGGCCGGGATGCGCAAGGAAGGGGAGCTCTCGGACGCCGAAAAGAAGGCCTCGATCGCCGAGTTCAGCTTCGTCAAGGGCGCCTGGGTGGCCGTGTTCGCCGGCATCATGAGCTCCTGCATGGCCTTCGCCTTTGCCGCCGGCAAGCCCATCGCCGAAGCCGCCGTGCGGAGCGGGGCCCGGCCGCTCTTTCAGAACTTCCCGGTCATGATCGTCGCCCTGCTCGGCGGGTTCACGACCAATTTCATCTGGTGCGCGGCCCTGGCCCTGAAGAACCGGACGGCCGGGGATTATCTGCGGGTCCAGGCGGCCGCACCCGTGGCGGCCGATCCGGCGCCGGCCCTGGATCCTCCGGCCCCAACCCTCGGGCCCCGGCCTTCGCTCCTTTCCAACTACATCTGGTCCGCCCTGGCGGGGACGACCTGGTATTTCCAGTTCTTCTTCTACGGCATGGGCACGACCAAGATGGGCAAGTACGATTTCTCGAGCTGGACGATCCACATGGCCTTCATCATCACCTTCAGCAGCCTGTGGGGGATCTACTTCCACGAATGGAAGGGCACGAAGGCACCGACGCGCCGCCTCGTCGTCGCCGGGATCGTCGTGCTCATCCTGTCGACGGTCGTCGTCGGCGCGGGGAACTACGTTGCCACGCTCAAGTAGCGCGCCGTTCGCCGCTGGCTGGGGCGTCCTGGCCCTCGTTCTCTCGATCGGATGCGCGGGCGCTCATCGGGCTCCTGCGCCGGTCGTCCTTCAGGAGGACATCTTCACGAACGCCCCGTTCGCCCAAGGCCATGCTTCGACCATCGCCGAGACGGGATCGGGGCTCGTGGCCGCCTGGTTCGGCGGGACCGCCGAAGGGAACCCCGACGTCGGGATCTGGCTCTCCCGCAGGATCGGGAACCGCTGGACGGAGCCTGTCGAGGTCGCCGGCGGGCGGACGCCGGAACAGGGCTCGCCCTGGCCGTGCTGGAATCCCGTTCTGTTCAAGCCGGCAAACGGTCCGCTCCTCCTTTTCTATAAGGTCGGGCCCAGTCCGGCCACTTGGCGGGGGATGATGATCCGTTCGGCCGACGACGGCCGGACCTGGGACGCTCCCCAAGCCCTGCCGGACGGGATCCTTGGCCCGGTCAAGAACCATCCCCTCGAGTTCCTTAACGGCCTGATCCTCTGCGGCAGCTCGACGGAAACGGACGGTTGGCGCGTTCATTTCGAGACGACCATGGACCTCGGCCGGCTCTGGATGAGCTCCGCCCCCATCAACGACGGAAAGACCGTCGGGCTCATCCAGCCGGCCCTCCTGAAGATGAATGACGGAAGCGTTGTGGCCCTGATGCGGAGCAACGCCGGGCGGATCTTCGCTTCGAGGAGCGCGGACGAGGGAGCGACCTGGACCCCGCCCGAGCCCACGGTCTTCCCCAACCCGAATTCCGGGATCGACGCCGTGACGCTTTGTGACGGCCGGCACGTGCTTGTCTATAACCCAGTGACCGAGGGGCGCGGCATCCTGGCCGTCGCCGTATCCGATGACGCGAAAGCCTGGCGGCGGGCCCTGACCTTGGAGGAAGAGAAGGGCCCGGAGTTCTCCTACCCCGCGGTGATCCAAACCCGGGACGGTCTCGTCCACGTGACCTATACTTGGAAACGGCAACGGATCCGCCATGCCGTGCTCGATCCGCGCGCCTGGCCGTTGGCCGCGGCGAAAGCCGGGGGGACGGACGCCAAGGGCGAGGTCGCCGTCCTCGAGACGAGCCTGGGGACGATGACCTTCGAGCTCTTCGCGGCCGACGCGCCCAAGACTGTCGCCCAGTTCAAGGACCTTGTCCGCCAGGGCTTCTATGACGGCAAGGACTTCTATCGCGTCGTCCGCGGCCACGTCATCCAGGCCGGCGACGGAGGGGCCCCGCCGCTGCCCCCGGAGTTCAACACGCGTCCCCATCTCTTCGGCACGCTGGGTCTGGGGCGGGTCGGCGACGAGTGGAGCGGCGATTCGGAGATCTACGTCTGCGTCGCGCCGCGGCCCCACCTTGACGGGCGCTACACGGTCTTCGGCCAACTCATTAAGGGACGGGACGTCCTCGAGCGCATCGCCGCCGTGCCGGTCGAGGAGCACTGGGAAGGCAAAATGGCCATGCACAAGCCCCTCCAGCCGGTCGTCATCCTCAAAGCCCGGATCAAATAGCGTTTCGGCAGGCATCATGTCCCCCATTTTTTATTGTTCTCTCGGCCTGATTCGGCTATCCTCTAGGGATGTTTTCCGGGGTTCTTGACGGGCGAAGGGTCCTAGCCGCCGTTTTCGGCCTTCTTTTGGCCCCTTTCCTGGCCGCGCAGTCCCAGGAAACCCCGCCGACCCAGGTCCTGGACATCCTCAAGCTGCCCCGGACCCAGCGCCTGGTCATTTCCCGGATCCAAGGGCCGATCGTGCTCGACGGCCGCCTCGATGAGCCGGCCTGGCAGGCCTTGTCGCCCTTCGTGATGGTCATGCAGACACCGAACTTCGGCGATCCGAGCTCGGAGAGGAGCGAGGTCGTCATCGGGTTCGATGACAGCCATGTCTATGTCGGGGCCCGCATGTTCGACCGCGAGTCGGACAAGATCCAGTCGCCGACCAAGAAGCGGGATACAATGACGGCGACATGGACTGGTTCGGCGTTTCTTCGACACCTTTAATGACAAGGAGAACGCCCTGGCCTTTTTCACGACGCCGTCGGGGCTGCGCTTCGACGCGGCCATCTTCAGGGACGCCCAGTTCCAAACGATCGAGGACATGCCCATCAACATCAGCTGGAACACCTTTTGGGACGTCGCCGTGTCCAGGACGGGAGAGGGCTGGTTCGCGGAGATGCGCATCCCGCTGTCGAGCCTCCGGTTCCAGGCCGACGGCGGCAACGTGGTCATGGGCGTGACCTTCTATCGTTGGCTGGCCCGCCGGAGCGAGACCGATAGCTTCCCCGCCATCCCGCTCAACTGGGGCCAGATGAGCGCCTGGAAGCCGTCCCAATGCCAGGAGACGATCTGGCCCGGGCTGAAACCGCGCCGGCCGATCTACCTCGCGCCCTACATCTTGTCCGGCTTCGACCGGACCTACGAGCTGAACGAGGCCGAGACGGCCTATGTCCGCGGCGGATCGCCGAAGCTCGAGCTGGGTCTCGACTTCAAGTACGGCCTGACCGGGAACCTGACCTTCGACGCGACGATCAATCCGGACTTCGCCCAGGTCGAGGCCGATGACGTCCAGGTCAACCTGACCCGCTTCTCAATGTTCTTCCCGGAGAAGCGCCTGTTCTTCCAGGAGCGGTCGAGCAACTTCGACTACAACATGGGCGGAACGAACACACTTTTCTACAGCCGCCGGATCGGCCTCGTCGGCGACGTGGACAGCGACGATCTCCACCCCGTCCGCATCTACGGCGGCGCGCGCCTAGTCGGCCGCCTGGGCGGCTGGGACGTCGGCTTCCTGAACATGCAGACCGCCGCTTACGAGGAGTTCCCGTCCGAGAACTTCGGCGTCCTCCGTCTCCGGCGGCAGGTCATCAATCCCTATTCCTACTTGGGCGGCATCGTCACCAGCCGGATCGGATCGAACGGGACCGCCGCCTTCGATTACGGCCTCGACTGGATCTGGCGCATGCGCGGCGACGATTACTTCACCCTGCAATGGGCCCAGACCTTCAAGGACGGCCAGGTCAACCGGGCCATGGACCTCGATTCCGCGCGCTTCGCCGCGATGTACGAGCGGCGGACGAACAGAGGCTTCGGGACGACCCTGCGCTTCGCCCGGTCGGGCCGCGACTTCGATCCCAGCCTGGGCTTCATGATGCTGGAGGACTATACGGCCTTTTACTCGCGGAACCTTTACGGCTGGTTCCCGGGCAAGGCCTCCGCCCTGACGAGCCACGACGTCTTCCTGGAAACGCGCCACTATTGGGACAACGAGTCGGGCCGCCTGCTCATCGGAGAGATCGGACCGGGCTGGGAATTCGCCGCCAAGAACGGCTTCGCCGGCGTCGTCCAGCCCAAGCTCCACGTCGATAACCTGCTCGATCCCTACGACCTGACCGACGAGATCTCTGTCCCGGTCGGCCACTACGTCTATCCCGATGTGACCTTCATGATCCAGACGCCCCAAGGGCGGCTCCTCAACACGATGATCATGGGCGAGGCCGGCGGCTATTACGACGGCTGGCGGGTCTCCGCCGGGTTGATGCCGACCTGGTCGGCATCCCCGACCTCGAGATCGGCGGCATGCTCCAGTACAATCTGGTCCGCTTCCCGACGAGAGGCCAATCCTACCTGGCTCCGCTGGGACAGGTCCGGGCCCTGGCCACGCTCAGCGTCAAGCTCACGGTGAGCGCCCTCGTCCAATACAATGGCGCCGACGATACGGTCGGGGCGAATGTCCGCTTCCGCTTCAACCCTCGCGAGGGGACCGATTTCTATATCGTCTACAACGACGGCCTGAACACGGACCGCTTCGGCAAGGTCCCGGTCCCGCCCCGCTCAAGCGGCCGGGCCCTCTACGCCAAGTTCAACTATACGTTCAATTTCTAGATTGTTCATTAAGGCGCCGGATTTCATATAAGACGACAAGACCTCAGACCGGCGCTTTTACACTTCGGGCCAGCCGATCCGGCCGCATCGGCTTCGTTGCAAAGGGCTCGCAGGACTCGGAGTACGGCTTCGCCTTTGACGCCTCGCATCTGCAGCCGCCTCGGCTCGTGAACAACCCAGGCGCGCGTCGGCTCGTGAACGGTTCTAGCGGGCGGCCTTGAGCCGGTCCCAGACCGCGACGTAAAGGGCGTTGGCGGCGCCGATGTCGCCGATCATCTCGCTCTTGGCCCGGATCGCCGGCGGCAGGAAGATGCCCGGATTGTCGCGGATCTCGGCCGGCAGAAGCGGGTACGAATCCTTGTTCGGGCACAGGTAATAGACGACGGCGGTGTTCTCGGCCGCGACGGCCGGATCGAGCAGGAAGTTGATGAAGGCGTGGGCCAGGGCCACCTCGCGGGCCCCGGACGGGATGACCAGGTCGTCGCAGGAAATGACCGTGCCCTCTTCGGGGATGAAGAAACGGACCGCCGGGTTCTCCTTGCGGACCTGGAAGATGTCGCCGCTCCAGGCATGAACGAGCAGGAACTCGCCCGAGGCCAGGCCGATCTTGTACTGCTCGTTGTCGAACTTGGCCAGGTTCTTCTTCCATTCGAGGAGCAGCTTCTCGGCCTCGGCCAGCTCGGCCGGGTCTGTCGAGTTGAGGCTGTAGCCGAGGCACTTGAGGCCCGCCCCGATCGTCTCGCGCATGTCGTTGAACATGGTCATGCGGCCGCGGAGATCGGTCCGGCCGAACATGCGCCAGGACGGAACGACGTCCGGGACCCGGCCTTCGAGATAGGCGATCCCCGTGTTGGTGATCATGTAGGGCACGGAATGGTCCATCGTCTTGTCGATGGCTATGGCCAGATACTCGGGATCGATATGAGAGATGTTCGGCAGAAGCGCGTGATCGAGCCGGCGGACCAGGCCCTGGGCGTTCATCAGGCTGACCATGTAGCTCGACGGCGTGAGCAGGTCGTAGCCGCTGGCTCCGGCCTTGAGCTTGGCGTACATGGCCTCGTTCGACTCGAACGTGTCGATGACGACGCGGCAGCCCTGCTCGCGCTCGAAGCGGCGGACGAGCGAAGGCTTGATATAGTCCGACCAGGTGTAGACGCTGAGGACAGGCTTGCGGCTGCCACAGCCAAGCGTCGAGAGAGCGAACGCGGCGAGACCAACGGCGGCGGCCCACGCGACGAGCGAGCGGCTCGCGCGCCTGTCCGTGGAGGCTTTCATGAAGGCCCGTTATAGTCCCTTTCCGCGGGTGTTTTCAAGACGGGGTCAAACCTCGGCGGGAAGCGGATTCTGAGGAGCGAGCGGCAGGACGGCGGAGCGACTCGGAGCCGGGCTATCTGCAATATCCAAGGAGAGGGCTTTCGGAACGCCGTTTGACCCCGTCTGTTTAGGCCCGGCCCTGTCTGTTGGCCAGGCGCTGGCTCAGCAGCACCGCAGTCAGGGTGACCACAAGCAGGAGCGTCGAGAGGGCGTTGATCATCGGCGGCGCGCCGTACTTGATCATGCTGTAGATGCGGAGGGGCAGGGTCGTCGATCCCGGCCCGGCGACGAAGAAGGTGATGACGAAATCATCGACCGACAGCGTGAAGGCCAGCAGGGCGCCGGCCACGATGCCGGGCATGAGCATGGGCAGCAGGACGCGGCGCGTGCTCTGCCAGGGGCTGGCCCCGAGGTCCCGGGCCGCCTCGATGACCGTGAAGTCGAAGTCCTGGAGCCGGCCGAGGACGGTCATGGCCACATAGCTGACGCAAAAAGTGACGTGGGCCAGGAAGATCGTGAACAGGCCGAGGGGCAGCCCGACGGCGACGAAGGCCATGAGCAGGCTGATGCCCATCAGGATCTCGGGCACCACGAGCGGCTGATAGATCAGGGTGTAGTGGACGCGCTGCAGCCGGCTCGTGCCCCAGCGGTGGAGCGCGTAGGCCGCGGCCGTGCCCAAGACGACGGAAACGGCCGTGACCGAGACCGCGATGACGAGCGTGTTCCGGACGGCCTGCCAGATCTCGGGCGAGTCGAAGAGCCGGGCGTACCAGACGAGCGAGAAGCCCTCCCAGCGGCTCGAGAACCGGGCCGGGTTGAAGGAGTTGACGATCAGGATGAGGATGGGCAAATAGAGGAAGCCCAGGACGAGCGCGGTGACGACGATCGGAAAGCGGCTCCGTCTCACGGCGCCTCTCCGATCACGATCTCCGATTTCCGGCCCGCCTTGCGCTGGAGCACCAGGACCCCGATGAGCGGCGCCAGCACCGCCAGGACGAGCACGGCCGACAGGGCGCTGGCGTGTGGCAGATTGCGGTCGGTGAAGACCCGCTGGGCGATCTTGTTGCCGAGCATCTCCCCGGACGGCCCGCCGACAAGATCGGGGATGATGTAGGAGCCCAGGGCGGGGATGAAGACGACCAGGATGGCCGTGACGACCCCGCGCCGGATGCCGGGCAGGAAGACCTTGCGGAAAGACTGGAACGGCCGGGCGCCGAGGTCGCGGGCGGCCTCGACCAGCCGGAAGTCGAACTTCTCGGCCGCGGCGTAGATCGGCAGGATGGTGAACGGCAGGAAAGTGTAGACCATGACCAGGACCACGGCGGCCGGGTGGTAGAGGAGGGTCGCGTCGGGCCCGACGAGGCCGATCGCCTCGAGAGCCTTCTTGACCGGCCCTTCCGGATGGAGCAGCGACTTCCAGGCGAAGACGCGGACGAGGAAGCTCGTCCAGAAGGGGATGATGACCAGCATCAGAAGGCGGTTGCGCCAGCGGTCGGGGGCCCGGGCGATGGTGTAGCCGGCGGGCAGGGCCAGGAGGAGGCAGATCGCGGTCGTCAGCAGGCTCATCCAGAGCGTCCGCCAGGCGATCGCGAGGTAGCTCGGCGCGGCCAGGTCCCGGATGGTCGCCAGCGTCCAACCCGGACCGATGCCGCCGTAGGGATTGGCCGGCCGGAAGGCGATGACGAAGACGAGGAGGGTCGGGATGACGACGAACAGCGTCAGCCAGACGAGCGTCGGCAGGCTGACCAGCCACTCCGTGCGTTTCAGAGGTTGCCGATTCATTGTGATGAAGAAAGGGTCAAGCCTAAAGAACTACACATGTCGGGCCGTGAGGCAGGCGGCGGGGTCGATGTGTAATTCTTTACGCATGACCCTATTCCCCGTTGATGGGCTCGCCGACGCTCTGGGGCGGCACGGCGAGGAGGCTCTCGTCGGCCTTGCGGAAGTGGTCGAGCATGAAGCCGTCGTCGGCGTGCCACCAGATCCAGCAGGCGTCCTTCCAGCGCAGCGGCTTCTCGTCGAGGAAGTAGCGGTCGTGCTGGCGCAGGACCTGGATGCGGTAGCCGCCGGCCCGGACCCAGTACTTGGTGTTGGCGCCGAGATAGATGACGTCCTCGACGGTCCCCGGCAGGGCGTTGCGCTGGGCCTTTTCCTCCGGCCGCTCGTGGGAGATGTGGATCTTCTCCGGCCGGATGCTCAAATAGATCGGCTGCTCCGGCTGGAGGACCTTGTCGTTGTAGCAGAGGATCCCCGGCAGCCCGGCGATCGCCAGCCGGCAGTAATCGCCGTCGAAGCAGGCCTCGACGCGGCCCTCGAGGAAGTTCGTGTCGCCGATGAAGGCGGCCACGAAGCTCGTCCGCGGCGATTCGTAGATCTCGGCCGGCGCGCCGATCTGCTCGATGCGCCCGCCGTTCATGACCGCGATGCGGTCGCTCAGGCTCATGGCCTCGGCCTGGTCGTGCGTGACGTACAGGAAGGTGATGCCGACCTCGTCGTGGATGAGGTCGAGCTCGATGAGCATCTTCTGGCGGAGCTTGAGGTCGAGGGCGGCCAGCGGCTCGTCGAGGAGCAGCACGTCGGGCTTGTTGATCAGGGCCCGGGCCACGGCCACCCGCTGCTTCTGCCCGCCGGAGAGCTGGTCGGGCTTCTTGCCGGCCTGGTCGGCCATGCGGATGAGCTCGAGCATGCGGTCGACCTCGGACCGGATCTCCGCCCGGGGACGCTTGGCGATCGCCAGGCCGAAGCCGATGTTGTCGCGGACGGTCATGTGGGGGAAGAGGGCGTAGCTCTGAAAGATGGTGTTGACCTTGCGCTTGTCCGGGGGCAGGTCCGTGATGTCGCGGCCGTCGAGGAAGACGCGGCCCGCGTCCGGGTCCTCGAAGCCGGCCGCGACCCGCAGCATGGTCGTTTTTCCGCAGCCGCTCGGCCCGAGGAGCGAAAAGAACTCGCCCTTCTTGATCTCGAGGGAGACGTCGTCGACCGCTTGGATGGCGCCGAACCGCTTGGAGACGCCGCGGAATTCGAGGAATTCGCTGTTCAATGCCGTTCCATTATGAAAAAAACCGAACGGGAATTCAATGAAAAGAAAAATGGGGACGTTTCTATTTTTAAAAAGAACGGATGAATTTTAAAAATAGAAACGTCCCCATTTATTCAGCGAAGGACGAGCGTCGTCGACGCGTGCCCCAGCAGGCCGCGGGCCTTGTCGGCCGCGTAGACGTGGAGATAATACCGGCCGGGAGGGGCGGCCGACACGTCGAGCCCGAGCGCGGCGACGGCCAAGGGCCCTTTCTCGACCCACCCCGCCAAGGTCGTCCCCAAAGGCGCGGGCCTCCCGGAAACGGCGTCCACCAGCGAGGCGGTCAGCGCGAGACCCATCGCCCCCCCGCCGCTTTCCGCGCAGGGGACCACGGCCTGCAAGCTGGCCCCGGCGGCCGCGGGCTCTCCGAGCAGCGGCGCGAAGATCGAGCTGTCATATGGGTAGATCTCGGACCAGGGGAGCGGGTCCTTGTCCTTCCCCGGCCTGGCCGCCAGCAGGCGGCAGCCCGTCCTGGCCTCCAGCACGAGAGGCGTTCCCAGTTGGATCCCGACCGCCTTCGGATCTCCCGTCTCCGCCCTGGTCGAGGCCACGACGCTCTGACCCGAGTCCATGTCCCGGATGACCAGCCGGCAGGAATACGCGCCGGGCCCGAGGGCGGTCTGGGCGGCGAAGGCCAGATCGCGTCCTCTGAACATGGCCGGGTCGGCCTCCTCCCGGACGATCCGGCGGATATCGCCCTGCCCGTCGAAGAAGAGGGCCACGAATTCGACCCGCTGCCCGACGAACTTGGCCGTGACGTCCCCCGGCACGCGGGCCAGGACGGACAGTCGGGTGATCCCCTCGGCCGTCGAGGCCAGGGCCGTGATCGGGATCGTCACCGGCAGCCGCGAGAAGGCCCGCTCGTTGAGAGCCAGGTCGAAAAGATGGATCCGCTTCTCGAGATCGGTATATTCGCTGAACGGTTTGGGATCGAAGTAGCCGGCCTGGGTCCGGACCTCACAACCCTTGCGCCCGACCTCGACCTTGACTTCGTGATATTGGCCATCGTATCGCTCGTTGACCGCGTAGCCGAGGACGTAGAACGTCCCGGTCAGCTCCTGGACCTGCCCGATGTTCTTCTCATAGAGATTGATGTTCGAGTAGTAGCGCCCGCCGGTGATGTCGGTGAAGCGCTTGAGCGAATTGAGCCCCGTGGCCTTGTCGTCCTTGAAGATGCTGGTCGGCTCGATGGCCGTGCTCATGGCCCGGCTGTTGGTGGCCAGCGTCGTTTCGTCGTACTGGAAGAGAGACGTTTCCATGGCCGATTCCCGGGTGTCGAAGGCGTAGAAGGAGCAGCCCGCCGCGCTGAACTCCCGGTACATCTCCTCGTTCTGGCGCCTGAGGACGTGGTCGCCGGCCGCGCCGCCGGCCGAGGTGAAGTCGGCCCGGAAGGTGACGTTGTTGGGGGTGTAGCCGTAGATCAGGGAGTTCGGAATGCCGCTCGAGAAGAGGACGAAGTCCTTCTGCCCCTCGACCAGCCGCAGGGCCCGGGCCAGCTCGGTCAGCTTGAGCATGTACTTCTGGGCCATGCTCTTGGATTCCTGGCGGTTGGCCTCGGCCTCGGCCCGGAAGTTCACGCCCATGGCCGCGCCCGCGCCGGTGCCCGGGGTCTCCTGTATCAGCCGCCAATATTGGTCCTCGATCTGCGTCGCCCGTCCGGCGACGTCGCGGTGTCCGATCGCTTCAAGGACCTGGCGGACCTTGGCGTGATCGGCGGTCAGGTATTCTTGGACGGCCAGGCCGCGCACGGCCGCGTAGGTCAGAACGGCGACCTCGTCCTCGGGCCGGACGACAGTGTCCAGGAAGTGGAGGGCGGCCTTCTGGGCCTTCAGGATGCCGCGGACGTTGTTGTAGGCGAAATCGAAGAACAGGAAGTACTTGCGGTTCGACGGGCGCACGGCTGGCGCGGCCGGTCCGGACGCCTCGGGAGCGGCTTCGGCCGGCTTTTCCGGGGCCATCGCGGCCGCGGCCTCGAGCGAATGGCGCTCGAAGGCCGTCAGGTTCACCGCCTGCCCGTTGTCGGTGACGGCGAAATCTTCCCTGGTCAGATCGCGGACGGGCTGGCCCTTCTTGTCCGTGACCCGGACCTGAACGAGCTTCAGGATGACCGAGACCTCGTACTGCAGCTTCGGCTGGCCCTGTTCGGCCTGGGTTTGGGGCGCGGCTGGTGATAACGAAAATGCCAGCAGCAGGCCGAAAGCGGCCGCCGCAGCTCTCTTGGGAACGCTCTTTGTCACTCCGAGACTCCGCTGTAAGCATGATTTGACGGCCCCCCGATGTCAAGCCCGCTTGCTCCGGTTGACGGGCGGCCGTGATCCGGCCTAGAATGGCCTCGAGGGCAGGAAACGATGATGCCACGGTTCGCCATCCCCTTCGCGATCCTGGCCCTGCTCTTCCTTCCCCTGCCGTTCGTCGTCAGTGTCTTTGTCTTCAGCGCCGTCCTGGCCATGCGGCCGCGCGGCGAGCCCGGCCTCGAACCGGACGTCCTGGCCCGGCCCTTCGGGCCGACCCTCCTCCGCGGTCCGCCTCGCTGACCTCCTCCCTCTCCCACGCCTGTCGAGAGATCGTGACCTGAAGAGGAGGACATCCATGGCCATTTCCCCTAGGCTCCAAACGGCCTTGAACCGCTTCCGCGGCGTCCCCATCGAGACCGACCTCGGCCGCTATGTCCGGGAGGCCCGCGAGATCCGCGGCCTCCACGCCCGGCTGGGGCTCGCCGACGTTCCCACCCCTGAGATCGGCCATCTGGCCGCTGCCCTTCGTCCGCGCCTGTCCGATGCCGCCGCGTCGCCGCGCGCCGAGGCCTTCGCCCTGATCCTCGAAGCGACCCGCCGGGCCACCGGCCTGGCCGCCCACGACGTCCAGATCATCGCCGGCCTGGCCATGGCCGAAGGCCGGATCGCCGAGCTGCCGACGGGAGAGGGCAAGACGCTGGCCGCCGTGTTCGCCGCGGCCTGGTTCGCGCTAGGCGGCCGGCCCGTCCACGTTCTGACGTTCAATGATTACCTGGCCCGACGCGACGCCGCCTGGATGGGGCCGGCCTACGGGATGCTCGGCCTTTCCGTCGGCTCCGTCCAGGACGGCCAGGACAAGCCGGCGAAACGGGCGGCCTATGCCTGCCACGTCACCTATGCCACGGCCAAGGAGGCCGGCTTCGACTATCTCCGGGACCGTTTGGCCTATGAGCCGGACGAGCTCGTCCATCGCCCCTTCGCGGTCGCCCTAGTCGACGAGGCCGACTCGATCCTGATCGACGAGGCCCGCATCCCGCTCGTCATTTCGGGAACGGTCGAGTCATCCGGCCCCGACGCCGGCCGCCTGGCCAGGCTCGTCCGGGACCTTGCGCCGGGCCGCGACTTACGAGACGGACGCGGAGAACGCCAACGTCTTTCCCACCGACGCCGGCATTCGGACCATCGAGTCGCAGCTCGGCTGCGGCAATCTCTTCGCCATCGAGAACGAGGGGCTCCTGGCCGCCGTCCACTGCGCCCTGCATGCCCAGGCCCTGCTCCAGCGCGACGTCGACTACATCGTCCGCGACGGCCGGATCGAGATCGTGGACGAGTTCACCGGCCGGGTCGTGGCCAAGCGCCATTGGCCGGACGGCCTCCAGGCCGCCGTCGAGGCCAAGGAAGGGGTCCGTCGCGATCGGGACGGCCGCATCCTCGGCTCGATCCCTCTCCAGCATTTCTTCCGTCTCTATCCGACGCTCTGCGGCATGACCGCCACGGCCGTGCCTTCGGCCCGCGAGTTCAAAGAGTTCTACGGGCTCGGTGACCGTCGTCGTGCCGCCGCACCGGCCGTGCGTCCGCCGCGACCTGCCCGACGTCCGTCTTCACCCACAAAGGCGCCAAGCAGGAGGCCCTCGTCCGGGAGATCGACGCGGCCCGCGCCGCGGGCCGGCCCGTCCTCGTCGGCACGGCCAGCGTCAGGGAATCGGAGGAGCTGGCCGCGGCGCCTGTCCCGGGCCGGCCTTCGCCTGCGAGATCCTCAACGCCAAGAACGACGAGCTCGAGGCCGCGGTCGTGGCCCGGGCCGGCGGTCCCGGGCGCCGTCACGATCTCGACCAACATGGCCGGCCGCGGCACGGACATCAAGCTCGGCGGGCCGGACGAAGCGGAGCACGACCGGGTGGCCGCGCTCGGCGGGCTGTACGTCATCGGCACGAACCGCCACGAGAGCCTGCGCATCGACAGCCAGCTGCGGGGCCGGGCCGGCCGCCAGGGCGACCCCGGCTCGTCCCGCTTCTTTATCAGCCTGGAGGACGATCTCTTCGAGCGCTACGGCCTGGCCCGCCGGCTTTTCGCCCGCTACCGGCTGCAGCGGGACGAAGGGCCGGTCGAGAACGATCTCCTGCGCCGCGACATCTGCCACGGGCAGAGGATCATCGAGGGCCGGAACCTCGATATGCGGCGATCCCTCTGGAACTACGCCACGCTCGTCGAGACGCAGCGCCAGATCGTCGCCGGCTGGCGGGACGAGGTCTTTGCCCCTGCCCGCGGGGAGCTGCGGCGCTTTTGGCCCGGCCCCGGGACCGTCGAGGCCGGGACCGAGCGCTTCGGCCAGGCCGGGTTCGATCGGATGGCCCGCCGGGCCGCCCTCGTCGAGATCGATGCCGCCTGGTCCGATCACCTGGCCTGGCTGGCCGACCTGAGGGAGGGCATCCACCTGGTCTCGATCGGGCGCCAGGAGCCGCTCCAGGAGTTCCAGAAGGCCGCGACCGACGCCTTCCTCGCGCTCGAGCCGCGGATCGGACGGGCCGTCGAGGGGACGCTCTCGGCCCTGATCTCCCGGCCCGGCCCGGTCGACCTCGACGCCCCCGGGCTGAAGGGCCCGTCCTCGACCTGGACCTATCTGGTCAACGAGGATCAGCTGGGCTGGGGCGTCGGGCTGCTCAAGGGCTCGAACATCGGCTTCGCCGCCGGCGCGGCCGCCCTATATGGCCCCCTGTTCGTCCTGACCCTGCTCGTCAACCGCTTTAGGAAGAAGGGGTCAACCTGAAGAGGGGCTAAAGACAAGAGAGGGTCAAACCTACACTTTTCAACTTTCTGACGAGAGCCGACTTTATGTAAAAGTTGAAAAGTGTAGGTTTGACCCTTTCCGGAGCCCCTTTCAGGTTGACCCCGTCCGGTTTGACAGGGCCGGCGGGGCTGGATAGAGTAGAGGCTCCGTATCCAGGGAGGCCAGACGTTGGACAATACCCAGACCCCCGCCCGCCCCGCACCGGCCGCGAGCTCCGCCGCGGCGCCCTCCGCGAACGGCCTCGAGCGCAAGCTCGGCCTTTTCCCCCTGACCAACATCGTCATCGCCAATATGATCGGAGCCGGCATCTTCACGACCTCGGGCCTGCTGATGAAGGATCTCCACAATCCCGCGGTCATGCTCGGGCTTTGGCTCTTCGGCGGGCTGATCGCCCTTTGCGGCGCCCTGAGCTACGGCGAGCTCGGCGCGGCCATCCCCCACGCCGGCGGCGAATACGTCTTCCTGTCGCGCCTCTATCATCCGATCGCCGGCTTCCTGTCTGGCTGGGTCTCGTTCTTCGTCGGCTTTTCGGCCCCGATCGCCGCTTCGGCCATCGGCTTCTCCGAATACATGACCCGCGCTTTTCCGGGCCTGCTCCATCCCGGCTTCTTCTCCGGCCCGATCGAAGCGGCCGTGATGAAGAAGCTCTACGCGGTCCTCATCATCGCCGCCTTCACGTTCCTCCACACCCGCGGCCTCAAGACGGGGTCCCGGGTCCAGAACGCGCTGACCGGACTGAAGATCCTCCTCATCGTCGGCCTTGTCGCCGCGGGGTTCGCCGTGGGCAAAGGGAGCCTGGCCCACTTCGCGGCCGCGGCGCCATTCCGGTTCGATTTCGCCGGCATCAAGACCATGGGCCTTTCGCTCATGTGGATCATGTTCGCCTACAGCGGCTGGAACGCCTCCGCCTACATCGGCTCCGAGGTCCGCGACCCGTCGCGCAATCTGCCGCGCTCCCTCCTCCTCGGGACCGGCATCGTCATGTTCCTCTACGCCGCTCTCAACGCTTTCTATGTTTATGCCATCGCGCCCGCCCAGATGGAGGGCGTCATCTCCGTCGGCGGCCTGGCCGTGGGCAACCTCTTCGGCCGGTCGGCCGAAACCGTTTTGTCCGTCCTGATCTCCTTCGCCCTGTTCTCGTCCCTGAGCGCTTTCCTGATCCTGGGGCCTCGGGTCTATTATTCGATGGCCCGGGACGGCATCTTCTTCAAGTCCATCGCCTACGTCGACCCGAAGTGCGCCGTCCCGACGCGTTCGATCATCCTCCAGGGCGGGATCGCAATCCTCCTGGTCTTTCTCGGCACCTTCGAGTGGCTCCTGACCTACATGGGCTTTGCCCTCGGCATCTTCCCGCTCCTGGCCGTATTCGGAGTGTTCAAGCTGAGGCGTTCGGGCCAGAGCGCGGTCCGTCTTCCCGGCTATCCCGTCGCCTCGGCGGTCTATATCCTTTTCGGTCTATCCATCCTCGTCCTCGCGTTCCTGCAGAAGCCGGGCGCCTCCCTCTTCGCCATCGCCACCGCCCTGGCCGGCATCCCCGTCTACCTTCTGTTCAAGTGGACGACCCGCCGGGCCGGCTAGGCCCAGGCTCCGCGGCCGCGGCCGCAGACCCCCGTCGGCCCGAGTTGACTAAAGGCGGTCGCGGCGCTATCCTTGAGACATCCGGACGGGGGAGGTGAGGGGGCATGTGTAGCACGCCGCGCCGTGAAGCCGGCCAGGCTTACCGCCTCCGGCCGTCCGCGGCCGCCATCCTGTCCCTGCTCTTGACCCTTCTTCCGTCGGGCTGCTCCATCGAGAAGCTGGCCTTGAAGAAGGTCTCCAAGATGCTGACTTCCTCCTCGACCTCGGACGTCTTCCGTTCCGATAACGATCCCGATTTCGTCGGCCAGGCCCTGCCCTTCGCGATCAAGCTCTACGAGTCCCTCCTCGGCTCCATGCCCGCCGACCCGGGACTGCGGCTCCGGACCGGCAGCCTTTACGTCATGTACGCCAACGCTTTCGTCGAGACCCCGGCCGACATGATCGCGCGAACGGAGCTCGAGAAGCGCGACGCGCTCCTGGCCCGGGCCAAGAACCTCTATCTGCGAGGCCGGGACATCCTTCTCATCGGGCTCGAACGCCGCAACCCGAGGCTTCTCCAGCAGCTTCACGACCGGCGATATGATCAAGCCATGTCGCCCTTTCGGCCTGGCCGACGCCGACCTGCTCTATTGGACCGCCCTCGGCTGGCTGGCCGCCTACGCCGTCGACCCCTTTGACATGACCCTCGGCCAGACGGTGCCGCAGACGCGGGCCATGATCGAGCGGGTCCGGGCCCTGGCCCCGGATTACGGACATGGCTCGCTCGATTCGTTCTATGTGGGCTACTACGGATCGCTGCCCGCCGATCTCGGCGGGGACCCGGCCAAGGCCCGGGATCATTTCGCCAAGGCCCAGGCCGTGGCCGGAAAAACGGACACCTCGGCCCTGATCTCCCTGGCCACCACGGTCTCGGTCAAGGAGCAGAACGCGGCCGAGTTCAAGGACCTGCTCGGGCGCGTCCTGGCCTTCGACGTGAGCAGCGCGCCGGACAACCGGCTGGTCAATACCATCAATCAGCGCCGGGCCCGCTGGCTTCTGGCCCACATCGACGATTTCTTCATCGAAACGGAACGCCCATGAACAAGACCCTGCCGGCTATTCTCATCGTGTCAGTCCTCGGTCTGCCGATCCTCGGGGGCGCGGCCCCGCCGTCGCCGGCCCGCCCCGCCGGGGCCGTCGTGCTCAAGATCGCCAGCATCGCTCCCAGCCGCTCCCCCTGGGGCAACGCCCTGGAGAAGCTGGCCAACGACTGGGAGCGGATCTCCAAGGGCAGCGTGGAGGTCCGCATCTACCCGGGCGGCATCGCCGGCAGCGAGCAGGACATGATCCGGAAGATGCGTTTGGGGATCCTTCAAGGCGGCGTCTTCTCGAACATGGGGCTGGCCAAGATCGACCACGACATCGTCGTCCTGTCCACCCCCTTCCTCTTTCACAGCCGCGACGAGTTCAACGCGGTCTTCGAGAAGATGAGGCCGATGTTCGAGAAAGGCCTGGAAGCCGGCGGCTTCAAGATCATGCTCTGGACCC
Source organism: Candidatus Aminicenantota bacterium (assembly GCA_963807525.1). Taxonomy (GTDB): domain Bacteria; phylum Acidobacteriota; class Aminicenantia; order Aminicenantales; family Saccharicenantaceae; genus RBG-16-66-30. Next base: position 113,789 of record CAWECI010000017.1, on the reverse strand, counting down.
TGGCGGGCTGGGTCAACGTCTTTTCCAAGACGCCGGTCCGGGAGCCCGACGACCTGAAGAGACTGAAGATCGCCATGACCTCGGATTTTCCCGAGATCGAGCAGGTCTGGAAGAAGATGGGCTTCGAAGTCAGTCCGACCAACAACGACATGATGATCCAGCTGCAGAGCGGGGCGGTCACGGCCATCTATCTGCCGCCGCTCCTGGCCGGCTCCGGGCAGTACTTCCCCCTGGTCCCGAACATGCTGTCGCCGGCGCTGGCCCCGCTCGTCGGCGGCCTGCTGCTGAGCGACAAGGCCTGGGCCTCGCTCCCGGCCGAGCTCCATCAGCCCTTTCTCGACGCCACGGTCGAGGCGGCCAAGGGCCTTTACGAAGAGACCGTGAACCTCGAGGCGGACGCCTTGAAGATGATGAAAGAGAACGCCCTCCTCGTCCACGAGATCACCCCGGCGGCCATGGTCAAGTGGCGCGAGACGGCCCAGAAGGCCGTCAGCGCGCTCATCGGGGCCCTCTTTTCGAAGGAGGTCTACGACCAAGTGGTCGCCGATATCCAGGACTATCGAAAGACGCATGGCCAATAGGCTCGTCCGCGCCGCTCACGTCGCCGAGGACAGCCTGGCCTTTCTGGCCCTTTTCGCCCTGGCGACGCTGCTGCTGGCCAATGTCGTCGCCCAGAGGCTTTTCCATACCGGCATCAAGGATACCGGCGTCTATATCGAACACCTGGTGCTGGCGGCCACGTTCATCGCCGCCTCGGTGACCTCGCGGGAGAAAAAGCACCTGTCCCTGGCCACCGGGATGTTCCTGCCTGACAAGCTGAAGGGTCCGGCCGAGGCCATCACGGCCGCGCTGGCTTCGGGCCTGACGCTGGCCTTCGGCCTGAGCGCCGTGTCCTTCGCCTGGAACGCCTTCACCGCCGACAGCCGGGTCGGGGTCCTGCCGAAGCGGCTCGTCGTTCTGGTCATGGCCGCGGGCTTTCTCGCCATGAGCCTGCGCTTCGTCACCACGCTCGGCCCGCGGAAGGGCCGGGCCTGGGCGGCCGTCGCAGCGGTCCTGATAGGGCTCTTCTTCGGCTTCGCGCCGCTCGTCGATCTGGCGTCGGCGGGAGGGACCGTCGCGGTCCCGGCCCTGTCCAAGGCCGGCGCCTTCCTGGCCCCGCTCGTCGCCCGGGCGGCCGGACCGATGATATTCGTGCTCATCGCCGCGGCGTTCCTGGGGTTGCCGATCTTCGCCGTGCTCGGCGGGATCGGGTTCCTGCTTTTCGCCAAGACCGGCCAGCCGCTCGAGATCATCCCCAACCAGGCCTATACGGTCCTGACCGGAGACGCCGTCCCGGCCATCCCGCTCTTCGCGGCCGTGGGTTTTTTCCTGTCCGAGAGCAAGGCCGGCCAGCGCCTGGTCGCGTTCTTTCAGGCCATGTTCGGCTGGTTCCCCGGCGGCCTGATCCTCATGGCCGTCCTCGTCTGCGCCTTTTTCACCACGTTCACGGGCGCGTCGGGCGTGACCATCCTGGCTTTGGGCGGGCTCCTGGCGATCATCCTCGAGAAGGCCGGCTATCCCAAGCGGTTCAATGTCGGCCTTCTGACCGCCTCGGGCAGCATCGGCCTGCTGTTCCCACCGAGCCTGCCGGTGATCATCTACGGCGTCATTTCGCAGACGAGCATCAAGGACATGTTCATCGGGGGCGCTTTGCCGGGCCTGTTCCTCGTCGTCTCGGTGGTCACGGTCGGCATCGTTTATTCCTTGAGGCGGCGCATGCCGCGGCATCCGCTGAGGATCGGCGCGGCCGTGGCGGCCCTGGGCCGGTCCTTCTGGGAGCTCCTGCTGCCGCTCCTCGTCTTCGGCCTCTATTTCGGCGGCATCCTGAGCCTCCAGGAAAGCGCGGCGGCCTCCCTCCTCTATGTCTGGATCGTCGAGACCTTCATCAAGAGGGACCTGCGGATCCGGGACCTGCCGGGGATCTTCCTGCGGGCCGTGCCGATCATCGGCGGCGTGCTCATCATCCTGGCCCTGGCCAACGGGCTGTCTTACTACATCATCGACGCCCAGATCCCGCTCAAGCTCAGCGCCTGGATCTCGGCCAAGATCTCGTCGCCCTACGTCTTTTTGCTGCTCCTCAACCTGGCCCTGCTCGTCGTCGGCTGTTTCATGGACATCTACTCGGCCATCCTGGTCGTCGTGCCCCTGATCATCCCGCTCGGGGCGCACTTCCACATCAACCCCGTCCACCTGGGGATCATCTTCCTGGCCAACCTCGAGCTGGGTTATCTGACGCCGCCCGTCGGCCTGAACCTGTACCTGGCGTCGTACCGGTTCGAGGAGCCGATCCACCGCGTCTACCGGGATGTCCTCATCTTCCTGGGGATCGGGTTGGTGGCCGTCCTGCTCATCACCTACGTGCCGTTCCTGACGATGGCGCTGTTAAAATAGGATCGGTGCCGTCCTATTTATCCCGGTTGAAATGGGGAATGTCCCAAGGGACCTCGAGCGCGAGCTCGACGAAGCCCGCGTAGGCCCCGTCCTTGAACCAGGGCGCCTGATAGATCAGCTTCTTCCGGCCGTTCTTCTGGATGGTGTAGACGTTGGCCCGGCGGTCTTTCATCATGCCGGCGAGCTTGGTCCGGCTGGGCTCGGGATGGCAGTCGAGAACGTTCCGGCCGACCAGGGCCGCGCCGCCGTCGGACGCGAAGACCTCCTCGGACTTCCCGTTCATCTCGAGGATGCGGCCTTCCGCGTCGCTGACGGTGACCGCGACCGGGAACTCGTCGACCCACGCGTGCTCGCTCATGACGACTCCTTTTCAGCCGGCTTCGTGAGAGCCCCGGGGCGCTGCCGCTCGCCCGGATGAACGCTCCCGCATCCCTCTATATCATAGCGACTTCGGCCCTGGCAATTTGATAGAATAGCCCGGGCGGCGACCCGCCCGAGGAGGCGACATGACCGAGGCCCCCGTGTTCCGCGGCTTTACCAGAGAGACCATCCGTTTCTACACCGCCCTGAAGAGGAACAACAACCGGGACTGGTTCGCCCGGAACAAGGAGACCTTTGACCGGGAGGTCATCGCCCCGGCCAAGCTCTTTGTCACCGCGCTCGGGGCCAGGCTCAAGACGATCGCGCCCGGCCTGCTGGCCGTCCCCGCGGTCAACAAGTCCATCTTCCGCATCTACCGGGACACCCGGTTCAGCCTGGACCCCACCCCGTACAAGACCAACCTGGGGATCTATTTCTGGGACGGGACCCGGTCGAAAATGGACGCGCCCGGCTTCTACTTCCAGCTCGAGCCTCCTCGCATCCTGTTCGGGGCCGGCCTGTACCAGATCCCCGACAGCATCCTCGGCCGCTACCGCCGGGTCGTCGCCGACCCCAAGCGGGGGGCGGAGCTCCGGAAGATCGTGGACGGCCTCCGGGCCCGCGCGGGTTTCGAGATCGGCGGCGAGACCTATAAGCGGGTCCCCGCCGGCTATGACCCCGGGCACCCCAACGCGGAGCTGCTCAAACACAAAGGGCTTTGGGCCGGCCTCGAAATGCCGGTCCCCAAGGAGTTCTTTTCCGCGGCCCTGGTGGACTTTTGCTTCGAGCGCTTTGAGAAGATGGCGCCCCTCTATCGCTGGATGCTCAAGCTCTACTGAGATCGCGCGCCGGCGCGGTCATGGCGAGGGAACATGCGCGAACTGACGATGATGAAGCTGGCCTTGCCCGTTCTTTGGCTGGGCCTCGCCGGGGCCTTCGGGTCCTGCGCCAAGCCGGCACCCGGGCCGGGCCCGGTTTCCCGCGGCTACGCCATCCCGCTCATCGATCTGGCCGGCCAGGCCGAGCGTCAGGTCGTGGTCGACCGCGAGCCCGGCCAGTACCTCGGTCATCCGACGACCGCTCTCCTCGAGGACGGCCGGACGATCATCGCCGTCTACCCGAAGGGACACGGCCGGGGGCCCATCGTCCTGAAGAGGAGCCTCGACGGCGGCCTGACCTGGAGCGACCGCCAACCGGTGCCCGAGAACTGGGCCACGTCGCTCGAGACGCCGACCATCCACCGTATCGTTGGGCCGGACGGAACGAAGCGGCTGATCGTCTGGTCCGGGCTCTACCCGGCCCGCTTGTCGGTCTCCGCGGACGACGGCGCGACCTGGACACCGCTCTCACCGGCCGGCGATTGGGGCGGCATCGTCGTCATGTCGGCCCTGGTCGAGCTCAAGCCCTTCGGCCGCGGCCGGTACATGGCCATGTTCCACGACGACGGGCGGTACTTCACCAAGGACCCAGAGCCGCGCAAGCCGGCCGTCTTCACGCTCTACGCCACGTTCTCCGAGGACGGCGGTCTGACCTGGTCCTTCCCGAGATCCCTCTACGCGGCGTCTGAGGTCCATCTTTGCGAGCCGGGGATCATCCGCTCGCCCGACGGCCAAACCCTGGCCGCGCTTCTCCGGGAGAACAGCCGGACGCGCAATTCCTTCGTCATGTTCTCGAAGGACGAGGGCCGGACTTGGACCGCGCCGCGCGAGCTTCCGGGCGCCCTCACCGGGGATCGCCACACCGGGAAATACGCCCCCGACGGGCGGCTCCTGATCTCCTTCCGCGACACGACCCTCGAAAGCCCCACCCACGGCGATTGGGTGGCCTGGGTCGGCGCCTTTGATGACATCCTCCGGGGGAGGGAGGGCCAGTATCGCGTCAGGCTCATGCGCAACACCCAGGACGCCGATTGCGCCTATCCCGGCGTCGAGGCGCTGCCCGACGGGACTTTCGTCGCGACGACCTACGGGCACTGGACAGCCGGCGAGCCGCCCTACATCATGAGCGTCCATCTCAAGCTCGACGAGCTCGACCGCCTGGCCCGCTGAGTCCGGAAGGCACCGGGTCTACGCAGTACGCGTTCTTGCCTGATCCGCGTCATGCGTAGACCCGGTGCCTTCTTGATCTATCGGAGGATCAGAAGAAGGCCCTTGCCGGGCTCGACGCGGATCAAGTCGCCGGGCTTGAACGTCGCCCCTTCCTGGAACTTGTCGATGGCCGGGGCCGTGAGGGTCGCCTTCCTCGGATCCAGGCCGAGCTTCTTCCAATCGATCGCGAGACGGACATCGACGGGTCCTTTGGCCCAGCTGGCCAGGGCCACGAGCGCCGACGGCCGGCCGCCCTGGCCGTCCGTTTTCCGGGTGTACACGGTCGCCAGGACGTCCTGCGTCCCCGTCTTGACCGGACTCGTCTCGACCCACCACCCGATCATCTCGCTCGCGGAGATCCCGAACTCGTCCCAAACCTTCCAAAGCGGCCGGGGATCGCCGGCCCACGGCAGGCGCGCCGTCATGCCGAAGACCATGCCCCGCCAGGGGTTGCCGCCGTCCTGGAGCATTTCGCCCATGAGCCCGAAGGGCAGCCCCGACATCTCGACCAGCCAGTAATCCGGCCCGCTGCCGTTGTAGTCGAAGTACTCGCCGAACCAGAGCCGGTTGAGGAACGGAAAATGCTCGAGATAGAGGTTGGCGCTCGAGGCGAAGCCGTCCCGCACGTTGTACTGGTTGGCGCTGTGGAGGTCGATGAGCGCGCCCGGCCGGTTGCGGTCAAGGACCTTGCGGACCCGTTTCATGGTCGTCCGGTCGAAGGCGACATCGTCGAGATAGAGACCGTCGATGCCGACGTTCCGGGCCAGCCAGTCGAGGCCCTCGATGTAGTAGTTGTGCCAGCGCGACATCCCGCTGTTGATCACGGCCGCGTCCTTGAGGTCGGGCACGAACCAGGCGGCGATATAATCGCGGCCGAGGTGCTCCTGGAGCCAGGAGTAGCCGCCGCCCGGCCCAGGCGAAAAGATCTCATGGCCCAGGCTGCGCAGGGCGAAGAGCTCGGGGGCGTGGTTGGAGAGCTCGCGGACGGTATCGTAGATCTTGACCTTGAAGCCCCGCCGGTGGGCGTCGTCGATATAGGCCTTCATCTCGGCGGCGCGCAGGAACGGGTAGTTGATATAGGGGTTGATGGGGTTGGCGTGATGGACGTTGATGACGTTGGCCCCGCTCGCCGCCACTTTGTCCAGCGGCTCGAAGGCGTGGAAATATCGCTCGCGGAAATGTGCGGCCGGATCGATCGGCTTGAAGGGCGTGAGGAGAAGCGTGAAGTCGAAGTGGAGGACCTGGCCGAGGCGCACGGAACGCCCGCCCGAGGCGGCGGTCATGACGGCCGCGCCGCCGGCCGCGCTCCGGACGCTCACGCGGCCCCGGCCGTCGTTCCACCACGAGGGCGGCATGTTCAGCGGCTTCGAGAGGTAGAAGTTCGTGTTGAGCGGGCGCGAATAGTTCTCGGCCCGCAGCCCGACCTGCATCCCGGCGTTGACCGCGCCGATCCAAAGGGCGTCCTGGTTCTTCTTCTGATCCCAGGTCCAATCGAAGGACTCCGGCCGGAGCCCGCCCTTGAAGCCCAGACCCATCATGAAGCGGGCGGCCTTTCCGCTCCAGGGGACCTCGAGCCGGATGTCCGAGACCGCGAGGTCGCGCCGGGCCGTGATGGCGACCTTGTAGTCCACGAAACCGTCGAACTCCATGCGGGCCTCGACCCTCATGAGGAAGTCGCCGTTGCAGTTGTCGGCCTCCCAATACACCGCCCCCTGGCCGCGCCGGCCGAGCCGCGGGCCCGTGAGGCTCGGCTTCCAGGCCATCTCGCGGCCGTCCTCGCCGATCACGACCAGCCGGATCGGGGCCGCGATCACGTCGACAGGCTCGGCCCGGAGCCGGGTCATCTCGGGGGCGAAGAAGCTCTGGATGCGGGCCGGCAGCCCGTCCCGCCCGATCGCCAGGGACCGGCCGAGGCAACCGACCTTGAAACGGTCGACCGTGACCGGCGTGTAAGGAGGGACCAGGCCATCGTCCTGGGCCAGCGTCGAATCGAGCCAGCGAAGGCGGGTCAGGCGGAACGGATCGGCGTCGCCGCCGTCCCTGAGAACTTGATCGCCGACGCTGAGCTCCACGGACAGGATGGTCTCCGGCAGGCCGGCCGGCGCGACGGCGACCGTGCCTTTGTACAGCCCCGGCGCCGTCTCCGGCGGGACTTGGATGCCGCACCAAAGGGCCTGGACCTGGCCCTTGACGACGGGGACGGTCTTGCGGACCGGGAGGCCATCCCAACCGGTCCCGCCCTTGTTCAGGCAATTCATGGCCTTGGCCGGGATGATCGCCGTCGAAGCCGCCGATGGGCCGGCGCCGGGCGCGGCGTCCTTGGCCAGATCCGAGAACCGGACCTCGACGTCCGCGATATCCTGCCGGGCCGCCAAGAGACCGAGCTGGAACGCAAAGTATTCGCCGCGCGCCGCCTCGCCCTTCACGGTGCCGGCCGGTCCCGCGACCGCCCAACGGACGGGCAGATCGTCGGTCATCCGGATCGACCGCGTCCGGTCCTCCGGGAAGATGAGATAAGCGGAGCCGGGATGGGCGGCCAGCAGGGCCTTCGTTTCCTCGGCCGTGGCGATGAGCTCCATCGGCGTGAACGCGCCGAAATCGTCGGCCGACTGCAGCTCGACGAACGCGGCCCGCGGCCAGGCTCCGGCCGGGACGGGCGATGACGGGGTTTGGCCCAGACCGTTCGCCGAGAGCCAGGCCGGGTCGGCGGTCGGCTGCGGCGGATCGTACTTGACGTTGGGGTAGTTCTTGCGGCCCTCGGACTTGTAGGGCATGTAGTAGACGTAATAGTCGCCGGGCACCGTCTTCGGCTCGAAGACGATATCGCCGAGCTCCCGGTTCATGGTCAAGGCTACGACGTTCGTGATCTTCCCGCCGGTCGCGGCATCGACGACGATGAGGTTCTTCTTTTCCGGCTCGGGATCGCGGCGCCGCCAGGGGATGACGGCCCGGACGGCTGCGGGCTTGATGGCCGCCGGCACCGGCGCTTCGACGCGGACGACAGCCCGGTGATAGCCGAGCCCCGATTCCGGGTCCCAGCTCCCGACTCCTAACTTGATCGGGTCAGCCGTGGACGCCCCCGCGACGGTCGCCGCCGCGGCCGTGCCGACGATCAAAAGGACTAGGGCGGCTTTCTTCATCGTCTTTGCCTTTCTAAATGGGGGACATGATACCCGTTTCCCATTTTTTATAGGGAAATAGGTATCATGTCCCCATTTTCAAAGAAATAACTTGACAAGCATACTACTATGTATTACATTGTATCTGGTTATAACATGGAAAACAAAACGACTCAATTGAGAAAGGGCATCCTCGAGTTGGCCATCCTGGGATGTCTTTCGAGGGGGCGCCATTATGGGTATTCCCTCGTCAGAACGATCGCCGGCCAGTCGGAGATCGACTTGACCGAAGGCACGATCTACCCCATCCTCGGCCGGCTGGCCAAGGAAGGGCTGGTCCGCTCCGAATGGGTGGAATCGAGCCAGGGCCCGCCCCGCAAGTATTACACCCTTACGCCCAAAGGAGAGGATGCCTTCCGCGTTCTCGATGAGGAGTTCCGCAAGCTGGCCGCCATCGTGGCCAATTCCCGGACCGCCGCCGGGCCCGGCGACCGGGACGGCGGGCTGGCCGTGATCGACGTCATCAAGGAGAAGGACAATGTCTAACGGTTTCAGCGGGCCGGTGGCCCAGATCGTCGACAACTACCTCGGGCGCCTGCGCAAGGGCCTCCGGGGCATTCCCGCCAAAGACCAGGACGAGATGGTCCGGGAGATCCACTCCCACATCTACGAATCCTTTCGCGCTGACCCCACGCCCGACGAAGTGACCCGGATCCTCCACGTGCTCGACAAGCTGGGCGAGCCGTCCGCCGTCATCTCCTCGCGCCTGCCCGGGGCCATGGTCACGCTCGGCAAGAAGCGGAAGCTGCCCTTCCTGATCCTGGCCGGCGCGCTCATCGCCTTCTTCGGCGTCCCCCTCGGCCTGGGCGGCCTGGGCGCCGCGGTCGGGATCTTCATCGGCCTCCTCGCCCTCGTCCTGGCCTTCTACGTCGTCGCTTTCAGCCTGATCCTGGCCGGCTGGCTGAGCGCGTTCGTCCTGGCCATCCGGATCTTCAAGCCCGGCTTCCTCGATCCCTACGTGAACATCTACCCGCTCGTCTCCGACCCGACCTTGAACATCGTCATCTACATTGTCGGAGCCCTGATCGTGGCGGCGGTCGGCCTCGGGATGCTGTGGCTGGGCACGCGGCTGATGAGGGGGATACGGTTCGTCTTCCGGTTCCTGGTCGGGAAGATCAAGACCTGGCGGCAGCGCCGGGCCGTCTAGCGGGGAGCGGAGTCCTCGGAACGGACCATTAGAAGTGCGGCAGAGCGACTCGGAGCCGCACTTCTGAGAAATATCCTAAGAAAGCGGTTCGTTCCGAATTACTTCTCTTTGATCTCCGCGAACAGGTTCGGGGCCTCGCGCTTGCTCTTCCAGATGGCCCAGATCGTAGCGGACAGCAGAACGGCCACGACGGCCGCCAGGCCGATCGTCATTTTGCTGTACTTGACGATGATCGGCGCCGCGATCAGGCTGACCAAGTTGGTGACCTTGATCATCGGATTGAGGGCCGGGCCGGCCGTGTCCTTGAGCGGGTCGCCAACCGTGTCCCCGACCACGCCGGCCTTGTGCCGCTCCGATCCCTTGCCGGTGCTGGCCGCCAGGTCCCGGGGCTCGTCTTCGATCGATTTCTTGGCGTTGTCCCAGGCGCCGCCGGCGTTGGCCATGAACACGGCCAGGAGCTGCCCGCTTAGGATGATGCCGGCCAGGAATCCGCCCAGGGCCTCGACCTGGAGGACGAGACCCACGATGAGGGGCATCAAGACCGAGATCATGGCCAGGGGCACGAGCTCTTTCTGGGCCGCGGCCGTGGAGATGCCCACGACCCGGGCGTAGTCGGGCTTGACCTTGCCCTCCATGAGCCCGGGGATCCTGAACTGGCGCCGGACCTCCTCGACGATCAGGCCGGCCGCCCGGGTGACGGCCCGCAGCGACAGCGAGCTGAAGAGCCAGGGCAGCGCGCCGCCCAGGAGAAGGCCGACGAAGACCTTCGTTTCCGACAGGCGTATGGCGGTCATGATGTTCTGGACGCCGAGCTGGAGCTGGACCCGCCCGACGTCGGTGATGTAGGAGGCGAACAGGCTGACCGCGGCGATGACCGCCGAGGCGATGGCCACGCCCTTGGTGATGGCCTTGGTCGTGTTCCCGACGGCGTCGAGGTCGGCCATGATCTGGCGGGCCTTCACCGTCTCGGGGTCGGTCTGGTCGTGCCAGGCCATCTCGGCGATGCCGTTGGCGTTGTCGGAGATCGGCCCGTAGGAGTCCATGGCCACGTTGTTGCCGGTGTGGCTGAGCATGCCGATGCCGATCATGGCCACGGCGTAGAGGACATAGAGCGCCCCGGTCGAGCTGTACAGGGCCAGAGCGACGATGAAGCTGACGGCGATGATGACCACGGCCCAGACGCTCGACTCCATGCCGACCGCCAGGCCGGACAGGATGGTCGTCGCCGGACCGGTCTTGGTCGATCTGACGATCTCCTTGACCGGGTTCTTGCGCGTCGAGGTGAAGTAAGACGTCAGGGGGTTGAAGGCCACCGCCAGCCCGACGCCGACCGAGGTCAGCATGGCCAGCTTCCAGTCGTGGGCGTAGTTCACGGCCACGACGAAGGACCAAACGATCGTGTTGACGCTCGAGACCTCGTAGGACCGGAACATGGCTTCCTCGGCGTCCTTGGCCCGCAAGAACTTGATCGGGAAGCGCTCCCAGATCGGGACGGTGAAGGTCCCCAAGATCGAGGAGATGACGCCGATGGCCCGGATGATCAGGGGATAGACGATCCACTTCAGGGCATGGGCCGGATCGAGGGCCATCAGGGCCAGCCCCAGGATCAGCCCCGAGACGATGGTCACCTCATAGGATTCGAAGATGTCCGCGGCCATGCCGGCGCAGTCGCCGACGTTGTCGCCGACGAGGTCGGCCACGACCGCGGCATTGCGCGGGTCGTCCTCGGGGATGTCCTTCTCGACCTTGCCGACGAGGTCGGCGCCGACGTCGGCGGCCTTGGTGAAGATGCCGCCGCCGACCCGCATGAACAGGGCCAGCAGCGTGCCGCCGAAGCCGAAGCCGAGCAGGGCGTCGGGCGCGGCGGTGCCGAAGACCATGAAGATCAGGGTGCCGCCGAATAGCCCCAGGCCGTCCGTCAGCATGCCCGTGATCGTGCCGGCGTAATAGGAGATCGACAGGGCCTCGTTGAAGCCGCGCCGGGCGGCGGCCGCGGCCCGCACGTTGGCCTGGATGGCCATGCGCATGCCCAGCTGGCCGACGAGCAGGGAGAACGTCGCGCCCATGACGAAGGCGATCGTCCGCCCGATGGCCACGATGATCAGGGCGTTCTTCTCGCCGAACTCGGCCACGGCTTCGCGGCTGGCCGGGACGACGTAGACGCTCAGGAACAGGGCCACGGTCAGGCCTCCGATGATGGGCAGGATCTTGCGCAGCTGCGTCTTGAGGTAGCTGTTGGCCCCGATGCGGATGGCGTTCCAGACCTCCTGCATCTTCGGCGTGCCCTTGTCCTTCTTGAGCACGACCTTGCGCAGCATCCAAGCGTAGAAAAGGCTGATGAAGGCCGTCAGCATGACGCAGCAGATGGCGATCTGCTCGAACGAGTTCAGCCCGTGACGGGCGAGCCCCAGGATGTTCATGTCGACTCCTCTGAAGAGCGGAATGGAGAGGCGCCTCGGGGACGGTCGAAAGGGCCCCCTGACGCCCGGGAAAGGGCTTATTTTACACAAGTCCGGCCAAAAAGCAACCCCGTTTTTGTGCTATAATGCTCCTTCTGTCCCCGGGGACGGACCGGTCCATGAGCGAATACGATTTCCAGTTCAAGCCCTACGCCGAGATGACCGCCGCCGACTACGCCGAGGTCGGCTTCCGCTCCGGCCTGGAGATCCATCAGCAGCTCCTGACCGAGAAAAAGCTCTTCTGCCGCTGCCCGGCCGGCCGCTACAGCGACAGGTACGACGCCGAGATCCTCCGCCACATGCGGCCGACCCTGTCGGAGCTCGGCGAGTACGACGGCACGGCCCTGATGGAGTTCAAGACCAGGAAGGAGATCATCTACCGGATCAACCGGGAGACGGTCTGCACCTATGAGATGGACGACACGCCGCCGTTCATGATCGACGAGCAGGCCCTCGATATCGCCCTCGGCGTGGCCATGCTCTACGGCCTCAACCTCGTCGACGAGCTCCATATCGCCCGCAAGCAGTACCTCGACGGCAGCATCCCGACCGGGTTCCAGCGGACGACCATCGTCGGCGTCAACGGCTGGGTCCCTTACCGCGACCGCCGCATCTCCATCGTCCAGCTCGGCCTCGAGGAGGACGCCTGCCGCGAGGTCAGCGATATCGGCCACCGGCGCATCTACCTGACCGACCGCCTGGGCATGCCTCTCATCGAGACCGTGACCGGGCCCGACATGCGCACGCCCCTGGAGGTGGCCGACGTGGCCCAGATCCTGCGCCGCCTCGTCCGCAGCACCGGCCAGGTCCGGACCGGCATGGGCGCCGCCCGCGAGGACGTCAACGTCAGTGTGCGCGGCGGCACCCGCATCGAGATCAAGGGCGTGCCCCGCATCCCCCGCATCCCGCTGCTGACCTATTTCGAGGCCATGCGGCAATGGAACCTTCTCCGGCTGCGCGAGGAGCTGCACCGCCGGGGCCTCACGGCCGAGACCTTCCGGTCCGGATCCGAGGACGTGACCCGGATCCTGGCCAAGACGAGCTACGAGCCGATCCGCGACGCCCTGGCCGCCGGCGCCGTCGCCGCGGCGGTCGTCCTCCGCGGCTTCCGCGACCTGCTCAACTGGCAGACCCAGACGAACACCCGCTTCTCGCGGGAGATCTCCGACCGGGTCCGCGTCGTCGCCTGCCTGACGAAGCTCCCGAACATCATCCATTCCGACAGCCTTTCGGAGACCCTGTCGAGCTCGCGGTGGGACTCCGTATGCAAGGCCGTCCAGGCGACAACCGACGACGTCGTGGTCGTCGTCTGGGGCCCGGCCGAGGATGTCAAGACGGCCGTCCAGGAGATCGCCATCCGGGCCCGCGAAGCCACGATCGGCGTCCCCTCCGAGACCCGCCAGGCCCTGCGCGACGGCACCAACGGCTTCGAGCGCATCCTGCCCGGGCCCGACCGCATGTACCCCGACACCGACCTGCCGCCGAAGCAGGTCACCGAGGAGCGCCTGGCCCGCATCCGCCAGGGCCTGCCCGCGCCGGTCTGGACGCGCGAAGCCTGGTACAAGGAGCTCGGCCTGCCGGCCGATGTCGTCGAGCCGCTGGCCGTCTCCTGTCGAGCCGGCCTATTCGAGACGCTGGTCAAGGATTGGGGGATCGCGCCGGTGGCCGCCGCGGTGGCCCTCGTCCAGTTCCCCAAGCGCTTGAGGAGGAAGGGCCTGGACGCCACGGCCCTGACCGAGGAGACGCTCCGGCGCATCTTCGCTTTGTACCGTGACCGCAGGATCTCCCGCGACGGCGTTTTCGCCTTGATGGAAACGGCCGCCCGGCGGGAGCCGCTGCCCGGGACCGGCGAGATCCGCCCGGCGACGGACGAGGAGATCTATGGCCAGGTCGTGGAGTCCAACGGCGCGCTGCGGCTGATGACGGTCCACGATCCGGCGAAGAAAGCCCACGTCCTCATGGGCCTGGTCATGACCGCCCTGCGGGGGCGGGTCGAGGGCGCCGCCGTCCGCGAGCGGGTCGAGGCGGCGGCCGAAGGGACATGCTGATGGCCGCGAACGACGATTACAAAGGCTACCGGGGCGAGGCCCTGGAGACGCTCCGCTCGTTCGGGGCCATGGTCTGGAGCGACGTCGACATCAAGACCTCCCGGGGCACCTACACCGGGATCATCCTGCCGCGCTCGGAGACGGCCGACGCCCAGCACATCGTCCTCAAGCTCCGCTCCGGCTACAACATCGGCCTGGCCGCCAAGTCGGTCGAGCTGATCTCCATCAGCGGCCGCAAAGAGGCCCACTACAAGATCCCCGAGAAGGACTTCCCCTACGACCCGGCCAAGCCCAAGGTCAAGCTGCTCGGCACGGGCGGCACGATCGCCAGCCGTCTCGATTACCGCACCGGCGCCGTCATCCCGGCCTTCTCGCCGGGCGAGCTCTACGGCTCGGTGCCCGAGCTGGCCGACATCTGCAACCTCGAGACCGAAAAGCTCTTCGGCGTCTTCAGCGAGAACATGGGCCCCGAGCAATACATCGCCACGGCCCAGGCCATCGGCCGCGAGATCGAGAAGGGCGTCCAGGGCATCGTCATCGGCCACGGCACGGACACCATGCACCACACGGCGGCCATCCTGTCCTTCATGGTCCAGGACTCGCCCGTGCCCATCGTCATGGTCGGCTCCCAGCGGTCGACCGACCGGCCGTCCTCCGACGCCGCGCTCAACCTCATGCACAGCGTCAAGACCGCGGCCGAAAGCGACATCGCCGAGGTCATGGTCTGCATGTTCGGCCCGACCTCGGACACGTACGGCCTGCTCCACCGGGGGACGCGGGTCCGCAAGATGCACTCGAGCTACCGCTCGACCTTCCGCACGATCGGCGACATCCCCATCGCCATGGTCAGCCGGGAGAAGATCACGCCGCTGCGGCAGGACTACAAGCGCCGCCGGTCCGACCGGACGGTCCGGATCAACACGGCCTTCGAGGAGAAAGTCTCCATCGTCTACTACTACCCGAACATGAAGCCGGACATCATCGACTCGCTCATCGACAACGGCTACCGGGGCATCATCATCGCCGGGACCGGCCTCGGCCACGTCAACAAGCCGCTCTACCCGGCGCTCAAGCGGGCCCGGGACAAGGGCATCGCCGTCTACATGACCGTGCAGACGCTCTGGGGCTATGTCCAGATGTACGTCTACGACACCGGCCGGGACATGATGGAGCTCGGGGTCATCCCGGCGGCCAACATGCTGCCGGAGGTGGCCTACGTCAAGCTGGCCTGGGCCCTGGGCCAGACCACCGACCTCGACGAGGTGCGACGGATCATGCTGACGCCGATCGCCGGCGAGATCACCGAGCGCGAGCCGTCCAACGGGTATCTCATCTTCCAGGGCGGGATCCCGGAAGTCGAAGAGTTCATCTCCAAGATCAAGAAATAGGGACTGTCCCCGGACGGGGACTGTCCCTTTCCCGATCGCCTAAAACTCGTAGCGCAGGCCGAACCGCCAGACCCGCGGGTTCAGGATCTCATTGAATGCGCGGTTGTAGGCGTTGGGCACGAACGTATCCGTATCGACGTAATAGGTGCCGTAGTACGCGTCGTACGCCCTGTTGACGATGGCCGAGTTGAAGACGTTGAAGACGTCGGCCATGAGGACCAGGCGTCCGGCGCCGAAGGTGAACGACTTCTCGACCCGGAAGTCCAGCTCGCGGAACGCCGGCAGATGGTCCTGGGTGAGCGGCTGCAGGTAAACGAGGGTCGACCGGTAGAGACCGGGCCAGGACTCCGCATTGGCATAGGCGAGGGTGATGGTGTGGGGGACGGTCCAGCCTTCCCGGGCGTGCAGGGTCGCCGCGACGTCGAAACCCCAGGGCAGCTGGTAGAGCGCGCTGACCTTGACCAGCCAACGGGAGAACATCAGGGCGGAGATCTTGCCGCCCGAGCTGCCGCCCCAGTTGCCGTACGACTGGCCGTCGACGGCCCAGACGTTCGTCGGGTCGATATAGGAATCGCGAAGATGCGCGCGCTGGTCCTGGAGCGTCAGGGACGCGTTCATGAACCAATGGTCGGCAAGCCTCTTGGTCAGCCCGAGATCGAGACCGTAATAGGTCCGGTAGGCGCGGCTCTTGTCGATCATCCGGTAAGGCGTGGATCCGGGGAACGTCGAGACCGGCAGGTACCAGGACCGGCCGCCCGCCTGGCCGAGATCGATCGTCACCTCGTCGTCGCTGCTGTTGGTGTAAGTGATGGACTGGGGGATGCTGCCGGCCACGGCGTACCAGGGACCCGTCGTGTTGTCGATGACGAGATCGGGCGTCGACGGGTAGATGTCGGCCGGATAGTACATCTTGGCCCAGTCGAAGTTGTCGTAGAGCCGGAACGTCGCCCCGATCGAGGCGACGAGGTCCTTCCGCAGCTCCTTCTCGAGGCTCAGGGAGACCTCGCGGGTCCGGGGCGAGGTCTTGATGTTCTTGACATTGGCGTCCACGTCGGACCGGTAGAAGGTGGTCACGTTGTCGTAGTTGACGGCCTCCCGGTCGCTCCAGTCGTAGCCGGAGAAGTTGCCGGCCAGGTAGGCGTCGCCCGTGAACCCGCCCACGAGCGCGGCCGAGGCCGCATCCGTGATCTTGCCGGACGAGTCGAACAGGGCATAGAGCTGGTTCGGCGTCGTGGCGCTCAGGGCCGAGTAGATCCAGTACACCTCGGTCAGGTCGACTATCGAGTCGGCGTCGGTGTCCGTCCACCAGAAGTTGAAGTTGCCGGCCAGGCCGAGCGGCGCCGTGACGTTGGCGCCCGGCGTGAGGAGGTTGCCGTACTGGGCCAGGGCGAGCTTCAGGACGGTCCGGCCGTCGCCCTTGAGGTCCCAGCTGAGCGCGACCCGCGGCGACCAGGTGCTCCACCGGTACTTCGAGTCGACGGCGTTGACGGACAGCGGCGGGAAATAGGTGTCCAGGGAAGTCATGGTGTTGGAGTCGAAGACGTTCGACCAGGCCGACAGGATGGTCGAGACGGCGTAGGCGCCGGTGGTGGGTCTCTGCTCGTCGTAGCGCAGGCCCAGCTGCAGGGCGAACCGGCCCTTGACGATGGTGTCCTGCAGGAACGCCGAAGACTGGCCGAGCAGGTCGATCCGCCGGTCCTCCCGGTTCAGGACGAAGCGCTGCCATTCCGACGTCGGGACCGCCAGGCCCTCGCCGAAGTCGATGAGCGGCTCGGTGAAGTCGCGGAAGATCTCGTAATTCTGCGGGAAGCCCGAACCCGTCGTGACCTTCTTGTGGGCGAAGGAGAGGCCGCCTTTGATCTCGTGGGACATGCCCAGGACATTGTCCTTGAACAGGGTGGCCGTGACCTCCAGGCCCTTGTTCGCCCGGATGTCCTGGCTATGGTCCCACGAGCGGCCGAAGTCGCTCGAAAAGGGAACGTAGAGCCCCTCGGCGACGTCGAAAACGACCGGGTTCGTCATGGCCTCGTCGACCGTCGGCCTGAGCGTGGTGCCGGAGTTCATCCAGGTGAACTTCGCGGAGAGGTAGAGCGCCCGGCCCAGGACCTGCTCGTCCTGGAACTTGAAGACGGGGCTGCCCAGGCTGAACCGGCTCGTCTGATGGTCGCCCTCGGGCTTGGAGACCCCGGCGTTGACGCCGAACCGCTCGTCCGAGCTGGACAGGAACAGGGCCTCGGCCCGGTTCCCCTTGAAGATCTCGGCGTTGAGCTTGAAGCTGTAATCGCTGAACTGGGCCCGGTCCGGGGTATCGTAGATCGTGTAGTTGAAAATGTCCTGGACGCCGTAAGACCCCCACACCCAAAAATGGTTCTTGGCGATGGGACCGCCGGCGCTGGCCCCGAAATCCTTGATCTGCTGGATCCTGTTCGTGTCCCTAACGCCCTCCGCCTGGAGGGTCGCGGTCATGTTGCTGCTCTGAAAGGCGTGATCGGTCAGATAGAAGTGAGCTTGGCCGGCGAACTTGTTGCCGCCGCGCCGGGTCAGGATGTTCACGGCGATGCCGGAGGTCTGCTGGGTGACGTCCGCGGCCCCGCCGGTCGTGATCGCGAGGGTGTCGACGGCGTCGAAGTCGAAGCGGACGGCGGCGAGGCCGAGGTCGACGGGATCGCTGACGTTGACCCCGTCGAGGGTCCAGGTGTTGGTGGCGCCGTTCGAGAGGTCGCCCCGCGTGACGAAGCTGGACTGGGCGATCGACTCGCTGCCCCCGACGTCCTCGCGGTCGACCATGACCCCGGGGGCGAGCGGCACGATGACCCAGGGGCTGCGGGCCGTCGGCAGCGTCTGGAGCTCGGTCGCGCCGAACGCCGCGCCCGCCGTGAACTTGGTGGGGTCGATCGCCGGCGTCGCGGCCGTCACTTTGACGGTCTCCTCGGGCTTGCCCAGCTCGAGCGGCACGGTCACGGTGACCCGGCCGCCCATGGGGACGGTGATGTTCGACCGGAGCGCGGTCTTGTAGTCGGGATGTTCAGCCTGGACGCTGTAGTCCGCGCCCGGGAAGACGGCCGGGAAGCGGAAGAGGCCCGACGCGTCCGTGGCGACCGTCTGGCTGGCCGCCTGCGGGCGCATCAAGGTCACCTTGACGCCGGCGACCGGCTTGCCGGTCTTATCGACGACCCGGCCCCGGATCTGGCCCGTCCGGACATCGGCCGACAGGGATAGCGCGAATATCAGACCAAGGATCACCAGCACAGCTTTTTTCAATCAAGCCTCCTCTGTCGGTTCAGGCCACGTCCATGAAAACTGCGAGTTCTCCGAAAGCGTTCCCCCAATTATAGCAAAAACCGGTTCACTTCGTCTTGAGGAAATGCAGGCTCTTTGGCTCCCGCTCCATATGATAGATGATGAGAGCCTGGAGCGTCCGGCGGATGGCCGCGATCCGGTCCGGCGGGAAAAGCGGGGCGCCAGCCCCCGGCGGCGGGTTCTTGCGCACCCAGCGGAGGAAATCCTGGATCCCCGGGGCCAGCTCGTCCTTCTTGACCGGGGCGCAATCCGGGCAATAGGCCCCGTCCCTCTTGGGGCCAACCCAGCCCCGGTCGAGGGCCTTACGGCACCTGGCGCAGCGGGCCAGGTCCGGCAGCAGGCCGTTGGCCTGGAGGAACCAGGCCTCGAAATAGGCCGCCGCGAACTCCCGGTCGCCGCCCTCCTTGAGGCAGCGGAGCACCGACAGGAGCAGCCGGTAAAGGACGTCCTCCCGGGCCCGGGTTGGAGCGAACTCCTCGACGAGCTCGGCGAAGTAGGTCAAGAGAAAGGCGGTGGCCGGTTCGGCCTGCATTTCGAAGAAGGACTCCATGAGGTCGCAGCCGGAGACGGTGATGAGGTCGCGCCGCTCCTTCTCGTAATAGAACACGCGGACGACGGACAGGGGCTCGAGGCTGCTGCCGAACCGGTTGCCGAACTTGCGGGATCCCTTGGCCACGCCCCGGAGAATGCCTTTCTCCCGGCAGAAGAAGACGGCGATCTTGTCCTGGTCGCCGACGTTCGACGTCCGCAGGACGATGGCTTCGGCCTGGTCATTGGGCATGGCTTCGGAGCTCTCGAAGGTCCGGCCGGGACATCAGCCCGTGGGCCCGGAGGACGGGGCCTCGAGGAAATCCTTGAGATTCTCGAGCGTGATCTTGATGTCGGTCAGGACCTGACCGGGGCCGCCGAGCGGCTTGGCCGGACGGCCGTTCAGCTTGAACGTGAATCCGCCGGCGTTGCCGGTATGGATGAGGAGCGTCTCGTTGGCCTGGGCCCGGGCCGAGGCGCCGACCGGGAAGACCCCGCCGATCCGGAGCGCCCCGTCGGCGTAAACCTGGATCGACGTCTCGGAGTCGAAGACGATCTCGATCGTGATGCCCTTCCAGATCTCTCCGCTGGCCGGGGCGGGACGGCCGCTTCAGGCTTGGGTGCGGGCGGCCCGGCGACGGCCGGGGGCGCTTCGGCCGCGGTCTTGGAAACGGCCTGGGCGGCCTGTCGGCCGGTCTCCGTCGGGGTCTTTTCCGGAGGCTTGGCCGCTTCCGTCGGCTTCACCGTTTTCTCGGCCGGCTTGGCCGCCGGATTCGCCGCCGGGAGCTGGGTCCGAACCGTGACGGGGCCCCGGCCTATGGGGGCCGGATGTCGGTGCCAGGGGGACCACAGGATCAGGGCCACCAGGACGATGCCCAAGGCCGCAAGCCCGCGCCAAGTCCAAACCCGCATTTGCTGGCGGGTCATCAGAGGCCGTCCCGGCTTGGCGGCGGCTTCTTCGAAGAGAACTCCCGGCTCCGGCCTTTCCATGCTTGCCGGAATCTCAACGGCGGGAATGGGCGCCTCGACCGGGACAGGCGGGGCGACGGCCGGGGCTTGGTCGGCGAGAACTGGCGCCGGCGCGGCCCGCCGGGAGAAGATCCCCCTGGACGGCTCGGGGGGCTCCAGCATCCCGGCCGCCTTGTAGCGCTCCACGACCTCGTCCGGATCGAGACCGACGGCCTGGGCATACGAACGGATGATCGCCCTGACGAAGAACCCGCCGGGCATCAGGTCCAGACGGTCCGTTTCGAGCGCCTCGAGATAGCGAGGGACGATCTTGGTGGCCGAGGCGATCTCCTCGAGGGAGATGTTGCGCGCCTCGCGCTCTTCCCGCAGCGAATCACCCAGCGAAGCCATCGACCTGATATTATCAGAAGCCAAGGGTTCTTCGCAACGGCCTCAAGATGGGGTCAAACCGATTTTTCGTCAGTTTTGTTTGCTCCGCTCGCGCGTCAGGTCCAAAAGTAACGAAAAATAGGTTTGACCCCGTCTTAGACCTTTAAGAATTTCGAGACCGAGGTCGCGCTGCCGATGAACCCCGTGGCCGCCCCGCCGCCGAGCAGGGCCAGCGCCTGGGCCAGATCCGGATAGCGGAATCGCAGGAGCTGCTGGAGCGCCCCCAGCGTCGTCCCCAGGTAGACGGGGAAGAGGTTGATGACGATGAACAGCAAGCCGAGGGACAGCAGGCTGCCGAGGAGGCCCAGGGTGATGCCCTCGAGCCAGAAGGGGATGCGGATGAAGAGGTTCGTGCCGCCCACGAAGCGCAGGATCTCGATCTCGTTTTTCCGGGCAAAGACGTTCAGCTTGACGACGTTGGAGATGATGAAGAAGGAGGTGAGGATCAGGATCCCGCCGAGAAAGGCCCCGACGGCCCCGGCCAGGCGGCTGAAACCCTGCATCCTCTCGACCCACTCCTGGTTGAACAGGACGTCGACGACCCCGGGGCGTTTCTTCATCCCCTCGACGAAGGCCAGGACCTCCTTCGACGCCGAAGCCTTGGCCTTGACCCGGAGCTCGAGCGATGGGGGAAACGGGTTCGCCTTGAGGCCGGCGGCCATGTCGGCGAGCTCGGGGAAGCTCGTCCGGAACCGCTCCAGGGCCTCGTCGGGGGTCACCAGCTTGACCGAGGCCACGAAGGCCGGGCGGCCGATCTCCTGGCGGATCGCCTCCACCGTCTCCGGCGTGGCCTTGGCGTCGAGATAAAAGGCGATGCTCATATTGGTCGCCAGCTCCCGGGCTGTGGCCTTCAGGTTGTTCGAGAGCGAGAGGAAGATGCCGACCGTGAGGAACGACAGGCAGATGATGGTCACCGAAAAGAGGTTGCGGGTCCGGAACTGCCACAGGTTGTTGCCCGTGACGTTCAGGAAGAACTTCAGCTTCTCGATCACCTGTGGGCCTCTTTGCCGACGATCTTGCCCTTCTGAAGAAACAGGATGTTGTCGCCGAAATGGCGGATGAGCTCGCGGTCATGGCTGCCGATGATCACCGTCGCGCCCTGCTTGTTGATCTCCTTGAACAGGGTGATGATCTCGAAGGCCAGCTCCGGGTCGAGGTTGCCGGTCGGCTCGTCGGCCAGGATGATCTCGGGATTGTTGACAACGGCCCGGGCGATGGCCACCCGCTGTTGCTCGCCGTACGACAGCCGGCCCGGCAGCTCCCACATCTTCTGATGGAGGTTGACCTTCTGGAGCGTGTTGAAGACGCGGCGCCGGATCTCCTTGCGGCCGACGCCGATGACCTGGAGGGGCACGGCCACGTTCTCGAAGACGCTCTTGTGGAACATGAGCCGGAAGTCCTGGAAAACGATGCCCATGGTCCGCCGCAGCGTGTAGATCCGGTTGTCGGGCACTTTGAGGATGTTGACGCCGTTGACCAGGATCTGGCCCTCGGTCGGCAGGATCTCGCGGAAGATCGTCTTGAGGAGGGTCGTCTTGCCCGAGCCGCTCGGCCCAGTGATGAAATAGAAGTCGCCGTCCTTGATCTGGAGGGTGACGTCGGAGAGCGCCCAGTAAGGTTTCTGGTATTGCTTCCAGATGTGAAACAGCTCGATCATTCTATATCTGGGACGATTCTAGCATAACTCATTGAGGGTCGTCATCGTGCAGATGAGAGCAGATGAGGAGCCGGACCTCGGGTCGAGGTTGAGGCTAGCACCTCACGACGGGCGCGCTCCGGCCCGGGCCCACTCGCCTCATATCAGTCCTCTGATCGCCGTCGTTATGTCGATCTCGGCGAGGCTGGCCTTTATTTCGCCAGGGCCCAAGTCAGCCGGCCAGTAGGGCTCAAGATCGACGACCAGGCATGTATTCTTGAGGGTCCTCTTGTTGCTCACGTGTATATTCAGCTTGTCGGACCGGTTGACGACCATCCCCGCGTTATCTTCCATGAACTGCTTATAGGGAGCGAAATGTCCGTTGTCCATCCCGAAGAGAAGGTATCTGGGGAATGGCGAAGCGCGCTTAAAAAAGACCCGGCAGAACTCGAAGTGGTCCTTCTGCTTATGGCACTCGATCTCGAAGGGGAGCTGATATGAGCCTTTGTCCATTATCCTCCCCCCTGTAGGTCCGGGCCACCCCAGGCGCCGGCCCGGAGGCGGCCTCTATTTCTTGACGAACAGGAACATGAGCCAGCCGAAGACGATGGCGCCGGCGGTCATGACGGCGAAGAGGAGCAGGCCGTAACGGAGGCGCTCCTTGAGGTTCGCCCGGCGGATGAGCGACAGGACGAGGGCCACGAAGAAGGCGTAGATGATCATCGAGAGGAGATGGCTTTCGAGGATCATGATTTCTTCCCGGCCCCGATGTCGAAGGCGTCGAGCGCGATGAGGAAATTGAGGAGGCCCGCCCCGGCGATATAGGCCGTGCCGAACTCGAAGGTGGCCCGCTCCAGGGACCCGCCGCCCCAGTGGACGTAGCGAGTCAAGCCGTAGAAGAGCCCGTTGCCGAGGTCGGCGAAGAAGGCCAGGATGGTCAGGGGATTGTCCGTCTGGAAGGGGTAGATCCGGCCGCCCATGATCAGGCCGAGGCTGGTCATGGCGAAGATCGAAATGAAGAAGAGGGCGGCCCGGGCGTACTTCTTCTGGATGGCGTGGCCGAGGCCGGGCACGGCCCAGCCCAGGATCATGGCGATGAAGCCCTTGATTTTCATAGATAGGCATCTTAATCGAATCCCGCAGGCAAATCAAGTTCGGCCTCGGATGTCCTCTCGGGGACCCGCCCTGCGATGCTCGGGGCTCTTCCTCCCTCGGCGTCACCCCCGGCTGTGCTCGGCGCTCCAAAGCGCTCCTTGGCATCAGCGCCTCCGCGCAGGCGGGGGACCCCCACGCCGTTGCGTCATCGCCCCTCGCGCTCGGGGCTCTTCCTCCCTCGGCGTCACCCCCTCAACGATACCCTTCGGCCTTGGGATATAATGGGCGCATGCCCGAGCTGCCCGAGGTCGAAACGATCGCCCGGTCGCTCGCCCCGCGCCTCAAGGGGCGATCCGTCGCCGGGATCGATTTGATCTACGGCCCGCTGCTCCGGACGGGCGGCCGGAAAGCGCTCCAAGCCCTGCGCGGCCGCCGGGTCCTCGGGGTCCGGCGCCGCGGCAAGATGCTCCTCATCGAATGCGAGGGCGCCCGGACGCTCGTCTTCCATCTCAAGATGACCGGCCAGTTCTTCTTCGCCGCGGAAGCGACGCCGCGCGACAAGCACGTTCGCCTGGTCATCCGCTTCGGGGACGGGCGGCAGGAGCTGCGGTTCCGCGACGTCCGGAAATTCGGTTTCCTGCTCTGCCTCGAGGGCGAGCCGGAGAAGGCCTGCGCGGAGCTCAGCGGCCTCGGCCCCGAGCCCCTCGAGGTCGGCCTGCCGGAGTTCCGGACCATCCTCAAGGCCCGCCGCGGCCGGATCAAGAGCGTGCTCCTCGACCAGGCCCGCCTCGCCGGGGTGGGCAATATCTACGCCGACGAGACCCTCTTTGAGGCCCGGATCCATCCCGAGACGCCGGCGTCGTCGCTGCGGGCGGATCCGGTCGAGCGGCTTTATCGGTCCCTGCGGAAGATCCTGGCCGCGGCGGTCGAGGCCGGCGGCTCGACGCTCGCCGATGCGGGCTACCGTGACGCGGCCGGGAACGCCGGCGAATTCCAGTTCGACCACAAGGTCTATGGCCGGACGGGGGAGCCTTGCCTGGTTTGCGGCACGCTCGTCAAGATGAAGCGCGTCGGCGGCCGGTCGAGCCACTTTTGCCCGCAATGCCAACGCCGGCCGCGCCTTTGAGGGCGGTGTATCCTCGACGTTCTCGCCGCATCCCGGCGTCCCGGTTCCCGGCTCCCGAAAGGCCCGCGGCGCATTGAAAAGGCCCCGGGCTTCGGCTATAGTAAGGGCGCTTTCCCTGAGTGCCCCTGTAGCTCAGTATGGATAGAGCAGCAGATTCCTAATCTGTTTGTCGCCTGTTCGAGTCAGGCCAGGGGCACTTGTTCTTTACCCTCTCAGACACTTGCCGCTACGTTCGATGGCCAGGGCAGCGTTATGCTATCTGAGCCAGGCATCGAGGGCCGCTTTCTGCTCCGGCGTCGGATCGGGCAGGGCCCTGATCTTGTAGGTCGGCTCGGCCTTGGCTCCCAACACGACGTCCGTCTCGCGCACCCCGCCGCGCCTCGAATAAAGGACCTGGATCTTTTCGCCAGCCTTATGGCCGGCGAGCGTCGCCGCGAGGGACCTCTGGGAGACGCGCGTCCCGTCGATGGCCAGGATCTCGTCCTGGGCCGAAAGGCCGGCGGTCGAGGCGGGCGAATCCAACTCGACGGCCGCGACCACGACGTCGCCGCTCTGGTCCACGGTCGAGGCCCCGAACCAAGGACCCGCCGCGGGCCGCGGCTCGAGGTCGATGTCGAGGCCGGCATAGCCGAGGTACTTGGCATAATCCCACTTTTCAGTGGTCGCGGCATAGACGTCAAAGATCTCCTGCAGGGGCACCCCGGCCGCCCGCTCGCAGACGGTCCGGAACTCCGCGTCGGTGAAGCCGCGCTTCTTCTCTTTGGCGAACGTCCGGAAGAGCGTCCGCATGACGTCGTCGAGCGAGGCGCGCCCCTTCGAGGCCTCGCGGATCTTGAGGTCCAGCAGGAGCCCCAATCCGCAACCGATGTCGTAATAAGAGATCGTCGTGCCGGCGGCGTGCTCGTTGCGGCCGAAAAAGCCCGTCCACGTGTCGAGGCTCGACAGGGCGGCCGATTGATGGCGGCGCCCGGGGGCGTTCTCGTAAGTGGCGACGGTCGAGCCGAGCCGGTCCAGGACCTCGTCGCGGCTCATCAGCCCGGCCCGGTTGAGCAGCATGTATTCGTAATAGACCGTGAACCCCTCGGAGAACCACAGCATATCGGTATAGTTCTCCCGGTCGTAATCGAAGGGGCCGAGGGCGATGGGCCGGATGGACTTGACGTTGAAGAGGTGGAAGTACTCGTGGGCGATGAAGCTCAGCCATCTCTTGTAGCCCTGGGGGTCGTCGAGCGAGCCGGGACTGAGCGTGACCGCCGTCGAGTTCAGATGTTCGAGCCCGCCCCCGCCCGGGCCGATGATGAGGAAGGTGTAGTGGCGGTAGGGGAGCTCGCCCATCAGGCCGGCCGCGGCTTCGACGATCCTCCTGAGGTCGCCCGTGAACCTGGCCCGGTCGAACGAGCCGAGGTCATAGGCGGCCACGGCGTGGGGCCGTCCGGCGGCCTCGAAGGTCAGGACCTCCTGGCGGCCGACGAGGATCGGGCAGTCGTAGAGGGTATCGAAATCGCGGGCCGTGAAAGACCCGGGACGGCCGGGGACCGGATCGAGGCCGGTCGACACCCGTCCCCACTCGGGCGGGCACGTCACGGTGACCGTCACGGGGTCCTTCAGGTGCCCGGCGATGTGCATGAAGACGCCGGCCGGGGTGATGAACCCGCCGTCGTCGCTGAGATAGCTGTCGGCGACGAAGCGGGTGAAGGCGTAAACGTCATAGCTCACGACGAAGGACGGGGCCTGGCCGGTCGAGAGATGCCAGACGTTCTTGGCCGTCTTCATGAAGGGGAGCGCATGCCCCCGCCCGTCCTCGGCCCGGAAGTCCTTGACGGACTTGGCGTAATCCATGATCCGGTAGTAGCCGGGCGTCCAGACCGGCATCTTCACGTCCTGAGCCGGGCCGGGGAGCCCGTCGGCGCGAAGCACGACATGGTAGTAATGGGACGTCGGCCGGTCCATGGAGACCGTGATCGAGAGGGCCGGGGCGGCCGCGGCCGATCGCGCTTGGGCCTGGCCGGGCGTTAGGGCGAGCCCGAGGCTCAAGGCCGTCCACAGGGCGATCAGGGAGATGCCGGTGCGCCGTGACATCGTGTTCATGGCGGCCCTCCTCCGCTATTTCCGGCGGCTGCCCGTGATCGGGGCCTCGCCGAACTCCAGCGACAGCATCCCGGTCAGCTTATCCTCGGCCACGATGGCCGAGAAATCGATGACCATGCCGTTACCGACGGTCACCGAGAACTTCACCGTATTGTCCGCGAACTTCAGGTTGGCCATCTCGGAGGTCCCCGAGGCGCCGGAGAACCTGCCGACGAGCTGGCCGTCCTTCAGGGCGAACTCCCAGACGAACTCCCGGGAGCCGTCCTCCATCTTGACGTCCCACGTCCCCAACAAGGCGTCCGGCTTCTGGGCCGGCGTCTGGGCTTGCCCGAAGACCGCGACGGCCTGGGCGGTGAACCCCAGAACCGTCAAAAGCATCATGATCGTACGGATCGTCCGGACCGGCATGGTGTTCCCTCCTCGGAGATTCTGAGGACGGATTATACACGAATCGGGGCAAGACGGATCCCGCCCGCGCCGGCCCGAGGATGGCGAGGCCGACGGGCCGCTACGGCGAGGGCTGGCGATAATTACG
Source organism: Candidatus Aminicenantota bacterium (assembly GCA_963807525.1). GTDB lineage: Bacteria > Acidobacteriota > Aminicenantia > Aminicenantales > Saccharicenantaceae > RBG-16-66-30. The sequence goes on along the minus strand of CAWECI010000017.1, from coordinate 86,985 downwards.
GAATTTTAGTACTCTAAGGGTGTAACGATAGCGACGAAGAGCTCGTTCCGGTAAAGAGGTCTCATGAAGCGCGCAGCACAGCTGGGATTGTTGGTCCTGCTGGCATTCGGCCTCGCCGCCTGCCAGAAGACAAGCGAAGTGGCGACGTCCGCCCATAAATGGATGTGGGCCTCAGGCGCCGACACGGGCGATCAGGTCGGCGTTTACGGAACAAAAGGCACGGCCGCCTCGACCAACGTTCCCGGCGGGCGCGAAGGCGCGGTCTCCTGGCGCGACTCGTCCGGCCGGCTCTGGCTCTTCGGCGGGTTCGGCACCGATAGCCCGGGCTACCGGGACCGCCTCAACGACCTGTGGCTGTACGATCGGACCGCCTCGACGTGGACCTGGGTTTCGGGCAGCGACCAGGTCGATCAGCCCGGGACCTATGGGGCCAAGGGCGTGGCCTCCGCGTCAAACGTTCCCGGGGCCCGGAACGGGGCTGTTTCCTGGGTCGATACGGACGGCAACTTCTGGCTCTTCGGCGGGCTGGGCTATTCCGGGACGGGCGCCTTGGGCCATCTCAACGACCTCTGGAAGTTCGATCCGGCCGGCGGGACCTGGACCTGGATCTCCGGCGGCAGCGCTGCGGACCTGGCGGGGACCTATGGGGCCCTTGGCGCCGCGGACCCGTCGAACACCCCCGGTTCCCGTTTGGGGGCGGTCTCCATCGTCGATGCCAGCGGGCGGCTTTGGCTCTTCGGCGGGTTCGGTCATGACGCCGCGGGCGCAGAGGGCTGGCTGGGCGACCTTTGGATGTTCGATCCCGCCACCACAGAGTGGACCTGGGTCTTCGGCAGCGACACCAACGGCCAAGAAGGCGTTTATGGCACGAAAGGCACCGCCGCCGCCACGAACATCCCGGGCGGCCGCTACCTGGCCAACGGCTGGCTCGACACCAGTGGTAACCTCTGGTTCTTCGGGGGAGAAGGCCTGGATTCCGAGGGCACGCGCGGCTATCTCAGCGATCTCTGGAAATATGACGCCTCGACCTCGCAATGGACCTGGATCGCCGGGGCGCAGACCATCGGCGGCGCGGGGGTCTTCGGCACCGTGGACGTCGCCGCTTCAACCAACCTCCCCGGCTCCCGGGTCGGCGCCATGTCCTGGACCGACGCCGACGGCGGATTCTGGCTTTTCGGCGGCTACGGCGTAGATTCGGCCAGCGCGACGCGCTGGCTCAACGACCTCTGGACCTTCGACACCACCAACTCGGAATGGACCTGGCTCTCCGGCTCCAGCACCGGAGGGACGAAGGGAACATACGGCACCAAGGGGACGGCCGACAGCTCGAACGTTCCCGGCGCCCGCTATTCCGGCCTCGCTTGGATCGACGCCGCGGGCAAGCCCTGGCTCTTCGGCGGCTACGGCGCGGATTCGGCGGGCACCGGCGGCTGGCTCAACGATCTCTGGAGCTTCACGAAGTAGCGCCCCGGCGATCCCGTCTTGACATTCTCGGGCTCCAGACCCTAAATGGTCTTCAAGTCCCTGGCCCGCCTGGGGGGCGAAAGGCCGGTCGCCATGTTCGTCGTTTCCCGCTTCGCGGTCAAGCTCCTCCTCCTCGCTGCGGTCCTCCTTTCGGTCGCCTCGGCCGGGCTCTGGCCGGCGCCTCAGGCCGAGCCCGGTCGTCCCGGTCAAGCCGCCGTCCCGCCGGCTTCGGCGAAGGACGACGAAAGGCCTTCCTATTTCACCGATCTTTGGCGGCTCGACAAGAAGGCCAGCGCCGGCAAGCCGGGGATCACCTTCCACCGCTCCAACTACGCGCTGCCCCTGTCCTACAACTTCACCCCGAACCAGGAGCCCCTCAGGGAGGTCGACCCGACCCACACGCTCACGAAACCGGAAGTGACCTTCCAGATCAGCTTCAAGGCGCGGCTCTGGCGGGACATGTTCGGCCAGAACCTGAATCTCTGGTTCGCTTATACGCAGAGGTCCTTCTGGCAGCTTTATGATCTCGACGACAGCTCGCCCTTCCGCGAGACCGACTACGAACCCGAGGTCCTGCTCACCTGGGGCACCCGCCTGCGGGTCCTCGGCGTCGACACCCGCTTCGTCCAGGTGGGCCTCAATCACCAGTCGAACGGCCAATCGGAGCCCCTCTCGAGGAGTTGGAACCGGTTGGTCGCCAACGTCGGCCTCGAGCGCGGCCCCGTTTCGATCCTGGTCAAGAGCTGGTACCGCTTCCCCGACGGAGATGACGACAATCCCGGGCTGACCCACTACGTCGGCAACGGCGAGGTCTGGGCCTATTATTTTCTCAAGAAGCACAGGTTAGGCGTCATGCTCCGGGACAACCTGAATTTCCATGAGAACCGGGGCGCCATCCAGTTCGAGTGGAGCTTCCCGATGTTCGCCATGGTCGCCGGCTATGTCCAATATTTCCTCGGCTACGGCGAGAGCCTCCTCGATTACAACCACCGGGTCCACCGCATCGGGATCGGGTTCATCCTCTCGGACTGGTATTGAGCCCGGATCTCACCCTCGGATTAGCCGCTTCCGGTGATTGACCCGGCTGGAGAGGCCGTCCAGAATAGGTCTTTGCGCCGTATCACGTCCCATTGCGGAGGATCGAGGATGGAGAACCGTCGCGAGAAGCGATTCGGGGAGCATACCAACGTCCTTCTCAAGGACAAGAGCCAAGCCCAGGAGACCGCCCCGCTGGGCGCCGTCAACGCCTATACCCACGATATGTCCGTGTCCGGGGCCTGGGTGTGCTGCGAGATGAGCTTCCCGGTCGGCTATGTCATCCGGATCGCTATTGACCTCGGGAGCGGGGAACCGCCCGTCGAAGTGGACGGCGAGGTCATTTGGGCCCGGGAAAGCCGGGACGGAAAGCACTTCGACATCGGCGTGGAGTTCCTGCACCGGATCCCCGACACCATCCTCTCGCTGCTCAAGCATTTTTACGGCAAGAAAGACGCTATCCCGTCCTCCGTCTCTTGACTCCCCTTGGGCCCGGAAGTTCCCCTCTCCCGGCCCTCCCGCGGTCGTTCTCCCTGCCGGAGCGCGGCTCCCTCGTTTCCATCGACATGATCGGCCCAAGCCGGTGCGAAGTTGTCAGTTTTTTGTCAAGATCCGGGCCGCCGGCCGCGTCACGGCGTTCCCCGCAGGCCGGTCAGGCTGCGATAAACGAGCTCGAGCCAGCGCGGGCCGTTCATGAAGCCTCTGGCCCAGGGTTGGAGACCGGCCGGCAGCGGCGTGGCTTTGACCTCTTCGAGCGTTTTCCCGGCCTTGATCAGGCCGCGGACGAACTCGGTCGAGGCCGCGAGCATGTCCCGGAAGGCCTTGAGCTCGGGGACGCCGGCCAGAGGGCCATGGCCGGGGATGATCTTGGCCTCGGCGGGCAGTCCGGCCAGGATCTGGTCGAGATCACGGACCCAGCTGGCGACATCGGCGCCATGGTCCACGTCCATGAAGGGGAACGTGCCGTTGAAGAACATGTCGCCCATGTGGACGGCCCTGAGCCCGTCGAAAAAGGCGACGGTGTCGCCGTCGGTGTGGGCGTGAGGGAAATGGACTAGGCGGACGGCCTGGCCGCCCGCATAGACCGTGAGCCCGTCGGCGAAGGTCACGTCGGGCAGGGCCGCGGCCGGCAGGGCTTTTATCTCGTTGCCGAAGACAGCCTGGTCCTTGGCGAGAAGGGCCCGGACGTTCTCGTGGGCGATGATGGCCGCCCCCGCCCCGAAGGCCTTGTTGCCGTCCGTGTGGTCGGAATGCCAGTGCGTGTTGACGAGGAGACGGACCCGGCCGGCGCCCGGGAGCGGCTTGATGGCCTCGCGGACCGCGTCGGCCGTGGCCTCGAACTGGCAATCGATCATGAGGAGCCCGGCCTCATCGGCCACGACCCCGATGTTGCCCCCGCTGCCGGAGACCATATAAAGGGGCCCGGCGACAGGCACGAGCTTCGCCGGCGGCGGAGACTGCTGGGCCGGACCGGCCAGGGCCGCGATCAGGATGACGGCGGAGATCTTCATGAGCCTGACGATCATCGGGCTACTCCTTTCGGGCGTCTCAATCGCAAGCGCCGATGGCCCGCTTGAGGCCTTCAAATCCGGCCGCGGCGACCCGTTCCCCGGCCATGGCGATGCGCCGCGGCGCGGAAAAGCTCAGCACTCCCAGGTCGACGGGGACGCGGAGCACGAAATCGGCGTGCCGGTCCCGCTCCTCGAAGGATGCGGCCGCGGCCACTTCGATCGTTCGCTGGACGATCTGGAACGTGCTCTTGAGCCGGTCCTTGGACACCCTCTTGAGCGGCCGGTGGACGTCGACGAGGACCGCGACCTCGGCCCCGGCCTCCCGCGCCGCCTCGACTGGCGCGCTGTCAAGGACGCCGCCGTCGAGGAGCAGCATACTGCCCGTGTCGACCGGGGCGAAGACGAGCGGCAGCGAGATCGTGGCCCGGAGGGCCCGCGCCAGGCGGCCCTGCGTGAACAGGACTTCCCGGCCGGAGCAGAGATCGACGGCGTTGCAGAGGAACTTGATGGGCAGGTCCTCGATGCGGATGTTGCCGACGAAACCCCGGATGTAGGCTTCGATCGGATCCTCCTTGGGCCCGCTGAGCCGGCCGATGAGCCGATTCCTGGTATCCGTGAGCAGGAGGTACTCGAAGACGTTCCGGGGGCGCCTGAGCAGGCCCCGGCCGAGAGCCTTGTTGGCCGCCTTGTCGAGCCCCAGGCCGTCGAGCATCCCGGTCAGCTGCGCCCCGGACAGCCCGGCGGCGAAGAGGCCGCCGACGAGAGCGCCCATGGACGTCCCGGCGATAACGTCCGGGACAAGCCCCTTCTTCTCGAGGAACCGGAGGACGCCGACATGGGCGAGCCCCCGGGCGCCGCCGCCCATGAGCACGAGAGCCCAGCGCTTGGAGGCCTTCATCAGGGATGGCCCCAGGATAACACCGGCCCGCCAGGCCGTCAACGGACCTCCGGGGCCGGAAATCACCGCCGGAATCATCTTCCGGGGTGATTGCCGCGGCGCCTGACGGGCCCATAATCGGCGTCTGGATAATATTCGGATCGTCCCAGGAGCCGGACATGTTCGAACGACGCAAGAGACACCGCTTCATCGAGCGCAACGAGGTCCTGGTCCGGACCGCCGTCGACCGCTACCAGGGCCCCGGCGTCGCCGCCCACACCTTTGACCTGTCCACGGGCGGGGCCCGGATCGTGACCTCGAAGAGCTATCCGGTCGGGGCCCTGATCAAGATCCGGATCAGCCTGTCGGGCACGGACGAGGCCGTGACCCTCGACGCGGAAGTGCGCTGGTCCCGGAAGAGGGACAACGAGGACGTCCATGAGCTCGGGGTCGAGTTCGAGAGGCTGACGTCCCAGACCGTTTGCGCCCTGATCCGTCATCTGTACGGGAGGAACGAGGGCATCCCCACGACCGTCGTCTAGCTATTTCCCGCTCTTTAGATAATAGCCCGCCACCTGGAGCGCCAGGCCCGTGGCATCGACGTCCGTGCGGTTGGCCAGGACGATGACCGTCAGGTCGTCCGCCGTGAAGCGCTGGATGGCCGTGCGAAAGCCCGAGGTTTCCCCGTAGTGCCACATGCGGGGGTGGCCCTGCCAGCCGTTGATGAACCAACCGAAGCCGTAGTCGGCCGGCTTGCCGTCGGGGCCGGTTGGCCCCTTGCCAGGCACGCGCACGGGGGTCAAGGCCGGCTGCATCTCGTCCTCGGTGAGAAGCCGGTGCCGGCGCAGGGCCTCGTCCCAGAGGGTCAGATCGTAGAGCGACGAATAGACCCCGCCGTCGCCGAGCGTCGCCGAGGTCGGGCTCTGGTCCGTGAACCGCCACTGCCGCTTCTCCTTGGAATAGCCGAAGGCCCGGTCGGAGACCTTGTTCCGGCCCCGGACGAAGGCCAGGGTGTTGTCCATTTTGAGCGGGGCGAAGATGCGCTCGCGAAGGAACTCCGGGAAGTCGAGGCCGGAGACTCTCTCGACGACGAGCCCCAGGAGGACATAGCCGGAATTGCTGTAACGCCAGAGCTTCCCGGGCACGAACCAGCCGGCCTTCTGGGCCTCGAGGAGCTTGAGGACGCCGAGATCGTCGATCTGGGACTCCTCGACGGGCGATGCCGGGTTCGCGGGCGGCATCAGGTCCTCGTAGTCGGGAAGTCCCGACGTGTGGTTCAGGAGATGGCGGACCGTGATGCCGCGGCCGTATTCGGGGAACCCGGGGAAGAGATCCGTGAGGGCATCCTCATAGCGGAGCTTGCCGTCCTTGACCAGGAGCATGATCGCGGCGGCCGTGAACTGCTTGGTCACCGAGGCCAGTCGAAAGGCCGTCCGGCCGTCGATCGGCCGCATGGCCTGCAGGTCCGCGACCCCGCGCGCCCCGAGATAGGCCATCTGCCCTTCGCGCAGGACGATGATCCCGGCGCCGGGCTCCCGCTCGGTGCCGACGCGGGCGAGCAGGGCCTCGGCGAGCTTGTTCGGCTTCTCCGGCCGGCGGCCCGGCAGCGCCGTCGCGACGATCGGCGCCGCCAACGCCAGAACGGCGGTCCATCGCAGGATCGGGACGAGGGGAATATCCATGGTGACCGCATCGTAGCCCAGGACCGCCCCGATTTCAAGGGACCCGGCGCGGGCTCAGTCGAACTTGAACTGCTTTTCGCGGAACAGGCGCAGGCAGGCGTCGACGACCTCGCGGTCATAGAGGATGCCCCTCTTTTGGGCGATCTCCTCGAGGGCCGTCGAGATGCCCAGAGAAGGCCGGTAGGGACGGTGGGAGGACATGGCCTCGACGACGTCGGCGACGCAGAGGATGCGGGCCTCGAGCAGGATCTCCTTGCCGGCCAGGCCCCGGGGATAGCCGGAGCCGTTGACGAACTCGTGGTGCTGATGGACGATCTGGGCGATGGGCCAGGGGAAGTCGATCTTGCTGAGGATCGTGAAGCCGGCCTGGGCGTGCATCTTGATCATGGCGTATTCGAGCTCGGTCAGCTTGGTCGGCTTGCTCAGGATCTCCGCCGGGACGTAGAGCTTGCCGAGGTCGTGGATGACGCCGGCGATCTCGATGGCCTCGACCCGCTCCTCGGCGAGGCCCATCTCCACGGCGATGGCCCGGGCCAGGCGCGTGACGCGCTCCTGGTGGCCGGCCGTATACGGGTCCCGCATCTCGATGGCCGAGGCCAGGGAGTCGATCGAGGCCTTCAGGGTCGACCGGAGCTTGACCAGGCCTTCCCGCAGGCCCGTCTCGGCCCGCTTGCGCTCGGTGATGTCGCGGCAGAGATAGACGGCGCCGTAGGGCGATCCGTCGGGACTGCGCAGCACGGCGCCGTCGATCTCGAACTGGATCTTGTCCTTGTCCGAGAAGGACAGGCCGATCTCCACGGGAGGGATCTTCTTGTCGACCATGGCCCGGGACGCTTCGATCGCCTTGTCCCGGTCCTCCGCCGCGACGAAATCGAAAACGTTGCGGCCGATGAGGCTCTGGACCGATCCGATCCCGCTGACGCGGAGGGCGACGTCGTTGGCGAAGACGATGTTGCCCTGGAGGTCCGTCCGGATGATCAGGTCCGGGATGGCGGCCACCAGACGGCGGTGCAGCTCCTCGCTGTCGTGCAGGGCCTTCTCGACCTCTTTACGGCGGGCGATGTCGATGGCCGTACCCAGGATATAGGTCCGGTCCTCGATGACGACCCGGGCCGCGGTCATGAGCACCGGAAGCCGCCGCCCGTCCTTGGCCACGAGGCTGACCTCGACGCTCGCCGTGCCCGATCTGAGCGCCTCGGTGATCTTTTCGACGGCCGCGGTCCGGTCCTCCGGGGCGATGGCGCTCAGCGGATCGAGCCGGCCCATCTCCTCGGTGGAATACCCGGAGATCCTCTCCTGGTTGCTGTTCCAGCGCACCAGGGTCATCCGGCCGTCCGCGACCTCGATGCAGTAGAAGGCGCCGGGCAGGCTTTCGATGATCGTGTCGCCGAAGCTCTTTTCCCGGAGCAGGGCCTTCTCCGCCTCCTTGCGGGCGGTCAGGTCCATGGCGTAAAGGGCGACCCGGGTCACCATCTTGTTCTGGTTCAAGACAGGGTACATATAGTTCAGGAACGACTTGCCGGCCCGTTCGTCATCGAAGACGACGGGCTTCTCCGTCTCGAGGCAGCGGATGAAGCGGCCCCGCCGGAAGCGCGCGGATTCGGGCGGCAGGAGCACGAAGGCGTTCTTGCCGACAAGCTCGTTCCGGCTCAGTCCCAGGCTCTTGGCCATGGCCTCGTTCGTTTCGAGCACGGTCTCTTCCCGGTCCAGGAGCATGGCCGGACCGGGCAGGGCGTCGATGAAGACCCGCAGGGTCGTCTCGCTGGCCCGGACGGCGGCCTCGGCCCGCTTGCGGTCGATCGAGCGGGCGACCTGGGAGGAGACGAATTCGAGCATCCGTTGCTCCCGCAGGCCGTAGGCGCTGGGATCGGAATAGTGCTGGACGACCATGACCCCGAACGTCTTGCCGTCCACGATCAGGGGCACGCCGAGCCAGATCGCCGAGGGGGCGCCGACGACCTCGACCTCGCCGCGGCCGCGGAGCTCCCGGTCAGCCGTCTCATCGCACAGGAGCGATCGTCCCGTCCGGATGACGTATTCCGTGAGCCCCTTGCCCGGCCGGACGGGCTCCGGCGGAGAGTCCTCCTCGTCGACGAAGTAGGGGAACGAGATCAGGTCCCGCCCCTGGTCGTATAGGGCGATATAGAAGTTGCCGGCCGGCATGACCGTGCCGATGATCCGGTGGACGGACCCATACAGCTCCTCGAGGCTGGCCGATTTGTCGGCCGCCTCGGCGATGCGATAGACGGCGGTCTGGAGGAGGTCGGCCTGCTTGCGCTCGGTGATGTCCTGCATCATGCCGATCATCCGGCGCAGGCCTTTCTCCCTGTCGACCAGGAAGGAGCCGCGGTCGTGGATCCAGCGGTAGCCGCCGACACCGTGCCGGAAACGATAATCGACATCGTAGGCCGCGCCGGCCTTCTCGGCGTCATCGAGAAGCCGGAGGGCCTCGTCGCGGTCCTCGGGGTGGATGCGCTCGGCCCATTCCCCGATGCCGCCCATGTCCTCGAGGCTGTAGCCGAGGACCTGGCCGACGCCGCCGTTCCAGTCGATATGGCCCGTGTCCAAGTCGTAGTCGTAGACGACCTGGCCGGAGGCGGAGATGACCAGCTCGAACCGCCTCTCCCAGGCCGAGATCTCCTCTTCCCCCTTTTTGCGCTTGGTGATGTCGTTGGCGATGCCGACGATCAGGGTCTTGCCCTCGATGCGCAGGGGGAAGGTCCGGATCTCCACCAGGACCCGCCGTCCGTCCTTCCCGGAGAGCAGGAACTCGTCCGGCCCGGTGGGATGCCCCTTGAGGTTCTGGGCCAGGAGCGTGGCGGCCTTGGCCAGCTGGACTTTGGAGGCGAGCAGGTTGGCCTTGAAAAGGCTCTTGCCGATGAGCTCGGACCGGCTGTAGCCGAGCAGGCGCTCCGCCTCCAAGTTCCCGTCGATGAAATGGCCTTTGAGGTCTATGAGGTAATAGGCGTAGGGGGCGTAGTAGAAGAGGAGCTTCAGCCGGTCGATCGTCAGCTCCGGCCGCTCACCCTGGCCGTTCTCCGGAGACGGGTCGGCCCACGGCGGCGGCGCTTCCTGTCCCCCGGCCCCGGCGGCGAGATCCTCGCCGGTCCGGAGGCTTCGCGCCAGGTCCGGCAGTCCGGCCAAGGGGGACGGCCGGACCTCGGAACCGGCCGTGGTGGCCGGCGACGGGGCGGGCGCGTTCGCGAAGATGCGCATATGATCCTCGGGACCGATCGTAAAGGAAGGTCCCGAGGCCGGCCATCCCCCCCGGGAATGGAACGAGGGGTGATTATCCCGGGGGCTCCCTCATCGCGGGCGGGGATGAGATCTCGGTTGAAAAGGGGTTAGGAGACCCTGCGCGTGACGGAGTAGCCGCCCGCCCGGCCGAGGAGCTCGCGGCTCTCGCTCTTCCTGAGGGCCGGCTGGATAATGTTGCAGGTCCCGGCGCGATCAATAGCGCCAACTGGTGATGTCCGCGCCCTTGGGCGCCGTGGCCAGGATCCGCTCGACGATGCGCGGCAGGTACATCTGGTGATAGCGCAGGCGCGAGATCGCGTTCGGCCGCTCGTGGTCGCCGTTCCAGCAGTGCTCGGCCCGGTCCCCGTAGTCGACCTCGCCGCTCGTACGCGGGGTCCTTCGCGCTCTTCAGGAACGCTTCGGCGAGATAGACGGCGTCATTGAGATAGTAGTTGTCCATGTCCCCGACGTAGATGTGGATCTTGCCCCTGAGCTTGGGCCCGAGCGTCGACCAATCGCGCTCGAGGATGTGGACGAGGTCGTAGTTTTCGCGCCAATATTCGGCGACCTGGCGGTCGATCTCGCCGGTCAGCTTGTCCCAGATGGGCTGAGGATAGCCGTCGGCGCCGACGGGCCCGAACACGGCCTGCCAGATGTCCCACTGGTCGCCCGAGCGGCCGTGGGTGCCCAGGGCCAGCTCGCGATGGTTGCACTCCTCGAGCGTGGCGCTGACCTCGCCGAGATAGTTGCGCAGGCCCGGCCGCGGCGTCCGCTTCCACGGCGCTGTCGACATAATAGGCGTTCCGGTGCTCGTAGATGTTGACGATCGTGTAGGCCCGGAAGTCGATCGGATCGGGGCAGCAGGCGAAGCAGCCGTTGAACTCGTCGGGATAGAAGACCTGGGCGGCCAGGGACTCCCAGCCGCCGGTCGAGCCGCCGTAGAGGAACCGGGCCCAGCCCTGGCCGAGGCCCCGGTACTTCTTTTCGATGTAGGGGATGAGCTCGCGGACGATGGCGTCGCCGTAGGGCCCGAGATTGGCCGAGTTCACCGCGTAGGAATCGTCGTAGTAGGGATTGGCGTGCTGGATCTCCATGATGATGGCCCGCGGGAAGCCCTTCCCGGTCCATTCCTTGTAGAAGGCGTAGGCGTATTCTTCCTGGACGCGGTTGTATCCGGGGAGATGGAATCGCTCGCTATAGTCGGGCTTGAGGCTCGGATCGGGCGGCGTCTCCCGGAAGCCGTCGAAGGTGTAGGGGAAATGGCCGTGGTAAATGACCAGGGGATAGCGGGCCTCGGGATGCTCGTCGAATCCCTCGGGCAGGAGCAGGCAGGCGCCCAAGATACATCGGCCGGCCCCAGAACTTGGTCAGACGTTCGCTCTGGATGCGTTCGTGACGGATGTACTTGGTGTCCTTGGGCGGGGGGATCGGCGGGATCTCCTGGTCGAGGACGATCCGGACCGTCCCGTCACGGCGGGGATCGAGGCTCATCCGACGCGGCGCGCTAATGAGGTTGCCTGGCGCCGCGTTCCAGCGCTGGCCCTCGCCGCGGTCCATCGGCAGCCTGACCGTGTGGCCGTCCGAGCGGTGGAAGGTCTCATACCGGTGCAGCAGGGCCTGGACGTAGTATTCGCCGGCCGGCAGCTCGGCCAGGCTCCGGACCGGATAACCGAAGGCCGAGGCGTCGATGACCGCCTCGGCGCCCGGCTTGAGGCCGTCGACGTCCACCCCGAACACGAGCTGGGTCGCCGGGCCGTCGCTGATCTGGAAGCGGGGCTCGGCCTCGCCGTTCGTCGAGAGGAGCAGGAGCAGGCGGCCGTCGAGCGGCGCGGCCGATCGGGACGCCGGAAAAGAGACCGCGAATTCGATCCCGGCCGAGGCGGCCGGGACGGCGGTGGCGGCGGCCGCGATGAGGGTCAGGGCGGCCGTCAGGGCGAGATGGGTCGGGGACCGGCGGGGCAGGCGATCCATGGGCACCTCCAGAGGGCGGGCGGTCGGACAGCTCATCCGGAGACCACGTTAGCATATCGCGGGCGGCCTTGTCGACGCCCGGCCGCGGCCCCGGCCCAGGGGGGGGCATTTCCTCCCGGCGTTCACCCTCAGGGGTGATTGACGGGGAGGATGGCTGACCCGATGATGGGTCCTTACACGAACAAGGAGTCGGCCCATGGCCAAGATCATGCTCTTGGACTTCACTCAGGCGGACAGAGACCGCTTGATCGCGGAAGACTACGACGTCGACCTGCAGCAGACCGCTTGGAAGACGGGCCTGGACCGGCCCCTGGACATCCCGCCCGCGAGCGAGATCATCTTCTACCAGACCACGGAGGGGGGGATGGCCGGCCGGTCCGATCTCCATGCCGGCGTCCACCAGGCGCTCGTCGAGAGGATCCGCGGGGGCGCCCGGTTCGTCTGCTTCATCGGCAGCGGCGAGACCGCCCCGCTCACCAGCCTCGTCGGCCCCGTCGAAGGCCTCAAGGTCACCGAAAACGCCCGCCCCGACGCCGTGGTCTTCAACCCTCGGGCCCTGCTCCACGTGCCCTTCGAGCGGTTCAAGCCGTTCCTCGCCAAGTCCTTCCGGCTCATGCCGGAGGCGGTCGCCGACGGCGTCTGGGACAAGGACTCGTCGGTCAACGGCCGGTTCGAGTTCCTGGCTAAAACGGCCGACGGCGCGCCCGCGGCCATGATCGTTCATATGGGCCAAGGGTCTCTTTGGCTCCTGCCGTCGTTCGGCGCCAAGAACATCGACGTGGCCATGGCCATCCTCAAGGACAAGCAGCCCCTCGCGGCCGAGGTCCCGGCCGAGGCGCCGCCCGACTGGATCGAGGCCGACGATTATGTCTTCCCCGATCTCAAGGCCCTGGTGGCCAAGCGCGATGAAGAGAAGCGGAAGTTCGAGGAGGCCCTGGCCGGCTACGACCGGCAGATCAAGGACCTCAAGGCGGGCGGCCAGGAGGAATTCCACCGGCTGCTCAACGGCGACGGGCCGGCCCTCAAGACGTCCGTCGTCAACGCGCTCCGCTATCTCGGCTGGGGCCGGGTCGTCGATGTCGACCTCTATTGGAAGAACACCATCCGGAACAAGGAAGAGGACGCCTGGGTCATCGACCCGGCCGACATGGCCGTCGAGGCCGGTCTGCGCAAGGGCGAGCTGCTCATCGTCCTTATTCGCGGCGGCAAGAACTGGGCCACCGACGACGAGTGCGCCTTGCTCCAGAGGTACAAGGGCCGGAGGATGCAGGAGTTCGACAACACCCGCATGAAGGCGATCCTCATCGGCAACTACTTCTCGGCGGCCGAGGCCAAGACCCGGCCCAACCCCTTCTCGGCGGCCCAGATCGAGGAAGCCCAGAAGGACGGCAACGGATTGCTGACCTCCTACGAGCTCTTCCGGGCCATCAAGGCCGAGAAGGAAGCCCGCATCTCCAAGGACGCCATCCGCGACCAGATCAAGCTCAAGACCGGCCTGATCGCCTTCGAGATCTAAGACCTTTCCTTCGCGGGGCTGTCCCGGCAGGGACTGTCCCTCTTGCCTTCTTCATCTCCGCCTGTCCGAAAAGAGGGACAGTCCCCGTTCGGGGACAGTCCCTCCCCAGTCTTGCTATTCGTTCCTGCCCCGGATAAAATCCCCAATCTCATGCTCCCCCGGAACCCTAGGAGAGACCGGTGAACCTGACCTGGATCGATTGGGGCATCGTCGCCGCCGTCTTCGCCTTCATCATCGCCGTCGTCATCCTCAGCAAGCCGCTCATGCGCAGCGTCTCGGACTTCCTGGCCGCGGGCCGGACCGGCGGGCGCTACCTCATCAGCCTGTCCCAGGGCACGGCCTCCCTGGGGGCCATCACCATCGTCGGCATGCTCGAGATGAACTACATCGCCGGGTTCAACATGCGCTGGTGGGAGATGGTCATGGCCGTCGTCGTCGTCGGCATCAGCGTTTCGGGCTGGGTCCTCTACCGCTTCCGCCAGACCCGCTGCCTGACCATGGCCCAGTTCTTCGAGATCCGCTACAGCCGCAGCTTCCGCATCTTCGCCGGGGCCCTGGCCTTCCTCTCGGGCATCATCAACTTCGGCATCTTCCCGGCCGTGAGCGCCCGGTTCTTCATCTATTTCTGCGGCCTGCCGCAGACGATCCATGTGCTCGGCCTCCACGTCTCGACGTTCGCCCTGGTCATGATCGTCATCCTCTGGATCCCGCTCTATTTCGTCTTCAGCGGCGGCCAGATCGCGGTCATGATCACCGATTTCCTCCAGGGCATCTTCGTCAACGCCGTGTTCATCGTCATCGTCGTCGTCCTGATGCTCAAGGTCGACTGGGGCCAGATCTTCCAGGCCCTGTCGACGGCCCCGGCCAACGCCTCGCTCGTCAACCCTTTCCACACGGGCAGCACCAAGGACTACAATTTCTGGTACTTCTTCATCGGCATGATCGGGGTCATCTACGGCAAGCTGTCCTGGCAGGGGACCCAGGCCTACAACGCCTCGGCCAAGAGCGCCCACGAAGCCAAGATGGGCGACGTCCTGGCCAACTGGCGGGACATCCCCCAGTGGGGCTTGTTCCTCGTCTTCGTGCCCATCGTGGCCTACACCTTCTGGCACGGCTCGGCCTTCACGGCCGCCGCCGCTTCGGTCAAGCCCATCCTCGACGGCCTGGCCACGGACGCCCTGCGCAGCCAGCTGACCGTGCCCCTCGCCCTGACCAAGCTCCTGCCGGTCGGGCTGATGGGCGCCTTCGCCGCGGTCATGCTGGCCGCGGCCATCGGCTGCAACGAGACCTATCTCCACTCCTGGGGCAGCATCTTCATCCAGGACGTGATCATGCCCCTCCGGAAGCGGCCCTTCGCGCCGGACGAGCACATCAAGTTCCTCAAGCTCTCGATCCTCGGGTGTCGCCGCCTTCAGCTTCGTCTTCAGCCTGCTCTTCCAGCAGAGCGAGTACATCTTCCTCTTCTTCGCCATCACCGGGGCCATCTTCGCCGGCGGCAGCGGCGCGGTCATCATCGGCGGACTGTACTGGAAGCGGGGCACGACGGCCGCGGCCTGGGCGGCCATGATCGTCGGCTCGGTCGTCGCCGTCGGCGGCATCGTCCTCCAGCAGCTCGGCCCGACTTTCCCGGTCAACGGCCAGATGTTCTGGGGGCTGGCCATGGCCGCCTCGAGCGTCGTCTACGTCGCGGTCTCGCTCCTGGCCGGCCGGAAGAAGCCCTTCGACATGGACAAGATGCTCCATCGCGGGGCCTACCTCATCCAAGAAGAATACACCGTCGTCGACGGCCGTGCCCGTCAAGGGCTGGAAGGTCCTGGGCATGGGCCGGGAATTCACCCGCTGGGACAAGGTCATCTATATCGCGACCTACGCCTGGACGGCCAGCTGGGTCGTCGTCTTCATCGTCGGCACGGTCCTCAACCTGACCCGCGAGGTCGCCGACGGCCGCCTGGCTCGGCTTCTGGAGGACCTATACGATGATCTATCTGGCCTCTCGATCTTCGTCATCGTCTGGTTCTCGGCCGGCGGGATCATCAACCTGAAGGAGATGATCGCCGACGCTGAAGATCATGACGCGCGACCATTCCGACCAGGGCTTCGTCGAGCGGGAGAAGGTCTGAAGCGCGGGGAGCCATGGCGTACGGGCACTTTCAGCGACGACGGCCGCGAATACCTCATCACCGACGTCCGCGACGCCCAGCCCCTGGATCAACTACCTCCAGAACGGGCGCTATTTCGCCACCGTCTCGGCAAACGGCGGCGGCATCTGCTACGACCGGAGCCCCCTCCACGGCCGGATCACGCGCTACCGCATCAACGACGTCCCGCCCGACCGGCCGGGCAAATACATCTATGTCAAGGACCGGGACTCGCGGCGAGATCTGGAGCCTGACCTGGCAGCCGGTCGGCCGCGAGCCGCCGCGGCCTATCGGGCCGCCCACGGCTTCGGCTACACCCGGGCCGAGGCCGAGGTCGCGGGCATCGCCTCGTCCGTCCTTTTCTTCGTCCCGCTCGACGACGACCGGGAGATCTGGCAGGCGACGCTGACGCAACACGTCGCCGCGGCCGCGCCGGCTCGCCGTCGTCGGCTATGTCGAGTTCGCCCTGGGCCATGCCCTGGTCGATCTCATCAACCAGTGCGACGACCAGCATTTCAACCGGGTCCATTTCGACAAGGGCCTGAACGCCCTGTTCGCCACCAAGACCTATTGGGTGACGGAGACGCGCGGCACCCAGCACCAGGAGAACAAGGAATGGGACCGCTGGGCCTTTTTCACCGTCAACCGGCCGGTCGCGGCCTATGAGACGCTCCGCGAGCGGTTCATCGGCCCCTTCCGGAACGAAACGAACCCCGTCGGCGCTCGAACGCGGGCTCTGGCTCGCGGGACACGGACTTCGGCAACGCCGTCGGCGCCCTCCAGGTCGAAGTCGAGCTCGGCCCGGGCGAGTCGCGGGACGTCATCTTCTCGCTCGGCGTCATCCCCAAGGCCGAGTTCGAGCGGACGAAAGCGCGGCCGTCCTGGGACGATACCGCGACGGCCGCGCCGTCGACGCGGCCTTGGCCGCAGTCCGCGGCGTCGTGGGACGGCTTTTTCGCCCACACGCGGGCGACGACCCCCGACGCCCAGGCCGACGTCTTCCTGAACTATTGGATCCCGTACCAGGCCAAGGTCGCCTTCGATGTCGGCCGCGTGGCCAGCTTCTATTATTGGGGCATCGGCCGCGGCTTCGGCTATCGGGACACGGCCCAGGACACGATCGCCATCGTCATCGCCGACCCCGACGAAGGCGCGGGCGCGGGTCGGGCTTCTGGCCCGGCAGATGCGGAGCGACGGCAGGGTCTACCATCATTTCTATGGCGATGGGCAGGGCGAGTTCACCGAGCACTGCGACGATCCGCTCTGGTTCATCCTGGCCGTGACCGAGTACCTCAAGGAGACCGGGGACATCGGGCTTCGTCGACGCCGTCGAGCCCTTCCTCGACGGCGGAGCGGGGACGATCCTCGATCATCTGCTCGCCGTCGCCGACTTCGCCGGCGCCAACCTCGGCGCCCACGGCCTGCCGATATTCGGCCGCGGCGACTGGAACGACACGCTCGACTACATCGGCGGCCGCGACGGCGGCGAGAGCGTCTGGGGCGGGATGTTCTACGTGGCCATGCTCGACCGGCTGCTCGAGCTTCTGGACCACATCGGAGCGCGGGCGGTCGGCGAGCGGACGCTCGGACGCTCCGGGACCGCCTGATCGATTCGCTCGAGGCGCATGCGTGGGACGGGGCCTGGTACATCCGGGCCTTCGGCGAGGACGGCCGGAGGATCGGGTCGAAGGAGAACGAGGCCGGCCGGATCTTCATCAACACCCAGAGCTGGGCGGTCATCGCCGGGCTGCCGGACCGGACGAGGCTTCTCCGGGCCATGGACAGCGCCGGCCGAGCGCCTTGACACGCCCGTACGGGCCCAAGATCTGCGCCCCGGCCTTCCGCGAGATCGATCCCAAGATCGGCCTGATCACGCGCTGCGTCTGGGGGAAAAAGGAGAACGGAGCCGTCTTCTGCCATCCGGCCGCCTGGGCTCATCCAGGCCGAGTGCCTGCTCGGCCGGGGCGAACAGGCCTTCGCCTATTTCTCGAAGCTGCTCCCGGGGCGGATCCCTCAGACACGTTCCGTCGCCGAACCCTACGTCTATTCGCAGTACATCACGAGCGACGAGCACGAGACGGCCGGCCAGGCCAGCCACTCCTGGCAGACCGGGACGGCCGCCTGGATGTACCGCGTCGGCCTACGATTTCATACTGGGCGTGCGCCCGACCTACGCCGGACTGATCGTCGACCCCGTCGTCCCCCCTTCGTGGCGATCCTTCCGGGTCGAGCGGGTTTTCCGCGGGGCCCGCTATATCATCGAAGTCGAGAACCCGGACGGGGCCACCTCCGGCGTCCGGTCGATCACGGTCGACGGCGCGCCGATCGAGGGGCCCGTCATCACGCCGGGCCCGGCCGGCTCGGTCTGCCGCGTCGCGGTCCGCATGGGGCGGGCCGCACGATGAGCGAAAGGGGGAGTGCCATGAGACGAGTGCCGGGAAATCCGATCCTGACCCGGGAATGCGTCCCCGACATCCCGCCCCGGCTCATCGACGCGACGTCGGTGTTCAATCCGGGCGCGGTCAAGTCCGGCGGGATCATCACGCTGCTGCTGCGCGTCCAAGCCCGGTCGCGCGAGACGTTCACGGTCGTGGCCGAGAGCGCCGACGGCTTCCGCTTCGTCGTCCGGCCGGAGATCGTCGACCTTCCAAGGGCTCGAGCTGCTCCGGGAGCGGATCTATCATGTCTATGACGCCCGGATCACCACCCTCGAGGGCGCCCATTACGTCATGTTCGCCATGGACATGGACGGCGGCTGCCAGCTGGGCCTGGCCCGGACCGAGGATTTCCGGGACTTTCGCTTCCTCGGCCTGACCTCGACCGACGACGTCCGGAACGGGGTGCTCTTCCCCGAGAAGATCGGCGGTCTCTATCTCCGGCTGGAACGGCCCAATAAGGCCAAGCTCGAGAGCGGGCCGACGACCGGGTCCGAGATCTGGCTGGCCGGTTCGGACGATCTTCTCCGTTGGCGCCGGCTGGGGCCGGTCATGGGCGGACGCTTTCACTATTGGGACGAGTTCATCGGGTCGGGGCCGCCCCCGGTCAAGACCCGCCAGGGCTGGCTCCACATCTACCACGGCGTCGCCACGCACTTCGGCAGCGCCAACATCTACCAGGCCGGGGTCGTCCTGCTCGATCTCGAGGACCCGGCCAAGGTCCTGGGCCGGTCGCGAGGCAATATCCTCGAGCCGCGCGAGCCCTATGAGCTCTGCGGCCAGGTCCCCAACGTGGTCTTCCCCTCGGGCCTGGTCGTCGACGAGTGCGACGCCGAGGGCTTCGCCCTTCCGGCGAGCCCGGTCAAGGTCTATTACGGGGCGGCCGACACCTGCGTCGGCCTGGCCGTGTCCACGGTCGGCGAGCTGATTGAAGCTTGCGACGCCCGCCCAATGGGGTCAGACGTGAACTTTTCAAGTTCTGCGCGCCCCCCCGGCGATATTCAAGGGCCTTCTATGCGAGAATTTGAAAAGTTTAGGTCTGACCCCTTCTCGCTGCCTCCCTCGGCCGCGGCGTAATATGCGAGTCGTTTCGCCTTCGGCCGTTTGACCCCATTCTTATTTATATGCTAAAAAAGAGGTTCGATATGTCCGGCTGGAGAGATCCATGAAGAGAACGGAACGGCATCACCTCAAAGAAGACGAAATGGCAGCATGGCGTCCATTGGCTGGTCGTCTTCTATGAAAAGTACCGGCGCGAGATCTTCCTCGTGGCCGGCGCGGTCCTCCTGGCGGTCCTGATCTTCGCCGGGCTCCTGCTTATCCGCTCGCGGGCCCGGGCGGTCGAGAGCCAGGCCGTCGGCGAGGTCACCGCGCTCGCGGCCGATCTCGATCAGAACCCCGGCAACCTGGCCGCCCTCGAGAAGCTGGCGGCCCAAAGCAGGACCGCCCGCCTGGCCAACCTGGAGCTGGCGACGCATTGGGCCGAGAAGAGCGATTGGGCCAAGGCGGATTCCTATCTGACGCATATCCCGGCTTCACCCAAGGACCTCCTCTTCTACCAGGCCCAGGACCTCAGGGCCCAGGTCGCCATCGGCCGGAAGGACTTCGACGCGGCCATCGCGATCTACAAGAAGATCACCGAGGAGAAGCCCAAGGCCTATCCCATGGACGCGGCCGCGTATCACCTGGCCCAGGCCCAGGAGCTCAAGGGCCAGATCGCGGCCGCGGTCGAGCTCTACAAGAAGGTCCAGGCCGATTACCCCCAGTCCTATTACGGCTACGAGGCCTCCATGAAGGCCGGCAAGCTCGAGATCCGCAAGTAGGCGGCATTGCTTCTTGTCCCGAAAAGGTTATAATAAGCCCTAATCCTTCGAGGAGGAATTCCATGGCGTTCATCATCACCGAAGAATGCATCAACTGCGGTGCCTGCGAGCCCGAGTGCCCCAATCAGGCCATCTCGGCCGGCGAAGAGCGCTACGTCATCGATCCCGCCAAGTGCACCGAGTGCGTCGGCCACTTTGACACGCAGCAGTGCGCCTCCGTCTGCCCCGTCGACGCCTGCATCCAGGACCCGGATCGCCGGGAGACCCGTGACGAGCTGACGGCCAAGTTCCACAAGCTCACCGGGAAGTAAGTCTGCCTCGTCCCATCGAACCCTCAAGGAGGAGTGAGCCCCGTTCACTCCTCCTTTTTTTCATCCGGCCATGACCACTCCGGCGAGTGAGCGAAAACCCTGGCTCCACGGGCTCCTGTTCGCCCTGACGTTCCTCACGACCTGGTTTGCCGGCCTGCTCTACGCGTCGTCCTTCCTTTCGGCCGGCGGCGGTCCCGGGGTCGGGCTCTTCGATCTCCGCTCCGTCCGGCTGGGGCTTTTCTACGCCCTGCCTCTGATGATCATCCTGACCGGCCACGAGCTCGGTCACTTCCTGACCTGCCGCCGCTACGGCGTCCTGGCGACCTATCCTTATTTCATCCCCGGGCCTCCCGTCCTAGGCACTTTCGGGGCCTTCATCCGCATGAAGTCCCACGTCTTCTTCAAGCACCAGATCTTCGACATCGGCGCTAACGGCCCCCTGACCGGCTTCCTTCTGGCACTGCCGGTCCTCATTGCCGGCCTGGGCCTGTCCCGCATCGTCCCGCTGCCCGCGACCTCGCCGGACATGATCAGCTTCGGCGAACCGCTTCTTCTCAAGATCCTGAGCGGCCTCTTCTTCGGCCGGATCCCCGAGGGGTCGACCCTGAACCTCCATCCCGCGGGCTTTGCCGGCTGGGTCGGCCTCCTGGTCACAGCCGTGAACCTCCTCCCCATCGGCCAGCTCGACGGCGGACATGTCGCTTATGCGGTCCTGGGCCGCCGGACGCAGTGGCTTTCACGATCCCTGATGGGGCTTTTGGCCCTCATGGGCCTGTTCTTCCATACGTCCTGGCTCCTCTTCGCCGTCGTTATCCTGATCATCGAGCTGCGGTCGAAGACGCGCCTCCGTCACCCTCCCGTCTTCGACGAGGCCGCCCCGCTCGACGCGAAAAGAAGGGTCCGGAGCCTGGCCATCGTCGTCATTTTCGTGCTGTCCTTCATTCCCGACCCGATCAAAGGCTTCAGCCTGCTCGATCTTATCACGCGCCACGCGGGCAGGCTCTGATGAGCCGCGAGGCCGCGCGAGCGACCCGGATTTATGCACAATTTTTGTGGAAATACTGTGGAAAAAGCCGTCTCCGCCGCGGCCAATACCCACGCTTGCTTGAACATAGCGCAGATTGCACAAGAACTCGTCAGAGCCGCAATTCATGCTTTTTCAATGAGTTAATAACTGATTGAAAAGACTGATGTTGTGGCGCTAGAATAAGGGAAGGCCGAAGGAGGCTTTTCATGGGCGACCAGTTCCGCGAGGCGGAGGCCACGTTCAGCCTCCTGCGCGAGAAATTCCATCAAAAGAAGATCTCGCCCCAGGAGTTCGCCGATTCCCTGAAGCAGCTCCGCATCAAGGACGACGAAGGCCGCTTCTGGGTGATCGGAGCCCAGAGTGGCAAGTGGTACGCCTTCGAGAACGGCGAGTGGGTCGAGGCCAAACCGCCCTCCCAGTTGGAAAAAAAGGCCATCTGCATCGATTGCGGCTTCGAGAACGACCTCGAGGCCGAGGTCTGCGCCCGCTGCGGCAGCCGGGCCGAGACGGCCGCCCTCGCGGAGCCGCTCGAGGCCATAGCGGCCGGCCCCGAAGCCGCCGCCGACGCGGCAGCCCCCCGGCCGGGGATCGAGGTCTCTGTCCGCTCCCTCGACGTTCTCTCGTTCCTGTGGTTCTTCGGCGTCCTCGGGCTTTTCGCCGGCCTCCTCCTCGGGCTGCTCGCCGGCGCCACCGGCCTCTTCAGCGGCTTCGTGGCCAAGCTGCCCGGCTTCTTCGTCGAGCACGCCGGGGACCTCTGGGGCGGGCTGGCCTCGTCGGTGATCGGCGGGATCCTGGGCTTCGTCGCCGGGGCCGGCGCGGGGGCGCTGACCGCCCTCGTCTCGAACGGGATCCTCTCGCTCACCGGCGGACTCAGGTTCCGCCGCTCCTGACCTTGGCCAGGCCCCAGGCGATCTGGCCGAGCGAGATGGATTCGTCATTGGGCGAATAGAGCAGCGGCCGGAAAACACGAAATCCCCGGGCTGTGAGCCGCCGCTCTGTGCCGGCGAGCAGGCGCCGGTTGAGGAACACCCCGCCCGCCAGAGCGACCTCTTCCGTCCCGCGCGTCTCCCGGGCCCTTTCGGCCACGCGGACGATCAGGGCGGCCAGGGAGTCATGGAACCTGGCCGAGACGACCGAAACCGGGACACGCTTGCGAACGTCCCCGGCCAAGGCCCGCAGCAGGGGGGCGAACGAGACTTCGAGAGGCCGGCCGGGACCTTCACCGGCCAGCTCGACGGGGTAGAGGCCGCGATAGGCCCGGTCGGCCGCAGCCTCGAATCGCATGGCCGCCTCGGCCTCGAACTCGAGGCGATCGGGCGCCGTCCCGGCGATGAAGGAGACGGCGTCAAAGAGGCGGCCGCAGCTCGACGTCGGCGGGCTCTGCAGTCCGCTGCGGACCATCCGGAGAACGGCCGCTCGCCGGGCCGCGCCGATGCCGCGGAGAGGCGCGAGGTCGGGGATGTCCCCCCCGAACGCCCTGTCCAGCCAAGCCAGGGCCATCCGCCAGGGCTCGCGGGCCGCCAGGTCCCCGCCGGGGAGGGGCACGGTCTCGAACCGGGCGAAGCGTTCGAACCCGCCGTAATCCGCGAGCAGGAATTCGCCGCCCCAGGCCGCGCCGTCCGCTCCGTAGCCGTAGCCGTCGAGGGCCACGCCGAGGACGGGCTGCGGCGGCAGGCGACCGTGCTCCAGGAGCGGCGCGAGGACGTGGGCGTGGTGGTGCTGGACGCGATGATGCGGGATGCCCCGGCGGGACGCGTAGCGGGCGGCGAACCGGGTCGTCCGGAAGTCCGGATGGAGATCCGAGAGGACGGCGTCCGGCCGGGCGTCAAAGAGACGAAGGAGATGGTCCAGGGTCTCCTCGAAATAGCCGAAGCTGCGGTAATCGTCGAGGTCGCCGAGGAACTGGCTCGTGACGACGTAGCCGTTCTTGTAGAGCGAGATCGTGTCTTTGAGCTCGCCGCCGAGCGCGACCAGGACGCGGCCGGACCGCAGGGCTTCGGGCACCGGCTGCGGGTAGGGGACGTAGCCGCGGGCCCGCCGGACGAAAAGGGGACGGCCGCGCACGGACTTGACGACCGAATCGTCGGCCCGCATGGCGATCGGCCGGTCGTGAGTGAGGACGGCCTGACAGAGCGGCCGGACCCCCTCCCGCTCGTCCCTGATGATGGGCGCGTCCTTGGCGTTCGAGCTCGTGGCCACGACGAGCTCGAGCGTCTCGAGCAGAAGATGATGGAGCGGCGTGTACGGCAGCATGAAGCCGATCTCGTCGAGCCCCGGCGCGATGAGCGGGATGTCCGTCTTCTTCTTGAGGAGGACGATCGGCCGGCGGGCCGAAAGCAGGAGCTCCCGCTCCGCGGCCGAGACGACGGCGAAACGGCGGACGACCTCGAGATCGCGGGCCATCAGGGCCAGCGGCTTGGTCCGGCGGGCCTTGGTCCGGCGCAGGCGGGCCACGGCCCGGGCGTTGAACGGATCGCAGACGAGATGAAAACCGCCCAGCCCCTTGACCGCCAGGACCCGGCCCGCCCGGATCAGGCCGGCGGCCTCGGGGATGCCGCCCGGCAGCCGGCGGCCCGTCCGGGCGTCGACCAGCTTGAGCCGCGGCCCGCAGACAGGGCAGGCGATCGGCTGGGCGTGGTGGCGGCGGTCGAGCGGGTCCTCGTATTCGCGGCGGCAGTCCGGGCACATGGGGAAGCCGGCCATGGTCGTCCGGGGCCGGTCGTAGGGCAGGCCGCGGACGATGGTGTAGCGCGGGCCGCAGTTCGTGCAGTTGGTGAAGGCGTAGTGATAGCGCCGCTCGCCGGGCGTCCGGATCTCGGCCAGGCAGTCCGGGCAGGTGGCGATGTCGGGCGAGATGAAGACGAAGCCAGAGCGGTCGCGGGTCGTCCGGATCTCGAAGCCTCTCAGGCCCTCGGCGCGGGCGGGGCGGACATCGAGCTTCTCGATCACGGCCAGGGGCGGCAGGCCGGCCCTCAAGGCCTCCGGGAACTCCCTGAGGACGACCTCGGCCGGGCCCTCGACGTGGATCTCGACCCCGGAGCCGGCGTTCTCGACCCAGCCGTCGAGACCGAGCCGGCGGGCCAGACGATAGACGCAAGGCCGGAAGCCCACGCCCTGGACGACCCCGAAAACGGTCAGGTGGGCGGCCGCCCGCGTCATGATCGGGCCTTCCTCCGGGCCGCGGCCGCCTCGCGGCTGTAGGCGCAGCCGCAGTAATCCTGGCGGTACAGGCCGTGGGCCCGGCTGAGCTCGACGCTCTTTTTGAAGCCGTCCCGCTTCTTGAAGTCCGCCTCGAGGAAAGCGACCCCGAAGCGGGCGGCGAACTGCCGGCCGATGCGGAAGAGGACCCGGGCCTTCTTGTGGGGGCTCAGGGTCATGACCGTGGTGAAGGCATCGAAGCCGTCCCGGGCCGCCCGCTCGGCCGTCCGGGCCAGGCGGACCGCGTAGCAGACGTCGCAGCGGCGGCCTTTCTCGGGCTCGTCCTTGAATTTCCGGGTCAGGCGCAGCCAGCCGTCCGGGTCATAGTCGTCCTCGATGAGCGGGACGCCGGCCGCCACGGCCACCCGGCGGGCCTCGGCCAGGCGGAGGTCGTATTCCTCGCGGGGCTGGATGTTCGAATTCGAGAAGAAACCGGTCACCTCGTAATCGTCCCGGACGACCCCGATGACGTACAGGGCGTCCGGGGCGCAGCAAGCATGGACGAGGAGGCGGGGTTTGGGCACGGGTCTATTTGAGATGTTCGAGCCGGGCCTCGAGATCGGCGATGGTCTTGTTGACGCCGTCGATCTGGAAATAGATGACGGTCAGCTCTTCATGGTCGAAGCGGGTGTCGTCGAGGATGCGGCCGACCGTCTCGAAGACCGGCTCCATGAGCCGTTTGACGCCGACGATCCGGTCCTGGATGTGCTCCTTGGCCTTCTGCCATTCCCGGATCTCGCGCTCGGCGGCCTGAAGGCGTTCACTGTACTCGGCCCCGATGCGCTCGATGGCCCCGTTGAAGACCCGGATCCGGGCCTCGACCTCCTCGAGATGGCGGTCGAGCCGGTAGCGCTCGTCCTGGAGGCGAGGGGTCTTCTCGCGCAGGGCGGCGATGAGCCCGATGAGCGCGGCTTCCTTTTCGCGGGCCCTATCCAGACGGGCCGCGCGGTCGGATTCCGATGGCCGGGCCGTGGCCTCGAGCTGGCCGATGTCCCTTTGGACCGCGGCCAGCTGGGCCCCGGCCGTCTCGGCCTCGCGGAGGGAGGACTCAAGGGCCTCGAGGATCTCGTTCTTCCGGCCGGCCAGCGTGACCATCTCCTCCTGGTGCGGCCGACGGGCCTGCTCCTGCTCGGCGATGAGGGTCCGGAAGCGCGTGAGGGCGGCGTCGTGCTCGCGGCCGAGGACCTCGATCCGGGAATAGACGTCGTGCCAGGTCTTCTGGTGACGGCCGATCTCCTGGTCGAGCTCGGCCAGCTTGGCGCACTCGGCTTCGATGCAGGCCGCCTGCATGTCCTCGTTCCAGGCCTGCTTGCCGAGCTCGCGCCAGAGGGCGACCTTCTTGTCGCGTTCCTTCTTGAGCTTGGCCTGGAGCCGGAGGCGGAGCATGTGGCGCTTGGCCCCCGAGAGGAAGGCGCTGATGCGGCGGCGCAGGTCCTTGTCGCGGAGGAAAATGAAGACGATGAGCAGGAGGATGACGCAGAGCAGGAACCACAGCAGCCAGAAGGGGAGTCCCTCGGGGACGCCGGCGGCCGGCTGGGACTGAAGGAGCGGGTCCACGTGGCCTATTATATGGGGTCGACCCTACCTTTTTCCACCTTTTCCGTACGGAACCGTTTTTTCCGACTGACCTGCTCGCGAAAAATGGAAAAAGGTAGGTTTGACCCCATCTTATTTGAACTGCCGGAAGAGCCGCCTGAGCGTGTCCTTGGTCATGAGCTCGGCCTGGCGATAGCGGATGAGCCCCTGGCGGTCGATGATGATGGTGGCCGGGATGTAATCGCCCGGCTTGTAGTCCTCGATGA
This sequence comes from Candidatus Aminicenantota bacterium, assembly GCA_963807525.1. Lineage (GTDB taxonomy): Bacteria > Acidobacteriota > Aminicenantia > Aminicenantales > Saccharicenantaceae > RBG-16-66-30. The sequence continues at coordinate 60,958 of CAWECI010000017.1, read as the reverse complement.
TCTTCTTGGTGGCCATCGCGACGGGATAATTGATGCCCATCTTCTTGGCCCAGTCGGCGAGCTCCGCCGGCGTCAGCTCATCGACGGAGACGCCGACGATCTCGAGGCCCTCGCTGTTGAGCTCCTTGTAGGCCTCGATGAAATCGGGGATCTCGCGCCGGCAGGGCGGGCACCAGGTGGCCCAGAAGTTGATCACCAGGACCTTGCCTTTGTAATCGGCCAGGCTCAGGACGCGGCCTTGGAGGTCCTTGATGGAGAAGTCCGGGGCCGGCCCGGCCGGGGTCTTCTCGGCGGGCGCGGCGCAGGCGGCGACGGCGGCTACGGCCATGGCGACCACGACGATCGCCGTCATGTGGATGGGCTTTCTCATCGTTACTCCTGTCGGGCGGACGATCCGATAAAAATTATACGGGAAGGCCGGGCCCTCGGCAAATCTCGATTACTCGATCCAGATATTTCGCAGAATGACAGCTCCGAGTCGCTCCGCTGTCATTCTGCCCGTCCGCTCCGCAGGCTCCGCTCCCTGTTAGCAGCCCTTCATCAAACGCTCCCAGCGCTCGTCGACCTCGGCCTGGACCACGGCGATCTGCTCCGGCGACAGGTGGCGGAAACGGCCCTGCAGCCGCAGATAATCGTCGACCGGCTTCCGCTCCTTGAGCTTCAGGTTGAGCGTCGTCTTCTCGCCGTTCTCGATCTCGTAGAGCGGGAAATAGCCGTTCTGGACGGCCATCCGGGCCAGCTTGATCGTGTCCTCGGGCCGGCTCTTCCAGCCCGTCGGGCAGGGCGCGTAGACGTGGAAGAACCGCGTCCCCTTGATGTCCTTGGCCTTCTTCATCTTCTTGAAGAAGTCCTCCGGGTGGGAGACGCTGGCCGTGGCGATGTAGGGGATGCGGTGGGCGGCCATGATGGCCACGATGTCCTTCTTCGGCCGGGTCTTGAAGTGCTTGACCGGCGTCGTCGTCGTCCAGGCCCCGTAGGGCGTGGCCGAGGACCGCTGGATGCCCGTGTTCATGTAGGCCTCGTTGTCGTAGCAGACGTAGATGATGTCCTCGTTCCGCTCGGCCGCCCCCGACAGGGCCTGGATGCCGATGTCGAAGGTGCCGCCGTCGCCGGCCCAGGCCACGACCGTCGTCTCCGTGTCGCCGGTCATCTCCAGCCCGGCCTTGACGCCCGTCGCCGTCGACGCGGCCGTCTCGAAGGCGCAGTGGTAGATCGGCACGTCCATGGACGAGTAGGGGTAGGGCCCGTCGATGACGGCCCAGCAGCAGGCCGGGATGCACAGGATGGTCTTCTGCCCCAGCGCCTTCAGCATGTAGCGCATGGCCAGCGTCGCGCCGCAGCCCTGGCAGGCCAAGTGGCCGCAGGCCATCAGCTCGTCGGCGGGCAGGGTCATCGTGAACTTTTTCTCTTTCTTGACGTCGGTGCTCATTTCTTGACTCCGATCCAAACGATCTCCTCTTCGGCCCTGTCCTTGCCCATCGCGTCGGCCGCGACCTCCTTGAACGAGTCGACCATGATGTCGCGGCCGCCGAGGCCGGCGATGTAGCCGAAGATCGGCGGCATGCCCGGCCGGCCGTAGACCGCGGACTTCACTTCCTGGTAGAAGATGCCGCCCACGCCGTAGGAGCAGTTCCGGTCGACGACGGCCGCCTTCTTCGCCTTGGCCAGGACTTCGCGGACCCGGTCGAAGGGGAAGGGCCGAAAGACCTTGATGCGCAGGTTCCCGGCCTTGACCCCGCTCGCCCGCAGCTCGTCGACCGCGACCCGGGCCGTGTAGCCGGCCGTGCCCGAAGTGACAAAAACGAACTCGGCGTCCTCGCAGCGGTAGGCGTCCACCAGGCCGAGGTTGCGCCCGAAGAGCTTCTCGTATTCGCGCCCCGTCTCCTCGATCAGGGCCGGGGCCTTCTCCATGTCCTTCTCGAGCTTGTAGCGGAGCTCCATGTAATGCTCCGACCCGGTCAGCCCGCCGAAGGCCCGCGGGTCGGCCGGCGTCAGTTTGATCTCCGGCTTGAACGGGGGCAGGTACTGGTCGACCAGCTTCTGGTCCGGGACGTCGACGACCTCGTAGGTGTGGGACAGGGCGAAGGCGTCCAGGACGACCATGGCCGGGATCATCAGCTTCTCGGCGACCTTGAAGGCCTGGATGACCGTGTCCACGACCTCCTGGTTGGAGGCGCAGTAGAACTGCATCCAGCCCGTGTCCCGCTGCGACAGGCTGTCGTTCTGGTCGGTCCAGATCGACCAGCCCGGGGCCATGGACCGGTTGATGTTGCCCATGACGATGGGGTGCCGGCCGCCGGCCGCCCAGTGGAGCATCTCGTGCATCAGGGCCAGGCCCTGGGCCGAGGTGGCCGTGAAGGCCCGGGCCCCGGCGACCGACGCCCCGATGCACGAGGCCATGGCCGAGTGCTCGGACTCGACCTTGATGAACTGGGCGTCGAGCGTCCCGTCGGCGCACATCTCCGAGAGGAGCTCGACGACCTGGGTCTGCGGCGTGATCGGATAGGCGGAGATGACCTGCGACCGGGAGAGCATCGCGCCGTAGGACAGCGCGTGGTTGCCCATGATGACTTTCTTCATTTCCGCTCCTCCACCATGACGATGCACTTGGCCGGGCATTCCTCGGCGCAGATGCCGCAGCCCTTGCAGTAGTCGTAGTCCACCACCGGCCACTCGTCGACGACGTCGATCGAAGGCTCGGGGCAGAACTTCCAGCAGATGCCGCACTTGATGCACTTGCTGCGGTCGATCTCCGGACGGATGTTCCGCCAGGCCCCGGTCAGGTTGTGGGTCTGGTGGCCGACCGAACAGATCATGAGCGGCATCTCCTCGGCCGAGTTGAAGACGATCTTCTTGGCTTTTTTCGGTCTCATCGCATCCTTCTTCAGGCCAGGTCGTAGGCTTCCTGGGCCGCCTGGACGTTGTCCTCGGGCTTGATCGAGATCCCCTCGCGGATGGCCGCGGCCAGGAACGCCATCTTGGTCAGGCCGAGGATCTTGATGACCGCCCCGGCGATGGCCGTGTTGACGATCGGGGCGGCCAGGCCGCCGAGCTTGTGCTTGACGGCGATCTCGGTGGCGTTGACCGTCCGGACCTTGAACCGGTCGTGGAAGGGGAAGTCCTCGGGCTTGCGGTCGCTGTTGATGATGATCGTGCCGCCCGGCTTGAGGCCCTCGGTGATGTCGATGGCCTCGACCAGGGTGGGATCGACGACGACGACGTGGTCCGGGGTGTAGATGCGGCTTTTGTCGTAGATCGGGCGGTCGTCGATGCGGATGAAGGCGACGACCGGCGAGCCCCGCCGCTCGACCCCGAACTCCGGGTAGGCCTGGACCCAATTGCCTTCTTTGGCGATGGCATCGGCCAGGATCTTGGAGGCGACGACGGTCCCTTGGCCGCCGCGGCCGTGGAAACGGATTTCGACCATGAGGCCTCTCCTTTAGGATCTCGGATAAGTCGCCATTATATCCCCGAACCCCCCTCGAGGGAAGGGGCGGGGGGCCGGTCCCGGCCGCCCGGCATGCCGGGCTAGCTCGAAGCCTGGGCCTGGTAGAGCTTCTTCAGCATGACGGCGTCGCCCTCGAGATTCGGGCTCTCGCAGATGACCAGGCCCTCGACGCCCAGGTCCCGCAGGGCCTGGAGCCATTCGTCGTAGCGGAATTCCGTTTCCTCGAGATTGAGGTGCTTGATCTCGCCCTTGTCCCCGAAGTGGACCCCGGCGATGTGGATGTGGACGTTGCGGAGCGACCGCGGCCCGAGCTTGCGGGCCACCTTGCTGAAGACCCGCTCGAAATCGAGGTAGGCGTTGATCCGGCCTTCCCGGGCATAGAGGTGGGAGAAATCGAGGCAGGGCTGGAGCCCGTCGACGTCGCGGCAGAGGGCCAGGACCTCGTCGAGCGTCCCGAACTGCGCGTGCTTGCCCATCGTCTCGACCCTGAGGGTGATCGGCAGCCGCTCGGTCCGGACGATCGACTGGACCGCCGCGAGCTCGCCCTTCACCGCCGCATAGGCCGCCTCGGGCGAGTCCTGGCCGTAGAACGCGGCGTGGAAGACGACGCTCGACGCCCCGCAGGCCGCCCCGACCCGGGCGGCCTTCAGCAGCCGTTCCTGGCTCTGCAGCCGGATGCCGGGGTCCTGCGAGTTGAAATTGATGTGGTACGGCGCGTGGACGCTCAGCCGGACGCCCAGCCGGGCCGCCCGCTCGCGGACCTTGGCCGCCGTGTCGAAGCCCATCTTGACGCCCTTGACGAACTCGATCTCGAGACCGTCGAGGCCCAGCTCCTTGACGCGCTCGATCCCGGCCAGGCTGGAATCGTCGGCCGCGGAAAAGGGAACGCCGGCCGTGCCGAAGAGAAGGCCCTTAGGCGCACTCGCCATCGGCCTTCCCGCCGGCGCCGAGGAATTCGCTGACGATGCGCATGGCGCAGAAATCGCCGCACATGGAGCAGGCCCGGGAGCTCGTCTTGCGCCGCTTCCGGACGGCGGCGAACTTGACCGGGTCGATCGAGAGCCGCCGCTGCGTCTCCCAGTCGAGGCGCTTGCGGGCCCGGGCCAGCTTCGCGGTCGCGCTCGAGCGCTCCGGGCACGCCCTTGACGATGTCGGCCGCGTGGGCGGCGATCTTCGAGGCGATGAGCCCCTCGCGGACGTCCTCGACGCTCGGCAGGCCGAGGTGCTCGGCCGGGGTCACATAGCACAGGAAGTCGGCCCCGGCCGCGGCCGCCACGGCCCCGCCGATGGCCGCGACGATGTGGTCGTAGCCCGGGGCGATGTCGGTGACGAGCGGGCCCAGGACGTAGAACGGCGCGCCTTCGCAGACCCGTTTCTCGAGCCGCATGTTCATCTCGACCTGGTCGAGCGGGACGTGCCCGGGGCCCTCGACCATGACCTGGACGCCGGCCTCGCGGGCCCGCTTGACCAGCTCGCCGAGGGTCAGCAGCTCCTCGATCTGGGGCCGGTCGGTGGCGTCGATCGACCGACCCCGGCCGCAGGCCGTCGCCCAGGCTGAGGGTGACGTCGTGGCGGCGGGCGATCTCGAGGAGCCGGTCGAACCGGTCGTAGAACGGGTTCTCCCGCCCGTTGTGGAGCATCCAGGCGAGGTGGAACGCCCCGCCGCGGGAGACGATGTCGGCGACCCGGCCCTGCTTCTTCAGGCGGTCGATGGCCCTCAGGGTCAGGCCGCTGTGGACGGTCATGAAATCGACGCCCTCGCGGGCCTGCGACTCGACGGCCTCGAACAGGTCGTCCTCGGTCATGCCGACGATGGACTCGCCGGCGGTCGATGGCCTTGACGGCGGCCTGGTAGATCGGCACGGTCCCCAGCGGCAGGGGCGTCCGGGCCAGGATGGCCTTGCGGATCCTCTTCAGATCGCCGCCCGTGCTCAGGTCCATCAGGGCGTCGGCCCCGTAGTCCAGGCTGATCCGGACCTTTCGCAGCTCGTCGGCCAGGCGCGGAAAGTCGCGCGAGGTGCCGAGATTGACGTTGACCTTGGTCCGCAGGCCCCGCCCGATGCCGGCCGGCCGGGCGGGGGAATGACGGGGATTGAAGGGGATGACGACCAGCCCGCGGGCGACGAGATCGGCCAGCTTCTCCGGGCTCGCGCCTTCCGCCCGGGCGACCTTTTTCAGGGTTGCGCTGAGGAGGCCTCGCCTCGCGATCTCTGTCTGTGTCATGATGGGTCGGGCCCGCTCGATCGAACGGGACTCAAAGTATAGAGGAGCCTCCGGGGACTGTCAAGGAACCGGACAGCGTTCCGCCGGGTCGCCCTGTCCCATTTTGCCTCACCCCTAGAGGTTAGACGGCCGGGGCGTTTTTCACCCCCCCATTCATCCGGCCAGACGATTGTCCGCCAGGGGAGCGCCCCTTATGATGACGGGGCCATGAGACGGAATGCGCCGGGTTCTCTTGCGGCCGGTCCTTCGGCTATAATACGGCCATTTCGTCGCCCGCAATAGCCGACAAGACGCCAGTTTTTTGCCGCGAGGTGCGGCGTTTTGCCCAACGGCGGTAGCCTGCCGCGAAAAGTCTATCGGTCCGCCATGGACGTCCCCAACAAGCTCCTGGCCCGGAACACCGGCCTGAACCTCCTGGGCCTCGTCGTCCCCCTGGCCGTCGGGTTCGTCACCATCCCCATGGTCGTCCGGGCCCTCGGCCCGGAGCGTTTCGGCATCCTGGCGCTCGTCTGGGTCGTGTTCGGCTATTTCGGCCTGTTCGACCTCGGCCTGGGCCGGACCGCGACGCGGTTCGTGGCCGACGGCCTCGGCCGGAACGAGACGGAGAAGCTCCCGGGCTATCTCTGGACGACGATCGCCCTGCAGGCCGCGATCGGCCTGGCCGGGGGCGGCCTGTCGCATCTCGCCGCGCCGCTCGTCGTCCGGCACATCCTCAACATCCCGGCCGGCTTCGAGGCCGAGACCATCCTGACGCTGCGTCTCGTGGGCTGGTCCCTGCCGGTGATGTTCGCGGCCTCCTCCTTCCGCGGCGTCCTCGAGGCGGCCCAGCGGTTCGACCTCGTCAACGCGGTCAAGGTCCCGGTGAACATCCTGTTCTATGTCCTGCCCCTGGCGGGCGTGGCCCTGGGCTTCGCCCTGCCCGGCATCGTCGTCCTGCTCATCATCTCCCGGGCCGCCGCCCTTCTCGCCTGGGGCGCCATGGCGCTCGGCGTCCTGCCGGCCCTCCGGGGGCGCCGGTCGTGCATCGCGCCCTTATCCGGCCGCTCTTCTCCTTCAGCGGCTGGCTCGGGCTGTCGGCCATCCTCTACGCCGTGACGACCTCGCTCGACCGCCTCGTCATCGGCTCGCTCATGACGGTCAAGGCCGTAACGTTCTACAGCGCGCCTTACGAGGCCATCAACCGGCTCGGGGTCGTTTCGGGCAGCCTGTCCATGGTCCTCTTCCCGGCCTTCAGTTTTCTCGACGCCGGCGGCCGGCGGGACCGGGCCGAGGCGCTCTTCGCCCGGTCGTCGAAGTTCCTGCTGCTCTCGACGGGCCCCGTCTTCGTCGTCCTGATGTTCTTCGCCCGGGACTTCCTCAGGCTCTGGCTCGGGCCCGATTTCGCCGCCCAGAGCACGTTCGTCGTCCAGGTCCTGGCGGCCGGCTTCCTGCTCAACACGATCTGCGCGGTCCCGAACAACTACCTGATCGGGATCGGACGGGTCGATATCGCCCCGAAGTACCAGCTCTTCGAGCTCGCCGCCTTCGCGGCCCTGACCTGGCTCGGGGCCAAGCTCTGGGGCCTCAACGGCGTGGCCCTGGCCTCGTGCCTCCGCCTGGCGGCCTTCGCAGTCTTCCTTCTGGTCCTGTCGTTCACGGCCGGGAAGATCCGCTTGGGCTTTGTCTGGCGCAACGGGTTGGCCGGCCCGGTCGCGGCCCTGGGGCTCCTGGCCGCCGGGCTTCTCGTCTGCCGGATCTCGGGGCTGGGGATCTGGGGCGCCGGGGCCGGGCTGATCGCCTTCGCGGCCGCGGCCTGGCTCTGGCTGCTCGACTCCCAAGAGAAGGCCTTTCTCGTCGGGCTCGTCCGTTCGCGGCGCGGCCCAGTCCCGGTTGGCGCGCCCGGCTCGGAGGGACGCGGATGACGCCGCGGGTGGCCGTCGTTCATCCTCTGCTCGTCCCCGGCGGCGGCTCGGAAGCCTGCGCCCTGTGGACCCTCCAGGCCCTGCAGGACGATCACCGGGTGACGCTCGTCACCATGGGGCGCCCCGATCTCCAGGCCCTCAACCGGAGCTACGGCACGGCCGTCGACGGCGAGCGGCTCGAGCTCCGGACGCTGGCCATCCCGCCGGGCCTGGGCCGGCGGTTCGACGCGCTGCGGGGCGTCCCGCTGGCCCGCTACTGCCGCCGCCACGCCGGCGATTTCGACCTCATGATCTCGGCCTACAACGTCATGGACTTCGGCCGTCCCGGCATCCAGCACATCGCCGATTTCTCGTTCGACGACGCTCTCCGCCGGGAGCTCGATTTCGAGGACGGCAAGACCGAACGCGCGATCCACAGGCCCTCTCCGGCCCGGACGCTCTATCTGCGGCTGGCCGCCGCCCTGGCCGGGTCGAACGGCGACGGCTGGACGAGGAACCGGACCGTGGCCAACTCGGAGTGGACGCGGGCCCTGCTGGCCGAGCGCCTGGGGCTGAGGTCCGAGGTCATCTACCCGCCCGTGTCGGGTTCGCCCTCGGCGGTCCCCTGGGACGCGCGGGAGGACGGCTTCGTGGTCATGGCCCGGCTGGTCCCGGAAAAGCGGATCGACTTCCTCATCGACGTGCTCGCGGAAGTCCGCAAAAAAAAGCCCGTTCATCTTCATGTCCTCGGCCGCCGCGACGGGTCCGGCTACGCGAAGGTGATCGAGGCCCTGGCCCGGGAGCACGAGGACTGGGTGCACCTCGAAGGCGAAACCTACGGGCCCAAGAAGGCGGCCCTCCTGGCCAGTCACAAGTACGGCCTCTCCGGCCGCCGGGCGGAGGCCTTCGGCATCGCCGCCGCCGAGATGGTCAAAGCCGGCCTCGTCGTCTGGGTCCCCGACAACGGCGGCCAGACCGAGATCGTCGCTCATCGCGACCTGATCTATGGCGGCCGCGACGAGGCGGTCTCGCGCATCCTGACCGTGATCACCCACCCGGCCCGGGAGGCCGCCCTGCGACGCCACCTGGAGATCCGGGCCCGGGTCTTCTCCGCGGAACGCTTCGTCGCCGAGACGCGGACCCTCGTCGGCGACGTCCTGCGAAAAGGGAGCGGCCGTGGATCATAGGCTGGCCTTCGTCATCGCGACCAAGGACCGGCCGGAGGAGCTGCGGCGCCTCTGGCGGAGCGTGCTCGCCCAGAGCCGGCTGCCCGACGAGGTCATCATCGTCGACGCGAGCGCCCGCCCGACGGCCTTGAGCGCCGGCCCCGGAACAGGACCGGTGCCGCGCGTTCTCCCGGCCCCGGTCGCCTCGGCCTCCCGCCAGCGGAACAGCGGGCTCGCGGCCGTGAGCGAGGGGACAACGCTGGTCGGCTTTCTCGACGACGACGCCGTCCTCGACGCCGACGCGGTCGACGAGATGCTTCGCTTCTGGCGGCAGGCCGGCCCCGACGTCGCGGGGGCCGCGTTCAACATGGTCAACCATCCGCCGCTCGATTGGCCCGTTCTCAAGCGCGCCTCCCTCGCCTTGCGTCTCGGCCTTTATTCCGCGCGGGGCGGCGAAGTGACAGCCTCGGGCTTCCAGACCATGATCGGGCCCGTCGCGGCCACGGCCTGGACCGCGTGGCTCCCGAGCGGCGCCTCGGTCTGGCGGCGCGAGGTCTTCGACCGCTTCCGCTTCGACGAGTGGTTCGACGGCTACAGCTATCTCGAGGACGTCGACTTCAGCTACCGCGTCGGGCGGACGGCCAAGCTGGCCGTCGTCGCTCCCGCCCGCTACCGGCACCTGCCCGCGGCCGGCGGGCGAGGCGGCGGCTATGCCTTCGGCGTCCGCGAAGTCCTCAACCGCGTCCACTTCGTGAGCAAGCACCGCGCGCTGTCGCCCGGCAAGTGCCGCGCCGCCCTGACCCTGAGGATGCTGATGAGCCTGGCCCTGGCCGTCCGGGAGCGCCGGGCGTTCTATCTCGCCCGGGCCTTCGGCAACGCCGTGGGCCTGACCAGGTCCGTTCTCGGAGCCGCGTGAAGCCATGACCTCCCGCCGACCCAAGGTCCTCGCCTCCGCCTATGCCTGCCATCCGGAGCCGTCGACCGCCCATTTCCCCGGCGAGGCCATCCTGGGCTGGCACCTGGCCAGGGAGATCGCCGGCTTCGCCGACCTCCATCTGATCACCTGGGCCTTCAACCGCGACGGCGTCGACGGCCGCCTCACAGGTCCCGACGGGCGGCCGGCCCAGGTCCACTATGTCGACCTGCCTCGCCGGGTCCACGAGGCCCTCCGGGACCGGCACCTGGGCACGCGCATCTATTACTACCTGTGGCAGCGGGCCGCGGCCAAGGCGGCGGTCGAGCTCCACCGGCGCGAAGGCTTCGACCTGTTCCATCAGATCACGTTCTCCAACGACTGGATGCCCAGCTATATCGCTCCCGCTCTTCCCGTTCCTTTCGTCTGGGGCCCGATCGGCGGCGGACAGAAGGTGCCTCGCGAGCTCATGGGCACCATGGCCCGCCGCGACCGGCGCCAGGAGCGGTCGCGGACGTTGCTGCAGAACGTCTGGCGGGCGACGCCGGCCCGCCGCCGGGCCGCCCGCAAGGCCTCGGCCATCCTGGTCTGCAACCGCGAGACCAAGACCGTTCTGCGGCGCTACGGCGACAAGATCGTGGACTTTCCGGTCAACGGCATCCGGAGCGGCGACATCGCCGGCCCGTCGGCCCCTTCGCGCGGCCCGCGCCCGGACGGCTTCCGGATCCTCTACGTGGGACGCTTCGATCCGATCAAGGGCCTGCCGTTGGCGTTCGAGGCTTTGCGCATCCTGCTGGCCATCGCGCCGGCCGCGACCCTCGAGCTCGTCGGCGAAGGGCCGGAGCGCCCGCGGCTCGAGGCCCTGGCCGAGCGCCTCGGCATCGCCGGCCGCCTCGTCTGGACTCCCTGGAGCCCGCGCTCCGAGATCTTCGCGAAGATGCGCGAGAGCGACGTCTTCCTCTTTCCCTCGATGCGCGACGGGGGAGGGGCCGTCGTCGTCGAGGCCCTGGCCAACGCCCTGCCCGTCGTCTGTCTCGACCTGGCCGGGCCCAGCCTCCACGTCCGCCCCGAATGCGGCGTCAAGATCGCCTCGGGCCGGCCCGACGTCGTCGCGGCGGGTTTGGCCGCGGCCCTGGGCCGGTTCTGGTGCGACCCGGGCCTGCGGACCCGCATGGGGGAGGCAGCGCGCGACCGGGCGGCCGCGTTCTACGAATGGGGCCGCCTCGGCCAGAGACTGCGGAGGATCTATGACGACGCGCTGGCCGGCCGGCCGCCGCGCGGCGGGGAGGACCGCGGATGATCGCCTCCCTCCTCCTCTGGGGCATGGCCTGGGGCGGCGTCTTTACGGGCCTCTACAACCTCGTCCCCATGCCGTCGCTGAGCAACCCCATGGCCGTCTTCCAGGGCGCCCGGGCGCTCCTCCCGGTGGCGGCCACCTATATCTGCGTCCTGTGGGCGCTGGCCTCGCAGGCGCGCTTCCGCCTCTCCTGGACCTCGCTCGGCTTCTTCGTCTTCTACGGGACCCTCGGCCTGACCACCTCGCTCATCTTTTCGCCCGACCCGGCCACGGCCGTCTATTGGGCCTCGGCCTATCTCGCGCCCCTGCTGGTCACCTGGTTCATCGTCGCGCGGCCCGAGCCGCTGCCGATCCTGCGGACGATCGTCCGCGTCAACGGGGCCATCATCCTGACGCTGATGCTGGCGGTCCTGCCCGAGGCCTACCGGTTCGGCTTCGGCCGGTCGACCCGGTACGAGGTTTATAACATGCCCTTCGGGCTCGGCGAGGTCCGGGCCAACGGCGTCGGCCGCTACGCCCTGATCGTGCTCATCATGGCCGTCGTCAGCCTGGCCACATCGAAGTCCAAGGCCCGGCTCCTCTGGCTGCCCCTGACCGTCCCGGCCGTGGTCATCCTGATGCAGACCCAGTCCCGCTCGGCGCTGCTCGGCCTGGCCGTGGCCAGCGCGCTCTTCGTCGTCATCCGGGGCATCGACCTGCGCTTCCTGCTGGTCGGCCCGGCCGCGGCCTACGTGATCTGGGTCTCCGGCGTGACCTGGCGGGCCAAGGGCATCTTCGGCTCGCTCGTTTTCCTGACCGGCCGGGAGAACACCTGGAAGCTGGGGCTCGAGCGGATCGGCGAATCGCCCTTCTTCGGCTGGGGCTTCCACGCCGACCGCCTGCTCATCAACGAGCAGCACATGCACAATTCCTATCTTCACGCGGGGATCCAGGCCGGCATCCCCGGCGCCCTGCTCTTCGCGGCCGGCGTCATCGTGCTGTGGGCCTTCCTGTGGAAGAGCGGCGTGCTGCGCCGCATCCGGACCGCCGAGGCGCCCGACCAGGCCCTGCTGATGACCTCGGTCCTGATCTGCGGCTTCCTTTCGGCCCGCAGCATCTTCGAGTCGACCGCGGCCTTCTATGGCGTCGACCTCCTGCTCTTCGCCCCGGCCGTCGCCTACCTCTACCAGTGGGCCTACGATCATCCGCTTGCCGAGCCATGAAGATCCTCATCCACACCATGTACTATCTCCCGGACTTCGGGAGCGCCCCCGTCCTCATGGACGAGCTGGCCCGGGCCCTGGCCGCGGCCGGCCACGAGGTCGAGGTCGTGACCACTCTGCCGCGGCGGCGCGGCCGCGAGTTCCGCGGCCTCTTCTATTCCCGTCGCGTCGAGGGCGGCGTCACGGTCAAGAGGCTGTGGACCAACAGTGCCGCCCGCCCTCTGGCCAGGCTGCTGGCCTGGAACATCTACACCGCCGGGGCCCTGATCAACCTGCTCGCCGCGCGGCGCGCCGACGTCCTCTTTCTGCGGACGCCGCCGCTGCAGCTGGGCGTGCCGGCGCTCTTCGCCAAGGTCCTGCGCGGCTCGAAGGTCCTCGTCAACGTCCAGGACATCCATCCCGACCTGGCCATCGAATCCGGCATCCTGAAGAACCCGGCGGGGGTCCGCTTCGCCAAGGCCCTCGAGCGGTGGGTCTACGGCCTGGCCGACGGCATCGCCGTCATCAGCGACGGGTTCGCCCGCAACCTCCGCCGGAAAGGCGTCCCGGCCGGCAAGCTGGCCGTGCTGCCGAACTGGGTCGACACCGGTTTCCTCCAGCCCGGGCCGAAAGACAACCCGGTGGCCCGGCGGGCCGGCCTCGATCGCCGGTTCGTGGTCATGTATTCGGGCACGATCAGCATCAGCAGCAACCGGGCCCTCGAGCGGGCCCTGGACGCGGCCGCCCTGCTTCGCGGCGACCGGGACATCCTCTTCGTGCTCGTCGGGGAAGGGCTCAAGAAGGGATCGCTTCAGGCCAAAGCGGCCGCCCTGGGGCTCGCGAACGCCGTCTTCCTGCCGTTCGTGCCCTACCCCGAGCTGCCGTCTCTCCTGGCCTCGAGCGACATCCTGCTTGTGCCGCTCGACCGGGACAAATCCGAGCTGTCCGTGCCGTCGAAGCTCTACACGTTCATGGCCGCCGGCCGGCCCATCCTCGGTCTGGCCTCGCCCGATTCCGAGGTGGCCGTGATGCTTCGCGATCACGACTGCGGCCTGGCCGCCTCGCCCGACGATCCGGCCGAGATCGCGGCCGCCGTCCGGGCGCTCAAGTCCGATCCCGAGCGGCGGCGCGCCCTCGGGGCCAACGCCCGCGAATACGTCGTCCGCCGGTTCGCCAAGAACGCCATCCTCGACTCCTACGAGGCGCTCTTGCAGGGCCTGGCGAGATGAGGACCTGATGAAGACCTGGCGCCGATCCCTCCGCTACATCCTGCCGCCGGTCGTCTGGATGGCCCTCATCTTCCCGATCTGGAACAGGAGCCTGGGTTCGAGCTGGATCTATGAGACCTTCGTCCACGCCTTCCGCTGGCTTTGGCCGCACGCCTCGACGCACACGCTCGTCACCGCCTACATCGTCTGGCGGAAGACGGGCCACTTCATCACTTACGGCCTCCTGGCCTTCCTATTCTACAGGGCCTTCCGGGCCGGGCGGGGGCCGTTCTGGTCGCGGCGGGCCGGCCTGCTGGCCGCGGCGGCCGCCATGGGCTACGGCTTCGTCGACGAGCTGCTCCAGACGATCGTTCCCCATCGGACCGGCAGCCCGATCGATTGGCTCGTCGACACGGCGGGCATCTGGGCGTCCGTCGCGCTCGTCGCCCGGGCCGGCCGGCGCCGCGACGCCGATCCCGGGGCCAGGTCCGGCCGGGCCCTGTTCCTCAAGCGGCCGTTCGATATGGCCCTGTCCGGTCTCGGGCTTCTCGTCTCGTCGCCGCTCTGGATCGTCATCTCGGCCGCGATCTGGCTCGAGGACCGGGGGCCGGTCTTCTATGCCCAGGACAGGGTCGGGCGGAACGGCCGCGTCTTCAAGGCCCTCAAGTTTCGGTCCATGATCAAGGACGCCGAGACGGCCAGCGGGCCGGTCCAGGCCGTCGCCCGCGATCCGCGGGTCACGCGCGTCGGACGGGTCCTCCGGGCCACGGCCATGGACGAGCTGCCCCAGCTCGTCAACATCCTGAAGGGCGACATGAGCTTCGTCGGACCGCGCGCGCTCAGGCCGAACGAGCGAGAGGTCAACGGCGGCGCCGCGGCCGTCTCCCTGGCCGACGTCCCCGGCTACGCGGCGCGCCACGCCGTCCGGCCGGGGCTGACCGGGCTCACCCAGGTCTACCTGCCGGGCGAGACGCCGCGCCGCAAGAAGTTCCGCTGCGACCTGCTCTACATCCGCAAGCGGAGCTTCTGGCTGGACCTCAAGCTCATCGCCCTGTCCTTCTGGATCACGTTCCGCGGCAAGTGGGAGTCCCGGGAGCCGAAGGTCTAGCGATGCGCGTCTACGCACAGGCCGCTGCGGGTCCTCGGGTGTTGTCTCCGCTCGCTGCGGTGATTCTTCACGCCGTTTCGTTCGCCGGAATCGGCGGCAAAACAACTCGCTCGGCGTGCGCTACGCCTCGCTCAAACACGTTTTGCCGGTTTCCCCGGAAACTGCCCTCTTCCGGCTCCGAAACGGCTAAATCACCGCTTATGCTCGCTCCGACAACGCCCTCGGTCCCGGATGCGCGGCCTGGAAAGAGCAAACACGGGACGATCGAAATTAATCGACAGGATCAATCCGGAACGTGCTAGACTTGCGGCTAAAAATGATCGAAAGCGGAAGATGACGAAGACGGCCGATGTGATCGTGGTGGGGGCGGGGCCGAGCGGCCTGCGCACGGCGGCGCGGCTGGCCGCGACCGGGCTCGACGTCCGCGTCCTCGACAAGAAGCCCCGCGTCGGCGCCGGCGTTCTCTGCACCGGCATCGTCGGCCGGGAGGTCTTTGACGATCTCGGGCTCGACCGCGGCTCGGTCGTCGAGGATCTCCGCCGCGTCCGGCTCGTTTCGCCGCGCGCCACCGAGCTCATCTACGAGCACCCGCGGCCCTTCGCCTGCGTCGTCGACCGGGAGCGGTTCGACGGCGGACTGGCGGCGTCGGTCGCCGCGGCCGGCGCGGCCATCGTCTGCGGCACCCGGGTCGAGGACATCGCCGTCGGGCCCGACGGCGTGACGATCTCGGTCCGGGACGCCGACGGCGCCGTGCGCCGCGAGGGCGCGTCCGTGGCCGTGTTGGCCACGGGCGTCGATTTCGGCCTCCAGAAGAAGATCGGGCTGTCCTCGCCCCGGGATTTCCTGAAGGGGGCCCAGGTCGAGTGCGAGTTCCCCGGCGCGGACATGACGACGCTGTTCTTCGGCCGAGACGTCGCGCCGGGAGCGTTCGCTTGGTCGGTCCCCTCCGGCCAGGGCCGGGCCCGCATCGGCCTCCTGACCCAGAAGGACCCCAAGGCCTGCCTGTGCCGGCTGCTCGAGCGGCGCTTCGGCGGCGTCCGCGTCACGGCGGAGCAGAGCGGCATCCGGACCAAGCCGATCGCCCAGGGGCTTCTGGCCAAGACCTTCGGGGACCGCATCCTGGCCGTCGGCGAGGCGGCCGGTCAGACCAAGACGACGACCGGCGGCGGCATCAGCTACGGCCTGTCCTGCGCCGATGTGGCCGCCGACGTCATCCGGGCCTGCTTCGACCGGTCCTCGTTCGGACCGGCGGACCTGGCCGCCTACGAGCGCCGCTGGAAGTCGCTTCTCCAAAAGGAGATCCTGGTCGGCCAATACACCCGCCGCATGTGCGCCCGGCTGAGCGACGGGCGCATCGAGAGCCTGTTCCAGCTGGCCCGCACCGACGGCATCGTGCCGATCATCCGCAACACGGCCGATTTCGACTGGCACAGTGGTCTCATCTTCGCCCTGCTCCAGCGCCTGTCCTTCATGAGGTTCTTCCGGGATGTCAAGGACCGCCTCGGTCCGATGAGCATGTCGTAGAGCACCCAGACGGGCGGTCCCCGCCCGGGGACGGCCCTCCTGAACGACCGAAGATCTCAATGAAAAGAACGATCAGCCTGGCCGCCGCCGCCGTCCTCCTATGGGCCGGCACCGCGGGACGGCTGGCCGCCCAGTCGCACCTCAGCTTCCGGGAGGAGTACGAGTCCGTCCGGGCCCGGTCGGGGCTCCACCTTGGGCCGGTCCGGATCGTGCCGGTCTTCCGGCTGACCGACGTCGGCTACGACTCGAACGTGTATTACCGGGCCGAAGGGACCGACGTCGTCTCGGACCTGACCGCCACCCTGTCTCCCGAGGTCAGGGCCACCTGGCTCATCGGCGGCTCGTTCATCCTCTCGGCCACGGAGAATCCGGAGTATGTGGCCTATGCCGAGCAGGCGGCCCTGCGGTCATTCACAAACAGCGTCTCCGGCAGCCTCCGCTGGCTCGTCCTGCGGCACTTTTCGCTGGCCGGAGAGACCCACAGCCTGAGCCACGTCCGCCGCTCGCTGAGCGAGCTCGAGCACCGCATCAGGGACACGGCGACGGGGGGCCGGGCTTCGGTGTTCTTCGAAACGGCCCGCGGCACCGCGATCGGGCTGGCCGGCGTGATCGACGACTTCCGCTACCGGGACGTCGGGTCGGGCGCCGCGGACGATATCTACGGGCTCATGCTCGACCGGCGGGAAAGCTCGGCCGCCTTCGAGTTCGATTACCGCGTCTTCACCGCCAGCTATGTCTTCGTCTCCGCGGGCGGGACGCGCTACGATTTCCTTCACCCGGAATCGGCCTGGCGCGACGGCCGGTCCTATCAAGCCTGGGGCGGCCTGCGCTTCCCCCTGTCCGGCCGGGCCCGGGGCGCGATCCGGCTGGGCTGGAAAACGTTCCGTCCCGACACGCCCGACCGGAGGCCCTTCTCGGGGTTCGTGGCCGCCACGGACGTCACCCTTCGCGCCGGCCGGCTCGGCCTCAACCTGGGCCTCGACCGGGACAACGCCTTCTCCTACAACGAGACGGCTTATTACTACGTGGATACGCGGGCCCGCGTCGGCCTGTCCCTCTACCTGGCGGAGTGGCTGCGCCTGGACGGCGCCGTCCAGTACGGTACTATGGTCTATCCCGATCCGCAGCAGGTCTGGTTCGACGGCGCCACGGTCATCGTCGACCGCCGGGAAGACGTTCAGCATGTCGTCTCGGTCGGACCGGTCGTCCGCGTCGGCGGCACGACCGGCATTGGCCTGACCTTCAATCTCTACGCGCGGACGTCCAACGCCCCCGGCTTCGACGTCCGCAGGAATTTCGTCGGGGCTTTTGTCACCTATGAGTTCTAGCCTGGACTATTCACATGCCGAGCCGGCTGCAGATGCAAGGCGTCAAAGGGTGAAGCTGTACTCAGAGTACTGCGAACCCTTTGCAACGAAGCAGATGCGGCTGGATCGGCTTGCCCGAAGGGTGAAGATGCCGGTCTTGGTTTCTCACGGTTGATTGCGAAAAACGGCATCTTCACGAATCGTCCAGGCCCAAGGAGTCGCCTATGAGAACGCCTGTCAAGGCCGCCGGGCTGGTTGTCCTGGCCGCCCTCATGCTCGCCGGCGCGGCCGGCGCCGTGCCGCCGCAGGACGTCAGTGCCGAATACAAGATCGGGGCCAAGGACCTCCTCGAGATCACGGTCCTCGGTGTCCCCGAGATCAACAAGCTCGTCGTCCGCGTGTCCGAGGAGGGCCGGATCACGCTACCCATGCTCGGCGAGGTCGGGGTCGGCGATCTGACCAAGTTCGAGGTCGAAAAGAAGCTGGCCGGCCTCGCCGGCCAGAAGATCGTCGTCAACCCCCAGGTGACCGTCCACATCGTCGAATACCGCAGCCGCCGCGTCTCGGTCGTCGGCGCGGTCGAGAAGCCCGGCCCCTTCGAGCTCATCGGGCGCCAGACGGTGCTGGCCGCGATCTCCCAGGCCGGCGGCCTGACCCGGGACGCGGGCGAGGACATCATCATCATCCGCCAGCAGCCCGGCGGGGAGAGCACGGCCACGCGCATCTCCATCGACGGCCTGTTCGTCCAGGGCGACCCCAAGCTCAACCTGGTCCTCGAGCCGGGCGACGTCATCAATGTCCCGGTCGACAAGCTGGTCCCGATCTACGTTTTCGGCCAGGTCAAGAGCCCCGGCGCCCTGCAGGTCAAGCGCTCCAGCCTGCCGACCCTGACCCAGGCCATCGCCCAGGCGGGCGGCTTCACCGACCGGGCCAACCGGACGCGGATCCAGATCCGGCGCAAGGATGCGTCGGGCCGGGAGCTCGAGTTTAGCGTCAACGTCCGCAACATCCTCAAGGGGAAGATCAAGGACATCCCCCTGCTCGTCAACGATACGATCTACGTCCCGGAGAGCGTCCTCTAGTCCGGGCCGTTCGGGAGAACCGCCATGAAGGGTTTTTCGAGTCCGACGGAAAAGAAGGAGGTCGACCTCCTCGAATACGTCCGGATCGTGCTCAAGCGCAAATGGGTCCTGGTGACGTTCGCCACGGTCCTCGTCGCCCTCGCGGCCGTCCTGTCGTTCACCAAGACGCCGCTCTACCGGGCCACCGCCACCCTGCTCATCGACGAGCCGGGCGCGAGCCTGCTCAACATCCAGGACGTCCTCAACTCGGGGGCCATCTACCGCAGCGATTACCTGGGCACCTATTTCAACACCCAGCTCCGGCTCCTGACCAGCCGGTCGCTGGCCGAGCGGGTGGCGAAAAAGCTCAACCTCGCGGCCCGGCCGGAGCTGCGGACCGAGACGGGCGGGCGGACGGGCCTTCTCTCCGCCGTGAAGTCCGTTCTGACCTTCCGTTGGCTGGCCGGACGGGGCCGTGCCTCGACGGCGTCCGCGGACCCTGCGGAGACGGCGACGCCCGGCCTGGCCAGCTACGCCTTTGCCGTCCAGAGCGGCCTCAACATCGTCCCCATCCCGGAGACCCGGCTCGTCTACGTGAGCTATGTCTCGCCCCACGCGGCGCTGGCCGCCGACGTCGTCAACGCCCTGGTCGAGGAGTTCGTCAGCTTCTCGGTCGAGACCCGCTACGAGGCGACGAAACAGACCTCGGAATTCCTGACCGAGCAGATCGCCCTGCTGCGCGACGAGCTCAAGAGCAAGGAAGAGACCCTTCAGAAGTACGGCCAGGAAAAGGACCTCCTCTACCTCAGCGACAACGAAAGCTCCGTCGTCAATAAGTTCGCCGACGTCAACACGGCCCTGACGACGGCCCAGATCGAGCGCTACGCCAAGGAATCGACCTACCTCGAGCTCAAGAACCTGAGGGTCGACAGCCTGCCCGAGTCCGTCAGCAACCCGACCATCCAGGCCCTGCGGACGACCTACACCCAGGTCCAGTCGGAATTCGAGGAGAAGGGCAAGATCTACCGTCCGGAATACCCGGAGATGGTCCAGCTCAAGGCCCGCCTGGACGCCACCCGTAACACCCTGCAGCAGGAGATCCGCAAAGCCGTCGACGCGGCCGAGTCCGATTACGGGGCCGCCCTCAAGCAGGAGAACAGCCTCCGGGGGCTCCTCGAGCAGCAGCGGGGCGACGTGACCAAGATGAACCGGAACGCCATCTTCTACCACACGCTCCGGACCGAGGTCGAGAACATGCGGACCCTGCTCAGCACGCTCGTCGCCAAGCAGAACGAGATCCAGGTCTCGAGCCAGCTCGGCGGCCTGCGGACGAGCAACATCAAGATCGTCGACCGGGCCCTGGTGCCGCCCGGCCCGTTCACGCCGAATGTCCGGCGCAACCTCCTCATGGCCCTGCTCTTCGGCCTCTTCGGCGGCCTCGGCCTCATCTTCGCGGTCGAGTATCTCGACAGCAGCGTCAAGGGCCCCGAGGATGTCGAGAAGCTGGTCGGGCTGCCCTCCCTCGGTATCATCCCGTACCTCTCGGCCGAAGGGACGCGCCGGAAGTCCAACGTCTATGGCTCCTACCGCTCCACCTACGGCGCCGAGGACGAGAAGGCCGGCGGCGAGCCGGTCGTCCGGGAGATCGAGCTCATCAACCACCTCTACCCCAAGTTCTCGATCGCCGAGGATTACCGGACGGTCCGGACCTCGATCCTCTTTTCCCACGCCGACAGCGCGCCGAAGACGATCGCCTTCACCAGCACGCTGCCCCAGGAGGGCAAGTCGGCCACGGTCTCCAACCTGGCCGTGTCGTTCGCCCAGCTCGAGGGCAAGGTCCTGATCGTCGACGCCGACCTGCGCAAGCCCCGGCTGAGCAGGATCTTCAACCTGAGGAACACCGTCGGCCTGAGCAGCTATCTCGCCGGCAAGAGCAGCTACGAGGTGGTCGTCCAGAAGACGAGCATCGACAACGTCTGGACCATCCCGAGCGGTCCCCATCCCCCCAATCCGGCCGAGCTCCTGAACTCGAAGCGGATGCGCGAGCTCCTGGCCCTGACCAAGGAACAGTTCAACGTGGTCCTGCTCGATACGCCGCCGGTCCTGGCCGTCATCGATCCGGTCATCGTCAGCTCGCTCGCCGATTCCACCGTCTTCGTCGTCCGGGCCGGCAAGACCACCCGGCGGTCCCTGCGGAGGGCCGTCGAGGAGGTCCGCCGGTCCAAGGCCGACATCATCGGCGTCGTCTTCAACGAGGTCCGGATCGGGCGCCAGGCGCTCGGGACGCCCTTCTATCATTATTATGAGTATGAGTACGGATCGACCGAAGCCGCCGCGCAGGGCGACGGCCGGGCGGCCGCGTCCAAGCCCGCGTCGGGCGCCGGGCCCCAGGACCGCTCATGAAACGCAAGCTCATCGGGTACGGGCTCCTCGGCCTGCTCGTCCTGAGCCCCCTCCCGGCCGCGTCGGTCGAGGAGTGGGCCATCTTCGCGATCGAGCTCGCCGTCGCGCTCATGGCCGGCGCCTATATCCTGGACGAGCCGAAGCCGGCCCTCAATCCCCACCTGCCGCCGGTCCTGAAGAGGCTGCGGCCGATCGTCCTCGCCCTGTTCGGCCTGCTCCTCTTCCAGGTCGTGCCGCTTCCGGCCGGCCTCGTCCGCCTCATCGCGCCCGGCAGCTACGACTTCCGCAAGCTCTACGCGCCCGAGTTCGGACGGATGAAGTTCATGACCCTGTCGATCGTCCCGTCGGCCACGATCGGCGCCGGGCTCTTTCTCGCCACCCTGTTCATCCTCGGCTTCCTGGTGCTGCACACGGTCAAGCACGGCCGGCAGATCCGGACCCTCCTCGCCGTCGTCGTCTGCTCGGGCGCCTTCCAAGCGCTCTACGGCCTCTTTGAGCTGACCCGGACCGAGCCGCGGCTCCTTTTCTACAGGAAGATCTTCAGCCCCGATTCCGTGACCGGCACCTTCGTCAACCGCAACCATTTCTCCGGCTACCTCGAGATCATCGTGCCGCTGGCCCTCGGGCTGGCCATGGCCCGGATGAACATGATGACCTTCGGCGTCAAGGGCCTCCGCGAGAAGCTCTTGCTCTGGACGTCCAAGGGCCTCCTCGTGAACATCCTCATCCTGGCCGCCGCGGTCGTCATGGCCCTGGGCATCGCCTTGTCGAACTCGCGCTCGGGCCTGGCCGTCCTGGGCTTCACCGCGTTCCTCTTCCTGGGGCTCTCGGTCTCGGCCTTTAGCCGGACCGGCTTCCGCCAGCCCTGGATCGGCCGGGCCGTCCGGACGACCTTCCTCTGCTTCATGATCTTGGCCTTGACGGTCGGCGTCGGCTCGACCATCCGGCGCTTCGCCCTGGACGATCTGCTTCACCAGGACCGGCCCCAGTACTGGTCGAACACGGTCGAGATCATCCGCGACTTCCCGCTCTTCGGCACGGGCCTGGGCACTTTCGCCGCGGCCTACGGCGCCTACGAAAAGTCGAGCTCGAACGAGCTCCTGCTCGTCCACGCCCATAACGATTTCCTGGAATACATCGCCGAGCTGGGTCTCGTCGGCGGGGCCCTCCTGATCGGCGCGGTCCTTTACCTGGCGGTGTCCTCCTACCTCGCCTGGCGCGGCCGGCGCAACGCCCAGGCCCGGGCCCTCGCCCTGGGGGGCCTGGTCTCGATCTCCGGGATAGGGCTCCACGCCGTCACCGATTTCAATCTCCACATCCCGGCCAACATGGTCCTGTTCAGTGTCGTCCTGTGCCTGACCCTGGTCATGGCCTATTACCGGAAAAGCTGAGGTCGCTCTTGAAGAAGATCTGCCTGATCGCCGGACTCGCCGCCCTGGTCGTCTTCCAGGCCGCCTTTGCCTGGAACGCCCGCCTGTGCTGGCGGGCCAAGGCCGTCGCCCGCGACGCGGACGAGAAGATCCGTCTTCTCCGCCTGGCCGACGCGGTCTTCCCTTGGAATGACGCCGTCTCCTGCGAGCTCGGCCAGGTCTCGTTCGAACGGGGCGCCGAAGCCCTGGGCGACCCGGCCGCCCGCGACGCCATGTTCCGGCGGTCCATCGAAGCCTACCTCCGGTCGCTGCGGCTCAACCCGGGCTCGCCGGGGGCCCACTTCGGGCTCGGCCAGGCCCTGCTCTACGCGGGCTACGTCGGCCAGGCCACGCCGCTGCCGTATTTCGACGAATACAGGCGCGCGGCCGAGCTCACCGGTCACAACAGCCAGATCCACTACGACGCCGGCAAGGTCCTGCTCGGCCGTTGGGACAGCCTGGGGCCGGTCGAGAAGGAATTCGTCGCCGGTCTCCTCAAGAGCTCGATCGCCGGAAAGGGCCAAGATCGTCTGCTCGATCTGCTCGAGGCCTGGAACCTGGCCGGACGCGATCCCGGGCTCATCGACCGGGTCCTGCCCGAGGACCCCGAGGCGCTCAAGACCTATGCCCGGTTCCTGGGCGAGCGGGGGCTCTCGCTCGAAGCCCGTCAGTCGGCCCTGGCCCGCGCCGAGGCCCTCGAGGTGGCCCGAGCCAGGACCGATGTCGAGCGGGGGCGGCGGGCGGCCGACGCGTTCCGTGCGGCCGAAGCCGCGCGCCACGCCGGCGACGCCCTCGAGGCCCTCGGCTCCGTCAGGTTCTATCAGGCGCTCACGGGCCGCGAGCTCTTCGACCCCCGCGAATTCGCCGGCCTGCTCAAGTCCTCCCGCCGCCTGCTGGCCATGAACCGGATCGAAGAGACCCGGTCCCTTGACGATCCGGACGGCACGATCGCCGCCTACCTCGACCTCGAGGACGACTTCACCGCCCTGGGCGAGTTCGAGACTTTCCTCAAGGAGCGCGGCCTCGCCGGCGAGACCGGGGCGGATTCGCCGTTCAAGGACCTCAAGGCGCTGGGTTTCAGGATGAACCTCGATTTCAAGCTCAACCGCTACCGGGACATCGCCCGGTTCGGCGGGACGCTGCTTTCGAGCTCGATGGTCATCGCCCCCTCCGGCAAGCCGAGCTACGTCCGGATCCTCACCTTGATCGGCGAATCGAACCTCAAGCTCGACAACGTCTACGAGGCGGAGGGCTTCTATCGCCGGGCCCTCGAAGCCGGCCCCGGCGACCTTGATGTCTTCTCGGGCCTCGAGCGCTGCTACAGCCGCCTGAACAACGAAGCGAAGGCTGCCGAAGTGAGCCGGGCCATCGGCAAGCTGACCACGCCGGCCGAGATCGATCTCGGCGGCCGGACCGTGGCCAAGGGGGAGACCGTCAAGATCGATCTGGTCACGACTGGCGGGCCGCGGACCTTCCGGCTTGCCTTCACTCCGGACTCGGGCGGCGGCCCGGGCCCTCTCGTGACGATCGTCCTCGACGGGCGCGTGGCCTGGGAAAGAAACGGGGACACCGGCATCGCCGAGTTCACCGGAACCTTGGGCCAAGGCCCGTCCACTCTCGAGATAACGGCCGTGAGCGGGCCGGTCAGCCTGGCCCGCCTGTGGCTGTCGGTGCCGCCCCGCGCCGATAACTTATCTCGATAAAAATGAAATATTTAGGCCGACTTGACAAGTCCCCGCGGGGACGCTTATCATATTGTCGCCAAGGAGGAAGCCCATGTGGCGAGGTGCCAGGGGTGTAGTCTCATTGGGATTGGCCTTTGCGCTGATCCTCATCCTGATCCCATCGGCAGCCAGGTCCCAAGAGTCCGCCAAGGGAAGCCTGATCGGATTCATCTTCGGCCCGGACGGATCGACCCCCGTCGCCGGCGCCGTGGTCGTGGTCAAGAACGTCTCGACTGGCTTGGCCACGGAAGCCGCGGCCACGGACGGACTGGGGGCGTTCAGAGTCCCCGGCCTCGGCGCGGGGATCTACGCGCTGGGGATCAAGTCGTCCCAGGGGAGCTACAACTCCCAGGACTTCTTCGGGATCACGGCCCAACAGACGACCAAGGTCAGCATCGCCTTGAGTCCTTATGACGCCGCCGCGGCCGCGGGGGCCGCCGCCGTCATCCAGGAGCAGCGGCAGAAAGGCGAAGCCTTCATCGGCAAGATCGTCAAATGCGATCCGGCCGCCAAGGAGGCCGAGGTCATGGTCGAGATCGGGCTCATCCAGGCCGATGACCGCATCCACGTGAAGGGCCAGGAGACCGACTTCTACCAGGACCTGCGGGGCCTCAAGGCCTACGGGGTCAAGACGAAGCGGATAACGGTCGGCTACACGGCCGTCTTCCGGACGGCCAAGCCCTGCCAGGCCGGCGACTTCGTCTACATCGTCTGCAAGCGCGGCGTCCCGCCGTTCTTCCTGGCGCCTTTGGGCATCGCCGCCATCGTGGCCGGGGCCGTACCGCTGGCCGCTAGCTTCGAGGACGAGCCCGTTTCTCCGTTCAAGATCAAGTGACGTCCGCTTCCGGAGCCCGGCTCCGGGACGCCCCGCGAAGGGATCCGCTTTGATCGAAGCCAATCTCGCCCGCCTGCTTGTTCTCTGCGCCCGGCCCGACGACGCCGCCGGAGGGGCGGAGGTCCGTTCGCTGGCCGCTCAAGTCCGGGATTGGGACAGGGCCCTCGACCGGGCGGACAACGAAGGCCTTCTTCCTCTTCTCTATTGGCGCCTGCGCGACGATCCCGGCGCGGTCCCGGAGACGGCGACGGAACGGCTGCGCCTGGCCTTCCTGCGGAACCTGGGCCGGACCACTCAGGTCTATCGCGAGCTGGAGCTTTTTCTCGAATCCGTCCGGCGGGCCGGCCTGCGGGCCGCCCTGACGAAGGGCGGGCGGCTGGCCCTCGACGCTTACCCGGACATCGCCCTGCGCCCGTTCTGGGACGTGGACTTCATCGTCCAGGCCGACGATTGGCCCGCCCTGCGGCGGGTCCTGGCCCATCTCGGCTTCGCCGAAGCCCAGGGCCAGGCCGGCGCGGGCCGGCCGGCCGCGAAGCCGGTCCAGCCTCTCGATTGGACCTATTCGCCCTACTTTAAAAAAGGATCCCTGGTCCTCGAATTCCACTCCAATCCCCTTGGCCTCCACTTCCCGGGCCTCGAGGAGGACGGTTTCTGGTCCTCGGCCGGCCGGCTGCCGGTCCGCGGCACCGAGGCCCTGGTCCTGCCGGCCGCGAACGAGCTCTGCCATCTCTGCGTGCACGCCCAGCAGCACTCCTACGAGAGGCTGATCTGGCTGGCCGACATCGCCCGCCTGGCCGGCCGGCCGGGGCTCGATTGGGGTTGGGTCTGCCGCATCGCCGGCCAGGAGCGGATCAAGGGGCCGGTGTTCTACGGCCTCGAGCTGGCGGCGGCACTCTGGCCGGGAGCGGTCCCGGTGGAACCGCGTCAGGAGCTCCGGCCCGGCCCGGTCGAATCGATCGGTCTGCGCTCCTTCTGGCCGCTGTCGGCGACGACGGGCCGGCGCGGCGGCCGGGCCTGGCCCTATTACATGCCGTCCCTTTTCTCGCTTTGGGAGCGGCGCGACCCGGTCCTGGCCGCGCGGACCTTGGGCGAGATCTTCTTCCCTCCGAAAGCCTGGCTCGCCGCCATGACCGGCGAAGCCGTCGATTCTCCCCGCCTCTACGGACGATACGCCGAGCGGCTCGTCCGGCCGGCCGTGACCGCGGTCCGGCGTCTCCTCGACCTGCCATGACCGATTCGCCCGCGATCGTCGCCGAAGGCCTGGTCAAGCGGTATCCCGTCGTCCGCGGCTTCCGTGATCTCGTCCTCAAGCCGTTCGACCGGCGGCGGGTGACCGCCCTCGACGGTCTCGACCTCGCGGTCGGCCGCGGCCGCGTCTTCTGCCTGCTCGGGCCCAACGGCGCCGGCAAGACGACCCTCATCAAGGTCCTCAGCACCCTCGTTCTTCCCGACGGCGGCCGGGCCTGGGTCAACGGCCACGACGTCGCCCGGGAGCCGGGACCGGCCAAGAGGTCCGTCGGCTATGCCGTCGCCGACGAGCGGAGCTTCTATTGGCGCCTGACCGGCCGGCAGAACCTCGAGTTCTTCGCCTCGCTCCACGGGCTCCGCGGCGCCGGGCGCGGCCGCCGGGTGGCCGAGCTCCTCCGGCTGGCCGGGCTCGAGGACGAAGCCGACCTGCGCTTCAACAGCTACTCGACCGGCATGCGGCAGATGCTGGCCTTCGCCCGGGCCCTGCTGGCCGAGGCCTCCATCCTCCTCGTCGACGAGCCGACCCGCTCGCTCGACCCCCGGGCCGCGGACCGGACCCGGTCGTTCCTTCGCGACGAGCTGGCCCGCCGGCAGGGGAGGACGGTCCTTTGGGCCACCCACGACCTCGGCGAGGCCGTCGACTTCGCCGACGACATCGCGGTCATCAGCCGCGGCCGCATCCGCCTGGCCGGCCCGGCAGCTTCGCTGGCCGCGGGCGGACGGGCCGCCCTGCGCGTGGCCTACGAACGGGCCGTCGAGGAAACGGGGAGGAGGCCATGACCCTGGCCGTCCTCGGCGCTTTCCTCCGCCGCGATCTCCGCGAGGCCCTGACCTACAAGTTCTCGTTCGTCTTCTCGCTCGTCGGCATCGTGCTGTCCTCGGCCACGTTCTATTTCGTGGCCAAGCTCGTGCCCCCGTCGACGCCTTCGCTCGGGCCCTACGGCGGCAGCTATTTCTCCTTCGCCGTGGTCGGCGTCGCCTTCGCCGGGCTTCTGGTCACGTTCCAGCAGGGCCTGGCCACGGTCGTCCGCAGCGCCCAGCTCTCGGGCACGCTCGAGGCCCTGCTCGTGACCCCCGTCCCCGTCCCGGTCATCCTCTTCGGCTCGTCGCTCTATCAGCTCTTCTTCCAGGCCTTTCGCACCGCCCTCCACATCGGGGTCGCTTTCGCCCTCTTCGGCCTGGCCTTCGGCCGGGTCAACGCCGCCGGCGTCCTCGTCATCGGGCTCCTCACGGTCGTCTGCTTCCTTTCGGTCGGCGTCCTTTCGGCCAGCTTCATCCTTGTCTACAAGACCGGCAATCCCTTCGGCTGGATCCTCGGGACGGTCTCGGGACTGCTCGGCGGCGTCGTCTTCCCCGTTTCGCTGCTGCCGCCGTGGATCCGCTGGACCTCCTCCCTCCTGCCCGTCACCTACGCCCTCGACGGGATGAGAAAGAGCCTTCTCGCCTCGGTTGTGTTCTCCAAGGTCCTGCCCGACGTCGCCGCCCTGGCGATCTTCGATGTCCTCCTGGTGCCCTTGAGCCTCCTGGCCTTCCGCCTGGCCGTCCGCAAAGCCAAGCGGGACGGCAGCCTGTCCCACTATTAACCCCCCATCAGTTTCTTCGGCTCATCTCCCATCTCCGGGATTCCCTCATGTGGCGGCGATGGGCGTCGCCTCGAAGATCCCCGCCTGTTTCCTCCCACCGACCGAAGCGAACGCAGTGAGCGAAGGGCAGAAACCCAGCGGAGCATACACGGCGCTGGGTTTCTGCGAAATATCTTAATAGGTCATCTGCCAACTTACTGACCGCAACTCTTCCCCTTCTGTTTTCTCCTTTTCCCCAATCTGCTAACATAAGGGCGGAAGCTCGTCATGATCCTCAAAGCACGCGTCCTGCACCCGGTCGCCGGGGTCGCCGCCGCGGCCGTGATGGCCGCCGCGGCCGCCCTTTTCGCCGCCGTGCCCCCCGAGGTCCGGGCCAAGGCCGCCGGCCTCTTCGACGCCCTGGCCAAGATCGAGATCGAGGCCGAGCGCCCGACGCGGGCCGCGGCGGTGCCGGCCGGGCCCAGGCCCGAGCCCGGCTCCCGCCGCCTGGCGTTCAGCGAAGCCGAGCTCAACGCTTACGCCGCCTGCCGGCTCGAGACCGAGCCATACGTCAGGACCGCGGCCCTCAAGCTCCTGGCCGACAACAAGGTCGAGGGCCGTGTCGGCATCGACCTCGGCAAGCCCCAGGTCTCGGGCCTGGTGCCGCAGAAGCAAGACCTCCTCTTCTCCGCCCGTTTCGAGACCAGGGCCGGCAAGATCCGGATCGCCATGGACCACCTTTACCTCGGGGCCCAGGAGATCTCGCCGGCCTTCATCGATCTCGTCATCGGCGTCGTCGCGAGTCTCGAAGGCGTCAAGTCGACGACCCTCAACGACTGGTACGACCTGCCGCGAGGCGTCCAGAGGCTGGAGACCCGGCCTGGACAGGTGATCATCGTCTATTAACATGATCAGGATCATCAGCGGCATCACCAAGGGCCGGCGCCTCAAGCAGGTGCCCAGCGCCTCGGTCCGGCCGATGCAGGACAAGGTCAAAGGCGCCCTTTTCAACATCCTCGCCGACCGCCTCCCCGCGAGCGTCTGCCTCGACGGCTTTTCCGGCACCGGCTCGGTCGGCCTCGAGGCCCTCAGCCGCGGCGCCGCCAGGTGCGTCTTCGTCGACGAGTTCTATCCGTCGATCAAGGTCATCAAGCAGAACATCGCCAAGTGCGGGGCCGAGGAAAGAGCGGTCGTCCTCCACAGGGAATTCAACCGGGCCGTCATCGACCTGGCCAAGCAGGGCGTCCGGTTCGACATCATCTTTCTCGATCCGCCGTATCGGCTCCTCGAGGAGCGGAACCCGCTCAAGGTCATCCGCAAGCGCGGCCTGCTCAAGCCCGGGGGCCTCATCGTCTTGCGCCATTTTTTCAAGATCAAACCCAAGCTCGGCGACTTCAAGCTCGAACGCCGGGTCACGCTCGGCGACGACGTCCTGGCCCTGTTCACGACCCTGCCGCCTGAGGCGGCCGATGTCCCGGCCGCGGCCGCGCCCTCGCCCTTGATGCCCGTCCTTCCCGCTCCGGCGCCGAAGGACCGGAAACGCTTGCCGCCCCGGCCGCGTTCCCTTAAAATGAGCTCATGAAGAAGATCGGGGGCCCCGCGGATCCGTTCTGGAAAGAGACGCCTCTCGTCGACGAGAACGAGATCTTCTCCGAGCTCCACGTCAAGCGGGGGAGCTCTCTCTTCCTCGGGCGCTATTCCGCCAACGAGGTCCTGGCCGTCCTCAGCAAGAAGGGCTTCCTCAAGGAGGCCCGCCGGCGCTTCCTCTGGCCGCTCGCCTTCGAGCTCGATTCGTCCGATTACCCGCTCCAGCGGCTCCAGATCTTCCTGCGCGAGCCGGGACCGGAGAACCTCATCGTCGACGTCAAGGTCAAGGAGTGCGAGTTCCCGGCCCGGGACGCGGCGCCCGGGCTGCCGGCCCTGCCGCCGCAGAAGGCCCTGGCCTTCGAGTGGCTGACCCTCCAGAACCCCCTGGCCAAGCGGAACGAGCCGTTCTCGCCGCTGCCCGGCCAGACCCGCCCCGGCCTGAGCATGCGCTCGCGGATCATGGACCTCTTCGTGTACCTGGGGCGCCTGACCCGCAAGGACTGCCTCCTGGCCTTTCCGGCCTATTTCCACAACGGCGTCCTGTTCGGGCGCTACTTCAAGTTCTGGAACCCCCACAAGGAGGCCGAGGTCCTGACCATCCGCCGGGAGTTCACTCACATGCCGTTCCGGACCCTGTCCTGGGTCGTCCACCTGAACTGCCTCCGGCGGGCCGACGGCTCGGTCTACGAGTGGCAGGCCGAGGAGCAGATCTACCCGTTCACGCGCGGCCTCAAGGACTATTTCGATTCCCGCCGCTACAAGGACATCGTCAAGACGGACCTCAAAACCCTGACGTTCAGCGTCGACAAGGCCGAATTCGAGCGCAAGTCCGTCGACATCCCCACCTTTTGCGGCATCGGCTAGATTCTGTTATAATACCGCGCTCAAGGAGACCGTTCATGAAGAAAGATGTCCATCCTGAGTACCAGGAATGCCTCGTGACCTGCGCCTGCGGCAACAGCTTCAAGACCCGGTCGACGAAGGAAGAGATCCGGGTCGAGATCTGTTCCCAGTGCCATCCCTTCTTCACGGGCAAGCAGAAGTTCATCGACAGCGCCGGCCGGGTCGAGAAGTTCAAGAAGAAATTCGGCGACGCCAAGGACATCAAGGCGGCCAAGGACGCCCGGGCCGCCCGGACCGCCCATGACGTCAAGAGCCTGGCCAAGAAGAAAAAATCGTCTCGATGATCCCGGAACTCCAGGCGATCGAGGATAAATACCACAAGCTGACCGAGGCCCTTTCCGACCCCGCGATCGCCGCCAACCCCCAGAAGATCCGCGAGCTGGCCAAGGAACGGGCCGAGCTCGAGCCCGTCTTCCGCAAGTCCGAGGAATGGAAGCGCGTCCGCCGCGACCGGATCGAGGCCCAGGCCATGGCGGCCGACCCGGCGACCGATCCCGAGCTCCGGCGCATGGCCGAGACCGAGACCGAGTCCCTGGGCGCCCGCGAGGAGGTCCTGTCAGCCGAGCTGCGGACCCTGCTCCTGCCCAAGGACCCGAACGATGGGAAGAACGTCATCCTCGAGGTCCGGGCCGGGGCGGGAGGCGACGAAGCGTCCCTCTTCGCCCAGGACCTCTTCCGCATGTACGCCCGGTTCGCCGAGCGGCGGGGCTGGAAGTTCGAGGTCGTGGACACGAGTTCCTCCTCGGTCGGGGGGCTCAAGGAAGGCATCGCCGAGATCCGCGCGCCGGGCGCGTATGCGGTGCTGAAGTACGAGAGCGGCGTCCACCGCGTCCAGCGCGTGCCCAAGACCGAGGCCGCCGGCCGCATCCATACCTCGACGGCCACCGTCGCCGTCCTGCCCGAGGCCGAGGAGATCGACCTCAAGATCGACCCCAAGGACATCAAGATCGAAGCGTTCGGCTCCTCCGGCCCGGGCGGCCAGAACGTCAACCGCAATTACACCGCGATCCGCATCAGCCACAAGCCTTCGGGCCTGGTCGTCTCCTGCCAGGACGAGAAATCGCAGCACCGGAACAAAGAGAAGGCCATGCGGGTCCTGCGGGCCCGGCTCCTGGACATCGCGGAGCGCGAGCGTCAGGCCAAGATCGCCGACCACCGCCGCTCCCAGGTCGGGACGGGCGAGCGGAGCGAGAAGATCCGGACCTACAACTTCCCTCAATCGCGGATCACCGACCACCGCCTGAACGAGAA
The DNA here is from genome assembly GCA_963807525.1 of Candidatus Aminicenantota bacterium. Taxonomy (GTDB): domain Bacteria; phylum Acidobacteriota; class Aminicenantia; order Aminicenantales; family Saccharicenantaceae; genus RBG-16-66-30. Next base: position 29,720 of record CAWECI010000017.1, on the reverse strand, counting down.
TTTCTACAACATCGAAGCCGTCCTGGACGGGGACCTGGACGAGGTCCTGGACCATCTCGTCCATCAGGCCCAAGCCCAGGCCCTCGGCGAGCCCGGACGCGAAGCCGGCCAGGCCAAGGACGTTGGCAGCTAAGACGACGATCGGCGAGCTCTTCCACCACGGCGCCGGCCTCCTCGGCGACCGCCCCCAGGCCCTTCTCGAAGCCAAGGTGCTTCTGCTGCGCGCCACGCGCCTGACCGAGGAGCGCTTCCTGGCCGCGCCCGGCCGGCCCTGCCCGCCGCAGGCCGAGGCCTTTTTCCGGCGCCTCATCGCCCGGCGGCTTGCGGGCGTGCCGCTCTCCTACCTTACGGGGACGCGGGAGTTCTGGTCCATCCCGATCGGCGTCAGCCCGTCCGTGCTCGTGCCCCGGCCCGAGAGCGAAGGCCTCGTGGAGAAGGTCCTCGAGCTCTCGACGCGCGAGGCCGAGAGGATCCTCGACGTCGGGACGGGCAGCGGCTGCATCGCCATCGCCCTGGCCAAGGAGCTGCCCCGGGCCGAGATCACCGCCGTCGACATCTCGGAGCGGGCCCTGGCCGTGGCCCGCCGCAACGCGGCCCGGGAGAAGGCCAAGTCCATCAAGTTCCTGCGGAGCAACCTCTTCGCCGCCTTCCGCGGCACCGGGCGCAGGTTCGATTTCATCGTTTCCAACCCGCCCTACATCTCGCGGGCCGAGTGGGACGGTCTGCCGACGGACGTGCGGGACTTCGAGCCTCGCCGGGCCCTGCTCGCCGGAGAGTCGGGCCTGGACGTCATCGAGCGGCTGGTCCGGCGCGCCGGGACGTTCCTCGAGCCCGGCGGCTACCTCATCTTTGAGATCGGCGAAGGCCAGAGGGACCGCGTGCTGGGGCTCTTCGGCCGGCGCTGGACCGAGATCGAGACGGCCTGGGACCTGGCCGGCAAGCCCCGCGTCATCACCGCCCGAAGGGCCTGAATTATTTCCCCCGCTCCCCGCGGCGAATCAGGGAACAGGTCTCATGTCCCCCTATTTGACCGGATTGCCGTCGGCGTCGATGACGGTGATCTGCGTGAAGCCGAGCTCGCGGATCTTGGGCTCGATCTGGGCCCGGTCGCCGACGATGATCCAGACGACGCTTTCGGGATGGACGGTCTTGACCGCCGCCTTGGTCAGGTCGGCGATGGTCAGCTTCTGAACGAGTCCCGGATACTTCTGGTAGTAGTCGTCCGCGAGGCCGTACTCGACCATCTCCTCGAGCGATCCCAGGACGGCCCCCATGGTCTCCCATTGGCCGGGCAGCCCCAGGACGATGCTGTTCTTGGCGTTGGCGTACTCGTCCGGAGTGATGGGTTTTTTGCCCAGGATGCCCTCGAGCTCGCCCTTGATCTCGACCATGGTCTCCTTGGTCTTGTCCGATTGCACGGGCGCCAGGACCAGGAAGGGCCGCTGGCCGCGGGCCCCGGGGATGGCGCTCTGGGCGCCGTAGCTCCAATGCTTGTCCTCGCGGATGTTCATGTTGATGCGCGACACGAAATCGCCGCCGAGGATGAAGTTCATGGTCGTGATGGCGACGTTGTCCGGATCGGCCGACGACGGCGCGGGGTGGCCGCAGACGACCATGGACTGGGGCGCGCCCGGCTTGTCCATGATGTAGACCGCGGGCTTGGCGGCGAACGGCACGGCCGGGATCTTCTTTGCCGGCGCCCGGCCGCCCTCCCAGCCCTTGAAGAGCGCCTCGAGCTTGGGCTTGAGCTCGGCCATGTTCGTGTCGCCGACCACGATCAGCGTGGCCCCCGAGGGCTTGAACCAGGTCTTGTGGAACTTGACCAGGTCGGCCCGGGTGATCTTGGCCACGGTGTCGGCGGTAGCCGGAGCCGGTGAAGGGGATGGCGTAGGGATGGCCGGCGCCGTAGATGAGCTGCGGGAAGACCCGCAGCGCCATGCCGAAGGGCGAGGCCTTTTCCTGGGCGATGCGGGCGATCTGCAGCTTCTGGAGCCGCTCGAAGTCCGCCTCCGGGAAGGACGGATCGAGGATGACGTCGGCGTAGATCGCGAGCGCCGGGTCGAGCTTGTCCTTGAGCGTCGTCAGGGAGACGGATGAGACGTCCAGGATCGAGCCGGCGCCGAGGGTGGCGCCGAGCATGGCCAGCTCGTCGCTGATCTGGAGCGAGGTCCGCTTGGCCGTGCCCTCGTCGAGCATGTTCATGGCCAGGGAGGCCGTGCCCGGCAGGCCGCCCTGGTCGGACGCGTAGCCCGCGTCGATCAGCAGGGAGAAATGGACGACGGGGATGCTGTGGCGCTCGGCCAGCAGGACCTTGAGCCCGTTCGCGAGCGTGGCCCGCTGGATGGCCGGGAAGACGACCTGCGGCGCAGGCCCGACCGCCGGCATGGTCTTCCGGTCGACATCGGACGTCGCGGCCTTGAGCGCCGGGTAGGGATGGACCTCGAGGACGTAGACGCCGTCGGAGAGCCAGTGGTTGGCGCTCTCCTTGAGGGCATCTGCCGTGGCGTCTTCGATGTGCTTGAGGGTCTTCTTGTAGGCGTCGGGCGAGCCGCCGTAGACCATGCTCGAGGCCAGGATGTCGGACTTGCCGCCGAAGCCGCCGATCCGCTCGATGCCCTCGATGAAGCGGGCCCGGGCCTGGATCTTGACCCGCTCGAGCTCGGCCGCGGTCGGGCCGTCCTTGAGGAACTTGGCCAGCTCCTCGTCGATGGCCTGCTCGACCTTGGCCAGCTCGACGCCGGGCTTGGCGTCGGCCTCGATGGCGAACTGCCCGGCGATCTCGCGGGTGTTGACGTAGCAGTTGACCGAGCTGGCGATCTGGTCGTCGTAGACCAGGCGCTTGTAGAGGCGGGAGGTCTTGCCGTCGGCCAGGATGGAGCTCACCAGATCGAGCTTGTCGGCGCACTCGGTGCCCCAGCCGGGGACGTTCCAGAGCTTGTAGATGCGGGCCTGGGCGACGCGGTCCTGGACGGACTCGCGGTGGGTCCCGGTCATCTTGGCGACCCAGGCGGTGGGCCGGGCGATGGGCGGCGAGGGCGGGATGTCGCCGAAGTACTTCTTCGACCTTCTCGAGGACCGTCTTGGCGTCGATGTCGCCGGCGATGGCGATGACGGCGTTGTTCGGGCCGTAGTAGGTCGAGAACCAGGTCTGGAAGTCCTCGAGCTTGCCGCTCGTTGAGGTCCTCGATCGAGCCGCCGACGGACCAGGAGTAGGGGTGGCCGGGCGGGTAGGTGGCCTTGCAGATGAGGTCCTCGGCGATGCCGAAGGGCTCGTTGTACGCCCTGGCGCAGCTCGTTCTGGACGACGCCGCGCTGCTCGTCGAGCTTGGCCTGGGTGATGGCGCCCTTGAGGTGGCCCATGCGGTCCGACTCCATCCACAGGACGAGGTCGAGGGCCGAGACCGGGACGTTCTCGAAGTAGTTGGTCCGGTCCTCGTTGGTCGTGCCGTTGAGGTCGGTCGCGCCGACCTTCTGCATGGGCTTGAAGTAGTCGTCGTTGTAGTTCTCGCTGCCGTTGAACATCAGGTGCTCGAAGAGGTGGGCGAAGCCGGTCTTGCCGGGCTTCTCGTTCTTCGAGCCGACGTGGTACCAGACGTTGAAGGCGACGATGGGCGCCTTGTGGTCCTCGTGGACGATCAGGGTCAGGCCGTTGTCGAGGACGAATTTCTGGTAGGGGATGTCGATCTTGGCCGCCTGGGCGGCCAGGAACGGCGCGGCCAGGACGAGCAGGAAGACGGTCAGAAGGAAGCGTGAGATCGGGGCGGCGGCACGGGGCATGGAACTCTCCTTAGGAACGTTGTTGCGGCGCAATTATACGCCAAGACAAGGAATACGAGAACCGGAGGCCGAGCGTCTCGCGCCGGCCCCGTTTATTTCTTCAGCTTCTCCAGGGCGGCCCGGCCGCCGGCGCTCTGGGGATTGAGCGCGAGCGACCGCTCGTAGCTCTTGATCGCCTCGGCCGTCCGGCCGAGCGCGGCGTAACCCTCGCCGAGACTGTCGTGGACGTTCCAGGACGCGGGGTAATGCGCGGCGTTGATCTCGAAGAGGACGACCGCCGCCGCGGCCTGGCCGGCGCGCAGGAAGTCGTAGCCGAGCGTGTTGATCCGGCCCTCCTCGAGAGCCGGGTCCTTCGGGTCCTTGTCCCAGAGGGCCGCGGTAGCCGGCCGCGGCTTCGGCCAGATGGCCTTCCCGGAGGAACTCGATAGGGGCGAACTCGCCTTCGGCCATGCGCGGGGCCCGGCGCTTCAGGCGGGGCGTGACGATCGTGAGCCCGGCCGGACCTCCGGCCTCGCCGGCGTCGAAGACATAGCGGAGCGGGACCTCGCGGCGGACGAATTCGGCCGGACCGACGGGCACGAGTTCGAACTCGCCGCCGTCGCTCCGCCTGACGAAGAGCCCTCCCTCCTTCGGCGACACGGCCGAGCACCGTGTCCGAGTCAAGCCGATACCGTCCGGCGAAACCCTGGAGAGCGCCGGGGGAGAGGTTGGCGCGGTCGAGAGGCGTCGCGACGTAGTTCTTCCAGCCGTACTCGGCCGCGATGGCCTGGAGGATCTCGCCGATGAGCGGGTCCGCGTCGCCGTCGGAATTGGTCATGACGGCCGCGCCGTAGCCGGACTCGCGGTCGGCCAGGAGCTGGGCGATGAAGCCCTCGTCCTGACCGCCGTGGCCGTAATAGACCTCGCCGCCGTGGTCCTCGAGGAACATCCCGAGGGCCATGTCCTGGCCCGGCGCGATGGCGATCTGGGGCTTGAGCATCAGGCCGGCCGTCTCTTTGGAGAGGACCTGGCGGGACTGCCCCCGCGCCTCGAGGCGGACCTCCATCGCGAACTTGGCCAGGTCGGTCGGCGTCGTCCAGAGCCCGGCCGCGGCCATTTCCGGATAGGTGTGCCGCTTGCCCGGGATGACCTTGCCGTCAGCCTTGTGGCCCGACGCCGCGAGCTTGAGGCGTTCCGGGGTGAAGGTCTGCTCGTAGGAGCTCGCGGTCATGCCGATCGGCTCGAGGACCTTGGTCCGGAGGATCTCGGGGAAGGAGGACTTCTCGATATCCATGAGGGCCAGCTGCATCACGGTGACGCCGCCGCCGGAATAGCGCCACTGCTTGCCAGGTTCGAGATCGACCAGGACGGCGGGGGAGTTGCCCTTGCCGTCGAGGACGTCGGTGATCGAAGGAACGGCCTGGCCCTCGGCATAGCCGCCGAAGCCGTGGACCGTCGTCCCGCCGCTATGGCTAAGGAGTTCGCGGAGCGTCACGGGGTGGCCCGCCGTGAGGTCGTTCTCCGGCAGCTTCCAGGAGGTCAGGACGTCGTTGATGTTCCGGTCGAGGCCGATCTTGCCCTCGTCGACGAGCTTGAGTGCGGCCATGGCCGCCACGGGCTTGCTGATCGAGCCGGCGACGAAGAGCGTCTGCTCCGTGACCGGCTCCTTGGTGTCGGCATCCATCACGCCGTAGCCTTTGGCCCAGAGGACGCGGCGGCCGTCGAATACGGCGATGCTCACGCCCGGCACTTTGTAATGCTTCATCCGCTCGAGGATGTTCCCGGCCGGGTCGCCCTTGATGACGACGGGCGAGCGCAGTCCGTTCTCGACGCGGGCGATCCGGGCCGCTTCGTCGGGCCGTCCGCATGAGGCGGCGGCGGCCGACGCCAGCGCGGCGAGGACGAGGATGACCGGCAGGCGGGATCTTGTCATGGCAGTTCCTTTCTTGAAGGCAAACATCTCCTCCCTATTAGACGCGCGGCATCCTTCAGAGGTTGCTTTAGCGGGCGGCCAGCGACCGGCCGAGCTCGAAGGCCTTTTTCATGAGGGCCTTGTTCTCGGTCACCGACCCGGCCCGGCCGCCGCCGGCGTGGACCATGCCGGCGATCGGGGCGCCGAGATAGGCGAAGGCGTCCTTGAATGAGGCCATGGCGTTGAGGGCCCCGGACTCGCGCGCGCGCTTGTCGCCCGAAGCCAGGATGATGCCGATGCGCTTATCCTTGAGCTCCCGGTAGCCCTTGGCGCCGAAGACATAGAGGCGATCCATGAACAGCTTGGCCTGGCCGCTCATGGTGAACCAATAGACCGGCGAAGCGATCAGGAGGCCGTCAGCCGCCTTGATCTCGGGGTGAAGGGCCTTCAGGTCGTCGTCCTGGATGCAGTCCTTCGCGACCGCCTTCCGGCAGGCCTCGCAGGCCAGGCAGGGCCCGAATAGGAGCTCGGACAGGCGGACCGTCCGGACCTCAGCCCCGGCTTCCCGGGCGCCGCGGGCCGCTTCCTCGGCCAGCAGGGTGCTGTTCCCCCGCCGACGCGGGCTAGCCATGATGATCAGGACCTTTTTCGGCTTGACCATTGCGCTCACCTCGTAAAAATGGGGGACATGATACCCGTTTCCTCTTTTTTTCGGAGGGAAAATTGGGAAACGGGTATCATGTCCCCCTATTATTGGCCAGCCGGAGATCCTCGAAGGGCGGCAGGATGCGGGTCGTCTCGAAGCGGATCTTCTCCCAGACCCTCAGGTCCGTGCCGCAGAAGACCTCGACCACCCGGGGATCGAACTGACGCCCGGCGTTCTGCTCGAGCTCGCGGCGGGCGGCCTGGAAATCGCGCGGGGCGCGGTAGGGCCGGTGGGAGGTGACGGCGTCGAGCGTGTCGGCCACGGCGAAGATCCGGGCCTCGAAGGGGATCCTGTCCCCCTTGAGCCCCTTCGGGTAGCCGGAGCCGTCGTAGTGCTCGTGGTGGCAGAGAATGATGTTGCCGACCTCGGGGACGAGCTTGACGTCGCGGACGAGGCCGTAGCCGAGCGCGGGATGCCGCTTGATGACGTCCCATTCCTTGGGAGCGAGCGGGCCGGGCTTCTTCAGGATGGCATCGGGGATGGCCATCTTGCCGGCGTCATGGAGCAGCGCGCCCTTGCGGATGCTGTCGAGGGTCTGGGGGTCGTGAATGCCGGCCGCTTCGGCCAGGACGTGGCTGTAGCGGGCCACGGTCTTGGAATGGCCGTAGGTCTCGACGTCCCGCAGGTCCAGCGCGGCCATGAAGTTCTCGAGCGTGGTGTCGTAGGCCTCTTCGAGATCGCGGGACCTCTTCAGGCGGAGGGCCAGCTCCTTCTTGAGACGGCGCATCTCGGCCGCCTCAGGCGGGACAGGAAGGCTCTTCCTGGCGTCCACCGTGACGCCGTGATTGGACAAAATTGAGCAAAGCTCGGCCCGTTTTTTGTCATCTTCGACGATCAGGACGACCCCGGCTTCCTTCATGGCGAGCCTTCTTATACCTCTTTTCATTTTCTCGTTCAAGTTGGTCATTTCACCCTTGACACGGGAGCGACCGACTACTCATAATAGTTGCGCTAAGGTTAAGGAGCGGCCATGGAACACGACCCGAACATCTTCAGGGATTCGTCTCACGTCATCCAGGAAGTCGAAGACCAGCTCGAGCACATCCTCCAGAGGAAGTTCCGCGACGTCGACTCCGACCTCCTCGACCGCATCAACCGCGAGAAGGAAGCGGCCCGCAAGCGCAAGGAAGAGATCGAGCACGATTTCGACAAAGAGAAGACGGCCCTCAGCGAGTACCGGGTCATGGTCCGCGATTACGAGGAACAGCGGGCCGGCCTGCTCAACGACGCGCGCGACCGCTTCCAGAAGGTCCTCAAGTTCCAAGCCGAGATCGAGACCCTGGCCAAGTCGACGGTGGACGAGATCAAGCGCGTCAACGACATCCAGGAGCGGCTCGAGGCCCTGCGAACACAGACGGCCGAGCGCGCCGCCTTCCTCAAGAACGACCTGCGCGAGCGGTTCGGCATCGTCGCCGAGGTCATGCAGGAGGAGCCCAAGGAGACGCTCAAGGTCGACCTCGACGAAGAGCTCGAGAAGCTGCGCAAGATCAAGGACCTCCTGGCCATCGAATCGGCCGCGGCCAGCCTCGGCCGCATGGCCGTCGAGCCGTCCGCAGAACCGGACCTGGCCGCCCTGGACGCCGCCGCCGCGGCCAAGCCCGGGCCCGAGATCCCCGGCCTCCAGGACCTGCTCGCCGGCCCGGCGTCCGCCGAGACCGCGGAGACCAAGGCCGCCCCGGCCCCCGCGGCCGCCGCGTCCGTTCCCTCACGCGAGGCCGAGCCGCCCGCCGGCGCCGCCGCCCGCGAGGACGAGCTGGCGGCCGAGCTCGAGACCCTCCGCCGGACCGAGCCGGCGAACGGCAGCGGCGAGATCCATTATTTCCAGAAGGACGACGTCGTCATCGTCGACCCCGAGAAGCTCCTCGACGCCGTCGACCGGACGCTCGAAGAGGGCCAGCGGCTGTCCGTCAAGCTCGGCCTGACCGAATCGCCGAAGGACCAGTTCTTCATCAAGCAGGAGCTCATCAACTGGCAGGAAGGCCTGCGGGCCCTGTTCCTGCGGATCGTCAAGATGTGCGAGAAGAATACCTGGACGCTGCCCCGCTTCACCGAGGACGTCATCAGCGCCCCGGTCCTGCGCCTCCTGCTCGAGCGCCTGAGCATGGAGAACTGGAGCAACCTCGACGAGTTCGCCGCCTTCGCGGCCGGCATCGACGAGATCCGCAAGTCCTTCAAGGCCCGGCTCGAGCCGCGGCTGCCCTACCTGCGGTCGCTCAAACGGGAGCTCGACGAGGGCTGAGCCTGGCCTATTCATAAAAACGCCCTCATTTCTCAGGCTCTTTTCTTGGGCGTTTTTACCCTACGGGCAAACCGATCCGGCCTACCCGGAGCGAACTCTAGGGAGAGGAGGCCCAGAGGCGCAGCGGAGAGACACGAAGCTGCGCATCTGGTAAATATCTGAAACTAAGAGCTTCTTTAGTATATCTCGCAGAATTGGCCGTCTCGCATCTGAGGGCCGCCTCGATTCGTGAATAGGTCAGGCCCGGTCCGAGCCCGTCAGCGCGGCATGTCCCTCTTCCGGAACTGGAAGAGGTAGCTTTCGAGTCCCTGGAGGTCCTTGAAGCTCAGGTCCTCGAACTTCACCCCGGAATAAAAGAAACCGGGCTCTCCGCCGCCCTTCTCCGAATAGACGACCGTGCTCTTGAAGGCGGCCGCGTTGTCCTCGACGACCAGGATGGTGTCGAGCGGGGAGCCGGCCGGCAGCGGCGCGTCGGAAACGACGCGCGCGCCCTCGACGCTGATGTTGACCGTTTTGGCGACCTTGAAGCCGCCGTCCGCGCGGAACAGGAACGGCGTCGAGACGTTGAATCGTTCGTGCTTCCGCTTCTCGCGGATGGCCATCGTCGTTCGCGGCGGGGGCGCGGCCTGGCCCGGCTCCTCCAGCTGCTGCCAGACGAAGCTGCAGACCCGGTTCTTATCGAGAGCCGCCGACTCGGCGGCGCCCCGCGTCTTGAGCTCGGGCCTGTTCTTGCCCTTGGCCTCGGCCAGCGCCAGGTCGGCCTCGCCGGCCAGACGCTTCAGGTCGGCCTTGGTCAGCACGGCGGTCGGCTCGCCGCCGCCCTTCGGGAAGACCGTGACGCCGAAGGACATGGTCAGGTTGCCGCGCGGCTGGAATTCCTGGAGCTCGAAGTAGTGGTCCTCGACGCCCTTGCGGATCCGGTCCGTCAGCAGGGCCGCTTCCTCGACGTCCTTGACGCCCATGAGGAAGAACAGGAACTCCTCGCCGCCATAGCGGCAGATCAGGTCCTCCTCGCGGATGGCCAGCTTGAGGACGTGGCCGAGCTCGCGCAGGAGCCTGTTGCCGGCCTCCTGGCCGTTGCGGTCGTTGTAGGCCTTGAACCAGTCGACGTCGCCCATGACCAGGGCCATGGCCCCTTCTTCGCGGCGGCGCTTGCTCAGGGCGTTGACCCGCTGCAGGACCCGCTCGAAGAAGGGCTCCGGCCGCAGCAGCCCCGTCAGCGGATCGTACTGGATGAGGTTGAGCTTGGTCATGGCGATGGCCATGTGGTCGGAGATGCCGCGCAGGATCTGCTGGTCCTCGCCGCCGAAGCCGGCCGGATCGAGCCGGTCGGCCGCGGTCTTGTTCGTCACCTCCAGAACGCCGATGACCTTGGGCCCGTGCATGATCGGCACGCCGAGAAGGCTCCGCGGCGGGACCTTGAGCAGGGACGTGTAGCGCTTGCTCAGGCGGCGGTCGAAGGTCAGGTTGGCGACGTTGATGTCGTGACCGTAGCGGGCGACCGAGGCGGCGAAATCCTGGGCCTCGAGCGGGGCGATGTATTTCGAGAAATCCGAGTGGGTCAGGAAGGCGTTGTCCCAGACGAGGGGCTTCAGGTAGCGGCCGATGACCTCGTTCTCTTCCATGATGTAGACCGAGACGGAGCCGGCCTGGACGATGTCGCGGATGTCGGGGACGATGTCGAGCAGGCTGCTGACGTCGTCGGCCCCGTAGATGCGGCGGAGGACGGATTCGAAGCGCTGGCGGTCCTTGAGCGAGCCGACATAGCGCTGCTCGATGGCCAGGCGCTTCTCGACCTCGCGGAGAAAGCCGGCGTTGAGCAGGCTCTTGATCTCGCTGATCTCGCCGAGCACGTCCTTGACCTTGGCCTCCTGGAGGCCGAGCGACCGGCGCAGCTCGGCCGCTTCGGTCCTCAGCCGGGCCAGCTCGACGATGCGGCCGAGGGCCCGGACGAACGCGGCCTCGCGGGGCTCGGCATGCGTCGTGAGGCAGAAGTCCGAGTCGACCGCCTGCGGCCATTCGTCGGCCAGGCGCGCGATCAGGGTCTCGTCGTCGCCGGTGATGAGGACGCCGATCGGCGGACGGACCTTGGACCGGAGCACGGGGGAGCCGGCGAAGGAGGCATCGACGACCACGGCCGCGAGCCCGCCTTCGGCGAAGGCAGACAGGGCCCTTTCCGGATCGGGCTCGACGACGGCCGGGCCGAACTTCTGGGCCAGCCGGGCCAGGCGATCGCCTTCCGCGGGGGCCGGATGGATAAGGAGGATGCGCTTCTGAAACATAGCCCTCGGTCGCTCTTTCCAGGCAAAGAGCTGCAGACTCTTCCTTTTCCCATTCTTATGTATAACAGATTTTTTGCCTGGGTCAATCGTTTTTTTTGATTTTGGAAAGACGCGCGGGGCTATGATATATTCTTTGCTCAAAGCCTCTTAGAGGAGACAAAAAATGGCGAAAACAGGCAGCCACGAGCCCATCTTGAACATCCGGGCCCCCCGGGGTTCCCGCCTGCTGACCAAGGGCTGGTCTCAGGAAGGCGCCTTGCGGATGCTCATGAACAACCTGGACCCGCAGGTGGCCGAGAAGCCGGCCGAGCTCATCGTCTACGGCGGCACCGGCAAAGCGGCCCGCAACTGGGAGGCCTACCGGGCCATCGTGGCCAGCCTGAAGAAGCTCGAGAACGACGAGACCCTCATCGTCCAATCGGGCAAACCGGTGGCCGTGTTCAAGACCCACGCCGAGGCGCCCCGGGTCCTCATCTCCAACGCCATGATCGTGCCGCACTGGGCCAACTGGGACGAGTTCAGGCGGCTCGAAGCGCTGGGCCTCACCATGTACGGCCAGATGACGGCCGGCAGCTGGATCTATATCGGCACGCAGGGCATCCTGCAAGGCACGTACGAGACGCTCTCGGCCGTGGGCCGGAAACATTTCGGCGGCTCGCTCAAGGGCCAGCTGACGCTGACGGCCGGGCTCGGCGGCATGGGCGGGGCCCAGCCGCTGGCCGTGACCATGAACGACGGCGTGGCCATCGTGGTCGAGGTCGATCCGCACCGGATCGAGCGCCGGCTCCAGACGCGCTACGTCGACACGATGACCGACAACCTCGACGAGGCCCTGCGCCTGGCCAACGCGGCCATGAAGGAAGGGAAGCCCCTCTCGATCGCCCTGCTGGGCAACGCCGCCGATGTCCTGCCCGAGTTCGTGCGGCGCGGCATCACGCCGGATGTCCTGACCGACCAGACCTCGGCCCACGACGAGCTCAACGGTTATGTTCCCAACGGCCTGCCTTACGCCGACGCGCTCGCGCTGCGGAAAAAGGACCCCGGCGAGTACATCCGGCGGTCGTACGCGGCGATGGCCGCCCATGTCGAGGCCATGCTCGAGCTGAAGAAACGGGGCGCCCGGGCCTTCGATTACGGCAACAATATCCGCGGCCAGGCCCAAAAGGCCGGGTGTGGCCAACGCCTTCGACATCCCCGGCTTCGTGCCCGAATACATCCGGCCCCTGTTCTGCCTGGGCAAGGGGCCGTTCCGCTGGGCGGCCCTGTCCGGCAAGCCCCAGGACATCTACGTCACCGACGAGGCCGTGCTCAAGGAGTTCCCCGAGGACGAGGCCCTGGCCCGCTGGATCCGCAAGGCCCGCGCCCAGGTCAAGTTCCAGGGCCTGCCGTCGCGGATCTGCTGGCTCGGCTACGGCGAGCGGGCCAGGTTCGGGGCCGTCATCAACCGGCTGGTCAAGACGGGCAAGATCTCGGCGCCCATCGTGATCGGACGCGACCACCTCGACACGGGGTCGGTCGCCTCGCCGAACCGCGAGACCGAAGGCATGCGCGACGGCTCGGACGCCATCGCCGACTGGCCCATCCTCAACGCCCTGCTCAACGCGGTGAGCGGCGCCTCGTGGGTGTCCGTCCATCACGGCGGCGGGGTCGGTATCGGCCTGTCGATCCACGCCGGGATGGTCGTCGTCGCCGACGGGACGGCGATGATGGGGAGACGGCTCGAGCGCGTGCTAACGGTCGACCCCGGGATGGGCGTCGCCCGGCATGCCGACGCGGGCTATCCCGAGGCGATCGCCTGCGCCAAGAAGACCGGCATCAAGATCCCGATGATGAAGTAGGCCGCTTCTGCAGGGACTGTCCCCGCATGGGGACTGTCCCTCTTGGATTTGGCTGCCGGGGGACTGTCTCCGCATGGGGACTGTCCCTCTTCTCCGGATCGCCCATTCGTCAACTCTCGTTGACCCGAACTTCTTCCAGCTGGGCCCATCTCGTTCCTTATTAAAGGGTTCAAGGACGCCAAAGATCCCGTCCGCTGGCATGCGCCTTGCTCAAGGGAAGGCGAAAGGAGAACGACGATGACCAAGAGACTGGCGATCCTGGCCCTGGTAGGGCTTGTGCTCGTGACGACGGCCGCCCCCGCCGTGAACAATCAGGCCCAATGCAATGCCAACCACCGGAGCTGCCGCGAGTACACCCTCAATCTCGATGAGCCGTGGTACAAGGTCGCGGTGATGCTCACGGCCTGCGACATCGCCTTCGGCAAATGCATCATGGGCATTTGAGGGCCGGACGCGAGGCGGGCCCCCTTCGCCGGGGGCCCGCCCCCAAGCCCCGTCGGAGAGGAGCGGAGATGAGCTGGCTGCGTTGGAGAAGGAAAGCGAAGGCCGGCGTGCGAGCCGCCGTGCTTGTCCTTCTCTTGGGAACGGTCGCCGTCACGGGGATCCTGGCAGGGACTGTCCCCGCCGGGGGACTGTCCCTTTTGGCCTTCCTGCCGGATCTTCCCGCCGTTCCTCGGCTTCGTATCGTCGAGATCGCCAGGCCCGCTGACCGGCCCGACGACGCTATCCTCGGCCGTCCCGTCGCCATGGCCTTCGACGGCGCCCGGCTCCTTGTCGCGGACGCCCTCGACTGCGCCGTCAAGATCTTCTCCCAGGACGGCCGCTACCTGGGCTCGTTCGGCGGCAAAGGCCAAGGCCCGGGCGAGCTCTCGTTCCCCTCCGGCGTTTGCGTCGACGGGGACGTCATCGCCGTCGCCGACAAGCTGAACCTCAGGATCCAGCTCTTCGACCGCCAGGGCAGATCACGGGGAGGATTCGTCCTGCCCTTCACCCCCGACAGGGTCTTCGCTTTGAGCGCCGGCCGCTTCCTTGTCACCTCCAATCCGACCGGCCGCCGATCCGTCGAGAGTCTCCTCCATATCTATGGGCCGGCCGGCCGCCCGATCTGGGACGGGCTCGAAGCGCGGAGGTCGTCCGACGCCGTGACCGACGCCTTTCTCAATATGATCCTCGTTTGTCCCGGCCAAGCCGACGACTTCTATGTCCTTTTCCGCAGCGGCGACCGCCGGATCTTCCATTATTCGGCTTCGGGATCCCTTCGGAGTCCCATGGCCGTCGACGAGCGCCTGGCCTCGACGCCGGTGGTGATGCCCGTCGGCCGCGGCGGGATCAGGCTCAGCGGTTTCTGTTGGGCCGCCGCGTTCGACCGCGGGCTTTTATATCTTTCGCCGCCTCGGCTTCTCGCCGGGAAGGACCTCGGTCCGGGCCGATCGGTCGCCATCCTCGACGCGAACGGCCGGATGCGCGCGGAGATCGATCTGCCTTGCGCCGTCCATCGCTTCCTGGTCGCCGCGGGCCGCGTCTTCGCCATCGACGAGGACGAGGAGCTGCGGATCTTCGAGGTGGCCCGATGAGCCCCGCCTTCCCGATCCTCACCACCGTCGCGCTGTGCGCGGCCGGCCTGACGGGCTCGTCCCGGCCGCCCGTCGAGGTCCGGATCTGCTCCGGCCTGGCCGAAGCGGTCCCCCAGGCCGGCGGTCCCGTCCTTCTGGTCTTCTTCTCGGTCGATTGCGCGGTCTGCTACGAGGAGCTCTTCGAGGCCCGGTACCTTATCGACAAGGGCGGTTGGCCGGTCCCGGTGATCGGGGTCACGTTGGCGCTCCGCGACGACCTCGAGAGCTTCCTGGAGAAGCACGCCTGGACCTCGCCCGTCGTCCTAGACCGCCGCAAGGTCCTGTTCCGCCGGCTCAAGGTGGACGGGGTCCCGTTCACGGCCCTTCTCGTCGACGGCCAAGCGCTTTATCGGGACGATCCCTATCTCGGGCCCGAAGCCCGCCGCAAGGAGTTGACCCAATGCCTGAACCGGCTCTTCTCGCGCTGACCTGGCGCGTCACGCGCCGCCGCTTCGTCTCGTCGCCGCTGGCGATCGTTGCGGGCCTGGCCTTTCCCGTCTTCATCGCCTGGATCGGCTTCAAGGATTCCTACGCGGCCGCGGCGAAATTCTTCTTTTCCCTCCTGCCGTATGTTTTCCTCATCGCGGCCCAGGACATGGTCCGGTCCGACCTCGACAGCGGCGCCCTCGAAAGTGTGCTCTTCCTGGGCGGCCGCTTCCGCGGCTACCTCGAGGCCAAGAGCCTCGTCCTGGGCGCGGCCGCGGCCGGCTATTCCGCGGCTCTTTTCGTCCTGTTCGCGTCTTGGGGCATCGTGTCGGGCGGTTTCCGGCCGGACTTCGCCGTGCGCTTCGGGCTGGGCCTCCTGGCCGGGGTCTACTATCTGGCCTTGGCTGGCGTCTTGAGCCATTTCCTCCGGGCCGGCTCGAACGTGCTGGCCCTTCTCCTGGTCCAGGCGGGGGCCCTGATCGGCCTCATTTTTTCGACGACGCCGCGGACGGGCCTCCTCAATTACATCGCTTCCGGCCGTTTCCCCGGGCTCGGCCCCAAGCTCGTCTTCGGAAGCTTAGTCGCGATCGTTCCCAATGTCATCGTCTCCGGCCGGCTGCCGCTCTACGCCGCCGAAGTCCTGGCCCTGCTGGGCCTGGTCCTGGCCGCACAGAAGCGCCTGACGGCGCGCCTCGAGATCCGGAAATAGGGAAGGAGCCCGTCATGATCGAAGCTCACAAGCTCGCCAAGCGGTTCGGGCGCGTCGAGGCGGTCCGCGACGTCAGCTTCAAGACCCGCAAGGGCACGATCACGGCTATGCTCGGCGAGAACGGCGCCGGCAAGACGACGACGCTCAAGATCGTCCTCGGTTTTCTGCGCCCGGACGCGGGGGCCGTGTCCATCGCCCCGGGCCGGGTCGGCTATATCCCCGACCGTCCGGCTTTCTTCCCCGGGCTCGACGGTTGGGCCATCCTGGGCCTCACTGGGGCCCGGCGAAAGGACCACGCCCCGGGCAACGGCCGCGACTTCGGGGCCTCGGTCCTGGCCGCCGCCCGCAGCCTGCTTTTCGATCCGGCCCTCCTTCGCCGCCGGCCGGCCCAGTACTCGGCCGGGAACGCCAAGAAGTTCGCTTACCTGCAGAACCTCGTATTCGCTCCCGACCTGCTGGTCGCCGACGAGCCGTTCTCGGCCCTCGACCCGCCGTCGATCAAGTGCGTCCGGGAGCTTTTCTGCGGCTTGCGGGATTCGGGGAAGACGCTGCTCCTCAGCTCGCACATGCTGGCCGAGATGGAGAGGATCGCCGACGCCTTCGTCGTTCTCCGCCACGGCCAGACGATCGCCCACGCCGGACTTCGGGAGTGGCGGCTGATGCGCTCGGCCCGGACCGGGCCCGACCTCGAATCGGTCTTCCTGCGCCTGGCCGGGTCTTGATAAAGGGACTGTTCCTGGAGTGGGACTGTCCCTCTCTTTTGAGGGCGCGGCCGCCCGGCGGTTATCGCTACCGACAGAGCCTAGGCATGCGGCCCGACCTTTGGATCCGGAGACCGTCCCGAAAACCTTTTGGTCATGTGGGGAAGGGGATTTTCACCTAGTTTCATTAGCGCCCCATTAGTCAGAACGTCTTTATCAATGTCAACAACGCAGGGCGCTGCAGCATAGCATTAGCCACCCATTCTGGACGGAAAAGGAATCTACTCGCCCTTCGCCCCCAAGCTCTTTAACAGCTCGTAGGCCTGAAAAGAAGACGTTCCATTTTTGGCTCTAGCCAGAGCCGTTTCACCTTTTGAATTCCGGAGGTTCAGATCCGCCCCCCTCGAAGCAAGCACCCCTATATTGGCCGTTTGATTCCACTCGGCCGCGTACATCAGAGCCGTCCGGCCTTCACTGTCTTTGGCGTTTATCTGGGCCCCACTATCGAGAAGAGTCGAAATGAACGACGAATCGTGTTGATATCGAGCCGCATCCATAAGCGGTGTGGTACCTGCGCAATTCCGTGCGTTGATCTCGGCACCCTTATCTATCAACAATCTTAGCACGGCCTCACGCCTTTTCACCTTTCGGGCAGGCTCAGGGCTGCCAAACCACTGGCATGCGCAATGGAGGGGCGTATTGCCCTGATTATCCCTATCATTGACAGCCGCCCCTTTCGCGATAAGAACTTCCATCGCCGCCGTCACCCCGTTGTATGATGCCAGCATAAGGGGAGTCACTCCGCCGCTGTCTTTAGCCGAGACATTCGCATCATTCTCAATAAGGAAATTCAGAATATAGCGGGCCTCAACCGAGTCTGTCACCGCAAAGTGCATCGCCGTTTGACCAATTCGGTCCGATTCGCTAACGGAAAAGCCCTTTTCGTGGAAATACCTGACTGCCGCATAATGACCACGGTATGCTGCGACCAAGAACAGCGACCTTCCTCCTTGGCTCCTTATCTGGATATCAGCCCCTGCCTCTATAAGATAATCGGCCAGGTCCAAATAGCCCCCTTCGACAGCGGCGATGAGCGCCGTTTCTCCGCTTTCCTCGTCTCTCGCGTCGACCAATGCGCCCTTCGATAATAGCATTTCGGCCAGGGCCAGGCTTCCATTGTGTGCCGCGACGATAAGCGGGAGGTCTCCCGTCGCTCCTCTGCGACCGACGTTGGCCCCTTTGGCGATCAGCAACCCGGCCATATCGAGATTGGAGTTCTTAGCTGCCCACAAAAGAGGTGTATAACCCCACTCCTTGGACCAATAGTCGATGCCGGCTTGTGCATTGACATCCGCGCCTCGAGCGCAAAGTTCCTGGGCGATCTTCGTCTGATCGTACTTAGTAGCTACGATAAGGGGCGTATAGCCGTACTCGCCCCGAACATTGACATCCATTCCTTGGCCAAGTAAGGTTAAAACGATTGAAAGATTTCCTCTCCGTACCGCGTCAAAAAGCGCCTGAGAATCCGTCGACCGATTCTGGCATAAAGAAAATCCGACGAAGCCTAGAATTAGTAGTTGAAAATAAAACAACTTTTTCAGCACGAGTTTTCGCCTCCACTAATAACGCGCGGCCGTCGAGCATGCGTAAGGCAAAGCCCTAGCAGCAGGATTCCCCAGCCGCCCTTCCGCATCTTCCCTCCTCAGAATGCGTTCCGGAGCGAACTAGCGTGGACTTGCCAAATCCATTTCGATAAGAATCTCATTCTTGGAGTCTGCGTGCTTGTCCACGATAACCGTCCCAAGATAGCTGTCCCAACCCCAGCACGAGGCCATAAAACAGTACTGCCCGTCACGAAGACCCTGGATGGCGAATCTGCCTTGCGCGTCCGCTTTGGCTCGATAGATTTTCGTGCCCTTCCCAACCGCGCGGATCTCAAATAGCGGCCGTATGCCTTCCGGCCAGCTTCCATCCCAGTTTACAGAAATAAGACTACCGCTCACCTGACGGACGCTAAAGGGTCCAAGGGTTTCACTTATCCAATCGAAAGACTTGGTGAAGCCTCTGCTATCGCATATCTTATTGAGCGAGTCCCAGCTCACCTCGGTTCCGGCGCGTACTCCCATGTCCGGGGGCCGTCCTCCATGACACCCACATTCCAGCAAAAGGACGGAGAACAAGAAAAGGATAAAGATCCGCTTAGCCAATTGACAACCCCTACTCCCCATAACGAAAAGGAGAATAATGCCGGCCCCTATCGGATGTCAACATCCTGAGATTGGGCGGCTTGGAGCGGCGGCGGATCAACGATCGCCTGGACTCACCCCGGAACCATGAAACCGGTTCTCGTCAACTGGCGTCATCCATGGAGCGAATTAGCGCGGACTTGCCAAACCCATTTCGATAAAGACCTCATTCTTTGGATCGGCGCTCTTGTCCACGATGACCGTTCCAAAATAGGTGTCCCAGCCCCAGCACGAGGCCATAAAACAGTATTGACCGTCACTAAGGCCCCGGATAGAGAATCTCCCTTGTGCGTCCGCTTTGACTCGATGGATCCTCGTGCCTTTCCCTACCGCGCGGATCTCAAACAACGGTCTTACGCCTTCCTGCCAGCTTCCGTCCCAGTTTCTTGAGATAAGTCTGCCGCTCACTTGGCGGACCCACAGAGGCCCGAGGATTTCACTAATTGACATAAAAGACTCGGCAAAGCCCTCTCTATCGCAAATTTTCTTTATCAAGTTATAGCTCACCTCTGTTCCGGCGCGTAGCCCCATATCCGGAGGCCGTCCATGACACCCATATTCAAGCATAAGGACGGAGAACAAGAAGAACGCCGAAACCTGCTTCCTCAACTTACACCCTCCTTGACGGCGAAGCTTCAGATGACCGTCCCGTCCGGGATGATGGCGTCCTTGGGGACGACGACGATGCCGTCGACGATGCCGTAGCTCTCGGCGGCCTCCGTCGCGACGCCCCGGGCGTTGATGAGCTTGACGCCGTGGCCGATGCGGGCGTTCTTGTCGACGATGGCGTTGCGGATCTCGCAGTCGCGGCCGATGCCGACGTCGGGGACGCCCCGGTCGCGGTTGCGGGCCATGGCCTCCAGCGACTCATAATAGTCGGCGCCCATGATCACGGCCCGCTCGAGCCGGGCGTTCTCGCCGATGCGGGAGCGGATGCCGATGATGGCGTCCCGGACATGCGACCGGTTGACGATGCTGCCCTCGCAGAGGATGGCGTTCGCGACGTCCGAGGCCAGGATCTTGGAGCCGGGCAGGAAGCGCGGGTGGGTGAAGATCGGCCGCTCCTCGTCGTAGAAGTCGAACCGCGGCAGCGGCCGGGTCAGGTCCATGTGGGCGTCGAAGAACGACCGGATGGTCCCGATGTCCTCCCAGTACTCGTCGAAGAAGTAGCCGCAGACCTTCCGCGTCCCGATGGCCTGGGGGATGACCTCCTTGCCGAAGTCCTTGGAGTCGGTGTGGGCCAGGAGATCGCGGAGGACGCTCTGGCTAAAGAGATAGACGCCCATCGAGGCCAGGTGCGTCCGCCCGTTGGCCGGCGTGCCGAACCGGGTGAAGACGCTCTCGTCGACGCTCATCCGCCCGATCGCGGCCGGTTCCCGGGGCTTCTCGCTGAACTCGGTGATGCGGCCTCGGTCGTTGACCTTCATGACCCCGAACTCGGGGGCCTGGTCGGCCCGGACCGGCGTCACGGCGATGCTGATCTCCGCGCCCGAGGTGAGGTGGAAATCGACGAACTTGCGGTAGTCCATCCGGTAAAGATGGTCGCCGCTGAGGACCAGGACGAGCGCGCCCTCGTCCTTGATATAGGCGAGGTTCTGGCGGACGGCGTCGGCCGTGCCCTGGTACCAGTCCCGGTTCTCGAGTGTCTGCTGGGCCGAGAGCAGGGTGATGTAATCGCGGTGGAAGCTGTCGAAGCGGTAGGTCGAGAAGATGTGCCGGTGGAGCGACTCGCTGGCGAACTGTGTCAAGACGAAGATGCTGCGGACGTTCGAGTGGATGCAGTTCGAGATCGGGATGTCGATGAGCCGGAACCGGCCGGCCACCGGCACCGCCGGCTTGCTCCGGACCTTGGTCAGGGGATAGAGCCGGCTGCCCTGCCCCCCGGCCATGATGATGCTGACGACGTTAGCCATGCCGGCATTCTAGCATTTTGGAATCGCCGACAACAGGGCGATGGCGCAACGGCGTGGGGGCCCCCCGCCTGCGCGCAGGCGCTGATGCCGAAGAGCGCTTTGGAGCGCCGAGCACAGCCGGGGGTGACGCCGAGGGAGGAAGAGTCCCTGTTACCCGGCGACCCCTACTATTTCGCCGCGTTCTGGACCGGTGCCAGGTCGTCGATGAGCCACATGCCGCGGCCGTTGGTGGCGATGACCAGGGCGTTGTCACGGGGGTGGACGGCGATGTCCCAGACGTAGATCGTCGACGGCAGGCCCGAGCCCAGGACGTTCCAGGTCGCCCCGGCGTCGCGGCTGACATAGACGCCCGTGTCGGTGCCGGCGTAGAGGATGTCCTTGACCTTGGGGTCCTCGCGCACGACGTTGACCGGGCCGCCGGGGATGCCGGCCGCGATCGAGACCCAGGTCTTGCCGTAGTCCTTGGACTTGAAGATGTAGGGCGTGAAGTCGTCGTCGTGCCGTCCGACTAGCGTGACAAAGACCGTGGCCGGGTCGTACTTCGAGGCCACGACCTTCCAGACGTGCTTGTTGAAAGGCAGGCCGGCCGTGATCTCGGTCCAGCTGTCGCCGCTCGTCTTGGTCAGCCAGACCCGGCCGTCGTCCGTGCCGGCGTAGATCGTCCCGAACTTGAAGGGCGATTCGTCGATGGCCGTGATCGTGGCGAAGGGGATGGCGTAGGGCCACTTGCCCTGCTGGTCGGGATTGTTATAGGTCAGGTCGGGGCTGATCCTGTCCCAGGTCTCGCCCTTGTTCATGGACCGGAACAGGTACTGGAAGCCATGATAGACGATGCCCGGGTTGTGGGGCGAAAGCACGGTGGCCGCCAGCCACTGGCCGCGGTAGGGAGCCTCGCCCTCCGGGGCCTTGGGGAAGATCTCCTTGCTCGTCCATTGGCCGTCCTTGATGACCGAGCGCTCGAGCCGGCCGTAGAACGAGGACGAGTATTCGATCGACGGGTCGGACGGGTCGACGGCGATGATCGTGCCCTCGCCGCCCGGCGCCGTCTCCCATTTGGGCTGCGACATCGCCAAGCCGCGCCGGCCGGGGCCGCCGCCCTGGCCGATCTTGCGCAGCGGGATGAGCCCGCGGAAGGTGCCCTGGTCCTGGACCGAGCCGTAGGCCCAGAACGGCGTCGAGAAGTCGAGCTCGACGTTGTAGAACTGGACGGCCGGGATGCCGTCGTGGAAATCGCGCCAGGTCTTGCCGCCGTCGTAGGAGATGTTGACCCCGCCGTCGTTGTTGTTGATCAGGCAGTTGCTGTCGTTGGGGTCGATCCACAGGCCGTGGTGGTCGCCGTGGAGGCCGTTGAAATAGAGGTTCTGGTAGGTCTTGCCGCCGTCGGTCGACTTGGAGAGGCCCAGGCCCATGATGTAGATCGTCTCGGCCGAGTTCGGGTCGACGCGGATCTGGCCGAAGACCCAGCCGTAGGTGCCGCCGAAGCGGTCCATGCCGGGCGGGCTGGCCTTGCGCCAGCTCGAGCCCGCGTCATCGGAGCGGTAGACCTCGGCGCCGACGATGCCGCGCTGCATGGGCCGGCCATAGGAATCCACCTGCCCGGGCTTGGGCTCGGCGCCGGGCGTGTGGTTGTCGACATAGGCGTAGAGCGTCGACGGCTTCGTCCGGCAGAGATCGATGCCGATGCGGCCGGTGAAGTTCGTGTCCGGCAGGCCGTTGTTGATCGGCGTCCAGGTCTTGCCGCCGTCGGTCGTCTTGAACAGGCCGTCCTCGCCGCCGGGGACCGGGTCGCTCCAGCGCCGGCGGGTGCGGTTCCAGGTCGCGGCATAAAGGGTGTCGGGCTGTTGCGGGTCCATGACCAGGTCGTTGGCCCCGACATGGTCGTTGACGTAGAGGACTTTCTGCCAGGTGGCCCCGCCGTCGGCCGTCTTGAAGACGCCGCGCTCGGGGTTGGTCGTCCATTCGTGGCCTGTCGCGGCGACGTAGACGATGTCGGGGTTCTTGGGATGGATGACGATGCGGGCGATGGTATAGGTCGCCTCGAGCCCCATGTGTTTCCAGGTCTTGCCCGCGTCGGTCGACTTGAAGACGCCGAGGCCGGCCTCGGAGGCCCGGAAGATGTTGGCCTCGCCCGTGCCCGCCCAGACGATGTTGGGATCGGATTCGGCGACGGCCAGGTCGCCGATCGAGGCGGTCGGCATGTCGTCGAAGATGGGCTCCCAGGTCGTGCCGGCGTTCACCGTCTTGAAGATGCCGCCGGTGGCCGCCGCGGCGTAGAAGACCGTTTGGCTGCCGAAGGGCACGGCCACGTCGGTGCAGCGTCCGCCGACATCAAAGGGGCCGACGAAGCGCCACTTGACGTCCTTGAACGGCGACTGCTGCTTCATGGCCTGGTGCTGGGCAAAGGCCTTGAGCCGGAGCGCCGGGTCGGTGTTCTCAACCTTCTTCTGGCCCTTGGGGGGCGTCTTGCCCTGGGGCGCCGCGGCGACGAAGGCCACGACAAGGACGGTCACGGCCAGGGCGAGGATCGAACGCTTGTTCAAACGCATGGGAACCTCCGGATCATGATCATGGCGAGAAGGAAAAATATCACAAAAATGGGGGACATGATACCCGTTTCCCATCTTTTAATTGGTGGCGTGATATCCGTTACCCATTTTTCCCGGACGCACCCCGGCTCCGAGCCCCCCGACCGGGGACACTATGCTGCGGGGACCAGTACTCTTTGTACGTGTCCCCGACTATAAGCGCTCGTCAGCGTTTCGCCGGGACGATGTCGAGGAGCTCGACCTCGTAGACGAGGAGCGTCCCCGGCGAGATGACGAAGCGCTTCTCACCCAGGCGCTGCTTGGCGTAGAAGCCGCTCGTCTTGTAGCCGAGCGCCGCCGGGACGATGACCAGCCGCTTCTCGCCCTTGGCCATGGCCGCGATCGCGGCGTCGAGGCCGGGATTGACCCCGGGCTTGCCGACAACGAGCTCGAACGGCTCTGGTGTCCCGACCCAGTAGGGCCTGCCCTGGTCGGCCGTGCTGACGAAGCGTTTGTCCGCGAGGGGCGCCTGGCCCGAGTATATCGCCTTGACCGTGTCGCTCTGGCGCGGCGGCTTGCCCGCGCCCGGCTTCTCGACGACGTACAGGAGGCCGTCGCCCGCGGCGATCGCCCCGGGCCAGCTCGCCCGGACGAGTTCGTCCTCTTTCGCTTTCTTCTCGGCGTCGGCCTTGGCCACGCGGGCTTTGGCCTCTTCGACCAGGGCCTTGAACGAGGCTGTTGTCGGGTGGAACGCGCGGGCCTTCTTCCCGACTCGGACGATCCGGACCGTCCGGACATCGTCGCCCTGGACGACGGCCTTGACGACGTCCATCCCGGCGAAGACCGACCCGAACACCGTGTAGTCGCCGTCGAGATAAGAGCGGTCGCCGAGCGTGATGTACCACTGGCTGCCGTTGGTATGCGGCCCGCCGTTGGCCATGCCGAGCATCCCGGCCCGGTCGTGGTTGAGGTCGGGCAGGACGATCTCGTTGGGGAACTCGTAGCCGGGGCCCTCGGCCTTGCCGGCCGCGCCCATGCCGCACTGGATGACGTGGCCGGGGACGACCCGGTGCCATTTCGTGTTGTCGAAATACGGAACGCCGGCGGGGGAGGCCGTATTGTCGATCGTGCCCTCGGCCAGGCCGACGAAATTGGCCACGGTCATCGGCGTCTTCTCGAACTCGAGCTTGAGGACGATCAGCCCCTTGTTGGTCGTAACTTCGGCGTAGAGCCCCTCGGGATACTTCGGACGGCTGCAGGCGGGCGCCATCAAAGCCGCGAGGGCAGCCGCCAGACCCAAGATCGACCAAGCGCCGTTCGGCCATCGCCTCATGTTCGCCTCCCACAACTAATTGGTGGCGTGATATCCGTTTCCCATTTTTTTGGCCAAGAAAAATGGGAAACGGATATCACGCCACCCATTTTAAGAGAGCACTTTGAGGAGGTGGTAGTCAAGGGCGATGTCGGTCATCTTCGTTTCGCCGGCCGCGCCGAAGGGCAGGAACGCGACCTTGCCGCCGGCGAGGTGGACGAGCCCGCCGCTCCGGCCCTCGACCAGGGCCTCCACCGCCGCGTGCCCCAGGCGGGCCGCCAGGATGCGGTCCATGGCCGTCGGCCGGCCGCCTCTCTGGATATGGCCGAGGACGGCGATCCGCGTTTCGAGCCCGGTCGCGTCCGTCACCGCCGCCGCGATCGACGCAGCCGACGCCCGTCCCTCCGCTACGACGATGATCCAGCTGGCCTTGCCCTGCCGCCGCCCCTCGAGGATCTCCTGGCACAGGGCCTTGATCGGGACGTCCCTCTCCGGGAGGAAGACCTCTTCGCAGCCGCCGGCCAGGGCCACTTCCATGGCGATCCAGCCGCATTCCCGGCCCATGACCTCGACGACGAAGATGCGCTCGAGCGAAGTCGCCGTGTCGCGGAGCTTGTCGATGGCGTCCAGGGCCACGTTGACGGCCGTGTCTGCCCCGATGGTCGCCTCGACCCCGGGCACGTCATTGTCGATCGTGGCCGGGATGCCGACGACCGGAAAATGATGGGTCTCGGCCAAGATCCGTGCCGCCGCGAGCGATCCGTTGCCTCCGATGACGATGAGGCCCTCGATCTTCCGGGCCCGCAAATTCGCTAGGGCCGCCTCCTGGCCCGCTCCGGTCCTGAAGGCCTCGGCCCGGGCCGTCTTGAGGATGGTCCCGCCGAGCCCGATGATGTTCGAGACGGACCGCCGGTCGAGGGGCACGAATTCCCCGCTCATCAGGCCGGCGAAGCCGCGCACCACCCCTTCGACCTCGAGCCCCTGGCCCACGGCCGTGCGGACGACGGCCCGGATGGCGGCGTTGACGCCGCCGCAGTCCCTGGTCAGAACGGCGATCTTGGTCATGCGAGGGATTATATCAAAAACCGGCCCTGCGCCCCGCTCGTATGTATGATAAAATAGCGAATATAAAGGAGAGTGACCGCAATGGCCAATAACAAGAAGTTCTTAGCTCTCGGCTGTCTCGCCATCGTCCTCCTCGGCCTGCTCATCGTCGGGGTTTACGCGACCAGCATTTACAACAGCCTGGTCGGCCTCGACCAGAAGGTCCAGGCCCAGTGGGGCCAGGTCGAGAACGTCTACCAGCGGCGGGCCGATCTCATCCCCAACCTGGTCGAGACGGTCAAGGGCGCGGCCGCCTTCGAGCAGAACACCTTCACCGCCGTGACCGAGGCCCGGGCCAAGGTCGGCCAGGTCCAGGTCAACGCCGGCCAGCTCACGCCCGACGCCTTCGCCAAGTTCCAGCAGGCCCAGGACGGCCTCAGCTCGGCCCTGTCCCGGCTGCTCGTCGTCGTCGAGAAGTACCCCGAGCTCAAGGCCACCGAGAACTTCAAGGAGCTCCAGGCCCAGCTCGAATCGACCGAGAACCGCATCGCCGTCGAGCGCATGCGTTTCAACGAGGCCGCCCAGGGCTTCAACACCCGGCGCAACCGCTTCCCGGCCGTCATCGTCGCCAACTTCTTCAGCAAGTTCGCCGAAAAGCCCTATTTCAAGTCCCAGCCGGGCGCCGAGACGGCTCCCAAGGTCAAGTTCTGAGCGCGTCGCGTAGGCTCTAGGCTTTTTCGACCGTGAACCGCATGAGGCTCCGCCGACCGCTTCTCTTCCTGGCCCTGGCCGTGCTGCTCGCGGCGACCGGAGTCGCGGCCGCGGCCGCGGCCCAGGCCAAGGGCATCCCGCCCGCGCCGACCCGCTGGTGCACCGACGAGGCCGGCTTCCTTTCGCCCCAGACGGCCGACGACCTCAACTCGCGCCTCGAGAGCTACGAGCGGCAGACGGGCCACCAACTCCTCGTCTGGATCGGCCGGACGATCGGGCCTGACCAGGTCCTCGAGGAGTGGGCGGCCCGGACCTTCGAGGCCTGGAAGGTCGGCCGCAAGGGCATCGACGACGGCCTCGTCGTTTTCATCCTGGCCGACGACCGCAAGATCAAGATCGAGGTCGGCTACGGCCTCGAGGACAAGGTCCCGGACATCTACGCCTACCGGGTCATCAACAACATCCTCGCCCCCGGCATCCGGGCCGGCGAGCAGGACCAGGCCGTCGCGGGGGCCGTCACGGCCCTCATCGGCTACATCTCCGGCAACGAGAACGCCGCCGGCGAAAATCCGGCCCCCGGCGAAAAACCCTTTTCGCCTCGCCTCCGCTCGACGGTCAAGGGCGTCTTCACCGGGATCATCGTCCTCATCGTCATCATCCTCTTCATCACCAATCCTTCGCTGGCCTTCTGGCTGCTCCTCAGCATCCTCGGCGGCGGCCGGGGCCGGGGCGGTCGCGGCGGCGGCTGGGGCGGGGAGGAGGCGGATTCGGCGGAGGCGGCGGGTTCAGCGGCGGGGGCGGCATGTCCGGAGGCGGCGGCGCCTCGGGCGGCTGGTAAGGGGGAGGTCCTTCCATGACCGTGAACAGCCGGCGCAAACTGATGAAGACGATCGACTGCGACAAGGTCAAGGCGGCGATCGAAGCGGCCGAGCGCGAGACCTCCGGCGAGATGCGCGTCTCGGTCACCCGGTTCTTCTGGGGCAGCATCCATCATGCCGCCCGCAAGGCCTTCGCCCGCCTGGGCATGACCCGGACCAAGGACCGCAACGGCGTCCTCTTTTTCATCGTCCCGGCCCGCAAGAAGTTCGTCGTCCTCGGCGACGAGGGCATCCACGCCAAGGTCGGCCAGGAGTTCTGGGAGTGCGTCGCCCGCCTGATGTCGGAGCACTTCAAGAAGGGCGAATTCACGGAGGGCCTGGTCGCCGGGATCGGGGAGGCCGGCCGCGAGCTGGCCGCCCATTTCCCCTATAACGCCGCGACGGACGTCAATGAGCTTCCGGACGACATCGATTTCGGCAAGAAATAAAGAAGGTACCGGGTCTACGCATTGCGCGCCTCAAGGGTACTTGCGTAATGCGTAAACCCGGTGCCTTCTTGTTGCTCTCGTTTGATTCTGTTCCCGCCTCGAAATATGATATAAGCGGCGCTTGAAATCTCCCACGGAGGACAAATGAGAAAACCCATGCTGATGCTTATCCTTTTCGCTATCGTCATCGCCGTCGTGGCCTGCCGGCCGGGCGCGACCCGGCTCAACTACCCGGTGACGAAGAAGGTCGACCAGGTCGACGACTACTTCGGCACCAAGGTCGCCGACCCGTACCGCTGGCTCGAGGACGACAACGCCGCCGAGGTCAAGGCCTGGGTCCAGGCCGAGAACGCCGTCACCTTCGGCTACCTCGACCAGATCCCCTTCCGGCCCAAGATCAAGGCCCGGCTGACCGAGATCTTCAACTACCCGCGCTACTCGTCGCCGTTCCGCGTCGGCGAGAACTATTTCTTCAGCAAGAACGACGGGCTCCAGAACCAGTCGGTCTATTACGTCCAGAAAGGGCTCGACGGCGCGCCGGAGGTCTTTGTCGACCCCAACGCGCTGTCACCGGACGGCACGATCCGCATCGGCCTCCTCGGGCCGTCGATGAACGACAAGCTCATGGCCATCAGCCGGGGCGAAGCCGGCTCCGACTGGTCCGAGATCCGGGTCATGGACATCGCCACCAAGCAAGAGCTCCCGGACCGGATCATGTGGAACAAGTTCTCGGGCGCCGCCTGGAAGGGCGACGGCTTCTATTACAGCGGCTACACCAAGCCCGCGCCCGGCGAGGAGCTCAAGGCCAAGAACGAGTTCCAGCGGGTCTACTACCACAAGCTCGGCGACCCGCAGGACAAGGACGCCCTCGTGTGGGAGGACAAGGCCCATCCGCTGCGCTACGTCAGCGCCGGGACGACCGAGGACGAGAAGTGGCTCTTCCTCGTCCTGTCCGAAGGGACGAGCGGCTCGGAGGTCTGGGTCCGCGACCTGACGGCCAAGACGGAGCGCGCCGTTCACCCTGCTCGTCAAGGGCTTCGCCTTCGACGCCTCGCCGCTCGAGGTCGTCGACGGCAAGGTCCTCGTCTACACCAACGAGGACGCCCCGAACTTCCGGGTCGTGGCCATCGACCCCAAGTCCCCGGCCAAGGACAAATGGCAGACGGTCATCGCCGAAAAGCCCGAGGTCCTGAACGGGGCCGGGACGGCCGCCGGCTACATTTTCTGCAACTACCTCAAGGACGCCAACACCAAGATCTTCCAGCACAAGCTCGACGGGACGCTCGTCCGCGAGATCGAGCTGCCGGCCCTCGGCACGGCCGGCGGCTTCGGCGGCAAGCGCGACGAGAAGATCCTCTTCTACACGTTCACCTCGTTCACCTACCCGCCGACGATCTACAAGTTCGACCCGGCCACGGGGGCGTCGGAAGTGTTCCGCAAGAGCGAGGTCAAGTTCGACCCGGCCGCCTATGAGACCAAGCAGATCTTCTACGCCAGCAAGGACGGGACGAAGGTGCCGATGTTCATCGTCCACAAGAAGGGGCTCGCGCTCGACGGCCAGAACCCGACCTTCCTCACGGCCTACGGCGGCTTCAACATCAGCAACACCCCGGCCTTCAGCGCCGCGAACATCATTCTCCTCGAGAACGGCGGGGTCTACGCCCTGGCCAACCTGCGCGGCGGCGGCGAGTACGGCGAGGCCTGGCACAAGGCCGGCATGCTCGACAAGAAGCAGAACGTCTTCGACGACTTCATCGCCGCGGCCGAGTACCTGATCAAGGAGAAGTACACCTCGACGCCGCGGCTGGCCATCGAGGGCGCCTCGAACGGCGGCCTGCTCATCGGCGCGGTCATGACCCAGCGGCCCGAGCTCTTCGGCGTGGCCTTCCCGGGGGTCGGCGTCATGGACATGCTCCGCTACCACAAGTTCACCGTCGGCTGGGGCTGGGCGGTCGAGTACGGCTCGAGCGACAGCGAGGACGCAGTTCCCGTTCCTGTACAAGTACTCGCCCCTGCACAACCTGAAGCCAGGCGTCTGCTACCCGGCGACCATGGTGACGACGGCCGACCACGACGACCGCGTCTTCCCGGCCCACTCGTTCAAGTTCGCGGCGACGCTGCAGGCCGATCAGGCGTGCGCCAAGCCGACCGTCATCCGGATCGAGACCCGGTCCGGCCACGGCTCGAGCAACCTGAGCAAGGCCATCGACGGCCTGACCGACCAGTGGTCCTTCATGTTCTACAACATGGGGCTCACGCCGATCTATAAGTAGAGGAAAGGCAAGAAGGGACTGTCCCCGCAAGGGGACTGTCCCTCTTTGATTTCTCCCGCTTCTTAAGTGGGACAGTCCCGCTCGAAGCCTCGGGGACAGTCCCCTTAAAGATGACCCCGTCTTTCTTTACTTGATCTCGAGGGCCTTTTCGAGCAGGCCGCGGTACTTGTCCATCAGCTCCTTGTTGAGGTCATTCGGCGGGGTCGCG
>CAWECI010000016.1:0-136390 GCA_963807525.1 Candidatus Aminicenantota bacterium | reverse complement strand
CCGTATGCCGATCAAGCCTTCTGGGCGAAGTGGCCAAACGGAGAGTCCCTGGCGCGGCACCGTGTCGTCCGGCTGTCTTGTGGCTTCTTCGCGCCGAGGCGCACGCGATTTCGGCGACGCTGTGGGGCTGCCCGAATAGGAAGGCGCGTGAGCTTTTTTGCCAAAGGTTTGAATCGTCTGGAGCCGGAGGCAACTCATGAGCCCAAGGCTGGCTTCTTCGACTTGGTTTTTTTGCCCGGTGTTCTTTGGGCCGGAACAAAGGTGCCAGGCTGCTTGTGCCATTGGTCGAGTGGAATGCCTGCATCGGGAAGGCTGTTGCGGGAGGCCCGCGGTCGAGGCGAGGCACGTCGATGCAGGAGGCCCAGGAGCAGCAGCCGTTCGTTTGGAAGCTTATCGAGGACGACAGCCCAAGGCAGCGTACAGCCCGAGGCCCGGTGCGGAGTCAGTGAAGCGCGCGGAGGCCGCTCACCGAGCAGGGAGCAAGAAGCGGGCGGTTTCATTACGGGACAGGCAGGAGGACGTTTTGCCCGAGGTCAGAGGGGACAACGAAGGCGCCGAATATGTTCAACGCCCGGAAGTGAAGTACACGCTCCAGGGTTGCTGGCCACAACGCGCGAGGTCGGCGGCGGCAGCAGCAGCAGCAGCAGCAGCAGCAGCAGCAGCAGCAGCAGCAGCAGCAGCAGCAGCAGCAGCAGCAGCAGCAGCAGCGGCAGCAGCAGCAGCAGCAGCAGCAGCAGCAGCAGCAGCAGCAGCAGCAGCAGCAGCTGCAGCAGCAGCAGCAGCAGCAGCAGCAGCAGCAGCAGCAGCAGCAGCAGCAGCAGCAGCAGCTGCAGCAGCAGCAGCAGCAGCAGCAGCATGCAGCAGCAGCAGCTGCAGCAGCAGCTGCAGCAGCATGCTGCTGCATGCTACTGCATGCTGCTGCTGCTGCTGCTGCTGCTGCTGCTGCTGCTGCTGCTGCTGCTGCTGCTGCTGTTGCTGCTGCTGCTGCTGCTGCTGCTGCTGCTGCTGCTGCTGCTGCTGCTGCTGCTGCTGCTGCTGCTGCTGCTGCTGCTGCTGCTGCTGCTGCTGCTGCTGCTGCTGCTGCTGCTGTGTGACGAAAGAATTGAAAGAATATACTGGATCTTATGAAAATCCATTTGAAGTCTGAACAAATCAAAGCCATGAAATTCAAATGGCCGAAAATGATACAGCCGTAAATAGATGTTTGTTTCTTCAGATTTGTTGCAAATGGTGTTTCCAGAAGTTGTTAGATGATATTTATGCATGATCATGAAAGGTGAATGAAATGATATGCATAAAGCTCAAAGCGCTTCACTGCATACAAAGTATGAAAGCTTTCAAAGGCTCCACTCACAGATATAAATATCAAATTTTTAGACATCTATATGTATAAATTTAAAAATATATGAAAATCCACGTATGCATTTTCTTTTCCACATCTCTACATATACATAAGCTATATGGCTCAGATGTTGCTAGTTTATAAATTTATAGCAGTGTCATTTTATCGGCTATCTGCACTCTACTTCCATCTATAAACACCTCCAAGTCTTTATAATTTCGTACCTGGATCTACATATCATGCTGTTGCCTTAGACTCTGCTGGTAGGGGTGACAAGCGTATGGAGATTTATGCGCCGCTGTTCTCGTTGATATGCTTAGTATATAATCCATTTAAATTACGATATCCATTAATGTTGTGTCGTTCGCAAAGTCGTCCACAACTACCAGAATTGAATGTAATTTAGTTGTCCCTTTTTGCTCGTAACATCAATAATATTATTAAAGCATCAGCTGAATATGAATCAAACCAAGGATCCTTATCAGTATGTGTGACAGTCATTCCTTCTTCAATCTATTATTTCACCTGGTGTCCATGTGGAACCTACATCAACAGAAGATTGAAGAATCTAAATACAGCTGGAACAATTTTACAAATATATAGATGTCAGATGTTTGAACTGGTTTTTGAGGCACTTCACGAAGGTCCTAAATTTATTTTTCTTGAGCGTATATTTGCAACTACAACATATGTTGATTGCTTTGTTTCATATTCTTCTTTTTATAGGTTCAATTTTTGGTGTCGCCATGTATATATCAAACTAATATATATATATATATATATATATATAATGGAACTCCAAGTGAATATTGTGGTTTATATGCTTCTGTTTGTTATTCTTTTTTTCATAGTAATTAGCTGGAAATATAATGAGTAGTTCAAAATGTATATCACAGAAGCTGGGATGAGAGGATTTGACCGGCCAATGGGTGGGAATGTCCTTTTCTCCGCTGGCTCCGGAAAGGATCTCATACCAAGTTGCGTCCAAGTGTGTACCAAAGAAGCTGAAAAGCTCGGGGAACTTTGCCCCGAACCCTCACTTCGTTCGGGTTTGCGCTGACACTCGCGACCGACGTTAAACGCTTAGAGTTCGCGCCCGATTCTTTGTGAGGGCGAACCAAAGCCGACGAGGCCGCCGTCGCCAACGCCCGTCTCAACCTCGACTATGCCTCGGTCCGTTCGCCGATCGACGGCCGGACCGGGACGCTCTTTGTCGACGCGGGCAACATCATCAAGGCGAACGACACCAGTCCGGCCTTGGTCATCGACCAGATGAGCCCGATCTACGTCGTCTTCTCCGTTCCCCAGGGCAACCTGGAGAGCGTCCGGAAATACCAGGCCCTGGGTCCGCTCGAGGTGGAGGCCATTCCGCAAGCCCCAGGTTCGAGCGCGGTCCCGGGCGTCCTGACGTTCATCGACAACGCCATCGACGAGACGACCGGCACGATCACGCTCAAGGGGACCTTTGAGAACTCCGGCCTGGCCCTCTGGCCCGGCCAGTTCCTGAACGTCCGCCTGACCCTCACGACCGAGAAAGGCGTCGTCGTGGTGCCTTCGCGGGCGGTCCAGACCGGCCAGCACGGGGAGTACGTCTACGTGATCAAGGACGACCTGACCGCCGAGATGCGGCCGGTCAAGGTCGATCGGAGCTATGCCGAAGTTTCGGTCATCGCGACGGGCTTGAAGGCGGGGGAGCGGGTGGTCACGGACGGGCAGCTCCGCCTCTTCCCGGGGGCCAAGGTCGAGATCAAAGCCGGGACCTGAGGGGGGCGTCATGAACTTCTCGGCCACCTTCGTCCGCCGCCCGGTGATGACGACGCTCCTGATGCTGGCTCTGCTCATCTTCGGCATCCTGGGCTACCGGCTGCTGCCCGTGAGCGACCTGCCGAACGTCGATTTCCCGACCATCCTCGTGACCGGCGTGCTCCCCGGAGCGAGCCCCGAGACCATGGCCTCGACCGTGGCCACGCCTCTCGAGAAGCAGTTCACCACGATCCAGGGCCTGGATTCGATGACCTCGTCGAACCAGCTCGGCCTGACCCAGATCACCCTGCAGTTCAACCTGAGCCGGGGCCTCGACTCCGCCGCCCAGGACGTCCAGGAAGCCATCTCCGTCGCCACGCGCCAGCTGCCGCGGGAGATGCCGTCGCCGCCGACGTACCAAAAGGTCAACCCGGCCAACAGCCCCATCCTGATCATCATGCTGACCTCCGAGACGCTGCCCCTGTCGACCCTCGACGAATACGCCCAGGTCACGCTGGCCCAGCGCATCTCGATGGTCTCCGGGGTCGCCCAGGTGTTCGTTTACGGGGCCCAGACCTACGCCGTCCGCATCCAGCTCGACCCCGACGCCCTGGCCTCCCGCGGCCTCGGCATCGATCAGGTCAGCAACGCCGTACAGGCCGGCAACGTGAACCTGCCGACCGGGACCCTCTACGGCCGCTATCGGGAGTTCACGGTCGTGTCCACGGGCCAGCTCAACAACGCCTCGGAGTACCGGCGTCTCATCGTCGCGTACCGCGACGGCTCGCCCGTCCGGCTCGACGATCTCGGCGACGTTCTCGACAGCGTCCAGGACGACAAGCTGGCCGCCTGGCGCTACAAGGACGGCAGCCGTCAGCGGGCCATCGCCCTGGCCATCCAGCGCCAGCCCGGCACGAACACGGTGGCCGTGGCCAAGGCCGTCCGGGACCTGATGCCGCTCTTCCGCGAGCGGCTGCCGGCCGCCGTCAGCTTCGACATCCTGTTCGACCGGTCCGAGCCGGTCCAGGAATCGGTGGCCGATGTCAGGACCACGCTCATCATCGCGCTCGTCCTGGTCGTCCTGGTCATCTTCCTCTTCCTGCGCAACCTCCGGGCCACGCTCATCCCCAGCCTGGCCCTGCCGTTCTCGATCATCGGGACCTTCGCGGTCATGCAGCTCCTCAACTACAGCCTCGACACGCTGTCGCTCATGGCCCTGACCCTGTCCATCGGCTTCCTGGTCGACGACGCCATCGTCATGCTCGAGAACATCGTCCGCCATCAGGAGCTGGGCGAGCCGGCCATGGAGGCGACCCTCAAGGGCTCGAAGGAGATCGGCTTCACGATCGTATCCATGACCCTGTCCCTGGCCGCGGTCTTCATCCCGATCCTGTTCATGGGCGGCATCCTGGGCCGCCTCTTCCACGAATTCGCCGTCACCATCGCCGCCGCGGTGCTGTTCTCGGGCTTCGTTTCGCTGACCTTGACGCCGACCCTGGCCAGCCGCCTGCTCCGCGACCCGCGGCAGGCCCGGCACGGACGGTTCTATAACGGCGCCGAAAAGGTCTTCCGCGGCGCGCAGGACCTCTACCGGGTCACTCTGGCCCGGGTCCTGAAGCACCGGGCCGCGACGCTGGTCTTTTCCGCGATCATCCTCGTGCTGACGGTCGTCTTCTTCGCCAAGATCCCCAAGGGGTTCCTGCCGAGCGACGACCAGAGTTTCCTCATCGCCGTGACCGAAGCCTCCCAGGGCATCAGCTACGACTCGATGGTCGATCACCAGGCCGCCGTCGCGGAGGTCGTCGCGGCCGATCCCTCCGTCGACGCCTTCGTCTCGGCCGTCGGGGGCATCTCGGCCGCGAACCAGGGGCGCATGTTCATCCATCTCAAACCGCCGCGCCAAAGGAAGCTCGGCGCCGACGCGATCGCCCAGGAGCTGCGGCGCAAGATGTTCGGCCTGACCGGGATCAACGTCTTTCTCCAAAACCCGCCGCCCATCCAGGTCGGCGGCCGCTTCACCAAGAGCCTCTACCAATTCACGCTCCAGGCCCCCGAGACGGACATCCTCTATGACGCCGCCTCCAAGTTCCTGGGCCAGATGCAGGCCCTGCCCATGCTCCAGGACGTGACCTCCGACATGGAGCTCCAGAACCCTCAAGTCACGGTCGAGATCGACCGCGACAAGGCCCTGGCCCTGGGCGTCTCGCCCTTCCAGATCGAGAACGCGCTCGGGCTCAGCTACGGCTCCGAGCAGGTCTCGACGATCTACGCCGCGACCAACCAGTATTACGTGATCATGGAGCTCAAGCCGGAGTTCCAGCGCGACCCGGCCCAGCTGTCCAAGCTCTACGTGACCTCGTCGTCGGGCCGGCTCGTCCCCCTGGCCGAGGTGGCCCGGCTGACCCCTTCGATCGGGCCCCTGACCATCAACCATTCGGGGCAGATCCCGGCCGTGACCATCTCCTTCAACCTCAAGCCGGGCGTCGCGCTGGGACCGGCGGTGACCGAGATCAGCCGGCGGTCCCGGCAGAGCCTGCCGTCGGCCGTCGTGACCAGCTTCCAGGGCTCGGCCCAGGCCTTCCAGTCCTCCCTGAGCGGCCTCGGCTTCCTGCTGCTCATGACCATCGTCGTCATCTACATGATCCTGGGCATCCTTTATGAGAGCTTCATCCACCCCTTGACGATCCTTTCGGCCCTGCCGTTCGCTGGGTTCGGCGCCCTGCTGACGCTGTTGGTCTTCCGGACCGAGCTCAGCATCTACGCCTTTGTCGGGGTCATCATGCTCATCGGGCTGGTCAAGAAGAACGGCATCATGATGGTCGATTTCGCCCTGGCCGCCGAGCGCGGGGAAGGCAAGAGCGCCGAGGAGGCCATCTTCGAAGCCTGCCTCATCCGCTTCCGGCCGATCATGATGACGACCATGGCCGCGCTGCTCGGGACGCTGCCGATCGCCATCGGCATCGGGGCCGGGGCGGCCTCCCGCCGGCCTCTGGGCTTGGCCGTCGTCGGCGGGCTCCTCTTTTCCCAACTCTTCACGCTTTACGTCACGCCGGTCTTCTATGTCATTTTCGACAACCTCCAGAAGCGGCGCCGGGAGAAGGGGAGCCGGGCGGTCCCTCCATCCTGACGGACGACCCGTCTCGTGCTATAATCTCACTTCTGACGGAGCGGGCCTTCCCGCTCGAGGAGCACGCATGAGACAACGTTCGCGATCGGTCGTCCGGATAGCCGAGGCCGCCCTGATGACCGCGGTCCTGGCCGCGACCGGGATCGCCCAGGAGCCCGCCGCGGCGGCTCATCCCGCCATGGCCCATATCCAGGCCTATATCGAGACCTTCAACGCCGGCGTCCCGGGGCAGATGAAGACCTACTTCTTGACCCACGTCGCCGACCAGGCCCTCAAGGAGATCCCGGTCGACCAGCGCCTGACCCGCTTCCGGGGCGCGAAGGCCCAGCTCAAGTCCTTGGAGATCGAGCGGGTCGTCTCGGACGAGCCTAGCACCGCGGCCGTGCTGACCAAGGCGGCCTCCGGCCAGTATGTCCTGATCCGGGCGACGGCCGAGAAGACCGGCGCGTACAAGCTGCTGTCGTTGGCCCTCGAGCTCGTCGACGACCCGGCCAACATCGTCGTGCCGCAGCCCAAGGCGAACGAAGCGGACCTCGTGGCCGCCATCCGCGAGTTCCTCGAAGCCCAGACCAAGGCCGACCAGTTCTCGGGCGTCGTCCTGGTCGCCAAGGGGCCGCAGGTCATCTTCCACGAAGCTTACGGCCTGGCCGACCGGGACAAGCAGATCCCCAACCGGAAGGACACCAAGTTCAACCTCGGCTCGATCAACAAGAACTTCACCCGGGCGGCCATCCATCAGCTGGCCCGGCAGGGGAAGCTCACGCTCGACGCCACGATCAAGACCTATCTGCCGGACTATCCGAACTCCGCGGCGGCGGAGAAGGTGACCATTCGCCAGCTCCTCAACATGACCTCCGGCATCGGCGATTTCTTCGGCGAGCGCTACGACGCCACGCCCAAGGAGAAGATCCGGAGCCTCAAGGATTACCTGCCGCTCTTCGCCGATCAGCCCCTCGAGTTCGAGCCCGGCACGTCGAACAAGTACTCGAACGGCGGCTACATCGTCCTGGGTCTGATCATCGAGAAGGTGAGCGGCGTCGATTATTACACGTACGTCCGGGAGCACATCTTCAAGCCCTGCGGCATGACCGACACCGACGCGTACCCCCGGGACGCCAAGACGCCGAACCTGGCCCACGGCTACACGCTGCCGAAGGGCGGCGGCCCGCGGGTCCTCAACTTCGACACGCTGCCGGGGCGCGGCAGCTCGGCCGGCGGCGGCTATTCGACGGCCGCCGACATGCTGAAATATGTCCTGGCCCTGAACGACCGCAAGATCTATCTGCCCGACGTGGCCGACGGCCTGGGCATCGCCGGCGGGGCCCAGGGCATCAACTCGGTCCTGGAGTGGGACCCTCGCAGCGGCTTCACGGTCATCGTGCTGACCAATCTCGACCCGCCCACGGCGGGGGACGCGGCCCGGAAGATCGCCAGCTGGCTGCCCAAGTAGGCTTCCTGGGCCGGTCCGGGAAGACGGCCGGCTCCGGCACGTCTAATAGAATGGTGTTTTGCGTGCCCTGATCCGGATCGGGGCGGCCGGTCCGGAATAAACCGAAAGGATGATGCGCGAGTGAATAGAAACGCCCCGTCGCCCCGCAGTCTCAGGACGCTTAGAAGGCTCTGGGGACTGGTGGCCATGACCGCCGTTGTCGCCGCCGGCCTTTCCGCCCAGGAGCTCAAGGCGGTCCGGGTCGAGAAAGGCCCCCGCATCGACGGCCGCCTGGACGATCCGGCCTGGCAGGCCGCCACGGCCATCGACGGGTTCCGCATGGTCGAGCCCCGGCCCGGCGAAGCGCCGAGCGAACGAACCGAGGTCCGGATCGTCTACGACGCGCACAGCCTCTACATCGGCGTCCACTGCCTCGACAGCGAGCCGGACCGCATCGCCGCCAATACCATGGCCCACGACAGCGGCGGCGACAGCGGGGGCATGGGGAGGTACTATTACGGCCACCACGGCTCTTCGATCTCGAGCGACGACCTCGTCCGGGTCCTCCTCGATCCCTTCCAGGACAAGCGCACGGCCTACGTCTTCTTCGTCAACCCGCGCGGCGCCCGGGGCGAGGGCCTGGTCTACGCGGGCGACGCCAGCCTCAATTGGGACGGCATCTGGGAGGCCGAGGCCAGCCGTCCTCGACGACGGCTGGTGCGCCGAGATGCGCATCCCGTTCAAGACGATCTCGTTCCGCCCCGGCCTGACGCCTGGGGGATCAACGTCGAGCGGACGATCGCCCGCAAGCATGGAGACCATCCGGCTGTCCGGGACGAACCTCGACAGCAACTTCAACAACCCGATGGAGGCGGCCGCCCTGACCGGGATCGAGGGCGTCAAGCAGGGCCTGGGCATCACCTTCCGGCCCTACGGCCTGGCCAGCGCCGCGAAGGACAACCGACGTTTCGAGCACCCACGAGAGAAGCTCGACGGCGGGTTCGACATCTACAAGAACTTCACCCCCAACCTGGTCGGCGTCGTCAGCTACAACATGGACTTCGCCGAGACCGAGGTCGACGAGCGGCGCATCAACCTGACCCGCTTCCCGCTGTTCTTCCCCGAGAAGCGGATGTTCTTCCTCGAGGGCTCGGAGACCTTCAGCTTCAGCTCGAGCATCAGCTTCACGCCCTTCTTCAGCCGCACGATCGGGCTCTATCAACGGCAACCAGATCCCCGTCCTCTTCGGCGACCAAGCTCTACGGCAAGGTCGGCAACACCAACCTGGCCATCCTCGACGTCCAGACCGGGCACGATTCCGACGTCGACGGGCGACCTCGAGCTGCCGGCCGAACCTCCTCGCCGCCCGGGTGACGCAGAACATCTTCGCCGAGAGCAAGGTCGGGCTGATCTTCACCAACGGCAGCCCGACGGGCGAGCGGAACTCGCTCGCCGGCATGGACTTCAATTACTCGTCCTCGAAGTTCCTCGGGAACAAGAACATCATGCTGGCCGCCTGGGGCGTCTACAACTGGAACGAGACGAGCGAGGGCCGGCACCACGGCTTCGGCTTCCGGGCCAACTACCCGAACGACCTCTGGAACATCCAGTCGACCTACGCCTACTACGGCGAGGCCCTCGACCCGGGCCTGGGCTACATGATGCGCCAGGCGATCCAGACGGGCTTCCTGAGCGTCGCCTACCAGCCGCGGCCCAAGGGCGGGCTGGCCGGTCGTTCGTCCGCCAGTTCTACTTCACGGCGAGCGGCGATTATTATTGGGACCTCGCGGGCAACCTCGAGACGAGCACGGTCTCCCTCTCGCCCCTGAGCTTCCGGACCCACGAGCGGCGAGCAGTTCGGCTTCAGCGTCGCCGCCCAGCATGACGTCCTGCCCGAGCGACTTCGAGGTCGCCGACGGCGTCGTCCTGCCGGCCGGGCCGTACAGTTTCACGAACTACAGCCTCGAGCTTCGACTCGGCCACCCACCGGGCCGTGGTCGTTCGACGCCGAGCTACACGCTTCGGCGGCTTCTATTCGGGCCACCTCGACGAGTGGAACCGCCGGCGCTGACCCTCAAGCTCAAGGGCTACGCGAACCTGGCCTTCGACACCGACCTCGTCCGCGGCCGCCTGCCGGAGGGGAATTTCAGCGAGAACGTCTACCAGCTCAAGGCCGATTTCTTCCTCTCGCCCGACCTGGGCCTGATGAACTACATCCAGTTCGACGACATCTCGAACACCCTGGGCTGGAGCGCCCGGCTGCGCTGGCAGATCTCGCCGGGCAACGAGGTCTACCTGGTCTACAACAGGAACTGGGAGAGGGGCTGGGACCCCCGTAGCCGGTTCGCGCCCCTCGGCGACCGCGGCGTGATCAAGATCTCGCTCTCCATCCGTCCCTAAAAAAGAAGGTACCGGGTTTACGCATTACGCGTCTCCAGGGTAGGTGCGCAATGCGTAAACCCGGTACCTTCCCAATTCCGTCTGTAAAGCATCGTGTAAAGCCCGGACAAGGAACTTGACCGGCCGGCCCGGCCGGGTCTTCCTCGACAGGGGAGAGGCCGGATCTTCACCCTGGCATGTTCTTTGCTTAGCAACTTATTGGTGTCAAAGAACGTATAACCTGATGAGGGCGGGGCTTAGTTCAGGAGGCTTGGAGGACGGCGTTCCCGAGAAACGGGATTCGGCGAGAGACGAACGATGCCCACCCTGTGCCCGACCTGCCACACCGAGAACTCAGAAACGGCCAATTTCTGCAGCAACTGCGCGGCCGTCCTGAGGCCCTCCCAGTCGGGCTCCGGAACGGGCCCCCATCTGGATTCTCCCACCCGGACCTATGAGTCCCGCGCCTGGGACCTGCCCACGGGGACGCTCTTCGCCGGGCGCTACCAGATCATCGAGCCGCTCGGCCGCGGCGGCATGGGCCGCGTCTACAGGGCCCTCGACACCAAGGCCAACGAAGAAGTGGCCATCAAGCTCATCCGGCCCGACGTCGCCGAGGACAGGCGGACCCTCGAGCGCTTCGTCAACGAGATCAAGCTGGCCCACAAGGTCTCCCATCGGAACATCGGCAAGATGTACCACCTTGGCGAGGACCAGGGGCTGCATTTCATCACCATGGAGTACGTGCCCGGGGAGGACCTGAAGAGCTTCATCCGGCGCTCCCGCCGCCTGGACATCGCCACGACCGTGACCATCGCCAAGCAGGTCTGCAGCGGCCTCAGCGAGGCCCATGACGCGGGCATCGTCCACCGCGACCTCAAGCCCAGCAACATC
Source organism: Candidatus Aminicenantota bacterium (assembly GCA_963807525.1). Taxonomy (GTDB): domain Bacteria; phylum Acidobacteriota; class Aminicenantia; order Aminicenantales; family Saccharicenantaceae; genus RBG-16-66-30. The sequence continues at coordinate 125,476 of CAWECI010000016.1, read as the reverse complement.
ATGATTGACCGGGAGGGCAACGCCCGGATCCTCGACTTCGGCATCGCCCGGGCCGTCGGCGCCCAGGGCGTCACCGCCGAGGGGAGCGTCATCGGCACGCCGGAATACATGTCCCCCGAGCAGGTCGAAGGCAAGGAGGCCGACCGGCGCGCGGACCTCTACGCGCTTGGCGTCATCATGTTCGAGATGGTGACCGGGCGCCTGCCGTTCGCCGCGGACACCCCCTTTGTCGTCGCCTTCAAGCAGCAGTCCGAGCGGCCGACCCCGCCCGAGGAGCTGAATCCGCAGACCCCCCCGCAGCTGAGCGCGATCATCCTCCGCTGCCTGGAGAAGGACCGCGAGAAGCGCTACCAGACGACGGAAGATCTCTGCCGCGACCTCGGCCAGGTCGAAGAGACCCTCCACACGACGCCCCTGCCTTCGCCCTGGGGCCGGCCGGCCACCCGCAAGACGACGATCCAGGCCGTGGTCGAGCGGTTCCCCTGGCGCAAGGCCATCGTCCCGGTCCTGGCCTTCCTCGGCATCATGGCCGTGGGGACCGTCGTCACCAAGCTCCTGCCCAAGGCCAAGGGGGCCGTCCACACAGTGGCCATCGTCGGTTTCGAGAACCTGACCGGCGAGGCCTCCTATGATTACCTGAAGAAGGCCATCCCCAACCTGCTCATCACCAGTCTCGAACAGTCGAAGGGCCTGGACGTCGTCACCTGGGAGAAGCTGAGCGACCTCACCGGACACAAGGAACTCGACGTCGCCAATGCCGCAGACCGCGAGGCCTGGTTCGATGTCTGCCGCCGGGCCGGCGTCGACGCCGTCGTCATGGGCAGCTTCACCAAGGCGGAGACCCTCTTCGCCACGGACGCCAAGGTCTATGACGTCCAGACCAAGAACATGGTCAAGAGCACGGGCTCGCGCGGCGAAGGGGTCGGGAGCATCCTCCGGAACCAGATCGACGCCCTGAGCGCCGACATCGCCGCCGGCGTCGGGCTCTCGGCCCGGGCCGCGGCCGCGATGCCCATCTCCAAGGTCACGACGTCCTCGATGGACGCCTACCAGCTTTTCGTCAAGGGCCAGGAGGATTTCGAGCGCTATTATTTCGATGAGGCCCGGGCCTCCTTCGAAAAGGCGGTCGAAAAGGACCCCGCGTTCGCCCTGGCCTATTATTATCTGGCCCGCGCTTACTACAGCCTGGCCGACGCCCCCAAGGCCGCCGCCGCCCTGGACCAATTCAAGAAGCTGAGCCAGATCGATCCCGGCCAGGGCAAGGACGCTCTCTGGATCGCGGCCCTGACGGCTATCGTGGGCAGGGACACCGACGGGTATGTCAGGAACATCGAGGCCATCATCAAGCTGGATCCAGGCGACAAGCGGGCCCACGCCGAGCTGGGCTCTTTCTACAGGAAAACGAAGCAGTTGCCCGAGGCCGCAGGCGAGTTCACGAAGGCCCTGGCCATCGACCCGAACTTCGGCTTCGCCCAGAACCTCCTGGCCTATACCTACGCGGACATGGGTCAGAAGGACAAGGCCATCGCGGCCTTCGATCGCTATGCGGCCGCCCATCCCGGGGAGGCCAACCCTCTCGATTCGATGGGCGATCTCTATTTCGTGACCGGCCAGTTCGACCTGGCCCGGGCCAAGTACCAGCAGGCCCTGGCCCTCAAGCCCGATTTCCCCTCGATCTGGAAGCTGGCCTATCTTTACGCCATGGACGGGGATTACGACGCCGCCCTGCGCTGGATCGACGACATGATCACCCGGTCCCAGACGGACGGGATGAGGGCGGACGCGCACCAGTGGAAAGGCCTGTACTTTTCGCTCACGGGCCGGTTCAACGACGCGCTGGCCGAGCTCGGCACCGCCGAGACCTTGGCCCGATCTTCCGGCAACCAGATGCTGGTCGACGTCATCCTCCGGGACGCGCTCTGGATCGCCTTTGATTGGGGCCGCTTCGACCTCTATAAGACCTACCTGGACAAGCGCCTGTCTTTCCGGATCGAGACCAAACAGGGGACCGAGAACCTCAACAAGATCTACGAGCTCCTCTACACGGGGCTCTATGACGTCAGGGCCGGCGACGTCGCTTCAGCCCGGACGAAGCTCGGCCAGATGGCCGGCCTGAGCGCCTCGATCGAGGGCGGGGAAAAAGAGCTGAACCTGCTCGCGTCGAACCACCTGGAGCGCGAGATCCTGTTCGCCGAAGGGGACTGTGACGGGGCCGTCAAGGTCTTCGCCGCCCGTCCGCCGGTCATGATCGATCTCAGCGCGGCCATGACCGTTCAGGGCAAGAACCTGCCCTACGTCGATGATCTCGCCGCCCGGGCCTATCTGAAGAAAGGCGCCAGGGACCTGGCCATCAAGGAATACGAGCGGCTCGTCTCCCCCGCGGCCAAGGACCGGGACGGGGCCCTCATTCACCCGTTCAGCCGCCTCCGCCTGGCCGAGCTCTACGAGGCCAAGGGGGATCTCGACAAGGCCGCCGAGCAGTATCAGAAGCTGGCCCTGGTCTGGAAGCGGGCCGATCCGTCATTGGCCGAGGTGGCTAGGGTCCGGAGCAAGCTGGCCCGGACCAAGGGCCATGCCGTCAGGACGAAGAACGATCCATCGGGCTCATTCTATACCCTTCCCCTCATCGGCACCCTCTGATCGGGGGGCCGGTTCAAAGCGACTCCCAAGAAACGGAACATCACGCCTGAAGGCGGCGCTGGGCTTTCGCCCAGCCCTTGGACGAGGCCGAGAAAAAGAGGCGAGGAGGGACGCCGAGCCCAGAGCACGTCACGGCGTCTTTAAACTTTTCCCATGAGGGCGAGATGCCCCTCCGAGCCGCCCAGAGGCCGAAGTTCTTGCGTTGACAGCCCGTCCCTCGCGTGGTAGTTTCGGCCGTGGGAGGCGCGCATGAACCGACGAAGCTTCATGAAAGCCGCGGCCATCGCCGCTTCGGCTCCGGCCATCGTCCCGTCCTCCGTCTTCGCCCGGCCCGCCCCGAGCGACACCATCCAGGTCGGCTGCATCGGCGTTGGCCGCCAAGGCCAGGCCGACATGCAGGAGCTGATCTACCGCGGCCTCGAGTCCCGGGCCCGGGTCGTCGCCGTCTGCGACGTGGATTCGCACCGGCGCGAAGACGCCCAGTGGCTGGCCGAGCGGATCTACACCGTCGAAACAGGCCAGGACGCTTCCAAGAGCGTCCGGGCTTATCGCGACTTCCGGGAGATCCTCCTGCGCAAGGACATCGACGCCGTCCTGATCGTCAGCCCCGATTTTTGGCACGCCGCTCACGCGGGCGCGGCCGCCGAGGCGGGCAAGGACATCTACGTCGAGAAGCCCCTGACGTATTCGATCGCCGAGGGGCGCAAGCTGGTCGCCGCCGTCAAGCGGCACAAGCGCATCCTCCAGGTCGGCTCCCAGCAGCGCTCGTCGGTCTATTTCCTGATGGCCTGCGAGATCGTTCGCAATGGTCGGCTCGGCAAGCTGCGCACGATCCGGGTCTGGCTGCCCGAGGACCAGGGCCGCGGCGACCCCCGGCCCGAACCCGTGCCGCCGAACCTCGACTATGACACCTGGATGGGGCCGACGGCCGAGGCCCCGTTCACCGAGGACCGCGTCCATCCCCAGACGAGCTACGAGCGCCCCGGCTGGCTGCAGATCGAGCCGTACTGCCTGGGCATGATCACCGGCTGGGGCTCGCACATGGTCGACATCGCCCAATGGGGCAACGGCACGGACCTCGGCGGGCCCGTCTCGATCGAGGCCAAAGGCGAGTTCCCCGACCGCGGCCTGTTCAACGTCCACACCAAGTTCAAGGCCGAGGCCGTCTACGGCAACGGCGCGCGGCTGGTCATGGAGACGGGCGATCCGGCCGGGGTCCGCTTCGAGGGCGACAACGGCTGGGTCTTCGTCGAGCGGGGCGCCATCAAGGCCTCGGATCCCGAGCTCTTGAAATGGAAGCCGGGCCAGGGAGCGATCAAGCTCGTCCAGAGCGGCAACCACATGAAGAACTTCCTCGAGGCCGTGCGCAGCCGTCAGGCCCCGGCCGCGCCGGTCGAGGTGGGCCACCGCTCCAACTCGATCTGCGTCATGACCCATATCGCCATGAAGCTCGGCCGCAAACTGGCTTGGGATGCAGACGCCGAGAAGTTCGTCCACGACGAAGAGGCGAACCGCCGGCTTGATTACGCCCACCGCCGGCCATGGGTCGTCTGAGCCGCGGGGCGGTCCCCGCCTTCGTTATCCTGGTCCTGGGCGCCGCGAGCCTGGGCCTCGGGGCTTCGAGACCTCGCGTCACGATCGCGCGGGACGACGCCGCCGGCCGGCTGTCGGTCCTCATCGGCGGCCGGGAGGCCCTGGTTTTCCAGTACGGCTCCGAGATGGACCTGCCTCATTACTGGCCCCTGCGGAGCCCGGGCGGCCGGAACATGCTCGTCGAAAAGACCGAACCCTACCCCCATCACCGCAGCTTCTGGTTCGCCGACACGGTACGGACCGGGGCGGGGGAGAGGGACCTGAGCTTCTACAACGCCCTCTACACGGGCGTCAAAGGAGAAGGCGGGGACTATGCCGCGCCGTTCCGCGAGCGGATCCGCCTCGAATCGTTCCCGCGGCTCGAGACGGCCAAGTCGCGGGCCGTGATCGAAGCCCGGCTGGTCTGGGAATCGGAAGGCCGTCCGGTGCTGCGCGAGACGCGGCGCCTGGTCGTCCATAGCCTGGGTCGGGGAGAATATCTCCTGGACCTGGCCTGGTCCGTGACCCCGGCCGGGGACGGCGTGACGTTCGTCAGCGACGATGTCCACTATGCTTGGCCGTTCCTGAGGCTCGATCCCGCCTGGAATGGGGAGCACGGCGGCATGATCGTCTCGGATTCGGGTGCCACAGGGGAGAAAGCCACGAACATGAAGCCGGCCCTTTGGATCGACTATTCGAACACGGTCGAGGGCCGGACCGAGGGCATCGCCGTCTTCCAGTTCCCCGACGGGTCGGTCCACCGTTGGCTGACCCGCGAGTACGGCACTTTCGGCCCGCGCCGGCCCGACGACCGGAGCGGCCAGCCGTTCAGTCTCAAGAAGGGCGAGTCCCTCTCCCAGCGCGTTGGCGTCCTGGTCCACTCCGGCGATGTCTCCTCCGGCCGCGTCCGCGAGCGCTATGCGAAATACGCCCAGGGCGGTTTCCGGTGACCAGTTCTGCCCGGGCCCCTGATCCTCCCGGTGTCCCCGTTTTTTCCAGGCGCCGGCCTTCTGGGCGGGAATGACCGCCCTGCCAACCACCGGCCCGCGACGCTCGTCTAAGGGAGTGAAAGCCGGAATTGAAGCCTATGGACGAAGACGCGATCGTCGAAGGAATGACCCGGGGCGACCCGCAAGCCTTCCGTGAACTCGTCGAGTGCTACAAAAGGAAGGTCTATTACCTGGCGCTCGACATAGCCGGGAACCCCGTGGATGCCGAGGACATCTCGCAGGAAGTCTTCCTCAAGGTCTTCCGCTCGTTCTCCACGTTCCGACGCGGCGCCCGGCTGGGGTCCTGGCTCTACCGGATCACCTATAACGCCGCGATCGACCACCTCCGCCGCAAAGGCGCCGCGCCCCAGCCGGTGGGGGACGAGGTCCTCGAGTCGCTCAGCCGGGTCGAGGCCGGGCTGCCGCCCCGCGGCGCCGCCGACCCGGGCGCGGACCTTGAGGCGAGCCAGCTCCAGGCCCGGATCGCCCGGGCCCTGGAAAAGGTCTCGCCCCAGGAGAAAGCCGTCTTCGTCCTCCGCCACTACGAGGACCTGAAGCTCAAGGACATCGCCGAAACCCTCGGCCTGTCCATCGGCTCGGTCAAGAGCTACCTTTTCCGGGCCGTCCACAAGCTCCAGAAGGAGCTCGGGCGGCCGGCCCTCATTTCCGGCGTGGAGACGTCCCATGAATGAATGCCGCAGATGCCGTGAAATCCTGATCGAGGCTCTCTATGACGAGCTCGGCCCGGCCGAACGGGAGGCCTTCGAACGTCACCTCGAAGCCTGCCCGGATTGCGCCGCGGAGCGGGCCGCCGTGCGACGAGACCCTCCGCCTGATGGACCGGCGGCAGCGTCCCGACCCCGGGCCCGAGTTCTGGGAGGGCTACTGGGACCGGCTTTCGCGCCGCGGTCTCTGGGAGGCGACGTCGGAAGGCCGGCGGCCCTCGCTGGCCGCCCGGCTCGGCCGCGTCTTTTCGGGCCTGCCCCGCTGGGCTTATCAGGCCGCCGGGGCCGCCGCTCTCGTCCTCATAGGGATCCTCATCGGCCGGCTCGCCCTCGGGCCCACGGGCGGGGCGCGGCCGATGACGGCCTCCGGGAGCTCGACCGCCTCCGCCGCCGTCCTCCAGGCCGCGAATTTCATCGATCGCTCCCAGGTCCTCCTACTGGGCCTGGTCAACTATGACCCGGCGACCGAGGACGCCTACGCCTTCGACCTGGCCGGCAAGAAGGCCCGCTCCCGTGAACTCGCGAACCAGGTCCCGGCCATCCGCCAGGGGCTCGATCAGCCGGGCCAGCGGCGGCTCCGGGAGCTCGTCGCCGAGCTCGAAGTCATCCTGATGCAGATCGCCAACCTCGAGTCCGGACAGGACCTCGACGGCGTCGAGCTTGTCAAGCAAGGCGTCGACCGCCGGGGCCTGTTCCTCAAGATCGACCTCGACCGCATGTCCCGGGCCGCCCGCGGGGGCGCGTCAGGGACGCCGAAGAAAAATCAAGTTTAAAGGAGAGAACCCATGAGAAACCGCATCCGCACCATCGCCGGGGCCGTCCTCGGCCTCCTCCTCGCGGCCGGGATCGCCCAGGCCGCGCTCCGAACGGCCGAAGACCCGACCGGGCAGGAGAAGGACGCGATCGCCTATAAGCAGGCCTACGCGCTCGTCCTCGAAGAGAAATGGACCGCCGCCAAGACGGCCATGGACGAGCTCATCCGCCAGTTCCCCAAGAGCTCTTGGGTCGACGACGCCCGCTTCTGGTCCTGCTATTCCCAGGAGAAGCTCGGCGCGTCCCCGGAAGCCGTCTTCAAGTGCTACCAGAAGTTCATCGCCGATTATCCCGACAGCGATTGGACCGACGACGCCAAGTCCAACATGATCCGGCTGGCGCAGGGCCTGGCCAAGGCCGGCAAACCCGAATACGAGACGATCATCAAGGCCTTCCAGGCCGGGGACGAAGAGGACATCAAGATGACCGCCCTCTTCGCGCTGCAGGAAAGCGGCGACCCCGATGCCATCAAGACGATCATCGGTCTCTACGACAAGGCCTCGAGCGACAAGCTCAAGGGCCAGATCGTCTTCATGCTGAGCGATATGGATGCCCCCGAGGCCCTGGCCAAGCTCCGCGACATCGCCCTGCGCGAGCCCGACCAGGAGGTCCGCCGCAGCGCCCTCTTCGCGGTCGGCTCGAAGGGCGGCCCGGAAGCGGTCCAGCTCCTGAAGTCGGTCCTGTCCTCCGATGCTCCGGCGGAGTTCCGGCGCAACGCCCTCTTTGCCCTGGCCGACACCGACGATCCCGGCCTGGTCGCTCTCTATACCCAGGTGGCCATGACCGATCCGGACGCGGAGATGGCCCGCGCGGCGGCCTTCGCCCTCCAGGACATCAAAGGCAAAGAGGCCACGGACGCTCTCGGCCGGATCATGAAAGAGGCCAAGGACCCGGAGGTCCGCAAGGCCGCCCTGTTCTCCCTGGCGGACCGCGACAACGCCAATTCGCTGCCCCTTCTCAAGGACGTTCTTCTCAACGGGACGGACCCCGAGATGGCTCGGGCCGCCCTCTTCCAGATCGCGGATGACAAGGGCCCGGAATCGGCGGCGATCCTGAAGCAAGTCCTCGCCACCTCGAAGGACGAGGATCTCAAGAGGTCCGCCCTGATGGCCCTGGCCGAGCACGGCGGCCCGGAGGCCAAGAGCTTCCTGCTCGAAACGGCGATGACCAGCGCCGATGACGAGATGGCCAAGATGGCCGTGTTCTCTCTGGCCGAGATCGAGGGCGAGGACATGTCCGGCGACCTTCTCAAGGTCATGAAGGGCGCCAAGTCCGTCGAGGCCCGCCGGGCCGTCATCATGACCCTGGTCGGCGAAAAAGGCGGCGCTCCGGTCGCGACCCTGTCCGAGATCCTCAAGAGCGAAGCGGACCCCGAGATCAAGCAGCAGGCCGTGATGGCCCTCGGCGAGACCAAGAGCGACGAGGCCGTTCCCGTCCTGCTCGAGATCGCCAAGGGCAAGGATGGCCGGCTGGCGAGGGCCGCGGTCATGGCGCTGGGCGAGATCGGCACGCCGAAGGCGAAGGCGGCCCTGCTCGAGATCGTCGAGAAAAAGTCCGCGACCGAGATCGAGTAGAGGAAGCCGGACCATGCGCAAGCTGGGGCTGGCTCTCATCATCACTCTGGCCGCCGCGGCCGCCGGATCCCCGGCGGCCCCGGCCGCTCATAGCGTCCGCCCGCCTTCCCAGGTCATCGACCTGACCGCGGCGCCGGGGGCGCTGGCGTCCAAGCTCGACGGGGCCCTGACCCAGGCCTCGAAGGCCTGGCCCGGACGGACGTTCTGGATCGGCTATTCGATCGAGCGCCTCCAGGGCGAGCATTCGAGCATCGGGACCACCTTCGGCGACAGGATCGTTCGCCCGACGATCGCGGAGATCCTGGCCGGGAAAGGCGCCTCGGCCGCGTCCGGGGCCGCGAGCGGCGACCTCCGCGCCGCGGCCGCCGACGCTCTGAACAGGCTCGAACGGCGGGGCCGGCCGGAAAAGCAGGTCCTCAAGGAGCTCGGCTTCTTCTTGAAATACGAACCCGGCAAGTCCGCCGGGCCGAGCCACGTCGGCATGAGCAATCTGGACCTGAGCTTTGATTTTGAAGAGGTGCCGCTCTACTGGCTGGGCCGGATGCCCGAGGACCAAAGCCTGGGCCTGCTCAGCGATCTCTATGGCCGCGACCGGAATGGGAAGGTCCGGGAAGGCCTTATCGCGGCCGTCGGCTGCCACGGCACGCCCCGGCTCGTTCTGCCCATCCTCGAGGAGGTCCTCAAGGGCGCCGACCCGGACGACCTGCGGAAGGACGCGGCATTCTGGATCGGCCAGCAGAACGACCCGGCGGGCTTGCGCGTTCTCTCCGAGGCGGCCCGGTCGGACCGTTCGGAAGAGGTCCGGGAGGGCGCGGTGTTCGCCATCAGCGAGGTGGAGCTCGACGGCGCGGTCGACGAGCTGATCGCCCTGGCGCGCGGCGCTGAGAAGCGCGATGTCCGGAAGCAGGCCGTTTTCTGGCTCAGCCAGCTGGCCTCGAAGAGATCGGGGGGCGTTCTCGAAGAGATCGCCGCCGGCGACGCCGACCTGGAGATCCAGGAGCAGGCCCTCTTCGCCCTGTCGGAGCTGCCGAACAATGACGGTCTCGAGGCCCTCATCCGCCTGGCCAAGACCCACCGCGACGCCCGCATCCGCAAGAAGGCCGTTTTTTGGCTGGGCGAGAGCAACGACCCCAGGGCCCTCGAGGCCATCGTCGCCATCGTCAAGGGGAAGTAGCCGGGAGCCTCCCCCCGAGGCCGTTGCCTTTTGCCGAGCCTTCCGATAGAATGAATGGGTATTCATGAAGGAGGCTCGCCGATGAACAAGAGTATCCGTTCGATCGTCATCCTCGCCGTGCTGGCCCTCGTCCTGGCCGCCGGCGTCATCGCCCAGCAGAAGAGCGATACGGCCATCGACCCCGTTTGCGGCATGACCGTGACCAAGGCCAAGGCCGCGGCATCGTTCGATTACAAGGGAACGACCTATTATTTCTGCAGCACGGGCTGCCGCGACAAGTTCGCCAAGGATCCCGAGCCGTACCTCAAGGCGGCTGAGGCCAAGGCTCCCGCCCAGAGTGCCCAGCCCGGACAGATGGGTCAGATGGGCCATATGGGGCAGATGGGCGAGATGGGTCAGGGCCAGATGATGATGAAGCACGCCCAGGGCGGCGGACAAAACGGAGCCTGCCCGATGATGCCGGGCCAGATGGGCGGCAACATGGGCCGGATGGGCATGATGCGCCGCATGGGCCCGGGCATGCGCGGGGCCGGCCCGATGGGCGCACCCGGCATGGGCCTGCTGTTCCAGCTCTACGGCGACAAGATCGACGTCACGGTCGAGAACACCAAGGACGGGGCCGTCCTCAAGTTCTCGTCCAAGGACCCCGAGGTGGCCAAGGCCATCCAGGTCCACCTGGCCGAGCATCTGGCGATGATGAAGAAAATGAAGGAATCCGCGGCCAAGGCGGCGACCGGCGGCGCCCCGGACAAGGAATCCGGGATGGTCTGCTGCGACAAGTGCCCGATGAAGAAGTGACCCGGGCCGCGGTCCGGACCTCGACCTGAACGCCAACCAAGGCCCCGCTCCGGCGTGGAGCGGGGCCTTTTTTATTGACAACACCGTTTCCGGCGTGGTAATCCTGGAATGGAGGTAAGGGGAATCGTGTTGGACTCGGGTGAGGACCTCTTTTTTGAAACCACCGCTTCCCGGAAGCTGGTCGATCTCATCGAGCGCAGCGCCGACGAGCTGACCACAAGCTACGTCGAGGACATCCGCCGCGATCCCCGGATGCCCAGCTATCAGGGGTTCGACCAGAAGGAGATCTACAAGCGGGCCTTCCGCGTCTACAGCCAGCTCGGCAAGTGGGTGTCCCACGAGACGACGAAGGAAGAGGTCCGGAGCTACTGGACGGCTCTGGGCCGGCAGCGGCGCCGGGAGGGCTTCCCGTTCTCCGAGATCGTCCTGTCGCTCTGCCACATCCGGCGCCTGCTCTGGGCCAAGATCCAGGCGGCCGGGCTGCTCGACACGGCCCTCGATCTGTATCAGGCCATGGATCTCCAGCACCGCGTGCTCGTCTTCTTCGACCGGGCCATCTACTACGCGGCCGTCGGATACGAGGAACGTCCCTGACGGGCGCGTCGAAGGAGCGGGGCCGCCCGCCGGGGGGAGGGCCGGGCGCGGGCCTCTATATCCATTACCCGTTCTGCGCGTCCAAGTGCCCCTATTGCCATTTCACGAGCGTCCCATGGAGCGAGCGGGCGGCCAAGGCCTGGCGGGAGGCGATCGACCTGGAGGCGACGGCCGCCTCCGTCCTGGGCCTGAGCATCGACACGCTCTATATCGGCGGCGGCACGCCGTCGCTGATGCCGGGCCGGGAAGTCGACTCGATCCGCGCTCTCGCGAAGGAGTGCTTTCCGGTCGAGATGGCCGAGTTCACGCTCGAGGCCAATCCCGGCGACGACCGCCTGGGGTTCATTCCCGGCTGGCGCGAGGCCGGCGTCACGCGGCTGAGCGTCGGAGTCCAGGCCTTTGACGACGCCCTCCTCAAGACCCTCGGCCGGCGATACACCTCGGCCGAGGCGCTGGGCTTCTGCCGGAGCGCCCGGAAGGCCGGGTTCGAGTCTTTGTCGATCGACCTGATGATCGGCGTCCCGGGAGAGACCGAACGGACCTTGGAGCGTACCGTCGAGGCCGTGCGAGACATCGGACCGGACCACGTGTCGGTGTATTTCCTCGAGAACGTCGAGGGCCTGCCATTCGAAAAGGTCCTGGCCCGGCATCCGGTCGACGAGGATGTCGCCGTCGATCACTATCAACGGATGCGCGAAGCCCTCGAGGGATCGGGACTGGCCCAATACGAGATCTCGAATTTTGCCCGGCCGGGCCGGGAGTGCCGTCACAATCTCAAGTATTGGCGCTACGAGCCGTACCTCGGCCTGGGGCCCTCGGCTTGTTCCCATATCGGCTTCGAGCGGTGGTGCAACAAAGAGTCCCCCGAGGCCTGGGCCGACGCGCTCCGCCGCGGCCATTCGCCCCGCGGCCAGGATGTGGTCGCTCTGACCCCGGCGCTGGCGGCCCGGGAGGCCCTCGTCTTTGGCCTGAGGCTCGTCCGTGGGGTCGACGCGGTCGACCTCCAAGCGCGGACCGGCGTCGACGTCTTCGCCCTTTATGCCCGGGAGATCGACGAGCTGGCCTCGGAAGGCCTGCTCGTCCAGGCCGGCGCCCGGCTCTGGATCCCTTCCGACAAGCTCCTCATCTCGAACGCCATCCTGTCCCGGTTCATCTAATAAAGACAAGAAGGTACCGGGTTTACGCATTACGCACGTCCCCTGAAGATGCGTAATGCGTAAACCCGGTACCTTCTGCGGATTTAGCCTCATCTTAATTGCTTTTCCTCTGGGGTCGGCCTAAAATTGGGGTATATGCCGACGCAAAAGGGGAGCCCAGCAAGCCCGGCGAAGCGGACGACCGTCCGCTACGCCATTGAACGCTTTCCCGAAGCCAAGCGCCAGTCGCTCCTGGCCAAGACCAAACAACGATAGCCGGCCCCCGGGGCCGTCGAGGAGGTCCGATGAAGACGATCCGAGCCCTTGTTCTCGTCGCCCTGATGCTCACGCTGACGACCCTGTCCTTCGCGCCGCAGGAAGCGCGCCTGCTGCGTTTTCCCACGGTCTCGAACGATCACCATCGTCTTCAGCTACGCCGGCGATCTCTACACCGTGCCCCTCGACGGGCGGCGTGGCCCGCAAGCTGACGTCCTATTACGAGGGCTACGAGGCCTTCGCCCGGTTCTCGCCCGACGGCAAGTCGCTCGCCTTCACCGGCCAATACGACGGCAACCGCGAGGTCTACCTCATGCCCGCCGAGGGCGGCGTGCCCAAGCGCCTGACCTACACCGCCACGCTCGGCCGGGACGACATCTCCGACCGGATGGGGCCGAACAACCTCGTCATGGGCTGGACCCCGGACGGCAAGAACGTCGTCTTCCGCTCGCGGATGCGCGAGTGGAACGACTTCATCGGCCAGCTCTACCTCGTCCCGACGGACGGGCGGCCCGCCGGAGCAGCTGCCCCTGCCGCGCGGCGGGTTCTGCTCGTTCTCGCCCGACGGCAAGAAGCTCGCCTACAACCGCGATCTTCCGCGAGTTCCGGACCTGGAAGCGCTACCGCGGCGGCATGGCCGACGACATCTGGATCTACGACTTCGCCACGAAGAAGACCGAGGACATCACCAACAACCCCGCCCAGGACATCATCCCGATGTGGAGCGGGAACAGGATCTACTTCCTCTCCGACCGCGACGAGACCAAGCGGATGAACCTCTACGTCTACGACCTCGGCGACGAAGGCAGACCCGGAAGCTGACCGAGTTCACCGACTTCGACGTCAAGTTCCCCTCGCTCGGCCACACGCCATCGTCTTCGAGAACGGCGGCTTCATCTACAAGCTTCGACCTGGCCACCGAGAAGGCCGAAAGGTGCCGGTCATCATCGCCGACGACCTGGTCTCGGGGCGCGGCGGCGGTCGTCAAGGTCGGCGGCCAGGTCACGAACTTCGAGATCTCGCCCGACGGCAAGCGGGCCCTCTTCGGCGCCCGCGGCGACATCTTCACCGTCCCGGCCAAGTACGGCAACACCCGCAACCTGACCGCGACGCCCGGCGTCCACGAGCGGGACTCCAAGTGGTCGCCCGACGGCCGAACTGGATCGCCTACATCTCCGACGCAGCGGCGAGGACGAGATCTGCATCATGCCGCAGGACGGCACGCGGCGGGCCGCGCCAGCTCACGACGCGGCGCCGACACCTACAAGTACCAGCATCCGTCTGGTCGCCCGACAGCAAGAAGATCCTCTGGAACGACAAGAAGCTCAGCGGCTGCAGCTTCGTCGACGTCGACGACCAAGGCGGTCACCGTGGCGGCCAAGGCCAAGGCCGGCGAGATCGTCCGAGTTACGCCTGGTCGCCCGACAGCCGCTGGATCGCCTACGCGCAAGCCCGAGGTCGAAGGCATGACCAGGGTCTATCTCTACTCCCTCGACGGCAGAAGACCTACGAGGTGACCGACGGCTGGTACGACTCGTGCGCGCCCGTCCTTCAGCTCGCGACGGCAAGTATCTCTTCTTCGTCTCCGACCGCGATTTCAACCCGGTCTACAGCCAGACCGAATTCAACCACGCCTACCTGGACATGTCCCGGGTCTATCTCGTCACCCTGGCCAAGGACACGAAGTCGCCGTTCGAGCCCAAGAGCGACGAGGTGGCGGTCAAGACAGAGAAGGCGGCCGAAGCCGGCCGCCAAGCCGGCCCCGCCTGCGGCGAAGCCGGCGGCCAAAGCCGGAAGCAAGCCGGCCGCGCGGAGACCCGTCCCTGTCAAGGTCGACTCGGACGGCCTCAAGGACCGGCATCGTCGCCCTGCCCATCGAGACGGCCAACTACGGCGTACATCAGCTGTCGTCGGGCGACTCCGTCTACTACGTGAAGTTCAAGCCCAGGCGCCGGCGAGCCCAGCCTGATGCTCTACGACCTGGCCGAGCTCAAGGAGAAGGACCTCGGCAGGGTCGACCGGCTACGAGATCTCGGCCGACCGGAAGAAGATGCTGGTCGGCCAAGGACGGCGGCTACGCCATCATCGACCTGCCCAAGGGGCCGATCAAGCTCGAGGCCAAGCTCGACCTCTCCGGCATGGAAGTGCACGCTCGACCGCGCGCCAGGAGTGGGACCAGATCTACGAGGAATGCTGGCGGCAGATGCAGGACTTCTTCTACGCCCCGAACATGAACGGCGTCGACTGGGACGCCATCCGGCTCCGCTATAAGCCCCTGGCCGAGGCCGTCAACCACCGGGCCGACCTGACCTACGTCATCGGCGAGATGATCGGCGAGCTCAGCTCCGGCCACACCTACGTCGGCGGCGGCGACATGCCGCAGCCGCGCCGAAGATCAAGGTCGGCATGCTCGGCGCCAAGCTGGAGCGCGACGCCAAGACCGGGTTCTATCAGGATCGCCAAGATCCTCAAGGGCCAGAACTGGGACCGGTCCGCTGCGCTCGCCCCTGACCGAGATCGGCGTCAACGTCAGGGAAGGGGAGTACATCCTCGCCGTCGACGGCGCGCTCGCTCGACAAGCGTCGGCCGACATCTACGAGGCGCTCGTACAACACGGCCGGCAAGCAGGTGACCCTGAAGGTCAACGCCGGCCGCCCGACGGACAAGGGCAGCCGCGAGCGTCGTCGTCGTCCCCGTCGAGACCGAGAACCAGCTCTACTATTACACACTGGGTCGAGGGCAACATCGACAAGGTCGACCAAGGCCACCGACGGCCAGGTCGGCTACATCCACATCCCCGACATGGGCGTCGAGGGCCTGAACGAGTTCGTCAAGCACTTCTATCCCGCAGCTCCGCAAGAAGGCCCTGATCATCGACGTCCGCGGCAACGGCGGCGGCAACGTCTCGCCGATGATCATCGAGCGGCTCGTCCGGGAGATGGTCATGGTCGAGGTCGCCCGCAACACGGTGCCGGCGCCCGACCCCGGCGCGGCCTTCCTCGGGCCCCAAGGTCTGCCTGCTGCGACGAGTTCTCCGCCTCGGACGGCGACATCTTCCCCTACCGGTTCAAGTACCTCAAGCTCGGCAAGCTCATCGGCAAGCGCACCTGGGGCGGCGTCGTCGGCATCCGCGGCACCCTGCCGCTCCTCGACGGCGGCTCCCTCAACAAGCCCGAGTTCGCGCCCTACAGCCCGGACGGCAAGGGCTGGATCATCGAGGGCCACGGCGTCGAGCCGGACATCGTCGTCGACAACGACCCGGCCAGGGAATACGCCGGCATCGACGATCAGCTGAACAAGGCGATCGAGATCATCCTCGAAGAGCTGAAGACCAAGGCCCGGGAGATCCCGCCGGTGCCGCCTTATCCGATCAAGAAGTAGGCGGGCGGTCCGGGTCCGGTCGAGGAGGAGGCATGGCCGAAGAGACGGTGATGGTCAGCTGCGGCACGTGCGGCACGACCAACAATTTCCCCCTGTCCGCCCGCGGCAAGACGGTCCGCTGCGGCCGCTGCAAATCGCCGCTGCCGGAACCGGGCCAGATCCTCGAGCCGGGGGAAGAGGGCATCCTCGGTCTCTTCCACAATTCGAGCCTGCCGGTCCTGGCGGACTTCTTTTCTCAGACCTGCGGTCCCTGTCACATGATGCATCCCATCCTCGAGCGGCTGGCCGTCCGCCGGGCCGGCCAGGTGGCCGTCATCCGCATCGATGTGGAGCTCCACGGCGAGCTGGCCCGGGAGTTCGGGGTTCAGGGAGTGCCGACCTTCGTCATCGTGCACAAGGGGACGGAGCGGGCCCGGACGGTGGGCGCGTCGGACGAGAGCAGCTTCGCCCTCTGGGCGGCCAGCCGCACTTGAGCGCAGGATAGGATCTGAGAGGATCTTGAGAATGCCGAAGGGGGACTCGAATCCCCGTCCCTCGAATCTCTGTAAATATTAGATAATAAAAAGCTTATATGGAAATTCCGAGCACAAACGCGAAAACCCGCATTTTCTTCATGAGGACAGGAACATTGGGCGGGGTGAGGCTTTCGGACATCAGCTCGCGAAGACCATGATGATAGCGCGCCTCGAGGCTGATGCCGAATCCTTGAAATCTCTTCTGAAAGCCGATCCCGCCCACAACACCATAGTCTATGCTTTTTGTCCCATCAGTAAGCACGAACGCTACCTCTGGGCCGGCCAGGATATAGGGAGAAGTCCCAGGCCAAAAAAGGATCTTAATCAATACGGGGACGCTCAGCTCATTAATCCTCGTCAAGCTGTGGTCGGTCAATAATTGATATCCGATCCGGCTGCCTTTTTGGAGGAAGAGGGCATCGACTTCAAGCGCGACGTTCCTGTTCAGTGAGAATTCGATTCCGCCGCCGGCGACGAATCCCGCCCCGAACTCAGGGTGAGGAGGATTGAGATAGATCGAGCCCTCCCTCATTATGGGTCCGGTGGTTCTGGAGAGCGAGAGTCCGCCCAGGATCTTAAAATCCGCGGGATAGACCTGAGTGACCAGCAGGAGAAGGAAAATCGATACGAGAGCTTTTTTCATCGCGACCTCCTTTTACCTTTTGGACGCCACGCGGGATAGAATCTTCCGCGAAAAGAATCGTCAGCAATCTTGAGGAAGATGGAAATGAAGACGTGCATATTCTGTCTTCAAAAATTGTCCCCAGAATTGTCTATGAAATTGTAACGCTTTTTGATGATTCCAGGCAGGACGTGACGGCTCTAGACTCCTGCGTCAGGCGGGATTTCTCGAGGAAAAGGGTATGCCGAAGGGGGGACTCGAACCCCCATACCCTTGCGGGCACTAACCCCTCAAGCTAGCGTGTCTGCCAATTCCACCACTTCGGCATAAGGACGAAGCTACTTCTTTACGGGCGGGGCCGGGACGGGAGGTTTCTGGGTCTCGGTCTTTGCCGCCGGCTGCGTGGCGGGCGCCTTTTCCTCGGGCTTGGCCGCCGGCACCGTCGTCGTGACCGGGGCCTTCTCGCTGCCCACGACCGAGGTCGTTTCCTTGCCGGACAGGATCCACAGCCCGAGCGACGTGATCATGAAGAGGATGGCCGCAGCCGTCGTGATCTTCGACAGGAGGGGCGTCTGGCCCCGGCCGCCGAAGTCGGTTTGGCTGCCGCCGCCGCCGAAGGCGCCGGCCAGGTCGGCCGCCTTGCCCGACTGGAGCAGCACGACCATGATCAAGACCAGGCAAACGATGACGTGGAGGATGATGATTAAAGCGCTCACTTTTCTTCCCTGTAGGCTCGAAGGGCCTCTTGGACGATGGCGACGAAGCCGCCGGCGTCGAGGGAGGCGCCTCCGACCAAGAATCCGTCGATGTCTCTTTCCTTGAACAACGGATAAGAATTGGCCGGCTTCACCGAACCGCCGTAAGATTATAGCACAAGCGGCGGCGTCATTTCCATAGGTTTCTCGCAAGCGGGCCCGGATGTGGGCGTGGACCTCCTGGGCCTGTTCCGGCGTGGCCGTCCGGCCTGTGCCGATGGCCCAGACGGGCTCGTAGGCGATGACCGTCCTCCCCATGTCCTCCCGGGAGAACCCGGCCAGCCCCAGGCCGCGAGCTGGTCGTCGACGCGCTCGAGCGTCCGGCCGGCGTCCCGCTCGCCCGAGCGATCTCGCCGACGCAGACGATCGGGGCCAGGCCCGCCTTGAGGGCGGCCCGGGCCTTGCGGTTGACCGTCTCGTCGGTCTCGCCGAAGAGCTGGCGGCGTCTCGGAATGGCCGACGAGGACATAGGCGCAGCCGGCGTCCTTGAGCATGGGGCCGGAGACCTCGCCGGTGAAGGCGCCCTGGTCCTCCCAGTAGAGGTCCTGGGCGCCCAGGGCGACGGCCGATCCGGCCACGAGCCGCCGGCGACCGGCGCCCAGGGCCGTGAAGGGCGGGACCAGGACGAGACGGCCATCCCCGAGCTCCGGAGCCGCCGCGAGCGACCTTCGAAGCCAGGTCCCTGGCCGCCTCGGGCCGAGGTCAGGTTCATCTTCCAGTTGCCCGCGACGAACGGGCCCTGACGCCGGCCGGCCATCTACTTTTCCAGGGCGGTCGATGCCGGGCAGGGTCTCGTAGGCGATGTACTCGAGCGAGGCGCCGCCGCCGGTCGAGATGTGGCTGATCTTGTCCCTGACGCCGGCCTTCTTCACGGCCGCGATGGAATCCCCGCCGCCGACGATGGAGACGGCGCCCGAGGCCGCGACGGCCTGGGCCATGCCGATCGTCCCCTCGGCGAAGCGCGTCGATCTCGAAGATGCCCATGGGACCGTTCCAGAAGATCGTCTTGGCCCTGGCGATGACCGCCGGCATAGGCCGCGACGGTCTTGGGCCCGATGTCGACGCCCATCATGTCCTCGGGGAAGGGGAGGGTCTCGACGATCTCGCGTCGCCGCGCCGGCTTCGGGCGGCCGCGGCCAGGACGTGGTCGAGCGGCAGGTGGAAGCTCGACCGCCTTGGTCCGCGGCCTTGTCCAGGATGCACGGGCGCGATCTCGCTTCTGGTCGTCCTCGACGAGCGACTTGCCGACGCCGAGGCCCTGGGCCTTGAGGAACGTGTAGGCCATGGCCCCGCCGATCGAGGATGTGAGTCGGCCTTGCCGAGAAGGCTCTCGATGATCTCGATCTTGTCCGAGACCTTGGCCCCGCCGAGGATGGCCACGTAGGGCTTGACCGGGCGTGTGGACGGCCTTGCTCGAGGTAGTCGACCTCCTTCTTCATCAGGTAGCCGGCGGCCTTGACCTGTGACGAAGATCGGCGATGCCGACGACCGAGGCGTGGGCCCGGTGGCTCGAGCCGAAGGCGTCGTTGACGAAGATGTCGATGCCCTGGGCCAGCTTGCGGGCGAATTCCGGGTCGTTCTTCTCCTCCTCCTTGTAGAAGCGGACGTTCTCGAGGAGCAGGACCTGGCCGTCGCCGAGCTGGCGCTTGAGCCGGTCTCGACCTCGTCGCCGATGACGTCCGGGCGCCATGACGACCTTGTTCGGGCACGAGCTCGGCCAGCCGCTTGGCGGCCGGCGCCAGGCTCATCTTCGGGTCGAGCTTGCCCTTGGGCCGGCCCAGGTGCGAGGCGATGACGAGCCGGGCGCCGCGGTCGAGGAGGTAGCGTGATCGTGGGCAGGGAGGCCCGGATGCGCGTGTCGTCCCGGATCTCGCCCTTGTCGTCCAGGGGGACGTTGAAGTCCACGCGGAGGAAGACGAGCTTTCCCTTGACGTCCAGGTCGGTGATGAACTTCATGGCCGCGCTCACCTGGCGATGTACTTGACCAGGTCGACGAGCCGGCAGGAATAGCCCCACTCGTTGTCGTACCAGGCCATGACCTTGACCAGGTTCCCGTCGATGACCTTGGTCGAGAGCCGCGTCGACGATGCCCGAGCGGCGGTCGCCCATGAAGTCGCACGGAGACGAGCGGCTCGTCCGTGACGCCGAGGATGCCCTTGAGCGGGCCCGCGGCGGCCTTGCGGAACGCGGCGTTGACCTCTTCGGCCGTTGGCCGGCTTCTTGAGCACGGCGACGAAGTCGACGAGGGAGACGTTCGGGGTCGGGACGCGGATGGAGATGCCGTCGATCTTGCCCTTGAGCTCGGGCATGACCAGGCCGACGGCCTTGGCCGCCCCGGTCGTCGTCGGGATCTGGGACACGGCCGCGGCCCGGGCCCGGCGCAGGTCCTTGTGCGGGCGCGTCGAGGATCTTCTGGTCGTTGGTGTAGGAGTGGATCGTGGTCATGAAGCCCTTCTCGATGCCGAAGGCCTCGTGGAGGACCTTGACGACGGGGGCCAGGCAGTTCGTCGTGCAGGAGGCGTTGGAGAGGATGTGGTGCTTGGCCGGGTCGTAGCTGCTTCTCGTTGACGCCGAGGACCAGGGTGACGTCGGGGTCGGTGGCCGGCGCGGAGACGATGACCTTCGAGGCCCCGCCCTTCTCGATGTGCTGGATGACGTCCGGGCGCTTGGTGTACTTGCCGGTCGACTCGACGACGACGACGACGCCCAGGTCTTTCCAGGGCAGCTTGCCGATCTCCTTCTCGGCCAGGACCTTGATCTTGCTTGCCGTTGACGACGATCGAATCCTCGGTCGCGGCTTGACGTCCTCCTTGAAGGTGCCCAGGACGGAGTCGTACTTGAGCAGGTGGGCCAGGGTCTTGGCGTCGGTGATGTCGTTGACGGCGACGTACTCGATGGCCGGGTCGTCCCAGGACGCCCGGAGCATGTTCCGGCCGATCCGGCCGAAACCGTTTATACCTATCGGATAGCCATACGAACCTCCTATTTTCCCTGAAAGACAGGATTCAAAAAAGATTAGCATAAACAGGCCGTGATTATTCAAGGCGGCCGGAGCGGCGGCTCGCGAGGGGCCGGGCGGCTTGGCCGCGTCGGCGCCCTTCTTGGCCCTCTTCTGCTCGTACATGAGGAGCGTCGGCCCGGCTCGAGCATCTCGTCGATCGCCTCCGGGTAGCTCGGGTTCGCAGATGCGTGACGCCCGGCGCTGAGCGCCAGACGGAAGCGGCCTCGGCCGAGGACCGGGTATTGTACAGGTCCAGCCGCTCCTGGAGCCGCTGGGTCGAGGGTCTCGGCGTTCATCGTCGCCGCTTCCATGGCCAGGACGGCGAACTCGTCGCCGCCCAGCCGGCCGATGATGTCGCGTCTCGCGGAAGCTCTTCTTGAGGATGAAGGCCATCTCGACGAGGGCCCGGTCGCCCATCGTTGTGGCCGCCGGAATCGTTGATCTTCTTGAGGTTGTCGACGTCGAGGTAGATCGAAGGACGACCCTTCTTCATGCGGCTGCCGGGTCTTGAGCTCGCTGGTCGGCCAAGGTCATGGAAGCCGCGGCGGTTGTAGAGCCCGGTAAGCTCGTCATGCAGGGACAGGGCCCGGATCTCCTCCTCCAAGCGCTTCCGGTCGGTGATGTCGGTCAGGACGGCCATCGTCCCGCCGAACTGGACGCCCTGCGAAGCGCGGCCCGCCGCTGACCAAGATCGTCCCGGCGCGTTCCGTCGCTGTGGAGTGAAGT
The DNA here is from genome assembly GCA_963807525.1 of Candidatus Aminicenantota bacterium. GTDB lineage: Bacteria > Acidobacteriota > Aminicenantia > Aminicenantales > Saccharicenantaceae > RBG-16-66-30. The sequence goes on along the minus strand of CAWECI010000016.1, from coordinate 104,185 downwards.
CGGCAGCTCGTAGCGGTCGGAGATGCCCTTGGACCGCTTCTCGTCGGCCCGGCGGACGACTGGCGCGACTTCCTTGGGCACGAACGACAGGACCTCGCGGTCGATCATCTCGCCCGGCGTGTAGCCGAGCATCGGCCGCGGCGGCCGGGTTGACGAACGTGAAGCGGCCCTCCGAGTCCGTCAGGACGAGGCCCTCGGTCATGGTCTGGATGATGCCGTCGCTGAACTTCTGCATCTGCTGGAGCTCCTCCTCGGACCGCTTGCGTCTGGGTGATGTCCTTGAGGATGCACATGAGCCCGCCGATCTGCCCGTCGGGCCGGCGATAGGTCGTCTTGATGAAGATGACGTGGTGCTCGCCGTCCGCAGGCCTTGAGCGGGGCCTCGTAGACCTGGACGCCCGGCCTCGGCGAGGAGGGCCTGGTCGTGTCTCCCGTTGCTTGTCGACGACCTCCGGCGAGGCGACGTCGGCGATCGTCTTCCCCGACGATCTTGCCCTTGGACCGGCCGAGGAGCTTCTCGAAGGCCGCGTTGGTGCCGACATAGCGCCCCTCGGTGTCCTTGAAGAAGGCCGGGTTGGGCATGACGTCGATCAGTGACGCGGATGAAGTCGTTCATGTTCCGGTTGGCGTGGTCCCACTTGGTCGTCTGGCTTCTCCTGGGCGGCCAGACGGCCAGCCGCCAGAGAAGACGTAGAGGAGGCTGCCGCAGATGAGGACGAGCAGCCCCGCCACTCCGGCCAGAGTCAGGTCCCTCAAGAGCATCCCGGAGGTCAATTCGGTCAAGTCCGTCTTCACCGCAACGAGCCAGGGCGAACCGGGGACGGCCTTCAGGAACTCGAGAACCTGGTGATTGCGGTAATCCCTGCCTTCCACAATCCCTTCCTGGCCCAGGGCCCCCTCGGCGCCAGGTCTATGGAAGCTGGCCATCGGGATGGGTGGAGGCGGAGTCGGGCCGTCGTACAGGCGCGGCCGGCTGAGCCTGACGAAATTCTCGCCCTCGACTTGGAGCAGCAAGGCCTCCGCGGTCGGCCCCCGGTTCGGCCAGTCGATGAGCATCGGGTCGATCTCGGAGGCCGCGTCAAAGCTCATCCGGAGCAAGGCCACCGGCTTCCTGGGCGCCTCCCTTTCCAGCAGCGGGATGATCATATCGATCGTCCGGGATTTCGACTTTTCGTCCAGGGCGACGGTCCCCATGAGGGGCCGGCCGTCGCGCCAAGCCTCGTGCCCCAGCCTTGTGGACTCGTTCGTCGACGGCAGAGAAGCCTCTTCCGGATATGTGACCAGGATCTTCCCGCCAGGGAGAACCAGCGTAACGGCAACGAACCGAAGTTCTTTTTGAAGGCCGCGTAAACCGGCCAGGAACCGTTCTCGGTCGGCTTTCGAATCGGGGTTGGCAGCCAAGGCCTTGGCGAATTCGGCGTTGGACGGATTGCCCTGTATCGCCCGGGCGAAGGTCAGCCGCTCCTCCCGCCAGTCCTGGATCTGTTCGGCCTTAAGCCCGGCGACCGTGGCCAGCTCTCTTTCCATGAACTCGCGGGCGTGCCTGAGGGTGAGCAAGTAGAAGACGCGGGAGAGCGCCGTCAACCCTATCGTCAAGAGAACGAGGACTAGAACGAGCTGCCAGGGGACCTTCCGGGATAGGGGGCGCCGTTTAGGCATCGGTTCGCTCAACTCGCAACCCTCCGTTCACTAGGTTTTAGTCGGGGGACGGTTCACATCTTCGTAATTCCTAACACACGGTCAGGAGGCCTGTCAATAAGGCGACGCCCATCCGACGTCTCGGAAATGTGATAAAATGCATCCTGGAACGGGAGGAGCGCCATGAAGATCCTGACCTCCGCCGAGATGAGGGCCATCGACCGGGCGGCCATCGAAGATCTGGGCATCCCCGGGGTCGTGCTCATGGAGAATGCCGGGCAGCGCATCGCCCGGGCCATCAAGTTCCGTTTTCCCGAGATCGCCGCTGAGCGCATCGTCATCGTGGCCGGCAAGGGCAATAACGGGGGCGATGGATTCGTCGTGGCCCGCCATTTTTTCAATGCCGGCGCCCGGCCGGAAGTGCTTCTCCTGGCGGAACGGGGCGATGTCCGCGGCGACGCGGCGGTCAATCTGGGGATCGCCCTCAAGTCGGGGATCGCCGTGACCGAGGTCCCGGATGCCGCGGCCTGGCGGAAGGCCCGGCCCGCGCTCAGCCGGGCCACGATCGTCGTCGACGCCATCTTCGGGACCGGCCTCGAAAAGCCGCTCGAGGGCCTCTTTGCCCGGGCGGTCGCCGATATCAACCGGACCGAGGCCTATAAAGTCGCGGTGGACATCCCTTCGGGGCTTTCCGCCGACACGTTCGAGCTCCTCGGGCCGAGCGTCATGGCCGATCTGACGGTCACGCTGGCCGCCCCGAAAGTGGCCCACATCTTCCCGCCCGCGTCGGACCGGGTCGGCGAGCTGGTCGTCGCCCCGATCGGCATCCCGCCAGCCCTCCTCAACCGGGCCGAGCTGAAGCTCGAGATGGTCGAAGAGAAGGCCGTCGGGCCGTATTTCGCCAAACGCCGGAGAGACACTCACAAAGGCAGCTACGGCCATCTCCTGATCTTCGCCGGGTCGTTGGGCAAGTCCGGCGCCTCGGCCCTGGCCGGGCGGGCGGCCCTGCGGACCGGGGCGGGCTTGGTCACCGTGGCCACGGCGGCCGGGGTCCTGTCCTCGATCGCCCGGTCCATGGCCGAGCTCATGACCGAGCCGCTCCCGGAGACCGCGGCCAAGACGATCGACGCCTCGGCCCTGGCGCGCGCCCTGACCCTGCTCAAGGGCAAGGACGCCGTCCTAGTCGGACCCGGGCTCTCGACCCATCCCTCGACCGCCGCGTTCGTGACCGGGCTCCTGCCCAAGATCAAGGTGCCCTGCGTCATCGACGCCGACGGCCTCAACATCCTGGCCTCGCATCCGGACGTTCTCGACGGCCTGGAGGCCCCGGCGGTCCTGACCCCTCATCCCGGGGAGTTCGCCCGGCTGAGCGGCCGGACGACCGAAGAGGTCCTGCGCCACAGGCTGGAGCTGGCGCCTGAGTTCGCCATGAGACACGAGGTCATCGTCGTCCTCAAGGGCTATCGGACCCTCATCGCCCTGCCCGACGGCCGCGTATTCGTCAACCCGACCGGGAACCCGGGCATGGCCACAGGCGGGACGGGAGACGTCCTGGGCGGCATGATCGGCTCGCAGATCGCCCAGAAGAACGATCTGCTCGGGTCCGTGCTGTCGGCGGTTTACGCCCACGGCCTGGCCGGAGACGTGGCCGCCGATCGGCTCGGGGAGAAGGCGCTTGTCGCCGGGGACGTCATCCGCTATCTGGGCCCGGCCATGAAAGAACTCGCCGGGGAATGAGCTCGACCGGGATGGTGGCCACGACCCGCTCCGAGGAGGAGACCTTCGAGCTGGCCCTCCGGATGGCCGAGAGCTTCACAGGCACGGAGGTCGTCCTGCTCACGGGAGAGCTTGGAGCGGGGAAGACCGTCTTCGCCAAAGGCCTGGCCGCCGGCGCGGGCGTCGCCGACCCGGACCGGGTCTCGAGCCCCTCCTTCACCCTGGTCAATATCTATCAGGGCCGGCGCTTCCCGGTCTTCCACATCGATCTCTACCGGCTGGAACGCGAGGCCGAGATCGCCGACCTCGGATGGGAAGACATGCTCGGGCAGGGGATCGTCATCGTCGAGTGGGCCGAGAAGCTGACCTTTCGTGTCCCCGGGATCCGCGTCCGCATCGAGCCGCTCGACGAGGACGAGCGGAGGATCACCATCGAATAGGGGGCTGCCCCCGCCCGCGGGCTGTCCCTATAATACTTATTTTGTGAACTTTACGATCTCATCGATAAGCTTCCGGGCGATCTCGGGACGCCGCGCCACCTTGCCCTCGAAGACATCCTGGGCGCTCATCGTGCCGCCGTAGAACTGCCCGTTGGCCTTGGGGTCGTCCTGGATGGACGAGCCCTGGAAGGACAGGCCCGCATAGAGGCCGCGGCTCCGGGAGTAGGACAGGATCTCGGCCTTGAGCTGGGTGTCCGTGCTGGCTTCGGCCGTCCGGCCCAGCGGGCCGGCCGCGATGCCGATGTCCGCGCCCAGCGTGAACTTGCCCTTGGTGATATTCTCGACGCTCCGGGGCGTGCGGAAGACGAGGATGACGTCGGCCGACTGGACGCCGGCCTGCCAGCCCACGCTGCCGCCCTTGATGTCGATGAAGACCGGGTCGCTCCAGCCGTTCTTCGTCCGGATGAGGACCACGCCGCGGCCGAAGCGGCCGCCGACCACGAATCCGGCCTTGATGACGTCGGGGAGGATGGCGATCCCGGCGCAGTCCCGGATCAGACCGACGGGGATGCTCTTGTCCGATTCCTTCATCATCTCGTCGAGGGCGCGGATGCAATCCTGGACCTTCTGGACCTGGTCGGCGGATTCGACGCCCGCGGACTGACTGAAGCCGCGCGGGCCCCCGGCGAATGCCGGGCTCAGAGCCAAAACGACCGCCAGCGGCAGAGCCGCCCACTTGCCCATGTTCATATCGTCCTCCTTTTACTGACTATGCTTAAACGCTTGGATCAGATCTTGAGCGGCGCGCCGGGCGTCCGGGGCGCCGAGGATGGCCGAGACGACCGCGATGCCGCGGGCCCCGGCCGCGGCGAGCTCGCCGGCCTTGCCGGCATCGATGCCGCCGATGGCCACCACGGGGAGCGTCGTGGCCCGGGCGATGAGCCCGATGCCTTGGGGCCCGAGAACCACGAGGTCTGTTTGTTTGGTTGACGTGGCGTAGGCCGGGCCGGCCCCGACATAGTCGGCGCCTTCACGCTCGGCCCGTCGCGCCTCGGCCGCAGTGTTGACGGAGACGCCGATCGTCGCTCGTGGCCCCAGGAGACGCCGGGCTTCGGCCACGGGCATGTCCTCCTGGCCGAGATGCACGCCGGATGCCCCGCAGGCCCGGGCCGCCTCGACCCGGTCGTTGACAAGAAAAGGCACGCCCCGGGCCGCGAGCCGGGCCGCCAGCGCCCGACCGAGCTCGATAAAAAGTCCCGGAGCCAGGCTTTTAGCTCGGAGTTGGACGAGGGTCACGCCGCCGTCGACGGCCGCTTCGACGAGACCGGGGAGGTCGCCGCCCGGCGCGTAGTCCGCGTCGGCGACGAGGTAAAGCGAGTAATCGACACCCACCAATATAGTATACGCCAACGGGCCAAACCCTGAAGAAGAAATAGAAACGTCCCCATTTTTTTGTTAAAGTAGGCCTGTCATGAGCATCGACCTCAAGGATTACATCATCGACGTGCCCGACTTTCCTAAGAAGGGCGTCATCTTCAAGGACATCACCCCGGTCATCCAGAGCTCCCAGGCGTTCAATTACGCCATCGACCGGCTGGCCGCCTGGGCGGCCACGATCAAGCCCGAACTCATCGCCGGGATCGAGTCGCGCGGCTTCCTCTTCGGGGCGGCCCTGGCCCGCGACCTGCGCCTGGGCATGACCGTCATCCGCAAGAAGGGCAAGCTGCCGCGCAAGTGCGCCACGGTCATCGCCCCCAACGAGTACGCCGTGGAGCACTTCGAGATGCACGAGGACTCGGTGGCCCGCGGCCAGCGGGTCCTCATCATCGATGACCTCATCGCCACGGGATCGTCCTCGGTCAGCGCCATCAACCTGGTCAAGCTCCTCAACGGCCACGTCGTGGGCTTTGGGGCCGCCGTCGAACTCTCGTTCCTCAAGGGCGTCGAAGCCATCCGGGCCGCCCATCCGGACGTGCCGGTGCTGAGCCTCGTCCGCTATTGAAAGGGGATGGCCAGGACCGACGGGGCAGGGAAGCGGCATGAGGGGGCTTCTCGAGCGCTGGTTCCGGATGAGAAGCCCCGGACCGGACATCACGAAGGGACAACGACCATGAAAAAGATCGTCGGCGCCCTGGCCGCCGTGCTCGCCCTGTCCGTCGTTTCGGGCTGCGCCCGCCAGCCCGCGCCCTCGGTCGCCCCGCGCCTGACCGCTCCCAACGAAAGCTGGGTGGCCCGGACGCTCAAGCGGATGACGATCGAGGAGAAGATCGGCCAGATGATCGCCTGCCGCTTCACGGCCGACTTCCGCAACGCCGACAGCCCGGCGATCCTGGCCCTGAACGACCTCGTCGCCAAGTCCCGGATCGGCGGCCTGATCCTCTTTGCCCCGGCCCGCGTTTATGAGACGGCCGAGCTCGTGAACGGCTTCCAGAAGCTGGCCAAGGTGCCCCTGCTCATGGCCGCGGACTTCGAGAGGGGAGCGGCCAACCGGATCACGAACGCGACGCTCTTCCCGCCGTTCATGGCCTTGGGCGCGGCCGGGTCGGAAGACCTGGCTTATCAGGTGGGCAAGGTCACGGCCCTCGAAGGCCGGGCCATGGGCATCCACGTGGCCTACGCCCCGGTCGTCGACGTCAACATCAATCCGGACAATCCCATCATCAACACCCGGGCGATCGGCGCCGACCCGGCCCTGGTCAGCCGCATCGCCGACGCCTTCATCCGCGGCGTCCAGGAGAACGGCATGATCGCCACGGCCAAGCACTTCCCCGGCCACGGCGACACGTCCCAGGATTCGCACAGCCTCCTGCCGACGATCACGGCCGATCTGGATCGGCTTGAAAAGGTCGAGCTTTATCCCTTCAAGGCGGCGATCGCGGCCGGGGTCAAGTCGGTCATGACGGCCCATCTCGCCGTCCCGGCCCTGGACCCCACCCCGGGCCTGCCGGCCACCCTCTCGGCCCCGATCCTGACCGGGGTCCTTCGCGGCAAGCTCGGCTTCAGAGGCCTCATCGTCACCGACGCGCTCGAGATGGGCGGGGTCACGAACGCGTTCTCGACGGAGGAAGCCTCCCTGCGGGCCATCCTGGCCGGCGTGGACATGCTCCTCCTCCCGCCGGACCCGGCCAAGGTCATCTCCTATCTGGCCGCGGCGGTCCGCGACGGCCGCATACCGCTGGCCCGCGTCGATGAGTCGGTCCGCCGGATCCTCGAGACCAAGGCCTCGCTCGGTCTCGAGCGCAACCGGTTCGTGGACATCGACCAGCTCCGCCACCGGGTCGCCCCGCGGGCCTACCTGGAGCTGGCCGCGAAGACCTTCGAGCGCTCGGCGACCCTGGTCCGCAACGAGGCCGGGGTCCTGCCTCTGGCGGTCCCTCCGGACAAAGTGGCGGTCCTGGCGCTGAGCAGCGACCTTGGCGATTACTATGCCGGCCAGGCCTTTGTCGACGCGATGCAAAAGAAGTTCCCGGGCGCCCAGGCGTTCTTTGCCGACGGCGACACCGGTCAAGACGCGCTCGACCAGGCTTTCGGCGCGGCTTCGGCCGCGGAGGTCGTGGTCGTAGGCGTCTATTCACGGCTCGTCGACCGGAAGGGCAGCGTGGGGCTCGAGCCGAAGCATATCGACCTCATCAACAAGCTCGCCGCCCTGCCGGATGGGCCGAAGGTCGTGGTCGTCTCCTTCGGCAGCCCCTATCTCCTCCGCCATTTCCCAGACATCGACGCCTATCTCTGCCTCTACAAGGACACGCCGGAGGCCCAATCGATCGCGGCCAGGGCCCTGGCCGGCGAAATGGACGTCACCGGCAAGCTGCCGGTCTCGATCCCGGACCTCTATCCCGTCGGTCACGGGCTCGAGCTCAAGAAGATCCGCTGAAGGGGGACCGCCATGATCTATAAGTTCCTGGGCCGGACCGGGGTCAAAGTTTCCGCCATCGCCTACGGCACGATGTCGTTCGGCGGCGACGCCGATGAGGCCGCCTCGAAGGCCCTCTTCGAGGCCTGCCGGACCGCGGGCGTGAATCTCTTCGATTGCGCCAATATCTATGCCGGCGGCCGGTCGGAAGAGATCCTCGGGCGCCTCGTCAAAACCTGCCGGGACGAGGTCCTGATCACCAGCAAGGCCTATTTCGCGACCTCCGCGGACGTCAACGCCATGGGCGCCTCGCGGCGCAATATCCAGATCGCCGTGGAGGCCAGCCTGCGCCGCCTCCAGACCGACCGCATCGACATCTATTACGTCCATCGCTTCGACGACCGGACGGCGCTCGAGGAGACCCTGCGCGCCCTGGACGACCTGGTCCGCCAGGGCAAGGTCGTCTATCTCGGCGCCTCCAATTTCGCCGCGTGGCAGGTGGCCAAGGCCCTGGGCCTTTCGGCCAAGGAAGGCCTGGCCCCCTTCGCCTGCATCCAGCCCATGTACAACCTGGTCAAGCGGCAGGCCGAGTCCGAGATCCTGCCCATGGCCACGGCCGAAGGGCTCGGCGTTTTCCCCTACAGCCCCCTCGGCGGCGGCCTGCTCAGCGGCAAGTACGCTCCGGACAGCCGCCCCGAGACCGGGCGGCTCGTCACCAACAAGATCTACGCCACCCGCTACGGGGACGGCCTGAACTACGAAGTCGCCGAACGGTTCACGGCCTTCGCCCGCGAGCGCGGCTACGACCCGGCGTCGCTGGCGGTCGCCTGGGTCGGCGCCCACCCCGCCGTCACCGCACCGCTCGTCGGGGCCCGGAACACGGCCCAGCTGGCGCCCCTTCTCGCCTCGGCCGACCTGGCCATGACGCCGGAGCTCAGGGCCGAGATCGCGGCCCTCTCGCCCGAGCCGGCCCCGGCCACGGACCGGAGCGAGGAGCGGACAAGTTTCAATTTCGGCGTCCGCTGACCGACCCATCCCGAGGGGCGGGACGGTTTGACCGGGCCCGAGGATCGGCCTATAGTGGCCCGGAGAAGGAGTCAGCCATGACCAGGTCCTTCCGGACGCGCGCCGCGGTCGCGCTGGCCGCCGCGCTCTTCATCTCGGGCCTCTGGCCCGCCTTGGCCCTCGAGCCGCCGACCAAGGAGCAGCTGGCCCGCTACAAGCTCGACGGCTCACTTCCCGCCCGCGTCGCCCGGGCCCGGGCCTTGGGCGATCACAAGATCCCGCCGCGGATGAGGCAGCGTCTCACGGAAAAACTGGCCCGGCTCTCGGCCGCCCGCCGGGACGACGCCGCCTCGCCGACGTCGGCCGAGATCCTTGCCCCGCCCTCGGCCTGGCAGGGGCTGCCGACCACGGGGACGGTCAAGATCCTGGCCCTGCTCATCTCCTTCTCCGATTATCCGGGGACGACCTCCGCGGCCACCTTCGAGTCCCGCCTGTTCGGATCGGGGACAGGGGTCCTGCCCTACGACAGCCTGACGAATTTCTACCAGCGCTCCTCCTACGGCCAGCTGAACATCACCGGGCAGCGTCCTCGGCTGGTACCAGACCTCCTACGCCCGGAGCACCGTCGCCGAGACGGACGCCGGCCGGCAGGCCCTGATCAAGGAGGCCTTGAGCCATTATGACGCGCAGGGCTTCGATTTCTCGCAGTTCGACAATGACGGCGACGGGGCCATCGACTATTTCTGCGTCTTCTGGGCCGGCCCCCACGAGGATTGGGCCGACTTCTGGTGGGGCTATGAGACCACGTTCACGGACTCGACCTACCGTCTTGACGGCAAGCGGCTGTCGAACTATTCCTGGCAGTGGGAGCTCTACAACTATCCGAACGGCTCGTTCAGCCCCAGCACGATCATCCACGAGACCGGCCACGCCCTGGGAGCGCCGGACCTTTACGACTATGACGACTCGATCGGACCGCGCGGCGGCGTCGGCGGCCTGGATATCATGGACAGCGACGGCGACCACAACTGTTTCACCAAGTTCATGTTCGACTGGATCACGCCGACGGTCGTCTCGTCGGGCTCCCGGACGGTCACGCTGCGGGCCTCGGGGCTCTACCCGGACGCGGCCCTGTTCATGCCGGCCGCGACCGGGGGGATCTTCGCCGAATATTTCATGGTCCAGAACCGGGACCGCGTCGGCAACGACACGGGCCTCTTCACCGGCGCCGACGGCCTCATCATCTGGCACATCGACTCCCGGCTCAACACCTGGGGGTCGGATTTCCTCTACGACAATTCCTACACGGCCCACAAGCTCCTGCGCCTGATGGAGGCCGACGGCCTCGAGGAGATCGAGACCTCCGCGGCCTGGGCCGACGCCGGGGACTATTACCGGGCCGGCGAGACCTTCGGGCCCGACACCGTCCCCAACTCGGCCCGCTACGACGGCACGTCCACGGCCATGTCCGTGTCCCAGATCGCCGGGACGACGACGCCCATGAGCGGCGACGATCGCCTCGACCTCGGGCGCGCCGACCGTCGCCATCGCCAGCCCCTCGGCCGGGCAAACGGTCTACGGCACGGTCTCCGTGAACGTCACCGCCAGCGACGACTCGGGCGTGGTGGCCCGGGTCGAGCTCTACGGTCGACGCCGTCCTCGTCCAGACCCTGACCGACGCGCCCTATTCCTTCAGCCTCGATACGACGACCCTCTCCAACGCGCCGCACGCCCTCCAGGCCGTCGCCTACGACGCGTTCGGCCTGCCGGCGCCAGCGAGCCGTCAGCCGTCGTCGTCGACAATATCTTCGCCCCGGCCAATCTCAAGGCCGTGAAGGCCGTCAACCGCAGCCTGCTGCTGGCCGAATATGTCGATGTCCTGACCTGGAGCGACCCCTCCGTGAGTTCGAACATCGTCAAGTACCGGATCTACCTGAACACGGCGGGCGGGCTCACGCTGCTCGGCGAGGTCGCCAAAGGGTCCAGCACCAGCTATCGCTATCTGCACCGGGGCGTGACCAAGGCGGACCTCTACCGTCTATGAGGTCATCGGGGTCAACGCGTCCGGCCGCGAGGGAACGGCGGCCGTAGCCAGCGTGAGGTGACAACCGGGGGCCGGACCAAGCCGGCCCGACCCCCGTTCGTTGGTGCTCCTTTTTCGGTCTTATTCGTAAACGAGGATCTCGACCCGCCTGTTCTGGGCGCGGCCCTCGCGCGTCCCGTTGTCGGCGATCGGGCATCGAGCTGCCCAGGCTGACGACGGACATGCGGTAGAGCGGGATGTGGTACTGCTTGTAGAGGTACATCATGACCGCCTCGGCCCGCTTCTGGCCGAGGGCCTGATTGACCTCGTCCGTGCCCGTGTTGTCGGTGTGGCCCTGGATCTCGATGTAGACGCCCTTGTTCTCGGTGACGAGCCTCTGGACGAAGGCGTCGAGGGTGCTCTTGGCCTCGGGGTCGAGCGCGGCGCTGTCGAACGCGAACTTGGCGTCGTCGTTCTTCAGCGTGGCCGTCATGACCAGGTTGCCCTTGATCATGGTCTTGACCTCGCCGATCTCCCCCTCGACGGCCTTGAACTGGTTGTCGTGCTGGGAGATGAGCGAGCCGATCGTGGCCAGCTTCTCGTCGTGCTCCGCGATCCGCTTCTGGTTGGCCTCGACTTCGGTCGAGACCTCGGCGATCTTCTGGTCCGTCGCGGCCTTCTCGGTCCGGACGAACTTCTTGGTGGCGCAGGCGGGCCCGGTGATCAGAGCCGCGAGAAGCAGGAACCCGACGATGCAGATGAAACTCTCTGTTCTTCATGAGAACCTCCTCTGTTTGATTCTTGGCGGGCGGCTGATCGCCGCCGGATCCCCCCAACCTCACGCATATTCATCTTAGGAGTTTTTCCGCGAAAAATAAAGGCCGGCCGGCAAAATACCCCGTTTGGGGGCGGGGGGAGGTCAGTACCCCTGGCGGGTCCGGATCCTGTAGCTTATGGTTGGGGGTCGCCACCCGGATCCAGCGGTAGAGGTCCGAGGTGTCCTGGTAGGAGGTGTAGCCGATGATGTACTGGTGGGCCTGCTCGTTCCGGATCTCCTGGATCACGTCGGCCAGGTCGGTCGGCTCGTTCAGGAACCAGGCCTTGCCCCCGTCGCCCGGGAGAACTTGTCCAGGGTCGCCATGATCCCCGCCGAGGTCGTCCCGGCCTGCCCCTTGAGGCCCACAAGCTGCTCGTTCAAGGGGATCTTGTAGCCGATCGAATAAATGGGGACATCGACCCGCCGGGCGACCTCGAGGGCCTGCTCCGGGGTGGATTGGCTGTCGTTCTCGAGGCCGTCCGTGACCAGGAGGAGGGCCCGTTTTTCGTTGCCGGCCCGGGTCGCGAACTCCGGGGACACTCCCACGGCGTCGTTGAGGGCCGTCTGGCCCTAGGCCTTGGCGCTCTCGAGGGCCTTGAGGAATCCGGTCTTATCGGTCGAATGCTTGGCCGCGACCTCGACCTGGCCGTCGGCGAAGAGGAGGAGGGCGATCTCGTCCCGGGGCCGGAGAAGCCTGGTGGCCAGGTTGCGCAGGGCCGCCTTGCATTCTTCGAGCTTGTTCTGGAGGGCCATGCTGCCGCTGACGTCCAGAAGGACGGTCAGGCTGAGCGGCGCCCCGAAATCATGATTGAAATAGGTGATGGGCTTCTTCTTGTCGTCCTCGAGGATGGTGAAGTCTTTTTGGGTCAGGTTGTTGACGAAGCGCCCCTTGCCGTCCTGGACCGTGACCGCCAGGGTGATGGCCCGGACGACGTACTCGTGGGCCGTTTTGTCCTGGACGTTCTCCTGGGCCAGGAGGGGAGCTCCCAGCCGGGCCGCGGCCAGGAGGGCCAGGAATATCGCAAAGATGAATTTATGTTTCATGTTTCACGCCAAACCCAACAGTCCAAAATACCACCTGGACCGGCCGAAATCAAGGAAGCCCGGTCCGGGCCGCGGAAACTCTCCTCACCTTTTGTCGGGCCGCGGGCGCTTCGGTGGGAAAAAATGACCCTTAGATGGCCATTCTCATCCGTTCCTTGACTCCCTCCCGGCGCTTGGAATATAGTCCGTTGCAACGATCCGACCAACCTATCTCCCTTCGAGGACATGGGTCATGAGTCCCCATCCGGAGATAGCGCTTTTTTTTCGCGGCCGCCCGGGCCGTAGCGGAAGGAGGCGACGATGGAGAAGAAACACCGAGAGGGCGTTCCCGGCCGTGGTCTGGAAAAGGCCCGGACCGGGATCCAAGGACTCGATGAAGTCACCGACGGCGGCCTGCCTCGCGGCCGGACAACGCTGATCGTCGGCGGCCCGGGAACGGGAAAAACATTGATGGGCATCGAATTCGCCATCAAAGGCGCCGCCGAATACGGCGAGCCGGCGGTGATCATGGCCTTCGAGGAGACGGGCGAGGAACTGGCCGCCAACGTCCGGTCCCTGGGCTACGACCTGAACAAGCTCGTGGCGTCAAAGAAGCTGGCCGTCGACCACGTCAGGGTCGAGCGCCACGAGATCGAGGAAACGGGCGAGTACGATCTCGAAGGCCTGTTCATCCGGCTCAACCACGCCATCGAGTCGGTCGGGGCCAAGCGGGTCGTCCTCGACACCGTCGAATCGCTCTTCGCCGGCCTGCCCAACTCCGGCATCCTGAGAGCGGAGCTGCGCCGTCTGTTCCGCTGGCTCAAGGACAGGGGCATGACCAGCGTCATCACGGCGGAAGCCGGCAACGGCCACCTCACGCGGGAGGGCCTGGAGGAATACGTTTCCGACTGCGTCATCCTGCTCGACCACCGGATGGACGACCAGGTCCCGACCCGCCGCATTCGCGTCCTGAAATACCGGGGCTCCTCTCACGGGACGAACGAGTATCCCTTCCTCATCACCGACACCGGCATCTCCGTGCTTCCGGTCACCTCCTTGTCCTATTCCGAGAGCCCGGCCAGCCGCGAGCGGGTCTCGACGGGCATACCGAAACTCGACGCCATGCTGGGCGGGAAGGGCTACTACCGCGGCAGCATGATCCTCGTCTCCGGCACGGCCGGCACGGGGAAGACGAGCGTCGCGGCCAAGTTCGTCGAGGCGGCCTGCGCCAGGGGGGAGCGCGCGGTCTTCCTGACGTTCGAGGAATCCCCGAGCCAGGTCACCCGGAACATGCGGTCGGTCGGCATCGACCTCGATCGCTGGATCAAGAAGGGCCTGCTCAAGTTCTATGCGCCGCGCCCGACCGTCTACGGGCTGGAGACGCATCTCGTCACCATGCAGCGCCAGGTCGAGGCCTTCGCCCCCGCGGTCGTGGTCGTGGACCCCATCACGAACTTCACGACGGTCGCGGCCCGGCGGGACATCCGTCTCATGCTGATGCGCTTCAGCACGTTCCTGAAGAACCAGGGCATCGCCGGCCTGTTCACCAGCCTGACTCCCGGCGGGGAGAATCTCGAGTCCACGACGGTCGCCATCTCGTCCCTGGCCGATACCTGGATCTTCCTGAGGGACATCGAGATCGGCGGCGAGCGCAACCGCGGCATCTATGTCCTCAAGTCCCGGGGCATGGCCCATTCGAACCAGATCCGCGAATTCGTGATCTCCGAGAAGGGCATCGATCTTCTCAACGTCTACCTCGGCCCGTCCGGCGTCCTGACGGGCTCGGCCCGGGCCACCCAGGAAGCGGAAGACAGGACCCAGATGCGCATGCGCCAACAGGAGATCAAGCGCCTCGAGGCCGATGTCAAGCGGAAGCGCCTCGAGGCCGAGGTCCAGATCGCCCGGCTCCGCGGGGAGCTCGAGAGGGACGAATCCGAGCTCGAACAGAAGCTCGCCTATGCCCAGAACGGCCTGCGGGCCCAGGCCGAGGAACGGCAGATCATGGCCAGGAGTCGGAGGGCGGACGGAGGAAAGGGCGCGGAGTCTGCCCGCCGGTCGCGGAAATCGCGGAGGAGGGACTGAGGAATGCCAACCAAACGGAAGCGCGCGAAACATTGGGAGCTCAGGCTCTACGTCGCCGGACAGACGCCCAAGTCTCTTGTGGCGTTCGCCAATCTCAAGAAGATCTGCGAGGCCCATCTGACGGGACAATACCGCATCGAGGTCGTCGATCTCCTCGAAAATCCCCAGCTGGCCAAGGGCGACCAGATCTTCGCCATACCCACGCTCGTCCGGAAGCTGCCGCCGCCGCTCAAGAAGATCATCGGCGATCTCTCGAACACGGAACGCGTCCTGGTGGGACTCGATATCAGGGTCGCCGAGTGATGGCGCGGGGGGCCGGATCTGCAGCGGAGAAAACCAAGGGGAGGGATCGCGTGAAGGCCAGATCGCCGCTCAAGGGCAAGAAACGCAAACCTGCGTTCAGGACCGAAGCCTTCGAAAGGGCCCTGAGATCGGGCACCGGAGGAACCTACGTTCTGAAGCTCTTCGTGACCGGAACGACGCCTCGATCCGTCACGGCCATCGCCAACATCAAGCGTATCTGCGAAGAGCACCTGAAAGGGCGCTACCGGCTGGAGATCGTCGACATCTACCAGCAACCCGAGCTGGCCGCGAAGGAGCAGCTCGTCGTCGCCCCGACGCTCATCCGAAAGCTGCCGCCGCCGCTCCGCACCTTTATCGGGGACCTTTCTCAGACCGAGAAGATCCTCGTCGGCCTGGATCTCCGGCCGAAGCCCGAGAAGCGGGGTTGACCGTGGCCACGTCGAAAGCCGGACAGCCGGCGGGGGGCAAGCGGCCGGTCGGGGCCAAAAAGAGCCCCGAGACCGAACGTCTCGAGCGGCGGCTGAGGGAGACCGAGGCCTGCCTGGACGCCATCAGGACGGGCGAGGTGGATGCCCTGGTCATTCACGGGCCCCGGGGCGAGCAGATCTATACCCTGAAAGACGCCGACCGCCCTTACCGGCTCATCATCGAGAAGATGAGGGAGGGAGCGGTGACCGTTCGCCCGGACGGCCTCATCCTCTACTCCAACCGGCAATTCGCCGCCATGCTGGGCATCCCCCTCGAGGAGGTCATGGGGGCCGATCTTTTCGGTCTGGCCGCCCCCGAGAGCCTCGAGGGGCTCAAGACCCTCGTTGAACAGTCGCAGGTGGCGGTCGCGAGCGGGGACGTTGAATTCCGGAGACGCTCAGGCGGGCCTCTCTTGGCCTATCTGTCGATGGCGCCCCTGGCCATCGACGGCATCCAGACCCTGTCCGTCGTTGTCACCGACATGACCGAGGAAAGACGGACGCAGGACGAACGCGCGCGGCTGGCCGCCATTGTCTCCCAATCGTTGGACGGCGTGCTCGTCCTGGATTCGGGAGGCAAGATCGTTTATGCCAATCCCTCCTGCCGCAAGATCTCAGGCTACGCCGCTTCCGAACTGGTCGGGCTCGGCATGGAGACGTTCGACGCGGAGCTGGTCTCTCCTGTCTTCGCCGGTCTCGAGAAAGACGGCTTTTGGAAGGGGCACGTTGCTCGGGCCCGCAAGGACGGGACCGTGGTCGAGTTGGACGTATCCGTATCGCCTCTGCGGGCGACGGAAGGCACGATCTCGAACTATATCATCCAGTTCCGCGATGTCACCCGTGCCGTGGATATGGAGAAGAAGATCCGCCAAATGGAGCGCACGGAGGCCCTGGGGCGGCTGGCCGGCGGCGTCGCGCACGACCTGAACAACATCCTCATGCCCATCATGGTCAATACCGAGCTTCTGCTCGAAGACACGGAACCGGGCACGCAGCAGCATGCCCTGCTCAGGAACATCCACGAGGCGGCTCTCCGGCAGAAGGCCTTGGTTTCGCGGATCCTGTCGTTCACCCGGAAGGCCAATCCGAGCTTCTTGCCAGTCCGCATGGGGCCGCTCGTGGACGAGGCCTTGAAGCTGCTCGAGCCGTCCTTGCCGGCTTCGGTCACGATCCGCTGTGTTGCAAATTCCGCCGGGGATACCGTCATCGGGGACGCGACCGAGCTGCACGAGCTGGTCACCAACTTGTTCACCAACGCCATCGACGCCATGCAGGCGAACGGCGGAGTTCTCGACGTTTCGCTGACGGACGTCCTTCTGGGTGAGGGCGACCCGGCTCTCGGCCTGGGTCCCGGGCCCTATATGAAGCTGACCGTCCGGGACACGGGTTGCGGCATTCCCGCCCACGTCCTCGACAAGATCTTCGACCCGTTCTTCACGACCAAGCAGACCGGCAAGGGGACCGGCATCGGACTGTCGATCGTCCGCGGGATCGTCAAGAGCCACGGCGGGGGCGTCAGCCTCGTCAGCCGCGAGGGGCAGGGGACCGAGGTGACGGTTTGCCTTCCCGCGGCCCGCGCGGCTGCTCCGGAGGTCAAGCCCCGGACCCTGGCCAAGGGCGAGGTCGTCCGCGGCCGGAGCGTCCTTATCGTGGACGATGAGGATATGGTGCTCGATACGCTGCGGCGGGCCGTTTTATCGCTCGGCCATCGCCCCACGGCGGTCAAGAGCGCGGCCGGGGCCCTGGCGCTGTTCCGGAGTGAACCGCTGGATTTCGACCTGGCCCTCGTCGATCAGACAATGCCCCACATGAACGGCCTCGAGCTGGCCGCGGAGTTGAAGCGGACCAGGCCCGACTTCCCGGTCATCCTGGTCACAGGCTACAGCAAGGTCGTCAATGACCCGACGCTCCGCCAGGCCGGCGTGGCCGAGGTGGTCATGAAGCCCTTGAGCCTGAAGGACCTGGCGGCCGTTATCGACCGAGTCCTGGCTGTTCCGGATCAAGAGGCCTAGCCGCGACTCGAACCCGTCTCGGCGAGGGACAAGTCCCCTTCGCGGCGGCCTTCCCAATCCCGGGCGAGAAGGAGTAATATGGTTGGCCCGGGATGGAGAAAGGAGCCGCCGCATGGGTAGGGAACGAACGGTCGTCGCGCCGGTCTTAGCGGTCCTGGCCCTGGGCTTGACCGCCGCGGCCCTGGCTCAGCACACGCCCAAGCCGCCCGACGAGCAGATCTGGCAGGCGCCGCGGCAATTCGTCCCGGTCGAGGATTTCCCGGCCAAGGGCCTGATCCTGGACATCGGCGGGGGAGGCTGGGGCGTCATCGGCCAGCTCAAGGGCCAGCAGGTCGTGGCCATCGACATCAGCGATAAGGAGCTTCTCGAAGCCCCGGCCGGACCGCTTCTCAAGATCGTCATGGATGCCCGGGACCTTCAGTTCCTCGACGGCACGTTCCCCACGGCGACGGTCTTTTTCACCTTCATGTTCATCGCTCCCCAGGACCACGAGCAGGTCTGCCGCGAGCTCTGGCGGGTCCTGGCGCCGGGCGGCCGGCTCCTGATCTGGGATTTCGTCTTTCCCCGGATCGAGGACCCGCGCAAGAAGTATGCCAGCGTCCCCATCACGTTCAAGCTGCCCGGCAAGGAGATCAATGCCGGCTACGGGACCTATCTCGTCTCCGGCGGCCAGGGGCTGAGCCACTTCGAGGAGCTGGCCGGGAGAACGGGATTCGCCGTCGTCTCCAAGAGATCTTCGCAGGACTGGTTCTTTCTGGAACTCGTCAAGCGATAGGGGGCTAGCGGATGGCGCCCTTCAGGTCGGCGGGTCCGACCTTCGAGCCCCTGAGGATGATCTCCCGGGCCGGCTGGAGCTTGCCCCAGATGTTGCAGTTCATCACCCCCCGCACCCGGCCGTCCTTGAGATAATAGATCACGCCGGTGTCGAACTCCTTCTGCCAGTCGGCGTAGGTCTCGAGCCGGGGGTCGATCTCGCCCACGGCCTCATAGCCGAATTTGAACAGGTCGGAAAAAAAGTAGGGCATGTAGGTGAAGTCTTCCCCGGCCCCGGCCATGTTGCGGCCGGCCTGCTTGCCCTGGCTCAAGGCGCTGTCCCAGTGCTCGATGCGGGTCATCGCGCCGAGGCCGTGGTGCGGAAAGCGAGCCGCGTCGCCGGCCGCGTAGATCCCGGCCGCCGAAGTCTGGAATCGGGCGTCGACGACGATCCCGTCTTCCGTCTTCAGGCCGGCGTCTTCCGCCAGGCTCGCCTCGGGCCAGATCCCGATGCCGATAACGACGATGTCGGCCTCGACCTGGGCCTTGTTGACGGTGCGGACGAGGAACCGGCCGCCCTGCCGTTCGATCGCCGCCGGCCGGTCCCCGGCGATGACCTCGACGCCCTGCTTCTGATAGTAGGCGTTCATCGACCGGCCCAGGTCGGCCGGGAAGACCCGTGAGCACAGGTTCCCCTCGGGGAAGATGAGCGAAACCTCGACCTTGCTGAGGTTCAGGGCGGCGGCGATCTCCGAGCCGATGAATCCGCCCCCGATGACCAGCGCTCTCCGTCCGGCCGCGGCCTCGCCTCTCAGCTTGGCGTAATCGTCGAGGTGCCGATAGTAGAACAGGCCCGGCAGGTCGCCCCCGGGGATCGGAAGGGGCCGCGGATGGCCGCCCGTTGCGAGCAGCAATTTCTCATAACGATAAACGTTGCCCTTGGCGTCGGTCGCTGTCCGCTCCCCGGGATCGATCCCCGCGATCCGGGTCTCCTCGAGGACCTTGACCTTGTTCCGGTCGTAAAAGTCCCGGCTGTCGATGAAGACGTCCTCGATCTTCTGGGTCCCGAACCAGAGGTCCTTGGTCAGGGGCGGCCTGTTGTAGGGCAGGTGGCCCTCGATCCCGGCGACGAGGATCGAGCCTGACGCATCGACCTCCCGGAGGCCCTGGACCGCCGAAGCGCCGGCCCGCCCGCCGCCCACGATGACGTACTTATAGGATCTTTCTGCCATGGCATCCCCCCTTGCGCCGAACCGCGCGGGTCCAGCCCCTTGCGATCTTCAGTCTGGGAATGGACCCCGATTCAATCTTAGCAGATATCGGGACCTTATCAAGACGGGCCCGCGCCGATCGCCCGGGGGACGCTATTCGAGGATCAGGTCCAGGACCTTCGTCCGCCCCGGCGTGTCCGAACGGAGAAGCCTGACCCGGGTCCAGACTTTGACGGCCTTGGCGATGTCGGGATCCATGTTCGGAGGCATGCCGCCGCGCATTCCTGCCCCTCGGCCGCCCATGCCGCCGCCCATCCCTCCGGGCATCCCCCCGCCGCCGGGCATGCCGCCGCCCGGCCCGCCCCCGCCTTCCAGGCCGCCCGGGCCTTCTCCTCTTCGATCGCGTCGCTCGGGCCGGTACGAGAAGAAACCGACGCCGATGAGGCTGTCGGGCCCGGCGCCTATGGCGAAGGGATGTCCCTGGGACTCCCTGAGAGGGATCTTGAGCTCGAGGACATAGGAGCCGCCGGAGCGGCCCTCGCCGACCTCCAGGCCCAGTTCCGAAGCCGCTTCCGGAGAGAACCGTCTTGCAACCTCGCCATTGGGCCCGATCCATTGCAGCTCGACACGGCTCTCCGGGGACGGCGCTTGGCCGCCTTGGTCTTGCGCAACCGGCTCCTCGACCGGCTTCTGTCCGGGCCGTCCGTTCCGCCCCGGCTCTCTCTGAGCGTCCTCTGGTCCGCCCTCGGCACGGCCTCCCGCCGGGGCGATGCGCAGCCCGAAGGCCTTCTTGGTCCCGCCGGACGGATCGACCCAGATGGTCCAACCGCCCATCCGGGCCGAGCCCGGTCCGCCTGCGTCCTCCTCTTCCCTGCTGAGGCAGACGAAGAGGTTGTCCCGGTCGTTGACGAATCCGACGAAGAGATGGTCTTTCGCGACGTAGGACAGGGCCCCGCTCCAGTCGCCCGCGTCGCCGTCGACGACGATCGCGTGGGGGAGGCTGAGGCTGGTCACGAGATAGACCCGCCCGCCGCACGCCGCGGCCGCAAGCAGGGTCAAAAGCAGGGGAAAAAGAACCAGGCCGGGTTGCCCCGGCCTGATGACAGGAGAAAAAGAGGAAAGGGGCCTCATCAGTTGATCATCCATTGGACAGTCGGTTTCCCCGGCACACGGCCGGCTCCGCCCGTTTTTTCGGACCTTAATTCAAACACCTTGGGCCCGGAACTCGTTGCTTTTTTGGCCCGCTTGACCATTTCTCTACCAAATTTGTTGTTTCTGGTATACTGGATGCAACGCAAGGAGGTATTTATATGTTCTGTCCCATCTGCTGGAAAGAGTACCCCAAGGGCATGCGGCATTGCGACAGTTGCCGTGCGGAGTTGATCGAAGAGAAGCCCAAAGAGATGGAAGGTCAAGGGGGGAAGAAGCCCTCGGAGAAACCCTCGAGCCCGGCCGGCGATAAAACCAAGAAATAATAGAGGGTCGCTGAGCGCCTCTCACTCGAAAATCTCGAGGCGAGGGGAGGGGCCGGGGGCGCCTTGCGGCGCTCAGGCAGGTCCGAAAGCCCCGCCCGGACGCGTTCGCGCCGGATCGGTCAGGTCCGCGCCGGCGTCCTTGATCTGAAGCGGATCGTCGTTCTCTTCGAAGGGACGGGCCGTCCACCGAGAGTAGTTGTCCGTGAACAGCGGCTCTTCATTTCCTTGCGCATCCCGGCGTGATTTCCGCTTGGGGACGCGCATGCGCTCTTGGAGCCGGCGGCCGTCCCCCATCACGAGGACAAAGTAGAAGGCGATCCCGAGGGATAAGCTTAAGACCGCGATGAAGATGATCAGCTACCTGCCCGTCCTTTTCACGAAGCCCCGCAGGTCCCTTTCCCAAACGCGCGTAATCCGTTTCCCTCCAAGGTGGAAGGCTTTGAGTTCACCCCGAGCGATCCAATAGTGGACGGTCCGCCGCGTGACGCCAAGCACCTGGCAGATCTCCCTGATGGCATACATCCTCTCCATACCATCAATTCTCCCTAGCCCGACTCGCCATGGCCGCTTCGATCCTGAAACCGGGCGAACTATTTCACATCCTTGCGCACATGTCAAGTCACTTGTAATCAATAGGTTCTGAGTTTCTTGACCTATCCAACAGGATGTGTCTTCGGAGCCCGTGGATACCAGGGCTAGCATGAGATCTTCTGCCCGCCCCACCGCCGCTTGTCCCATTTTCATGACCGCTGTGAATCTCGCACGGACGGGCCGTCGGGGAGTCCCCTTTAATGGGGATTTTTGGGAGGACTTGGACCGGGCTTGACGTCGAGACAGGGCGTCCCCCATATTCCCCTGGCCCTGTCACAAAAGCCGATATTATTCGTCTTCAGAGTGTGGATAATAAGGTCCTTCAATGAACAAAGCGGACCCAGCCACGAAGCCCGCCCTCGGCTTCTCCTCGATCTACCAGGAACACTTCCCCGCGGTCTTCCGGTTCGGGTCCAGGCTGCTCGGAGATCCCGAGCAGGCCTTGGACCTTTCGCAAGAGGTCTTCCTGAAGCTCCATGCGGCGCTCAACGGAGGGCCCGCGATCCTTGATGTCAAGAGCTGGCTTTATCGGACGGCGGCGAACCTCAGCTATGATTGGCTGAGGCGAAAGCGGCGATATTCCCAGCTCCTGCGCTCGGATCTCGAAGTCGGACGGGGCACTCGGGATATCGAAACGGAATTCATAAGATCCGAAGACCGCAAGGCCATCCGGGCGTCCCTGGAGCAGCTCGGGCCACGGGACCGGCTGCTCTTGACGCTGTACGCGGAAGGGCTGAGATACAAAGAGATCGCCCAGGCGATGGGGCTGCGCGAGATGTCCGTCGGGGCCTTGATCGCCCGCGCCGTTCAGAGACTGTCCAGGGAATTCAGGGGAGGAGGATCGCGATGAGATGTTCGAGGGATAGGCAGCTTCAAGCCTATATCGATGGGGAGCTCGCGGATCCGGGCGCGGCCGAGCTGAAACGGCATCTCGACGCCTGCCCGGACTGCCGGGAGAGGTTGGCGCAGCTGAGATCGGCCGGCGAGCAGGTCAAAGTCAAGATCGCGTCATTGGACCCAGCGCAGATCCCGGCCCCGCCGCCGCTTCCCACAGAGGACCCGCCGCGACCGGCCAGAACCTCGGCGTTCTGGCGCAGGCTCGTGACCGCGTCCATCCGGGTACCTGCCGCCGTCGGGGCCATGGCCGGACTGTTCGCTTGCGGAGTTGCGCTCGGGGCCGTTCTCAAGATCTCCCCGGGCGCGACGGTGCAGCCACGGCATGAGCGCCGGGTCGAGCCGGCCGGGGTTTCGCTTCAAGGGACTGTGAGCATCGAGGTCTCTTCTCTGGGCCTGAACCTCGAAGATTACAGCCCGGTCGCCCAGCCGAGAGTCTTCACGATAAAGGAGCCATAGCCATGAAAATGTCATTTTCCAAGTGCGCGATAGGGGCGGTCGCTATGACGCTGCTGGCCGCCGGGCCCGCGCGTCCTCAGGACGCCGCCGGAGCGAAGAGGCCGTCCGTCAAACCGGTGGTTTCGACCACCATCGACGTCAAGATCGTCGATATCCAGACCAAGATCGATACCAGCGTCACAACGGTCCATCAGCCGTATGCCGGCGGCGGGGTCGAGGACGAATTCCTGGTCGAACCCAAAACGTACATCCGCCTGAGCGTCGAGATCCTCGAGATCAAGCCGTCTGAGACCCGTCCGATCTCGAGACCGGCGATCAGGACGGAGAACGGCAAGACCGCGCAGATCCTCATGGGCAATCGGACAGAGTCGCTGTCCATTTGGATCACGCCGACGGTCGCCGAAGGCATGGGCGTCGCACTCAAGATCGAGTTCAAGAAAGAGCCGGAAATGAAGGATAGGCGCGAGGTCAACACTTTCGTCCAGAACGGAGAGTCGGTAGTCGTGGAGATGTTCGAGAATAAAAACCAGTCTTCCAAGATCAGTCTCAAGATCACGCCGCTCGTCGAGGTGGTCCCGGCCACGCAGGAATATCCGGGGCCCGTTCGCGAGCTCCGCCTCGACGATTCCTATCTCATCAAGAACGACGACAGAGTCCTCGCCCATGGCGACCTAGCGGCGACGGCCACCAGCGAGGGGGCCGAGATCACGCTGTGGTTCCAGGACGACGACGGCGGGCTGTTCCTCCTCGGCTTCAAGCCCTTCGATGGGGCGGAGCCCCTAGGCTACGTGCGGGGGACCGAGATCAAGATCAAGTTCGGCGACGCTCTCTACAAATGGACCAATCGGAACCCTCTGCTGCCCGAGGGCAAATGGCTGGTCTGGGTCCTTCACAATCCCCCGGGTTTCAAAGACATGATCGTCAAGCGCGGTCAGGGCATCCTGGGCAAGAACGGCATGATCGGCATCTCGACGAGCCGAGAATTCTGGAAGTAGGCGACCCCGGACGGTCACTTGAAAGTGAACGTCTTGAAAAGGACCACGCGCGCCCACGAGAGCCCGAATCCCGCCGGCGGGGGAGGGAGCGAGGAGCCGGAGAGAGCGGGAAGCCCCGGATCGCTTTCGCGGACCTTCACGACGACCGGTGTTCCGGCGCTCGCCTCGACCCCGACCTCGAACCCCTCGCGGCCCGGGTTGATAAAGACGGCCGCGAATCCCTTGGCCGAGCGGATTTCGAGGGCTTGACCTTCCAGAGTGCCCGCCGTGATCCCTTCGCCGGCGCACTGAATAACGAACTGCCGGCCGCCTTTCGGCGAGGAGATGCGGAATCTCAGTGTCCGCCTGCTGCCATCTGTCCGATCCCCGGTCACCCGGACATCAGGCGGCAACGCCTCCGTCTTCGGGGCTTCGCGGTAGGCATAATTTCCCGGCTGGCCAACGTATTCAGGCTGAGGGTGACCGGGCTTGAACGTCCCGCCCGCCAGGGCCTCCGTCCAGGGAAAGACGTCTCTCCGTGAGACGACCCAGTAGGCTTGGCCCTTGTCGAAATCCGTAAGGTGCGTAGGGGATATCCAATGGGGAACGCGAGTGCCGTATCGAGTCGTTATCGCGCCGGCTATGGCAAAGACGGCAAAGAGAAGGAGGAGGGCGACCGGCAAGGCCTTTCCCAATCTCGCCCGCATGAGATCGAGCGCTGGGGCCGCGGCCGTGATCATGAGCGCGGTCATCGCGCCCAGGACGGCGGCGTTGATGTTGGCCAAGGACATGGCCAGGAAAAAGAGGAAGATGACGGGCGCGGCGAGGATGGAGATCAGGGCGACGGCGCCAAGCGACGATAGGATGCCGGGATCTGCATCCTGCCCAGGATGGTCGGTCGCCGGCACGCCCCGGCGCAGGACCCAAACAAGGAGCGTCGCCGCCAACAGCAGAGCCGGCAGGCCCATGATATAGCTCAAGTCGGGAAATTTCAGCGCGCCGAGGACCGCTATGGCGACCCATGCCGCCGCGGCGCCGAAAGCCGGCTCCGGGCCCCTGGTTCCGGCCTTGACGAGGCTATAGACGATCGCCGTCGCGCCGGCGGCGAGAAACGCCAGCGCCAGGGCATAAAAGGGACTGTCGCTGTATGGCCCGGCCTGCAGCCAACGGCCGTGCGAGGCCTTGACCGCCGCCATGAAGGCGAAACCAAGCCCGGCCGCCAGGACGACGCTCCCGGCCAGGAAGACTATTCCGAGCGCCGCACGCCCGGCCCGGATCCTTCGCCGAAGAAGGGCGATGATGACGGCGCCGATAAACAGCAACAGGGCCAGGCCGGCCAGGGCGAACGCGACAGCCCTTGAATAATGAACGAAAACGTCCCCGAAGAGGCTGAAATAGACCTCGTCCCCCGCCGAGCGCTGTGGAACGCCGCCGTTGCCGAATTCCCGGGCCAGGGCGAGCATATACGATCCTTGGTGCTGCAGCGATCGGAGGTTGAGGTCGGCCAAATTGTCGTTCGGGGTGTGATAATCATAGGGCCGGTCGATAAAGGCGAAATTCATGCCCTGCAGGCCCCCCTCCATGAAGATGGATAGGTCGGTGTTGTTGGGCATGTGTTTGTAGACCAGGTTGGAGAAGGAAAAGGCTCTGGGGTGCGGGGTTTTAGCCAGGGCCCGGACGAGGCGGCTGTTCCCGGAGCTCGTTTCGAACATCAGTGCGGGGCCGGATGTGCCGCGGGCCTCGAGGTTCAAGGCCAGGGCGACATCCTTGAACAAGGGGTTCTGGTCCCGGAAGATCTGGGCCCCGATCATGCCGTCCTCTTCGGCATCTGTGATCAGGAAGATGATGTCATCGGCGAGAGCCGGGCCCGATCCGAGAGCGCGGGCCGTTTCGAGCAGGGTCGCCACGCCGACGCCGTCGTCCGAAGCGCCGAACGAAGGCTCCACCGAATCGTAGTGCGCCGCGAGAAGCAGCGCGCGGCCGGCCGTGGGGCTCTTTCCGGGCCGCCTCACGACGATGTTCTCGACGCGCGCGCCGTAATGATCTTTGGCGCCGACGTGCGTCCCTGACTGGATCTCCGGAGAGAGGCCGAGATCGCGCCACATCCCGACGATAAGATCGCGAACGGCATCGTGAGCGGGGGTCCCGGCGGGATGAGGTTCGGCGGCGATCATCTTGAGGAGTCCAGCCGCTCGATATGCCGAGAACTCCGTTTGTGGTGCTTCCGAAGGGAGGGGAGCAGGAGGAGCAAGCGCCCGGATGGCCAGGAAAGCGGCCACGGCCGGCAAAGCCAGCATGGCTGCGCCAGAGAGGAGCGAGGGCAACGATCGGGAGGAAGGTCTCATGTCTCCGCCTCCTGAGGCCCGAAATCGCCCCCTCCGGCTTACAGGGTGAAGATACCCGTGCTTTCGCTCAGGTGTCAAGGACTCCCATCGCAACAAGACTTGGCCCTTCGGCCTGCGGGCTCGTCCGGCCAACCGGGAATTTGACGGCGGCCCGCGGCCAGGCATATCATCGATGCTCGACCGTAAGGAGAGAACCGATGCGCATGCTCAGAAAGGCCGTCATTATCCTTTTCCTCGTCGCCGCCGCGGCGGGACTGGCCCGCGCTGCCGACCTGACCAAGGAGGAACAGGCTTGGCTGGCCAAGGCCTCGCGGCAGGAGACGAACGGCTGGGTCTACCTTCATATCGAGGGCAAGCCTTTTGCCCGCGGCTTCCAGCACGGGTATCTCCTGGCCAAGGAGATCGCGGAGAGCCTGCGCGTCGAGAAGCACATGACCTGGTGGGACACGGCCAAGGACTGGTCGTTCTTCGTCGACGCGACGCTCAAGATGTTCGCCCCCAAGATCGACCCCGAGTTCCGCGAGGAGATGGAGGGCATCACGGCCGGGGCCCGCAAGGCCGGGGCTGGACGTGAGCTACGGCGACGTCCTCCTGCTCAACGCGTCGGCCGAGATCTTCAGCTACTGGTACCCCTGGTCCGAGAAGAACGCGGGGACGCCGCAGAAGGGCGGCGGCTGCAGCTCCTTCATCGCCACCGGAAAGGCCACGGCCGACGGGCGCCTCGTCCTGGCCCATAACACCTGGGCCTCCTATGTCACGGGCCGCTCGAACATCGTCATCGACCTCGTGCCGGAGAAGGGCTTCCGGATGCTGATGCAGGCCTACCCGGCCGCGATCCACAGCGGCACGGACTTCTTCGTCTGCTCGTCGGGGATCGTCGGCTCCGAGACGACCATCGACTATTTCCACGGGCTTCGACCCGGACGGCCTGCCCGAGTTCGTCCGCATCCGCAAGGCGATGCAGTACGCTTCGAGCCTGGACGAGTTCATGAAGACTCCTCATCGAGGGCAACAACGGCGGCTACGCCAACACCTGGCTCCTCGGCGACGCGCGCACGAACGAGATCGCCCGGCTCGAGCTCGGGCTCAAGCACCATTCGATCGAGCGGACGAAGGACGGCTTCTACGCCGGGTCCAACATCACCGAGAACATCCCGCTCCTCCGCGACGAGACGGACGCGGATTTCGACAACATCAAGCGGGCCGACATCGCCCGGCGGGTGCGCTGGCTCGACCTGTTCGACAAGTGGTCGGGCAAGGTCGACGTCGAGCGGGCCAAGCTCATGCTGGCCGACCATTACGACGTTTACCTGGGCAAAGAGCAGCCCGGGGCGCGGACGATCTGCGGCCACTTCGAGCTCGACCCCGACCCGGCCGGGCCGCCCGCGGACGGCTGGGTCAAGCCCTATTATCCGGGCGGCGCCCTGGACGGCAAGGTCGTGGACGCGAAGATGGCCCTGGCCATGACCTTCTGGGGGAAGTGGGGGAGCTCCTGCGACATCCCCTTCGACGCCGAGAAGTTCCTCAAGGCCCACCGGCAGTACGATTATCTCAAGGGATACCTCAAGAGCCGCCCGGCCGAGCCCTGGACGGTCTTCAAGTCGAAGGGGAAGTAGGGAAGGGGCCTAGTCCGAGTTATGATCCGGCGGGTGGCTTAAGTCCAGGCCGCGCCTCATGGCGCCGCGCCGCCTCGGCCTCGCATACCATCTCTTCAGACGCGGGGGAAATCAGGTGGGGTGAGTGAGAGGATTCGAACCCCCAGCCTTCGGATCCGGAGTCCGACATGCTATAAGCTGAGCGGGACTGGCCCGGGAACCTAGCTAGGATCTCGCCGGGTATCCCACGGTCTGAGCGAACAGCACCCGTTGCTCGGGCCGCAACTTGAACTCTTTGACCGTGTTTTCCCTGTCGCAATTGTGGAACCAGGCCGCCAAGCCATGCGAAGCCGCGAACAAGTAGACGTTCTGGGCAATGAAGCCTGTGTCCGTGTAATAGTAGGACTTCTGGACCTCCGGCTCGGAGATCCGTTTGTCCGGCTGTCCCTTCCCCACAATGTATTTCGCCAGGTCGACGACGTAGAAGATATTGACCGGAGCCACCGAGGCGGGGCTCCGGCCGGCCCTGGTCCGGAAATCACCAGAAGCGACGGGAGCGAGGCGATGCGGAATCGGCTCGTAAACATAAACCCCCTTCTCCAGGCAAACATAAAGGTCAATCTCCTGCGAGTTGCTGGCCGAGGGCGCGGTTCTTCCGGGTTTCCCCATGAAACCCATCTCGGCCCGGTTCACTCCGAACGCAGTCCAAAGAAGTGTCGACAGGGTCTGGATCGGTAGGGGCTCCGGGCTGATGTCCCTAACGGTTTTTCTGTCCTTTAAGGCGGCCATCAAAGATCCGCCCCCGTCCGTTTCGGGCTTCGGAAGAACGATCGGCAAAAACTCCTCGCCGGAAGCAAGATCCGGAAAGCCCAGGCCCGCCAGTGCGGGGATCGCCGCCGCGCCCTTAACGAATGTCCGACGTTTCATATGTCCCTCCCTTTGTGCGTCGTACGCTAGGCCCCCTCAAAAATTGCCGACGCGATTGATCAAGCGCGTCCAAAAGTCTGATCCGTTGGAGCTGTTGGTCATGATGACTATCCCAGAACCTCGGACCGTATTGAACTGGGAGAAGCAGCGAAAACCTGATCTGTTCGACCCGCTGTGATGAAAGAAGCGGCCTTCCTCCGTCTCGTTGATGGACCACCCCAGTCCCCAATAAACCGCCTGCCCCTGCGCCCGTCCGGGCCGCTCGATCGGTTCTCTGACATCGAGCTTGACCTGAGGCGAGAGCATTTCTTCGATGGACCTTTGCGACAAAGAATGGCGTGCCGATCGGTCGGTCTTCAGTATTTCGGTCAGGAACACGGCATATTCCGCGGCCGTTGTATAAAGGGAGTAGGCCGCATTAGCGTGGGAATATTTTGTTTTTTGTAAAAAGGCGCCGCGCTCATCATGGCCGGCGGCAAGCTTGGTCTCGACATCCTCGGTCCAGACGAAGCTCGTATGCTTCAGCCCCAAGGGCCGGAGCAGCATCCGTCTGGCGTAGATCTCAAGCGGTTCGCCCGTGATATGCTCGATGATCCGTTGCAGCAAATAGTAGCCTTCGCCGGAATAGCTGAACCTCGAGCCGGGGGAAAACAGCACAGGCAATGGACCGTCCAATTCGTCCTCTCCCTTGCGCCAGTTCGGAAGACCGGCCGTATGGGAAAGGACCATCCGCGCGGTAATGTGTTGACGCTGGCTCTGTTCCGGGAGATTGGGTTCCTGCAAGTACTCGGCCAAAGGCCTATCAAGATCGAGCCGGCCCTGTTCGACGAGCTTCAAGACGATATAGGCAAAGACCGGCTTCGTCATCGAGCAGGCTTCGAACAGGGTTTCATCGGTTACCGGAAAAGGGTGGTCGACGCGAGCGATCCCGTAATTCTTCGACCATGTCAATTTCCGGTTGTCGATCAGCGCAATGGAAGTTCCCGGAATGTGAAGTTCTTTCATCAGCTCCGGGGTCAGGCTGTCGACAACCGCCGCCGTCGAACGCCAGTCCGGGGTTTGATCGATTGCTTCCGGATCGATCGTCCTCAAGGCCAAGTTCGATGCCCAGCGGACATCCTGATCCGAGTCAACCAGCAATCGCAGGAGGGCGGGCGCCGCTTCCTTGGCTCGAGCGCCCATAGCGCTCAACCCGATGGCGGCGTCCCAGCGGACATCTGGAGCGCCGTCCTTCAGCGCATTGATCAGCGCGGGCAAGGCGGGCCGGCTGCCTGCACCCATTTTGCCGATCGCGATCGTCGCAGCTCCTCGTACACGCTCGTTCTTATCCTGCAGCGCCGTGATAAGCGCAGGGATCGCTTGCGGGCCGATCTTGCCCAAGGCCGCCGCCGCTTTGCCGACCACGAAAGGGTCAGCGTCAGCCAGGGCTACGGCCAAGGCTTGGATTGTGGCGCCATCTCCTGGGTCGAGCTTTCCCAGCGCTTCAGCCGCATGCTCACGCACCTTCGCGTCGGAATCGCTTAGGGCCTTGATGAGCCCGGCCGTCACCTCATCCGATCGCCGACCGATATCGCCCAGGACCCGGGCCGCTCCCTGACGAACGTAGTCGCTTTTGTCGGACAGCGCTCTGACAAGCGAGGGCACTGCTGCCGGGCCCGTCTTCTCCAGGGCAACGGCGGCTCGCCAGCGCGCCTCTATATCGACGTCTCCCAAGGCGCGAACAAGATCAGGTGTCGACTGATCGGCCCGAGGGTCAATGCCATTGACATATTCCGTTGGAGCATGCCAATGGCCGCGAGCCGTGGGTGCGGCATGGGATGTGAGAAGGCACAGGCTGATAACGGTTCCAATGCCGATATCGCGTCTCATTATCTTCAATCTATTCTCCTCATGAAAATCCGGACCCATCCAGGTCCAGACCCTGATACTATCGAATGACCAGTCTAAGTCCTCGCTTTTTAGAATTCAACCTTGTGCCGCATTTATTCCATTAGATAGCAAAATAGGGGCCGTCCAGGGCAATCTAAGGCAAAGCACAGACTTCCGGCCTTATGGCGACGAGCCCGAATTTCTCACTCGTATTGGACGATATATTTGATTCCGATACGGCAACTCAGGCTAGAAACAGAAACCAGGCTAATTATCAGAAAATTCAGGGATGAAGGTGGGGTGAGTGAGGGGAATCGAACCCCCAACCTTCGGATCCACAGTCCGATGCTCTAACCGTTGAGCTACACTCACCGTCCGGTTGGCGATAGATTATCGCATGGGGGAAATGGAGAGTCAAATACCTCCAGCCCAAGAGGGACAGTCCCCATCGGGGACAGTCCCTTTCATGCCCTATCCGGGGACGGTCCCTTAGGCTTTTTGGCCTTCGATGAGGTCGAGCACGTCCTCGGAGTCGCGCCAGTTCTCCCTGACGCGGACCTGGAGGTCCAGGTAGACCTTGTGCCCGAGGTACTCCGCGATCTCCTGGCGCGCCTCGATCCCGATCTGTTTGATGAGCGAGCCGTGACGCCCGATGATGATCTTGCGGTGATTGTCCTTCTCGACGAAGACCGAGGCCCGGATGTAGGTCATAGGCCGCGATTCCTCGGGCTTCTTCCAGTCCGCCTGAGCCTTGTTTTCGATCGATTCGATATAAACGGCCGTGACGAAGGGTAGCTCCTCAGTGACGTACTTGAGGATCTTCTCGCGGACGATCTCGGCGAACAAGAACCGTTCGGATTGGTCCGAGATCTCCTCGTCCGAGTAGAGCTTTGGCGAGAGCGGGAGCGCCTCGAGGAGCAACCGCTCTATGACGTCCAGGTTGACGCCCTTGAGGGCCGAGATGGGGATGATCTCTTTGAACGGGTAGAGGTCCTTGTAGCGGTCGATGATGGGCAGGACCTTGTCCTTGCGGACGATGTCGACCTTGTTGATGAGCAGGAAAACGGGCGTCTTGACCTTCTTCAGCGTCTCTAGAACGTACTCGTCGCCGTGGCCGAACTTCTCGTTGGCGTCGATAAGCAGGCAGACGATGTCGGACGTCTCCAGGGCCGAATAGACGAAGTTCATCATCCTCTTGTTCAGGGTGTGGAGAGGCTTGTGGATGCCCGGGTTGTCGACGAAGATGATCTGGCCCTTGTCCGTGGTCTTAATGCCCAGGATGCTGATCCGTGTCGTCTGCGGTTTGTCGGAGACGATGGCCACCTTTTGGCCGAGCAGGGCGTTGAGGAGGGTCGATTTGCCGGTGTTGGGCCGCCCGATGAGGGCCACGTAGCCCGTGCGGAAGGCGGGCTTCGGCGCGGCCTTCTTCCGGGGCGCCCTTTTTGGCGCGGCTTTCGGAGCGGCACCGACGGGCTTCGCCGTCCCTTCCGCCGGCGTTATGTCGTTCTTGACCTTCCTCGGCATGTGTTCTCCCTCGGCCTCCGTCAGGCCTTGTGGATCCTCAGCTTCTTGACCTTCTTTTGATCGACCTCGAGGACCTCGAACTTCAGTCCCTTGATGACGAGCGTCTCGCCTTTGGCCGGCAGCCGCCCCAGGTTGTGGGTGATCAGGCCGCCGACCGTGATGAAATCGTCCTCGGCCAGCTCGACGTCGAAGAGCTCCTCGAGCTCCTCGACCTCCGTGGCCCCGGAGACGGTGAAATCGAGCGGCCCGTTCTCGGTGATCCCGGCCTCCTCGGTGTCGTATTCGTCCTGGATCTCGCCGACGATCTCCTCGACCACGTCCTCCATGGTCACGAGGCCGGAGACGCTGCCGTGCTCGTCGACGACGATGGCCATCTTGGTCTTGACCTTCTGGAACTCGCGCAGCAGGTCCTGGACCGGCATCGACTCGGGCACGAAGGCCACCGGCCGGATCAGGGCCTCGATCGGCTGGGGCTTGTGCTTCTCGTCCGCGTACTCGAGGATGTCCTTGGCCATGACGACGCCTTCCATGTTGTCGAGGCGGTCCTTGTAGACCGGGATCCGCGAGTACTTCTCCTTGATGATGAGGTCCTTGAGGTTGTCGATGGTCGAGTCCTTGCGGATGCAGACCATGTTGACCCGGGAGGTCATGACCTCCCGGACGACCCGGCCGCCGAACTCGACGACGCTACGCAGCAGCTCGTCCTCGCCCTTCTCGATGATGCCTTCTTCCTGGGCCTCGTCGATGAAGGTCTCGATCTCCTCCTCCGAGGCCTCCCGGTCCTCCTCCTTTTCCTCCCGCTGCTCCTCCCGGGCGAGCAGGCTGCGGGACACGACGAGCAGGGGGAAGGCGATGAGCCGGATCAAGGCGGAGGCGGGCAGGAAGGCCCGCAACAGATGGGGCTTGGCGGCCAGGACGAGGAGCCGCGGAAGAAGCTCGAGCCCGACCACGTAGACCACCAGGGCGGCGAGGAAGAGCCAGATCGGCCGGGCGGCCGACGGCCCGAGGGCGACGAACACATAGACGACGAGCACCAGGATGACCACGATCCGGACCGACTCGACCGCCAGGCGGGTGTCCTCGAAATTCCTGAGGATCGCCGCCCGGTCCGATTTCTTACGGTCCTCGAGGAACCGGCTCAGGGAGATCTTGGAATAGGCCTCGAGGACGATGTGGAACAGGGACAGCAGGAAGGCGGCCAGGAAAGCCAGGACGAGGCCGGTCCAGGTCAGGGCAAGCGACGTCATGCCAGGTAGATCCGGTGGAGCTTCCGCTCCTCCTCCTCGATGCCGGCGAAATGGTCGTAGCCGAGCAGATGGAGGAAGCCGTGGATGGTGAGCAGGCGCAGCTCGCGCTCGAGGCTGCAGCCTTTCTCGCGGGCCTGCCGGAAGGCCACGGGGACGGCGATCACGATGTCCCCCAGGTAGAACTTCCCGTCGGGGGCCTTCTCGCCCAGGGGAAAGCTCAGAACGTCGGTCGGCTTGTTCTTCTTCATGAACTTGCGGTTGAGCGTCTGGATGGCCCGCTCGCCGACGAAGGAGAGGCTGATCTCGGGGTCCCGCTGCCGGTAGCGCGCGGCCAGCTCGAGGAGCAGGCGCTCAAACGCTTTCGTCGGGACCCGGTGTTTTGTCTGGCGGTTGAGAATGGTGATCATGATTGGTCTTGGCCTTTCCGCTGCCGTTGGCCTTGGATTTGGGCCGTCCTTCGAAGTTGAACCCCGGATACTCGACGCGCGGGTGATAGATGGCGTAGAGCACGGTCAGGAAGGCGGCCGCCACGGTCCGGAGCTCCCGCAGGGAAAAGTCGCAGGCGTCGAGCTGGCCGTCCTGGAGGGTGTTGTTGATGATGTCGGTGATGACCCGCTTGAGGTTGTCCTTGGTCGGCGCCTTGAGGCTCCGCGAGGCGGCCTCGATCGAGTCGGCCAGCATGACCAGCCCGGCCTCCTTCGTTTGCGGCGGCGGGCCGGGGTAGCGGAAGGACTCCTCGCCGACCGTCTGCTCCTCCGGATTGTAGGTCTGCTTGGCCTTGGCGAAGAAATAGCGGACCAGGGAGTTGCCGTGGTGCTGCTCGATGATCTCGCGCAGGGCGCGGGGCAGCCTGAGCTTGCGGGCCAGCTCGGCCCCTTCCTTGACGTGGTTCTTGATGACCAGGGTGCTCATTGAGGGCGTCAGGTCCTTGTGGAGGTCGAACTCCCGGCTGCGGTTCTCGATGAAGTACTCCGGCATCTTGGTCTTGCCGATGTCGTGATAGAGGGCCCCGGCCTTGGCCAGCTGGGCGTCGAGCCCCAGCTCCTCGGCCGCCCGCTCGGCGAGCGAGGCGACGATCAGCGAATGGTGGTACGAGCCGGGCGCCTCTTCCTGGAGCTGGCGGAAGATCGGCAGCTCCGAATTGGTCAGCTCGAGGAGCTTGGACCCGGTGACGAAGCCGAACGCCGACTCGACCAGCGGCAGCAGCAGGAAGGCCAGGACGGCGCTGGTCATGCCGCCGAGGACGCCCAGGGCCGCTTCCGCCGGAACGTTGGCGAAGGTCGAGCGCTTGAGGATGAGGTGGATGGCCAGGACAAGCAGGATGTTGACGGCGGGCAGGACGATGAACCCGGCCCGCAGGGTCGCGGCCCGGTAGCGGCGCCGGTAGAGCTTGACGCCGTAGATCGCGGCCAGGCCGCCCATGAACGAGAAGATGGTCACGGCGAAGTCGCCGCCGACGAGCAGCCCCGCGGTCAGGCTGTTCAGGATGAGAAAGACCAGCGTCACGGGATCGGGCAGGAGGAAAGCGAAGATCAGGGTGGCCGCTTGGAAGGGGAAGGCGTAGTAGTAGATCTCGAGCCGGGAGAACACCGGGCCCGCCACCGCCCCGGAGACGATCTGGGCCAGCGCCAGGAAGATCTTATAGAGCACCAGGCTGCCGACCAGGGCGGCCGCCGTCATGTGGAACTGCCTCTCGGCCTGCCGGGCTCTGAAGACCCGGAGGAGATAGAACCAAAGCGTGAGGAACAGGAAGATGTAGAGGATCAGGGTCCCGGCGAAGGTCGGCAGCCAGCTCGACCGCTGGCGGATCCTCTGGTTGAACCGGTCGAGGATCTTGACCGTTTCGGCCGTGACCTCGTCCCCCTTGCGGACGATGATCCGGTCTTTCTTGATGGTCAGGGTGACGGGGGCGATCGTCTCCCGGGCCTGGGCCTTGCGCCTCTCGGTCTCGATCTTGTTGTAGGCGACGTTGGCGGTCAGGAAGATCTGCCCCAGGTTGGCCAGAACGGCCCGGCTGCGGGCCGGCATCTCGATCAGGGACAGGTCGTCGTTGAAGCGGCGCTCGCTCTCGCCGATGTCGAGCAGCTCGTTGACCCGGGCCGGGTGCTCCCGGCCGCCGCCGTTGAGGAGGACCAGGCCCCGCTCGGACTCGCCGTGGATGAAGAGGCCCTTGGAGACGATGATGCCCTGGCTGAAGATCTTGGTCAGCAGGCTGATCAGGCTCTCCTCGAAGTCGGCTGGGAACTTCAGGCGCACCAGGGTCTGGACGTCGGGGAGCTCGAGGTCGATGCCCTGCTGGTCGACGAACTGCTTTCGGAGGGCCGGGGCGTTGTGATTCTCCGGGAACTTGGCCACCCAATCGCGCCCGTCGGCGAAGAGGCGGCGGATCTTGTCCTCGGTGTTGGCGAAGACGTTGGCGTCGAAGGAGTAAACGGGGAGCACCGCGGTTTCCGCGCCGGCCCTCTTCGCGGCCGTGGCCTCGGTGTCCTCCAGGGTCAGGTCGAAGGGGGCGACGATGTCGGCCGTGGCGACCTGGCCTTGGTTCAGGGTCGTCAGGCGCTCCGACGGCAGCCGGGTCAGCAAGATGGCCATGATGACCGCGGTCAGGACCAGCAGGGGCCAGGGGTCCGCGAGGAGGCGCCGCAGGAATGTCTGTGGAGGCTCGTCCTCCGCGGGCTCGGCGGCGGGCCGGCCGGGCTGGATCTCGGCCGCCTTGAACAGCTTGATCTTGTCGAAGAAGGACGCCGCCATGGGATCAGTCCTCCCTGGCCTCGGCCTTCTGATAGGCCTTGATGATCTTCTGGACCAGCGGGTGGCGGACGACGTCGCGGTCGTTGAAGCGGACGAAAGCGATCTCCGGCAGTTGGGCCAGGATCTTCATGGCGTGGATGACGCCCGACCGGCGCGGCTGGGGCAGGTCGATCTGGGTGATGTCGGCCGTGATGACCAGCTTGGAGTCGAATCCGGCCCGGGTCAGGATCATCTTCATCTGCTCCCGGGTCGTGTTCTGGGCCTCGTCGAGGATGATGAAGGCGCTGTTGAGGGTCCGGCCGCGCATGAAGGCCAGGGGCGCGATCTCGATGACGCCGCGCTCGATCAGCCGGTTGGCCTGGTCGTACTGGGACAGGTCGAACAGGGCGTCGTAGAGCGGCCGGAGGTAGGGATTGACCTTCTGGATCAGGTCGCCGGGCAGGAAGCCGAGCTTCTCTCCGGCCTCGACCGCCGGGCGGGTCAGGATGATGCGGTTGACGGCCTTGTTCTGGAGGAAGGACAGGGCCATGGCCATGGCCAGGTAGGTCTTGCCGGTCCCGGCCGGGCCGATCCCGAAAACGAGGTCATGGGTCCGGATGGCCTGGAGGTAGGCCTGCTGGTTCAGGCTCTTGGGGTTGACCGACTTGCGGGACAAGTTGAGGGGCTCGGCGGGGGCGAAATCCGTGAGGCAGCTCGCGGCGCCCGATTCGAGCATGTCCAGGGCGATGAAGAGGTCCTCTTCCCTTAGCTGGTGGCCCCGTTCCTTGAGCTCCCGGAGCTCGTCGAAGTAGCGCTTGGCGAAGGCCACCCGGGCGTTGTCGCCGTCGATCATCAGCTGATCGCCCCGCAGGGCCAGGGTGATCCCCAGGCGGGAGGCCAGCTTTTTGAGGTTCTTGTCCAGGACGCCGGACAAGGCGGATTCGTTCGCCAGGGGCTGGGTGATTTTTTCCATGCTCAGGGGAGGAGGGCCCGCCAGGGGTCTTCGGTTTCCGTCATTATCAAACCATTATAACCACGGGGGATAGGACCTTGTCAAGCCGCCCCAGGCAGGGAAGGGACTGTCCCCGGGAGGGGAATGTCCCTCTTATCGGGTGGGGGGAGACCTGCCGCAGGGCTTACCTGGGGGGGCCCGAAAGCCTTGAAAAACGGGCCATTCTGGTATATAAATCCGGGCATGGATAAAGAATTTGCGAATGTGTCGATACCGGCCTCGCTTCACAAGAAGATCGAGGAGTTCATCAAGGGCACCGAGTTCAAATCCGTCTCGAGCTATGTGGCCAAGGTCCTCAGGGACAGCCTGACCGCGGCTGAGAAGCCGGCGGCCGAGGCCTTCAGCAAGGACGAAGAGGAGAAGGTCAAGGAGCGCCTGAAAGCGCTGGGGTACATCGACTGAGCTCGCCGGCGTCCGACCGTCCGTTCCTTCCCGCTTCCGGCCAAAGGAGAACACTATGATCCAACCCCACGGCGGCAAGCTCGTCGACAGGGTCCTCCAGGGCCAGGCCCGCGAGGACGCTCTGGCCCGGGCCGGGCGGCTCTGCCGCCTGACGATCGACGCCGAGCTCATCTCGGACGTCGAGAACATCGCCACCGGCGTTTACAGCCCCCTGGAGGGCTTTCTGGGCGAGGCCGACTTCCACAGCGTCCTGGCCACGAGCCGGCTGCGCTCGGACGACGCCTGGACCGTCCCGATCGTCCTTGACGTCGACGCGGCCGTGGCCAAGCCACTCAAGGAAGGCCAGGAGATCGTGCTGGCGGCCGAGGACGGCCGGCCCCTGGCCATCCTGCATCTCCAAGAGAAATACGGCTACGACAAGGCCGACTTCGCCCAGAGGATCTTCGGGACGCAGGACCCGGCCCACCCCGGCGTGGCCAAGGTCCTGGCGATGAAGGACGTCCTGCTGGCCGGCCCGATCGACCTGATCGAGGTGACCCCGACGCCCTTCGACCGCTGGAAGCTCGCGCCGAAGGAAACGCGGGTCCTGTTCGAGGCCAAGGGCTGGCGCACGGTCGTCGGCTTCCAGACCCGGAACACCCCGCACATCGGGCATGAATACGTTCAAAAGGCCGCCCTGACCTTCGTCGACGGCCTGTTCATCAACCCGGTCATCGGCCGGAAGAAGAAAGGCGACTTCAAGGACGAGGTCATCCTGGCCTCTTACGAGGAAGCCATCCGCCGCTATTACATCAAAGAACGCACGGTCATGGCCATCCTCCAGATGGAGATGCGCTATGCCGGTCCGAAGGAAGCCATCCACCACGCCATCATCCGCAAGAACTTCGGCTGCACCCACATCATCATCGGCCGGGACCACGCCGGCGTGGGCTCCTATTACCCGCCGTTCGCCGCCCAGGAGATCTTCGAGGACTTCCCCGACCTGGGCATCGCGCCGATGTTCTTCCGGTCGTTCTCCTACTGCAAGACCTGCGGCTCGGTCGTCAACGAGAAGATCTGCCCCCACCCGCCGTCCGAGCACATCCAGTTCAGCGGCACCAAGATCAGGGACCTGCTGGTCAAGGGGGAGTGCCCGCCGCCCGAGCTCATGCGGCCCGAGGTGGCCAAGGTCATCATGGCCTTCAAGGACCCGTTCAACGAATAACGCGGCGAAAGGATAGATCCCCCATGTGCGAAGAACACGAAGGCTTCACGCTCTGGTTCACGGGGCTGCCGTGCTCCGGCAAGTCCGCCGTCGGCGACCGCGTCGCCGAGACCCTGAAGGAGAAGGGGCACCGGGTCGAGCGGCTCGACGGCGACGTCGTCCGCCAGGACCTGACCCGCGACCTGGGCTTTTCGAAGAAGGACCGCGACGAGAACATCCGCCGGGTCACGTTCGTGGCCAAGCTGCTGTCGCGGAACGGGGTGGCCGTGCTGACCTCGTTCATCTCGCCCTACCGGGAGATGCGCGACCGGGCCCGCAAGGAGACGACCAACTTCGTCGAGATCTACGCCAAGTGCCCCCTCGAGGTCTGCATCCAGCGCGACGTCAAGGGCATGTACCAGAAGGCCATCCGGGGCGAGATCAAGGAGTTCACCGGGATCTCCGACCCCTACGAGGAGCCGCTCAACGCCGAGATCGTGCTCGAGACCGACAAGGAGACCATCGACGAGAGCGTCCAGAGGGTGATGCGCCGGCTGACCGAGCTCGGCCTGCTGTAAGAAATGGGGACGTTTCTATTTTTATTTTTCATTTTCCTGCCAATTATGAATAAAAAAAATAGAAGCGTCCCCATTTTTTAGCGCGCCCGATTGACCGGCCAAAATAAACCCGTATAATCAACGTCTTAGAGACCAAAGAGCCATGGCGAGATATCTGGTCACCGGAGGGGCGGGGTTCATCGGTTCGCATATCGCCGAGGCCCTGGTTGCGCAAGGGGACGACGTCCGGGTCCTCGACAACCTCTCCACCGGCAACATGGAGAACCTGGCCGGATTCCTGGAGAAGATCGATTTCCGCGAAGGGGACATCCGGGACCTCGAGACCTGCCGCCGGGCGGCCGAGGGCGTCGAGACGGTCTTCCATGAGGCCGCCCTGGCCTCGGTGGTCCGCTCGGTGGCCGATCCTGTCCTCAACGATGCCATCAACGTCCGGGGCACGCTCAACGTGCTCCTCGCGGCCAAGGAAGCGGGCGTCCGGAGCCTCGTCCTGGCCTCGTCCTCCGCGGTCTACGGCGACGACCCGGCGGCCTCCAAGGTCGAGGGCCGCGAAGGCAAGCCCCTGTCGCCTTACGGCGTGAGCAAGCTCGTCGACGAGAAGTACGCCCAGGTCTTTCATGCTCTCCACGGCCTCAACGCCGTCGCCCTGCGCTATTTCAACGTGTTCGGGCCGCGCCAGGACCCGACCTCGGAATACTCGGCCGTGATCCCGCTCTTCATCACCAAGATGCTGCGAGGGGAGCGGCCGACGATCTACGGCGACGGCGAGCAGTCCCGCGACTTCATCTACGTCGCCGACGTCGTGCGGGCCAACCTGACGGCCGCGGCCTCGGCCGCCGCGGCGGGGGAGGCCATGAACGTCGCCGGCGGCGCCGGCACGACGGTCAACGCCCTGTTCGCCGCCGTCAACGACGTCCTGGGGACGCGCCTCAAGGCGCGCTACGCGCCGCCCCGGCCGGGCGACATCCTGCATTCGATGGCGGATATCTCCAAGGCCCGGCGTCTGATGGGCTATGCCCCGAGCTTATCTTTCCGCGAAGGCCTGGCCAAGACCGTGGCCTGGTATAAACAACAGAGCTGATAAGAAAGAAGGTACCGGGTTTACGCATTACGCATCATGTGATCCGCCCAGGGGCGGACTGAGAACATGCGTAATGCGTAAACCCGGTACCTTCTTTTTCAAGAGGGACAGTCCCCTGCGGGGACAGTCCCTTTGCAGAGGTTCAGCAGATTCGGGGGAGGAGCTCGGAGGTCAGGGGCTCGAGCAGGCGGAGGCCGCCCGCGGCCGTGCGCAGGAGAAGCTCGCCCGGCCGGCCGACCCGGCTCTGGACCTCGCCGATGATCGCCGCCTTTCGGCCGAGCGGATGGGCCCTGAGGCGGCGCAGAAAATCGTCGGCCCCGGCCGCCGGAGCGACGATGACCGCCTTGCCTTCGCAGGCCATGTAAAGCGGGTCGATCCCCAGGAGCTCGCTCGCGGACCGGACGGGCCGTGACAGGGGGACCCTATCTTCTTCGATCAGAACGGGATAGGGGAGACGCTCGGCCAACTCGAACAGCACCGTGGCCAGTCCGCCGCGCGTCACGTCCCTCATCCACTTGGCGCCCCTGGTCCACAGGGGCAACAGGAAGAGCAGGGGAGCGCAGTCGCTCCTGACCTTCGAGGTCAAGCCGAAATCGCCCCTCGCCAGCATCACGGCCAGGCTGTGGTCGCCCAGGGTCCCGGTCAGGATGATCTTGTCGCCTCGCCGGATCTTCCCGAGGCACGGCCGGCCGATCGAGGCGCCCACGCCGGCCGTATTGATGTAGATCTTGTCGCCCTGCCCCCGCCGGACGACCTTGGTGTCGCCTGTCACGATGCGGACCCCGGCCTTGGCCGCCGCAGACCTGATCGAGCGGATGACCCGGTCGAGGATGTCGCCCTCCAGGCCTTCCTCGAGGATCAAGGCCAGCGACAGGAATCTCGGCTTGGCGCCGGATACGACGAGGTCGTTGACCGTGCCGTTGACAGCCAGCCGGCCGATGTCGCCGCCGGGAAAGAAGAGCGGGTCGACGACATAGCTGTCGGTCGTGAACGCGAGGCCCCCCGGCAGGAG
Source organism: Candidatus Aminicenantota bacterium (assembly GCA_963807525.1). Lineage (GTDB taxonomy): Bacteria > Acidobacteriota > Aminicenantia > Aminicenantales > Saccharicenantaceae > RBG-16-66-30. Next base: position 62,947 of record CAWECI010000016.1, on the reverse strand, counting down.
CGCGGCGTCGCCGAGCTCCCGAAGCAGCGGGTCGCGGAAGGCGCGGACGATCCGCCCGGCGATGAACTCGCGCATCAGCCGGCCGCCGCTTCCCACTTCCAGGCTGATCTTGGTCACGACACGGGCCTCAGGCCGGGGCCGTACTTGAAATGGATGAGGCAGGAGCCCTCGTAGGAGACCATGCAGGGGCCGAGCGGGGAGTCGGGCCGGCACGTCTTCCGGAAGAGAGGGCATTTCTCGGGCTGGATGACCCCGCGCAGGACGTCGCCGCACCGGCACCCGGCCAGATCGCGCTCGGTCGCCGGTTCGCCCAGGCCGAACCGCGGTCCGGCGTCGAACCCGGCGAACCTCTTTCTGAAGCGAAGCCCGCTCGCCGGGATCGTCCCCAGGCCCCGCCAGCAGGCGTCGAACGGCTCGAAGATCTCGGCCATCATCGCCCGCGCCACCGGGTTGCCCGCCGGATCGATGGCCCGCGAGTATTCCAGGGCGACCCGCGGCTTCCGTTCGGCCATCTGGTCGAGGACCGAGCGGACGGCGAGCAGGATATCGCCCGGCTCGAACCCGGCGATGGCCCCGGGGACGCCGAAGTCGCGGGCGACGAACTCGTAGGGCTCGGCCCCGATGACCGCGCTGACGTGGCCGGGGTAGATGAAGCCGTCCACCGCGACTTCCTTCGCCTCAAGGACCGCCCGCAGGGCCGGAGGGACAAGCCAGAGCGCCGGCAGGACGGAGAAATTGCCCAGGCCCTCGGCCGCGGCCCGGCGCACCGTGAAGGCGATCGCGGGGATGGTCGTTTCGAAACCGGCGCCGAAGAAGACGACCTGCCTGGCCGGGTCCCGCTTGGCCTCCTCTACGGCCTCCTCGGGGGAATAGACGATCCTGAGGCGCGAGTCCCGGGCCGGGACCACGGTCTGGAGAGAGCCTTTCCGAGTCGGTACCCGGGTCATGTCGCCGAATGCCGCCAGGGTCGCGCCTTCGACGCCCGTCAGGATGGCGATGGCCGCTTCATGAGTGGCATTGGGGGTGATGCAGACGGGACAGCCCGGCCCCGAGACCATGTCCACGCCGGCCTCGGCCAGGAGGGGGGTCAGGCCGCTCTTGAAGAGGGCCATCGTATGGGTGCCGCAGACCTCCATGAGGCGGGGCCCCGGCCGCCGTCCCAGCTTCCCGACCCGCTCCCGGATGTCCCGGAGGAGGCCGTGAAGGGCTTTCGGGTCCCTAAGCTCCTTCATCTTGGGTCGCGGCCAGCTCTTTGAACAGGCGCAGGGTTTCCCGGGCCTCCCTGGCGTTCATGACCGAGATGGCGAAACCGGCGTGAATGATGACCCAGTCGCCCCGCTTGGCCTGGGGGACCAGGACGAGGTTGACCTTGACCTCGCTGCCCATATGATCGGCCGTCCCCTGGCCGGAATCGTCCTTCGAGGTGATCTTCGCGGGAACGGCCAGGCACATGTTACGCTCTCCGAGGACATCACTCTAGCAGAATCATAATGTCCGGTCCACCTTATGCTATAATGAGGGGCCGATGGAGAATCACCTCGAGGCCTTTTTCCCCCCGGGGACCGAAGAACACGCCCTTCTCGCCAAGGTCGATCTCGGCCGGCTGCCCCGCCATATCGCCGTCATCATGGACGGCAACGGCCGCTGGGCCCGGCAGAGGGGCCTCTCCCGGGCCAAGGGCCATGAGGCCGGCGCGGCCTCGGTCAAGGAGACCGTCGAGGCGGCCGCCCGCCTGGGGATCGACTGCCTGACCCTCTACGCGTTCTCGAGCGAGAACTGGAAGAGGCCGGCCTCCGAGGTGGGGCGCCTCTGGAGGCTCCTGAGGGAGCACCTCGGCAGCGACGTCAAACTCCTCACAGAGAACGACCTGCGGCTCCGGGTCATCGGCCGCCGGCGGGGCATCCCCGGGCCGGCCCTCAAGGAGCTCGAGCGGGTCGAGGCCCTGACCCGGGGGAACAAGCGCATGACCGTCGTCTTCGCCCTGAACTACGGCGGCCGCGACGAGATCATCGACGCCGCCCGCGCCATCATGCAGGACGGGCGGATCACCCCGGACCGCCTTGACGAGACGGCCTTCGCCGCGCATCTCTCGACGGCCGGCCTGCCCGATCCCGACCTGCTCATCCGAACGAGCGGCGAGATGCGCATCTCGAACTTCCTGCTCTGGCAGATCGCTTACGCCGAGATCTTCTTCACTCCCGTCCTTTGGCCGGATTTCCGGCGCCGCCACCTGCTCGAAGCCATTATCGAATACCAGGGGAGGGACCGCAGGTTCGGCGATGTCCGATCCGCGGCCAAAGGCTCTCCCGGAAGGATCTAGGATCGCATGAACCTCATCAAACGCACCGCTACCGCCGTCGTTCTGCTGGGCTCTCTTTTCGTCCTCATCCAGTATGCGCCGGCTTGGGCCTTCTTCCTGGTCGGCCTGGCCTTCGTCGGGTTCGCCCTCCTCGAATTCTACGACCTGAACGACAAGAACGGGCAGAAGCCGCAGAAGGCCCTCGGCCTGATCCTGACTCTCCTGATCCTGCTGACGTTCTATTTCCGCTCGCTCCCGATCGAGGCGGCCCTGTTCGCGTCCATCCTGGTCGCGGGCGTCTATTATGTCGTGACGGTCAACACGGCCGACAAGCTGGTCGTCCTTCCCGGCCTCGTTCGCCACGACCCTGATCGGGGTCCTCTACGTGGCCTTTCCCCTGGGGTTCATCTTCTGGATCCGCCAGGACGACGGCCCGTTCTGCCTCTATTTCCTCGCCGCCATCGTCTTTCTCGGCGACTCCGGCGCCTTCTTCATCGGCAAACCATTCGGCCGCCACAAGATGACGCCCATCGCCAGCCCCAACAAGAGCTGGGAGGGCAGCGCCGGCGGCTTCCTGTTCGCGGCCGCCGGGGCGGTCCTGGCCAGGTTCATCCTCCTGCCGAAGCTGTCCCTCCTGACCGCCATCGTGACCGCCCTCGTCGTCCATGCCGCGGCCCAGGTCAGCGACCCCCTCGAGTCGCTCTTCAAGAGGGCCGTCGGCGTCAAGGACTCCTCCAACCGGCTGCCGGGCCACGGCGGCTTCCTCGACCGGGTCGACAGCCTGATCCTGGCCAGCCCGCTGTTCTACTACATCGTCAAGCTCGTCTGGAAATAGCCCTTGTCCAAAGCGTCCCTCGGCCTGGCCCTCCTCGGCTCCACCGGCTCGATCGGGACATCCGTCCTCGATGTCGTCGACCGTCTGGAAGGCCGCTTCCGGGTCGAGGCCCTGGCCGCCGGCGCCAACGTGGGCCGGCTCGCGGCCCAGGTCGCGAAGTATCGCCCGGCCCTCGTCTCGGTCCGCGACAGGGGCGACGCCGCCAAGATCCGCGGCCTGGCCAAGGGCTGGCGGATGAAGGTCGTTCACGGGCCCGAGGGGGCCCTGGAGGCCGCCGCCGCGGACCGGGCCGACATCGTCGTTTCGGCCATCACCGGCATGAGCGGCTTTGGTCCGACCCTCGAGGCGGTCAAGGCCGGGCGACGGGTGGCCCTGGCCAATAAGGAATCCATGGTCGTCGGCGGGGCCCTCCTCAAGCGGGAGGCGGCCCGGTCCGGCGCCAAGATCATCCCCGTCGACAGCGAGCACAGCGGCGTCTTTCAGTGCCTCGGGCGGGCGCGGCGGGCCGACGTCCGCAAGGTCACGCTGACCGCCTCGGGCGGGCCGTTCCTGAAGACGCCGCTGGCCGAGCTCCGCGCCAAGACCTTGGAAGAGGCCTTGCGCCACCCCCGCTGGGTCATGGGCCGCAAGGTGACCGTCGATTCGGCGACGCTGATGAACAAGGGGCTCGAGCTCATCGAGGCCCACTGGCTCTTCGACCTGAGCCCGGCCGAGCTCGACGTCCTCATCCATCCCCAGAGCGTCGTCCACGCCCTGGTCGCCCTGAAGGACGGATCGGTCCTGGCCCAGCTCGGCGCCACCGACATGCGCCTGCCCATCCAGCTGGCCCTGACCTGGCCGGAGCGGCTGGATTCGGGGCTGCCCGAACTCGACCTGGCCGAGGTCGGCCGCCTCGAGTTCCTGCCGGTCGACGAGCGCCGGTTCCCCCTGTTCCGGCTGGCCCGCCAGGCGCTCGAAGCCGGCGCGAGCTGGCCGGTGGCCCTCAACGCCGCCAACGAGGTCGCCGTCGGGGCCTATCTCGAAAAAAAGATCCTCTTTGCCGACATTCACGGGATCGTGGCCGGGGCCATGGACGCGCACCGGGCCCAGGCCGCCGATTCCACGGAAGCGATCGCCGCCATCGACACGGAGGCGCGGCGCGAAGCCCGCCGCATTATCCCGCAGAGGTCGTTATGATCCATTTTCTAGGCACGCTCCTGGCCTTTTTCATCGTCTTCTTCGTGGTCACGTTCGTCCACGAATTCGGCCACTTCTTCATGGCCCGGCTGTTCGGCGTCCGCGTCGAGGTCTTTTCCTTCGGCATCGGCCTCCGCTTGTTCGGGGTCCAGAACGGCAAGTTCACGTTCGGCAAGGCGACCGAGGGAGCGCCCGGGACCGACTACCGGGCCAGCCTGGTCCCCATCATCTGCTACGTGAAGCTCTTCGGAGAGGGGATGTTCGAGAAGGGCCGGCCCTCGGCCCCCGACGACTTGATGGCCAAGACCCGCGGCCAGCGTTTCCTGATCATGGGCATGGGCCCGATCATGAACATCGTCCTGGCCGTCATCCTCGTGGCCGTGATGAACGTCGTCGGGACCTCGGCCCCCGAGTATCTCGACCAGCCGCCGGTCATCGGCTACATCGAGCCCGGCTCTCCGGCCGAGAAGGCGGACCTCCGCGTCGACGACGAGATCCTCAAGATCGCGGACCAGAAGGTCAGGACCTGGGAAGACGTCGGCGTGGCGGTCGGCATGCGGCCCGACCGCCTCATCGAGATCGAGATCCGCCGGGACGGGGACACGCGGCGCGTCGACCTCAAGACGGAAGCCGTCACCAGCTACGACATGGGCTACGCCGGCTTCCAGCCGAAGATCACGACCCAGGTCCAGATGGTGTTGCCCGGCTCGCCGGCCGAGAAGGCCGGGATTCAGGCGGGCGACGTCATCCTGGCCATCAACGGGGTCCGCGTCTATTACTACAAGTTCCTCGGCATCATCCAGAAGAGCGCGGGCCAAGACCTGGTCCTGACGGTCGACCGTCACGGCCGGACCCTGGACCTGAACGTCACGCCCCGGCTCGAAGGGACGGTCGGGAAGATCGGGATCAGCCAGATCCAGAAATCGGTCGAAAAGAGATATCCCTTCTTTCAGGCCATCGGAAAGTCCGGCCAGCAGAACCTCGGCAATGTCTTCCTCTTCGTCCGGATCTTCCGGGGCTTCTTCACCGGCGAAACGCCCACGAGTCAGCTGGGGGGCCCCGTGGCCATCGCGGACATGTCCTATGCCTTCTTCCGCATGGGACTGGGCGCCCTGATCAGCTGGATCGGCATCCTGAGCCTGCAACTCGGGGTCCTCAACCTCATCCTGCCGATCCCGATCGCCGACGGGTTCCAGATGGGGGTGCTCACGTTGGAGGCGATGTTCCGCAGGGACATCAGCCCGAAGATCCGGATGGCCCTGATGTCGATCGGCTGGGCCCTGATGATCGTCCTCATGGCCTTTGTCATTTCCAACGATTTCGTGAAGAAGCTGCCCCACGGCTGGCGCAGCCTGCTGCCGTTCTAGGGAGGGACCATGGCCCTTTTCCCGCGCCGGCGAACGCGCCCGATCCAGGTCGGGGGCGTCGTCATCGGCGGGGGCGCGCCGGTCGCGGTCCAGGCGATGACCAAGACGGACACCCGCGATGTCCGGGCCACGGCGGCCCAGATCCGGCGCCTGGAGAAGGCCGGGGCGGAGATCGTCCGCCTGGCCGTGCCGGACCGGGCGGCGGCCGAGGCCCTGCGGGAGATCCGCAAGCGGGCCCGCGTGCCGCTCATCGCCGACATCCACTTCGACCACCGGCTGGCCTTGGCCGCGCTCGAGGCCGGCGTCGACGGGCTGCGCCTCAACCCTGGCAACATTGGCGGGGCGGGTAAAGTCCGGGAGGTCGTCCGGGCGGCGGGGGAGAGGGGGGTGCCCATCCGGATCGGCGTGAACTCGGGCTCCCTCGAGAAGGACATCCTGGCCCGGGCCGGCGGGGTCACGGCCGCGGCCATGGTCGAAAGCGCCCTGCGCCACGTGCGGCTGCTCGAGGACCTCGACTTCCGCCTCATCAAGATCTCGCTCAAGGCCCCGGACATCCCGAGGACGCTCGAGGCTTACCGGCTCCTGGCCGGCCAAGTCGATTATCCGTTCCATGCCGGGATCACGGAGGCCGGGCGGCTGCTGGCCGGCAGCGTCAAGTCGTCGGCCGGGCTGGCCCTGCTCCTCGGCGAAGGACTGGCCGATACCGTGAGGGTTTCCCTGACCGCGCCGCCCGAAAACGAGGTCTTCGTCGCCTGGCAGATCCTCCAGGCCATGGGCCTGCGGACCCGGGGCGCGACCTTTATTTCCTGTCCCACGTGCGGCCGCTGCGAGGTCGACCTGATGACGGTCGCCGCCCGGGTCGAGAAGGCCGCGATGGCCCTCCGCTCACCGCTGACCGTAGCGGTCATGGGCTGCACGGTCAACGGGCCGGGCGAAGCCAAGGACGCGGATATCGGGCTGGCCTGCGGCCGCGGCGGCGGGGTCATCTTCAAGAAGGGCCGGGTCCTGAAGAAGGTCCGTGCCTCCCGCATGGCGGACGAGCTTATCGCCGAGATCCGGAAGCTCGCCTCCTAGGGCTATTCCCGGAGGGGATTGGCCCTCTTGGGGGATCGGGTGCATTACAGCGGGCGAGAAGCCAGGTTCTTTCTCTCAAGAAGGGCAGTCCCCTCCGGGGACAGCCCCTTTCCTGGAAGAGGGAATCCCGGAACAAAAAAAAGGGGAAGCCCGTGATCGCTCACTGGCTTCCCCTGTCCTAATCGCTGTCAGGCGTGTAGGTGCGCGGGAGATCGAGCGTCGCGCTCAGGTGCCCTTTTCCGTTTTCTTCTCCGTGATGATGCCGACGATCTCGATGCCGGCGCCGCGGATGATCTCGATGAGGTCCACGATGTTGCCGTACTCGAGCTCCTCGTCCGCCTTGAGATAGAGCTTCTTGTCGGCCACGGTCAGGAAGGCCTCTTCGAGCGCGTTCTGCAACGTCTCCATCGTCACCTTGTCCTGGTTGACGTAAAGGAGGAAACCCTTGGGGTCGCGCGCGTCCTTCTTGATGGCCAGCACGACGTCCGGGTTCTCCGGCATGTTCACGGTGAACTGCGCGTTCGGCAGCCGGACGTCGACGCCCTTCTGGATGAGGGGCGTCACGATCATGAAAATGATCAGGAGGACGAGCAGGACGTCACAGAGAGGGACCACATTCGGTTCGGACCGGATCGGCTCTTTGCCGCCTGCCGATATTGAAATTGACATAGTAAGCCTCTCTATCAATCCGGCCCCGCAGCGAGGCCGGGACCTTGGTCCTTAGCGGGAGTCGCCCGTCTTCATGAAGAAGTCGACGACCTGAGATTCCGTGTTGGCCATCTCGGCGTCGAAGATCTCGATGCGGCTGTTCAGCGTGTTGTAAACCCACAGGGCCAGGACCGCGACGCCGATGCCGACGGCCGTGGTCACGAGGGCCTCGGAGATGCCGCCGGCGACCGCGCCGATGCCGCCCGAGCCGGTCAGCTGCATGCCGCGGAACGCGTTGATGATGCCGAAGATCGTCCCGAACAGCCCGATAAAGGGGGCCGACGTGGCGATGGTGGCCATGACGGGCAGGCCGCGGCGGAGCTCCTGGTTGAACAGGGTCTTGGCGCGCTCGCTGCCGCGGGTGGCGGTCTCGAGCTGCTCTTCGGCGCTCAGCTTGGCCTCCTTGCCTTCCATGACGGCCTGGATGCCGGCCGAGGTGACGCGGGCCAGGTGGCTGCCCTTAAAGTCCTTCTTGGAGGACAGGGCCAGGGCGTCCTTGAGGTTCCCGGCCTTGAGCAGGTCCGCGAGCTTGGGGGCGATTTCGCGGGACTTCTGCATGGCGCGCCGGAAGACCAGCAGCCGTTCGATGAACATGTAGATGGTGAGGATGGACAGCCCGATCAGGATCAGCGCGACTGCCTTGGCCACGGTGCCCATGGCCGCCCACATTTCGAGAAGACCGAATTGCATGGGTTATACCTCCTGTAAGATATCAAAAGCCATTGACTGACTTTACTGGCTACTTCAGCTGGAACCGGACGGTGACGGTGAAGACGACCGGCCGGGGCCGGCCGTTGATGATCATCGGCTCGTAGACCCACTGCCGGACGGCGTCGATGGCCGCCTGGTCCAGGAGCGGGATCGAGCGCAGGACCTTGACGCTCGTCACCCGGCCGTAGACGTCCGTCGTCGCCTCGACGATGACGATGCCCTCCACCCGGGCCTGCCGGGCGATCTCCGGGTAGACCGGCGCCACCTCCCGCACGAGCTTCGGCGGCTTGACGTCGCCGATGGCCCGCACCGGCGCCTCGACCTCGCCGACGACGCCGCCCAGGACGCCGCCCACAACGCCTCCGAGAACGCCGCCGACGACGCCGCCCTCGACGCCGCCTTCGACACCGCCCTCGACGCCGACGTCGGAGAGCGTTTCCTCAGCGATCTGTTCGGGGATCTCGACGGGGGCCACCAGGCGGCCGGCCTCGGTCGGCGCGGCGGCCTGGACGCGCTTGATCCGGGCGCTTTGCGCCGACGCTTTCCGCTTGGCCGGCGGCGGCGGAGGCGGCGGGGGCGGCGGCGGGGGCGCCAGGAACGCGCTATAGACCTCGACCGTCGGCAGGGCGCCGGTCGAGAGGAGCGGGAGAACGATGGCCGTCAAAATGAGCGCGACATGGATGATCAGCGCGATGGGAAAGACGAGGGCTTTCCGCTTCGTGCCCTTCTCGCCCACGAAGAACGAGTCCTTGAACAGGGAGGGCACGACGGGTGCGCTGACGGGCTTTTTAGCTTCCGTCATGATGCTTACCTCATCCTCGGAAAGTTACAGAAACACACAGCAATCAGTATAGGGTAAAAATTCCCCTTTGACAAGGAAAATTTATCAAGACAGATCATCTCCGGGCCGTCTTCTGGGGCCCGAACAATTGCTGCCACCACAGGACGACCGGGCAGGACAGGTAGACCGTCGAATAGACGCCCTCGATCGTGCCGATGAGCATCAGGAACGCGAAGTCGTTGATGACCGCGCCGCCGAAGAGGAACAGGGCCCCGACGGTCAGGAAGACCGTGCCCGAGGTGATGATCGTCCGGCCCAGGCACTGGTTGATGGAAGCGTTCATGATGTCTTCCAGGCCCTTGCCGCGCATGAGCTTCTGGTTCTCCCGGACCCGGTCGAAGATGACGATGGTGTCGTTGATCGAGAAGCCGACGATGGTCAGGATGCCGGCGATGATGGGCAGGTTGATCTCGCGGTTCGTGAACGAGTAGAGGCTCATCGTGATCAGGACGTCCTGGGCCAGCGTGAAGATGGCCGCGACGCCGTTCTCGATCTTGAAGCGCAGGGCGATGTAGATGAGCATGCCGATGAGCGACCAGATGGTGGCCTGGACGGCCTTGCGCCGGAGGTCGGCCCCGACCTGGGGTCCGACCGTCTCGCGGCTGAGGACGGTCAGGCTGCCGAGGTAGGTCTTGTCCTTGAGGAAGGTCTGGATCTCGGGCTTGAGGCCGAGCCCGTCGAGGATCTTGTAGTCGGTGATGATGCCGGTCTGGGTGCGGTAGGAGAGGATCCGCTGGGCCGCCTCGGGGCCGGAGCCCGGATAGGCGCTCTCGAGAAGGCTCGTCAGGGACTTCACGTCGATGGCGTTGAGATCAACGAGGCCGCGGGCCTTCTCGGCCGCCCCCTCGTTGCCGTAGAGGGCCGCCAGGATCCTGTCGGCCAGGGCCTCGTGGGATTCGAGCTGGTCCTGTTGCGTCGATTTGGTCGGGTTGGACTCGAGGGCCCGGATCTGGAACTCCCGGCCCGAATTGCCGATCTTCTGGACCTGGCTCTTGCCCAGACCGACCGTCTGGAGCAGGTCGCGGATCTGGCCCTCGTGCCGTGGGCGTCTTGACCATGATCCGGAGAAGCGTCCCTTCCCCGAAATCGACGCCGAGCTTGAGGCCTTTGAAGACCGTGATGTTGAGCACGCCGGCCAGGACGATCGCGATCGTGACGGCCAGGGCGACGTACTTGTATTTCAGGAACTGGATGTTGGGGGTCTTGAAGAGTTGCATGTTAGACACTCAGCTTCTTGGCGGTCTTGCGGACGGTCAGGTCGAACAGCAGGTGCGAGACGAAGACGGCGGTGAACAGGTTGGCGAGCAGGCTGATCGTCAGCGTCACGGCATAACCCCGGATGGGGCCGGTGCCGAACTGGAAGAGAAAGACGGCCGAAATGATGGTCGTCAGGTTGGAGTCGAAGATGGCCGAAAAGGCCCGCGAGAAGCCCTGGGACACGGCGCTGATGACGCCCTTGCCGATCGCCACCTCCTCCTTCATGCGCTCGAAGATGAGGACGTTGGCGTCGACGGCCATGCCGATCGACAGGATGATGCCGGCGATGCCGGGCAGCGTCAGGGCGGCCTTGAAGTAGGCCAGCGCGCCGAAGAGGATGACGACGTTGAGGATGAGGGCGATGACGGCGTTGATCCCGGCGAGCTTGTAGAAGACGATCATGAAGATCATGACCGCCAGGATGGCCACCAGCCCGGCGATGAGGCCCTGCCGGACCGAGTCGGCGCCGAGGGCCGGGCCGATCGTCCGTTCCTCGAGGTACTTGATCCCGGCCGGCAGGGCGCCGGCCTTGAGGATGATGACCAGGTCGTCCGCCTCCTGCGGCGTGAACCGGCCGCGGATGATGCCGCCCTGGGTCCTCGAGATGCGGGTCTCGACGACGGGGGCGGACTGGACCTTGTTGTCGAGCATGATGGCGATCTGCTTGCCGACGTTGGCCGCGGTGACCTGCTCGAAGCGGGCCCCGCCGTCGGAGTTGAGGGAGAAGGCGACGGCCGGGTTCCGCCATTCGTCCTGGGTCCGCCGGATGGTCCGCAGGTCCTTGCCCGTGACCACGGCGACCTTGTCGACGAGATAATAGCCGCCTTGGCCCCGCTTGGGATCGCCCTTGACGACCAGAGCGTCCTCGGGGACCTGGCCGTTCGTGGCCTGGAGCAGCGTGGCCTCGTCGGCGGCCGGGCCGGCCTTGACCAGCTTCCACTCGAGGACGGCCGTGACCTTGATGAGCTCCTTGACCCGTTCGGGATCGTCGACGCCCGGCAGCTCGACGATGATCTTGTCGGCGCCTTGCCGCTGGATGAGCGGCTCGGAGACGCCGAGTCCGTTGATGCGGTTGTCGATCGTCTCCTTGGCCTGGCTGACCGATTGGTCGCGCAGGGCCTGGACGACGAGCGGCTTGAGGCTCATGTTGGCCCGGTCGCCCGTGAACGAATACTCCCAGTCCCGGGTGTATTCGTCGAAGAGATCGCGGGTCTTGCCTTCCTGGTCGGCCAGGGTGCCCTGGATGGCGATCCGCCCCAGGCCTTCCTTGGTGACCTTCTGGAAGGTGATGGCGTTCTTCTTCAGCAGCTCTTCGAGCCGGGCGATCTCCTGGTCCGTCTCGATGTTGATCGAGTCGTCGGTCATGACCTGGAGGGTCAGGTGGATGCCGCCCTTGAGGTCGAGACCGCGCTTGATCTTCTGGTCGTTGAAGGGGTAGGCGAGGAAGATGCACACGCCGATGACGACCAGCGTCACGACGACCTTCCATTGCAGGTTCTTTTTCATGGGTCTTTGACTCTTTGCGAGGGATTCGGAGGAGACGGGGAGAGGCTCCTCCCGACGTGTCGTCCTATCGGGTCTCCGGCCTTACGGGGTCCACGATACGGCCGACGGCGCTCTGGGTGACGGCGATCGTCGTGTTCGAGCCGATCCTGAGTTCGATCAGGTCGCCGAGCCGATCGTCCTTCTTGATGCCCACGACGGTGCCCACGATCCCCCCGACGGTGACGACCTGTTTTCCGGGGGTGAGCTTATGGACCTCTTCCTGGTGCCTCTTCTGCTTCTTCCTCTGGGGCATGATGATGAGGAGGTAGAAGATCGCGAAGACGGTCAGCATCATCACGGGGAAGAGCCAGGCCGGCTGGGCCGGGGCCGCCGTACCGGGTGTTTGGAGCGCCGCTGGTAAGCCGAATGCCATCATGTCGTTTCTTCCTTTATAGAGACGTTCGCTATCAAACTCTTCTTCAGGGAATTGAAGGAGTTAGATTGAATAGAATGACGTATTTTCCGGAAGATGTCAAGATAGAAAAAGAGGTTGTGGATGGTGTTCAGCACGGCCGAGGTGATCTCGTCGCGCTCGTAAAGGTGTCGGAGGTAGGCCCGGCTGAAATGGGTGCACGTGTAGCAGCCGCAGGCCTCGTCGAGGGGCCTGTCGTCGCGGGCGTACTTGACGTTCTTGATGGCCACCCGGCCGTGGCTCGTGAACAGGGTGCCGTTGCGGGCGTTGCGGGTCGGCAGGACGCAGTCGAAGAGGTCGACGCCGCGGGCCACGGCCTCGACGACGTCCTCGATGTAGCCCATGCCCATGAGATAGCGCGGCCGGTCGGCCGGCAGCAGCCCGTGGCCGAGCTCGAGCGTCTCGAAGAGGCGCGTCTTGGGCTCGCCGATCCCCAGGCCGCCGTAGGCGTAGCCGTCGAAATCCTGGGCCAGGACGTCCTCGATCGAGCGCGTCCTCAGCTCGGCGTGGACGCCCCCCTGGCAGATGCCCCAGAGCTGCTGGCGGGTGTCGTGCCCGGCGAAACGGGCCTTGGAGCGGCGGGCCCACAGGCCGGTCAGCCGGACCGATTCCCGGAGCGAATCGTCCGAGTAGGGGTAGGGCGGGAAGTGGTCGAGGCACATCAGGATGTCGGTGCCGAGGCGGACCTGGAGGTCGACCACGTCCTCGGGCCGGAGCATGATCTTCGTGCCGTCGAGATGCGACGCGAAGCGGACGCCCTCGTCGCTGACGCGGACGAGCGGGGACAGGCTGTAGATCTGGAAGCCGCCGCTGTCGGTCAGGATCGGATGGGGCCACGAGATGAACGCGTGAAGGCCGCCCAGGGCCTCGACCGTCTCGACGCCGGGCCGCAGGAACAGGTGATAGGAATTGACCAGCATGATCTGGGCCCCGAGGCCCTCGACCTGGGCGTGGGTCAGTCCCTTGACCGTGCCCTGGCTGCCCACGGGCATGAAGGCCGGCGTCTCGACCGTCCCATGGGGCGTCTCGAGGAGCCCGGCCCTGGCGGCGGAACCGGGGTCCTGGGCGGTCAGCCGGAAGGCGGCGCTCATGCGGCGAACCGGAAGTAAATGACGTCGCCGTCCTGGACGACGTAGTCCCGGCCCTCGAGCCGGATGGCACCGGCTTCCTTGGCGTGCTGCAGCGAGCCGTGGCGCAGGAGGTCGGCGGCGGGGATGACCTCGGCCCGGATGAAACCCTTGGCGATATCCGAATGGATGGCCGCGGCGGCCTCGGCCGCCGGCGCCTCCCTGCGGACCGTCCAGGCCCGGACTTCGTCCTTGCCGACGGTGAAGAACGAGATGCGGTCGAGGAAGTCGATGGCCCGGCCCAGGAAAAGCGGCGCGCTCAGGCCCTCCAGGCCGTACTCCGACATGAAGGCCTGCCGTTCGGAGGGCTCGAGTTCGGCCAGGTCGGCTTCGATGCGGCCGCAGAAGGCCATCAGGCGGCGTCCTGCGCCGTGGGTGGGGGTAAGGGCCTCGGGCTGGCGGATGCGGGGCAGGTCCTTCTCGTCGATGTTGAGGACGTGCAGGAGCGGTTTGAGGGTCAGGAAGGCGAAGCTGCGCACTTGCTTCTCTTCGGCGGCGGTCATAGGCACGGCCCGCAGGCCCTGGCCCGACTCGAGGGCCGGACGCAGCCGCTGGAGCAGCTCGCGCTCCTTCTCGCCTTCCGGGTCCTTCATCTTCTTGAGGTCCTTCTCGAGGCGTTCGAGACGGGCGTCGATGAGGACGAGATCGGCCAGGACGAGCTCCTCCTCCATGCCCCGGATGTCGGCGGCCGGGTCGATCCGGCCGCGGGCGGGCAGCACGTCGGGACCGGCAAAGGCCCTGACGATGTGGACGAGGCCGTCGGCCTTGCGCAGATGGCCGAGGAAGAGGCAGGCCTTGACCTCGCCCAAGGAGATACCGACGAGGTCGGTCAGGTCGAGCGCGGCCTCGATCTTCCTTTTCTCCGGGTAGACCGCCGCGATGGCGTCCAGCCGCGGATCGGGCGCGTGGACCGTGCGCACGTTCGGCTCGCGCTTGCCGTCGTCGTAGGCGTGGAGGGCCGCGTGGGCCCCGGTGACGAGGTTGAAGAAGGTCGTCTTGCCCGTCTTGGGGTAGCCGAACAGGCTCACGTTCACGGCCCTAGTAAAGCCGGATTAGGGAGGGCTGTCAAGAAAATGGGGACGCTTCTATTTTTCTCTCCCGGTGGCCCTGGAAAAATAGAAGCGTCCCCATTTTCTCTAGATCTCTCGGGCAACATTATTGCCCCGCGGGCCGTTTTCATCTATAGTAATTAGATGATGACCGAGACACCCATGGACAATGTGAAGAAGAAAAAGGACAAGAGCCTTTTAAGGGAATATTTCGAGCTCATCGCCGAGACGGCCGTCTTCGTCTTCTTCGTCATGACCTTCGTCGTCCAGGCCTTCCAGATCCCGACCGGATCGATGGAGCCGACGCTGCTCGTGGGCGACTTCCTGCTCGTCAACAAGTTCGCCTATACCCGGCCGATGATGCCCCTCGAGGGCGTGCTCCTGCCCCGCAAGCCCATCCAGCGGGGCGACATCGTCGTCTTCAAGTATCCCAAGGACCTGACCAAGGACTTCGTCAAGCGGGTCATCGCGCTGGAGGGGCAGAAGGTCGAGGTCAAGGACAAGCAGGTCTATGTCGACGACAAGCCGCTCGACGAGCCTTACAAGGTCCACATCGACAGCCACGTCAATTCCAAGAGCGACTTCTACAGCTACGACGACGTCATCCGCGACAATTACGGCCCCGTCACCGTGCCGCGCGGCAGCCTGTTCGTCATGGGCGACAACCGCGACAACAGCATGGACAGCCGCTACTGGGGCTTCGTGCCGCTGGCTTCGATCAAGGGCCGGCCCTGGGTCATCTACTTCTCTTACAAGGCCGAGCGGGACGCTTGGCAGAAGACCGCTGTCAGCGACCGCCTCAGGAAGCTGGCCAGCTTCCTCCCCAAGGCCCGCTGGAGCCGCATGCTCCGGATCATCAATTAGGCTTCGGGGACTATCCCCGCAGAGGACTGTCCCTCTGGTCTTGCTTGCAGCGATTCATTGACTCCCTCCGATCTTCAAGGGGGACAGTCCCGCTCAGAAGCCTCGGGGACAGTCCCTTCATATGGGTTGACGGGCCTCGGCGGAAGCGCATAACATGGGGGCCATGAAGAAGACGCCGGCCCTTGTCACCGGCCAGGAGCACCTCGACGGGTCGATCGAGGAGATCGTCTTTTACAACCCGGACAACGGCTACACGGTCGCCAAGTTCCAGACTGAGAGCGGCGAGGCGCTGACCATCGTCGGGTCGTTCCCGCCCCTTTCGCCCGGCGAGGTCCTGCGCATCCGCGGCGGCTGGGAGATCAACCCGCGCTTTGGCCAGCAGTTCAAGGTCGATCACTTCACCATGACCCTGCCGGCCTCGGCCGTCGGGATCGAGAAGTTCCTGGCCTCAGGCCTGGTCAAAGGCATCGGCCCGGTGCTGGCCGGCCGCATCGTCAAGACCTTCGGGGCCGGCACGATCGAGATCCTGACCAAGGAGCCCGAGCGGCTGCGCGAGGTCGAGGGCGTCGGCGCGGTCAAGCTGGCCGAGATCCGGCGGTCCTGGGCCGAACATCAGGACATCCGCGACCTGATCATGTTCCTCCAGGAGCACGGCGTCTCGACCAGCCTGGCCACGAAGATCTACCGGCAGTACGGCGACCGCTCCTTCACCGTCCTGCGGACCAATCCCTATCAGCTCAGCCTCGACATCTGGGGCGTCGGCTTCAAGACGGCGGACCAGATCGCGCTCAAGCTCGGCATGGACCCGGCGTCGCTCGAACGGGCCAAGGCCTACGTCCTTTATCTCCTCGAGAAGGACAACGAGCAGGGTCACGTCTTCTCGGTCGAGGCCGACGTCGCCGAGAAGTGCGCGGCCGATCTCGAGGTCGGCCCCGACAGGGCCCGGACGGCCCTCGACAGCCTGCTCAAGGCCGGCCGGGTCGTGGCCGAAGAGTTCGCCGGCGGCCGCGCGCTCTACTTGCCGTTCTTCTTCCAGGCCCAGGAAGAGGTCGCCCGGGCCATCCATAAGCTCGCCGGCTTCCCCTGCCGGGCGCCCGACTTCGATCTCGACCGGGCCGTCGCCGAGACGGAGCAGGACCTCGGCCTGAGCTTCTCGGCGCTCCAGCGGCAGGCCATCCGGGAATCGTTCGAGCGCAAGATCCTGGTCATCACCGGCGGCCCCGGCACCGGCAAGACGACCATCATCCGGGCCATCGCCGACATCTTCCGCAAGTGGGGGAAGGACGTCATCCTGGCCGCGCCGACCGGCCGGGCCGCCAAGCGCCTGACCGAGGCCACGGGCATGGACGCCCGGACGATCCACCGTGTCCTCGAGTTCCAGCCCAAGAAGGGGACCTTCAAGCGCGGCGAGTCGAACCCGCTCCCCGGCGAGGCCCTGGTCGTCGACGAATTCTCGATGGTCGACCTGCCGCTCATGTTCCATCTCCTCAAAGCCGTGCCGGCCTGGATGCGCCTCATCCTGGTCGGCGACAAGGACCAGCTGCCGTCCGTCGGCCCGGGGAACCTGCTGCACGACATCATCGCCTCGGGCACGGTCGACGTCGTCCGCCTCGACGAGATCTTCCGGCAGGAGAAGGAAAGCCTCATCGTCGTCAACGCCCACCGCGTCAACCAGGGCCAGGCCATCGTCCAGCCGCCCAAGGACGACAAGGACTCGGATTTCTACTTCATTCCGCTGAGCGACGAGCACAAGGCCTTCCAGATGATCTGCAAGATGTGCGCCTGGAGCATCCCCCGCAAGCTCGGCCTGAGCCCGCTCGATCCGCGCATCCAGGTCATCAGCCCGATGTACAAGGGCCTCGTCGGCGTCGACAACCTCAACACCGAGCTCCAGGCCCGGCTCAACCCCGGCGGGGAGGGGCTGCAGGCCGGGACGCGGACCTTCAAGCCCCGCGACAAGGTCATGCAGGTCCGCAACGATTACGACAAGGACGTCTTCAACGGCGACATCGGCTCGGTCCTGCACGCGGACCGGGCCAAGTACCGCCTCTACGTCGACTACGACGGCCGGACCGTCTGCTACGAGAAGGACGAGCTCAACGACGTGACCCTGGCCTACGCCGTATCCGTCCACAAGGCCCAGGGCAGCGAATACCAAGCCGTCGTCATGCCGCTCCTGACCCAGCACTTCATCATGCTCCAACGCAACCTCTTTTATACGGCCTTGACGCGGGCCAAGCGCTTGAGCGTCGTCATCGGCTCGTACAAGGCCCTCTGGATCGCCATCAAGAACGACCAGCCGGTCAAGCGGAACTCGCTGCTCGGAGACAAGCTCGCGGCCCTCGGCCCGGCCGGCGAGGAGCGGAGTCCTCGAAGCGGACCTGCAGAATAGCTGCGGAGCGACTCGGAGCTGCTTTGCTGCGAAATATCTGGAAAAAGGTCCGGCTTTTTCCGTTATAATGAGCCCGTCCGCTCCATTCCCATCGCATGAAAGGACGTCCGGCCCATGACCGAACGGCGCTTCGACACGGTCGCCGGCATCATCGCCTTCGCCGTCGAGAGGGAGATCGCCGCGGCCGAGGGCTATGCCCGGATCGCCGGCTTGGCCACCACGCCCGGCCTGCGGGAGCTGGCCGAGGACCTGCGCGACCAGGAGATCGGCCACCGCCGGATCCTCGAGGGCCTGCCCTCGGACGCCCTCGGCCGGCTCGCGACATCCAGCGGTCCCGACCCGCACCTGGTCGACGCGCTCGCCGCCGAAGCGCCCTGGGGCGAGATGTCCCTTCAGGACATGCTCATCTTCGCGGCCAAGAAAGAGGCCCAATCCGAAGAGCTCTATGAATCGCTGACCCGGTCGGCCGGGTCCCCGGACGGGGAGCGGGCGTTCCGGTTCCTGGCCGGACAGGAGCGCGAGCACAGGCTCCGGCTCGAGGCCGCCTACGAGAACCACATCCTCCCGGAGAATTGAAAGGAGACCCGATGGACAAGTACGAATGCACCGCCTGCGGCTATATCTACGATCCCGCGGTCGGCGACCCGGCGAACGGGTTCCCGGCCGGCACCCGCTTCGAGGACCTGCCGGACACCTGGGTCTGCCCGCAGTGCGGCGTTCCCAAGGACCTGTTCGTCAAGCTCGGATGATCACTCAGAGACTCCTGTCGCCGTCGTGAAAGTCCTCATCGTCGGGAACGGACTGGCCGGCACGCTGGCCGCCAAGACCATCCGGGAGCTCGACGACGGCGCCGAGATCGAGATCTTCGGCGAGGAGCGCTATCCGTATTATCCCCGGCCGAACCTGATCGAATACCTGGCCGGCCGGCTGCCTTACGACAAGCTCTTCGCCTTTCCCGAGGGGTGGACCGAGCGCCAGCAGATCGGCGTCCGCCTGTCCGAGACGATCAGCCGCATCCGGCCGGCCGAGCGCAAGATCGAGACCCAGGCCGGAGGCGTGAGGTTCTACGACGTCTTGCTCCTGGCGACCGGGGCCCGCGCCGCCCTGCCTCCGGTCGAGGGCATCCACGGCCCGGGCGTTTTCGCCCTGCGCACGATCGTCGACGCCAACGAGCTCATCGAGCATCTCGGCACCCATAAGCGGGTCGCCGTCCTCGGAGGAGGGCTGCTCGGCTTGGAGGCGGCCCGGGCCATCCGGGCCCGCGAGAAGGAGGTCGTCGTCGTCGAATATTTCGACCGTCTCCTGCCGCGCCAGCTGGACCCGGCCGCGGCGGCGATCCTCAAGGCCCAGCTCGAGAGGGACGGCATCGCCCTCCGTCTCGGGGCCGTCGTCCGGGAGGTCCTCGGCGTCGGCGGCGTGCAGGGCCTGCGGCTCGCTTCGGGCCAGCGCATCGAAGCCGACACGGTCGTCGTGGCCGCGGGCATCGTCCCGGAGGTCGCGTTGGCCCGGGAGGCCGGCCTGGCCGTCGGGCGCGGCGTCGTCGTCGACGACCAGATGCGGACCTCGGCCCCCGGCGTGTTCGCGGCCGGGGACGTTTGCGAGCACCGGGGGCGCATCCACGGCTTCATCCCGGCCGCCTTCGAACAGGCCCGGACGGCCGCCTACAACATGGCCGGCCAGGAGAAGCCTTACGCGGGGACGGTCCCGCTCAGCACGCTCAAGGTCGCCGGCCTCTTTGTGACCTCGGTCGGCG
This sequence comes from Candidatus Aminicenantota bacterium, assembly GCA_963807525.1. Classification (GTDB taxonomy): domain Bacteria; phylum Acidobacteriota; class Aminicenantia; order Aminicenantales; family Saccharicenantaceae; genus RBG-16-66-30. The sequence continues at coordinate 43,537 of CAWECI010000016.1, read as the reverse complement.
AGATCGACGCGGAGGGCGAGGGGACCGAGGCCCTCGTCCGGTCCCTGCCCGAGGCCGGTCTCTACAAGAAGATCGTCCTGCGGGAAGGCCGTCTCGTCGGCGGCATCTGGATGGGCACCAAGAGGGGGGCCGCGGAGCTGGGCCGTCTCGTGGCCGTTTCCAAGCACGTCGGGGCCCTGAAGAAGGACCTGCTCGAGGACGATTTCGATCTGGGGGAGATCCTATGAACAACAAATCCATGGTCGTCGTCTGCGCCGCCATCCTGCTGGCCCTGGCCGTTCCGGCCCTCGGCCAGTATTCCCAGCCGGTCGCGACCCAGTCCAATTCCGGCGTGAAGTTCGGGGGGTATCTCTCGCTCGAGTACATCAAAGGCCAGGCCGAAACCGCTTACCCCCACGGCAACATCGAGAACCTGCTGGCCGGCTTTCTGGCCGCCGGGCAGGTCGGTCAGAAGTTCGGGTTCGCCGTCGAGATCCGGTCCTTCAACGTGGACCAGTTCGACCTCGATCAGGCCTGGGTCGGCTTTCTGCCCTCCGACGCCTTCACGGCCCGCGTCGGGCTATACCTCGTGCCCTTCGGCACCTGGAACACCGCCAGCCGCCCGCATGAGACTTTGCTCATCCGCACCCCGCTCAACCTGGAGGTGCTCTACCCGGCGAGCTGGCGCGACCTCGGCGTCATGGTCCAGGGCCGGATCGGGGTCCTGTCCTATTCCGCCTATGTCGGCAACGGACTGGCCGAAGGCGAGGAGACGTCCGTCGTCCAGCAGTTCCACGACAACAACACGGACAAGGCCAAGGGCGGCCGGCTGGGACTGACCTTCGGCCAATCGCTCAGCACCGGCGTGTCGTTCTACACCGGCAAATACGACAGCCTCGACACGCGCGACCTGACCTTGGAAGGCGCCGACCTGTCATGGGTCACCAACCAGTGGGAGGTCCACGGCGAATACACCAAGTCCTTCCTCGAGAACCCGGAGCCGTTCGCGCGGGGCGAGAGCGAGGGCTTCTCGATCTGGGGCTGCATGAGCTTCCGGTCCTTCCAGCCCGTCGGGAGCTTCCAGAAGGTCAAGTTCAACGACGCCTACCACGAGGGCGGCATCGCCATCGACCGCAGCCGCTGGACGGCCGGGATCCGCTACGTCCTGAGCTCGACCGTCTTCATCAAGGCCGAATACGACTGGAACAAGGAGAAGGGGACGCCCCTCAAGAACAACCAGTGGCAGGTCCAAGCCGGACTGAGCTTCTAGCCTGACCTATTCATAAAAACGCCCAGGCTAAGCCTTGAGTCGGGTCCGGCGTTCTGATAAAATCCCCCGGCGGACCGCTTCCTCATTCCCGTTCGCCGGGGCATTCACGGTCAAAGGATAAGGCATGGCCAATCTGCTCGTTCTCGGCACCCAATGGGGGGACGAAGGCAAGGGCAAGATCGTCGATCTGCTGACCCCGGCCTTCGAGGTCGTGGCCCGCTATCAGGGCGGTCACAACGCCGGCCACACGGTCTGGGTCGGCGGCCGCAAGATCGTCCTGCACCTCATTCCCTCCGGCATCCTCCATCCGGGGACGCTCTGCGCCATCGGCAACGGCCTGGTCCTGTCTCCGGCCGCCTTCTTCAAGGAGATCGGCGACCTCGAGGCCCAGGGCGTGGCCGCCGGCCCGGCGCGGATCGCCGTCAGCCGGGGCGCCCACCTGATCATGCCCTGGCACCCCCTGGCCGAGCGGCTGTCCGAGGACCTGCGGGGCGATAAGAAGATCGGGACGACCTGCCGCGGCATCGGCCCCGCCTACGAAGACAAGGCCGCCCGGCTCGGCATCCGGGCCGGGGACCTGGCCGACCTCGCGGTCCTGAGGGAGAAGATCGCCGAGGCCGTCGCCGCCAAAGGCCCTCTCTTCCTGGTCTCCGGGCTGCCGGCCCTGGACGCGGACGCGATCTATCGCGAGTACGCCGGCTGGGCCGAGAAGCTCGGGCCCTATCTTCGCGACGTCTCGGAGCTCCTCGACGAGCGGATGAAGCGCGGCGAGAGCGTCCTTTTCGAAGGGGCGCAGGGGGCCCTGCTCGATCTCGACCACGGCACCTATCCCTACGTGACGTCGTCGAGCTCGACCGCCGGCGGGGCCGCGACCGGGTTGGGGATCGGCCCGCGGGCGATCCACGGCGTCCTGGGCATCACCAAGGCCTACACGACCCGCGTCGGCAGCGGGCCCTTCCCGACCGAGCTCGACGACGATACCGGCCGGGCCATCGCTTCGCGCGGCGACGAGTTCGGGGCCACCACCGGCCGGCCGCGCCGCTGCGGCTGGTTCGACGCCGTCGCCGTGCGCTATGCCTGCCGGGTCAATGGCCTCGACCGCATCGCCCTGACCAAGCCCGACGTCCTCGCCGGCTTCCCCGAGGTGCCGGTCTGCACCGGGTACCGTTATAAGGGGGAGCTCCTCAAGAGCTTCCCGAACGAGCCGTGGATCTTGGAAAAGATCGTGCCGCAGTACACGATCTTCCCAGGCTGGCCCGAGACCCTCCATGGCGCGGCCGAGACCGAGTCCTTGCCGCCCGCCTTCCTCGATTATATGCACGCTCTCGAGGATCTGATCGAAACCCGGGTGGCCGTCGTTTCGACGGGCGTCGAGCGGAGAGAGACGGTGTTCTTCGAGTCCGAACTTGTCGAGCTCGTCGACCTGGGCCGCGTCCGGTCGGCCTTGGCGGCCTGAGGATCGGGCCATGAACGGCACGCCGGCGACGCGCGTCGAGATCAGCCGGAAGGCCCTGGTCCACAACATCCGCGAATTCCGCCGGCTCATCGGTCCCCGGCGGAAATTCCTGGCCGTCGTCAAGGCCAACGCCTATGGCCACGGTCTTCTCGAGGTCGCGGCGATCGCCGTCGAGGAGGGGGTCGATTGGCTCGGCGTCAACGCCGTCGAGGAGGGGTTGGCCCTGCGCCGGGCGGGGATCGCCGCGCCCATCCTCGTCCTCGGCTACGCTCCGCCCGAGGCCCTCGATGAGGCCGTCGCCAACGACATCCGCTTGACCGTCTACAACCGGGAAACTGTGGCCCGGCTGGCCGAGCTGGCGCGTTCGATGAGCAAGACCGTGAAGGTCCATGTCAAGCTCGAGACCGGCACCTGGCGCCAGGGCGTCATCGCCGACGACCTGCCCGCCTTTGTGCGGGACATCCGGCGCCGGCCCGGCCTCGTCGTCGAAGGCCTGTCCTCGCACTTCGCCAACATCGAGGACACGACCAAGCACGATTATCCGCGCCGCCAGCTCGAGACCTACCGCGCCGTCTGCCGGGCCCTGGAGACCCGGGGCCCGCGCGTGCCGCTCAAGCACATGTCCTGCACGGCCTCGACGATCCTGTTCCGTGAGCCCGGCTTCAATCTCTGCCGGGTCGGGATCGGCCTCTACGGGCTCTGGCCTTCCAAGGAGACCTATCTCTCTTGCCTCCTCGACCGGAAGGAGCCGCTGTCGCTTGAACCCGTGCTGGCCTGGAGGGCCCGGATCGCCCAGATCAAGAAGGTCCCGGCCGGCGCCGACATCGGCTACGGCGGAACATATCGGACCACGCGTCCCACGGTCCTGGCCGTCATCCCGGTCGGCTACTTCGACGGCTATGACCGGGGCCTGTCGAACGCGGCCCATGTTCTGGTCAAGGGCCGCCGGGCGCCGGTGCGTGGGCGCGTGGCCATGGACTTCTTCATGGCCGACGTCACGGACATCCCCGGCTTGAGCCTCGAGGACGAAGCGACCCTTCTCGGCCCGGACGGCGGCGAACGCATCTCGGCCGAGGACCTGGCCGGCCTCGCGGGCACGATCAGCTACGAGATCCTGGCCCGCATCAATCCGCTCGTGCCCCGCGTCGTCGTCTAGTCGTTTAGGGACTGTCCCCGCAGGGGACTGTCCCTCTTTTTTGGTTCTCAAAGGACGACCTTCTCTCCTCGCTAGGCCAAGAGGGACGGTCCCGCTCACAAGGCTCGGGGACAGTCCCTTATCCATACACTACAATTTTTGTAGGGATTGTTGTATAATGAGGTTCAAGAAGAGGTGCTGACACCATGGGCGACAACAAGATCGAGATCCTGAAGGGCATCATCCGCGACCTGCATCGCGGCGTCGACGTCGAGACGCTGCAGCAGCGGTTCGCCCGGCTGGCGGGCCAAGTGTCCGCGGGCGAGATCGGGGAGATGGAGCAGCAGCTCATCGACGAAGGCCTGCCGGCCGAGGAGATCCACAAGCTCTGCGACCTCCATGTCAAGGTCTTTGAGCAGTCCCTCGGTCCGGCGCCGGCCCCGCGCCAGGTCCCCGGGCATCCCCTGCAAACTCTTGCCGCGGAGAACAAGGCCGTGGCCGGCATTATCGGCCAGACACGCGAGACCCTCGATCGCCTTCGCGGCGCCAAGGGCCCGGATCGCCTCGCGGCCGCGAGAGCGCGGCTCGGCGAGCTCGTGGAGGAGTTGGGACAGATCGAGCGGCATTACCTCAAGAAAGAGAACCAGCTCTTTCCGAGGCTCGAGGCCAAGGGGATCAGCGGGCCGTCGAAGGTCATGTGGGCCGTCCACGACGATATCCGCGCCCACGTCAAGGACCTGCGGCGGGCCCTCGACCTCGGGGACGTCGATCTCATCGTCCGGACCGGCCAATGGGTCCTCCAGGAGATCGACGACATGGTGGCCAAGGAGGAGAAGGTCCTCTTTCCCATGGCCCTGGAGACCCTCGACGAGTCCGACTGGGCCGCGGTCAAGAAAGGGGAGGAGGAGATCGGCTACGCCTGGATCGCGCCGCCCCCGGCCTGGCCGCCGCCGGCCGAGGCCGCCAAGGCCCCGACCGCCGCGAACGAGGCGATCGGTCTCGACCGCGGCGTCCTGAGCCGCGAGCAGATCGATCTCCTGCTGACCCGCCTGCCGGTCGACATCACCTTCGTCGACGAGAACGACGTCGTCGTCTATTATTCGGCCAGCCCGGACCGCATCTTCCCGCGGACGCCGGGGATCATCGGCCGCAAGGTCCAGAACTGTCATCCGCCGAAAAGCCTCGACGTCGTCGAGCGGATCCTGCGGGCCTTCCGGTCGGGCGAGAGGGACGAGGCCTCCTTCTGGATCGACATGCACGGCCGGTTCGTCTCTATCCGCTATTTCGCCATGCGGGACGCCGCCGGCGCCTACCGCGGCGCGCTCGAGGTCACCCAGGACGCCACCGCGATCCGGGCCCTGCGCGGCGAGCGCCGGCTTCTCGATTGGGACCGGCCCAAGGCCGACGGAGAGATCTGACGACGCCCCAGGGGGCGTGATCAGCGAAAAGGGAGGTGCAAGATGCCGACCAAGAAAGCGAAGAAGGCCGCGCCGAAGCCCCGGGCCAAGGCCACGGCTAAGGCTCGGACGCGGAACCGCCCGCGCGGGGCCGAGGCCATCGAGTGCCAGGTGTGCGGCTATCGCCTGGTCGTCGACGAGGCCTGCGGCTGCGTCGACGAGCACGTGCTGATCTGCTGCGGTCAGCCGATGGTCCGCCGCTAGCCGGCCCGACCGTCCCCGCCCGCCTTGTCTTGCCGGCCCGGGCGCGGTAAGATAAGAAGCACCGGCGCCCGGTACGAAGAGGAGATGTCTATGAACGAAAAGATCGAACAAGCGCTTGCCAAGATCCGGCCCGCCCTGCAGGCCGACGGGGGCGATGTCGAGCTCGTCGAGGTCGGGGCCAATGGGGTCGTCAAGGTCCGGCTCCGGGGGGCCTGCGGCGGCTGCCCGATGTCCCAGCTGACCCTGAAGATGGGCATCGAGCGCATCCTGAAGAAAGAAGTTCCCGAGGTCACGTCGGTCGAAGCCGTCTGAGCGGCGACCGCCTGGTCAGGGACGGAAAGCGCCGGCTCAAGGGGGAGGGGGATGAAGAGGATCTATCTGGACCACATCGCCGCGACCCCGCTGCGCCCCGAGGCCTTCGAGGCCATGCGCCCGTTCTTGGGCGGGTCCTTCGGCAATCCCCAGAGCCTGCACGCGGCCGGCCGCGAGGCCCTGGCCGCGGTCGATACGGCGAGAGACGAGGTCGCGGCGCTCGTCGGGGCCGAGGCCCCCGAGATCTATTTCACGGCCAGCGGCAGCGAGGCCAACAATTTCGCCGTCAAGGGCCTGGCCGCGGGTCAGCAGGCCCGGGGCCGCCACATCGTCGTCTCGGCCATCGAGCACAATTCCGTCCTGAATTCCGTGAAGGCCCTGGAGCGCTTCGGGTTCTCGGCCACCCTGGTCCCCGTCGACCATGACGGCCGCGTCAATCCCATCCAGGTCGAGCAGGCCCTGACCCCAGAGACCGTCCTCGTCTCCGTGATGACGGCCAACAGCGAGGTCGGCACGATCCAGCCCATCTCCGAGATCGCCTCGATCTGCCGCGCCCGCAAGGTCCTGTGCCACACGGACGCCGTCGCCGCGGCCGGGACGATCCCCATCGACGTCAAGGCCCTCGGCGTCGACGCCTTGAGCCTGGCCGGCGACCAGTTTTACGGGCCCAAGGGCTCGGCCGCCCTCTATGTCCGCCGGGGCGTCCGCATCCTGCCCCTCATCGACGGGGGCGTCCAGGAAGGCGGCCGTCGCGGCGGGACCGAGAACGTCGCGGCCATCGTCGGCCTCGGCAAGGCCGCGGCCCTGGCCAAGGCCGAGATGGCCGCCCGAACGGCCGCGCTGACGCCCTTGAGGGACCGGCTCCTGGACGAGCTGCCCCGCCGGATCGAGCACGTCCTGGTGAGCGGCCCGCGGACGGACCGCCTGCCCCACCATGCCAGCTTCTGTGTCGAGTTCGTGGAAGGGGAGGGCATGCTCCTGTTCCTGGACATGAAAGGGATCGCGGCCTCGAGCGGCTCGGCCTGCACGTCCAAAGCCCTCAAGGCCTCGCACGTGCTCCTGGCCATGGGCTTCGATCACGCCACGGCCCAAGGGTCGCTCGTCTTCTCGCTCATCGACGGCACGACCGGCGCCGACGTCGACGCCTTGCTCGAGGTCTTCCCGCCGATCGTCGAGCGCCTCCGGGCCATGTCCCCGCTCTACACCCAGTATCTCAAGGAAAGAGGTTCCTGATGTACAGTGACAAGGTGATGGACCATTTCGCCAATCCCCGCAATGTGGGCGTGCTGGCCGACGCGGACGGCGTGGGCCAGGTCGGCAATCCCGTCTGCGGCGACATGATGACGTTCTACATCAAGGTCCGGGACGACCGTCTCGCCGACGTCAAGTTCCAGACCTTCGGCTGCGGCGCCGCCATCGCCGTGTCGAGCATGGTCAGCGAGATGGCCAAGGGCAAGACGCTCGACGAGGCCATGGCCATCACCAACGAGCTGGTGGCCGAGGAGCTCGGCGGCCTGCCGAAGAACAAGATGCACTGCTCCAACCTCGGCGCCGACGCGCTGCACGAGGCCATCAAGGACTACCGGGCCAAGAGAGCCGGCCAGGTGAGACAGGCCATCCCGGCGGCCGACCTCCACGAGAGCGAAGGCTGCGCCTGCCCCTACTGCGAGACCGCCCTCGAGGAGCAAGAGAAGACCTTCTGCAAGGCCTGCCGCGTCGAGCTCGAGGAGTGCCCGTCCTGCGGCGGCATCACCAAGAAGGGCGAGCCGACCTGCCTGCACTGCGGCAAGCCGGTCGCCGGAAAGGCCTGACCGGTGGACCTTCGGGCCAGGATCGGCGAGCTGAAGCGGCGCAAGAACGCCGTCATCCTGGCCCATAATTACCAGCTCCCCGAGGTCCAGGACGCCGCCGATTTCGTCGGCGATTCGCTCGAGCTCAGTCGCAAGGCCGCCGGTCTCGAGGCCTCGACGATCGTCTTCTGCGGGGTCCATTTCATGGCTGAGACCGCGGCCGTCCTGGCTCCCGGCAAGACCGTCCTCCTGCCCGAGATCGAAGCCGGCTGTCCCATGGCCGACATGATCAACGGCCGCGAGCTCCGGGCCTGGAAGGCCCAAAACCCGGGGCTCAAGGTGGTCTGCTACGTCAACACCAGCGCCGAGGTCAAGGCCGAGAGCGACATCTGCTGCACCTCCAGCAACGCCGTGGCCGTGGTCGAGTCCCTCGGCGTCGACCGGGTCCTGTTCGTGCCGGACAAGAACCTGGCCGCCTATGTCGCGCGGGAGACCGGCAAGACCGTGATCGCCTGGGACGGCTACTGCTACGTCCATCACCGCTTTACGCCGCGCGACATCGAGGAGGCCCGGGCCAAGCACCCCCAGGCCGAGGTCTGGGTCCATCCCGAGTGCCCCCTGGACGTCATCGAGCGCGCCGACAAGGTCCTGTCGACCGGGAAGATGGTCCTCGAGGCCCGCGCGACGACGAGGCGCGAGGTCATCATTGGCACCGAGAAAGGCATCATCTACCGGCTGTCGAAGGAGAATCCCGTCCGTCCGCTTCTATCCCGCCCGCGAAACGGCGCTTTGCGCCCACATGAAGATGACGACCCTGGAGAAGGTCGCGCGGGCCCTTGAGACCGACACCTATCGCGTCGAAGTCCCGGCCGCGATCGCCGACCGGGCCCGGGGCGCCATCCAGGCCATGCTCAAGATCTCGTAGAGCCCTCTATATATAAAGGAAACCCCCGATGAAGAAGATGACCGAAGAGAACGTCAAAGCCGCCCTGGCCGGGGAGAGCCAGGCCCACGTCAAGTACGCCGCCTTTGCCGTCAGGGCCGAGGGCGAGAACCTGCCCAACATCGCCCGGATCTTCAAGGCCAACTCGTTCGCCGAGCAGGTCCATGCCTCGAATTATGTCAAGGTCCTCGGCGCGCTCGGCTCGACCAAGGACAATCTGGCCGCGGCCGCCGGCGGCGAGAACTTCGAGATCGAGGAGATGTACCCGGCCTTCATCGGCACGGCCCAGAGCCAGGGCGAAAAGGCGGCCGAGACCTACTTCGGCTGGGCCGTCGCCGCCGAGAAGGTCCATGCCCATATCTACCGGGAAGCCCAGCGGGCCGCGGCCGACGGCCAGGACCTCGCGTTCAAGCCCGTCCACGTCTGCCCCGTCTGCGGCTTCACCATGGAAGGCGATGCGCCGGACAAGTGCCCGCTGTGCAGCACCGCCAAGGCCAAGTTCGTCACCTTCTGATCTCGGACCAAGGAGGCTCTCATGCCGATCGACAAGACGCTCACGGCCTGGCAGATCATCGGCGTGGCCGTCCGCTCGGAGGTGGACGCCGCGGCGTTCTACACCGGCCTGCAGGGCCGGGTCAAGAACATCCTGCTCGGCCAGAAGCTGAAGTTCCTGGCCCTCGAGGAGAAGCACCACCAGACCGTCCTCGAACGGCTGCTGGCCCAGCGCTACCCGGACAAGCCCACGGACGTCCCGGCGTCGTCCCTGATGCCGCCGATCGGCGTCTCGCTCCCGGCCGAGCCGACCGTCCCGGAGCTGTTCGAGGCCGCCCTCGGGGCCGAGAAGACCGCCGAGGCCTTCTACAATGACGCGGCCGCGCGGGTCGAGGACGAGGCCGGCCGCCGCGTCCTGGCCTATCTCGGCCGCGTCGAGCGGAGCCACCAGGCCATGCTCAACGCCGAGATCGATCTCATCCGCAAGTTCCCCGACTACTACAACGTCGAGGACTTCCATATCGCCCAGGATCTCTTTCACGTCGGCCCCTGAGCCGGCCCGAGGGGAGGCCCCATGGACGCCGCCAGGCTGCGCATCAAGCCGATCATCCGGCTGCTGCGCCGGCATTATCCGCAGGCCCGGACGGCCCTCGCCTACGTCAATCCGCTCCAGATCCTCGTGGCCACTATCCTGGCCGCGCAGAGCACGGACAAGCTGGTCAACACGGTGACCCCGGCGCTGTTCGAGAAGTACCCGTCGGCCGAGGCCTTCGCCAAAGCCGACCGGGCCGAGCTCGAGACGATGGTCCATTCGACCGGGTTCTTCCGGAACAAGGCCAAGAGCATCATCGGCGCCGCTCAGTGCATCGTCGGGGTCTACGGGGGCCGGGTCCCGGATTCGATGGACGCGCTCCTGACCCTGCCCGGCGTCGCCCGCAAGACGGCCAACATCGTCCTGTCGGCGGGGTTCGGCAAGGCGGAAGGGATCGCGGTCGATACGCACGCCCGCCGCGTCTCGCAACGGCTCGGCCTGACCAAGTGCGAGGACCCGGTCAAGATCGAGCAGGACCTCCTGGCCCTGGTGCCCAAGGCCGATTGGCTCGATTTCAATTTCCTTCTCGTCGATCACGGCCGGTCCCTGTGCCAGGCCCGCAAGCCCCGGTGCCCGGCCTGCTTTCTGAAGGCGCTCTGCCCCGCGGCGACGAAGTTCTATCCCGAGCTCAAAAAGGCATGATCCGGGAGGCGATGCTCTGGGACCCCTTGGAGAACGGGGTCGTCGCCTGCCGCCTGTGCGCCCACCGCTGCGTCATCAAGCCCGGCCGGCTGGGCGTTTGCGCGGTCCGGGAGAACCGCGACGGCCGCTTGATGACCCAGGTCTACGGCGAGGTCGTGGCCGCCCACGTCGACCCGATCGAGAAGAAGCCGCTCTACCATTTCCTCCCCGGATCGACGGCCCTGTCCATCGCTACGCCCGGGTGCAATTTCCGCTGCGGCTTCTGCCAGAACTGGCAGATCTCCCAAGCCCCGCGCCGGCGTGAGGGCGGGATCGCCGGCGAGCCCTTCGCGCCCCAGGCGATCGTCCGGGCCGCCCTGAACGATGGCTGCCGCAGCATCTCCTATACCTACACCGAGCCGACCATTTTTTTCGAGTACGCCTATGACACGGCCCGCCTGGCCAAGGACGCCGGTCTCCTCAATAGCTTCGTCACCAACGGCTATATGACGGCCGAGGCCCTGGAGACCATCCGGCCCGTGCTCGACGCCGCCAACGTCGACCTCAAGGCCTTCCGGGACGAGACCTACAAGAAGGTCTGTGGCGCCAGGCTCGAGCCCGTCCTCGAGACGATCCGGGGCCTGCGGGCGGCGAACATCTGGGTCGAGGTGACGACCCTGATCGTACCCGGCCTGAATGACGGCGCGACCGAGCTCGAGGCCATCGCCCGCTTCATCGCCTCGGTCGATCCCGACATGCCCTGGCACATCAGCCGCTTCCATCCCGACTTCGAATATGCGCAAGCGCCCGCGACGCCGCTGGCCACCCTCCGGGCCGCGGCCGAGACCGGCCGGCGCGAGGGCCTGCGGTACATCTACGTGGGCAACGTGCCGGGGGAGTCCGAGGACACGCTCTGCCGGACCTGCGGGACGGCCCTCATCCGCCGGCGCGGCTTCACGGTCACGGCCAACCGCCTGCGAGAGGCCCGCTGCCCGAACTGCGGCACGGCCCTGCCCGGCCGGTTCAGCTGATCCCGCTTACGATATCCCGGGCACCTGGGGAGCCAGAGGCGATATCGCGGGCAAAAGGCCTGGAGAGGGATTTCATAGGACCCGGGAATTCGTTATAATGGCCCTTTACTCGGAGGCCCCATGAACGCAAATCAGCGGGCGCGGATCGCCGCCCTCATTCTTGTCCTGACAGTCACCTTCGGTTTTGCCGGCCGCCTGGCGGCCCAGACCCGGCCACCGGCCCCTCCCGAATACAAAGAGCTCATGGCCGCGAGCCAGATCGCCGACCCCGCGCTTCGTCTCAAGGAGTTCGAGCGCCTCAAGGCGGCCTACCCGAACTCGACCTATCTCGAGGCCATCGAGGCCAGCATCCTGGACGCCAAGGTGGCCATGGCGACGACGCTCGAGGACATCGTCGCCCTCCAGAGGGACTTCCTGGGCGGCGGGTCAGGGCCGGGCCGGCTCCAGAAGCCTCTGGCCATGGCCGTGCAGCTTCTCAACCACCCCCGGCTGGAGACCTTCGATCACACCCGGGTCCTCGACCTCGTGCTCGCTTACAGGGCCCAGGCCCTCAAGGCCGCCGCGGACCCGGCGAACTTCGAAGGCATCCCGGCCGAGCAACGGGACTATTTCAAGTCCACCATCCTCGTCGGGGTCGAGCTGCTGACGGCCCGGGCTTATCTCAACGCGGGAGATACGGACAAGGCCATGTCGGCCCTGGAATCCTATAAGAAATCGGGCGGCGCGACCGGCGGCAACTATTATTATGTCCTGGCTGGCATCCTGGAGAACACCGGCAAGGCGGCCGAATCCGCCGACGCCTACATGGACGCCGCCGTCGAGAAGTACAAGGACGCCCTGGTCAAGGCCCGGGCGCTCTACACCCAGCTCCATGGCTCGGCCGACGGCTTCCAGGCGGCCCTCGAGGAAAAGCTCAAGGCCCTGCCCTTCCATCCCGAGCCGTTCAAGGCGCCGGCGGCCTGGAAAGGCAAGGTCGTGCTGGCCGAGCTCTTCACCGGCTCGGAGTGCCCGCCGTGCGTCGGCGCGGACCTGGCTTTCGATGCGCTCCTCCAGACCATCCCCTCCAAATACCTGGCGGTGCTGGTTTATCATCTCCCCATCCCGGGGCCGGACCCGATGATGAACCCCGCGACCGGAGCCCGGGCCGTCGCGTACGAGATCTCCAGCACGCCGACCGCCGTCATCGACGGCACGAACAGGTCCGTCGGCGGCGGCGGACGGGGCGCGGCGGAAGCCAAGTTCGTCCAGTACCGGGGCCTGATCGAGCCCCTGCTCGCGGCCGTTCCCGCGGTCTCGCTGAAAGCCCAGGCCAAGCTCGAGGGGGACACGGTCAAGATCGCCTATGATCTCGACAAGGTGATCGACGGCGCCGAGTACATCCTCGTCCTGGTCCAGGGCGAGCAGGAGCACCGCGGCGGCAACGGGGTCACCGTGCACCGGATGGTCGTGCGGGACCTCCAGGTGGTCGATCCCACGGCCGCCAAGACGGCCGCATTCGACCTGGCGGCCTCCGAAAAGACCACGGACGCCTTTCTCAGCGAGTTCGAGCGGACCTACACCCGCATCCCCAACTTCAAGTGGGCCGTCCGCCGGAACGTCATGCCGCGCCAGGGTCTTCGCGTGGTCCTGTTCGTCCAGGAAAAGGCCTCGGGCAAGGTCCTGAACGCCGTCGTGGCCGAGGTCAGGTAGGCCCCCCGCTGACTTTTCAGTCCGATTCGCGTAGTATGGCGGGGGAGGGGATGATGGAGAAGTATCGGATCCTGCCCCACACCGCCGACGGGAAGTTCGAGGCCTTCGGGGGGACGCTCGAGGAGGCCTTTGCGAACGCCGCCCTGGCGCTGGCCTCGCTCATGTGGGACTGGTCGCGGATCGCCCCCAAGGTCGAGCAGCTCGTTCGGGTCGAGGGGAGCGACAAAGAGCAGCTCCTGGTCAAGTTCCTGGGCGAGATCGTCTATCTCGTCGAGACCCGGCAGTTCCTGCTGGGCCAGGTCCGCAAGCTCGAGATCAGGCCCCATTTCGAGGGCCTCAGCCTGGACGCCGTCCTGGCCGGCGAGACGCTGGGCTCCGGCCACGAGATCTACGGCGACGTCAAGGCCGTCACCTATCATGAGCTGGCGATCGAAGAAGGCGGACCCGGCGAAGGGTCCCGCGTCCAGGTCGTCGTGGACATGTGAGCCGGGCAATGGACCTTAGGCAGATCGACGCGAACACATGGGAGATCCCGGCCAGCGCTGGGATGAGGGTCCCGGCCGTGATCTACGCCTCGGCCCGCCTGCTCGAGGACATGCGCCGGGACAAGACGCTCGCCCAGGCCCGCAATGTCGCCTGCCTGCCCGGCATCGAACGCCGCTCCTTCGTCATGCCCGACGCCCACCAGGGTTACGGCTTCCCGATCGGCGGCGTCGCCGCGTTCGATCCGGCCGACCAGGGCATCATCTCGCCGGGCGGGGTCGGCTACGACATCAACTGCGGCGTCCGTCTTCTCCGCACGGATTATACCGAGGCGGATGTGGCGGCGAAGAGCCGGGAGCTCCTGGCCGCCATCTTCGAGGAGGTCCCGGCCGGGGTCGGGAAGGGGGGCGTGACCAAGCTCAGCCGGGCGGTCCTGCGGGACATCCTGGGCCGGGGCGCCGAGTGGGCGGTCGAGAACGGCTACGGCCGAAAGGAGGATCTCGAGCGGACCGAGGAGCGCGGCCGGATGGCCGACGCGGCCCCCGAAGAGATCTCCGATCGGGCCCTCGAGCGGGGCATCCCGCAGCTCGGGACGCTCGGGGCCGGCAATCACTTCCTGGAGATCCAGAAGGTCGAGGAGATCCGCGATCCGGCCGCGGCCCGGGTCTTCGGCATCGACGTGCCCGGCCAGGTCATGGTCATGGTCCACTGCGGCAGCCGCGGCCTCGGCCACCAGGTGGCGACCGATTACATCGAGACCATGGAGCGCGCCTTCGGCTCCGCCGGGCTGCCCGACCGGGAGCTCGTCGCGGCGCCGTTCACGTCGGCCGAAGGCCAGCGGTACTATCGGGCCATGTGCGCGGCGGTCAACTACGCGTTCGCAAACCGGCAGATGATCGCGCACTGGGTCCGGGATGTCTTCGCCCGGGTCCTCGGCAGCGCCAAGGGCATCGACCAGGTCTATGATGTCTGCCACAACGTGGCCAAGATCGAGGAGCATGAGGTCGGCGGCCGGTCGAAGCGGCTCGTCGTCCACCGCAAGGGGGCGACCCGGAGCTTCGGCCCGGGCCGGCCCGAGATCCCGGCCGCCTACCGCGCCACCGGGCAGCCCGTCCTCATCCCCGGCAGCATGGGCACGGCCTCGTACGTCCTCGCCGGGACCAAGGAGGCCGAGGCCCTGAGCTTCGGGTCGACCGCGCACGGCGCGGGCCGGCTCATGTCAAGGCACGAGGCCTCGAGGCGGTTCCGGGGCGAGCAGATCCGGGACGACCTGGCCCGGCGGGGCATCGTCCTGAAGTCCACGAGCATGAAGGGCGTCGCCGAGGAGGCCGCCGAGGCCTATAAGGACGTCGACGAGGTGGTGCGGGTCTCGACCGAGGTCGGGCTCGGCCGTGTCGTGGCCAAGCTCGTTCCCCTCGGCGTCATGAAGGGCTAGGGCCCTCGCCTCTGGGATCTCCTCCCTCGGCGTTACCCCCGGCTGTGCTCGCCGCTCCAAAGCGTTCTTAGGCATCAGCGGCTGCGCGCAGGCGGGGGGCCCCCACGCCGTTGCGTCGACCCTTCGGCTCGGGCGGTTGACAAAAAAAAGGGCGGACTCTAAGGTAGAGGAACCATGAAGGTCGTCCTGGCGGGCTACAATGTCGACAGCACGGTCCTCGAGGAGCTCAAGCGGAATTCGCCGTCCCGCGAAGACGTGACCCCGGAGACGCTCTCCGCTTCCTACGCCCGCATCTCGCGCGACCCGCGTCCCGTCGACGAGCTCCGGGCCGCGGCCCGGGCCGAGGTCGACCGGGCGCGGCGGTCCAACCAGTCCGTCATCTTCAAGATGGGCCACCATTCCGTGGCCGAGCACGCCGTCTTCAACTTCGACCTCATCGGCGTCAGCCGGCTGGCCATCGAGGAGATCGAGCGCTTCCGGCTGATGTCGTTCACCGAGAAATCCCAGCGCTACATCACGCTCGGCGAGGACTTCGTCATCCCCGAGGAGGTCCGGAGGGCCGGGCTCGAAGCCGTCTTCGTCAAGACGGTCAAAGCCCAGAATGCCCTCTATCACAAGCTCTATGCGCGGCTCAGACCATTCGTGCTCGCCAAGCACTCCGAAGCGGCCGCCGATCCGCGGAACCACGCGGTCCTCGACGGCTGGGCCAAGGAGGACGCCCGGTACATCGTCAGCCTGGCCACGCAGGGCCAACTTGGACTGACGGCCAACGCCCGAAGCCTCGAGCTCCTCATCCGCCGGTTCGCGGCCAAGGGCCTGTCCGAGGTCCGCGAGCTCAGCGCCCGGCTCTACGAGCTGGCCAGGAAGGTCGCGCCCTCGATCATCCTGTTCACCGACCCCAGCCCCTTCGACGCGGAGACCTATCCGGACCTGGCCCAGGCGGCGGCGGAGTGGCCGGCCGGCCGCGGCCGGGCCCGCTCAAGAAAGGGGGCCGCGAAGAGCGTCGTCCTTTGCGCCGCGCCGGCGGACGGCGACGACCGCGTCATCGCCGGACTGCTCCATTCGGTCACCCGCTGGTCCTATGACGAGTGCCTCGGCCGGGCCAAGTCGGCCGGCCCCGCTGCCCGCCGGGACATCGTCCGCCGGGCCCTCGGCCGGATGGAGTTCTACGATTTTCCGCCGCGGGAATTCGAGCACGCCGATCTCGTCTTATGATCTGACCGTCTCGGCCTCCTGCTTCGCCCAGCTCAAGCGGCACCGCATGGCCACGCTGACCTGGCAGCGTTACGATCCCTCGCTCGGCGTGACCGTCCCTCCCTCGATCCGCGAGGCCGGGGCCGAGAAAGAGTTCCAGGCCGTGATCGACAGGACGAACGAGACCCACGCCAGGCTCGAGCCGGCCATCGGACCGGCGGCCGACTACGTCTTGACGAACGCGCACCGGCGCCGGTCCCTCCTCAAGGTCAATGTCCGCGAGCTCTATCACATCTCGCGGCTGCGTCAGGACGCCACGGCCCAATGGGAGATCCGCGACATCGCCGGGGACATGTCGCGGCTGGCGGCCAAGGTCATGCCTCTGGCGTGTCTCTTGCTTGGCGGAAAGGACGCTTACCCCTCGATTTACGCCAGGATCTTCGGCCGGCCGCCGAAGATGGTGCCGCCGCGGATCTTCAAGTAGCGCGGCGGATGGCGTCCGGTCGACGCGGGGCTAGGCGCCGGACTCGAGGATGAAGACCCGCCGGCCCCGAACCTCCAGCCGGCCGTCGAAGTAAAGCCGGACCGTCTGCGGATAGATCTTGTGTTCCTCGACCAGGATGCGGGCGGCCAGCGTGTCCTCGGCGTCGTCCTGGAGCACGGGCACGCAGGCCTGCAGGATGATCGGGCCCATGTCGACCTCGGCGGCCACGAAATGGGTCGTGCAGCCGGAAAAACGGACTCCCCAATCGATGGCCTTTTGCTGGACATGAAGGCCCGGGAAAGCCGGGAGCAGGGCCGGGTGGATGTTGATGATCCGATGCTTGAGCGCGTCACACAGCCCCGCGGTCAGGACCCTCATGTAGCCGGCCAGGCAGACGAGATCGACCCGCCGCTTCTCCACTTCGGCGACGAGGGCCTGATCGTAATCCTCGCGCGAGGCGAACGCCTTGGGGTCGAGGAAAAGCGTCTCGAGCCCCCACTCTTTGGCCCTCAGCAGGCCGGGGGCCTCGGCCTTGTTGCTGAACACAAGACCGATCTCGCCGTTGATCTCGCCGCGTTCGACGGCCTCGCGGATGGCCATGAAGTTCGAGCCCCGGCCTGACAGGAAGACCGCGAGGCGGCCCTTCTTGCGCGGGCTGCGGAAGACGACCTCGTCCATGATGCCCCCTAAGTCTGAACTTGGAAAAAGGACGGCAGGCTATCCTTCCAGGCCCGGAAAGCCTGGGCGACGGGGAGCCGTAGGATCTCGCGTCCCTCGTGCTTGATGACGAGGCGGCTCCCGCCCGTGCGGCCGATGGCCTGGGCCGGAACGCCGCACGCCGCGGCGGACTTGAGCAGGCCGTCGAGGTCGGCCCGCCGGCAGGTCACGACGATGCGGGACTGGGACTCGCCGAAGAGCAGGGCGTCGTCCCGGAGCGAGCCGGTCAGGTCGACCTCGCAGCCGATCCGGCCCTCGGCGTGAAAGGCCGACTCGGCCAGGGCCACGGCCAGGCCGCCTTCGGACAGGTCGTGGGCGGAGCGGACGAGGCCGGCCTCGATCGCCTCGAGCAGGAACTCCTGGTTCCGCTTTTCCTGCTCCAGGTCGATCGCCGGCGGCGCGCCCGCCTGGAGGCCGTAGTGCGTCTTGAGGTACTCGGTGCCGCCCAGCTCCTCGCGGCTTTCGCCGATCATCACGACGGCGTCCCCGGCGGCCCGGAAGCCGGGCCGGACGAGCTTGCGGATATCCTCGATGAGGCCGACGATGCCCAGCACGGGCGTGGGATAGATGGACAGGCCCTCCGTGTCGTTGTAGAAGCTGACGTTGCCGCCCGTGACGGGGATGCCGAAGGTCCGGCAGGCCTCGGCCAGGCCGGCCACGGCCTGCTCGAACTGGCCCATGACCTCGGGCTTCTCGGGATTGCCGAAGTTCAGGCAGTTGGTCACGCCGATCGGGCGGGCCCCGACGCAGGCCAGGTTGCGGCAGGCTTCGGCCACCGCGATCCGGGCCCCGGTCCGCGGATCGAGCCGGGTGTAGAGCCCGTTGCAGTCCAGGGTCATGGCCAGGGCCTTTCGCGAGCCCCTGATCCTGAGCACGGCCGCGTCGGCGCCCGGCAGGACGACCGTGTTCGTCTGGACCATGTGGTCGTACTGGCGGAAGACCCATTCCTTGTCGGCGATCGTCGGCGAGGCCAGGAGCGTCAGCAGCACGGCCCCGAGATCGTCCGGCACGGGCAGCGAATCGAGCGGCGGCACCGGCGGGGGAGGGACCGGCGGGACGCTCGGCCGGTTGTACGCCGGGCAGAGGTTGACCACGGCGTCGACGGGGATGTCGACGACGACCTGGCCCTGGAACGAGATGCGGGCCCGGCCGCCCTCGACGACCTCTCCGATGACCGGCGCGTCGAGGTCCCACTTGGCGAAGACGGCCTGGACCGCGGCCACGTTCTCCGGCCTCGAGACGAGCAGCATGCGTTCCTGGGACTCCGAGAGCAGGATCTCGTAGGGCGTCATGCCGGCCTCGCGCTGAGGGACCTTGTCGAGGTCGACGACGATGCCCATGCCGCTCTTGGCCGCCATCTCGGTCGTCGAGCAGGTCAGCCCGGCGGCGCCCATGTCCTGGATGCCGACGATGAGGCCGCGGTCCATGACCTCGAGACAGGCCTCGAGCAGCAGCTTCTCCTTGAACGGGTCGCCGACCTGGACGTTGGGCCGCTTGTGCTCGGTCTCTTTGCCGAACTCGGCCGAGGCCATGGTCGCGCCGTGGATGCCGTCGCGCCCGGTCTTGGCCCCGACGTAAAGGACCTTGTTGCCGGCGCCCTCGGCCTTGGCGTAGAAGATCTTGTCCTTGTCGGCGAGGCCGAGGCAGAAGACGTTGACCAGGGGATTCAGGTTGTAGCAGGGATCGAAATAGACCTCGCCGCCCACGGTCGGGACGCCGATCGAATTGCCGTAGCCGGAGATGCCGGAGACGACCCCCTCCATGACCGAGCGGTTCTTCGGGTCGTCGGGCGGCCCGAAGCGCAGCGAGTCGAGCACGGCGATCGGCCGGGCGCCCATGGTGAAGATGTCCCGGAGGATGCCGCCGACGCCCGTGGCTGCGCCCTGGTAGGGCTCGATGTACGAGGGATGGTTGTGGGACTCGATCTTGAAGACGACGACCTGGCCGTCGCCGATGTCCAGGATGCCCGCGTTCTCGCCCGGGCCCTGGACGACCCGGGGGCCCTCGGTCGGCAGCTTCTTCAGGTGCACGCGCGAGCTCTTGTAGCCGCAGTGCTCGGACCACATGACCGAGAAGATGCCGAGCTCGGTCAGGTTCGGCTCCTTGCCGATGAGCTCGACGATGAGGCGGTATTCGTCTTCGGTGAGGTTGTGCTGGTCGAGGAGCGCTTTGTCGATCATGGGCGGGCCTTCGTCCGGTGGGCCGGCCGGCGGCCGGCCGGGCGGCGCCGTTCCAGGCTGAGGATGAGGGATTCGAAGATCGTCCGGCCGTCCGTCGATCCGAGCAGGGCCTCCGCCGCCCTCTCGGGGTGGGGCATCAGGCCGAGGACGTTGCCGCCCTCGTTGCGGATGCCGGCGATGTTGTGGAGCGAGCCGTTGACGTTGGCCTCGTCGGTCACGTTCCCGCCGGCGTCGCAGTAGCGGAAGACGACCTGGCCCCGGCGCTCGATCTCCTTGAGGGTCCGGGCCGGGGCGTAATAATTGCCGTCGAAATGGGCGATGGGGATGCGCAGGACCTGGCCCTTCTGGGCCGCCCGGGTAAAGTCCGTCCGGGCGTCCTCGACCCGGATGTGGACGTGCTGGCAAAGGAACTTGAGGTCCTTGTTCCTCAGCATGGCCCCCGGGAGCAGGCCGAGCTCGAGCAGGACCTGGAAGCCGTTGCAGATGCCGATGACGCGGCCGCCGTCCCGGGCGAAGGCCCGGACCTCCTGCATGAGCGGCGAGAAGCGGGCGATGGCCCCGACCCGCAGGTAATCGCCGTAGGCGAACCCGCCGGGCAGGACGACGCAGTCGACGCCCTGGAGGTCGTGGTCCTTGTGCCAGAGCATGACCGTCGGCCTTTTCATGGCGTGCCGCAGGGCGTGATAGGCGTCGAAATCGCAGTTGGAGCCGGGGAATTGGACGACGCCGAACTTCATGGTCCTCCCCCTCAGCGGGCCTTCAGGATTTCCCAGGTGTACTTCTCGATGATCGGGTTGGCCAGGACCCGGTGGGCGATCTCCGGGACCAGGGCCTCGGCGTCCTTCCGGGTGACGCCCTCGAGGTCGAGCTCGAAGACCTTGCCCTGGCGGACGTCCCGGACCGCCTCGTAGCCCATCGTGTGCAGCGCGTTCTTGACCGTTTGGCCTTGCGGGTCGAGGACGCTGTCCTTGAACGAGACGAGGATTCGGACTTTCATCGGAGCACCCTTTCGAAGATGTAATCGATCTTGGCGAGATAGGGGTCGAGCGAGAAGCAGCGCTCGACGGCCTCCGGCTCCAGGACCTTGGCCAGGTCCGGGTCGGCGGCGATGAGGGCCCGGAAGTCGAGGCCTTCGGTCCAGGCCTTGAGGCTGTTGCGCTGGACGATCTGATAGGCCTCCTCCCGGACGAGGCCGGCCTTGGTCAACGCCAGCAGGACGCTCTGCGAGAAGATGAGGCCGCGGGTCGCGTCGATGTTGGCCCGCATCCGGTCGGGGTGGACGACCCAGTTCGCGACGATGTCGGCCGCGTCGGCCAGCAGGAAGTCGGTCAGGATGAACGAGTCGGGAAAGACGATGCGCTCGGCCGAGGAATGGGAGATGTCCCGCTCGTGCCAGAGGGCGACGTTCTCGAGGCCGACCTGGGCGTTGGCCCGGACCAGGCGGGCCAGCCCCGAGATCCGCTCGCTGCGGACCGGGTTCTTCTTGTGGGGCATGGACGAGGAGCCCTTCTGGCCCTTGGTGAACGGCTCCTCGAGCTCGAGGACCTCGGTCCGCTGCAGGTGGCGGACCTCGACGGCGATCTTCTCGACGGAGGACGCCAGAAGGGCCAGGGCCGAAAGGACCTCGGCGTGGCGGTCCCTCTGCAGGACCTGGGTCGAGACCTTGGCCGGCTCGAGCTTGAGCTTCCGGAGGGCCATGACCTCGACCCGCGGATCGAGGTGGATGTAGGTCCCGACCGACCCGGAGATGCGGCCGACCGAGATGATCTTGCGCGCGGCCTCGAGCCGGACGATGTGGCGCCCGATCTCCTCGTACCAGACCAGGACCTTGAACCCGAACGTGATCGGCTCGGCGTGGATGCCGTGGGTCCGGCCGATGCAGACGGTCTTCTTGTACTTCAGCGCCTGGCGCCGGAGCAGGCGATGGAACGCGCGCAGGTCGCGGAGGAGGTTCTCGAGCGATTCCTTGATGAGCAAGGACAGGGCCGTGTCGACGACGTCATAGGAGGTCAGGCCGAGATGGATGTGGCGCGACTCCGGCCCGACCTTTTCGGCGACGGAGGTCAGGAAGGCGATGATGTCGTGCTTGACGACTCTTTCGATCTCGTCGATGCGCTCGACCGAGAAGTCGGCCTTGTTCGCGATCGTCCGGAGGGCGGCGCGGGGGATCTTGCCCAGGCGGCCCCAGGCCTCGCAGACGGCCAGTTCGACGGCCAGCCACTTGCGGTATTTGTTCTCCTCGGTCCAGATGGCGCCCATGGCCGGGCGGGTATAGCGTTCGATCATGACGCGTCAGCCTTTCGTGCGTTGGCGGAGAGGGTGATGATAGCACAAAAAGTGAGGGACGGGATATAGAAAAAGCGGGACATGATACGTGTTTCCTATAGAAACCGGGGACACGAAACACGTATCATGTCCCCCTTAGGAAACACGTTTCATGTTTCCGTTTTTTCGGGAACAGGCCTGTAAAAAGGAGAGGGGCAAAGGAAACGCCATAATAGCCGTCTAACATAGTGAGCACGTGATGGATGACCGGCCAGACGAGCGCCTGGTGGAAGAGGCGCGGGGTGGAGCCCGCGAGGCCTTTGCCGAGCTCGTCCGCCGGCACGAGCGCCGGGTCTATGCCGTCGCGTTGCGCCTGGCCGGCGATCGCGCCGATGCGGACGATCTGGCCCAGGAGGTCTTCTTGACGGCTTGGAAGTCGGTGGGCTCGTTCCGCAGCGGCTCGTCGTTCTATACCTGGCTCTACAGGATCACGGTGAACACGTCGTTGACGTTCCTGAAAAAACGGAAGCGGGAGAGGAACCGGGCCCCCTTCGACGAGAACCTGTCCGTCGGCGCCCACGGCCGGGACCCCGCCGGAGGGCCCGAAGCGACCTCGTCCATGAGCGAGCTCTCGGGCCGGATCGGCCAAGCCATGGCCGGCTTGCCGGCCCATTTCCGGGCCACATTCGCCCTCGTCGTCGACCAGGGCCTGAGCCACGCCGACGCGGCCGCCGTCCTCGGCTGCTCGGAGAACACGGTCTCCTGGCGGATGCACAAGGCCCGGCGTCTTCTTCAGGCGCGCCTGAAACCCTATCTAGCCGGCGTTATTCACGAATCGAGCAGGCCTCAGATGCGAGGCCCGAGGGGTGAAGCTGTACTCTTTGGTACTGCGAACCCCGAGAACGAAGCAGATGAGGCCGGATCGGTTCGCCCGGAGGGTAAAAACGCCCGAAAAAAAAGAGATGGAGAAAAAAAGGGCGTTTTTATGAATAAGCAGGCTTGAGGAGGTACGGAGATGAGATGCCCAACGGCCCGACGCCGGCTTTCGGACGCGCTCGACGGGACCCTCCCGGCCCGGCGGCGGGCCCGGCTCGAGGCCCATCTCCAAGGCTGCCCGGACTGCCGGGCCTATCGGGCCCGGATCGGGCTCCTCCAGGATCGGGCCAAGCTCGCGGACGAGCGCCCGGCCGGGTCGTGGGCGGAATTCGAAAAGGCCGTGGCGGCCAAGATCGACGCGGCAGGGGAGAGGCGGCGGCCCGCGGACACAGCGGCGGCTGTCCGCCGGAGCTGGGCCTGGGCCGTGGCCGCGGCTTCCGTCCTCGTCGGCCTGTCCGCCTGGTATCTGCTTCAGCGTCCGGGACGGCTGCCGGTCGAGACCTGGACGGCCTACGAAGACGTCCTCGATCCGCTCACGGTGGCGGCCGAAGGGGACCATGAGCTGGCCGCGCGGGTGGACCGGGAGGTCGTGGCCCAGATCGAAGATCTCACACCCGCCCCCGACGCCGAAGCCCTCGTGCTTCCGGCCGCCGACCCCCTCTTCTGGGAGGGCCTGAGCGACGACGAGCTCAGGGGCATCATCGCCGAGCTCGAAAAAGAAACCGCACATGGAGGTCCGGCATGACAATGATGACCAAGAAGGCCCTGATCGCCGCCTGTCTCGTGGGGGCGTCGCTGCTGGCCGGGATCGGGAACCTGGCGCGGGCCCAACAGGCCGGCGAACAAGCTCAGGGGCCCGGCCTCCGGGAACGGATCGGCGAGCTCTATCTCCTCCGGCTCACCCGGGCCCTGGACCTCACTGAGGAGCAGACGGCCAAGGTCTACCCCCTTCTGACCCGCTCGGAGAAGAAAAAAGCCGAGATCCAAAGGAAAATGGGACAGGACCTCCGCGCCCTCAGGGAGGAGTTGGCCAAGACTCCCCCCGACGACAAGGAGCTCCTGGCTCTGGTCGGTCGGGTCCGGGAGGCCCGCCTGGCCGTCCGGAAGGGCGACGAGGAGGCCGAGGCGGCCCTGGACCGCATCCTGACCCCCGTCCAGAGGGCCCATTACCTGATCTTCAACATCGAGTTCCTGAGGAACGTCGGGGAGAATCTGGGCCGGTTCCGGGGCGGGCGGCCGGCCATAAAAAGAACCCCTTGACAGAAAAGTGAATTTCCTCTAGCATAGCCGTTGGTCGTTCTGTATATTTCAGATTAATTCATCTGAAAAAAAGAACAATTCGAGCTCGAGGAGAAAGGTTTTTCTTTTTTCATCCCTTTTTTTCATTTTCCCCCAGTCACATCGGGCAGAGCAGGGTAGCGGCGGGCAGGGCCAGGAACGCCAGCGTAGCTCAGCAGGTAGAGCGGCTGATTTGTAATCAGCGGGTCAGGGGTTCGAGTCCCTTCGCTGGCTTGGACGGGCGATAGGCGAGGACGATGCATCATAGTACGGGCAGGTTCCAGAGTGGCCAAATGGGACGGGCTGTAAACCCGTTGCGGAAACGCTTCGGAGGTTCGAATCCTTCCCTGCCCATTTGTTCGTCCGCGGGAATAGCTCAGTTGGTAGAGCGTCAGCCTTCCAAGCTGAACGTCGCGGGTTCGAGTCCCGTTTCCCGCTCTTGTTCGAGGTTGCCGGGCCCAAGTAGCTCAGTTGGTAGAGCACGTCCTTGGTAAGGACGGGGTCACCAGTTCAATTCTGGTCTTGGGCTTTTTCCTGATTCCGAGCGAGGCCCTGCGGGGCCGGGAAGGACCGACATGCGAGAGATCATCACGCTCCAGTGCGGCGAGTGCAAGCGGCGCAACTACAGCTCCACGCGCAACAAGAAGAAGCAGGCCGACAAGCTCGAGACGAACAAGTACTGCCGTTTCTGCCGGAAACACACGCTCCACAAGGAAGTCAAATAGGCGAGGAGAGACGACAGGTGAGTAGCTCAATTGGTAGAGCAGCGGTCTCCAAAACCGCAGGTTGCGGGTTCGAGCCCTGCCTCACCTGCCATTGCCCCCTCCGGGGAGGGCGGCCGCGGGGCTGAGGGCCCCGGCCGCGGACGACCGAAAGAGAGAACGTCATGAACGACAAGATCCACTGGTACCGGCGGTTCTGGAACTTCCTGAAGGATGTCCGGGCCGAGCTCAAGAAGGTCACTTGGCCGTCCCGCAACGAGGTCGTCAACACGACCGTCGTCGTCATCGCGGCCACGATCTTCTTCGGGTTCTACCTGTTCTTCATGGACGTCATCTTCGCCTGGGTCATCACGCAGATCAAGTCTCTCTTCGGGTAAGGCTAAGGAATCGCAAGATGGCAAAGAACTGGTTCGTCGTTCACACCTACTCGGGCTTCGAGAAGTTCGTGGCCGAGTCCATCCGCCAGAAGGCGATCGAGCTGCACCTCGAGGACCAGGTCGGCCAGATCATCATCCCGACCGAGGACGTCATCGAGATCCGGGGCGGCAAGAAGGTCGTCTCGACCAAGCGGTCCTATCCCGGCTACATCCTCGTCGAGATGGAGATGAACGACGAGAACTGGCTGATGATCCGGAACGTCCCCAAGGTCACCGGCTTCGTCGGCTCCGGCCGGACCCCGACCCCGTTGAGCAAGAAGGAGGTCGGCCAGATCGTCGAGCACATGGAGACGACCTCGGAGAAGCCCAAGCCCAAGCACTCGTTCGAGAAGGGTGAGGCCGTCCGCATCATCGACGGACCGTTCTTCAACTTCAACGGCATCGTCGAGGAGGTCCATCCCGAGCGGAACACCCTCAAGGTCCTGGTCACCATCTTCGGCCGGTCGACCCCGGTCGAGCTAGAATTCCTGCAGGTCGAGAAGCTATAGGAGGACCGGCATGTCGAAGGAAGTCGTCGCTAAGATCAAGCTGGAGATCGTCGCCGGCCAAGCCAGCCCGGCACCGCCCGTCGGGCCGGCCCTGGGCCAGCACGGCGTCAACATCATGGGCTTCGTCCGCGAGTTCAACGACCGGACGAAGAAGATGGACGAGGGCACGGTCGTCCCCGTCCTCATCACCGTCTTCAAGGACAAGTCGTTCAACTTCGTCGTCAAGACCCCCCCGGCCTCCTATCTCCTGAAGAAGGCGGCCGGGATCGCCAAGGGGTCCGGGGCGCCGAACAAGGAGAAGGTCGGCAAGGTCACGCCGAAGCAGATCGAGGAGATCGCCCGGATCAAGCTCGCCGACCTCAACGCCTACGACCTCGAAGCGGCCAAGAGGATCATCGAGGGCACCGCCCGCAACATGGGATTGGAGATCGTCAGTGAGTAAGCACGGCAAGAACACCCTCAAGGCCCGGGCCGTCAAGGGCCCCGAGACCAAGACCTACACCCTCGAGGAGGCCGCGGCCCTCCTCAAGCAGGCCCACTTCGCCAAGTTCGACGAGTCGGTCGACATGGACATCCGCCTCGGCGTCAACCCCAAGTACTCCGACCAGATGGTCCGCGGCACGGTCGTCCTGCCCCACGGCACGGGCAAGACCAAGAAGATCGCCGTCATCGCCGCGGGCGAGAAGCTCAAGGAGGCCGAGGAGGCCGGGGCCGACTACTTCGGCGGCGACGACCTCATCGAGAAGATCGCCGGCGGCTGGATCGACTTCGACGTCGTCATCGCCACTCCCGACGTCATGCGCGGCGTCGGCAAGCTCGGCCGCATCCTGGGCACCAAGGGCCTCATGCCCAACCCCAAGTCCGGCACCGTGACCTTCGACATCCGCAAGGCCGTCGAGGAGACCAAGGCCGGCAAGGTCGAGTTCCGCGTCGACAAGACGAGCATCGTCCACTCGACGGTCGGCAAGGTCTCGTTCCCGGAGGCCTTGCTCGTCGACAACATGCGGACCTTCGTCCAGGCCATCCTCCACGCCAAGCCGCCGGCCGCGAAGGGCAAGTACATCAAGACGATGTTCGTGTCCTCGACCATGGGCCCGTCCTTCCGGATCGCCGAGGACATCCTCGAAAGCTAGGAGAGCGCCGTGAAAAAGGAAGCCAAGATCCCCATCGTCCAAACGCTCGAACGCCTGTTCACCACGAACAGCACGTACTACCTCGTCGACTTCAAGCGGATGAAGGTGGCCCAGGCCGTCGAGCTGCGGAAGCTGCTGCGCAAGAACGCCTACAGCTACAAGGTCATCAAGAACCGGCTGGCCCTCCGGGCCCTGGGCGAGAAGTGCCCGCCGGCCCTCCGGCCGTTCTTCCAGAAGCCGACCGCGATCGCCTTCGCCGACAAGGACCCCGTCGGGCTGGCCAAGATCCTGAAGGACTTCTCGAACCAGGGCAAGATCCTGGCGGTCAAGGGCGGCCAGGTCGAAGGCCAGCTCATGCCGGCCGAGCGCTTCGACGAGGTCACCCGGCTCGGCTCGCGCCAGGACCTCCTGGGCAAGATCGGATATATGATGGCCAGCCCGCTTCACCGGCTCATGCGGACCCTGCAGGCCCCGCTCGGGCAGGTCGGCATCCTGCTCAGCGAGCTCAATAAAAAGAAGACCAGCTGAAATTCCATATTAATTAAGGAGACCGTGACATGGAAAAATTGACCAAGGAACAGTTCTTCACCCACCTCGACAGCCTGACGATGCTGGAGCTCTCGGACTACATCAAGGAGTTCGAGTCCCGGTACGGCATCAGCGCCGCCGCGGCCGCTCCCGTCATGGTGGCCGGCGCCGCCCCCGCCGCCGAAGCCAAGCCGGCCGAGGAGAAGACCGAGTTCACTGCCGTGCTCAAGTCCGTCGGCGACAAGAAGATCAACGTCATCAAGGTCGTCCGCGAAGTCACGAGCCTCGGCCTCAAGGAGGCCAAGGATCTGGTCGACGGCGCGCCCAAGACCCTCAAGGAAGGCGTGACCAAGGAAGAGGCCGAGGCCATCAAGGCCAAGTTCGCCGAAGTCGGAGCCGTCATCGAGCTTCAATAAGTGACCCGGTTGGCTGAGCGTCCGTCCGTCCGGTTTCGGATCCTGGGGCCCTCGATCTCTGCGTGAGAGTGAGACAACATGGTCAAAGAACCTAGACAACCGTTCCGCGAGAGGGTCGACTTCTCGAAGATCAAGGCGGTCTTCCCGATGCCCGACCTTCTGGACATCCAGACCCAGTCCTACCGCGAGTTCCTCCAGATGGATCTCCTGCCCGAGGAGCGGAAGGACACCGGCCTGCAGGCCGCGCTGAAGGATGTCTTCCCGATCTCCGATTTCAAGGAGACGACGGAGCTCGAGTTCCTGAGCTACTCGATCGGGACCTGGGAATGCAAGTGCGGCCGGCTCAAGGGGGTGGAGAACTCCCGGGCCAAGTGCACGGCCTGCCAGACGCTGCTTCCCGCGGACATGGAGCTCTCCGAGAAAGAGGTCTGCCCGTACTGCGGGGCGGCCCGGAAGATCGAATTGCCGCTCTGCGAACACTGCGGCGACCGGGTCGGCCTCCGGATCAAGTACACCCCGATGGAGTGCATCCAGAAGGGCTACACCTATTCGATCCCTCTCAAGCTCAAGGTCCAGCTCGTGTCCTGGGAGAAGGACGCGACGACGAAAACCAAGCGGCTCAAGCACATCAAGCAGCAGGAAGTCTATTTCGGCGACATCCCGCTCATGACCGAGAAGGGGACCTTCATCTTCAACGGCATCGAGCGGGTCGTCGTCAGCCAGCTCCAGCGCTCGCCGGGCGTCTTCTTCCGCCAGGCCGAGTCCAAGGGCTTCTTCATCGCCAAGATCATCCCGTACCGGGGCGCTTGGGTCGAGTTCGAGCACGACGCCAAGAACCTGATCTGGGTCCGCCTCGACCGCAAGAAGAAGTTCCTGGCCACCGTCTTCCTCCGGGCCCTCGGCTTCGGCGGCGACGAAGATATCCTGCGGCTCTTCCACAAGGTCGCCAAGGTCGTCGTCGAGGACGGCAAGCTCTACTGGGAGGTCGGCGACGGCCTGGTCGGCCGGACCGCGGCCGAAGAGGTCACGGACGCCCGGGGCCGCAAGGTCCTGGCCCCGGCCAAGAAGAAGATCACGCCCGACGTCCTGGCCGCCCTCAAGGAGGCCGGGGTCACCCGGGTGCCCCTGGTCAAGAAGGAGCTCCTCGGCGCCTACTCGCTCGCGGCCATCAAGGGCAAGGTCCGGACCAACGAGCCGCTCGAGGACACCCAGCTCGACCTGCTCATCGGCCGCGCCGAGCCCTTCGAGGTCTTCACCCCCGAAGAGGACCGGGCCGGGCTCATCATCAGCACGACCCTCAAGAAGGACCTGCGCAAGGACCAGCCCTCGGCCCTCGGCGAGATCTACCGCAAGCTGAGGCCGGGCGAGCCCCACACCCAGGAAAGCGCGCACAACCTCTTCCAGAGCCTGTTCTTCAATCCCCAGAAATACAATTTCTCCCGCATCGGCCGGCTCAAGTTCAACATCAAGCTCGGCCTCGAGACGCCGCTCGACGAGAAGACGCTCGCGCCGCAGGACTACGTCGATGTCCTCAAGTACCTGCTCAACCTGCGCTTCGGCGAGGGCTCGGTCGACGACATCGATCACCTCGGCAACCGCCGGGTCCGGTCCGTCGGCGAGCTCGTCGAGAACGCCTTCCGCATCGGCCTGACCCGGATGGAGCGGACGATCAAGGAGAAGATGACCATCACGGCCGACCTGGCCGCGGCCATGCCCCAGGACCTGATCAACTCCAAGCCCGTCATCGCCGCCCTCAAGGAGTTCTTCGGCAGCTCCCAGCTGTCCCAGTTCATGGACCAGATCAACGCCCTGGCCGAGATCACGCACAAACGCCGCCTCTCGGCCCTCGGGCCCGGCGGCCTCAGCCGCGAGCGGGCCGGCTTCGAGGTCCGCGACATCCAGACCTCGCACTACGGCCGTATCTGCCCGGTCGAGACGCCGGAAGGCCCGAACATCGGCCTCATCTCCTCGCTCAGCTGTTTCGCCCGGGTCAACGAGTACGGCTTCGTCGAGACCCCCTACCGCAAAGTCGACAACGGCCGCATCATCGACTATGTCAAGGTCCTCCATCCCGGCAACAGCGACTATAAGATCGGCGACGTCGTCAAGAAGGACGAGATGACCCGGGCCCTCGACCGGCTCAAGGCCGAAAAGGCCCGCCACCTGCCGTCCGTCGAGCCCTACTGCTTCTACCTCACGGCTTGGGAGGAGGAGAAGCACAACATCGCCCAGGCCAACGCCCCCGTCGACGACCGCGGCCGCTTCGTGAACGACCTCGTCAGCGCCCGCGAGCGCGGCAACTTCAAGAACATCCCCCGCGAGCAGATCCACTATATCGACGTCTCGCCGAAGCAGCTCGTGTCCCTGTCCGCCGCCCTCATCCCGTTCCTCGAGCACGACGACGCCAACCGGGCCCTCATGGGCTCGAACATGCAGCGCCAGGCCGTGCCCCTCCTCCGGCCCGAGGCCCCGCTCATCGGGACCGGCATCGAGGACCTCGTCGCTGTCGGCTCGGGCGACGTCATCGTCTGCCGCCGCTCCGGCATCGTCGAGTTCGTCGACGCCGAGCGCATCATCGTCCGCGTCGACGAGAAGGAATCCGGCCGCAGCTACGACGTCGGCACCGATCTCTACACCCTGATCAAGTTCCTGCGGACCAACCAGAACACCTCGACTAACCACCGTCCGATCGTCCGCAAGGGCGACCAGGTCGCCCGCGGCCAGGTCCTGGCCGACAGCTCCTGCACCGACCGCGGCGAGCTGGCCCTGGGCCGCAATGTCCTCTGCGCCTTCATGCCCTGGCGCGGCTACAACTTTGAGGACGCCATCATCGTCAGCGAGAAGCTGATCAAGGAAGACATCTTCACCTCGCTCCACATCGTCGAGGAGACGATCGAGGCCCGCGACACCAAGCTCGGCCCCGAGGACATCACCCGCGACATCCCCAACGTCCCCGAGAACCTGCTCCGCAACCTGGACGAGAACGGCATTGTCCGCATCGGCGCCCACGTCAAGTCGGGCGACATCCTCGTCGGCAAGGTCGCCCCGAAGGGCGAAACCCAGCTGTCCCCCGAGGAGAAGCTCCTCAAGGCGATCTTCGGCGAGAAGGCCCTGGACGTCAAGGACGCCTCCCTCTACTGCTCGCCGGGCGTCGAGGGCACGATCATCGACGTCCGCATCTTCTCCCGCCGGGGCATCGAGAAGGGGCCCCGGGCCAAGGCCATCGAGAAGGACGAGATCGCGACGCTCAAGCGCAACCTCGATGACGAGATCGTCATCATCGAGACCGAGAAATGGGAGAAGGTCCGGGCCCTGCTCAAGGGCTCGGTCGTCGAGAAGGCCCAGAAAGTCGACGACGAGACGATCGAGAAGGGCACCAAGCTGACCGACAAGGTCCTCGAGCCGCTCGACTTCGACAGCGCCATGAAGCTCAAGCTCAACGACGACGAGGACCGCGACCGGGAGATCAAGGACCTCGACAAGAAGGTCAAGCGCCAGATCGAGGCCCTGCGGGCCATCTTCAAGGACAAGGTCGAGAACCTCAAGAAGGGGGACGAGCTGGCCCCCGGCGTCATCCAGTCCATCAAGGTCTTCATCGCCATGAAGCGGAAGCTGTCGGTCGGCGACAAGGTCTCCGGCCGCCACGGCAACAAGGGCATCGTCGCCAAGATCGTGCCCGAGGAGGACATGCCCCGGCTGCCCGACGGGCTGCCGGTCGAGATCGTCCTCAACCCGCTCGGCGTCCCGTCCCGCATGAACGTCGGGCAGATCCTCGAGACCCACGCTGGCTGGGCCGCCCGGACCCTCGATTTCTGGATGGCCACGCCGGTCTTCGACGGGGCCAGCGAGAACGAGATCAAGGGCCTGCTGAAAAAGGCCGGCCTGCCGGAGAGCGGCAAGACCCCGCTCTACGACGGCGTCACCGGCGAATTCCTCGACCAGGAGGTCACGGTCGGCTACATCTACATGATGAAGCTCTACCACCTCGTCGACGACAAGATCCACGCCCGCTCGACCGGCCCGTACTCCCTGATCACCCAGCAGCCCCTCGGCGGCAAGGCCCAGTTCGGCGGCCAGCGCTTCGGCGAGATGGAGGTCTGGGCCCTGGAGGCCTACGGCGCGGCCTACTGCCTCCAGGAGCTCCTGACCGTCAAGTCCGACGACGTCGAGGGCCGGGCCAAGATCTACGAGGCCATCGTCAAGGGCGACCTCGAATTCACGCCGGGCTTGCCCGAATCGGTCAACGTCCTCATCCGCGAGCTCCAGAGCCTGTGCCTGAACGTGGAGCTCGAGAAGGGCGAAAAGGAAGACGTCCTGCCCTGGGGCATCGCCGTGCCCCAGCCTGGCAAAGGAGAAGTCTAATGGACATCCGACCTCCGATCACCACGGCGCCCCGGCCGCGGCTCGAGTTCGATAGGGTCCGCATCAGCATCGCCTCGCCGGACAAGATCAAGAGCTGGTCCTGGGGCGAGGTGACCAAGCCCGAGACGATCAACTACCGGACGTTCAAGCCGGAGAAGGACGGCCTGTTCTGCGCCAAGATCTTCGGCCCCATCAACGATTACGAGTGCCTGTGCGGCAAATACAAGCGGATGAAGTACCGGGGCATCATCTGCGAGCGCTGCGGCGTCGAAGTGACCAAGAGCAAGGTCCGGCGCGAGCGCATGGGCCACATCCAGCTGGCCTCGCCCGTGGCCCACATCTGGTTCTTCAAGAGCCCGCCGAGCCGCATCGGGCTCGTCCTCGACCTGTCCATCAAGGACCTCGAGAAGGTCCTTTACTTCGAGTCCTACATCGTCATCGATCCGGCCGACACGCCGCTCAAGGAGAAGCAGCTCCTCAACGAGGAGGAGTTCAAGGACGCCCAGGAGAAGTACGGCGACAAGTTCGAGGCCTCGATCGGGGCCGAGGCGATCAAGATCCTCCTGGAGAAGATCAACATCCAGAAGGAGTCCGAGCGCCTGCGCAAGCTGATGAAGAAGGATACCTCGCAGCAGCGCAAGCTCCGCTACGCCAAGCGTCTCCGCGTGTTCAAGGCCCTCAAGCGCTCCGGCAACCGGCCCGAGTGGATGGTCCTCGACGTCATCCCGGTCATCCCGCCCGACCTGCGCCCCCTCGTCCGCCTCGACGGCGGCCGTTTCGCCACGTCCGACCTCAACGACCTCTACCGCCGGGTCATCAACCGCAACAACCGGCTCAAGAAGCTGATCGAGCTCAAGGCCCCCGAGCTCATCATCCGCAACGAGAAGCGGATGCTCCAGGAGGCCGTTGACGCCCTGTTCGACAACGGCAAGCGCGGCCGCGTCCACCTCGGCGCCAACCGCCGGCCCCTCAAGTCCCTGAGCGAGGCCCTTCGTGGCAAGCAGGGCCGGTTCCGCCAGAACCTCCTCGGCAAGCGCGTCGACTACTCCGGCCGCTCGGTCATCGTGGTCGGCCCCGAGCTCAAGCTCAACCAGTGCGGCCTGCCCAAGAAGATGGCCCTCGAGCTGTTCAAGCCCTTCATCTTCAACAGGCTCGAGAAGGAGGGCCTCGTCCCGAGCGTCAAGGTCGCCCGGGAGTGGCACGAGCAGGAGCGGCCCGAGGTCTGGGACTACCTCGAGGAGGTCGTTCGCGAGCACCCGATCTTCCTCAACCGCGCGCCCACGCTGCACCGGCTGGGCATCCAGGCCTTCGAGCCCATCCTCGTCGAGGGCAAGGCCATCCAGATCCACCCGCTCGTCTGCGCCGCGTTCAACGCCGACTTCGACGGCGACCAGATGGCCGTCCACATCCCGCTCTCGGTCGAGGCCCAGATCGAGGCCCAGACCCTGATGCTGTCGACGAACAACATCCTGTCGCCGGCCCACGGCCGGCCGCTGACCATCCCCAGCCAGGACATGGTCCTCGGCTGCTACTATTTGACCCTCGCGAAGAACGGCCTGAAAGGGGAGGGGCGCATCTTCGGCACGCCCGACGAGGCCCTGCTGGCCATGGAGGCCGGCGAGGTCACGCTCCAGAGCGTCATCAAGCTGCGCTTCACCGGCCCGTTCATGAACCTGGCCATTTTCTATGACGACCAGGGCGTCATGACCTGCCCGATCCAGGACTGCAAGAACGAGATCGTCGAGACGACGCCCGGCCGGATCATCTTCAACTCCGTCCTGCCCAAGGGCTTCCCCTATGTCAACGGCGTGTTCCGCAAGAAGGGCATGGAGAACGTGGTCTTCTACGCCTACCTCCGGCTCGGCCTCCAGGAGACGGTCAAGATCCTGGACGCCCTGAAGGAGCTGGGCTTCACCTACGCCACGCAGGCCGGCTTCTCCCTGGGCATCG
Organism: Candidatus Aminicenantota bacterium; assembly: GCA_963807525.1. Classification (GTDB taxonomy): domain Bacteria; phylum Acidobacteriota; class Aminicenantia; order Aminicenantales; family Saccharicenantaceae; genus RBG-16-66-30. The sequence goes on along the minus strand of CAWECI010000016.1, from coordinate 9,618 downwards.
ACGACTTCGTCATCCCCGGCGAGAAGAAGGCCCTCGTCGACAAGGCCGAGAAGGAGGTCCAGTCGATCGAGAGCCTCTACCGGGACGGCACGATCTCCTCGGGCGAGCGCTTCAACCGCGTCATCGAGATCTGGGGCACGGTGACCGACAAGGTCTCGAGCGCCATGATCGAGGAGATGAAGCGCATCAGCCTCGAGGGCAAGGAGCTCAACCCGCTCTACGTCATGTCCGATTCCGGATCGCGCGGCAACAAGCAGCAGATCCGCCAGCTGGCCGGCATGCGCGGCCTGATGTCGAAGCCCTCGGGCGAGATCCTGGAGACGCCCATCGTCTCCAACCTCCGGGAGGGCCTGAACGTCCTCCAGTACTTCATCTCGACCCATGGCGCCCGCAAGGGCCTGGCCGACACGGCCCTCAAGACGGCCAATTCCGGCTACCTGACCCGCAAGCTCGTGGACGTCTGCCAGGAGGTCGTCGTCGACGAGCGCGACTGCGGCACGCTCAAGGGCATCAACGTCTCGGCCATCGTCGAGAACGGCGAGATCATCGAGCCCTTCCTCGACCGGATCGTCGGCCGGGTCGCCCTCGAGCAGGTCGTCCACCCCGATACGGGCCGCCCGATCGTCGACATGAACGCCGAGATCACCGAGAAGGTGGTCCAGCAGTTCCAGGACCTGGGCATCGAGCGGGTCAAGATCCGCTCGGTCCTGACCTGCGAGTCCAAGCGCGGCATCTGCCAGCTCTGCTACGGCCGCTCGCCGGCGTCCGGCAAGATGGTCGAGCTCGGCGAGGCGGTCGGCATCGTGGCCGCCCAGTCGATCGGCGAGCCGGGCACGCAGCTGACGATGCGGACCTTCCACGTCGGCGGCATCGCCATGGGCGGCGCCGAGCGGTCCAAGCTCGAGGCCAAGAACGACGGCGTCCTCAAGTTCAACAACCTCAAGTCGGTCACCAACAAGGACGGCACGCTCATCGTCGTCAACCGCAGCGCCAACGTCGCCGTCCTGGACCATCGCGGCCGCGAGGTCGAGCATTACCAGGTGCCCTACGGCGCCCGCATCCTCGTCTCCGAGGGCCAGGAGATCAAGTCCCGCCAGGCCTTCGCCGAGTGGGACCCCTTCAACACGTTCATCCTGGCGGAAGAGACCGGGACGGTCCGCTTCCACGACGTCGTCCTCGGCGTCAGCATGGAGGAGGTCCAGGACGAGTTCACCGGCCTCATCACCCAGGTCATCATCGACCCCAAGGACGAGAAGCTCCAGCCCCAGATCGAGATCCTGCATTCGTCCAAGACCGACGACAAGGGCCGGCCGGTCCTGCTGCGGAAGTACTTCCTGCCGGCCGGGGCCAACCTCGAGATCAAGGACACGGAGAAGGTCTTCGCCGGCGAAGTGATGGCCAAGATCCCCCGCGAAGCGGCCCGCACCAAGGACATCACGGGCGGCCTGCCCCGGGCCGAGGAGCTGTTCGAGGCCCGGCGGCCCAAGCTGCCGGCCGTCATCTCCGAGATCGACGGGACCGTCCAGATCGGCGGCCTGGTCCGCGGCTACCGCAAGATCATGGTCCGCAACGAGCGCGGCGGCGAGAAGGAATACCTCATCCCCAAGGGCGCCCACCTGAGCGTCTCCGACGCGGAGCGGATCCGGGCCGGCGACGCCCTCATGGACGGGCCGGTCAACCCCCACGACATCCTGCGCGTCCTCGGCGAGAAGGAGCTGGCCGAGTACCTCCTCAAGGAGGTCCAAGCCGTTTACCGGCTCCAGGGCGTGGCCATCAACGACAAGCACATCGAGACGATCATCCGGATGATGCTGCGCTGGGTCAAGGTCGAGGAGGTCGGGGACACCGAGTTCCTGGTCGACGAGCAGGTCGACAAGTTCGTCTTCCAGGCGGAGAACGAGAAGGTCATCAAGAAGGGCGGCAAGCCGGCCAAGGCCCGGCCGCTCCTGCTCGGCATCACCAAGAGCGCCCTGAGCACGGACAGCTTCATTTCGGCCGCCTCCTTCCAGGAGACGACCCGGGTCCTGACCGAGGCCAGCCTGTACGGCAAGGTCGACTACCTGCGCCGCCTCAAGGAGAACATCATCATGGGCCGGCTCATTCCGGCCGGCACGGGCTACAAGCACTACCGGAACGTCGAGCTCAAGGAAGAGATGCAGCCGCTCCTGGCGGTCGAGCCCGAGAAGGAAGAGGAGGAGGCCGTACCGGAGGGCTGAAGCCCCCCTGGGGACGGCAGGCGTCAAATTTCTTGACAGGGAGGCCGAATTTTGCTAATATCCATCCATTCGTCTCGGGCTATCCCCCTGCGGATGAATAAAACCATTGAGAAATCTGTGTAGAGGAGTATTTTTCATTGCCGACCGTCAATCAGCTCGTCAGAAAAGGCCGTTCGCCCAAGAAATACAAGAGTAAATCTCCAGCGCTCGACGCCTGCCCCCAGAAGAGGGGAGTCTGCACCCGGGTGTTCACGACCACGCCCAAGAAGCCGAACTCGGCCATGCGCAAGGTCGCCCGCGTGCGGCTGACCAACAACATCGAGGTCACCGGCTACATCCCCGGCATCGGCCACAACCTCCAGGAACACTCGATCGTCATGATCCGGGGCGGTCGCATCAAGGACCTGCCCGGCGTCCGCTACCACATCATCCGCGGCAAGCTCGACGCCGAGGGCGTGCAGAACCGCTTCAAGGCGCGTTCCCGGTACGGGGCGAAGCGGCCCAAAGAGAAACGGGCCGCGGCCTAGTTAGGAGCTTCCCATGCCGAGACGCGGAACCATCAAGAAGCGCAAAGCGCCGGTCGACTCCCTTTACGGCAGCACGCTCGTCGCGCGGTTCATCAACCTCTTCCTCCGCAAGGGGAAGAAGACGACCGCCGAGCGGGTCGTCTATGGGACGATGGACATCCTCAAGGCCAAGACCAAGGAAGACCCTCTCAAGGTCCTGGAGAAGGCCCTGGAGAACGTCAGGCCATTCCTCGAGACCAAGTCGCGGCGCGTCGGCGGCGCGAATTACCAGGTCCCCATCGAGGTCTCGCCCGGACGGTCCTATTCTCTGGGCTTCCGCTGGCTGGTCAACTACGCCAAGCAGCGCGGCGGCAAGAGCATGCAGGAGAAGCTCTCCGCCGAGATCATCGACGCCATCAACAACCGCGGCGGCGCGGTCAAGAAGCGCGAAGACACGCACAAGATGGCGGAGGCCAACCGGGCCTTCGCACACTATAAATGGTAGTCTTCAGGAAAGAGCTCGGTCTGTGATTTGGGTCGATATGGAGCGAAGGGTTTATGCGGTCATACCCGATCGAGAGAGTCCGGAACATCGGCATCATGGCCCATATCGACGCCGGCAAGACGACCACGACCGAGCGGATGCTGTTTTATACGGGTATGACCTACAAGATGGGCGAGGTGGACGAAGGAACGGCCGTGATGGATTGGATGGTCCAGGAGCAAGAGCGCGGGATCACCATCACCTCGGCCGCGACGACGTGCGCCTGGCGTGACCACCGTATCAATATCATCGATACGCCGGGTCACGTGGATTTCACCGCGGAGGTCGAGCGCTCCCTGAGGGTGCTTGACGGCGCGATAGCCATACTGTGTGGAGTTGGCGGCGTCGAACCGCAGTCCGAGACAGTGTGGCGCCAGGCCGACAAGTACCGGGTGCCCCGCATCGTGTTCATCAACAAGATGGACCGGATCGGGGCCGACCCGGAACGGGCGGTCCTCATGTTGAGGACGCGGGTGGCGGCCAAGCCTCTGCCGGTCCAGATTCCCCTGGGTAGGGAGGACGGATTCCGCGGTGTGATCGACCTCATCGACCGCAAGGTCTATGACTGGGGTCAAGACATCCTGGGGACGGACTATGTCGTCCGCGAGGTCGCGGATGAGGAGCGCGAGGAAGTCGAACGGAAACGACAGGACATGCTGGAAATGCTGAGTGAGCATGACGACGCCCTGATGGCGAAGTACCTCGACGGGGTCGAGGTCGCGACGCCGGAGCTGCGGGCCGCCGTCCGCCGGGCCACCCTGGCCCAGGACGTTGTCCCCGTTCTCTACGGGGCCTCGTTCCGGAACAAGGGCGTGCAGCCGCTGCTCGATGCCGTCGTCGACTACCTGCCTTCGCCGGCCGACGTCCGGCCTGTGGTGGGGCACCACCCCAAGACCCTGGCCGAGGAGACGCGGCCGGCCTCGGACGAGGCCCCCTTCTCCGGCCTGGTCTTCAAGATCGCCAGCGACCCGTTCCTCGGCAGCCTGGCTTATTTCCGGGTCTACTCGGGCAAGGCCAAGGTCGGCCAGGCGGTCTACAACTCGACCAAGGGCGAGGAGGAGAAGCTCTCCCGCCTCCTCGAGATGCACGCCAACAAGCGCCGGGAGATCAAAGAGGTCTACGCCGGCGATATCGCGGCCATGGGTTCGATGAAGAATATCTCGACGGGCGACACGCTGTGCCTCAAGAGCCACCCCATCGTCCTCGAGACCATCCGCTTCCCCGAGCCGGTCATCTCGGCCACGATCGAGCCCAAGACCAAGGCCGATCACGTCAAGCTGGCCACGACCCTGGCCAAGCTGGTCCGCGAGGACCCGACCGTCAAGGTCACCCAGGATCCGATGACCGGCCAGACCCTGCTCCAGGGGATGGGGGAGCTGCACCTCGAGATCATCATGGACCGCATGGAACGGGAGTTCGGGATCAAGGCCAACCTCGGCAAGCCCCAGGTCGCCTATAAAGAGACCATCCTGGCCGAGGCCGAGGGCGAGGGCAAGTACGTCCGCCAGGCCGGCGGCAAAGGCCTCTACGGCCACTGCGTCCTGCGTCTGGAGCCTTTGTCGCGCGGCCGGGGCTTCGAGTTCGTCGACCGGACCCGGGGCGGGATCATCCCCCGGGAGTTCATCGGCGACGTCGAGAACGGCGTCCGGGAGGCCCTCGAGGCCGGCGTCGTGGCCGGCTTCCCGGTGACCGATCTGCGGGCGGCCCTCGTCGGGGGCTCGACCCACGACGTCGATGCCGCCCCGGTCGCCTACAAGATCGCCGCCTCCCTGGCCTTCCGCGAGGCGGCCAAGAGAGCCGGCCCGGTCCTGCTCGAGCCGCTGATGAGGCTCGAGATCGTCGCCCCGGACGAGTACCTGGGCGACATCGTCGGCGACATCAACGCCCGGCGGGGCAAGATCGAGGGCATGGAGATGCACAGCGGCTCCCGCGTCGTCTCCATCCACGCGCCCCTGGCCGAGATGTTCGGCTATGCCACGGCGCTCCGGACCCTGACCCAGGGCCGCGGCGTCTTCACCATGGAATTCGCGTTCTACGAGCGGGCGCCCCAGGGCGTCCAGGACGAGATCGTCGCCCGGATCGAGGGCCGCGTCCCCTTCCGGGCCGGCGCGTAACGGTGAGTTCAGAGTTCAGAAGCCATACAGGAGGTGAGCGATGGCGAAAGAAAAGTTTGCGAGAACGAAACCCCATGTCAACGTCGGGACGATCGGTCATATCGACCACGGCAAGACGACGCTGACGGCCGCCATTACCAAGGTTCTGGCGACCAAAGGCCTGGCCAAGGCGCAGAGCTATGATGATGTCGCCAAGGCCGACGCCAAGATGTTCCGCCGCGACGCGACCAAGATCCTGACGGTCGCCCTGAGCCACGTCGAGTACGAAAGCGAGAAGCGGCACTACGCCCACATCGACTGCCCGGGCCACGCCGACTACATCAAGAACATGATCTCCGGCGCGGCCCAGATGGACGGCGCCGTCCTGGTCGTGTCCGCGGCCGACGGCCCCATGCCCCAGACCCGCGAGCACATCCTGCTCGCCCACCAGGTCAACGTGCCGGCCATCGTCGTGTTCATGAACAAGTGCGACCTCGTCGACGATCCCGAGATCCTCGACCTCGTCGAGCTCGAGGTCCGCGAGCTGCTCACGAAGTACGACTTCCCCGGCGACAAGCTCCCCGTCATCCGCGGCAGCGCGACGAAGGCGGCGGAAGACGTCAACGGCGAAGGCGCCAAGTGCATCTGGGAGCTGGTCAAGGCCATGGACGAGTACATCCCCGAGCCTCTGCGCGAGGTCGACAAGCCCTTCCAGATGGCCATCGAGGACGTCTTCTCGATCACCGGCCGCGGCACCGTCGTGACGGGCCGGGTCGAGCGCGGCGTCGTCAAGGTCGGCGACGAGTGCGAGATCGTCGGGCTGCGCGAGACGCGCAAGACGGTCGTCACGGGCGTCGAGATGTTCCGCAAGCTCCTCGACCAGGCCCAGGCCGGCGACAACATCGGGGCCCTGCTCCGCGGCGTCGGCAAGGACGAGGTCGAGCGCGGCCAGGTCCTGGCCAAGCCCGGGTCCATCACGCCGCACCGGAAGTTCCGGGCCCAGGTCGTCGCCCTGACCAAGGAAGAGGGCGGGCGGCACACGCCGTTCTTCAAGGGCTACCGGCCGCAGTTCTATTTCCGGACGACCGACGTGACCGGGTCCGTCAAGCTCCCCGACAACGTCGAGATGGTCATGCCCGGCGACTCCATCAACCTGGAGATCGAGCTGATCACCGACGTGGCCATGGAGAAGGCCCTGCGCTTCGCCATCCGCGAAGGCGGCCGGACGGTCGGCGCCGGCACCGTCACCGAGATCATCGAGTAACCGCGAGCGCCGCCGAGGGTCCGCCGGGCCGGAGGGCCCGGGCGAGGTCCATCGGAGAACAGAGGAACGAAGATGGAAAAGATCAGAATCCGCTTACAGTCGTTTGACCACCGCCTGCTCGACCAGTCCGTCAAGGACATCGTCATCAAGGCGAAACGGACCGGCGCCAGCGTGGCCGGCCCGATCCCGCTGCCGACGCGCATCCACAAGTTCTGCGTCCTCCGTTCCCCGCACGTCGACAAGAAGTCGCGCGAGCATTTCGAGATGCGGATCCACAAGCGGCTCATCGACATCAGCGAATACAACAACGAGACCATCGAAGAGCTCCAGAAGCTCGACCTGCCGGCCGGCATCGACGTCGAGATCCAGGCCTACGGGGCGGGAGAGTGACCATGATCCAGGGACTGATCGCCAAGAAGATCGGCATGAGCCAGCAGTTCGACGACGCCGGCAACGTCGTCCCCGTCACCGTCCTCAAGGCCGGTCCGTGCACGGTTATCCAGAAGAAGACGGCCGAGAAGGACGGCTACGCGGCCGTCCAGCTCGGGTTCGTCGAAGAGCGGGCCGTCCGGAACCCTCTCAAGCCCCAGGCCGGGCACTTCAAGAAGGCGGGCGTGCCCGTCGTCAAGAAGCTCCAGGAGGTCGGCTGTTCCGACCCCGCGGCCGTCAAGGAGGGCGACCAGGTCCTCGTCGACATCTTCGAGGTCGGCGAGCTGGTGGACGTCGTCGGGACCAGCAAGGGCAAGGGCTTCGCCGGCGTCGTCAAGCGGCACCACTTCGCCGGCGGCGGCGCGGCCCACGGCTCGATGTTCCACCGGGCCCCCGGCTCCATCGGCGCCTCGTCCTACCCCTCGCGGGTCGTCAAGGGCATGCGCATGGGCGGCCACATGGGCCATGACCGGGTCACAACCCTCAAGCTCCGGGTCGTCGCCACGGACAAGGACCAGAACCTCCTGCTCGTCAAGGGCGCGGTGCCCGGGGCCACGGGCGGCTACGTCCTCGTCCGCAAGGCCGCGCGGGCCAAGTGAAGGGGAAAGAGGACACCATGGCGAAACTCGACATCATCGACCGCAGCGGAAAGACGACCGGCCATCTGGACCTGCCGGAGGATCTGTTCGCCGGACGGCCGAACGACCACCTGATCTACGAGGCCGTCGTCAACTATCGGGCCAACCAGCGCCAGGGCACGGCGGCCACCAAGACCCGCGCGTTCGTCCGCGGCGGCGGCAAGAAGCCCTGGCGGCAGAAGGGCACCGGCCGGGCCCGCGTCGGCAGCACGCGCTCACCTCTCTGGAAGAAGGGCGGGACGGTCTTCGGACCGCAGCCCCGCGACTATTCCTACGAGCTGCCGAAGAAGGCCCGCCGGAGCGCTCTCCGAGCGGCCCTGGCCAAGAAGCACGCCGACCAGGAGCTCCTGGTCGTGCCCGCGTTCGAGATCGCGGCGCCCAAGACCAAGGAAGCCGCGGCCCTGATCAAAGCTTACAAGCTCGACTCGGCCCTCCTCGTCGACCTCCCCGACAACGCCAACCTGTTCAGGGCCGTCCGCAACCTGCCGCGGATCAAGGCGGTCGACGTGGCCGGGCTCAACATCTACGACGTCCTCGCCCACAAGGCGGTCGTGTTCAGCCGCCGGGCGTTCGAGGCCGTCCTGGAGAAACTGACGTGATCAAAGACCCCCATAAAATCATCCTCCGCCCGGTGATCACGGAGAAGACGACCCAGCTCAAGGCCTCGAGCAAGGTCATCTGCTTCGAGGTCGCCCGGAGCGCCAACAAGATCGAGATCAAGCTGGCCATCGAGCAGCTGTTCAAGACCAAGGTCGCCGAGGTCCGGACCCAGAACAAGTCGGGCAAGGTCCGCCGGGTCGGCCGCAACATGGGCCACACCAAGGCGTGGAAGAAAGCCTACGTCCGGCTGCGCGACGGCGAGAAACCCATCGAATACTTCGAGGCGGCGTAACATGGGCATCAAAACCTACCGGCCAATAACCCCCGGCCTGCGCCACAGGACGGGCAACCGTTACGACGAGCTGAGCGGGGAGGGCCCCTACAAGCCGCTGCTGGTCTCCCTGTCCAAGTCCGGCGGGCGCGACAGCCGTGGCCATCTGTCCATGCGGAACCGCGGCGGCGGGCACAAGCAGCTCTACCGCGTCATCGATTTCAAGAGGGACAAGATCGACATCCCGGGGACGGTCGAGACCGTCGAGTACGACCCCAACCGGTCCTCGTTCATCTCCCTCATCAAGTACCGCGACGGCGAGCGGCGCTACATCATCTATCCCGCCGGGCTCAAGGTCGGGCAGGAGGTCGTCTCGACCGACCGCCAGGCCGACATCCTGCCGGGCAACGCCATGCCGCTGCGGTTCATCCCTCTCGGCACGGTCATCCACAACATCGAGCTCCGGAAGGACAAGGGCGGCCAGGTCGCCAAGTCCGCCGGGGCGGGCGCCCAGATCCTGGCCAAGGAAGGGGAATACGCCCAGGTCCGGCTGCCCTCGTCGGAGATCCGGAAGGTCCACCTGGACTGCCGGGCCACGATCGGCCAGATCGGCAACCTCGACCACTCGAACATCAGCGTCGGCAAGGCCGGCCGGAGCCGCTGGAAGGGCATCCGGCCGCACGTCCGCGGCACGGCCATGAACCCCATCGACCATCCGCACGGCGGAGGCGAGGGCAAGGCCAAGGGCGGCCGCCATCCCGTCAGCCCCGAGGGGATCCCGACCAAGGGCTACAAGACGCGCCGGAACAAGCGGACCCAGGCCTTCATCATCCGGCGCAGGAGCAAGTAATCATGAGCAGATCGCTACGCAAGGGCCCCTTCATCGACGGCCACCTCCTGGAGAAGGTCCAGGCCCTGTCGACGCCCGCGGCCAAGCGCCAGGTCATCAAGACCTGGTCCCGCCGGTCGACGATCATCCCCGAGATGGTCGGGCTGACCATCGGCGTCCACAACGGCCGGAAGTTCATCCCGGTGTTCGTCACCGAGAACATGGTCG
>CAWECI010000015.1:0-161578 GCA_963807525.1 Candidatus Aminicenantota bacterium | reverse complement strand
GGCGATCAGGCGGCCGCCGACGCTGAGGGCGCGCTCCTGGAGCCGCTCGTCGTCCATGACGTCGAGCACGGCCAGACCCGCGGCGCAGGCTACGGGGTTGCCCCCGAAGGTGCTGAAGAACTCCATGCCGTTGTCGAATGAGGCGGCGATCGGCTCCGTGGTCACGACCGCGGCGAGCGGGAAGCCGTTGCCGATGGGCTTGCCGAGAACGACGATGTCCGGCACGACCCCCTGGGTTTCGAAGCCCCAGAAGTGGGTCCCGAGCCGTCCGAAGCCGACCTGTACCTCGTCGGCGATGCAGACGCCGCCCGCGGCCCGGACATAGCCGTAGGCCTCGGCCAGGTAACCAGGCGGCAGCACGATCTGGCCGGCGACGCTCGGCAGGGTCTCGGCGATGAAAGCGGCCAGGCCGCTCCCCCCGGCTCCCGCCTCGGCGACCAGCCGGCCCACGGCCGCCGCGTATTTGAGACCCGCCTCCGGGTCGTCGCGACGGTAGGGCCCCCGATAATCGTCCGGGAGGGGCGCGATGTGCACCCAGGGCTTGCGGCCTCTTCCGCCGGGTCCGTTGAACTTGTAGGGGCTGATGTCGATGAGGCCCGACGTGTGGCCGTGATAGGCGCACTCGAGGACGATGACATCCTCACGGCCGGTGTGAGCTCGGGCCAGGCGCAGGGCCAGTTCGTTCGCTTCGCTGGCCGAGTTGAGGATATAGCAGACGCGGAGGGGCGACGGCATCAGGGCCGTGAGGCGCTCCGCGTAGCGGACGAGATTGTCATGAAGATAGCGCGTGTTGGTGTTCAGCAGGGCCATCTGTTCCTGGACGGCCCGCACGACGCGGGGATGGCTGTGGCCGACGAGGGGGACGTTGTTGTAAGCGTCGAGATAGGCCCGGCCCGTCTCGTCGTAAAGACGCTGCATCCAGCCGCGCACGATCTTGAGCGGCTCCTGGTAGGAGAGGCTGAGATTATGACCGACAAGCTTCCGGCGGGCGGCCAGGGTCTCGGCCTTGGCGGGTTCGGGACGCGGGAAGCGGTCCGCGGGAATGCCCAGGATGAGGTTAGGATCGGGGGACAGGCCGGTCCAGAGGGAGCGCCATCTGGGCGCGGCGACCCCGGGGAAGTCCCGGTCGAGGCCAAGAAGGTCGAGGATGATCTGGACGTGGACGTGCGGCCACCAATCGCCGTTTGCGGGCGGCGCGCCGACCGCGGCGAACGTTTCGCCGGCCCGGACCGCCTGGCCGATCCTCAGCCCCGAGACCGAATCGGGATCGAGATGCCCGTAGAGAGTGAAGAACTCCGCGGCGGCCGGTCCCTCGTGGCGCAGGATGACCAGCGGGCCATAGTCCTTCGGCGTGTCGTTGCGGGCCAGGATGTGGACCGTGCCGTCGAGCGGGGCTCGCACGGCGCTGCCCGGGGGGACGCTCAAGTCGATGCCAAGGTGAACCGTGCGGCGCTCGGCGCCGGGCGCATCGCCGGCCGCGAACGCCCCGGTCGTGTAAATGGCCCGGGCTTCGTCGTACCGCCCGACCGCCACCGCCGCGCCCGCGTCCTTCATCGCCCTGTCGATCGTGGCCGAAAGGCGCGGCGTTTCGAGTTCGGCCGGATCGGCGCCGAGCACGCGGCTGCCGACCGAAAGGTCCAGGACCGCGACCGGCCCCGCGCGAAGATCGTGGTCCAGGACCTGGACGAACGAGTGTGTCCGTTCCTCGAGCCAGCTCATGATCGCGGGTCCGTGCGGGACCGGCGGCAGGCCGCAGGCGTCCCGGTAGGCACAATCGGCCAGCCGCGGCGGGACCTTTTCGAAAGCCTCCAGGGCGGCCCAGGCTGGGGCCTCGCTGACCGCGAGATAGGGATCGCCCGGTTCGGCCGCCGACCGGCAGGCCGAGTTGACGACGCTCACGGCCAGGCGGGTGCGGACGAGGATGTCGAGCGTCGCGATCTCGTCCGCGGTGAGCGGATTGACGCGGTGGAAACCCGCGAGGAGAGGCCGGACGGCCTCGAGCGGGTCGGGCGCGCCGAAGGCCGCGTAGGCGGCGGCCACGGCGACTTCGGCCACGGCCACGGTCTCGATCATATCCCCGAAGTCGATGAAGCCGGACAGGCGCGGCGGCCATCCCGGCTCGACCCGGACAAGGACATTGTGCTCGTTGGCGTCGGCATAGACGACGCCGCGGCGCAGCCCGGGGAGGGCGGGGGCCGCTTCGGCGTCGTAGCGGGCCAGGACTCTTTCGACCAGGGACCGGCGGCGGGGATCCTGGAGCCGATCGAGATGGTGCTTGATCCACCCGGCCCGGACCAAGTCCCACTTGAGCTCGCGGCGGGACACCGGATGGGCGAACCCGGCCAGGGCGCGGTCGAGACGGCCCAGCGCCTCGCCGATCTCACCGAGAAGCACGGGGGTGACTGGACGGAGCCCTGCCAGGGGCCGCCCCGGCAGGTAGGAGAGCATCCAGACCAGACGCTCAGGTCCTTCGCCGATCCGGGCTTTCGAGAACGGCCGCCCCTTCAGGTCGGGTATGACCCGAGGCACGAACAGCCCGGGTTCGCGCTCGGCGACGAGGGCCAGGGCCGCGCACTGCATGTCGACGAAGCCCGGGTCGCGCATCGGGTGCATGACTTTGAGGACCCGGGACGTCCCGTCAGCGGCCAGGAGCCGGAAGTTGTCGTCGTATTCGCTCGGCAGCGGCTCGGCCTGGGCCTCGAGGCCGTAAAGCTCGCGGGCCAGCCTCGAGGCGTCGGCGACCGCCGCCCGCGTCAGGGGATGAGCTCCGATGTCCACTAGGCCTTCCCCTTGACCCGCCTCGGCCGCTTGGGCAAGGCCACGACCTTGGTCTCGGCGATCCGGTCGTGCATGGTCGCGCCGTGAGGGTCCCACAGGACCTGCACGAAGCCGAGGAAGGCAATGCTCGTCGAAAAGACGTAGCCGTGGGCCCGCTCGAAAGCGTTCCACCAGCCGAGGCGTGAGCTGTCCAGCTTGACCACGCGGAGGCGCAGCCAGCGCTTGCCGGGTGTCCGGCCGCCGAAGCGGAAGAACAGGACGAAATAGGCGTAGAAGGCGAAGATCTCCTGGATCCAGCCTTTCCCCTCGCCGATCACGACCTGGCCCGCCTCGGTCTCGCTGCGGCCGGCCTCCGAGGACATCTCCAGACGGATCGTGATCGGCCGATGCTCTCTGAGAGCTGTCCGGAGCTGGCGGAACGGGTTCTCGGCTTGGGACGGCGCGACGATAGACAGAAGCCAAGTGACCAGGACCATGACCGGGATGCTGATCAAGGCCACGATGACCATATCCACGGCCAAGGCCGCGCCTCTCCGTCTGAAATGCGTTTCCTTGAGCCTAGCCGATATTCGGGTCAGAGGTCTTCTCAAACGACGCGTCCCTTCAATCGATGACGATGACGCCGTGGATCTCGAGCCTGGGAACGGTCACCTCCAGCAGCCCGTCGGACCAGCTCCATTTGAGCTTGCCGCCCTCGGGCACCCAGGTCACCGAAGAGGGGCGTGACGGCGCCTTCACGGTCACCCGGATATTTTCGACCGCCGGAATGAAGTCGGTAAAGCCGTATCTCTCCGGCATGGGCAGGCCCGACGTGTTGAGGAAATGGACGGATAGCCGGCCATTCACCGTGCGCCTCAAGGCCACGTCGATCGGCCCCGGGCCCTCGACGCGCACGGCCGGATCGGCGTACATCTTCCGGACGAGGCCGCCAATGAATTCTCGGAGCCAGGGGTGGTGCGAGCGGAAATAGATACCGCTGACCGGCCCATAGACGGCAGCCACCCGGCCCCGGCCGACCACGTTGATCGTGGCCGCGATCTCGCCGCCCTTGCGCGTGTCGCGGGTCGGGTGGATGAACCCGGCCGCGGCGGCGGTGGTTACCTCGACCTTCTGCCAGGCGCCGTCGGCGTTGACGGCACCGGCCGGCGTCGCCAATTCGGCCGACCGCGGCGCGGGCTCGCCCTTGAGCTCGGCACCGAGCAGCGGCGCGAACAGGCGGGCGCTCGGCTCGCCGAGGAGAAGCAGGCTGCCGCCTTGCTCGACGTAGGCCGTCAGGGCGGAGCGGAATTCCCCGGTCAGCTTGTGCCAGCCGGGAACGACGACGAGAGGAAAGTCCTTCAAACGCGGCTGCAGCTGGTGCTCGGCCAGGATGTCGACCGAATAGTGCAGATTGAGGAGGGCGTGGAGCGCGCCTTCGAGCTCGACGAATTCATCGCCCGGCGAAAAGACCGCGTCGGACTTGTCCCAGTAGCTCTCGCTCGAGAGGAGCAGCGCGACCTGGGGCACGCTCGTGCTCTTGTGGCTCACATCCTCCCGGGCCCGGCAGAACGCGGCCACCGCTTCCTCCTGGGCGATGATCGGTTCGACGATGTAGCCGGAGCGCGTCGGCGTGTGGTAGATCTGGAAGCCGCCGCCTTGCATGAGGACGACCGAGGCTTCTTGCTCGAGCTGGACGGCCGGCTTGATCGACCAGCCGAGCCCCTGGCCCTTGTCGAAGCCCCAAGCCATGAGGTCCCAGGGCATCCCCGTCGAGGCGAGGTAGCGGGCCTCGAGGCGGGCCCGGTCGACCGAAAGCGAGGGCGAATAGTCCCCGGACAGGAAATCGAGCTTGGCCTCGACCGGCTTGGGGGCGAACGACGTATACATCCAGTTCGAGGTCAGCTGAAGGGACGGCCGGGCGGCGTGGACGGCGTCGATCCAGTGCGCCAGGTAGCGTTCGAAGGCCCGGCGGTGGAACATCTTCCATTGGAGCCAGCGGGGGTCGGCGCGGTCCTTGGGCGCGTCCGCGAACCCGGTCTCGGCTCTCCAGGCCGCCAGGGCCCGAGGCGAGTAGTCGAGCCGGGCGCCCCAGCATTCGCCGTCCGCCCAGACGCCGTCGAGGTCGTACTTGGCGGAGACCTCCTTGAGCTGGCGGATGAGCAGCTCGTCGACGTAGGGGCCGAAGACGCTGGTGGCGTTGGGGTCGCGCTTGCCGTCCGGGCCGATGCGGGCCCAGTCGGGGTGCTCGGCGATGGCCTTGCTGTCCCAGACCCCGGAATAATGGATGAACAGGCCGACGCCTTTGTCCCGGGTGACCTTGCGCCAGAGGGCCAGGCTGTCGTTGACGATGCCGGGGCTTGACCAGCCGACGGCGGTCGGGTAGCCGGCCCAGCCGGGGTGGCCTTTGCAGTCGTACTGCACGTAGTCCGGCCGGACCCGGTCGAGGAGGTCGCGGAGGTTGGCTTCGGAGATGTCCGCGCCGAGCGAGGTGTCGGTCGCGCCCGGGTGAAGATCGAAGTGGAGTCCGAAGAAGGCGTCCTTGCGGGCGATCGGGGCGGAGCGGGGGCCGGCGAGGGCGGCGCCGGCGGGACCGGGTCCCTTCCCGGCGGCCGATCGCTGCGGACCGGACCCACACGACGAGAGGACGATGAGGATGACGACAAGGAGAGCTAGAACGGGGATGACATTCCGGCTGCGCATCGGGCCTCCTCCGTTGGGCGGCCCTCAGGATATCACGAAAGGGGGCTATTTTGAACGGACCGCCCGCTCGATGCGCTCCAGGGCTTCGAGAAGGACCGAGCGCGGACAGCCGAAGTTGATGCGGATAAAGCCTTCGAGCTCGGCGCCGAACATGGCTCCGTCGCTGAAATAGACCCGGCACTGCTTCAGGAAGAAATCATTGAGCTTCCCCGGCTCGAGGTGCAGGCCGCGGCAGTCGAGCAGGGCCAGATAGGTCCCCTCGGGCCGGATGAAGCGGACCCCGGGGATCCGGTCGGCGACGAAGCGCTCGATGAGGTCGACGTTCCCTTCGAGGTAGGGCAGGAGGGAGTCGAGCCAGTCCTCGCCGAAGCGATAGGCCGCTTCGAAGCCGACGATGCCGAAGACCTGGCCGAGTTCGAAACCGCAGCGTTCGGCCTCCCGCTCGAAGGCCTTGAGGAGATCCGGGTTGGCGGCGACGACGGCCGCCGTCGAGAGGCCGGGGATGTTGAACGTCTTGCTTGGGGCGATGCACGTGATCGTCTGTTGGGCGAGCTCGGGGGACAGAGCGGCAAAGACGTGATGCGGATGTCCCCGGAAGACGAGGTCGTGGTGGATCTCGTCGGAGACGACGATGAGGTCGCGCTCGACGGCGATCCGGCCGAGGGCCTCGATCTCGTCCCGATCCCAGACCCGCCCGACCGGGTTATGGGGGCTGCAGAGGATGAGCATCCGGCCGGGGGCGTCGATCTTGGTGCGCAGGTCCTCGAGGTCCATCGTGTAGCGCCGGCCGTCGAAGCGGAGCGGGTTGCGAACGACCCGGCGCCCGTTGTTCTCGATCGTGGAATAGAACGGGTGATATACCGGCGTCTGGATGATGACCGGATCCCCGGGCCGGGTGAAGGCCCGGACGCAGTAGTTCAGGGCCGGGACGATGCCCGGGGTCATGGCCATCGATTTCTTCTCGATCGTCCAGCCGTGCCGCTTCCGCATCCAGTCGATGGCGGCCTGGTAGAAGGACGGCGGGACGAGCGGGTAGCCGAAGATGCCGTGCTCGGCCCGGCGGACGAGCGCCTCGACCACGGCCGGAGGGGCCTCGAAGTCCATGTCGGCCACCCACATCGGGATGGCGTCGCCGACGCCCAGGACCTGGCGGGGATAGACCCACTTCATGGACTCCGTCCCGCACCGGTCGACGACCTTGTCAAACCGGGAGGCAAGAATCGGTGGCGTGATATCCGTCTCCCTTTTTTCTTTGTGACCACTCACGTTTCACCGCTCACCCGTAGTTCTGAATTCCGCATTTGTGTCCTCATCGGAGCCTAGAAAACAGGGAAACAAGCGTCATGCCAACCTTTTAGGCCGGCCTCCTGCCGAGTTCCGTCGGTTCGAGAAAATAGGAAACGGATATCACGCCACCGATTTAAATGAGGAACTTGCCGTCCCTGGCGATCGTCCTGCCCTTGGCCTTGATCGTCACTTTGTCGACCAGGGCGTCGAAGTGGTACCTGCTCTTGTTCTTGCCGATGCCGTAAGAGTCGCCGATCGCGAAGTGGACCGTGCCGAAGGCCTTCTCGGCCTCGAGCATGTTGGGGCAGATCCGGGCCCCCTTG
Organism: Candidatus Aminicenantota bacterium; assembly: GCA_963807525.1. Taxonomy (GTDB): domain Bacteria; phylum Acidobacteriota; class Aminicenantia; order Aminicenantales; family Saccharicenantaceae; genus RBG-16-66-30. The sequence continues at coordinate 154,511 of CAWECI010000015.1, read as the reverse complement.
TTCGTGCCGATGCCGAACTCGCCGACGATCCGCGCCGTCGGGTCGGCGCCGACGGTCTTGATGACCTCGGCGATGCCGGCGCCCTTGTGGCCGACGAGCTTCCCGGCCTTGAAGGTCATCTCGCCGGGCCCCATCTTGTCGTCGATGAGGCCGATGACGATCTTGCCGGTGAAGGTCTCCTCGACGGGGCAGGTGAAGCATTCGCCGGCCGGCAGGTTGCCGTGGACGCCTTTCCTGGAGATATCGCCGATGTCGGCGTCGAAGCGCCGGCCCCGGACGCTGAACGAGATCTTCGTCCCGGCCGCGTTCTCGATCGTGACGTCGTCCGCGTCCTTCATCAGCCGCATGACCTTTTTCGTGAAGCGGGCCATCTCGGAGAAGTCGATGGCCACCAGCCGCTCCATCATGTCCTTGGTGATGCCCGGCATCATGCAGATCCGGCCGTGCTTGGCCCCCTCGGCGACCATGAAGCCGCGGAAGGGCTTCTCCGGGAACCGGCCCTCGAGGAGATAGGTCGTGACGTTGGCCCCGCGGATGAGCTCCTTGAACTGGCGCGTCGGCCCGGTGATGGGCCGCAGCGTTTCCGTCATGAGATAGGTCGTCGTCTCGGCGCCGGCCTGCTTGGCGTAATGGGCCAGGGCCTCGGAGATCTCGAGCTTTTGCGTGTCGGTCACCAGAAGGTACTTTTCCCGGGGCTTGAGCCGGAGGGCCTGGCTGATGGCCCGCTCGGCGGCCGCGTAAAGCTTGGTCTGTTTCATGAGCAACCTCCCTTTCGCCTCATGCGGTTATTTCTGCCGCCGCGCGTCCCAGTAGACGAAGCCGCACAGAAGGACGAACGCGGCGAGGCTGATGATCTGCCCGTACCGGCCGAACCAAGGCCAGGGCGCGCCGTCGACCCAACGCCCGCCCTCGAGCACCATGGGGATGCCCAGGCTGATGACGTGGTCGACCTTGAGGAGCTTCAAGACGGCCAGGACGATGCCCATGAGGGCGCCGCCGGCGATGAAGCCCGACGAGATGAGCGTGCCGCGGTTGTTGCGCCGCTCCGCGAGCTCCTTGTCCTTGGTCGAGCTCTTGACCAGGTGGGAGAGGAACCCGCCCACGAGCAGAGGCGTCGTCAGGGGCAGGGGCAGGTACATCCCCAGGGCGAAGGCCAGCGGCGGCACCTTGGCCAGCTCGGCCACGATGGCCACCGCCGCGCCCATGCCGTAGAGGAGCCAGGTCACCGGCTCGCGCGACATCATCGACTTGATGACCGTGGCCATGAGGTTGGCCTGGGGCGCGGCCAGGGCCCCGCCCTGGAAGGAGAAGGCCTTGTCCAGGATGTAGATGGCGACGCCGACCGTCAGGGCCGAGACCAGGATGCCCGTGAACTTGAAGCGCTCCTGGTTGCGCGGCGTGGCACCGAGCCAGTAGCCGATCTTGAGGTCGGTAACGAACGATCCCGAGATCGACAGGGCCGTGCAGACGACCGCGCCGATGAGCAGGGCCACGGCCATGCCCTCCCGGCCGGACAGGCCCGCGCCGAGCAGGATGACGCTCGACAGGATGATCGTGATCAGGGTCATGCCCGAGACGGGGTTGGTCCCGACGATGGCGATGGCATAGGCGGCGACCGTGGTGAACAGGAAGGCCAGGAGGATGCAGATGAGAACGCCGATGATGGCCAGCTTGAGGTTCGAGATCCACAGGAAATAGAGGAACAGGCCCGCGGCCGTGGCCAGCAGGCCGAGGATGATCGTCTTCATGTTCAGGTCGCGGCTCGTCCGCTTGGCCTGCGCGGCGCCGGCCTCCTTGCCCTTGAAGATCTCCCGGAAGCCGAGCGAGAACGACTTGACCATGACCGGCATGGACTTGATGATGCCGAGGACGCCGGCCATGAAGATGGCCCCGATGCCGATGTTGCGGACGTAGGTGCTGAAGATCTGGGCCTCGCTCATCTGGACGATGGGCACCGTGCCCGGGTAGACGGCCGTGGGGATGTGCTGCCCGAGGAACCAGATGGCCGGGATGAAGGCGAAGTGCGAGAGCAGCCCGCCGGCCACGATGACGGCGTTGTAGCGCAGGCCGATGACGTAGCCGAGGCCGAGGAAGGCCGACAGGGCGTCGATCTTGAGGACCATCTTGGCCTTGACGGCCAGGTTGTCCATGAACGGCAGGAAGCGGAAGTTGATCATCTCGTCCCAGAGCCGGACGCCGATGGCCAGGAACTCATAGACCATGCTGACGCCGACGCCCAGGATCAGGGCCCAGGCCTGCTTGCCGCCCGACTCGCCCGAGACCAGGATCTCGGTCGTGGCCGTGGCCTCCGGGAAGGGGAGCTTGCCGTGCTGCTCGACGCAGAAGTAGCGCCGCAGCGGCGTCAGGAACAGGACCCCCAGGCAGCCGCCCAGGAAGGTCGAGAGGAAGATCTTGACGATGTCGGTCGGCAGGCCCAGGATGTACAGGGCCGGGATGGTGAAGATGGCCCCGGCGACGAGGGCGCCCGAGGCCGCGCCGATCGACTGGATGATGACGTTCTCGAGGATCGTGCTCTTCCTCTTGTAGAGATAGCCGACGCCGACGGCCAGGATGGCGATCGGGATGGCCGCCTCGGGCACGGTCCCCACCTTCAGCCCGAGGTAGGCGATCGAGAAGGTGAAGAAGAGGGACATGAACAGGCCCCAGACGACCGACCGGACTGTGATCTCGGGGACGCCGGTCTCGGCCGGCTCGAAGGGCGTGTAGGCCTGGCCGGGCGGGAGCTCTTGATACGCTTCAGGCGGGAGGGACTTGCGGGACGTCTCCATGTCGTCTCCTTTCCTAGCGGTTCGTTTTATGGACGAAACTCAGGCTGTGAGACTCAAGACGTTTTCGAGTACCTCGACAGGATGTCCTCGGTCAAGCGCTGGTAGGCCGCGGCGTTGAACTTGAGCTTCTTCTCTTCCGTGGCCCGGGCCATGTAGGACTGCAGGAACCCGCTCCTCTTCTGCTCGAGGAGCGTCCCCCGCTCGGTGGCCTTGACCTTTTCGAATTCTTCGCGGGTCGCTTCCTTGCGCTCCAGCACCCGGAAGATGGCGTAGCCCTCGTCGACGACCAGGGGATCGCTCACCTGCTTGAGCGGCAGGCTGAAGATCAAGCTGTCGACCTCGGCCCGGTCGCCGACCAGGCTCAGGTACTGTTCCCGCTTGTGGGTGTCGACGGACTTGTACTCGAGCTTGAGCTTGGGCGCCTCGGTCGTCCAATTGTCCTTGAGCGAGGCCCGGACTTCCCGGAGCCGGGCCAGGGCCTTGTCCTTCTTGAGGGCCTCGAGGATGTCCTTGGACACCTGGTCCTTCGCTTCCTCGAAGGTCGCGGCCCGCTCGGGCTCGATCTTCGTGAGCTGGGCCAGGGCCTCGCCCGCATAGGTGACGATCGGGGCCGAGATGGCCTTGTCCTTGAGGGCGAAGAGGGCCTCGCTGACGGCGCCGGAGGTGTCGAAGTCGCCCAGGGGGTCGCCCTTCTTGAGCGCCCCGGTCGAGGCCGGCTTGAGGTTGTCCTTCTGCGCCGCGACGTCGACGCTCTTCTCCTTACGGGCCAGCTTCTCGAAGGCCTGCATGCGCTTGGTCACCAGGTCCCGGGCCTTCTGTTCCTCGAGCAGGCCCTTGATCGTCGTCTTGACCTCGGTCAGCGGCTTGGTCACGGCCGCGGTCTTGTCCGCGACCTTCAGGATGGCCGCCCCGGCGTCGGTCTCGACGACGTCGGAAACGCCGCCCTTGGCCAGCTTGCCGACGGCTTCGGTCTCGCCAGCCGACAGGGAGCGCCAGTCATAGAGGCCCCAGTCGCCGCCCGCCGACGCCTTGTCGTCCTTGGAGTAGGCCCGGGCCAGAGCGGCGAAGTCCTCGCCGCCGGCCGCCCGCTTGGCGACGTCGCGGGCCTGGGCCAGCACTTTGTCCTTGTCCGCGGCCGTGAAGGGCAGCCAGATGCGGCTGACCTGGACCTTCTCCGGTTCCTGGAACTGGAGGGTATTGTCGGCGTAATACTTGCCGATCTCGGCGTCGGTGACGGTGACCTGCTTCTTGAGGTCGGCCGTTCTCAGGACGACGTAATCCGCCGTCCGCTTCTCCGGCACGCGGTAGCTCGCCGCGTTCTTGTCGAAATGGGCCCGCAGCTCGGCCTCGGTCGGCGCGGCCGTGACCTCGGTCTTGGCCGTCTCGGCGACCAGGTATTCGATCTTGGCCGAATCGTTCTGCTTCCGGTAGTTCTCCCAAACCTCCTCGTCGGTGACGAACAGGCCGGCCCCCAGGACCTCGACGACCTTGCCCATGAGGACGTCCTGGCGGATGCTGGCCTCGAACTCGGCCATCGTCAGGTGGCTGTATTCCAAGGCGCGTTTGTAGTTCTCGAAGCCGACGAACTGGCCGTTCTGCTGCAGGCCGGGGAAGCTGATGATCTTGGCCCGGACCTCGGCGTCGGAGGCCCGCAGGCCCATGTCGTGGGCGATCTCGAGCAGGAGGCGCCGCTGGATGAGCCCTTGAAGAGCCTGTTGCGGCAGCCCGATCTGCTGGATGAGCTGAGCCGTGAGCTCGCCGCTGTACTGCTTGCTCAGGGCCTCGATCCGCTGCCGGAGCTCCTGGGTGTAGGCCTCCGCCGAAATATCCTGGCCGCCGACGCTGGCCGGGGCCTTGGCCCGGCCGGCCTCGGCCGACCGCCCCCCCAGCCCCCAGACGGCGAAGATGGCCAGGATGAAGGTCGCCACGATGATCCAGAGGATGGGCTTGAGCGACTTGACGTTCCGTCGCATGGTTTTCAGCATGATGTCACCTCGCAGGGGCGGCGGACCGGCGCGCGGCCGGCCCCCGGCGCCCCCGGCGTCGTTGCTCGCGATCGAACAGGGGACGCAGCTTCTGATAGGTCGTGTCCAGGTCTTCGATGAAGACCCGCGTGCCTCCGACCAGGGGCATGAAATTGGAATCCCCCGTCCAGCGGGGGACAACGTGCAGATGGTAATGTCCGGTGATGCCGGCGCCGGCGCTCTGGCCGAGGTTCATTCCGGTGTTGAAGCCCTGGGGCCGGTAGGCCTGCCGCAGGACCCGCAGGGCGGCCGCCAGGAGTTCCGCGAGCTCCGCCCGCTCGGCGGGGCGGGCTTCGGCGAAGTCGGCCAGATGGCGTTTCGGAGCGATCATGAGATGGCCCGGGGTGTACGGGAACCTGTTGAGCAGGATGAAGTTGTGTCGGTCCCGCAGAAGCACGGTGGCGGCCCGGTCGTCGCCGGTCCGCAGCGCGTCGCAGAAGATGCAGCCTTTCTGGCCGGAGGACCGCCGGACGTAGTCGGCCCTCCATGGGGCGGCGATGTAGCGCATTACTTGTTGATCAGCTCCTTGAGGAGCTTGCTGGGCTTGAAGTAGAGGACCTTTTTCGGCGGGACCTTGACCGGCTCGCCCGTCCGGGGGTTGCGCCCGGCCCGCGACGTGCGCCGGCGGAACCGGAAGCTGCCGAAGCCGCGGATCTCGATCTCCTCGCCGCGCAGGATGGCCTCGCGGATGGTCTCGAAGAACAGGTTCACGCCCTCTTCCGCTTCCTGCTTCGGGATGTTCAGCTCCTGAGAGATCTTGTTGGTCAGGTCCGCCTTAATCATGGGAGTCCTCCTTTTTGGTTCCCCTCCGGGGGGCTTTGAGGCCCTTGAGCTGGTCCCTCATGATGTCCCCGAGGGTCATCCGGTCGTTCTGGGTCTCCATGAAGCGCTGAAAGTCCTTCTTCTCCATGTCGTACACGGCCTGCTTGAAGCTGAGCGAGATCTTCTTGGCCTTGGGGTTCATCTTGACGATCTTGGCGTTGCGCTCGTCGCCGACGGCGAAGGCGTCGGAGGGCTTCTCGAGCTTCCGCTCGTCGAGCTCGGCCGTGAAGACGACGCCCTCGATGCCCGGGACGATCTCGACGAAAGCGCCGAAGTCCGTGAGCCGGACGATCTTGGCCTTGACGATGTCGCCGACTTTCTGGCGGGTGAAGAAATCCTCCCAGATGTCCCCTTCGAGCTGCTTCATGCCGAGCGAGACCTTCTGCTTGTCGACGTCGATGTTGAGGACGATGGCCTCGACCTCCTGGCCGGCCTGGAGCTTCTCGGAGGGGTGCTTGATCTTCTCCCAGCTGATGTCGGAGATGTGGACCAAGCCCTCGATGCCCTTCTCGACCTCGACGAAGGCGCCGAAGTCGGTCAGGCTGGTGACCACGCCCTTGACCCGGGAGCCGATGCCGTGCTGCTGCCGGAAGGTCTCGAGCGGGTGGGGCGAGGCCTGCTTGAGGCCGAGAGAGATGCGCTTGGTCTGCGGGTTGACGTCGAGGATGGTGACGACGACCTCCTGGCCCGGGGTCAGGACCTTCTTGGGGTGGACGAGCTTGCGCGACCAGGTCAGGTCGGAGATGTGGACCAGGCCCTCGACGCCCTTCTCGAGCTCGACGAAGGCGCCGAAGTCGGTCAGGCTGGAGACCTTGCCGGCGATCTTCTGGCCGGCCTTGTACTTCTCGGCGATGTCGGTCCAGGGGTCCGGGGTCAGCTGCTTGAGGCCTAGGGAGATCTTCTCCTCTTTCTCGTTGAAATCGAGGACGACGACATCGATCTCCTGGCCCACGGCCAGGTGCTCCGACGGATGGATGCTCTTGCCCCAGGAGATGTCCGAGACGTGGAGGAGGCCCTCGATGCCGCCGATGTCGACGAAGGCGCCGAAGTTGGTCAGCGACCGGACCCGGCCCTTGACCGTCTGGCCTTTGACCAGGGTGCCGAAGATGTGCCGTTTCTTCTTCTCGCGCTCGTCCTGGAGCACGAGCTTGCGCGACAGGACCGCGTTCTCGGTCTTGCGGTCGAACTTGAGGACCCGGAACTTGAGGGTCTGGCCGACGAGCGCCGAGGGGTCCCTGACCGGGCGGATGTCGACGTGGGACTCGGGCAGGAAGGCCAGGATGCCGACGTCGACATTGAAGCCGCCCCTGGTCCTCTCGACGACGGTGCCGCTGACCGTCTGGCCGCGCTCGAAGGCCTTGTCCAGGCTCTCGACGGCCCGGATGGCGTCGGCCTGCCTCTTGGACAGAACGAGGTAGCCGTCCTTGAGGTCGGTCTTCTCGAGCATGGTCTCGACCTCGTCGCCGGGCTTGAGGGCCTCGAGGACCCGGGCATCGGTGAAGTCCTCGTTGGGGATGAGGCCTTCGGTCTTGAAGCCGACGTCGACAAGGACATGGGTCGGGGTCCGCTTGATCACCCGGCCCTTGAGGACCTTCCCCATGGTGATCTCTTTGGTGCTGTATTCGTAGCGGTCGAGCAGATGCTCGTAATCCTCCGATGACATGCGCTCGTCGCGTTCGGTCGGCTTGTTCGGCTCGGTCATGGCGCAAAGCTCCTGAGTGAAAAATGCGGGGACGTCTCTCTGTGGAGGGTCCGAGAATAACGATTCATCCTAGCGAAGAACGATAGTGTTGTCAACTCTAAGTTTAGATGCCGCCTCAACTTACCTGGCCTATTCATAAGACGCCCGTCTTTCTCCCGGCCTCCCTTTTACGGGCGTTCTGACCCTGCGGACGAACCGATCAGGCCCCATCTGCTTCGTTCTCGGGGTTCGCAATACCGAAGAGAACAGCTTCGCCCCTCGGGCCTCGCGTCTGAGGGCCGCCCTGATTCGTGAATAAGCCAGGGTCAGGTCTCGGCGGCCCGCTCCTGTTCGAGGATCTTGGCGATCTCGGCCTCCGAGGGCAGCCCGTCGAGGCTGTCGAGGCCGAGATAGAGCAGGAATTCGTCCGAGGTCCGGTAGATCAGGGGATTGCCCGGGGCCTTCTTCCGGCCGACGATCTTGATCAGCTTCTTTTCGAGCAGCGTCTTGAGCGCGCCCGTCGAGTCGACGCCGCGGATGGCCGAGATCTCCGACTGGGTCACGGGCTGGCGGTAGGCGATGGCCGCCAGCGTCTCGAGCCCGGCGGACGAGAGCCGGTTCTTGCGCTCGATCTGGAGCAGCTTGCGGACCTCCCGGTCGTGGGCCGGCTTGGTGGCGAAGAGCCAGCCGCCGCCGGCCCGGATGACGTGGACGCCCCGGCCGTCGGCCTCGCCGTCCCGGACGAGCGCGTCGACCGCGGCCTGGATCTCCTCGGCCGGCACGCCCTCGAGAACGGTCTGGAGGTCGGCCAGGGTCACCGGCTCCTGGGAGACGAAGATGAGGGCTTCGACGAGGGCTTTCAGGTCATTGCTCATGGGCGACCGTCCTGTGCGGGTCCTTGCGCAGCCAGACGCGGATCGTCTGGAAGAGCTCGTCCTGGACGGCCACGGCCACCCGGGACTTGATCAGCTCGAGCAGGCAGAAGAACGAGACGAGGGCCTCTTCGAGCGATCCGATGGAGTCGAAATATTCGAGGAAATCGAGCACGTGGCGTTCCTGGAGGAGCGTCACCATCTCCTTCATCTTGACCTCGATCGGGACCTCCCGGCCGCGGATGACGCGGGTGTCGTCGGCTTCCCGCCGCTTCATCATCCGGAAGAAGGATTCGGCCAGATCGAACAGCGACAGCTCGACCGGCTCGAGCGGACCCTCGCCCGAGAGGGGCGGGATGAAGTCGCGCTTCCACTGGAGGATCTGGACGTCCTCCCGCTCGCGGAGGATGGAGCAGGCGGCCTTGACCTTCTCGTACTCGACGAGGCGGTCGACGAGGACCCGTCGGGGGTCCTCGGACTCGGCCAGGTCGGTCTCGCGGGGCAGCAGCATCTGCGACTTGATGTAGATCAGGAGGGCGGCGATGAAGACGAACTCGGCCTCGCGGTCGAGGTTGATCTCGGTCTTGCGCTCGAGGTAGCCCAGGTAGTCGCGGGTGATGGCGGCGATGGGGATGTCGTGGATATCGATCTTCTTCTTGCGGATGAGAAAGAGGAGGAGATCGAGCGGGCCCTCGAAGACGTCCAGGCGGACCTGGTAGCCGTCCGCCGGGGCCTCGAAGGCGGTCAACGCGGCGGAGGCGTCGTCGCCGGTGGGCAGGATCTCGGGGGAAGGATCGGACATGTCAGAACGTGAAGAGCAGTTTTCCGATGAGGCTGAAAATGGGCCCGACGATCCGGTCGAGGATCCCCAGCCGGATCAACGCGACGATGACGAAGAGGCCGATGAAGAAGCTGTAAGGCCTCACGGTGTCATAGACCGCCGCGGCCTTGCTGGAGAGTCCCGACAGCACGCCGCTTCCGTCCAGCGGAGGCACGGGGATAAGATTGAAGACGGCGAGATAGGTGTTGACGAGGACGAAATAGAAAAGGACGAGCACGAGGCCTTCGAGCGGGCCAAAACCGGTCGTCAACTGGTGCTGGCCGAGGAAGGCCGCCAGGAACACCATGGCCCTCGGACTCACCGCCTTGACCAGGAGCATCAAGACCAGAGAGACCGCAGCCACGCTGATGTTCGCGGCCGGCCCGGCGAAGGAGATCCAGAGGTTGTCCCGCCGGGGATGCCGGAGGTTCCGGGGATTGATCATGACCGGCTTGGCCCAGCCGAAGGCCGGCGCGCCCATGAGCCGGAGCATGAGGGGGAGGAGGACCGTGCCGAACGGATCGATATGGGCCAGGGGATTGAGAGAGACCCGACCCATCGCCTGGGCGGTCGGGTCGCCGAACTTCATCGCCGTCCAGGCGTGGGAGGCTTCGTGAACGGTGATGGCGAAGAGAAGGGCGAACAGGCTGAGAACGGTTTCCAGGCTGAAGAGGCTCGATAGGGCGGTCATGGTTAACTTAAGAGGTTTATATCTTATAGCACAGATCGGGACGTCCGTAAACACGCGGCCGCATGGCGCCGCGGCCTAACGGGACTCGACGACGACCTCGTAGCCCTCGCGCACCGGCGCGGACCTGAAGTTCGGCAGGAACTTGACCAATTGCTCCTGGTAGTAGCGGTTCTCCTCGTTGGCCAGGGCCGCGGCCTCGTTCTCCCAGAATGTCAGGGCCATGGCCCGGCCCTGGGCCCGGTCGCCGAGCAGATAGGCGCTGCGGAAGCCCTTCTGGGCCCGCGCCGCGGGCACGACGCTCTCCTCGAAGATGCGCACGCCCTGGTCGTACGTTTCCAGACGGAACATCATGGTCGTCACGCGCACGTACATGGCGTCCCTCCCGGCCTGAGCGGTCGATCGGCCCTCGGCGCCCGGGATCATGAACCCGGTCCGGCGGCCGACCCGCAGTCTCATGGGCATCCGCCCCTCCCGATGTCAAGCCTACAATAGGTCGACCCGGCGCCGGAGTCAAACGGTCTCAGAAGGCCATCGAGGGATCGCGGAAGACCGGCCGGCCCTCGAGGAGCGTCAGCAGGACCTTGGTCCGGGCGATCTCGAACCGTGGGACGGCGAAGAGGTCCCGGTCGAGGATGATCAGGTCGGCGGCCCGGCCGGCTTCCAGGGTGCCGCGGTCCTTTTCCTCGTGGCTGAGCCAGGCGCCGTTCACGGTGTAAGCCCGGAGCATGGTCTCGAGGTCGACCGTTTCCTCGGGGATCCAGGCTTCCCCGGGTGGCGCGTCCGGCGCCCGCCGGGTCACGGCGACCTGGATGGCCTCGAACGGGTTCATGGAGGAGACCGGCCAATCGCTGCCGCCGGCGATGCGGGCCCCGGTCCGGGCCACACTCCCGATCGGGTAGAGCCAGCGCGACCGGGCCGGGCCGAGGATGGGCAGGGTCAGCTCGGTGATGTACGGATCGGCATAGGCCCACAGGGCCTGGAAATTGGCCGCGGCGCCGAGCCGCTTGAAGCGGGGGATGTCGGCGGGATCGATGAGCTCGAGGTGGGCGATGTGATGGCGCATGTCCCGGAAGCCGTTGGCCCGGCCGGCAGCCTCGAACGCGTCCAAGGCCATGCGGATGGCCCGGTCGCCGATGGCGTGGACGTGGATCTGGAAACCGGCCAGGTCGAGGGCCCGGGCCAGCTCGTCGAACGCTTCGGGCTCGAGGAGCGGCGTGCCTGCGTCGCCGGGACGATCGATGTAAGGGGCCAGCAGGGCCGCGGTATGGGGCTCCATGACCCCGTCGGCGAAGATCTTGGCCGAGGTGGCTTTGAGCCGCCGGCCGGCGTATTTCTGGCGCAGCCCCTCCAGCCGCCGGACCTCCGTGACGCCCTTGGCCGGATCGACATAGAGCGAGGCCAGGACCCGGACCGTGAGCTCGCCGCTGCGGTCGAGGGCGGCATATGCGTCAAGGAGATCCGGGCCGGCGCTGGCTTCGATGATCGACGTGATGCCGAACCGGTTGGCCAGGGCCTCGGCGGCCCTCAATCCCCGGAGGCGATCTTCGGGGCTGAGTTCGGGAACGTTCTTTTCGACCAGGCCCGCGGCGCTTTCCCGCAGGGTCCCGCTCGGGGCCCCGGTCCCGGGGTCGCGCTCGATGCGGCCGCCGAAGGGATCGGCCGTGTCCTTGGTGACGCCGGCCAGCTCCAGCGCCCTGGAATTGACCCAGGCCGAGTGGCCGTCGGCCGAGTCGAGGAGCACGGGCCGGTCGGGGACGATGGCATCGAGGTCCTCCTTGCGCGGGTTGGCCTGCGGGAAGATCGGCAGCTCCCAGCCCCCGCCGGTGATCCAGGCCGCGTCCCGGTGCGCGGCGGCATAGTCCCGGACCTTGGCCAGGACCTCGGCTTTGGTCGCGAGGCCGGTGAGGTCGCATTGGCCAAGCCCGACGCCGCCGCTGATGAGATGGACGTGGGAGTCCTGAAAGGCCGGCAGGACCAGCCGGCCGTTGAGGTCGACGACCCGCGTCGCGTCGCCGCGCCAACGCAGAGCGTCCCGGCTCGCGCCCACGAACAGGATCCGGCCGCCGGCGATGGCCACCGCTTCGGCCCGCGGCCGGGCCTCGGCCATGGTCCGGACCACGGCGTTGGTCAGGATCAGATCAGCCCTCTCGGCCGGCGGGGGCGCGCAGCCGAAGGCCAAAATGGCGACGGCGGCGATGAGAACGAGCACGGGGCGGCGGATCTTGGACATGGACCTGACCTCCTGTCGGGGGACTTCTCTCATTCGCCGGCGGCCGGGCCTTGACGGAGGCGCGCGTCGATCGCCGCCGCGGCGGTGCGGGCGTCGCCCATGGCCAGGATGACCGTGGCGCCGCCCCGGACGATGTCGCCGCCCGCGTAAACACCCGGAATCGAGGTGGCCATGGTGGCCCAATCGACGTCGATCGTGCCCCACTTGCCGACCTTGAGCCCCGGGGTCGTTTGGAGGATCAGCGGGTTCGGGCTCTGGCCGATGGCTACCACGACCAGGTCGACCTCGGTCGTGAACTCCGAGCCGGGCACGGGGACGGGCCGGCGGCGGCCCGAGGCGTCCGGCTCGCCGAGCTCCATGCGCAGGCACTCCATGGCCCGGACCCGGCCGCAGGCGTCGCCGATGTAGCGCGTCGGCGCGGTCAGGAAGTGGAACTCGATGCCTTCCTCCTCGGCGTGGTGGACCTCCTCGACCCGGGCCGGCATCTCGGCCCGGGAGCGGCGGTAGATGATGAGGGCCTGCTCGGCGCCCAGGCGCTTGGCCGTCCGCACGGAATCCATGGCCACGTTGCCGCCGCCGATGACGGCCGCCCGGCGGCCGGGGAAAACGGGCGTGTCATAGCGAGGGAAATCGTAGGCCCGCATCAGGTTGACCCGGGTCAGGTACTCGTTGGCCGAGTAAACGCCGACCAGGTTCTCGCCCGGGACCTTCATGAAGTTGGGCAGGCCCGCCCCGCTGCCGATGAAGAAGGCCTCGTAGCCTTCGGCCCTCAGATCGTCGATGGTCGCGGTCCTGCCGACGATGAAGTTCAGCCGGAACTCGACCCCGAGCCGCTGGAGATAGGCCACCTCGGCGACAAGGATGGCCTTGGGCAGGCGGAACTCGGGAATGCCGTAGACGAGGACGCCGCCGGCGTCATGCAGGGCCTCGAAGATCGTGACGGCGTGCCCGGACCGGGCCAGCTCCCCGGCCACGGTCAATCCGGCCGGTCCGGCCCCGATCACGGCGACCTTGCGGCCCGTCGGCGCGGGCCGCGGCGGCAGCACGGCCCCGCCGTTCCGGCGCTCCTCGTCCGAGACAAAGCGCTCCAGGTTGCCGACGGCGACGGCGACGCCCGAGGCCTTCCGGAGGTTGCAGCGCTCCTCGCACTGCGACTCCTGCGGGCAGACCCGGCCGCAAACGGCGGGCAGGGAGTTGGCCTCGCGGATCTTGGCCGCGGCCGCGGCGAACTGGCCCTTTTCGACCAGCTTGACGAACGTGGGGATGTCGATGCCGACCGGGCAGCCCGCGATGCAGCCCGGCTTGGCGCAGTCGAGGCAGCGCCGAGCTTCGGCCATGGCCTCCCCGGGCCTCAGGCCCAGGTTGACCTCGTCGAAGTCCCGGTTCCGGGCCGCGGCGGCGCGCTGGGGCATGGGCCGGCGGTCGATCGCCAGGCGCTCCTTGGGCGGGATGGACCTGCGGAGCTCTTTGCGCCAGCCCTTCTCGAACTCCGCCAGGACTGCGGCCGCGAGAGACGGGCTGAGCTTGTCCTGGTCCTGGTCGCTCACGGGAACCGCTCCTCTTCCCAGGCGCACAACGACCGGATCTCGTCGTCGAAGTAGGACTTTCGGCGGGCATAGAGCTCGGCCCAGTCGACCTTGTGAGCGTCGAAGTCCGGCCCGTCGACGCAGGCGAACCTGGTCTGGCCGTCCACGGTGACCCGGCAGGCGCCGCACATGCCCGTGCCGTCGACCATGATGGGATTGAGGCTGACCACCGTCTTGATGCCTGCCGGCCGGGTCGCCTCGGCGATGCTGGACATGAGGTAGGTGCAGCCGACCGCCACCACCCGGTCGACCGTCTCGCGGGCGAGGATGTCCCGGACATGGCGGGGCACATAATCCGTGCCGCCGTAGAGCCCGTCCCTCGACGAGACGATGAACGCGTCGGCGACGGCCTCGAGCTTGTCGCGCCAATATAGGAGATAGTCGGCCTTGACGTCGGCCAGGACGAGGACGCGGTTGCCGGCCGCCTTGAAGGCCCGGGCCAGCGGATAGATGGCGGCCAGGCCGAAACAGCCGCCGGCGCAGAGGACCGTCCCGACGCGGCCGATCTCGGACGGCCGGCCGAGAGGGCCGGCGAAGATGGGCAGCGTATCGCCGGCCTTGAGCAGGGTCAGCTTGCGCGTCGTCGTGCCGACGGCCATGACGACCGAGGTGACCGTGCCGCGGTCCCGGTCCCAATCGGCGATCGTCAAGGGGACGCGCTCGCCCCGGGCGTCGGGCATGACGATGACGAACTGCCCGGGCTGGGCCCTACGGGCGATCTCCGGCGCCTCGACCTCGAGCAGGTGGATGTTGGGCACCAGGCGTTCGCGGCGGAGGAGGCGCGGCATCAGCGGGTCCCCCTCGTTCTGGCGTAGCCCCGGTTGCCGGCGGCCAGGTCGAAGCCGCGGAGGACGTCGAGCGGCCGGACGGGCGACTCGCCCGGCTGGAGCGCCGGCCTGCGGCCGCGGCGGGGCAGGGACGGCGCCACCGGAACGAACCTCAGGTCCTTGGCCCGACGAGCTCGAAGGAAGAACTCCTCTCCGGCCCCGGCCGACGGATAGCCCTTGAGCGCGGCGACGCGTTCACAGATCATCCGCAGGGCCGCGTCTCGGCCGGGATGGCCAAAGTCCGCATGGCCCAGCCGCGCGGCCAGGCCGGCGAGGATCGCTCCGTCCGCCAGGGCGTCGCCCGGAGGGGGCACGGCCGGCGCGGTCGTCCGGACCCGGCCTTCGGTGTTCACCCACGTTCCCGCGACCTCCGCGAAGGCGGCCGCCGGCAGCACGACGTTGGCCCGCTCGGCGTTCCGGCTCCAATGCGTGTCCTGGCAGACCACGAACGGCGGCCGCAGGTCGCCGAGGTCGGGGAGAGGCCCGGCGAGGTAGAGCGCCTCAAACTCCCGGGCCCCCAGGCCGGCCCAGACCGCCGCGAAGCCCAGTTTCCCGGCCGGCTTCCCGAGGCCGAGTCCGAGCTCGTTGACGCCGCGCTCGTTGGCGCTCCGCGCGAGCGGCATGAGCTTGGCCCCGAGGAGATGGGCGATGTTCCAAAGCCAATTCAGAGTTTCGGGGCCGCCCGGCCCCGAGACGGCGGCGGCGTCGAAGAGGATGGCCGCCGGCCGGCCCGCGGCCAGGGACTTGGCCGCTTCGGCGAACGCCTGCTCGACCCGTCGGGAAGCGGCCTTCCGCCCGGCGGCCGCGCGCCTGAATACCTCCAGGCCCTTGCTCTTCGGGGCCTTCCCGGGCCGGGCTTCGAGCAGATGGGCCGCCAGGCGAGCGGCCGCGGCCGGCGGAAAGGCGCCGAGGTCGAGCGACGCGGCCGGCCGCACGACAGGGCTGGCCGGAGCCGTCCCCGCCGTGATGAAGGGGACCCCCGCGCGGACGGCCTTGACGACCTTCAGCCAGGCGATCGGATGGTCCGCGACGAGGTCGACATCCCAAGCGAGGATCGCGCCTGCCGTCTCGATCTCCGAGAGGCGCCGAGACGCCGGGATGGCGAAGCCGTGCGTCAGCGCAAAGCCCAGGAGCGCCCCTTCGAGCGTCCCGGCCGGCTCGGCCGTCATCGCCGCGGCCTTGAGGACGTCGCGGCCGAACAGATGAAAGAGATAGGCGTCTTCGAGCGGAACCTGCGACGGGACGACGAGAGCCGTGCGGCCCGGGGCCGCGGCCCGCAGCCCGGCCGCCGCCCGGTCCAGGGCTTCCTCAAGCGGCACGGGCTCGAGCCGGCCATCCCTGAGGACGTGAGGGGCCAGGATCCGGCCGGGACCGGCCAGGGCGCCGCGGACAAGGAACCGCCCTTTGACGCAGGCCTGCCCGTCGTTGGGCGCGGCGTGCAGCGGCTTGGATCCAAGGACGGCGTCCTTGTCGAGCCCCAGCCCCAGAACGCAGCCCTGGCCGCAGAAGGGGCAGACGATCGATGCCGAGCGGGTCGGCCGGGACCGGGGCCGTGCCGCCCGCTCGATCAGCGCGCCGGTCGGGCAGACATCGACACAGGCCCCGCAGAAGCGGCAGCCCGTTTCGAGCAGGGTCCGCCCGAGCGCCGGACCGACCTCGGTCCGGTCGCCGCGGTAGATGAAGGATAGGACGGCGGCGCCGCGAACCTCGTCGCACACCCGGACGCAGCGGCCGCAGAGGATGCAGAGATTGGGGTCGCGGTCGAAGAACGGGTCCTCGCGATGGATCTCCGCGTTCCGGTAGGCCGCCGGCCAATCGACCCTCTCGAGGCCGACCTCGTCGGCGACCTTTTGAAGCTCGCAGGCGCCGTTCTTCGGACAGAGGACACAGCCTGTGACCTCGCCCGTCTTGCGGATCGTGGATTTCAGGTCGTCGCAGGTCGTCTTCTCGGGGCAGACCAGACAGGCGTAGGGGTGCTGGACCAGGATGAGCTCGAGGATCCTCTTCCTGAGGGCGACGATCTCCGGCGTCCGGGTCCGGATGGCCTGCCCCTCCGCCGCGGGCGTGGCGCAGGCCGGCGCGAAGTCATGCCGGCCTTCGACTTCGACGAGGCAGAGCCGGCATCCTGCGAAGGGCTCGAGGCTGGGATGATCGCAGAGGGCGGGGATGGCAATGCCGGCCGACCGGGCGGCCTCGAGGATGGTCGCGCCATCCGGGCAAGCGACCTCGCGGCCGTCGATGCGGATCTTCATCGCGGCCCTTCGCCCTCGGCCGTAGCGTCGCGGGGTCCCGAGGGGGGTGCGGTCGTCTTGCGGACGGCCCGGACCTTGGCCGGGCAGACGTTCAGGCAGATGCCGCATTTGATACAGGCCCGGGGATCGATGGTGTGGACCTCCTTCAGCTCCCCGGCGATGGCTTGGACCGGGCAGGCCTTCTTGCAGAGCAGGCAGCCGACGCACTTGACCGGGTCGATCTCGAAAGAGATGAGCGCTTTGCAGACGAGGGCCGGACAGCGCTTGTCGAAGATGTGGGCCTCGTACTCGTCGCGGAAATAGCGGAGCGTCGTCAGGACCGGGTTCGGGGCCGTCTGACCGAGCCCGCAGAGAGAGCCCGTGCCGGACCGTCGCGGCCAGGGCCTCGAGACGGTCGAGGTCCTCGGCGGTGCCTTGGCCGGCCGTGATCCGGGCCAGGACCCGGGCCATCTCGGCCGTGCCCGACCCGGCACGGCGCGCACTTGCCGCACGATTCCTCCCCGGCGAACCGGAGAAAATACAGGGCGATGTCCACCATGCAGGTGTCCTCGTCCATGACGATCATGCCGCCCGAGCCCATCATGCTGCCGGCCGCCTTCAGGCTTTCATAATCGACCGGCAGGTCCAGCAGCGCGGCCGGGACGCAGCCCCCCGACGGGCCGCCGATCTGCACGGCCTTGAAGGCCCGGCCGTTCGGGATCCCGCCGCCGACGTCGTAGATGATCTCCCGGAGCGGGATGCCCATCGGGACCTCGACGAGGCCGGTGTTGGCGATCTTGCCGACGAGGGAGAAGATCTTCGTGCCCTTGCTGGTCGCCGTGCCGAGCGACGCGAACCAGGCCGAGCCGCGCCGGATGATGGCCGGCACGTTGGCCCAGGTCTCGACGTTGTTGATGACCGTCGGCTGGCCCCACAGGCCCTTCTCCGCCGGATACGGCGGGCGCTGGCTCGGGAAGGCCCGCCGCCCCTCGATCGAGGCCAGCAGCGCGGTCTCCTCACCCGAGACGAAGGCCCCGGCGCCGCGGACGACCTCGAGGTCGAAATCGAAACCGGTGCCGAGGATGTCATGACCGAGCAAGCCGTAGGCGCGGGCCTGCTCCAAGGCCTTGGCGACGCGGGCCGACGGCCAGGGGGTATTCATTCCGGATATAGAGGAAGCCCCGGGAGGCGCCCACGGCCCGGGCCCCGATGATCAGGCCCTCGACGACCGCGTGCGGGTCGGCCTCGAGAACGGAGCGGTCCATGAACGCGCCCGGGTCGCCCTCGTCGCCGTTGCAGACGACGTACCGCGGGCCGGCCTGGCCCCGGCGGGCGGCCTCCCACTTGCGCCCGGTGGGGAACCCGGCCCCGCCGCGGCCCCGCAGGCCCGAGGCCGCGATCTCGGCGATGATCCCTTCGGGCGTCATCTCGGCCAGGGCCTTGGCCGCCGCCGCATAGCCGTCGGTGGCGATGTATTCGTCGATCTTCTCCGGGTCGATGCGGCCGCGGTTGCGCAGGACGACCAGCCGCTGGTGCTTGAAGAACTCGATGTCCTTCATGCGCGGCACGGGTTCCCGCTCCCGCGGCGGCACGTACATCAGGCTGCCGACGGGCCGGCCCTTGAGGAGATGCTCCTCGACCAGGCGGGGGACGTCGCTCGTTTTGAGCCGCTGGTAGAAGATGCCGTCGGGCTGGACGAGGAGGATCGGACCTCTCTCGCAGAAACCGTTGCAGCCGGTGGCCACGACCAGGACCTCGCGGTCGAGACGGCGCCGCCGGATCTCCGTCTCGAGGGCCCGCCGGAGCTCGAAGGCCCCGCAAGAGACGCAGCCCGTCCCGGCGCAGACAAGGAGATGGGTCCGGTAGGCCGTCACCGCTCCCCGTCCCTGGCGGCCTCGGCCAGGACGGCCTCGACCTTGGCTTCGCTCATCTGGCTGTGGGTGCGGCCGTCGACGACGGCCAGGGGCGCCAGGGCGCAGGCGCCGAGGCAGTTGACGCGCTCGAGGGTGAAGGCGCCGTCGGGTGTCGTGGCCCCGGCCGGGATGCCGAGCTTGCGCTCGAAATGTTCGAGAACGGCCTCGCCGCCCCGGACGTGGCAGGCCGTTCCCAGGCAGACCGTGCAGAGGTGGCGGCCGCGCGGCGCGAGGCTGAAGGCCCGGTAGAAGGTCGCCACCCCGTAGACCTGGACGAGCGGCACGTGAAGGGCCGCGGCGACGTGTTCGAGGGCCTCGGGCGGCAGCCAGCGGAACCGGTCCTGGACGTCCTGGAGGACCTGGATGAGGGCCCGCGGGCGTCCGGAGGAGCTCGCGGTCAGAGCTTCGAGCTCGCTTGTCGACGGACGCATGGCGCCATCATAGCCTCGGCCGGGGCGCAAGGCAAGACGGAGGCTCAGAGGACGGGCAGATAGCGCCGGACCTCGTAGTCGCTGACCTGCTTGTCGAACTCCCCGGACACGCTGCGGCCGTATTCCTCGACTTCCTTGAGCTTGTTGGCCACGAGCTTGGCGAAGATGTGGTCGCCCAGGGCCTCCCGGACGACGTCGCACTTCTCCATGGTCCGCACGGCCTCCTCGAGCGTCCGCGGCAGGGTCCGGATCTCGAACTTCCGCTGCCGGGTGCCGCTCATCCGATAGATGTTCTCCTCGACCGGATCGACCAGCTCGGCCTTGGTCCGGATGCCGTCGGCCCCGGCGGCCAGCATGACGGCGAAGGCCAGGTAGATGTTGCAGGCCGGATCGGCGGCCCGGAGCTCGATGCGCGTGGCCTTCTCCTTGCCCGGCTGGTACTCGGGGACGCGGATGTAGGCGGAGCGGTTCTTCTGCCCCCAGGCGATGTAGACCGGCGCCTCGTAGCCTTCGATGAGACGCTTGTAGGAGTTGACCCACTGGCTCAGGACGGCCGAGATCTCCCGGGCGTGCGTCATCAGGCCGGCCATGTAGCGCTGGGCCATGAGCGACAGGTGATAGGGGCCGTTCTTGTCGAAGAAGACGTTCCGGCCGTCCTTCCAGAGCGATTGGTGGACGTGCATGCCGCTGCCGTTCTGTCCGTTGACCGGCTTGGGCATGAAGGTGGCGTAGAGCCCGTGCATGCGGCAGACCTTCTTGACCATGTAGCGGAAGATCATGGCCGTGTCGGCCATGTCCACGGCCCCGAGGTAGCGGAGGTCGATCTCATGCTGGCTGGGAGCGGCCTCGTGGTGGTCGTATTCGGTGGTGATGCCCATGCGGTGGAGCAGGAGCTGGATCTCCTTGCGGACCTCGCCGTGCCGGCCGCTGAAGAAGTAGCCGCCCGCGTCCGTCATCGCAGGCGCCTCGCTCGACGGGAAGATGAAGAACTCGAGCTCGGGGCCGCACTTGAGATCGTCGACGCCCGTCTCCTTCCGGACCCGGGCCAGGACGCGCTTCAGGGCGGCCCGGCTGTCGCCCGCGTAAACGCCGCCGTCCGGGGTCAGGATGTCGCCGAACATGATCGCTTCGCGCCAGTGGACCCCTTCGGCGAACCCCTGGTAGGTCCAAGGCAGGACCCGGAAGGTCTTCGGGTCCGGCTTGATGACCAGGTCCGACTCCTCGATGCGGACGAAGCCGGCGACCGACGAACCGTCGAAGCCCTTGCCCTCCTTGAACGCCGAGTGCAGCTCGGAGGCCGGGATGGTGAAGTCCATCTGCCGTCCCAGGATATCGGGGAAGATCAGCCGGATGAACTGGATGCTGTTCCCGTTCTGACGCAGGACGTCGAGGACGTCTTTCTCGTCCCTCGTTCCGAAGGCCTTGAGCGCGGCGAGCGATGTCGAGGCGGGCATGAGGCGATCTCCTTTCACGGGTCAATCGTTCTTGATGTGAAATAATTAAACGAAAATGGAGACAATTGTCAATATATTTAATGAATATCTTTACAAATGAATTGAACCATGCTAATTTATCGGATAATTGGAGGCGTGGCCCATGATCGACGAGCTGGACCGCAAGATCGTCCGTGTCCTCAACGAGAACGCCCGGCTGAGCTTCCGGGAGATCGCCAAAGCCGTGGGCACGTCGGCCACCTCGGTCATCCACGCCGTCAAGAGGCTCGAGGCGGCCGGGGCCGTCAAGGGCTACATCCCCATCGTCGATCCGGAGTATTTCGGCCTCGGCCTGGCCGCCGTCGTCGCCGTCCGCATCTCGAAGGGCCGGCTCATCGAGACCCAGAAGAGGATCGCTCAGGACACCCATGTCGCCGCGGTCTATGACGTCACGGGGGACTGGGATTGCTTCATCGTCGGGCGGTTCGCCGACCGGGAGGACCTCAACGGCTTCATCAAGGGCCTGCTGGCCATCCCCCACGTCGACCGGACCGTCACCCACCTCGTCCTCAACGTCGTCAAAGACGAGCCCCGGGTCCCGGTCTGACGGGAGCTCCTCTCCGCCCCTCCCGAGCCTGGGCATCCTTGACAGAATCGCGGGTTGTGACATAATCGATTTTTTACGTTTCGGAAGGAGAAGACCATGGTCAAGACCGTTCATTCCCCCATCGGTCATCATTATATCGTCGAGGTCTCGGGCTGCGATCCGAAGATCATCGGCAGCGTCGAGAAGGTCCAGCAGATCCTGGTCCGGGCCGCCGAGATCGCCGGGGCCCACGTCTGGTCGATCTCGTTCAGCAAGTTCCCCCCGGCCGGCGTCAGCGGCGTCGTCGTCATCTCGGAGTCCCACATCTCGACCCACACCTGGCCCGAGATGGGCTACGCCGCGCTCGACATCTACACCTGCGGCGCCAACACCAAGCCGGACAAGGCCGTCATCTACGCCGTCGAGGAATTCGGCGCCGAGACCTCCCATATCACCGAGATCACCCGCGGCATCGACGAGGGCGACGCGGTCTTCTATCACAGCTTCATCACCTGGGAGGAGCGGCTGAAGAAGGCTGGCCTGAAGAAGGACCGCGAGAAGGACAAGGACTGAGCCGAGGAGGCCGGCATGGTGATCGAATTCAGCGTCGTGCCGATCGGCCGGGACAAAGAGCTGGCCGGGCCCGTCGCCCGCATCCTCGATCTCGTCGACCAGAGCGGCCTGCCGTATCAGCTGACGGCCATGGGCACGCTGGTCGAAGGGGAGTGGGACGAGGTCATGGGCCTCGTCCGCAACTGCCACGAAGCCATGCGCGACGCGTCCGGGCGCGTCTATACCCACATCACGATCGACGACCGGCCCGGGGCCTCGGGACGGATCACCGGCAAAGTCCGGGACGTCGAACACATCCTCGGCCGGACCCTCAAGAAATAGCCCCCGCCGGCGTAAAGTTCCTTGACGCGGGCCCGTCCCTAAGCCACTGGTTCTGCCCGGGCCCGACTTGGTCCCTTGAGGGGAAAGCTCTTGGGCCTTGGCACAAAATCGGCTCTAATAAGGGGTGGCCCTGAACTCATGATGCTATAATGGAGGCCGGCTGTGAGAAAAGCGGTCCTCGGCATCCTCGCTCTTGCCCTCCTGCTCCATCCCCGCCCCGCCTTCCCCCAGGAGGCCCGCCCCGCACCGAGCCCGGAGACCCCGGCGGCCTTGGTCGAGCGCCTGCAGACGGACCTGCAAAAACGAGACCTCCCGGCCTACCTCGAGGCCTTCGACCCGGCCGGCCGCGCGACGGAGCAGGCCCGGATCAGCACCTTCTTCGGCGATCTCAAGATGACCGGCGTCATCCTGCACCTGGCCGGCGTCCAGGCCACGTCCGACGGGGGCACTCGGGTCTTCGTCCAGGCCTTCTTCGAGAACGATTATGCCGCCGTCCTGCAGACCTGGATGCTCGCCCTCGAGGCCCGCGGGGGCGGCTGGTCGATCGGCGGCCTGAAGGTCACGGGGGGCCTGACCCGGCTCTACAAGCTCCGCATCCCCTCGGGCCGGGCCGTCCGGGCCCGCCGGGTCGAGGTCCGCGACGCCGATATCCACTTCACGTTCAGCGATGCCGCGGTCTTCTACGACAACGTGCCCAGCGTCGAGACGGCCCTGGTCGTGATCGGCCGGGGACGGGTCGACTTCGCGCCCGACGACGCCAACGAAAAACACCAGCTGGAGCTCCTCTACAAGCGGGACCGGATCGACGACGAGGTCGAATCCCTCTACGTCCGCGGCTCGGCCTCGTTCTTCACCGGGAACGTCGTCGTCGCCGCCGAGGAGGCAGGCCCGGCCGTGACGGCCGCCGAACAGGACAAGGCCGCGGCCGTCTTCGCCCGGAACTATTCCCGCTCCTTCACGATCGAGAGCTCGATCACCGGCGGCCTCCTGTCGTTCCTGCCCCAGGGCGACGAGGCCGTCCTCGAGTTCAAGGGCCGCAAGGTCGGCGAGATGGCCTACATCTATTATCCCTTCAGCGACGAGGAGGTCAGCCTCTACGACCACGATAAGGACCGGACCGTCTGCCTCTATAGTCCCCAGGGGCCGGACGACGGCCCGCCCCTCAAGAAAATGGCCCTGTCGTTCGCCGAGAAGTTCGACATCAGCTTCTACGGTCTGGACCTCGGCTTCACCCCGTCCTCGTCGCGCCTGTCGGCCAAGGCCCACATCGAGGTCAACCCCCGGGTCGACCTCCTCGAGAACCTCAAGTTCCGCTTCAACACGGACCTCGAGATCCTCAAGATCGTCGATGGGGAGGGCCGGGAGCTCTTCTACACGATGGACAAGGCCCGCAAGCTCCTCTACGTTTATTTCCTGGACCCCGCGATCCTCGGCCAGACGACCTCGATCGAGGTCTACTATCGCGGCCGGATGCAGCCCGCGGCCCCGACGACCGACGTCATCGGCCAGGCGGGCCTCAATGACCGGATCCGTTTCCGGCCCCGCTACGAGACGGCTTTCTATACCCACGCCGGCTTCTGGTACCCCGGCCCGCCCGACGAGGACTATTTCCCGGCCCGGCTGACGATCACCGTGCCGCCGGAATACCAGTGCGTGGCCAACGGCGAGCTCGTCCGGACCGGCCTCCGGGAGGACATGGACGACGTCGCCGCCCTCGAGCACGCCGGCAATATCGTCTACACCTTCGTCTCCCGCGCCCCGGTGAAGTACCTGTCGTTCATCGTCGGCAAGTTCGACCAGAAGAAAGAGCGGCCGGGTCCGGTGCCGGTCTCGAGCTTCGTCTCTTCCGAGGTCATGGACGCCAAAGCGGGTCTGGTCGACCAGGCCGCCGACATCCTCGATTTCTACGCCGGCATCTTCGGCCCCTATCCCTACGAAAAGCTGGGCATCGTCACGCGCCTCTGGCCCGTCTTCGGCGGCCACAGCCCGGCCTCCTTCATCGTCCTCAACGAGGTCCCGTGGTCGACCGCGGACCGCTTCCCGCCGCCCGCCGACACGCCGGTCGATCTCTCGGCCTGGGACGAATACTTCCTGGCCCACGAGATCGCCCACCAATGGTGGGGCCAGGGCGTGTCCTTCACGACGTACAAGGACCAATGGCTGAGCGAGGGCCTGGCCCAGTTCTCCGCCGCCTCGTACCTCCGCCACCGCTACGGCGAGGGGGCCTATGCCGCGATCCTGAAGAGGTTCGCCCGCTGGACGGAGAAGAAGTCTTTCCGTGGTCCCGTCGTCATGGGCTCCCGGCTGAGCCATTTCGACTACCTGGCCTATCAGGCCATTGTCTACAACAAGGCCGCCGAGACGCTGTTCATGCTCCGGGACCTCATCGGTCCGGAGGCCTTCGAGGCGGGGCTCCGCTCGTTCTTCGCGGGTCACAAGTTCAGCGCGGCCCGGACGGGCGAATTCATCGCCGCGATGGAGGCCGCTTCGGGGCAGGACCTGAAGGAGTTCTTCCGAGGCTGGCTATATGATTGGGAGCTGCCGGACGTGCGCACGTCCTGGACAGCCCTGGTCGTGCCCGGCGGGGTCCGGGTCGAGCTCAAGGTGACCCAGCTCAAGGGCCGCTTCGTCTTCCCGCTGTGGGTCGAGTGGACCTCCCAAGGCCGGACCGAGCGGAGCCTCGTCATCGTCGACAAGCCGACGCAAACGATCCCCATCAACCTCCCGGGCGTGCCCGACCGTGTCCGTATCAACCCGGACCGGGCCGTGCCGGGCAAATTCAGCTAGCTCTATCCCCGCTAATTTCGGTTTCGTTTGCGGCGTGTGCCCTTTGTCCTGATATTGCCCAGTACAAGGGAACCCCGCCCCCAGCCGGAAACGCTGCGTTGAAGTTCGGCACTCATGCCTTGAGATTTCACTTGACTTCCCATGGTCTCAGGCTTACGTTCAAAGCCGATAGGGAACTCGTGATTTCGTCGTTGGCATCATATTTCGCTTTCTACCTACCTACCTACCTACCTACCTACCTACCTACCCGGCGCCCGCCGGCCTACTGTCCTAAAACCGAAATCAAGATTAGGTTCCTGCTTGGGACAGAGGCGGGGAATATTAATCAAGATATCTGAGAAGAAAGTCCGGCGGCGACGGTTTCGATTAATAGAGGGTGTTAATCCAATTCCGGCCTTGCGGAGCATTCTGAAGGAGGAACGATGAACAAGCCGAGAGCCCTGATTGTCCTTTGCTTTTACTCAGTAATCCTGACAGCGGTCAATCTCCAAGCCCAGAGCGGCATCTATGACCGCGTCGGCGTTATCCCCGGCCATGGCATGTTCGGTTCGCTTCCCGAGGAAAACATCGATCTCTTCACCGGGAATGTGACCCTTCGCTACAGAGACGTCTTCCTGCCGGGACCTGAAGGGCTCAATGTCGAGGTTTGGCGTGTCTATAATTCTAAGATCCTGAAGGACCGCCAGTCGGGCAATCCCGTCGTTCAGGCCTACCATAAGTCTTGGGTCGGCATCGGCTGGACGATGCATATGGGGATGGTCCACCAGGAAACATCAAACACGCCGGTAATTGAATTCCCCGACGGCCGGCTGGAAACCGCTTACCTCGACAAGTATGACGCCAGCAACCGGAACTTGACCAGGGACTTCCTGCGGTACGACAAGGTCTCGCACAAGCTCTATTTTCAGACCGGCGTGATCTGGACGTTCGGGGCGACGGCAACGATCACACGGGCCGACGGCACGTCCGATCCCGTGAGATTGGTCACTATGATCGAAAACTCCCTCGGGTACTCGATCTCCGTTATCTATGTTGCGCAAACAACGGCGATAAGTATGATTGTCGATAGCTATGGGCGTTTAGTGACCTTCGCTTCGACGGGGAATCCCAGGAAGCTCACCAGCATTACCCTAAAGGACGCTATAGGAAACAACAAGATTATTACTTATAACGTCGGGACCTTCAGCCCGAGTGGGTACTATAAGCTCATCAGCGTCCATCTGCCGGACGCGGATCTTGCATCAACGACCTTCGAGTATAACGGAGGGACCTCAAGCGACTTCGAGCTCAAGAAGGTAACGACCAGCTACGGCGGGGTTCTCGAATATTCTTATGCCGATCACTTTTTTTTCTTCAACACAATTCAGTTGATTTCCCGGGTCGTATCCCAGAAGAAGATCACGTTTAATTCCGGCGAGCAGGCCTCTGTCTGGAACTTCAATTATCCCGACTACAATGGGGTTGCGTCCGGGACGGCGTCTGTTCAGGGTCCGCTTTATAATTCGAGCGTGACATATAACGCTTATGACCCGACCTGTGCATGGAAAATAGGAACACTGAGCGCCCGAGAATACTCCGACGGAAGCTACTCCGAGACCACCGACTGGACGTTCCAGGAGATATCGGATCAGACGTGGAACGTGCTTGGAACGGATATGGGTAAAGCCAAGGGTCCTCTTGTTGCCTCCGTGACCCGACATAAGGCGGGAGGCGCGCATTATAAAGTAGAATCTCTCTTTGAGATCGGTCAGTACAAGCGGTACGGCCTGCCATCGAAGGAGCTTCAGTATGTAAACGGAGGGGCCTCGGCTCTAAATTATAGGACGATCAGCTACTACTTCACGGGCAAGACCACCTATGAGGACAGGTATCTGCTGGCTTTACCGGCGTCAGAATCCGAATATCGCGGCGACGGGACAAAGCTCAAAGAGAGGTTGACATCCTATTATGAAGAGGACGGCAAATGGGGCGTGACCCAGAAGATCCGCATCTGGAAGGAGGGCTCGAGAGCCAGGAGATCCTGCAAGACGGAGCCGTTTTGTCCTACAGTTATGACCAACTGGGCCGCGTCACGGCTGTCGATTGGCCGACTGACCGCTATGACGAAGCCGCGACTTGGTACGATACCCAGAATAAATCCGTCACAACCCGTGGCGATCTCCAGAACGGCTTTCATACCGTGACGAGATATTGGGACGGGATGGGCCGCGACAAAGGCTACAAGGAAGAAGGAGACGGGGCGACGCTTTATTATTACAGGACCCTTGACGCCGAGGGACGGCTCGTCTCCGAATGCAAGGGCTCGACTGACGAAAACTTCAAATACCTATATACCTATAATCCTGCCGGGGAGATCACGCAGATCACGGGCCCGACAGGCCACGTGACCCATATCACGCTTGTCGATGTGACCAAGACCGTGGTCGATCCAGCCGATCATGCTACGATCTTCGAATACGAGCATCTTCCTGGGCTGCCGACATCAGTGACGGACGCGCAGGGACACGTAGCCGTTTACGGCTACGATGCCCTCGGTCGTCTCGTATCCGTGGATTACAATAACAGAGCCAGAACTCACGACTTTGAGTATGACCGGAACGACAACCTTACGGCGGAGACCCATCCCGAAACGGGTCGCATCTCCTATACCTATAGCGACACGAACTGGCTAACCGCGAAAACCTGGGGAGGGGCAGTTACGAGCTATGTTCACAACCTCTACGACGGGACTCTTTATTTGGTCACCTCGGGAGATGGAACCTCGACCGAGGAGGAGATCTACTATCTTTATAGCACGACCGGACGGCTCATCCGGGTTGAGAGCCATAAAAAGGGCTGGAAAAGGGACGGAATCACCTATGACCCCTATGGGAACGTGACCCAAGAAACGATCACCATTCCTGTGTTGGGGTCGAAGATCGTCCAATATGATTATGACAAGTTCGGCAACCTCCAAAAGACCACCTATCCTGATAACCACTGGTCCAGCGCTGCTTCAAACTCCCTCGGCTTGCCCGAGAAGCTGACCTTGGATTCTGATTCGAATTACCTCGTAAGTTCTGCCTCCTACGGGACCGGAAAGGCCGTGACAAATCTTACGTTCGCGAGGAACGGCACCCAGTACTCGGCTTCATATCTCGCCTCGGGAGAGTTGTCTCAGGCCTCGCTGATCAAGAGCGGAACGACGCTCTACAACGCTACTTATCAATATGACGGGAACGGCAATATCACGAGCATTTCGAGCACTGCCCCCGCACCGGCCCTGAATGCCACATTCGGCTATGATTCGCTAAACCGCCTGACCTCGGCCGCCTACAACTCCGGCCGGGTCAATTCATTCGCCTACACCTATGATGAGTACGGGAATATGAGGACGGTTCAGGAGAACGGCGTCACTGTCTCCAATAAATATTATGACAGCGGCAACAGGTTCAGTGACGGCGTCTATGATATGCGTGGCAACCTCCTTGTCGATCAGGGGACGATCTATCAATGGGACAAGCAGAACCAGTTGTCCTACGTCACCAACACTGCCGGCGAGATCCTGGGCAAGTACCTCTATGACGAGCGGGGCCTGAGGCTGATGGCCCTTCCTCCGCTTCCGGAAGCTTACGTCTATGTTCAAGAAGAGCAGGGACAAAGGGAGATCATCGATGGCTCAGGGATAGCGCTCCAATGTCCGGTCGGCCAACATATCGAAAAAACCGTTTACATTAGGAACGATGGCGACGCGAACCTCGAACTGACCGGGTCCCCGAAGGTCCTTATCACGGGACCGAATGCGGACCAGTATACCATTCTCACCCAACCCCAGTCCCCGATCACTCCCTCGCAGACTTCCTACTTCGTCGTTCAATTCCATCCGACTTCGACGGGGAAGAAGACCGCAGCGATCTCCATCGCCAACAACGACCTTAATGAGAATCCTTACGATATCACCTTGACCGGCAACCTCAATCCCCCTGAGATCGAGATCGCCGATGTGCCGGACGGGGGAACATGGGATTTTGGCACGGTCCCTGTTGGGCAGTCCCAACAATGGCCGTTCATGATCCAAAATGTGGGAGAGGAAGACCTGCTCCTCAACGGGAACCCGCGGGTTCAGATCACTGGCGACCCGAGGGGCCAATTTTCCGTCGATCAACAACCCGATGGCGTCATCCACGGGGGTGGTTATTCGTTCGTCATCATTCGGTTCTCCCCTTTGGTAGGGAGGCCGGCCACGGCGCAAGTGACGATCCAGAACAACGATTCGGACGAGAATCCTTATAACTTCACGCTGATGGGCACGGGGCAGGGCGGCTCCGGTCTCAAGGCCGACGATCCCGAGTTTGACATTACCGCCCCGGACGGCAACGAGAAGCTAGTTGTCGGCACAACCCAGACCATATCCTGGACGGGCGGTGCAGCGACTCAATCCGTGCTGATTGAGTACTCGAGCGATAACGGCAGCACATACAAGACGATTGCCGAAAGGGCGCCCAATACAGGATCTTTCGATTGGGTTGTCCCGGCGGATCTCTCTCCGGTCTGCCTTATCAGGATCAGTGACGCGGACGGGCTGCCCTCATCTCCCCGCGGATATCTCCTGGGCTTCGACCTGAAGGTCGGACTCCCTCCGGAGATCGCGACAGCGACCTCACGGATGGGGATCCGTCTGGCTATCCCGGACGTTTTGCAGCAGACGACTCGGGCCGCGGATTTCTCGATCTCTATCAATGGGCCGAGCTCCGCCGAGAAAGCGGCTCTCAACCTCGTAGAGTCGACTGATCTGAGCCTCGGGCTTGCTTCGGGGGAATG
Organism: Candidatus Aminicenantota bacterium; assembly: GCA_963807525.1. Taxonomy (GTDB): domain Bacteria; phylum Acidobacteriota; class Aminicenantia; order Aminicenantales; family Saccharicenantaceae; genus RBG-16-66-30. The sequence goes on along the minus strand of CAWECI010000015.1, from coordinate 125,094 downwards.
GCGGCATTTCGAGATGAGGCTGGACTTTGACAAGTGCGTTTGTTCAGTGGCGATCAATGGCCAAGTCGTGCTCAAGGACGTCCCCTTGACCCAATCGCCGATGGCCTCGGACAAGCCGGAGCTTGTGATCCTGCCGAGTTCGGGTTCTGTGGGAAAGATCTGGCTCGACAATCTGGAGGTCCGGTATCAGGATCATAGCCAGATCGTTCGGCCTGGAGAGCCGGCGAAGACAGACAGGCCGATCATCTCGGATCCTTTCGACCGTTATCCGACGACAGCCTTCCCCGAGCAGGGCGGCTGGGAGCTCGGGCTGACATCTTCTGGAGAAAAGGTCGCGGGGACCACTGGAGAGATCACTGATTCAGAAGCTACTCAGTCTATGCTAGAGGCAAAACAGACCTATGATCAGGGAATGACGGCTCTAGCGGGCACGGTGGCGGTGATCGACCAGGGCGAGCACGTGTCCCCCTTGCGGTCCTTCCGGTTCGAGCAAGCGGGGACCGCCGTTTCTCCGATTGTCAAGAGGTTTGCCCTGCCGGCCCGTCTTCCCTATGATGTCAGCCAAGCCGGTTTTTCGATCGTGGCCGAGGATACCGAGCTGGCCGACCTCATGGACAAGATGGTCGAGGAACGAACCCAATCGAGCGAGGCCGGGGTCGTTACTGATACTTCCCGGACAAGCCTAACGGGTTCGACGGCCACGGCGTCCTCGGGAGCCGGTGGATCGGCCATGACGACTCTGTCCGTCCCCCGGACGGGAAGCTTCTATATCTACCCTTTGACGGCCGCCTGCTCGCGGAATACGATATCTACGGCGCTTGCCTGAGGGATTACGTTTACATGGGCGGCCGTCTCGTCGCCGAGTTCGTCCCAACCACAGGGCAGTATTTCTACTACACGCAGGATCAGATACACTCGACCCAAATCGTGACCAACGATTCCGGCACGGTCGTCTATGCTGAGGCCCATGACCCCTACGGGGGGATTCAAAAGACTTGGCCTGGCAATACCTTCGATCCGAAGCGCAAGTTCTCGGATAAGGAAAGAGACCAGGAGACGGGTTTGGATTATTTTGGGGCGAGGTATTATTCGGCGCCTGTCAGATGGGCCGATGGGCATTCGAGTGGTATATATCGGTGGGTTACCATAGATCCCGTGCTTGACAGAAGAAGGGCCATTTTGGATTCTCAGCTCTGGAATATGTATTCTTTCTGTGCCAATAATCCCGAGAAGTTGGTTGACCCAAAAGGAAGCGTTCTATATGTCGCGCAAATGTACGATAGCATAAAGAAGATAGCCGGGGCTGCCGCAGATAGATTATCCATAAAGGACGGAGTGCTTGACGTTTCGAAGCTAACAAAAGAAGACCGCAAAGATCCAGGCGTAAACCTCCTCTACGAACTGGCCACAAGTAGCTATATTTTCGAATATTCCGAAGGCCCTTCGATATCGACTGCTGCCGGTGATCGCGCGCTAGAAGGGGGGGCCGAAAATCTGGCTTATTTGTGTGACAATAGACATAAAGGCGGTCAAGCGGCTTCCTACTTACCCAAAAATGGGGTACATGGGATTGCTACCGTGGATCCTTGCTGCGCCTGGGGAGATGACCCAAATTTGCGCCCAATAAGTTTGGAAGCTGTTGTCTTTCACGAACTTGCTGAGCTATACGCAAAGGTAGAATTGGGGAAACAATATCTAGAAGCCGATAATCTAGCCTCGATAAAGGAAGAAGTGCTGCTCGTGAAACGACCAGAATTCACAGTGGGTTTAGCAGGTGGATCTGTCATTCAAATTCGGTTTCATTAGGATGCTCTGAGAATGCAACTCATAGGAGTTCACACCATGTTAATAAAGGTATTCCTGGCCCTTTGTTGTCTTCTCCTGCAATTTTGTGCTCATGACAAAATTCCGGTCTCCGTCTGTTCCACAGAATATTTTACACGAGCCAAACCAGAGAATTTTATGGTTGAAATGGAGCAGCCGATCATTGTGCGTAATGTCAGGGGCAAGATAACAAACACTGTAGGGGGTTGGCCAAAGGAAAGTATTATTTTGTTCGAACTTCGCAGAATAGAAAATGGAACCAAAACAATCCAGGCCTATGCTGATGCTGAGGGCAATTTCGAAGTGCCTCATATCGCAAAAGGATGGTATTGTTTCAAAGCCACAGTTGACGGATGGCGTTCCGTTAAGGGGATCATCAGGGTCGATAAATGGGCTGATCCTAATAAGAGGATTTTCATCGTAATGCTGCTCGGCGTCTGAACGATGCATAGCCTTCAGAGATACCAGAAAGGAAGTTGCCGCTATTAGTCAGTCGTTTCGCCCGACGAGCGGGCGAGATGCCATAAGAGCAAGGCTGTGTCTGGTACTTTCCAGACAAGCCTAACGGGTTCGACGGCCATGGCGTCCTCGGGCGCCGGTGGATCGGCCATGACGACCCTGTCCAGCCCTCGGACGGGGAGCTTCTATATCTACTCCTTTGACGGCCGCCTGCTCGCGGAATACGATATCTACGGCGCTTGCCTGAGGGATTACGTTTATATGGGCGGCCGTCTTATCGCTGAGTTCGTCCCGACCACGGGGCAGTATTTCTACTACACACAGGATCAGATCCACTCGACCCAAATCGTGACCAACGATTCAGGCACAGTGGTTTATGCCGAGGCTCATGACCCCTATGGCGGTATACAGAAGACCTGGCCTGGCAATAGCTTCGACCCGAAGCGCAAGTTCTCGGATAAAGAGCGGGACGGGGAGACGGGGCTGGACTATTTCGGGGCCAGGTATTACTCCAGTCCGAGCCTGGAACCTGATCGCCACTCGTATCGATTTATGTCCGTTGATCCATTATTGATCGAGAGGGATAACCCTTATACTCCCGTCCATTGGAACTTGTATGCCTTCTGCCTGAACAATCCGATTAGCTATATGGATGAAACAGGGAGAGAAGCTTCCGCCGACAAAACGATTAACATCTTCTTGGGTGTTGAGGTGGGCCCACAATTCCTCGATTATGCTAAGCTTGAGAAATTGCGGCTCGCAGGCTATAAAATTGTAGTTCACAAGTTTGGCGAGTGGACTGCGGCCGATTTCAAAACCTCCTTAAAAGAAGAAAAGGGCTGGACATTCTATGTCGGAGAAAGCCTGGCCCTAAGTGGGCAGTATAACGGGATAAAGATACCTGGACAGCAAGGACTCTACGCAGCCCAGGGCGTCAACTATACGGCAAACGAGCGGGTCGGCATCTTTGGCTGCAATTCGGCCGCTTATGCGAATGATCTCGTTTATGGGCTTGGGACAACGGTTTTTTCGTTAGAGAGCAAAGGCAACGTGAAGGCCGCAGGATATTGGACGGGGGCCTATTGGCTTATTTGCTCGCTTGCCGTGGACGGGGCATCGCCAGGCGACGCGGCCCGCCGCTTCCAGGAAGAATTGGAAAATGTCCTTAAGCCCAGGGGCGTGTACCGTGGGGAGCGGATAAAAATAAGATAAAGGGAGCTATCTATGAAATCGAGATACTCTATCTTTGCGTGCATTTTTCTTTTCTCCGTATTTCTACAATCAGAAGACGCTTGGACCGAGATGGTTTTGAATCCTAAAGGCTGGAACCTGCCTGATATAGGAAAGATGACTCTGGCAAGAGTCGAGAAAGTAAGCTTGACTAGCGTTCCGTGCGAGATTCAGGTAGAAACGTGGATAGGGAAAAGCGAAAACAAATATACGACTAAGAACCTTCTTTATGGGAGTTTGCCTGCCCTAGTTGGGGGGCGTCCAGTTCTGGAGAACCCCCTTGACCTGTTCGTATTCAAGACACCGGATGGAAGGACACTATGTTACGAATATTCACGCCAGATTACGGATAAAGCTGGGTTTACCTATGGAGCGGTTACGACCTATATCGCCGACCTGGATGATGATGGGCACTGTGAATTTCAGATGGAGGTTGGCGTGGAACCCAATGAGCTGCTTAAGTCTATCATAAGGATCAAGCTCGGTTTATCTGAGGAAACGAACTTGATTAGGCGAACGATAAGCTCCGCATTGCGGTCAATAAAGAAATAGAGAATGGATCTTGCGCTTGTTTTTAACGCCGAGCGGTTTCCCCGTACGCGAAGCCGCCAAATCCTGACTAGTCGTGCGTAAATTGGTCCCGTGCGGACGCGTTCTATTCCCCATAAAAGGAAATCAGACTAGTCAGATGATTAGCCGTGTCAACTGATGCGCGCAACCTCGGGGTCATTGCCACTCACATGGGTTAGCCGCTTGAGCCTTCGGCTTGTGAGACCTTTCCAAGGACCCGGGGCGTCGTCCTCGCAGACGTAACTTCGTTAATTCTCCTATTCTTCCGCGTAATCGGATGGCGGAGCTGATGTATGGTGATGTTCGCAATCTGGAGGAGGAGGCAGGTCAGCGTACACGCGCCTTGAGGAGCCTGCCCCCTTGAAGGGCTAAGCCCGGACAATAGTCAGTTCGGCACGTTAGACGTATCGATCCCCAGCCGCTTGATCATCTCATTGAGGGTCGTGGCCTTGACCCCCAGCAGCCCGGCGGCCTTGTTCTGGACCCCCTTGGTCTTCTTCAGCGCGGCCAGGATGATCTTCTTCTGGAAGGCCTGGGTCCGGTCCCGCAGGTCCAGCGACTCCTCTGCGGCGATCGTCAGATCGTCGTCCACGGCGTCCCGGGCCAGGAGGAACGGCGGCAGGGAGGTCCGGGTGATGACCTTGGACCGCGACAGGACCACGGCCCGCTCGATGAGGTTCTCGAGCTCGCGGACGTTGCCGGGCCAGCTGTGGGCGTCGAGGATCTCGAGCACGTCCTCGCTGACGCCCTCGACCTCCTTCTGGTTCTCGCGGGCGTAGACCCCGATGAAGTGCTTGACCAGGAGCGGGATGTCCTCCTTGCGGTCGCGCAGCGGCGGGACCACGATCTTGATGACGTTGAGGCGGTAGAACAGGTCCTTGCGGAAGGCCTTCTGCTCGATGAGCTCCTCGATGTCGGTATTGGTGGCGGCCAGGATGCGGACGTCGACCTTGATCGTCTGGGTGCCGCCGAGCCTCATGAACTCCTTCTCCTGCATGACGCGCAGGAGCTTGGCCTGGGTCTCGAGGCTGATCGAGGAGATCTCGTCGAAAAAGATGGTCCCCTTGTCCGCGGCCTCGAACAGGCCCTTCTTCAGGGCCACGGCGCCGGTGAAGGCGCCCTTGACGTGGCCGAACAGGTGGCTCTCGAGCAGGTCGGGCGGCAGGGAGCCGCTGTTGACCGTGATGAAGGGGGCCTCGGACCGGTTGGAGTTCACGTGGATGGCCTTGGCCACCAGCTCCTTGCCGGTCCCGCTCTCGCCCTGGAGCAGGATCGTGCTCCGCGTCGGGGCGGCGGCCCTGATCAGGTCGAAGACGGCCTTCATGGCCTGGCTCTTGCCGATGATGTTGGAAAAGCCGAAGCGCTGGCGGAGCTCGTCCTTGAGGCGGAGGTTCTCGTCCTGCAGGCGCTTGTGCTCGAGGGCCTTCTCCAGAACGACCAGGAGGTCGTCGTGCTTGAAGGGCTTCTGGACGTAGTCGAGGGCCCCGATCTTCATGGCCGAGATGGCCGACTCGACCGAGCCGTAGGCGGTGATGATGACGACCGCCGCCGCCGGGTCGATGCGCTTGATCCGCCGCAGGGTCTCGATCCCGTCGAGGCCCGGCATCAGCAGATCGAGCAGGATGACGTCGAAGGACTGGGACGGGAACTTCTCCAGGGCCTCCTCGCCCGAGCTCGAGATCTCGACCTCGTAGCCTTCGGACGTCAGAAGCTGGGCCAGGACGTCGTGGATGACGGGCTCGTCGTCGATGATATGGATGATGCCTTTGCTCATGATCAGGTCCTCGGGGCCGGAGGGGCCCCTTTCCGGTCGCCCTCCCGGCCGAGCGGGAGAGTGATGGTGAAGGTGGAGCCGTGGCCGACCTCGCTCTGGACGTCGATGCGGCCGTCATGCTCCTTGACGATGGCGTAGCTGATGGACAGGCCGAGGCCGGTGCCCTTGCCGACGCCCTTGGTCGTGAAGAACGGGTCGAAAATGCGGGAGCGGATCTCCGGCTTGATGCCCGTCCCGGTGTCCGCGATCCGGACGACGACCGCCTCCCCCTCGCGCGACAGGGAGATGCGCAGCTCCCCGCCGCCCGGCATGGCGTCCAGGGCGTTGAGGATGATGTTGATGAACACCTGCTGCAGCCGTTCGCCCTGGGCGTAGAGGGGCGGCACGGGGGCGATGTCGAGGATAAGCCGGATGTTCATGGTCTTGAGCTTGTAGTCGATGAGGGACAGGATCTCCTCGATGCTGCTCTTGAGGTCGATGCGCTGGAACGAGGCCTCCGAAGGGCTGCGGGAGAAGGTCAGCAGGTTCTTGATGATCCGGGCCACCCGGTCGGTCTGGGCCTCGACCTTCTCCAGGATCTGGGCGTAGTGCGTGTCGGTGAGCTTCTTCTGCAGCATCTGGATGTAGCTGGAGATGCCGGTCAAGGGCGTGTTGATCTCGTGGGCCACGCCGGCCGAGAGGAGCCCGATCGAGGCCAGCTTCTCCGAGGTCAGGAGCTGCTGCTGGAGGTGGACCTTGTCCGTGATGTCCTCGAAGACGATGATGGTGCCGTAGGCCCGTAGGGCGTTGTCGAGCAGCGGCGTCCGGGCGATGTCGAAGATCTTCTGCCCCCCGGCGTCTCCAGGGTGATCTCGCTCAGGAGCCGGAAATCCGCCTGGCCCTCGTCGGGGAAGAGCGCGGCGTAGGGCCCCTGGTCGAGGACGTCCTGGAGCTTGCGGCCGAGGGCCGCTTCCTTGCGGACGCCGATCTGATCCTCGAGCACCCGGTTCCAGCCGATGACCTGCCCGGCCTCGTCGATGACGGAAACCCCGACGGTCAGGCTCTCGATGATGTTCTCGCTGTAATCCTTGAGCCGCTGCATCTCCATGGCCCGCACGGTCTCGCGGCCGTACAGGTCGGCGTTCTCCAAAGCCAGGGCCGCCGGCCCGGAGATCGTCGTCAGCAGCTCCCAGTCCTCGCGCGAGAAGAACGAGCCGTCCTGCTTCTTGCCCATGGCCAGGCAGCCCATGAGCTTGTCCTCTACGCGGAGGGGCAGAACATGGAAGAAGCCGGCGGCGGAGAGCTTTTCCATGGCCGCCCGGGCCGGCTCCGACTCCGAGGCCGCGATGAAGCCGAGCGAGTCCCGCTCGCGGAGGGCCCCGGCCAGCCAGTCGTCGATGACCAGGCGCCCGGACGGCGCCGCGCCCTCGCCTCGGGTCTTGAGGACGTGGAGGACCCGGCGGTCAGTCTCGTCGGCGAGGAACAGGGCCAGTTGCCGGAGGCTGAGAGCGTTGGCGATGGCGTCCAGCAGCGATTGCGCCAGCCGGCCCAGGTCGCGCTCGCGATTGAGGTCGCGGGTGATCGACAGCAACGTCCGGCGGTACTCGTAGCTCCGTTTGTAGATGGCCCGGTCGAGCAGGGTCTGGAACATCCGTTTGAGCGGCGTGAATAACGTCGCTCCCAGGACGATGGCCAGGGTCCCGAGGACCATGGCGTTGAGCCGGTTGCCGGAGAGCAGGCGCGTCCGGGAGCTGACGAAGAAATAGAGGAAGGCGAGAACGAAGAACGAGAACGTCAGGACGGCCGCCTTCTTGAGGAAGACCTCGATATCGACCAGCCGGTAGCGCGAGATCGAATATGAGAAGGTGAGCGGGATCAGAGCCTGGAGGAGGACCGTCAGCTCCGCGCCTGTCGACGGCCGGCCGCCGAGGAGGAAGGGCGCGATGTAGAAGACGATCGAAGGCAGGACGCCGAAGCCCAACCCCAGGACGATGATCCGAAGCTGCTTGCGGAGCAGGACGTTGGGGGCCCGGAGCGTGCTGTGGACCAGGATGGCCATGGTGATGAGCATGAACACGGCGAACTGCAGCAGCTCGAGGCGCTCGAGCAGGTCGTGCGTGCGGAGAGCGGCCGCCTCGCCGAGCGGCGCCGGGACGGGCAGATGCATGCGCAGGCGGACGGCCAGCAGGGCCATGGCCGGGGCATAGAGGGCCAGCCGCAGGTTGGGATGCCGCTTGAGCGACCGCTTGCGCAGCGGGAAGATCATGAAGAAGTGGAGCAGCAGGGGCGGGAAGGCCAGGAAACCGAGCTTGTCGAGGCCGTAAAAGGCCATGTCCAGCGCCGTCATCTGTCCCGTCGGGGAGAAGATCATGAAGCCGGCGAAGGTCAGGACCAGCAGGTAGTAGAAGACATACGGCAGGGACATCAGCCCCTGCGAGCTGAGGTAGACGATGAGGGCGATGGCCAGGGTCATGACCCCGACGAGGACCAGATAATAATAGATGGGATTGGGGGCCTTGCGCTGGGGATAGAAGGTCGGGTAGATCTGCATCCCCTCTTTGTTGATCGTGTAGGTGACGCTCTGGTCCGTGGCCGCGGCCTGCCACAGGCTCTTGAGGACGTCGCTCTTGGTCCGGACGGGGACCTTGTTGATGGCCGTGAGGACATCCCCCTTGCGGATGCCTGCGCGGAGGAAGGCCTCGGATTCAGGATCGACCCGAAGGGCCCGCAGCCCGCTCTCGGCCGTTCCCCAGGTGACGCCGTCCGTGACGTCCCGCCACTGGGCCTTTCTGACGACGTTCAGGGTGCCCAACGACAGCACGATGGCGAGCGAGACAATGACGACGACGAGCGATTTCTTCATCGGCATCCAAAAAATTGAATCCGAAGCACAAAAAAAATTAACTAATCAAGAACGTGGCGCGATCCCGACCTGATGGCCCAGGCTACGGGACCCTGGCTGAGCATCCGCCGCGTCGCCGGATCGTCCTTGAGGCCCAGAGGGTGGGTGCTCCTTGACAGGAAGCCCGACATGTAATCGTAACTGGGTTTCTGGACCTGCCGCGGCGGCGGCTCCTGGGCCTGAGGGTCGGGATGGGCCGGCGCGGCACCCGCGAGCAGCCCGAGCGCGGACGCGGCTAGCGCTCCCGCGAAGATCCTCCCAGCCTTGGTCACGGAGCTATAGTTAATCCTTGTACGCCCGTTTGTCAAGGCGAGCCCGGGGAAGTCCGGCCGGGAGACGGCCGCCGGAGGGAGGCCATTCGCGGGCTCTGGCCCGGCCCTGAGACAGCCTCAGAGGGACAGTCCCCTCAGGGGACAAATCCCTTGCGGCCGGAGGGGGTCAATTGACAATAATTGGGCCCTGGAATAGATTAAGGAGGAATTCGTGTGCGGATTTTTGCCAGAATGCCGTATTATCTTTGCCGGATAGCAGGTGAGGACGGACGGGTCGAAAGCCGGTCCGTTCTGGCCAAGGCCGCCGACGAGTGCCGCCGGACCTTTGAGGCCGAAGGCCGTTTGGTGCTCTCGGTCCGCCGGGACTGGAACAGGCTCGGCAACCTCGGCCTGGGGATCAGGAAGAAGGTCAAGGACCGGGACATCATCCTGTTCAATCAGGAGCTGGTCGCTATGATCAAGGCCGGCTATCCCATCCTCAAGAGCCTGGAGTCCATCTCCGGCCGGATCAAGAATGTCCACCTGAGGGAGATCCTGATCGACGTGGCCGGGGAGGTCAAGAAAGGCAAGGCCCTGTCGGAAGCCTTCCTGCCGTACGAGAGGCTATTCTCGCCGATCTACACGGCCAGCCTGATGGCCGGTGAAAAAGGCGGCAACCTGCCGGCTTCGATCGGGCGTTATATTCAGTATACCAAGATGGTCTCCCAAACCCGGTCCCGGATCAAGTCGGCCATGACCTACCCGACGATCCTGATCTGCTTCTCGTTCGTCCTCATGGGTATCCTGATGACCTTCGTCATCCCCCGGTTCGCCGACTTCTACCGCAGCTATGAGGCCCAGTTGCCCGGGATCACCCGGCTCATCATGGGCGTGGCCACCGGGCTCGGCCGGGGCTGGTACATCATCGCCGGCCTCCTCGTGGCCGCGGCCGCGGCCGTCACCCGGCTCCGCCGGCGGCCCGACTTCCTCTACAGGCTCGACAAGCTCAAGCTCCGGGTGCCCTTGGGCCGGACGATCTGGCTCGAATCGGGCGTCAGCCTCTTCAGCCGGACCCTGGGACTGCTGCTCGAGGCCGGCATCTCGCTCCTGGCCGCGATCGGCATCGCCATCCAGGCCGTGCCGAACGCCTGGCTGGTCGGCCAGATGAAGGATGTCCCGGACCACATCAAGAACGGCGAGGGGCTGTCCGACTCCCTGGCCCAGGCGGCGATCTTCCCGCCGCTGGCCCTGGACATGGTCCGCATCGGCGAGAACTCGGCCAACCTCCAGGGGATGCTCGGGGACATGGCCGATTTTTATGACGATCGCGTTCGTGGTAAGATCGAGACGCTTGTCACACTGGTCGAACCGGTCGTGATCATCATGATGGGACTCGTGGTGGCGGGCATGCTTCTCTCGGTGTACATCCCGATCTTCAACATCATCCGGGTGACCCGGTAGCGGACGGAGGCGCGGTACGTGAGCAAGGATCGAACGGACGGCAGCGAACGGGACGTGCGGGCCCTGGCCGAGCGCTACCGCGTGCCCTTCATCGACCTCGAGGACGAGCACCTCGACCGCAACCTCATCCAGTCCTTCCCCGTCGAGTTCATCCACCGGCTCTCGTTCGTCCCCCTGGGCGAAGAGAACGGCGTCATGAAGATCGCCGTGGCCGACCCGTCCGACATCTCCTCGATCGACGCCATCGAGGCCTTCCTGGGCAAGAAGGTCAAGGTCTTCGCCGCCTCGAAGCGGGCCATCCTCGAGGCCCTGCGCAAGAGCGAGACGGCCATGCAGGTCCTCCGCGACGCGACCGAGGGCTTCGTCACCCAGGTCGTCGAGCGCGAGACCGGCGAGGAAGAGGATGTCATCTCGATCGAGAAGCTGGCCGACCAGGACGGCTCGATCATCAAGCTGGTCAACACGATCATCTTCACCGCCGTCCAGAAGCGGGCCTCGGACATCCATATCGAGTCCAAGGACGACGATGTCAAGATCAAGTTCCGCATCGACGGCGTCCTCGGCGAGGCCATGGAGGCCATTGACAAGAAGTTCCAGTCCCCGATCATCTCCCGCATCAAAGTCATGTCCGACCTCGACATCGCCGAGCGGCGCGTGCCCCAGGACGGCCGGTTCCGGCTCAAGATCAAGGACAAGACCATCGATTTCCGCGTCTCCATCATGCCCTGCATCTACGGCGAGGACGCGGTCATCCGCATCTTGGACAAGGAGATGATCACCCAGGCCATCCGCGAGCTGCGCCTGGACGTCCTCGGCTTCTCGGACGAGATCCTGAGGAAGTTCCGCAAGTACATCGCCCAGCCCTACGGCATGGTCCTGGTCACCGGGCCGACCGGCTCCGGCAAGACGACGAGCCTGTACGCCGCCCTGACGGAGATCAAGTCGCCCGAGGACAAGATCATCACCATCGAGGACCCGGTCGAGTACCAGGTCGACGGCATCACCCAGATCCCGGTCAACGAGAAGAAGGGCCTGACCTTCGCCCGGGGCCTGCGCTCCATCCTCCGTCACGACCCGGACAAGATCATGGTTGGCGAGATCCGCGATCCCGAGACGGCCCAGATCGCCATCCAGTCGGCCTTGACGGGCCATCTCGTCTTCACCACGGTCCACGCCAACAACGTCTTCGACGTCATCGGCCGGTTCCTGCACATGCAGGTCGACCCCTATAGCTTCATCTCGGCCCTCAACTGCATCCTGGCCCAGCGCCTGGTCCGGCTGCTCTGCCCGCACTGCAAGGTCGCGGTCCGCTACAACGCCGCCCAGCTCCTCGAGTCCGGCCTCGACCCGGCCCGGCATCTCGACACCATCTTCTATGAGCCGAAGGGCTGTCCCGATTGCAATTCCACCGGCTATCAGGGCCGGACGGCTATCGCCGAGCTCCTGGAGCTCTCCGACCCGATCCGCGAGCTGGTGCTGGAGAAGCGGCCCCTCTCCGAGGTCAAGAAGAGGGCCAGGGCCGAGGGCATGGTCTTCCTGCGGGAAGTCGGCATGGAGAAGGTCCTGGCCGGGCTGACCGGGATCAAGGACCTGAACAAGATCACCTTCGTGGAGTGAGCGCGTGACACTGGGCGGCCGGATCAAGACCCGTTTCACCGAGCGACTGCTCGCGGACGCCGTGTTCCAGATCTCGCCCAGCCATCTAAGCGGCCTGCGGGTCAGCCGGAGCGACGGCGCGGTCAAGGGCGGCTTCGTCCAGCCCTTTCCGGACAGCCCCGTCGTCCCGTCGTTCGACCGGCCCAATATCGTCGATGCCGCGAGCCTCGAGGCGGCCATCGCCCAGGGCCAAAGGAATCTCCACCTCTCGTCCGGATCGGTCGCCCTGCTCATCCCCGAGCCCTCGGTGCGGGTCTTCGTCATGAGCGTCGACTCGTTCCCGGCCTCGGGCAAGGAGCGGGACACCTTCATCCGCTGGCGCATCGGCAAGCAGATGCCGCTCATCCCCGAGGACGCCCGGATCGACTACGCCGTGACCCCGGGCAAGGGGCTGCGCAAGGTCATCGTGGCCATGGCCCGGCAGGTGGTGGTCTGGGAATACGAGGCCCTGTTCGAAAAGGCCGGCCTGAAGCCCGTGGTCGTCGCTTCCCCGTCCCTGGCCCTTATCAATCTGGTGCCCCGGGACGGACAAGGCACGAGCGTCCTTCTCAACATCGAGGACGTGACCATGACGGTCCTGGCCATGACCGGTCCGGGCTGGTCCCTCTACCGCCAGAAGGACATCGGCCGGCCGGGCGGGGCCGTGGATGACCGCGGCGAGACCATCGTGAGGGAAGCGGAGAACACGATCCGGTTCCTCGAGGACCGGGACGAGACGAGGGTGGAGAAGCTGTGGCTGCGCTGCGCCGTGCTGGACGAGCTCGACGCGGTGGCCGCGGGACTGCGTGAGCGGATCCGCGTGCCCATCGCGCCCCTCGATTACCGGGCCCCCGAGGCCTGGACGGACGCCCACAAGGCCCTGCTCGCCCCGCTCATCGGACAGATCCTATGACCAGCGGACCTCGGCTCAACCTGAACCTGGCCACCCGGCCGCTCCGCAACCGGCGTCTGTATCTGGCCGCGGTCCGGACCCTGAGCGTAGCCGTGATCGTCCTGGCCGCCCTGTCCGCTTTCGTCGCCCTTAAGGACGGCCGGACACTGTCCCGCCTCAAGACGGGGGTGGCCGAGAACCAGCGCGTCCAGAACGAGGCGGGCCGCGAGGTCCAGCGCTTCAAGGCCGACATCGACCGGGAGACCAAGCTCAGCGGGTCCCGGATCGATCTCGTGAACAGCATCATCCAACGGAAGATGTTCTCCTGGACGGGCCTTTTCACCGACCTGGAGAAATGCCTGCCCGGCCCGAGCTACATCACGTCCCTCCTCCCGAGCTTCACGGCGGAAAGCGCCGTGGCCCTCCAGATGCGGGTGACCTCGCGCAGCCTGGACGACCTGATGGCCTTCATCACCGCCCTCTACCATAACGGCTTCACCAAGGTCAGCGAGGGCGGCGAGACGCGGGACGAGGGCGGCCGGGTCCTTTCGGAGATCACAGCCATCTATGAACGCCCTCTTTGATATGCTCGACGACGGGGAGCGCCGGAGGCTCGCCCGGTTCGGTCTGGCCGCCGTCGCGGCCCTGGCCCTCTTTCTGGCCGTGTTCGGCCGGTTCCGGGTCGGCCTCGAGAAGGAAAAGACGAACTCGTTCCGGGTCCACGAGGCCACGCAGAGGGTCGTCAAGTCCCGGGACGACGCCAAGGTCCAGTGGCAGCGCTGGGAGGAGGCGGGGAAGGACCTGGCCGAGCTGCGGACGGGCTATTTCTATGATGAGAGCCTCGGCATCCAGCCCCTGCGCCAGGACCTTCAGAAGATCTTCGCCCAGGCCGGCACGATCGTCACGGACCTCGATTATAACTACGCCGACATGGAGAAGGAGAAGGTCCGCAAGACGCTCATCACCTTCACCTACTCCGGGACTTACGCGGGACTGAAGAGGCTTCTGGCCGTCATCCAGGCCTTCCCGAAGTTCCTGGTCATCGAGAAGCTCGAATTCCCGCGGACGGGTTCGGGCGGCGAGCGCCTGAGCGCCAAAATGACCCTGGCGGGCTACTATGGCAACTAGGCGAGCGCGGCTGATCGTGGCCCTGGGCGTCCTCGCGGCCGCCCTGGTTTGGGGCGCGCCTCAGGAGCGTCGGGCGGACAAGCCGCTGGTCCGCAAGGACCTTCTCGTCTTCGGCCGCGCCGAGATCGCCCCTCCGCTCCGTGACATTTTCCGGCCCGTGGCCGCGGCGACCGGCCCGGCGATGGTCCCGACGGCCCGGCCGGCTTTCTCTCCCGCCCCGGGGGCGGCCGCGCCCACCTCCGCGCCGGCGTTCGATCTGAACATCAGCTATATCGGCTCGGTCAAGTCAGGGGGCCAAACCCTGGCCCTCATCCTCCGCGGCGGTCAGACCGAGTCGGTGCGCCAGGGCGACGAGATCATCCCGGGCTACAAGGTCATCAGCCTGACCGCCGACGCGATCGTCGTCCAGGGCCCCACGGGGGAGACCCGTACCTTCCAAAAACAAGGAGGCCGGCCATGAAGCGAACTGCTATCACCCCGATCCTGGTCCTGGTCCTAGCCGCCGCGGGATGCACGACATTGACCCTGGATTATCGTCAGGGCGTCAAAGCCGAAATGAACCAGAACTACGACGAGGCCGTGGCGGAGTACCAGAGGGCGGCCCTCCAGCACCCCAACGAGCCCGTTTACCGCCTGGCCCTGATCCGGGCCCGGACCATGGCGGCCCTGTTCTACCTCCACGAAGCCCGGACCCTGGTCACGCAGAACAAGAAGACCGAGGCCGAGTCCAGCTACCGGAAGTGCCTGGCCTTCGATCCGCAGAACGCCATGGCCGCGGCCGAGCTCAAGGCCCTCTTGGCGCCGCCGGAGAAGCCGGAGAAGCCCGGGGAGAGGCTGGCGGCCGGACCCGTCCAGCTCAAGGGCGCCGGGGAGGCGATCGACCTGAGCTTCCGCAACGAGGTCTCGGTCCGCTCCATCTTCCAGGCGCTGGGCCGCAGCTCCGGCGTCAACTTCCTCTACGACGACACCTTCCGGGACATGAACCTCGCCATCGATCTCACCGGCAAGGACCTCCAGCAGGCCATCAATTTCCTCTGCGTGGCCACCAAGAACTTTCCCCGCATCATCGACGAGCGGACGGTCATCATCGTCCCCGACAACGTCCAGAAACGGATGCAGTACGAGCTCAACGCCATCAGGACTTTCTACCTGTCCAATATCGACGCCTCCGAGACCATGGGGCGCCTGATCCAGCTCGTCCGGGCCCAATACAAGGCGCCGCAGATCCAGGTCGACAAGACCCTCAACTCGGTCACCATCCGCGACACGCCCCAGGCCGTGGCCCTGGCCGAGAAGCTCATCCGGTCCTGGGACAAAGCCCGGGGCGAGGTCCTCATCGAGATCGAGATCATGGAGGTCAGCCGGCTGCGGGAGAAGAACCTCGGCATCGACCTCAGCAACGGATCCCTGGGGGTCCAGTTCGTTCCCGACGGGATCACGGACAAAGGCTACTTCCCGATCAAGGGCCTCGATTTCACCGACCTGGCCAACTACCAGATGACCGTGCCGACGGCCCTGGCCGCGATCCTGGCCGCCGATTCGGACACCAAGATCATCGCCCAGCCCAAGATCCGCGGCGTCGGCGGGGAGAAGATCGAGTACGTCGTCGGCCAGAAGGTGCCCATCGTCAATTCGCAGTTCGTGGCCACCGCGGCCGGCGCCGGGGTCAACACCCAGCCGATCGTGAACTACAACCTCCAGGACATCGGCATCACCATCAAGATGACGCCGCGGATCCACCGCGAGCGCGAGGTCAGCATGGAGATGGAGCTCACGGTCTCCTCGATCGCCGGGACCGGGACGGCCGGGATCCCGATCATCGCCAACCGCGAGGTCAAGAACACGGTCCGGCTGAAGGACGGCGAGACGAACCTGCTGGCCGGACTTCTCCGGGACGAGGAGCGCAAGTCGATCGGCGGCATCACCGGGCTCAAGGACATCCCCGTGCTGGGCACCCTGTTCTCCGCGACCAAGAAGACGATCGACCAGAGCGACGTTATCATGACCATCACGCCGCACATCGTCCGCGATCTCGATATCTCCGAAGAGGACCTGAAGCCCCTGTGGGTCGATCCCGAGAACCTGTCGGGCATGACCGGCGGGGCCGCCGCGGCGCGTGGCGCGGTCACGACGCAGCCGCAGGCCGCAGCGGCCCAGGAGCAGCCGGCCGAGGAGGAACCCGGGGCCAACGGCGTCTATCTGTCCCCCGCCAGCTTCGAAGCGCCCCGCGACCGCGAATTCCGGATCAACGTCGAGCTCTCGAGCGACAAGGAGCTCGGCAGCGGCTCGTTCGTGCTGACCTTCGACCCGCGCGTCCTCAAGCTCAAGGACGTCATGGAGGGCGGCGGCTTGCGGCAGCTGGGCGACAAGGTCCCCTTCATCAAGAGCATCAGCGGCGGGACCTGCACCTTCGGCTTTTCCAGCCCGCCCGGCGGGCCGGGCTTCAAGGGCCGCGGCGTCCTGGCCGTTCTCGCGTTCACGTCGATCGCGCCGGGTCAGACGTCCATAGGATTCGCCAGCGCCAACGCCGGCAGCCCGATGGGCCAGGCCGTCACGCTGGAAACGGGCGAGGCCTCCGTCAGCATCCGTTAGCCTGGCTAATTCATGAAAACGCCATGTCTTGGTTCTTTATTCTCGATGAAGAAAAACGGCGTTTTCATGAATAGCGGAGGCTAGGGCCGATGGTCCTTGTCCTCTCGGGGCCCGTTCACGGGGGCAAGACCACGTATCTCAAGCGCCGCATCCCTCTCTGGGCCGTCCGCGGCTTGGCCTGCGGCGGGTTCCTGAGCCCGGCCGTGCCCGGGCCTCACGGCGTCGCCGGCTACGACCTCCTCGAGATCGCGACCGGCCGTCGCTGGCCCTATCTCAGGACCGACGGGCCGGCCGCCGGCGAGCGCGTCGGACCGTATGTCTTCGTACCCGAAACCCTGGAGCGGGCCCGGGCCATCATCCGCCGGGCCGATGGAGAAGGTCTCCTGGTGATCGACGAGGTCGGCCCCCTGGAGCTCGAGGGCGGCGGGCTCTGGCCGGCCCTCGACGAGGCGTTGCGCCGCCGGGCCGGGACGACGCTTCTTGTCGCCCGCGAGGGCATCCTGACCGACCTGGCCGGCCGTCTCTCTCCCGCCGTTCCTGACGTGGTCGATATCCGGGACCCGGAGCTCTCGGAGCGCCTCGACGGCATCCTTCTCGGAAAGGCGGCCCGGCATGATCGTCAAGGCTAAGCTCTTCGCCAATTTCCAGGAGCTTTTCGGCGGCCGGGAGCGGAGGCTCGACCTCAGTGCCGAAGCCACGGTCGGCGAGGCCCTGGGCGTTCTTTGCGATACGCCGGCCCGTCTGGCCGAGATCTTCGTCTGCGGCGAGCTCAAGCCCCATCTCGTCGTCATGGTCAACGGCGTTCCGGTGCGATCTTTGAAAGGGCTGTCGACGCCGCTCACCGAAGGCGACACCCTTGCGGTCTTCCCCATGATGGGCGGGGGATGAGCCTCGGGGTTGTCTTCGCTCGCTGCGGTGATTTTTCACGCCGTTCCGTTCGTCGGACTCGGCGGCAAAACAACTCGCTCGGCGTCCGCTACGCCTCGCTCAAACACGTTTTGCCGGTTTCCCCTGAAACTTTCCTCGTCCGTCTCCGGATCGGCTAAATCACCGCTGATGCTCGCTCAGACAACGCCCTCGGCTCAGGTTCAAAGGGAAAAATGGGGCTCTTGGGAGGCTGCAGGGCCGAGGTACGTCGTCCGTAGGAATCCGACCCGCGCAGGGGTGTTCCTGGAGGAGGCCGTGGAAGGGCGGAGCGGGCACGGATCCTCGAGCAAAGCGAGAGGAGAGCGAAGCCCGGATACGAAGCGAGCCGGCGCGCCGGGCCGGCGAGCGGCCGACGGAAGGAATACCCCGAGCGTAGCAGGGCGGATTCCCTTGACGACGATTTCTGAGGCCCTGTCAGACGTTGCGGGTCCCGGGGCGATTTGATATCTTAGACGCTGATCATGTCCGACTACCCGATCTCCGGATTCCACGGCCGTGTGCTCGTCGCCGACCTGAGCCGCGGCGAAGTCCGGACCGTGCCGCTCGACCCGCAGATGGCCCTCGATTATCTCGGCGGCCGGGGCCTCGGGACCCGGCTCCTGTACGATGCCATCGATCCGGCCTGCGATCCGCTCGGACCGGACAACGCCTTTGTCATCGCCTCGTCGCCCCTGGTGGGCAGCAGCGCCCCGACCGCCGGCCGCGGCCACATGGTCTTCAAGTCGCCGCTCACCGATGTCATCGGGACGTCCAATTCCGGCGGGACCTGGGGCGCCGCGTTCAAGTCGGCCGGTCTTGACGCCCTCATCGTCACCGGCGCCGCCTCGTCGCCCGTCAGGCTGGAGGTCGCGCCGGGACGGGCCGAGATCCTTCCGGCGGATCACGTCTGGGGAAAGACCACCCACGAAACCAACGATATCCTGGCCGCGGCCTCCGAGCCGGCCCACCCGGTCCGCGTCCTCTGCATCGGGCCGGCGGGGGAGAACTTGGTCCGCTACGCCGTCGTGGCCAACGATCGCAACCGCGTCTATGGGCGCTGCGGGGCAGGCGCCGTTTGGGGCAGCAAGAAGCTCAAGGCCATCAGCGTCCGCGGCCGGGAGAAGATCGCCGTGGCCGACCCGGACCGCTACAGATCCGGTCTCGATCAGGCCATCTATCTCATGAAGCAGGCGCCGGTCACCAAGCGCCTGATGCGGGACCTCGGGACCGCGGGCCTGGTCGAGCTCATCAACCTCATCGCCATGCTGCCGCACCGGAACTTCCAGGACTGCGTCCACCGCGACGAGGACATCGAGCGCGTCTCGGGCGAAACGCTGGCCAAGACCCTGCTCGAGAAAGCCGGCTCCTGCTATCTCTGCCCGATCGGTTGCCAGCGCCATACCCATGTCGCCGGCCGGGACGGCGCCGAGGAGCGCGGCGAGGGCCCGGAATACGAGACCATGGTCCTGATGGGTCCCCTCTGCGGCATCTACGACATGGCCGCCATCACCCGGGCCAACTATCGGGCCAACGAGCTGGGCCTGGACACCATGAGTTACGGCGGCACCCTGGCCTGCGCCATGGAGCTCGCCGAGAGCGGCCTTATCGGCCGGGACGAACGGGGCGGGCTTGCTCTCGGCTTCGGCGACGCCGAGGCCTTGGAGGCGCTCGTCGGACTGACGGCCCGCCGCGAAGGCCTGGGCGCGGCCCTGGCCGACGGGGCGTATCGCCTGGCCGCCGGCCGCGGCCGGCCGGAGGCGGCCATGACGGTCAAGAAGCTCGAGATCCCGGCCTACGACCCGCGGGCCTCTTTGACCCAGGCCCTCGGCTACATGACCTCTCCCACGGGGGCCTGCCATCTGCGGGGGGGCTACGCGGTCTCCCTGGCCTTTTTCGGCGGAGCCAAGGAGATCCCGCGCTTCAGCCTGTTGCAGTCCCCGATCGCGATCCGGAACATGCAGAACCTGGGCATCCTCCAGGACAGCCTCGGCATCTGCCGCTTCACCGGCTATGCCTTCTCGGCCGACCCGTGGGCCCGCATGGTCAGCGGTGTCACCGGGCGCGATCTTTCCGTGGCCCGGCTCGAGGAGATCGAGAACCGCGTGGCCAGTCTCGAGCGGCAGTTCAACATCGAAGCCGGGGCGACGGCGGAGGACGACGCCCTGCCGGCGCGCTTCGCCGAGGTGCCGATCGTCGTCGAGGGGCGGGAGCGGCGGGTCAGCCGCGAGGACCAAGAGCGCATGAAGAAGGACTATTACGCGGTCCGGGGCTGGGACGAGGCCGGACGGCCGACGCCCGCGACCCTGCGGGCCCTGGGGATCGAGGGGAGGCGGGCATGAGCGGGCCCCGGTGGCAGGCCAGCGAGGACCTCTTCCGCGAGTTCCGGGCCCTCGGCCGGGCCTCCCTTCTCTATGACATTCAGGACAGCCACAGCGGCAACATGGCCGTTCGCCGGACGGACGAGAACGGCCAGGACGAGATCGTCATCACGGCCACCGGCTCCCAAAAAGGCGACTTGGAGCCGAGCCAGATCTGTTTCCTCTCGGCCACCGAGACCGATTACGGCTACTACAAGGCCTCGTCCGAGACCGACATCCACGCCCGCATCCTCCGCCTGCCTGGGGTCCAGGCCTCGATGCATGCCCATCTCAAGGACCTCATCCTGGCCACGCTTGACGACGCGCCGAAGCCGTCCCAGCCGCCGGATTTCGTCCCCGTCGATCCTCTGGCCCGGTCCATCCTGGGGCCGGCCATCCCGGTCGACTGGTTCGCCGTGCCGAGCGGCTCACCCGAGCTGGCCCGGACCATCCCCGAGCGGCTGGCCACCCATCCGCTGACCATCATCTTCGGCCACGGCGCCATGGCCAAGGGCCGGAGCCTGCGCGAGGCCTTCTTCCGCCTCTGCGTCGGCAACTATGCCGGCGCGGTCGTGCGGGGCCTGGAAAAGCTCCGGGTCGATGTCGGGGCCGTCCGGGCCGCGCTGGCCGCCGATCCCGCCAGGTCCCTGGCCGCCCCGCCTCCGGCCTACGCGGTCGAGGGCGACGAGCGTTCCGATTTCCGGGACGAGGAAGAGATCCTGCGCGAGTTCGTCAAGGCCGGCCACCGCGTCTTCGAGTCCCGCCTCTCGCCCTTCCACACCGGATCGATGTCGGTCCGCGGCGTCGCGGACATGCTTTACGCGCCCAAAGCTTCGATGCCCCGCGACGTCGGAGGCCCGCTGCTGAAGGTGCCGCTCCGCGCCGATCCGGCCGACGACGCCGAGACGGGGCTCCATAAGGCGATCTACGCGGCCAGCGACTTCCAGTCGGTGATGCATTGCCACATCGCCGAGGCCGAGGCGTCGGCGCACTACACCTATCCCGGCGAATCGGCCCCTACCGGCCGCATCATCCCGATCGACGCGGAGGGCTCCTTCCTCTACCTCGTCATCCCGGTCCTGCCTCCCGACGTCACGGCCGCGGCGCTCATCCGGGCCCTGCACGATTACAAGGTCGTCGTCGTCCGGGGCGGGGGCGTCTGGGCCGTCGGCGCTCAATCGCTCTCCGAAGTGCTCCACCATCCGTCCTCCCTCCGCGAGATCTGCCTCTTCCGGATCGGCGCGGTCGAGCGCGGACTCGATCTCCGGCGCATGGAGCCGAAGAAGGCCCAGCGCTGGTAGCGGGGGGCCCCGCCCGCGTCCTCACCCGTCCCCCCCTTTCGGGGTGAGGAGACCACCGCCAAAATCACCCCCAAAGGGTATTGTCTGCCTTGAGCCCCGCGCTATCCTACGCCAAGACACCGGACGAAGACCGCAGAACCATGAGTGTAGCTCTGTTCGACAACTCCCGTCCCAAGGGCCATGGCCCGGGATCCCCGGCCGGCCTCGGCCCGCACAAGCTGCGCACCAAGATGCTGCTCGTCTTCGGCGCGCTCATGGCCTCCTATGCCGGCCTGGCCCACCTCCTGAACGCCCGGCCCTTGACCATGATCGTCTTGGGCGCGGCCTTCTTTGGGCTCGGGTTCTTGGGCGTCTTCGTGATCAGCGGCATGATCACGCGGCCCATCGTCCTGCTGACCCGGACGGTCGAGCGGCTGGCCGGCGGCGACCTCAAGCAGAGGGCCCGCGTTTTCGGCCGCGACGAGACGGCCATCCTGGCCCGGACCTTCAACGGCATGCTCGACGGGCTGGAGGGATCGTTTCGGGAACTCGAGAACCGCAACCGCGTCCTCGAACAGGACGCCACCAAGCGGACCGCTCAGATGGACAAGGATGCGGCCGAGCGCGTGCGCGTCGAGAAGGAGCTGCGGCTGGCCCGCATCGAGATCGACCATCTGGTCGACAAGCGGACCGAAGAGCTGGCCCGGGCCAATAACGAGCTCCACGGCCAGGTCCTCGAAACGCGCCGCTCGGAGGATTATCTCCAGAGCAGCCTCGACCGCCTGGAACGATCCCTGGAGGGGACCTTCCGGGCCATGTCCCTGACGCTGGAGATGCGGGACCCCTACATGGCCGGCCACCAGCAGCGGGTCTCCGGCCTGGCCGTGTCCATCGCCCAGGAGATGAACCTGGCCTGGGACAAGATCGAGGGCCTGCGCTTCGCGGGCATCATCCACGACATCGGCAAGATCGTCGCTCCGGCCGAGATCATGGTCAAGCCCGGCAAGCTGACGACCTCGGAATACCAGCTGATCAAAGACCATCCCCGGGCCGGCTTCGAGATGGTGAAAGACATCGCCTTCCCCTGGCCCGTGGCCCACATCATCCTCCAGCACCATGAGCGGCTGGACGGCTCGGGCTATCCCGAGGGCCTGATCGGCGACGCCATCCTGTTGGAGGCCCGGATCCTGGCCGTGGCGGACGTCGTCGAGGCGATCTGCTCGCTCCGGCCTTACCGGCCGGCCCTGGGCCTCGACAAGGCCCTCGAGGAGATCCGGAAAGGCCGAGGCTTCCGCTATGACACCCGCGTCGTGGACACCTGCATCAGGCTCTTCCGCGAGGGCCGATTCTCCTTCCGGAAAGAGGCCGAAACGCCGGCTTTCCAATAAGCTCCCGCTCGTTCGGGATGTCCTCCGGAGGGGGCCCGCGCGTTGACTTGGGGGGTCGATTCCGTTAAAATCTCTGCACCTTGGCGGCGTAGCTCAGTTGGTCAGAGCATGCGGCTCATATCCGCAGTGTCGGGGGTTCAAATCCCTCCGCCGCCATTTCTCGCGACACCCATGACCCGAGTCCGCAAATGACCGCCGACCAGCCCCGGGACCCCGTTTTCGCCGCCTTTAAGAAGGCCTGCCTCGACGGAGGGCTCGTCGTTCCCGGCGACCGCGTGCTGGCCGCGGTTTCCGGCGGACCGGATTCCGTGGCCCTCGTCGCGCTCCTGCTCGCTCTCCGCGAGGACATGCCGTTCGAGGTGCGGCTGGCGCACTTCAACCATCGCCTCAGGGCCGAAGCCGGCCAGGATAGACGTTTCGTCGAAGAGCTGGCCGACCGCTTTGTCTTGCCGCTCGCCGTGGGCTCGGCCGACGTGCGGGCCGCCGCCGCGCGCCGCAGGCTCAACCTGGAAGAGACCGCCCGGGACCTCCGGTACGCCTTCCTGCGCCGGACCGCCGCCGCGGGCCGGGCCACCAAGATCGCCACCGGTCACCATATGACCGATCAGGCCGAGACCGTGCTCATGCGCCTGATGCGCGGCACGGGACTGACCGGGCTGGCCGGGATCGCCCCGGTCGTGGCCGGATCGCCGTGTCCGATCGTGCGGCCCCTCCTGGGGATCCCCGGCCCGGAGCTGCGCGTCTGGCTCGAGGCCCGGGGTCTGCCCTGGCGCGAGGACGTCTCGAACCGCGATCTCCGGTTCCTCCGCAATCGCGTCCGGGCCGAGCTCCTGCCCGAGCTGGCCCGCCGCTATGAGCCGCAGATCGTTCTCCACCTGGCCCGCTTGGCCGATCTCGTGCGCGAAGACGAGGCCCTCCTGCAGGGCTTTGTCCGGGAGCTCGCGGAGGAGTTCCTCCGGAAGCAGGGCCGGGACGTCGTCCTCGACCTGAAGACGGTGCCGCTCCTCCTTCCGGCTTTGGCCCGGCGCGTCGGGCGCGAGTTCTTGCGCGAGATCTCCGGCAGCCTCAGGGACATTTCCTTTGATGACGTCGAGGCGCTCCTGGCCCTCCGCGAGAACAAGGACTTGGTCCTGCGCAAGGACCTGGTCCTGCGTCGCGAGCGCGGGCTCGTCGGTCTCAAGAGAACGGCCGCGCGGCCGAAGCCGTTCGAGACGGCCTGGGACGGCCGCCGTGTGCTGGCCCTTCCTGAAGCGGGGCTCGTGGTCCGAGGGGCGCGGCGCCGGGCCGGCGGACCGGCCCGCCGGCTGCGTCGGGACGACGCATCCGGCGTCGACCTCGACGCGGCGACGCTCGTCTTTCCCCTGACCGTCCGGTCGCGGCGCCCGGGCGACCTTTACCGGCCGCTGGGCGCCCCCGGCCGCAAGAAGCTCAAGGAGATCCTCCGGGCCAAAGGCGTCCCCGCCTCCGAGCGGGACCGCTGGCCGGTCTTTCTGTCCCGCGAGGCCATCGTCTGGAGCCCCGGCCTGCCAGTCTCCGAGGCGCACAAGGTCAGCGCGACGACGAGGACGGTCTTTTCGATCCGGATCTCGACACGCGGGGGTTGACGGCTGCCGCCCTCGGTCCGGCCCCTAGTGAGGGAGCCGGCTGACGTACCAGTCGACGACCCGTTGTCCCCACACCAAGGCGATGAAGGCCGCCGGGGCGATGAAGGAGCCGAAGGGCAGGGCGAACTGGGCGTTCTTGCCCTTCCGGGCCATGAGGTAGATCCCGAACAGGGCGCCGGCCAGCGAGGCCAGGATGAGGACGAGGAGCGTCCGCTCCCAACCTAGGAAGGCGCCGACCATGAGCATCATGACGATGTCGCCCAGGCCCAGTCCCTCTTTTTTGCGGATGAGCCAATAGGCGCCATAGATGAGGGCCAGGAAGCCGGCCCCGGCCACCGCGCCGATCAGCGCCCCGACGAATTTCAGGTCGGTCCGAAAGAAGGAGTAGGCCAGCGCGAGGGCGAACCCGGGAATGGTGACGACGTCGGGCAGGACCTGATGCGCGGCGTCGATGAAGCCCAGGACGATCAGGGCGCTCGTGAAGACGACGCCGGCGAAGAAGGGGAGGTCGAGGGCCCGCCCGGACTGGAGGAAAACGAGGGCAAAGCTGAGGGCCGTCAGGATCTCGACCGTCGGATAGATCGGCGAGATGCGCCGCCCGCAGGTCCGGCATTTGCCCCTCAAGACGAGATAGGACAGGACCGGAACGTTGTCGTAGGGCTTGATGCGCGACCCGCAGCCCGGGCAGGTCGAGGGCGGACGCGACAGGTTCAGGCCGCGGGGCAGCCGGTAGATGACGACGTTGAAGAAGCTGCCGAGGACGAGCCCGATCAGAATGACGAACGCGAGGATCATCGTCTCCATGGGTCGATCACCGTTCGGACCTTTCCCGTGGCCGGGTCGTAGACGTAATCCTTGCCGTCGAAGTCCTTGGGCACCTCCCGGACGAACCCGGCTCCGACCAGGGCCTGGAGGTCCGCGGGCCAGCGGCCGAAGCGGTCGCGGTACTTGGCCGCCGCCTCCTGCAAGGCCGTTTGGTCGATCGTCGCCTTGATGTTGTAGAGATGGTTGTCCGCGATCTTCTTGGTCCGCTCGTCCGGCGCCCTCCGGTAGATGTCGAACCACGTCTCCCAGGCGGTCTTAAGGTCGCCCTTCCGGAAGATGGCGTTGGCCCGTAGCCGCTCGACGAACTCCGGGGCCCCGGGGATCTTCATGCATTGGGCGAAATATTTCTCGGCCAGGGGATAGTCCCGCAGGGTCATCAGGGCGATGTGCCCGGCATCGAAGGCGTAGATGTACTGGTCGGGGTTATTGGCCGCGCCGCGGTCGAGGATCTTGAAGGCCGCCTCCATGAGCGACCGGGCGTACGCCTCGCGGCCGCGCCCGCGGCTGAGGTCCTGGGCCTCCGTGAGGACCTCCCGGGCCCCGTCGACCGCGATCATGGCCCCGACCTCGTAGGGGTCCTGGAAGCGCGGGTCGAGCTCGTTGATGATGGCGAACACGTGATCGAGGTGGTCGTAGCGGTCGTCGATCGTCGGCGTCGAGTAGTACTGGATGGACCAGAGGTAGATCAGGTCGGCGGCCAGGTCCCGGTAGCCGAACGTCGCGTACTTCAGGAACTTCCCGGACGGGATATAGATGATGGACGAGCCGGGGAGCTTCCGGCGGACGACCCGGTCGGTCGCGGCCTTAAGGCCGGCGATGGCCCCGAGGCCGGCGACAAGGAAGAGAACGAGGAGGATCGCGGCCGAGCGTTGGCGCGTGGGCGTTTTCATGAGTGCTCAGACGAAATCTCGGCGCCGGAAGATCAGCACAGCTAGGCCGAGGATGAAGGCCGTGTAGCAGACGCCGTAGAGGAGCGAGGTGAGATAGATGCCCGGCGGGATGGACAGGCCGTGCACGACCTCCGTCCTGAAATTGAAGTTCTCGAGGTCGGGCAAGACCATGTAGAGCGCGTGGACGAGGACCCGGCCGGCGCCCGGCCGCATCTTCTTGATCAGGAGCTCGAGCCCCCACGACAGGTGGCCGATGAGATAGAAGGCCAGGGCGAAGAGCGAGCTCAGGATGGGGGTCGAGAACGACGAGAACAAAATGGCCACGGCGGTGATGAGGACGAGCTCGAGGAAGATGTAGGCCACGGCGACAAGCAGGCCGCCCTCGATCGTGCCCGTGTGGGCGAAGACGATGGCCAGGAATATCAGGGCCATGGCCCCGGTCATGACCAGGAGGGTCAGGACCAGGCCGAGGAACTTGCCCAGGATGAACTCGGACCGGTGGAGCGGCTTGGCCAGCAGCGTGTAGATCGTCTTCTTGTCGATCTCCTTGTAGACGAGGCCGGTGCCGATGAGGATGGCCATGAGGACGCCGAAGAGGGAGATCGAGGCCAGGCCGACGTCCTTGATGATCTTGACCCGGTCGCCGACCGTCAGGATGGCCAGGACCCGGGAGGCGACGATGCCGAGGGCGGCGAAGAACAACAGGAGGTAGAGGATGCGGTCGCGCTTGGCCTCCTTGAACGTGATCCCGGCGATGGCCCTGATCGTCATGTCCGTGTCACCGTGTCGACGAAGATGTCCTCGAGGGTCTCGGTCCGCGGGCTGAGGGAGACGAGCCGGCCCTTGCGGTCGTGGACGAGGCTGACGACCGCGTCGACCAGGGCCTCGTCGTAGACCTTGAGCAGGACCCGGTCGCCCTCGGGTCGAGACGCTCTCGCCCAGGCCGGCGAAGGCCTGCGGCGAGATCCCGGAGACGGTCACTTCCGTGAACAGGACCTTCTCCGAGACGAGGTCGCGCAGCCCGCCCTCCTTGACGATGCGGCCGCCGACGATGATGGCCACGCGGTCGCAGATCATCTCGATGTCCTGAAGGATGTGCGAGGTGAAGAAGACGGTCTTGCCCTCGTCCTTGAAGCGGACGATGATGTCCCGGATCTCCTTGCGCCCGAGAGGGTCCATGCCGCCGAGCGGCTCGTCGAGGACGACGAGCTTCGGGTCGTTGATCAGGGCCTGGGCCAGCCCGGCCCGCTGGAGCATGCCCCGGGAGTATTTCCGCAGGGGCAGGTCGGCGGCCCGCTCGAGCCCGACGAGCCCGAGGAGCCGGGCGATGCGCTCGCGCTTCACGCAACGGTCCAGGCCGAACAGGTCGGCCGTGAAGGCCAGGAACTCGCGGGCGGTCAGGTAATCGTAGAAATAGGGGTTCTCCGGCAGGAAGCCCAGCGACTCTCTCGACCGGGGCGACGAGGCGGGGCGGCCCAGGATCTCGATCGTGCCGGAGTCCGGATGGATGAGGCCCAGGAGGCACTTGATGGTCGTCGTCTTGCCGGCGCCGTTCGGGCCGAGGTAGCCGAAGGTCTCGCCCTCGCGGACGGAGAAGGTGATGCCCTTGAGGATCTCGCGGGGCCGGGGGATGAAGCCGAGACGGAAGGTCTTCCTGAGGTTCTCGATCCGGATCGCGTCGGCCATCCTCTTTATTCTAAGGAACGCCGGCGCAAAGTCAAACGCCCGGGCTCAGGCCAGGCCCTTGATGCGCCGGGCGTTGGCCAGGAGACGGTCCTGGGTGAAGACGTGCTCACGGGTCAGGGCCAGATGGAGCCTGAGCTGGGCCCGGATGTCTTCGGGGAGGTCGAGCCGCAGGGCGTCTTCATACCTGGCTGCCAGGTCCCGCTCGAGGCCGGGGAGCGTGGCCAGGGCCGAGAGCCGGTCGGTCCCCGGGTAATCGAGCGGCATGGGCCGACGGCTGCGCTCGATGCCCTGGGCGTCGATCTCGGCATTTTCGAGGGCCACGACGTCGTTGAGCCGGACGAGCAGGCCGGAGAGCTTGTCCCAATGTCGCATGTGGCCGATCGAGTTCTTGAACAGGCGCTGGCTGAGGTCCTGGTGCTCGTGGAACAGGATGACGTGCTTGAGATAGCGGTGCATGGCTTCGTTCTCGAGCCGGCCCAGCGCGTGGAGCTGACGGAGGTCTTCCCGCCGGACCCGGTCGGGATGGGGACGGAAGCTCGCGGCTTCGGCCGCTCCCGCGGCTTCGAGCGCGGCGATCATGGCCTCGAACTGGGCCGAGTGCCGGACCTCGTCGGCGGAGACGTTCCAGACCATGTTCTCGATCTCGGGGAAGGCCCCGGGCTCGATGCCGGAACTCTGGTAGAGGTCGGTGACGAGGTCCTCGGTCATTTTGTCTTGACGCAGGTTATCCAGGATCCGGGGGAAACGGACGACCTCGTCGGTCCCGAAGCCGGGATCGACGCCGAACCGGGCCAGCGTGACCGCCAGCTGAAGGGCATGATACATCTCGTCGATGCCGATCTGGATCGTCTGGCCCCGGACGTCGGTCGTCTGTTTCAGAACGGGGTCCTCGTAGAAGAACTTTGCCTTCGGCATCGAATACGCGTGAACGACATATTCGAAGCTGACCGCCCACTCGTGGTGAAGGGCGACCGTCAGCAGGCGGATGGCGTCTTCGCGGGTCTTGACGGATCGGATCGTCTCCATGGCTTCTCCTCATCCCTCAGGGACGGCGATTATATCCGTCTTGACGGCCGTCCGTCTAGTCTTTGGGGGTGGGAAAACGGCCGTTTTCTCCCCCCGTCATTCACCCGGCCTGGCGATTGACCCTTGGGAGCGCCCATGAGATTCTGCCCGCGGTCGCAGCCATCGGGCGCGGCTGCCTCGCAAGAGGCGGTGCCAAGGTTGTGAAAAGGGAGAAGGAGGATCCTTCTCCCCCTCTTTTTTATCCCCCCAAAAAGGTCGTTCTTCGATCCCTCGCTCGCCTCAGCTTCCCGATGGACGGGAGACTCGTCTTTGCGGCTCTGCTCGGTGTCGCCCCTATCTCCCCGCGAACGCGCCTATCTCCTTTCGCCGCGTGCGGTCCGTCTTCTCGGCTGCGCTCGGGATATCGCTCCGAACCCCCCGCCTACGCGTAGCGGACTCTGGGGAGCGGAGCCGCAGAAGGACGGCGGAGCGACTCGGAGCCGGACTTCTGCTAGATATCTGAGAAAAGAGCTTTCTTAAGATACTTCGCAGAATCGCGCCCTCGAGTGCTCGGCCGCGATTCTGCAGGTCCGCTTCGAAGACTTCGCTACCCGCCGGTCGCGATATCCCTCCCCGCCCCGCGACGGGCTTGCAAGGCGCGGATAGATACGGCCGATGCGGTGATCTGCGAGGCGATAACCCTCGCCGCCGCCCGACGAGTCTCCCGGTGGGGGATGGGCCTCGCCGCCTCGGCTCGCTCGAGATCGAAGAACCATATTATTATTGGGATCCGGGATAGAAAAAGCGGGGGGTCCTTCAAATTCCAGGAGACAAAGCGGATTTCGGAAATTTCGTAGGACGCTCCATCTTTAGCGGGAAGGACGAATCCGGTATAATCAAGTGACCATCAACCGAGGAGGCTGACGATGTCCGATTTCGGCGGGGCGGCGAAACCGCTATCCGAGCATCCCGACTACAAGATCGCCATCCTGGGCGTTCCCTTCGACGAGAAGTCGAGCTATCTCCGGGGCGCGGCCCAAGGGCCGGCCGCGGTGCGGGCCGTTTCGACCGGCAAGTGCTATTGCGGCTACACCGAGCTCGGGGTCAACCTCGAGGAGGACACCGTCCTCGTGGACCTCGGCGACGTCGACACCTCCGGCGACATGGACAAGTCCTTCGCCCTGATCGAGAAGGCCGTGGCCGGGGTCCTGGCCAAGGGCGCGACGCCCATCGTCATCGGCGGCGACCACTCCATCACCTATCCCGTGCTCAAGGCTTTCGCCGGGACGTTCAAGCCGCTCGACGTCCTGCATTTCGACGCCCATCCCGACCTCTACGAGGATCTGTACGGCGACCGCTTGTCGCACGCTTGCCCCTTCGCCCGTATCGTCGAGGACGGGCTGGCCGCCAGCGTCGTTCAAGTGGGCGTGCGGGCCATTACCGCCGCGCACCGGGCCAAGGCCCTCAAGAGCGGCGTTCGCATGATCGAGATGAAGGACATCCAGGATCCCCTCCACCTCCGCTTTGCCAACCCCGTCTACATCTCGTTCGATATGGACGCGCTCGACCCGGCCTTCGCCCCGGGCGTCTCGCACCATGAGCCCGGCGGCCTCACCACCCGACAGGCCCTCCAGGTCATCCAGTCGCTCAAGGGCCGGATCGTCGGCCTGGATGTCGTCGAGCTCAATCCGACGCGCGACCCTTCGGCCATCACCGCCGCGGCCGCGTTCAAGATCATCAAGGAGACCGCCGGACGGATCGTCCGGTCGGCCTGAGGGAGGCTCCCATGAAGCGCCTGACCGTCATCGCCCTGCTGGCCGCCGCCATCGCCGGCTGCGCCAGCGCCCAGAAGGGCCCGGCTTTCGACGCCTGGTTCATGGACAAGACGCTGCGCGTCGACACCTTCCACACCGGGAGCGCGGCCTCCGAGATCGTCGCCCTGGACCAGGTCTACGATCAGGGGATCTGGGCCGGCCCCCGAGCCCATCTCATCGACCCGTTCGACCTTGGCCGCTACAGCGTCAAGATCTACGATCAAGCGACGGGGACCCTTATCTTCAGCAAAGGATTCGACAGCTATTTCGGCGAGTACAAGACCTCGGAAGCCGGGATCAAGGGCATTCCCCGGACCTACCAGGAATCGGCCCTGATCCCTTATCCGAAGAAACCCGTGCGCTTCACGATCGAGGCCAAGGACCGCCGGAACGTCTCCAAGCCGGTCTTCAGCCAGACGATCGATCCGGCGGCTCAGTCCGTCATCCGCGAGTCCCTCGTTCCGGGCGTCAAGGTCGTCGAGGCCCTCAAGTCCGGCGAGCCCCGCCACAAGGTCGATGTGGCCATCATCGCCGAAGGCTACACGGCCGCCGAGGAGGCCAAGTTCGAGGCCGACCTGGCCCGCTTCACCGGCGTCTTCTTCAAGCTGGAGCCCTACAAGTCCCACAGGGACGCGTTCAACATCACCGGGGTTTTCAAAGCCTCGGCCGAGAGCGGCTGCGACGAGCCGGGCTTCGGCTCCTTCAAATCGACCGTGCTTAGCGCCTCCTTCGATTCCCTCGGCTCGGAGCGCTACCTCCTGACCGAGGACAACAAGAGCCTCCGCGACATCGCCGCCCACGTCCCCTACGACGCGCTCTACATCATGGTCAACCACTCGCGTTACGGCGGCGGCGGCATCTACAACCTCTACTGCACCTTCACGACCGACAACCAGTGGTATGAATACCTCTTCCTCCACGAGTTCGGCCATTCCTTCGCCGGCCTGGCGGACGAGTATTACACATCCGATGTCGCCTACAACGAATTCTATCCGTCCGGCATCGAGCCGGCCGAACCGAACATCACGGCCCTGCTCGACCCGGCCAACGTGAAGTGGAAGGCGCTTCTCTCGCCGGGGATGGCCGTTCCGACGCCCTGGGAAAAGGCCGCCTTCGACGACATGGACAACGCCTATCAGAAGATCCGGCGGGAGACGAACGCGAAGATCGCGCAGATGAAACGGGACGGCGCGCCAGCCGCCGACATCGCCCGGGCCGAAGAGCAGTCCGAGAAGCTGTCGCGCGAGGAAGCGGATAAAGTCGACGCGCTCCTGAAGGGCAGCGAGTTCCGGGGGAAGGTGGGGGTCTTCGAGGGTGCCGGCTACGCTGCCAAAGGGCTCTACCGGTCCCAGCTTGACTGCTTGATGTTCACCAAGGGCGCCAAGCCGTTCTGCAAGGTCTGCGAGGCCGCCGTCCTGCGAACGATCCGGTATTACACCGATTGACGTGACAGGCCAGCCCCCGCGGGTGGGGCGCCGCGACGGCTTTCGAGAGGCAAAAATCCCCCGAAATTGGGGTGCTGGTTTGTGTCAGATATTTCTTATACCAGCCCCGCGGGGGGCTGGGGAGAAGTGCGGGCTGTTGTCAGCAAAAGGGGGGTTGATGATGGGAACCAAAAAGGTGGGGGCTTTCTCCAGCCCGCGCAAGAAAGCCACTCTCATTATAGCACTGGGAAGAGGCTTGTAAAGGCTTTTTTTAATTTGAGGCGTTTTTTTCGGGCCGTTCCCGAATTATTCCCGCGGGCCTTGATTTTCGCCCCTGTCGCCCCCACAATGAAGGGGACATCCGGAGCCTGGAGGGACCATGGACCAAAAAACCGAGGCCAAGAAGGTCGAGATCAAGGTCGATGAAGCGGTGGCCCTCGGCCAGTACGCCAGCCTGGCCGCGATCCGCCATTCGCGCGAGGAGTTCCTGTTCGATTTCGCGTTCCTTTTCCCGGACGGGCCCTTCGGCAAGCTTGTGGCCCGCATCATCGTCAGCCCGGCCCACGCCAAGCGCTTCCTGGAGGCTCTGCAGGCGAACATCAAGCGCTACGAGGACGCCTACGGCACGATCGTCCCGGCGGACCTGCCGCCGCCGGTCGATTTCATCCAATGACCTTTTTCTCGGGAGAACGGCTTGACATCAGGCGGGAATCATTATATTAGTTGAACCAGGCCGAGAGGAGAGTGATCAGCCCCCATGGGAACGCTGAGTCAAGTCCTCGCTGGCTAAAGTCCATAATTCCTCAGGGAGGTCATAGACATGGCTTATGAATTCAAGAACTCGAAAGGCGTCAGCTATTTTCTGCACTCCAAGGAAGTCCTCCTTAAAGGCGGCCGCAAGCAGATGATATTCTTCTTCGCCCGCGACGTGCGGCCGGGCGCCCTGGATGCGGTTCCCGCCGGCTACATCGTCCAAGAGACGACCAAGACCGGGATGCCCATCCTGAAGAAGAAGTAAGGCGCTCGCCCGACGACCGTGACGCCGGGGACCCCATGTCCCCGGCGAGGATGGGGAATCACCTTCGGGCTTTCCCCCGAAGGGGATTCCCCCCTATTTTTTTCGGCCGTTTTTTTGACCGTCCAGGGCCTTCTGAGTATACTGAGCCCATGAATCCCATCGCCCCCAAAGCGCTGTCCGGCCTTCTCGTTGTCACGCTGGCCCTGGCCGCCTGCGGCCGGAAGCCGGCCGAGCCCGCCAAGACCGCGACGGCCAAGACCATCCAGATCGCCGTCATCCCCAAGGGGACCACGCACGAGTTCTGGAAGTCCATCCATGCGGGGGCGGAGCGGGCGGCGAACGAGCTCGGCGTCCAGGTCTTCTGGAAGGGACCGCAGAAGGAGGACGACCGGGCCCAGCAGATCACGGTCGTCGAGGACTTCATCAGCCGCGGCGTCGACGGCATCGTCCTCGCCCCCCTCGACGATCGGGCCCTCATGCGCCCCGTCCAGGACGCCATGCGGGAGAAGATCCCCGTCGTCATCATCGACTCCGGGCTCCAGGGCTCCGATTATGTGAGCTACGTCGCCACGGATAACTACAAGGGCGGCGTCCTGGCCGCCCGCCGGCTCGGCGAGCTCCTCAAGGGCCAGGGCAAGATCTTTCTCATCCGTTACCAGGAAGGCTCGGCCAGCACGGTCCAGCGCGAGGCCGGGTTCTATGACACGATGACCAAGGAATTCCCCGGCATCGCTTTTCTCGTCAAGGACCAGTACGCCGGGGCCACGACCGAAACGGCCTATCAGCTGGCCGAGAACTTGCTCAGCCGCTTCCCCGACGTCCAGGGCGTTTTCGCCCCGAACGAATCGAGCACCTTCGGCACTCTCCGGGCCCTGCAGGAAGCCAACCTGGCCGGCCAGGTGGCTTTCGTCGGCTTCGACAGCTCCCCCAAGCTCGTCCAGGGCCTCCGCGACGGCGCCCTCAAGGGCCTGGTCATCCAGAACCCGAACAAGATGGGCTATCTCGGCGTCAAGACCATCGTCGCCTATCTCCGCGGCGAGCCCGTCGAAAAAGTCATCGACACGGGCGTCGTGCTGGCCACCAAGGACAATATGGACGATCCGGAGATCAAGGCCCTTCTCTCGCCCGACCTGTCCATGATCAAAGACTGATGAGCATCGCCGCGGTCGCGCCGCCTGTCCTGCGCATGACCGGCGTGAGCAAGAGCTTCGGCGCGACGCGGGCCCTCGACGACGTGTCCTTCGAGCTCGCCCGGGGCGAAGTCCACGCCTTGATCGGCGAGAACGGCGCCGGCAAGAGCACCATGATGAAGATCCTCAGCGGCGCGCTGGCGCCGGACGCCGGCCGCATGGAGATCGACGGCCGGCCCTACGCCCCGGGCGGGCCGGGCGACGGCCTCCGCTGCGGCGTGTCCATGATCTACCAGGAGCTCAACCTGGCCCCCCACCTCACGGTCGAGGAGAACATCATGCTCGGCCGCGAGGTCCACACGGCGGGCTGGCTCGACCGGCGGGCCATGAGCGCCAAGGTCCGCGAGGTCCTCGCCCTCGTCCATCACCCCGAGATCTCGCCCGACGCCCGGGTCGGCCGGCTGAGCGTCGGCGCAAAGCAGCTCGTCGAGATCGCCCGGGCCCTGATCAACAGGTCCCGCATCCTGGTCATGGACGAGCCGACGAGCTCGCTAACCCAGGAGGACAGCCAGCGGCTGTTCGAGCTCATCCGGAGCCTCCGGGACCAGGGCGTGAGCGTCATCTACATCAGCCACTTCCTCGAGGAGATCCAGCGGGTGGCCGACACCTACACGGTCCTCCGGGACGGCCTGAGCGTCGGGTCCGGGACCATGGCAGGCACGCCGCTCGAGGATATCATCCAGCTCATGGTCGGCCGGAAGTTCACGCAGCTCTTCCCGCGGATCGAGCACGCGGTCGGCGAGGAGATCCTGTCGCTCCACCGCCTGAAAGGGACGCGGATGGCCGCGCCCGTCAGCCTGACGCTCGCGCGCGGCGAGATCCTCGGCCTCGCCGGCCTCATCGGCTCGGGGCGGACCGAGATGCTGCGGACCCTGTTCGGCCTCGACGCGGTGACCGGCGGCACGATCGTGGTGTCGGGGGAGGAGCTCAGCGGCCGCAAGCCGTGGACCCGGATCGGGCACGGCCTCGGCCTGCTCAGCGAAGACCGGCAAGGGGAGGGCCTGGCCACGTCCCTGTCGATCGCCGACAACGTGACCCTGAGCCGGTTCGGGCCCTACCGGCGGCACGGACTGCTCAGTCCCGCCCGGCAGCGCCGGGCCGTGGCCGACTGGATCGGGAAGCTCAAGATCAAGGCCAAAGGCCCCGGCCAGAAGGTCGGCGATCTGTCCGGCGGCAACCAGCAGAAGGTCGCCCTGGCCCGGCTCCTCCATCAGCAGGCCTCGGTGCTGCTCCTCGACGAGCCGACGCGGGGCATCGACGTCGTCAGCAAGAGCCAGATCTATGAATGGATCGGCGGCCTGGCCCGCGAGGGCAAGGCCGTCCTGTTCGTCAGCTCCTATCTGCCCGAGCTCCTCGGGATCTGCGACCGCATCGCCGTCTTCCACCGCGGCGTCCTCGTCGAGGCCCGGCCGACGGCGGACTGGGACGCGGCCGGCCTGATGGCCGCCGCCACGGTGGGCCGGACCTCCCGGGACAAACCGATGGAACAAAGGAACGCGGAATGAGCCGTCCACGCCGCTCCGGCATCAGCCGGGCCCTCAATTTCTTCGGCCCGTTCATCGGGCTCCTCCTCGTCATCGCCCTGTTCGCCCTCATCCCCGAGGTCCAGGGGCGCTTCCTGCGCGGCGCCAATTTCAAGAGCGTGGCCACGCAGTCCGTCATCGTGGCCCTGGGCGCGCTGGGCATGACCCTGGTCATCATCGGCGGCGGCATCGATCTCTCCGCGGCCTCCAACATCGCCCTGGCCAGCGTCATCACGGCCTATGCGGTCAACGCCGGCGTGTCGCCCCTCCTGGCGCTGCTTCTCGGCGTCCTCACCGGCGGCGTCGTCGGCATGATCAACGGCCGGCTGGTCACCAAGCTCCGGCTCGTCCCCTTCATTGTGACCATGGGCATGATGGGCATCGCCCGCGGCGCCGCCAAGTGGATCGCCGGCAATCAGAAGATCGACGCGCCCATGACCTGGGTCAACGAGCTCATGGCCAAGAACCCCCGGCCGTCGTGGCTGCTCCTCGCGCCCGGCGTCTGGATCGTCATCCTCTTCGCCGTGGCCATGGCCGTCCTGCTGAAATACACCGTTTTCGGCCGCCACATCTTCGCGGTCGGCTCGAACGAGGCGACGGCCCGGCTCAGCGGCATCCGGACCAACCGGGTCAAGATCGCGGTCTATGCCGTCTCGGGCCTCTTCTGCGGCCTGAGCGGGGTCATGGAGTTCTCGCGTCTCACGGTCGGCGACCCGACCGTGGCCGTCGGCCTCGAGCTCGACATCATCGCCGCCGTGGTCATCGGCGGCGGCAGCCTGAGCGGGGGAGAGGGCAGCATCCTCGGCACCATGGTCGGGGTCCTGATCATGTCCTTCCTGCGCAACGGCTGCACCATGATGGGCTGGCCGAACTACATCCAGGAGATCATCATCGGGGCCATCATCATCGTGGCCGTGACCGTCGACCGTCTCCGTCACCGCGCCGAATAGGGGCTGTCCCCAACGGGGACCGCCCCTCTTGTCATCAGCGCGCCGGCCCTTGGCCCCCGCCGCGTTCCGACTCAAAGGTTCCATCCCCGGCGTCGTCTAATAGATTGAAGACGATCCCAGGAGGACGAACATGAAAACGATGAACCGCAGGACCTTGATCCTGCTCGCCGCGGCGGGCCTGATAGCCGCGGCCCTGACCCCGATCCTGGCTCCCGCCCAGGACAAGGCTCAACAGGCCGTCCCGGACAAACAGCAGATCGGGCCAGGTCCCTTGGCCGATCTCGGATTGACACCGGACCAGGTCAAGGCCCTCGAGGCCTTTCGCCAGGCCAGGGCCGGGGAACGCCGGGCCTTCCGCGAGAACATGGCCAAGTTGGGCGACGAGATGCGCCAGCTGCGCCAGGACCCTCAGGCGAGCCAGGGCAAGATCGACGCGCTGATCGACAAGCGGGCCGGCCTGATGGCCCAGCATGAAAAGGACGCGTTCAGGGCCAGGGCGGACCGGAACAAGATCTTCACCCCCGAGCAGCTCGGGAAGCTCAAGGCCATGCGGACCCGCCTGGCCGGCAGGGGGCCTCTGGCCGGGATGGGCCGGGGCTGGGGCCGGGGCGGACGGTCCTTCGGACCCCGGGCCGGCTTTCGGTCCATGGGCAGGTGGCGGGCCCTCCGTCACCGGAATTTCCTCGATCGGTGGCTCTGGTAGCGGCCAAGGATCCCATCCTATCGGCCAAAGGGGATTGTGCCCTGCGGGGACAGTCCCTTTTTTTATTGTCCTGATTAGAGGACGGAATCGCCGTTCTCCCCAGGCATAATGGCTGGCACGATAGTTGCTTAAGATGGGGGCGGAAGGAGAAAGACGATGAACAAGATGAAGATCAAAGCGGCGATCGTGACGGCCGCGCTCATCGTTTTGCTTCCCTTAGGGTTAAGGGCGCAGGATGAAAGCTATTATGCCGGGAGCTACGCCCGGCTGAGCTATGTCAACGGCGCGGTCTATGTCCAGCGGACGGCCGACCTAGGCTATGAAAAGGGCGAAGTCAATCTGGCCCTCGTCCAGGGCGATACGATCGGCACCGAGAGCGGCCGGGCGGAGATCCAGCTCGGCCAGCGCAATTATATGCGCCTGGGTGACAATACGAAGGTCGAATTCGCTCTCCTGCCGACCTCCGAGAACGGGCGTATCAGCATCCATCTGACCGAAGGCAGCATTTACGTCCGGGTGGGCACCCTGCCCTCGGACAAGGGCATCGAGATCGACACCCCCGACGCCTCGTTCTATGTCCTCGAGGCAGGTCTCTATCGCATCGACGTCCGGCCTCAAGGGGATAGTCAGGCCTTTGTTCGGGAGGGCAGTCTCGAAGCTGCCGGCGAGCAGGGCTCCAAGCTCGTCCAGGCCCATGAAGCGATAACGGCCGCCAACGGCCAGTTGGTCGGCGAACCCGAATACGGGAATACACCGGCCGACGCGTTCGATGATTGGAGCGGCAGCCGGGATGAGCTTCTGGCCCCGCGCAACGAGCGCCAGTACCTCCCCGCCGATATGTCGGACTACGAGGAAGAGCTCGACCAGAACGGCCATTGGGCCTATGAGCGGCCCTACGGCAACGTCTGGGTCCCGGACGTGTCCTCCTATGACGATTGGCAGCCCTATTACTATGGGCGTTGGGCCTGGTATCCGGTCATCGGCTGGACCTGGGTCCCCTCCGAGTCCTGGGGCTGGTCGGTCTATCACTACGGCCGCTGGAACTGGCGTTTCGGTCTCGGCTGGTACTGGATCCCCCAGAACCATTGGGGCCCGGCCTGGGTCCACTGGTGGTGGGATCGGGACTATATCGGTTGGTGCCCATTGACCTGGTACAACCGGCCCGGCTACCTGTTCAACGACCGCTTCTATGACCGCTGGGACGACCGCTACTTCTCGGCCCACAACCGGGCCATGACCGTCGTCCGGCGCGACCATCTTCAGGATCCCGACATTGGCCGCCGCCATCTCGGCTCGGCCGACCTCGATCGCATCGGCCGGGTCGAACTCAGGGCCCAGCAGCCCTCGATCCGTCCGGTCGTGGACAACGCCAGGCCGCAGGCCATCGCCGCCCGCCGGGCGCTGGCCGACCGGCCCGGCAGCCGGATCGAGGTCAAGGCGCTCGCGCCTTCGCGCTCGGTCTCCTCTTCCGGCCTCCGGCCGCGGGGCGCCGACCAGGGCTTCCGGTCCGGGGACCGGGCCGTTTCCCCGTCGACCGCGGGTCGCGGGACTCTTGCAGGTCCCTCCATCCGCAGTGACAGCGCGTCCGGGCGGACGATCCGGACCTATCCGAGCGGCGGCGTCTCGGGCAGCCGCGACCAGGGCGGCACGGCCGCCGATCGAGGCCGCGTCGGGACCTATCCCTCGCGCCGGGACGACAACAGCGCCGGCGGCCGGTCGAGCGAGGCCCGCGTCAACGGGTCCCAAGGACAGGACCGCGGATCCTCGCAGGGCGCGACTGTGCGGCAACAGCCTCAGGGGACGGGGACGCGGACCTCGGGCAGCGACCGCGGCGGCTCGACGGCCGGGCGCGGCGAATCCGTGAAGAGCTACCCGTCGACGACCCGGCCCGTCCGGTCCGGGTCGGAGGCGTCCTCGAGTTCGTCCGCCGGGAGGTCTCAAAGTCGCACCTACTCATCCCGCTCCAGCGTCTCCAGTCCGTCATCGCGGTTGAGCTCTCCGTCGTTCTCATCCTCCCGGTCTTCCACGTCCGTCCGTTCGTACGCGCCCTCGACCTCTTCGCGCTCCTCGTCCTCCCGGACCCCGTCCTATGCGCAACCTCGCTCCTCCTATTCCTCCGGCTCGTCGAGCCGCTCATACTCGGCTCCGAGGTCCTCGGGATCGTACTCGGGGCGTTCATATAGCGCCCCCAGATCCAGCGGCTCGTCCGGGCGATCCTACTCCGCGCCCCGATCCTCGGGATCCTCTTCCGGCCGTTCATACAGCGCCCCCCGATCCAGCGGCTCGTCCGGGCGTTCCTCCGGGTCCTCCCGGTCGAGCGGTTCTTCCGGCCGCTCGTCCGGCTCGTCCTCGTCGCGGTCCTCGGGCTCGTCCTCGCGATCGAGCGGCGGCCACAGGAAATAACCCCGTTTCGACCTCCTCAGGGGCCCCCGCGGGCCCCTTTTTTTCTTTACTTTTAACCCCCGCAATGGTATAACGTTTTTCCTATCCGGGGAGCAGATTCCCCGGCGCTTGTCTGACTGAATGGAGGTAGTTGCGATGATCCATACCAAGAAAACCGCGTTCCTGACCCTAAGCCTGGCCGTGGTGATCGCGTTCGCCGGAACGGTCGCCTGCCAGAAGAAGGCTGAGCAGAAGGCCGAGGTCGCCAAGGCCGTCACCGAGTTCCAGGGGACCGTCCGCGCGGCCCTGGGACGCTATATGTATCTCTCCTCCGCCCAGGGCTTCGACATCGTCCTGCCCGGCTTCGACGCTGCCACCCTTATGGGCAAGACGATCACGGTCAAGGGCAATCTGCTGGCCGACCATCCGCCGGTCTTCCTGGCTGACAGCGTCACCAGCAACGGCCAGACGATCTACACCCGGTCGCAGGAGTTCCAGGCCGAGGATTTCGTCGAGGTGAAAGCCCGGGAAGCCGTGCCGGCATTGACCATCACCGGGATCGCCAAGCCGGAGGAGTGGGAAGGGAAGACCGAAGGCAAGGTCTACGGCAAGCTCGACAAGGGCGACGTGAACCACATCGTCATCTCCGACGACAAGGGCAAGCCCCTGGCCGCCATCATCGTCGACTCGATCAGCACCTACTCGACCTATTACATCCAGAAGCTGAGGCTGTTCGACAAGTTCTGGTTTTATCTCAAGGTCAAGGATTCCGTCGACAAGAAGCTCCGGCCCAAGGCCAAGGAGATCTTCCACGCCGATGTCTTCGGCGCCGGCCTCTACTGATCCTCAGCGTTTTCACGAATTCGCAGGGGCGGCCCAGGCGGGCCGTCCCTTTTTTTTATTCGAGAAAGGCCGAGAGCGAAGCGATCCCCTTTTCGACCGGGCTCGAGAGCTCGAGGGTCAGCACCCTCCGGCCCTTTTCCGTCAGGGCCAGGGCGTCGCCCCTGGCCTGGGCCCGGAAGAGAGAGCCGAAATCAGCGGCCGGTCGCTTGATCCCGGCCGTCTCGGGGATGGCCAGCCCGGGGAGATCGGACGCCACGAGCATCAGGAAAAGCCCCCGGTTGCCGTCGCCCTTGTGGAGCTGTCCGGTCGAATGGAGATAGCGCGGGCCGAATCCGACCGTGACCGGCAGCCCCAGGTGAAGGCGCACCCCGGTCGCCAGCCCCGAGAGCACCTCCTCCACGGCCGCAGTCCGCGGCAGGAACGCCAAGATAGCTAGATAATCCCCCTCCCTGTGCCCGCCGAGGAAGCTCGTGAAGGAGGACTTGGCATCCCCGGCGGCCGGGTCCAAGGCCCGCAGGCCGCCGACGAAGGACCGCTGGCCCGAACCGCCGGCTGCGGCCGGCCCCCCGGCCGTCGAAAGCACTTCGCGGGTCCTTCTCTTGGCCGACTCGACGTCCGGCTGATCGAAGGGGTTGATGCCGATGAAGCGCCCGGCCACGGCCGTGGCGAATTCCCATAGGAAAAAATGTCCGGCCAGATCGTAAGGCTCTTCGAACGGGATCCGGACAAGCGGGGATGACGTCCCTTCCAGTCCCGCCGCGGCGGCCCGGGCTCCCGCCGCTTCCAGGGTCCCGATCTCGACGAACAGCCGGTCGCGGCCGTAGCTTGCGGCCGGCCCCGGCCTGTCCTCGACGACCGGCACGATGCCCCGGCCTTCCTTGCCCGTGCTCTCGGCGATGAGCTGCTCGAGCCAGCTCCCGAGCGGCCTGAGACGGGCCGGCAGGAAAAAGGTCAGCTTGTCCAGGCCCGACCGCGCGGCCGTGCCGAGGATGGCTCCCAGCCGGGCGCCGGGATTCTCCTCCGGCTCTTCGTTCCGGCAGGCTTCGGCCATGTCCCGGGCCGGAGCGAGCAGTCGATGAAGGTCGACGCCCCCGAGCGCGGCGGGCAGGAGCCCGAAGGCCGAGAGAGCCGAGAACCGTCCGCCGATGTCCGGGCGGCCGTGAAAAACGCGGCGGAAATGGCGCTCCCGGGCCAGGGCCTCGAGGGGCGTCCCGGGATCCGTGACGGCGACGAACCGCCTTCCGGCATGATCGTCCCCAAGCTCCCGGACGGCCCGGTCATAGAAAAAGGAGAACAGGGCGATCATTTCTGAGGTCGTCCCCGACTTGGAGGAGACGATGAACAGGGTCTTGTCGGCCGGCCACCGGGCCGCTGCGGCGGCCACGTCCTGGGGTTCCGTGGTGTCGAGGATCTCGAGCTCGAGCCCGTCCCGGCCGCCCGGGAACAGCCGGGCGAAGACCTCCGGGGCCAGGCTCGATCCTCCCATGCCCAGGATGACGGCGCGGGTCAATCCCATGCCCCGGACGGAGCCGGCGAAAACCTCGAGTTCGGGGACGCTCTCGACCGCCGTCTCCGGCGCCGTCAGCCAGCCGAGCCGGTCCGTGATCTCCCGGTCCTCGGGCTTCCAGACGGTCCAGTCGCGCTCCCAGATGCGCCGGACGATCTGGTCTTTCTTCAGGTCGTCCAGCCCCTCGCGGAGCGCGGCCTCCAGTCGCTGGGAGTTGATGAGAAGGATGTCGCGGCTCTGCGGGTTCATGGGGAGCCCCTTTCGTGAGGCCAATTATACCAACATTGCCCCGGCGGGACCAAAAGCGCTTGATTATTTTCCCCGGATTCCGGAAGATAGGGCCTCTCGAGACCCAATTTCGGCGACCCCGGAGGCTTGGCCCATGACCAATGACGCGACCGCCGCGACGGTCGGCTTCTTCCACCCGACCCGGCCGATCTACCGGTTCACGAACCTCCTCTTCATCTCCTCCCTGACCTTCGGAAGCTACTTCGCCTACGACATCATCGGGGCCATCGCCCCGTCCCTCGTCGAGGGCCTCCACGCGGGGCGGAAGACCGTCGGCGCCTTCAACACGATGTACAGCATCGCCGCCATCCTCGTCCTGCTCTTCGCCGGGATGCTCATCGACCGGCTGGGGACGCGCAAGGCGAGCATCATCTTCTCCCTCCTCGTTTTCGCCGGGGCCGCGGTCGTCTGGCAGGCCAAGACGATCCCGTTGATGTTCGTCGGCCGTTTCATCTTCGGCGCCGGCGCCGAGCCTCTGGTCGTCGCCCAGAGCGCCATGCTGGCCCGCTGGTTCAAGCGAAAGGAGCTGGCGCTCTCCTTCGGCGTCGCGCTGACCATGAGCCGGCTCGGCTCGCTCTTCGCCTTCAACAACGGCGAGCTCATCACGAAATATTTCGGGAACTTCCGCAACGCCCTCCTGGCCGCGGTCGGCGCCTGCGCCCTGTCCCTCCTCGGCAACCTCTGCTATATCGTCATGGACAAGCGGGGCGAGAAGATCCTCAACCTCCGCGACGAGAGCGCCGGCGACAAGATCGTCTTCAAGGACATCAAGGAGTTCAAGCCCACCTTTTGGTACGTGACGCTGCCTCTGCCTGACCTTCTATGCGGCCGTCTTTCCCTTCCAGAGCCTGTCGACCGACTTCTTCCACACCAAGTGGGGCATCGCCCTGACGGCGGTCTCGTCGGGCGGCTTCCTCGCCCAGGTCTTCAACAACTTCCTCCACATCTTCAGCACGGCCGGCGGCATCTCGAGCATCATCATCTTCGCCTCGATGATCCTGGCGCCGTTCGCCGGGCGGCTCGTCGACCGGGTCGGGAAACGGGCGACGTTCATGATCGCCGGCTCGCTCCTCATGATCCCCTGCCACCTGGCCATGGGCTTGACCAGGATCTATCCGGTCTACCCGATGATCCTCCTCGGCTTC
Organism: Candidatus Aminicenantota bacterium; assembly: GCA_963807525.1. GTDB lineage: Bacteria > Acidobacteriota > Aminicenantia > Aminicenantales > Saccharicenantaceae > RBG-16-66-30. The sequence goes on along the minus strand of CAWECI010000015.1, from coordinate 81,669 downwards.
GCCGTTCGTCCTCGTCCCGGCCGCGATGTGGCCGTCGGTGCCGCTCATCGTCCGGTCGGAGAGGGTCGGCACGGCCTTCGGACTGATGACGGCCATTCAGAACGTCGGCCTGGGGCTCTTCCCGCTGCTTAACGGGCTTCTCCGGGACAAGACGGGAGACTACGTCGCGAGCCAGTACATGTTCGCCAGCCTGGGGATCATCGGGCTCGTCTTCGCCCTGCTCCTCAAGCGGGCCGACAAGCGCGAAGGCGGAGGGCTCGAGATCGCACAGAGACCGACGATCCATTGAGCGGGAGGCGGCGGCCATGAAAAGATTCGGACAGCTTATAGGGGTCAAGCCGGACACGTTCGAGGTCTACAAGGCCTACCACGCCCGGGTCTGGCCGGAGGTCCTGGAAACCATCCGGCAGTGCCACATCCATAATTATTCGATCTTCCATTGGCAGGGCAAGCTCTTCGCCTATTTCGAGTACCACGGCACCGACTACGCGGCCGACATGGCCAAGATGGCCGCCGACCCCAAGACGCAGGAGTGGTGGGCCATCATGATGCCCATGCAGGAGCCCCTCCCGGGCCGTCCCGCGGGCGAGTGGTGGGCGCCGATGGAAGAGGTCTTCCACACGGACTGAAGGGAACGCCGCCATGGTTCGGACCGCGGGCTGCCTGGCCAAGCTCGACAGGATGTCGAAGACCCTGCGCCACCAGGAGGCGGACCGCGTCCCGGTCAGCGATTTCTTCTGGGGCTCGTTCCTCGCGCGCTGGCGGCGGGAGCTGGGCCTTCCGGCCGACACGGACATCTATAAGTATTACGACCTCGATTGGATCGTCACCACCCCCAACATGGACCCGCACATCCGGGCCTTCGAGACGCTCGAGGAAACGGCGGAGCACGTGACGGTGCGGACCGGCTTCGAGGCCGTGATCCGCAAGAACTTCGCCGACCCGATGCCGGCCTTCCTGGCCTTCGATACCGACACGATCGAGAAGATGCGGAACTTCCGCTTCGACGATCCCTCGGGACGACCGGCGCTATTTCGCGGCCGGCGACAACCAGATCGCCGGGGTTGGGGACGGCTTCGCCCGGAACTCGCCGCCCTGGGTCGAAACCGTCCGGTCGCTCCACCCCTGGATCCCGGTCTACGGCAGCGTCTGCGAGGCCCAGGAGATGCTCTGGCGGATCATCGGCCTCCAGAACGTCATGCTCTGGATCGGCCTTTACCCTGACGAGGTCGGGCGCTTCGTCGAGAGGCTGGGCGAGTTCGCCCTGGGGATCACCAAGGCCCAGATCGAGGCCGCCGGCGGCCTCCTCGACGGCATGGTCATCTGGGGCGACGTGGCCTACCGGAAGAACCTGTTCTTCTCGCCGGACTACTGGCGCAAGTACTTCAAGCCGGTCGTCAAGGCGATCGTCGACGAATGCCACGCGCACGGGCTGCCGGTGATCTACCACGGCTGCGGCAACGTCAGCCGGATCTTCGCCGATTTCATCGAGTGCGGCGTCGACGCCTACAACCCGCTCGAGGCCAAGGCCGGGCTCGACGTCGTGGCGCTGCGGCGGCAATACGGCCACCGGATCGCCTTTTGCGGCAACATGGATGTGCTCACCTGGGCCAACGGCTCGGAGGAAGAGCTCCGGCGGGTCGTCCTGACCAAGCTCAACGCGGCCAAGGGCGGCGGCTTTATCTTCCAATCCGACCACTCGGTGCCGGGCAACGTCTCTGCCCGGAATTATGAGTTCGTCGTCGAATCTCGTCCGCGAATATGGGAGATATCCGCTTCGGCTCGGCGAGTTCGATCTGCCGGACGTCGCCTGACGGCCGGCCCTCCCGGTCCCTTTCAGAAGGCCGTCGACCGTCCTCCCGGGGCGCGGCAACGCGGGGCGGAGACCTCGTCTCCCATGTCCGGGAAGGCTCGTTTCCTCTGTCGCAATCGCCGGCCTTGATATGGGGGCCGGCGGCAAAGGGCAGGCGCTGGATGGGCTAGAACGGGCCTGCGACGCACGCGACCCGAGTTGCCGTTCCTGAGGTATCCGCGCGGTTCCAGGCGCTCATACGCAGACCCTCGCTGCCGAGGATCAACCCGGGGTAAAAAAGGAGCTAAGACGTTTCGGACGTCAGGGCTACTTGGCCTTTTCGGCCTTGCTCTTTCGCTTCATGTCCATGGCGTGGGCCCGCTTGTACACTTGAATGTCGACGAAGCGGCCCTTGCTGTCGCGCACGGCGTAGAGCTTGGTCCCCTTGACGCTCCGATGGGTCGTCCGTTTCATAGGCATACGTCCTCCCTCTATGGAAAACGACGGATTAAAGACGCTCCCTGGCTCAGGATCCCTTCCCACGGGACAGCTGTGGCATCGCCTGCGGAGTGCATTTGCTGATCGACTGACTTCACGATAGTCCCCCGGGCCCGGGATGTCAACCGGCCCGCGGCGTTTGCCGACGGCCCGGCTTTCTGTTATAAAAACCCTTCAGCTCGCTACCTGAAGGGAGATTCCGAGCGCATGATCCGGACGGTGATTTCCGACCTTGGCCGCGTGGTGCTGTGGTTCGATAACAATATCTTTCTCCGCAAGCTGGCCTCGGCTGCGGGCCGGCCTTTCGACGAGGTCAAGGCGGTCGTTCACGGCGATCTCGAGCTGCTGCGTCGGTTCGATGCCGGGGCGATCACCACGGCCGACTTCCACGCCAGGGTCATGGCGATCTCCGGGGCCAAGATGTCGTACGACGATTTCTATGCCATTTATAACGACATCTTCAGCCTGAACCCTGCGGCGATCGACGTTCTGGGCAGGGTCAAGGCCGCCGGGTACCAAGCTGCTCCTGCTTTCGAACACGGACCCCGAGCGGTTCGGCTTTGTCCTGCGGACCTTCCCCGCGATCAGCCTCTTTGACGGCTACGTTCTGTCCTACGAGCTCAAGCTGCTCAAGCCCGACCCGGCCATCTATCTCGCGGCGGCGCGCAAGGCCGGATGCGCCGCCGGCGAGTGCGTGTTCATCGACGACATGGAAGAGAATGTCAGGGCCGCGGTGGCCGTGGGACTCGCCGGCGTCCATTACCTGCCGGAGACGGATCTCGAAGCCGAGCTGCGGAAGCTCGACCTCCGCATCTAACCCCCCAGCCGTCAAAGCGATTCGAAATGGGGTATTTATTTTTTTAATCTATGAAAGGAAGATGAATAAAAAAAATAGAAACGTCCCCATTTATTTCCCCAATACCTGGACCCAGGCGCGGCGCGAGCGCGGGCCGTCGAACTCGCAGAGATAGACCGCCTGCCACGTCCCCAGCTTCAGGGCCCGCCCTCGACGATGAGCGTCGCCGACGATCCGACGAGCGCCGGCCTTGACGTGGGCCGGCCCGTTTCCCTCGGCGTGGGCGAAACCGAGGCTGTCGGGCACGGCCCGGCGCAGGGCCATGACGATGTCGGCCTGCACGTCGGGGTCCGCGTTCTCGTTGACGGTGACGCCGGCCGTTGTGTGGGGCACGGTGACGACGCAGACGCCGGTCTTGACGTCCCGATGCGGCCACGATCCTCTCGACCTCGGCCGTGATGTCGACCAGGATCTCTCGCGCGCCTGGTTCGGATCTCGATGCTATCCATTGCCGCCTCAACAACTTAAAAAAATCTCGTGAAAGGCTTGACAAGCCTCCAAGCGGGGTGTAGATTTTCGCCAGGAAAATACAACATTTAGTATTTTCCTAGCAAGAGTCTACACAAGATATGGGATAGGCGGCGAAAGGCATTTCTATTTGCCATGGGTTTCGGGAAGGGTCGATTTTAGCATGTCGGGCGCGGAATTCCCAGGCTTGTGAGCCGGGCCAAAAAGAAGGAGGGGCGAAATGGTCAGCACGGTCGCCAGGATCAAGAAGAGGGACGGCACGGTCGCGGATTTCAACCAGGACAAGATCACCAACGCCATCCACAAGGCCATGCAAGTCCAGGGCATCAAGGACCCGGCCATCGCCAAGACCGCCTCCGACATCGTCTGCCTTCATGATCGAGGAGAAGTTCGGCGGCTACACCATCCCCTCCGTCGAGCAGATCCAGGACGTCGTCGAAATGGTCCTCATGAAGCAGGGCTACCACGACGTGGCCAAGTCCTACATCCTCTACCGCGAGAAGCACAAGGGCATCCGCGAGGCCAAGAAGATCGGCCTCAACCTCGAGCGGCTGGTCAAGGACTACCTCAGCAACGCCGACTGGAAGATCCGGGAGAACTCGAACGAAGGCGTCCAGAGCTTCGCCGGCCTCAACGCCCGCGTCTCCGGCGAGGTCCTGTCGAACTTCGCCCTCAACCAGATCTACACCGACCGGGCCAAGAAGGCCCATGAAGAGGGCGAGTTCCACATCCACGACCTGAGCTATCCGATCGTCGGCTACTGCGCCGGCTGGTCGCTCGAGAACCTCATCCGCAAAGGCTTCGGCCACGTCCCGAACCAGGTCCACTCGAACCCGGCCAAGCACCTCGACACCCTGACCCTGCACATGGTCAACTACATCGGCACCATGCAGGCCGAGTTCGCCGGCGCCCAGGCCTTCTCGAGCGTCGACACGCTCCTGGCGCCCTTCGTCCGCCACGACAAGCTGAGCTACGAGGACGTCAAGCAGGACATGCAGAAGCTTATCTTCGGCCTCAACGTGCCCTGCCGCTGGGGCTGGCAGACGCCCTTCTCCAACCTGACCTTCGACTGGACCATCCCCGAGGACATGAAGAACAAGAGGGCCGTGGTCGGCGGCGAGGAGCTCGACAGCTGCTACGGCGACTACCAGCAGGAGGTCGACTGGATCAACCAGGCCTTCCTCGAGATCATGATCGAGGGCGACCTCAAGGGCCGGGTCTTCACCTTCCCCATCCCGACCTACAACCTGAGCCGGGAGTTCGATTGGGATTCGCCCAAGGCCAAGCTGCTCTTCGACGCCACGGCCAAGTACGGCATCCCGTATTTCCAGAACTACATCGGCACGAACATGAACCCCGGCGACATCCGGGCCATGTGCTGCCGGCTCAACCTGGACCAGCGCGAGCTCATGCGCCGGCCCGGCAGCATCTGGGGCCCCGGCGACTCGACCGGCTCGATCGGCGTCGTGACGATCAACCTCAACCGGGCCGCCTTCGAGGCCACGTCGAAGGACGACTTCTTCGCCAAGCTCAAGGAGCTCATGACCATCGCCAAGGGCACCCTCGAGACCAAGCGCGAGATCGTCAACAACATGCTCGAGAAGGGCATGATGCCCTACACCAAGGTCTACCTTGGCCACTTCGAGAACCACTTCTCGACGATCGGCGTCTGCGGCATGCACGAAGCCTGCATGAACTTCCTCCACAAGGGCATCGGCACGCCGGAAGGACGGGAGTTCGCGATCGAGACCCTGATGTACATGCGCAGCGTCCTGCGCGAGCTCCAAGAGGAGACGGGGCACCTCTACAACCTCGAGGCCACGCCGGCCGAATCGACGTCCTACCGCCTGGCCCGGCTCGACCGCCAGAAGTACCCCCACATCTACACCTCGGGCACGGAGAAGCACCCCTATCTCTCGAACTCGACCCAGCTCAACGTCGACGCCACCCGGGACATCTTCGAGGCCATCCAGCACCAGGGCGAGCTGCAGCCCCTGTACACGGGCGGGACGATCTTCCACGCCTTCCTGCCCGAGGCCATCGACGGCGAGACCTGCAAGAAGCTGGTCCAGCGGATCGCCCAGACCAAGCTGCCCGTATTTCTCCATCACGCCGACGTTCAGCGTCTGCATGAACCACGGCTACATCCGCGGCCAGCACTTCGCCTGCCCCGACTGCGGCGACGAGACCGAGGTCTACAGCCGCATCGTCGGCTACATGAGGCCCGTCCGCACCTGGAACGACGGCAAGCAGCAGGAGTTCAAGGACCGGGCGACCTACGACAAGATCAGCTGAGACCGGCGCGACATCCGATGAGGCGGTGACCGATGGACCTTCTGCTTTTCTCCTATCCCAACTGCAGCAAGTGCGACGCGCTCAAGAAGAGGCTGGCCGAGACCGGCACCGCCTACAGCGAATACGGCCTGACCCAGCCCCAGGGCAAGGCCAAGATCCGCGAGTTCATCAACGTCATCAAGCGGGACGACAAGGGGGCCATCCTCCTGCCGACGCTCATCGCCCACACCCAGGGCATCGTCCGGGCCGTCCTCAATTCGGTCGAGGAGTTCGACGAGTGGTCGAGATCAAGGGGATAGAGAAGTTCTCGAGCCGCGACTTCCCCGGCCACATCTCCTCGACGGTGTTCCTCGGCGGCTGCACCTTCCGTTGCCCGTATTGCCACAACTCGCAGCTCGTCCTCGAGCCCGAGGCCATCCCGAGCATGTCCGCCGACTGGTTCCTGTCCTATCTCGACGGCCGCAAGGGCTGGCTCGAGGCCATCTGCTTCACCGGCGGCGAGCCGCTGCTCCATGAGGACCTCGAGGACCTCATCCGCATCGTCCGCGAGCGGGGCCTGCTCGTCAAGCTCGATACCAACGGCTCCTTCCCGGACCGCCTCGAGGCCCTGCTGGCCCTCGGACTCCTCGATTGGGTGGCCATGGACATCAAGGCCCCGCTCGAGCGCTACCGGGATGTGACGCGGTCGGCGATCGACGTCGAGAAGATCGTCCGCAGCGTCGACCTGCTCCGGGGCTCGGGGATCAGGCATCACTTCCGGACGACGGTCGTGCCCGGCCTCATCGGCCTGGACGACATCGTCAAGATCGGCGAATGGCTGCGCGGCGGGGACCGCTATCTCATCCAACAGTTCGTGCCCCAGTCGACGATCGATCCCGCCTATCTCGAGGTCAAGCCGTTCCGGCGGGCCGAGCTCGAGGAGATCGTGGCCGCGGCCAAGCCCTATTTCGGCGAGGTCGGGATCGAAGGCCCGGCCTGAGGTGACGTCCATGCAGCTCAAGGTCAAGCGCATCCACCCTGAAGCCAAACTCCCTGTGTACGGCCATCCCGGCGACGCCGGCCTGGATCTCTTCTCCGTCGCCGACCACGACCTCGCTCCCGGCGATGTTTTCGCCGTCCCGACCGGCATCCAGATCGCGGTCCCGGCCGGGTCTGTGGGCTTGGTCTGGGACAAGAGCGGCATCTCGCTCAAGGGCGTCCATCGGCTGGCCGGGGTCATCGACGCCGGCTACCGCGGCGAGGTCCAGGTCGTCCTGATCAATCTCGGCGGAGGGCTGTTCGCGCTGCGAAAGGGCATGAAGGTCGCCCAACTGCTGGTCCAGCCGGTCCTGACGGTCGAGGTCGTCGAGTCCGATTCACTGGATGACACGTCGCGGGGACAGGGCGGGTTCGGCTCGACCGGCCTTTATTAGCCCCGGCCCGGCGCTTCGTAACCTCCCCGGTCCTGGCCGTGAGCGCCGACGTTTCCCCGGCCGTGCGGATATGCTAATATGCCCCGGAAGTCTCCGTGAGAACTCGATCAGTGGTCCGGAACTCCCTTGCTGCGACTTTGCTCGCCAGTCTCCTGGCCGGCCTCCCGTTTCCCGCCCTCGCGACCGCTCAGTCCGGTCCGGCGCCGAAGCTGAAGCTCATCTTCGTCGAGCGCTTCCGCTTCGAGGCCTGGGACAATGCCGTCAATCTGGACGACGCGGCCAATGATGCGATGGCCTATACCCGCAACCGGACGACGCTCGGCCTGAGCTGGAAGGCTACGCCCAACCTCGAGGTCCTGGGCAAGCTGACCAACGAGTTCCGCGTCTATCTCGCCCCCAAGACCCAGGCTTTCGGCTGGAACGAGGTCTTCTTCGATAACCTGTACCTGAAGTGGAAGATCCCGGGGCGCGTTCCTATCACGATCACGGCCGGCCGCCAGGACATCAATCTCGGGGAGGGCTTCATCATTGCCGACGGCACGCCCGGCGACGGCTCCCGTTCCTATTATTTCAATGCCCTGCGCCTGGACGCCGAGGTCGCCAAGGGACACACGCTGACCGCCTTCGCCCACGCCACGGAAGCGACGGACCGCTATCTACCCGTCATCAACCCTGTCCCGCGGCCTTTGGCGGAGCAGCCGGAGCGGGCCTTGGCGCTCTATTATTCCGGCGCGTTCGGCCGGGCCAAAGTCGATGCGTATGCCGTGCACAAGACGACCGCAGCGAACACTCTCTTTCCGCTTTCAACCCGAACGGAAACCTTCGGGGCCCGGCTGGTGACGTCCCTTACCAAGCCCCTGGGCTTCACCGCCGAAGCCGCTTATCAGACCGGCCGGAACGGAGACGCGGGGCGCTCGGCCTACGGCGCCATCGCCCACTTCGATTATGATCTCACCGGGACCCTGCCGCTCCTCAAGAGCTTCGTCCTCGGCGGCATCCTCCTCAGCGGCGACGACCCCGCGACGGCCCGGTGGGAGGGCTGGGACCCCATCTTCAGCCGCTGGCCGAAATGGAGCGAGAGCTACATCTACACGCTAACCCGGGAGAGCCGCCAATCTTATTGGAGCAACCTGTCGTCGCTCTACGCCCAGCTCGCGTTCGATTTCGGGTCCCGCTCCGACGGCCACATCATGGTCATGCCCATGGGCGCCGGCCACGCCTTATCGGGTGCCTTTCCGGGCGGGACGGGGCTAGTCCGCGGCACGCTCGTCCGCGGCCGGCTGAACTACAAGATCAACAAGTTCATGACCGGCCGGGTCATCTGGGAACACCTCGACCCCGGGAGCTTCTATTTCCCGGGAGCCTCGGGCTACAACTGGATCCAGTTCGAGATGATCTTCCGCTATTGAGCGGCGCGGAGCCTGGTCCTTCCCGCCAATCGCACCGGTCAAGCAGAATCCGCGGGTCGTGCTACAATGGAAAGGTGCAGGTGATCATGAAACCGACCGAAAAACTCTCGAAGGAACACGAGGCCATCCTGACCTTGACCGGAGTCTTGACCCGACTGGCCGATCGCTTGGAGACGGGCGCCCCGGTCGACCCCAATGACATCGACCGGACCTTGGATTTCATCCACGTCTTCGCCCAGAAGTCCCACCGGACCAAGGAGGAGGACTACCTGTTCCCCGCCCTGGCGAAGGCGGGCCTTGACCAGGACCACGGTCCAATCGATATGATGCTGGCCGAGCACGCGGCCAGCCGGACGTCCGCCGAGGCCATGGCCCGGGCCGTCCCCGGCCTCCGAACCGGCGACGAGCACGCCGCCGCGGCCTTCGCCGCCGCCGCCCGGCGCTACGGTGACGTCGTGGCCGTTCATATGGCCAAAGAGGACCGCATCCTTTATCCGCTGGCCAACTCCCGCCTGACCGCCGACGCGCAGGCCGCCCTCGAGAAGAACTTCGCCGAGGTCGAAGAGGCCGCCGTCGGAGGCGGACTCCGCGAGGAGTACTGCCGTCTTCTCAACCGTTTGGAGAGGACCTATCTCATCTGATATCATGGCCGTCTGGCCATGAGCGCGGACAGGCATCCTGTTTATGATGTGGCCGTTATCGGCGGCGGCGTCGTCGGCTGCGCCGTCCTGCGCGAGCTCTCCCGCTACGAGCTGAAGCTCCTTCTCCTCGAGAAGGCGTCGGATCTCGCCGAGGGCATCAGCAAAGGCAACAGCGGCGTCATCCACGCCGGCTTCAACGTTCCGACGCGGTCCCTGAAGGCCCGGACCAATGTCGCCGGCCTGAAGCTCGTTTATGAGCTGGCCGAAACACTTGGCGTCCCGCACAGAAAGACGGGCAAGCTCGTCGTGGCCCTGGCCGACGAGGACCGGCGCCGGCTCGAGGAGCTCAAGTCGCAGGGCGACCGGAGCGGCGTCGCCGGCCTCGAGATCGTCGACGAGGCCGCCATCCGGCGCCTCGAACCGCTGGCCCGGGCCCGCTGGGCCCTCTATTCCCCTCATACGGGGATCATCTCGCCCTACGAGTTCACCATCGCCCTGGCCGAGTGCGCCGCCCAGAACGGGGCCGAGGTCCGGCTCGAGGCCGGCGTCGAGGCCGTGGCCTTCGAGGGCGGCCTGTTCCGACTGAGCACGCCGCAAGGCGACTTCGCCGCCCGCCGCGTCGTGAATAGCGCCGGGCTCTTCGCGGACGAAGTCGCCCGCCTGGCCGGGATCGACGCCTATCGGGTCTTCCCTTGCCGGGGCGAGTACCTCATCACCGACAAGGACTGCGGACTCCGCCTAGGGATGCCCGTGTACCCCGTGCCGCCGCGGGACGATCCCGGCCTGGGCATCCACGTCACGCCGACGCTCGAGGGCAACATCATCCTCGGCCCGAGCGCCGAACCGATCGAGGACAAGTTCGACGCGGCCTCCACCCGGCCGGTCATGGCCCGGCTCAAGGCCGAAGCCGGACGGCTCATGCCCGGCCTCGACCGCGTCGTCCTACATCCACAGCTACGCCGGGCATCCGGCCGAAGCTCGTCGATCCCGCGGGGCGGGGACACGTTCGCGGATTTCGTCGTCGAGGAGAGCCCTCGGCGGCCCGGATGGATCAACCTGGTCGGGATCGAATCGCCCGGCCTGACGGCCGCCCCGGCCCTGGCCGAAATGGTCGTGGCCATGCTCGGGGTGAGGCTGGACCTGCGGCTGAAGCCCGAATTCGACCCCGAAAGGCCCGTCCGGCGGCGCTTCGCGGCCCTGGACGACGATAAGCGGTCCCGGCGCGTGGCCGGCAACGCCGACTGGGGCGAGATGGTCTGCCGCTGCGAGCACGTCACCCGGGCCGAGGTCGTCGAAGCCCTGCGGAACCCGTTCGGGGCCCGGACCCTCGACGCGGTCAAGCGCCGGACGCGCTGCGGCATGGGCCGCTGCCAGGGCGGCTTCTGCACGCCCCGCCTCGTCGAGATCCTCCAGGACGAGGGCGTGCCCGTCGAGAAGATCTCCAAGCGGGGCAGCGATTCCCGGCTCTTCACCGGCCGGATCAAGGGTGGGACATGAGCGCTGCGATCCCGCGCCAGAGCTGCGACGTCGCCGTCATCGGCGGCGGCCCGGCCGGCCTGGCCGCGGCCCTCGGCGCGCGGCGGGCCGGGGCCGGCAAGGTCCTGCTCATCGAGCGCGAGAAGGCCCTCGGCGGCATCCTCAACCAATGCGTCCACGACGGCTTCGGGCTCTTCCTCTATAAAGAGACGATCAGCGGGCCCGAGTACGCCGAGCGGCTCATCGAGGACGTCCGTGAAGGAGCCCATCCGGGTCGAGACCGGGGCCATGGTCCTCGACCTGTCGGCGGACCGCGTCCTGCGGGTCAACTCGCGGGCCGGCTACCGGCTTGTCGAAGCCGGGGCGGTCGTCCTGGCCATGGGCTGCCGGGAGCGGACGCGCGACCAGATCGAGATCCCGGGCACGCGCCCGGCCGGGGTGTTCACGGCCGGGTCGGCCCAGAACCTGGTCAATCTCCAGAACCTGCGCATCGGCCGCGAGGCCGTCATCCTGGGCTCGGGCGACATCGGCCTGATCATGGCCCGCCGCCTGGCCTTCGAAGGCATCGCCGTCAAGGGCGTCTTCGAGATCCTGCCCTGGGCGAGCGGCCTCGAGCGCAATGTCCGGCAGTGCCTGCTCGACTTCGGCATCCCGCTCGAGCTCCGCTCGACCGTGGTCGAGATCCGCGGCCGCGACCGTGTCGAGAGCGTCGTCGTGGCCGAGGTCGACGAGAAGCTCGGCGCCTGTCGCCGGGACGGAACGCATCATCCCGTGCGATACGCTCCTGCTCTCGGTGGGACTGATCCCCGAGAACGAGCTCGCGAGGCGGGCCGGCGTCGAGCTTTCGCCCCTCACGGGCGGGGCGGTCGTGGACGAGACGCTCATGACCTCGACACCCGGCGTCTTCTCTTGCGGCAACGTCCTCCACATCCACGATGTCGCCGATTGGGCCTCCTTCGAGGGCTTCGCCGCGGGCGAGCGGGCCGCGCGCTACGCGGCGGGGGAGAGGGGAGGCGGCGAGACCGTGAGCGTCTCGGCGGCCTCGAACGTCCGCTATGCCCTGCCTCAGCGGGTGAGCCGGGGCCTGGCCGGGGTCGAGTGGAGCTTCCGTGTCAGGCGCCCCGTACGGGACGCCGTCGTCGAGGTCAAGGGGCGGACGTCGGGCCGGGTTTATGCCCGGCGGAAGTTCCCCCGCCTTCTGCCGTCCGAATTGCAGAAGATCAAGGTCGGGCCGGCGGTCGAAGAGGACCTCGAGGTGGTCAGCCCATGAGCGCGGGGACCGTCATCGACCGCCTGACCTGCGTCCTCTGCCCGGTCGGCTGCGCGCTGGCGGTCCTGAAAGACGACGCGGGCGAACTCCAAGTCGAGGGGAATCAATGCGATAAGGGCGTCCCCTTCGCCCTCGGCGAGGTCCTTCATCCCATGAGGAACCTGGCCACCTCGGTACCGGTCGCAGGAACGGCCGCTCGCATGGTGTCCGTGCGCCTGACTGCTCCCGTGCCGCGCGAGCTCATTTTCCCGATCCTGGCCGAGATCGCCCGACTCCGGCCCCAAGCCCCCGTTCGCCGCGGCCAGGTCCTCCTCGCCAACGCGCTTGGCACCGGCGCCGACGTCATCGCCACCCGCACCGTCGTCTAGGGATTGTGCCCTCTCCTGAACAGGGACTGTCCCCGAAGGGGACTGTCCCTCTTATCTTATCGTGACCGTCCCTCTTGATCTGTGAGAATTCCGCCCAATCTTCTCCGTCTTTTCTAGCGGACATACTTTCGGAAGTGGATCATGCCTCGAACCGCCCGGCAGCTCTTTGACGGGGGATATTTCCATCTGGTCAACCGCGGGAATAACCGGTCAGCCTTGTTCCATTCAAGGCTCGACTATGCCGTCTTCGTCGGCCTGATGAATGAGGCCAAGATCCGTTTTCCACTCTCGATCCTGGGATATTGCCTGATGCCGAATCACTTCCATTTGCTTGTCCGCGCCCGGCAGGCCGGAAATATCCGGTCCTTTGTGCATTGGATAACGACCTGCTATTCCGGCCATTATCATGAGAGCTATGGGACGAGCGGGCACGTCTGGCAGGGCCGTTTTAAGAGCTTTCCGATCGAGAGCGAGGAATATATGATCACGGCCCTACGTTATATCGAAGGCAATCCCCTCAGAGCCGGGCTCGTCGATTCGAATCGGAATTGGGAATGGTCGAGCCTTAAGGATCACTGCCTGAAAGACTATGGAAGATTGGTCGATCCGCCGCCCTTCCATTTGGCGAACGGCTGGCAGGAATTAGTCGATATGCCCCTGTCTGCGAAGGATTATGAGGCCCTGAAGAAGAACAAGAGGGACAGTCCCACTTCGGGGACAGCCCCATCAAGATGAGAGGGACAGTCCCACCTCGGGGACAGTCCCTTTATCAAAAGCCTCGGCGGACGGCAGTTACGAAGGACAGAGCGAACGAGTCCTTGATCACGTCCCCGGCCTCGAGCGGCCGGTCGTCGAGCTGATGGTGCGGCGCGAAGAAGATGTCCCCGCCGCCGGTCGAGAAATCGGCGATCAGCCAGCCGACCCTGTCCCCGTCGAGGAACGTCCGCGACGCGTGGCGCCCGTCCGACCTGAATATCACGCCTTCGCCCTCCGGCCGCGAGACGACGACCCAGAGAACATTTGCCTTGGTCGAGCGGAAATCGCTCGAACCAAGCTTGTTCTGATCGTCCTTCCAATCCCAGGTGGGCGGCTTCCGGAAGATCGTTTCGTGTCCTGGAGTCAGAGCTCGCGCGGTGCCGAGCGGACGCCCGATGTGGTTCTCGGGATAGGCCGTCCATTGGCCCTGGCGGCTCCAGCTCATCGTATCGTAGGAGCGGGGAAGATAGACGACCAGACCGTATTGCCTGGGGTTGATCTTATTCTTGACCTTGAATTCGTAGCTGAACTGGGTCCGGCCGGCGGCGTCGATCCGGACGGCGTACCAGCCGTCGGCCTCCGCAAAGGCCCCGCGGGCGGTCACGGTCGCGGAGCCGTCGGCTGACTTAGCGGCCACGACGCTCTCGGCCGTCCAGTCCTTACAAACGTCGTTGAGGGGCTTGGCGTCCGGCCGGAAGTCCGGCAGGCAGGGCCCCGAGGTCTGAGGCAGGATCATCAGGACGGGGCCTCCCACGAGGACAGGCCGGCCGTTCATCTCCGCCCCGATCAAGGACCCGGTCCTGCGGTCGAAGGTCCAGGCCGCTTCCCCGGCCCGCACCGTGATCGTCGAAGGGTCTTCACGGAGCTCGACGGGGCTCTCCCGCTGAATGATCTCACGGAAGGGCGGAGGCACAGGTTCGACGTTGCCGATCGCGATCTTTTCGCTGTCGACCAGAAGGCCGCGCGGGTCGGTGATATCGAGGCTCAGGACGCGGCCGGCGAGGTCCTTCGTCTTCGGCCGGACGATCAGCCTCCCTGCGGCGTGAGGGGGCAGGGCAAGATCGGCCCGGCCGGTCTCTTCGCCGATCCTCCAATCGATGCGGCATTCCCGGAGATCGCTGAAATCGAACCTGTTCTCGACCTGGAGGACGATCGGTTCCCCGGCCGCGGGCGGGTCGACGCGGGCCGGCCCGATCTTCGCCGGGAGAATAGCTCTTCCTGATGTGCCAGTATTCGGGTTTCTCCCGCCTCCAGCCGTCGATCGGGCCCCACTCGCCGTAGCCCGTCGTCTGTCCCGACGGGAGCTGGAAGATGTCGTCGATGCCCGACCAGATCGACCCGCCGATGACCTCCTTCGAGCCGAAGATCTTCTCCCACATCCGCTCGAAGCCGCGCCCGTATTCGTCGCGGACGCCCGGGTCGGCGGCGAGCTCGGCGCGGTTATAGCAATTCAGATGGCAGTATTCCCCGTAATAGAGAGGACGCGCCAGCCGGAGCGAGACGGCCAGATCCGGCCCCTGGGGCCCGGGATAATGGTAGATTCGGCGATGGGCATTTCCTCGGAGCCCCGGTTGTTGTACCCGCCGTAAGCCTGATCGTGGAAGGTCCTCGGCCGCGTCGGGTCCATCGGCCTTGGCCATAGCGTCGGCGGCCGCGAAATGGGGGCTCCAGCCCGACTCGTTGGCCAGGGACCAGGCGATGATGCTCGGGTGGCGCCGATTGAAGGCGATCGTCTCCGCCACGGCCCCCTCGATCGGCGGCAGGTACTTCGGATCCCTGGGGTCTTCCGTCTTCCAGGTCTCGTTAGCGCCGTGCTGGACCCAGACGAGCGGGGCTTCGCACTCGACGAAGAGACCGAGCTCATCGCAGGCGTCCAGGAACTCCTCGGCCGGGGGATAATGCGATGTCCGGATGAAATTGATGTTGGCCGCCCGGAAGAGCTCGGCGTCCTTGCGCCAGAGCGCCGGCGTCAGGCTCCGGCCCGCGCAGGGGATGGACCTCATGACGATTGATGCCCCGGAGCTTGACCGGGCGCCCGTTGACGAAGAGGCGCGTCCCGGCGATCGCGATCTCCCGGAATCCGGCGCGGCGGACGACCGACTCGATCGTCCGGCCGCCGGCGCCGAGCTCGATCGCGAGCGTGTGGAGACGCGGATGCTCCGGGTCCCATAGCGACGAGCCGGCCACCGTCCCGTCGAACGGGATCGTCAGCAGCTCCCCGGGGCCGGGCCGGGAGAACGGCTTGGTCTGGCGCTCGAGGACGCGCCCCTCGGGGTCGCTCAGGACGAGACTGACGGTTCCATGATCTGGGCCGCCGCTCGTCAGGCCGATGAGCTTCGCTTCGACGGTCACCCGGACCTTGAATGCGGCGCGGCTTCCGTCCTCGGCGACGTTGGTCACCAGGTCGATGTCGTCGATGTGCAGGGCCGGCACGGCGAACAACGTCACCTTCCGGGTCAGTCCGCCGAACTGGTAGGACGCGTACTGGGTCCCGCTGGCCAGGATGTCGGCCGTCGATTCGTTCTGGACAGCCGCGGCGATGGTGTTGGGCGCGCCCGGGCGGCAGAGCTCCGTGACGTCGAGCGTGAAGGCCCTGAAGCCGCCCTCGTGCGTCCCCGCCAGCCGGCCGTTGACCCAGAAGGTCGCCAGGCTCTGGGCCCCATCGGAACGGAGGAGGATCCGGGATCCCTTCCAATCGGCCGGGATGGTCACTGTCTTGAGGTAGCCGGCCGGCGTCCAGGACTTGACCGTGAAGCCCTGCATGGTCCAGTCGCCGGGCACTTCGATAGGCGACCAGCCCTGGCCCTTCGGCTCGGTTAGGTTCTCGAATCCCTTGGGGGGAGCGGGATTGAAAGACCAGGTCCCGTTGAGCGACAGGATCGGGGCAACGATCCCGGCCACGGCCTGCGGCAGCGGCGGAAAGACGAAGGCGGTCGGTGCCGGTAGCGGCGTCTGCGCGGCCGCTCCGGCGACGGCGAGCAGCATCACGGCGGGGACGATCGCCAACTTCTTCCAGTGGTCCATAGGATCCTCCATGCGGGGGGGCAGCCCCTCCGGGGCCAGTCCCTCATTTTATAAGGACGGCCAGGGTCTCGAGATGCGGCGTATGCGGCACCAGATCGAAGGGAGAGACCGAGGCGACCCTGTAGCCGGCCTCGACGAAGCCCTGCAGGTCGCGACCGAGGGAGCGGGGATTGCACGAGACATAGACCACGGCCGGGGCGGCCAGGGAGACCGTCCGCCGCAGGGCTTTCCCGGTCAGCCCGACGCGCGGCGGGTCGACGATGACGATGTCGGCCGGCTCGCGCTCCGGCCCGGCGAGCAGGGCCTCGACCGTTCCCGGCACGAAGCGGACGTTATCGATCCGGTTGACGAGGGCGTTCTCGACCGCATTGGCGATGTTGGCCGGCGAGGAGTCGATCCCCGTCACCTGGCCCGCGGCTGACGCCAGTGACAACTCGATCGCCCCGCTGCCGCAGTAAAGCCCCAGGACCCGGCTGGCCTCGGTGATCGGCGCTTCCTCGGCGATGCGCCGGTAGAGGAGCTCGGCGCCGGCGGTGTTGGTCTGGAAGAAGCTCGGCGGATAGATCCGGAAGGACAGCCCGGCGAGCTTCTCCTCGATGAACGGCACGCCTCCGGCGAGATGCGTCCGTTCGAATTCGACCAGGTCCGAGCCCCGGCTGTTCGTGACGTGAACGAAGCTGCGCAGCTCGGGGGCCGCGGCCGCCAGCCGGCCGGCCAGGACCCCGAGATCGATCTCGCCCAGGTCGGCCGTGACCAGGATGGCCATGAGCTCTCCGGTGCGCTGGCCCCGTCTCAAGACGAGATGCCGGAGCTGGCCCTTCCGGGTGGCCGGCTCGAAACCCTCAAGCCCAAGCTCCCCGGCGAACTCGAGGACGACCGGGAAAAGCCGTTCCGACGGCCGGCCCGAAGATCGGGCATTGGCTGAGCGGCAACGTCCGCCGATACGTCTGGCGGCTCGGACGTGGCCCGCTCCCGAAGGCCGAGGGCCAACGCTCCGTGCCTCTCGCCGAAGGCGAACTCCATCTTGTTCCGAAAGCCATACAGATCTGGAGACGCCGTAATAGGCTTGAACGCCGTCGACGCCTCGGGCAGCCCCGCCTCCTCGAGCGTCCGCCGGAGGAAGCGCTCTTTGAGCTCGAGCTGGGTCGGGTAATCGAGGTGCTGGATACAGGCAGCCGCCGCAGGCCCCGAAATGAGGACAGCGCGGTTCCGCCCGCCGCGCCGACGGGACTTCGACGCGGATCGTCTCCGCGATCCGGGCGGCGCCGCGCTCGCCCACGATCTGGATGCGCACGACCTCCCCCGGCACAGCCCCGGGGATGAGCATTTTTCGGCCGTCGGCCGATCCGGCCTTCCCTTCGCTCCCCGGGAAATCGATATCCTCTACCGCGACGGACAAGGACGGCGCCACGAACCGGGCCAGGAGCTTGCGGACCTTGTCGATGGGGAAGCCGACGACGTTGTTGTAATCGCCCTTCATCCGGGCCACGAAGGCATCGCCGATCTCCTGGACGGCGTAGGCCCCGGCCTTATCGAGGAAGGTCCCCTGGTCGAGGTAGCCCTCGATCATCTCGTCCGTCAGTTCCCGGAAGGTGACGTAGGTCAGGTCGTATCCGGTGAGCAGCCGGTCCTCGTCCTTGGTGATAGAACGCGAGGCCGGTGATGACGCGGTGGCGCCGGCCCGAGAGGGCCCGCAGCATGGCCTGGGCGTCGTCCCGGTCGGCCGGTTTGCCCAGGATCCGGAGCCCCAGGGCGACGACGGTGTCGGCGCCGATGACGATAGTCACGGGGAAAGGCCTCGGCCGCGGCCTTGGCCTTGAGCCTCCGCCGCCTTGATGGCGAACGTCGAGGGGGTCCTTTTCCGGGACCGAGCTCTCGTCGACATCGATCGGCGAAGACGCGGAACTCCGGCGCGACCCGGGCCATGAGCTCCCGGCGGCGGGGCGAGGCGCGAAGCGAGAACGATCTCCATGGCGGCCTATTGTACCCGAATCAGGCCCGCCCGTCGTGCCGGCCGCGCGGCCCGGTCCGTCGGTCAACGAGGGCCCCCGACGGGCCGGCCGTCGAGACCGAAGAGGGCCGTGGATCGCGGCTTCAGGACGATCGTGAATTCCGCCGTTTCGCGGGCGACCGTGGCTTCTCGCTGAACATGTCGATGACCGCCGGCGCGCGGCGCGGCAGGCGGACGAGGCGCTCGCCTCCGGCCAGCGTGTGGATCCCGAGAAGGCTCCGGTTCGCGTAGAGGACGTCGCCCGCGTCGCTGTAGATATGGACCCCGGCGTAGCGGGCGACCGCCCGCAGGACGCGGCCCGGGAGGTTGGGAGCGGCGCTGGTAGACAGACCTCCAGGCCGGGAATTCCTTGACGGCGAAACCGGGACGGCAGTTGCCCTGCGAGTAGACGACCTCGCCGAGGACGCGCGCCGTCCGGATCGTCGACGTGGAAGATCGGGGCCAATTTGGCGTTCGTGCCCCAAGACAGTTCCCGTCCGAGGTCACGGGTGATCGGATGGTCGAAATCGGTGATGTGGACGAGAGGCCCCCAGGGCTGTTCCCCGAGGCCGAAGCGGATCCCGGTCAGCTCCTCCATGTTCTCTAAGCGCCGGAGCCGTCTTTGATGTACCCCGGCGCATAGATCCAAAGGGCCGTCCGCCCGTCCTCTTCGAGCTCCCCGGCCAAGGCCTTCCGCCGCGGGCCGTCGAGCCGGAAGGGATTCAGGAAGACATAAAGCCGGTAGGGTGGAAGCCTCCCGGACAGGAAATCGTCGAGAAGGAAGACGTCGAACGGCGCCCCCATCCGCGGCAGGCCCCAGAGACTTCTGCTGGAAGACCAGCGGGATGTCGAGGTTGTACCGGCAGGTCTCGTAGAAGAAGCTCTCATCGTCGAGGAGAACGGCGATCTTCGGCGGCCGAGGACCGGTCGACCGCCCATCGACATGTCTCCCGTCTCCCTGAACTCGCTGAGCAGGCGCTGCGAATTCCGGGACCTTTGACGGCGTCGACTTTCCATAGGGCCCACCAGGCGCCCTCGCCGTGGGTCAGGAGATGGGCCAGGTTGCGCCGCAGGATCGTCTGGCTGTCTGCGAACGTCTTGACCTGGCCGTAGTTCGGATCCTGGCCGTCGGCATGGGTCCTCGTGTCGTCCTCGATCAAGAGGAGCTTGCCGTGGGCGCGGACGGATTCGGCCGGGAGCATGCTCGGCGAGTCCCCGCCCAGGCCCCGGAAGCCGTAGGAGTACGGGCTGACCAGGAAGTCGACATCCGGCGAGTCGAGGACCTTCTTCAGCCCCAGATGGCCCGACCGCTGATAGGTCGAGTAATCGGAGTCCGGCCGCTCCCGGAAGAACCCGCCGTTCCAGGCCAGGTCGAGGAGGTAGCCGAAGAACGCTCCGGCCAGGCGCCGGCCCCCGGTCGCTTCCTTGACCGTCCGGCAGAGGTCGACGACGGCGTCGCCGCAGAGCTCGGCCAGGGCCCGAAAGTAGTCGATGACGTCCTGTTCCGCGGCCGGATCGCGGAACGTGTAGAGCCGGGCCTCGAGCTGACGGGCCGCCGCGGGGACGGCGGCGGAGTCGAAGGTCACGGCCGGATCGTGCCGCCAGGCCGCCCGGAGCCGGGCCTTGTCGTCTTGGTAGCGGGCCCGCAGCCAGTCGCGGAAATAGAGACGCATGGGCTCGCTGAAGTCGCCGCACGGCGTGGACATGGACGACTCGCCCTTGACCCATTCGCCGGTGTGACCGGCGCCGACCTGGTAGGCGATGATCCGGTCGAACAGCCCGACCTCGCGGAAATGGGCGATGTAAGCGCTCAGGAAAACCTCGGCTTCCTCCCGCCAGAGCCGCGACGCGAACGACATCCCGTTGCGGCGCCCGTCCGAGAGGATCTCGCACTCGCCCGGGTAGGCCTTCTCCCACCAATCGCCGTGGCCGGTCTCGAGATAGACGCGGAGATGAAAGAGGGCCGCCGGATCGGCCTTGATGACCCGGGCGAAGCGGGCCTCGACGGTCGAAAAGTCAAAGTCGCCAGGGCGGCCCGTCCCTGGGCCGACCCATTCGGTCCCTTTGCCGACATCGAAGGCATAGATATGGATCCCGGCCGCAGCGCTCTTGTGGGCCTGCTCTTCGAAGTCCCACTTGTCCGGCTCCGGGCCCGGGACCCAGTTGATGGCGGCGAAGACCGGTTGGCCGTCGAGAAAGAGGGCCGGGCTGCCGCGGTGCGGCCTGATCTCGGCCGCTTTCACGCCGGACTTCGCCGGCGTCGGGCCGTCTCCCGCCGTGGGTCGGAGCATATCCCGGATGTCCGTGCGGGCCAGGGTCCCCGCCGCTGCCCAGGGCGCCAGTCTCAGGACTTCGCGTCTCTTCATGTCCATCCCTCCGATGGCCTTCACTATAACAAATGGGACGGGACGCCGGAAGGACCTTGCCCGAGAGAGCCGCGGATAAAAAGGCTGAGCTTTACGACGCGAAGAGCTTCGAGCCCCAGTCGACGCTGACCGCGAAGTCCATGCACCTGACGAACTGGTCGTAATCGAAGACCGGGCAGGCCAGGCCATGACTCTCAAGGATGGGCCCGGCCTTGGCCATGTCGAATGTCCGGGCGTCCTGCATATAGGGCTTGAAGATCTCGAGGTAGGAATCGTACAGGAGCTCCAGCGGGTTCTTTGGCTCGGCGGCAACGGCCTCGGGCCGGCAGGTCGTGATCCCCTCCAGGCCGAAATGCCGCGTCCCGAAAGCCACGAGGTCCTCGATCGGCGTCACCCGGGGGTTGGCGATGTGGTAGAGGCCGCCTTCGAGCCCGTCCTCGAAGAGGGCCAGGATGGACCGGACGCAGTGATCGACCGGGACCAGGTTGATGCCCGTCCCCGGCCGAGTCTCGATGCGGATCGGGACGAAGAGCCGGCCGCTTTCCATCAGGCGGACGCCCACCTCGGCGGCTTTTTCCCCATGGGCGCTCTGCAGGTCCTCCATGTAGATATCGCGGATCGAGAGGGCGGCTTTGACCGGGTAATAGAGCGCGTTGAATCGCAGCGTCCGTCCGGTCGTCGAATCGCCATAGATGATCGTCGGTCGGTAGACGTTGAGCCGGATGCCCTCGCTCCGGCAGATATCCCGGGCCATGATCTCGCCTCGGGCCTTGGTCTCCTCGTAGACGTTCGTGAACGGTCCGGACTCGACCCAATCTTCGGAACAGCGGCCCTCCCGGCGTCCGGCGGCGTAGGCCGTGCTGACGTGGTGAAAGAAAACGCAGCCGCCGCGGACGGCGAGATCGAGGATCCTCCGCAGACCCCCGATATTGGCCGCCTCGACGTCGGCCCGTTTCCTCTCGGCGAAAGAGGTGTTCGAGGCGCAATGGACGATCTCGTCAAACCGTCCGGCGCCGGAGGCCCCGGCATCCGCCGCGTCGACCCAGGCCGGATCGAGGATGTCGCCCTCGACGATCTCGATCGCGCGGGCCGCCTCGTCGTTGAGGCCGAACCAGCGGGCCAGCCGGCCGATCCGGTCGGAAGCCGAGAGCCCCTTCGAAGCCCGGGCCAGGACGGCGACCCGGTAGCCGGCCCGCAGCAGGGCCACGGCGATGTGGCTGCCCAGGAACCCGGTCGCCCCGGTGACCAGGATCCGGCCCGTCCGGGCCTTCCTCCTGGCCCGCAGGGACGCGGTGTCGATCCTCATATTCGCCCTCCTGGCCGGACGGTCAAACGCGATAGAGGAAGCTCTCTTTTCGCGCGTAACCCTGGCCGAAGATATCCTTGAGCGACGTGAAGCTGGGAACGCGGCCGGTCAGGTCCCGGAGCATGTCCTCAACGGCCGGCAGGGCCCGGACGATCTTGGCCCGGTCCTCCGGGTCGGCGTGATCGAGATAATAGTCGTACTCGAGGACGACCCGCCGGCCCAGGTCGAGCGGGGTCAGGAAGCCGAAGTCGTGCTCGAGGCCGTTGGCCTCGGCGATCCGGGCAAAGCCATCGACGACCTCGCGGGCGACATCCGTCCGATCGCCGGGGAAATAAACGAGAAAAGCCAGCATGTGTTTGTGCCGGGACATGCGGGCGCTGATGATGCGGTTCATGTTCAGCCAGACGAGATCGGTCATCTCCGGACGGGCGTAGATCGCGCGGTAGGCGGCCCGCAGGCCCTCGGGGACAACCGAGGCCACGGTCTCCGGACCGGGCCGGAGAGCCGCCTCGACGACCGGCCGCAGGTCGGGGCGAACGAGGAGCTCGTAGGGCCTCTCGGGCCCTTCCCAGCCGGCCAAGACATCGAGCCAGCGCGGCTCGAGCAGCCGGGGCAGGCCCAGCATCAGGGTCCTCAGCAGCGACCCGTCGATGACCGAGGGCGCCATCCTGCGGATGGCCTCGCGGCCGTAGCGGTCGGCGATGACCATGACCACGTGCCTCAGGCCGAGGACCTCGGGCAGGGCCGCCTTGAACCGCCGGGCCGTCGTTTCATCCGGCGCCAGGAAGCTCGAGACGAAGTGGGCGCCCAGGACGGCCACGGCGGAGCCGATCCGCCGCCGGCCGAGCTCGCAGGCGAACCGGACGGCCTCCTCGAAGCCGTCGAAGGGGACATACAGTCCTTCTTCGTCGTCCAGCGCCGGGTGCAGCTTGACGAAGGCCTTGGTGCAGATGCCCGGGCCCGCGGCGCCGGTCCGATCGACCCCGAAGAAGTTCGGGGCGCCCCTGTCCTGGAGCCGGTAGACCTCCCCGGCCGGCCCGACGAACTCCAGGTCGATGAAGTTGTCCGCGAACGTCCCGTAGATATTGGTCCAGGTCGAGAACGTCCCCGTGCAGATGATGTTGCCGCAGACCGTGGCCGCGGGCTCGGCCGCGTTGATCCGGAGACCGTGCTTGAGGGCTTCCTGCTGCAGCTCGAACGAGGTCACGCCCGGCTCGACGGCGGCGCTGCCGTTCGCGAGATCGAGCTCGATCCGCCGCATCCGGCCCATATCGAGAACGATCCCGTCGGTGAAGACCAGGCCGAAGACGCTGGCTCCGTTGCCCCGGACGACATAAGGCAGGCCGGCCGCAGCGGCCAGCCGGACGACGGCCGCAACCTCGTCCCGCGAGCCCGGCATGGCGACATAGCGGGGCGGCCGGGGATCGGTGAACGGGAAGGGGTCGTCGGCATAGGCCCAAAGCACGGCCGGGTCGTTCGAGGCGAAAGCCGGCCCGACGATGGACCTCAGCCGGCGCAGGGTCTCGTCCTCCGGGACCCGCACGACTGTGCCGCCCTCGCCAAGATGCGCCGCCACATAGTCCTTGAGGGCCTGCATGACGTACGACGGCTGCAAGCCCACGGCGAAGTGGCACTGGATGTCGCAGCGTCCGCACATGTTGCAGGTTTCCGCGGCGTTGACGACACCCTCGGTGACCGGCATCCGGCCCTCGGCCAGGAACCGATAGAGGTCCATGCGGCCCTGGGGATAATAAGTGACGAATTGTTTCTCCGGGCCGGACGGGCAGATCCCGGTCCCGAGATAGTCGATCTTGCACATGGCGTAGTGGCGGCATTGGGCGGCGACGGCCCGGGCTTCGGGCAGGATCTGCGGCATGGCGCCTCCTAGGATTTGAGCCCTGAATAGATCGTGGCCAGGCCGAGGGACAGAGGACGGCTCTTGACTTCCGTGAGCCCGGCCCGGACGAGGCCGCCCGGGATGTCCTCTGTTGCGGCGAAGACCCTGATGGACTCGGCCAGGTAGCGGAACGGCCCTTCCGTTCCGGTGATCAGACGGGCTGCCGGGAGCATGACCCGGAACGAGTAGAAAGAATAGAGCGACCTCTGCCAGCGGCGGCGGGGCAAGGTGAATTCGAGCCCGGCGAAGCGGCCGCCCGGCTTGAGGACGCGGCCGATCTCCCGCAGCCCCCGGTCGAGGTCGACGAGGTTGCGCAGGCCGAAGCCGACCGTGATAGCGTCGAACGAACGGTCGGGGAAAGGCAGCTTCTCGGCGTCGCCCTGGACGAACGTAACGATGGCCCCGTTGCGGGACCGCCGGCTCTTGGCCAGGCCCCGGTCCATCATCGGCCGGTTGAAGTCGCAGACAACGACCTGGTCCGTCGGGCCCAGACGACGGGCCGCCCCCAACGCCAGATCGGCTGTGCCGCCGCAGATATCGAGGACCTTGTCGCCGGGCCGCAGCCTCAAGGCCCGGACGGTGGCCCGCTTCCACAGGAAATGGAGTCCCAAGCTGAGCACGGCGTCGGCCCGGTCGTAGGTCGCGGCGATCGGGGTGAAGGTCTCTCGGACGAGCCGCTTTTTCTCATCGGCCCCGACCCTGCTGTAGCCGAACGGGACCTGACCGGCGGGCCTGCTCATATCTTGTTGTCCCAGATGCAGTCCACTATATCAGACCGGAAACCCAAGGCCAAGCCCGATTGGGGCTCACCGCTTCCGGCCGAGGGCCGCCCCGCAGAGGTTCCGCGCTTCCCGTTGCTCTCGCCGGGCGATGGGCCTAGAATATGCCCCGGAGTTGGGCCATGAATCGTTATGCCATCGGTGTCGATCTCGGCGGGACCAAAGTCGAGACCTGCCTGCTCGATGACCGGCGACAGATCCTGGCCCGGAAGCGCCGGCCGTCCGAGCCGGCCCTCGGGCGCGAGAAGGTCGTCGGCAACATCCTCGAGCTTATCGCGGAGACGGCCGGGGAGGCCCGCTTCGAGGCCGTCGGGATGGGGACGCCGGGGACCTACAGCGCCGCCGACGACATCATGTACGGCGCGCCCCACACCCCGCTTTATGAGAAACCCGGGCTCATCAGCCTCCTCCGCTCCAGACTCCCGGTGCCTCTTCTCATCGAGAACGACGCCAACTGCCTGGCCCTGGCCGAGTACTTCGCCCAATGCTACGGCCGGTTCTCGACGGTCATGGCCGTTATCCTGGGGACCGGCATGGGGTCCGGGCTCGTCCTCGAGGGCCGGCTCCACCGCGGCCCGAACGGCAACGCCGGGGAGATCGGCCATACGTCGATCGCCATCGACGGGCGGCTCTGCGAATGCGGCCGGCGCGGCTGCGGCGAAGCCTATCTCTCCGGGCCCAGTCTCGGCCGCCGCTATGCCGAGCTCAAGGGGGAGGCCCTGTCGCCCGACCGGATCTTCGCCCGCTACGGGGCCGGCGAGGCCGAAGCCCGCCAGGTCCTCGACGAATCCTGCCGGATCATGTCGGAACTGTTCGCCAACTGCATCAACGCGCTCGACCTCCAGGCCATCATCCTCGGCGGCGGCGTTTCGAACATCCCGCTGTGGTACGAAAAGGTCTCCCCGCTCATGACCAAGGCGCTGTTCGGCATCCCTGGCCGCAAGATCCCTATCCTGAAGGCGGTCCTGGGCGATTCGGCGGGTGTCCTCGGCGCGGCGTATTTGGCGCTGCGCAAGATGGGGCTAATGGAATTCTAATACTTTCCCATGATGTAGTTCTCGAGGTTCTCGATCGTCACCTTTTGCTCGGAGATGACGGCCTTGACGACGTCGCCGATCGAGATGACCCCGGCCAGCTTGCCCTCCTTGCACACGGGCAGGTGGCGGAAATGCCGTTCGGTCATGAGGGCCATGCACTCCTCGGCCGTCGTGTCGTAGTGGACCCCGTAGACCTCCTTGGTCATGATGTCCTTGACCGGGGTATCATGGGACGTCCGGCCCATCAGGATGATCTTCCGGGCGTAATCCCGTTCCGACAGGATGCCGATGACCTCCTCGTTGTCATCGATCACGATGAGCGCGCCGACACCTTTTTTGGCCATGAGCTCGAGGGCCTCGAGGACCGTGGCCTCCGGCGAGATGGTCCAGGCGATGTGGCCTTTCTGGTCGAGCATGTCCTTGACTGTGATCATGTGCCTCCCTCCTCGTTCGTCGGCCGTCCCACTCGGATCGGCGCGCCTCCAATATAGCGGCCCTGGCGCCGTTGTCAATCCGGACCGTTCACAAGTCGAGGCGGTTGCAGATGCGAGGCGTCAAAGGGCGGAGCTGTACTCCGGGTACTGCGAGTCCTTTGCAACGAAGCAGATGCGGCCGGATCGGCTTGCCCGAAGGGTGAAAACGCCGGTCTTGATTCTTCAGGATTTGCGAAACGATTCGGCGTTTTCATGAACAGCAGGTCAATCGAAGTAGCCGGTCAGGTCGTCCCGGTTGAGCCCCTGGGCCAGGGCCTCGCGGGCCACGGCCCGGGCCACGGCCCGGTGGAGGGCCTTGTCCAGGGGATTGGGGACGATCTCGCCGGGGCTGGCGAAGGCCGCGATCGTCTCGGCCGCGGCGATGAGCATCTCCCGCGTGATCCGCGGCACGTCGGCGTCCACCGCGCCGCGGAAGATGCCCGGGAAGCCGAGGACGTTGTTGACCGATTTCCCGTCGGCCGCGAAGGCCGCCCCGGCGGCCAGGGCCGCGTTCGGGCTCGATCTCCGGGACCGGGTTCGAGAGGGCCAGGATGATCTGGCCCTTGCGGACCATCTTCTCCTTGATCAGCCCCGGGGCCCCGGTCGTGGCGATGACGACGTCGCAGCTGCCATGATCCCCGCCAGGTCGGAGGCGCACGCCGCCGACCTGGACCAGCCGGTCGACGGCCCCGGACGCGATATCCGCGCCGAGGACCGGGTGCCCGAAGCGGAACATCAGCATCTTGGCCAGGGCCAGCCCGGCCGCCCCCAGCCCGATGACGCCGATGCGGCTTTGGGCCAGGTCCCGTCCGGTGACCTTGGCCGCGTTGAGCAGGGCGGCGGTGACGACGCACGGCCGTGCCGTGCTGGTCGTCGTGCATGACCGGGATGTCGAGCCGCGGCCTGGAGCCTCTCCTCGATCGCGAAGCAGCGGGGCGCCGAGATGTCCTCGAGCTGGATCGCGGCGAAGGTCGGGGCGATGTGGGCCACCGTGTCGACGATCTCGTCGGGGTCCTTCGTGTCCAGGAGGATGGGCATGCCCGAAAGGCCGGTCAAGGTCTCGAGCAGGCTGGCCTTGCCTTCCATGACCGGCATGGCCGCCTTGGGTCCGATGTCGCCGAGGCCGAGGACGGCCGTGCCGTCCGTGACGATGGCGACCAGGTGGCGGATGGAGGTGAAGCGCCGGGCGAGCGACGGATCGTCGCGGATCTTCAGGCTGACCTCGGCGACGCCCGGCGTGTAAACCCGCCGCAGGATGCTCAGGGAGGAGATGTCGTAGCGGCTGCGGATGGCGATCTTGCCTCCCTGGTGCATCTCCAGGACCTCGTCCCGGACCTCCAGGAGCCGGACCCCCGCCGTCGCCTCGACGACCTCGAGGATCCGGTCCAGGTGCTTGAGGTCGTCGGCGAAGATGACGATGTCCCGGTCGACGGCCGAGAGCCCCATGTGGATCGTCTGGATCTCGCCGATGAGGCCGCCCGCGGCCCCGATCGCCGTGAGCAGACGTCCGAGGCTGCCCGGCTGCTGCTCCAGCCGGCAGCGCAGCGTGCGTTGGATCTTGCCGTCCCACCACATCGCGGATCTCCTCGATCGAAAAGGACTTCCGGGAACGTCCCGATTATAGGGGGATTCCCGCCGCTAGTCCAAGAGCAGGAAGGCGTAGCGGTTCATCTCCTGGCCGAAATCGGAGAGGACCCCGATCGGGTAGCCGATCTTCCGGACCGCGGAGAACACGTCGATCCCCAGCGCGTCCGGGGACGGCCGGGCCAGCTTCGGCTCCTTGCAGGCCGTCCGCACGCCCGGGCAGTCGAGGCAGTAGTTGCAGCTGTCGAAGGGCAAGAGAAAGGCCTTGACGAAGCCGGCCTTGAACACCTCCTGCTCCAGCCTGAGCAGCTCCAGGTTGAGCTTGCGGCTCCAGGCGTGCCGGTCCTCGGGCCGCTCGATGGTCTTGGCGAAGTGAAAGACCGCGACCCGCCGGTACTCGTGGATGAACCGGTCGCATTCGTCGACGGTCGGAGCGTTGGGCGGGCAGGCGGCGTTCTTGCCGTACTCGACGCAGCCATAGCGGCATTTCATGCGAACCCATTCGGCGACCTCGATCTGGCGCGGGTCGATCCAGCGGAAATCGGGGAAGCCCCGCTCCGCGAACAGGCCCTCGAGGTCCTTCCGGCCCATCAGGCGTTTGGGGGCCTGGGCCGCGCGGTCATTTCGTCCGTCCGGTCTCTTTTGGGGCATCGTCTGACCTCCTGGCCGGACCGCCGGCCGTCTGGGCCGGTTTATAGCACCGCCCTCCGGCCGCTGTCAACGGCGCGGCGGGACTCGCGCGGAGGCCCGACCTCCGCTATAATCGGCTCCTATGACCGACGCCCCGCGCTTCGCCGTCATCCTCGTCCGGCCGGACAGCCCCGAGAACATCGGCCTGGCCGCCCGGGGCATGGCCAACACCGGCTTCTCCGATCTCCGCCTGGTCGGGCTCGACCGACTCGAGGCCCCGGCCTGGCGCACGGCCATCCATGCCGAGGCCGTCATCGAAGCCGCCCGCTTCTATCCCACGCTGGCCGAGGCCGTCGCCGACCGCGAGCTCGTCCTCGGCTCGACGGCCCGCATCCGTCACGATTTCCCGCTCGTGCCGCTTGCCGACGCCGTCGCCAGGATCGGGGAGTATCCGGAGTCGGCCCGGGTGGGCCTCGTCTTCGGCAACGAGCGCACGGGACTGACCCAGGAGGAGCTGGGCCTGGCCAATCTCCGCTTCCACATCCCCCAGGCCGCGCGCCAGCCGTCGTACAACCTCGGCGTCTCCGTGACCCTGACCCTGTACGCCATCGCTTTCCGCGAGGGGCCGCCGGCGGCGCTACGGCGCCGCCTGCCGCTCGACCACGCGGCCCAGGCCGAGGCCGGCCGCCGCTTCGCGGACCTGCTCGACGGCCTCGGCTTCATGCACGACACGAACCGGGACTTCATCGTCGAGAAAGTCCAGGATATCTTCTTCCGCATGGCCCTGACGGCCAAGGACCGGGACATCATCCTGGCCATGTTCCGCAAGGCCTTGGAGGGCCCCCGGCCGCGCCGGTCCCGGACCCAGACCCTCAGAAAGGACGAGCCATGAACCCCAAGGACCTGAACGTCGTCTTCGGAGAGAACTACCGGATCGACGTCGCCTACAAAGGCTTCACCGTCAAGACCGACCAGCCCGTTCGGGACGGCGGCGATGGGAGCGCGCCCTCGCCCTTCGATCTCTTCCTGGCCTCGCTGGCGGCCTGCGCCGGTTACTACGCGCTGGCCTTCTGCAAGGAACGCCAGATCCCGACCGCAGGACTGGCTGTGACCATGATCACCGAGCGGGGCGCCGTCTCCAAGATGATCGACAAGGTCACGTTCGAGGTCGTGCCGCCCGCCGGGTTCCCCGAAAAGTACCGGGCCGCGCTGGTCAAGGCCGTCGACCACTGCACGGTCAAGGCGCACATCCTGCGCCCGCCGCAGTTCGAGATCGTCCTCAAGCCCTGACCGGGCCGGGCGCGGCGCCGGCGGGCGCCGTCACGGCGTCCGGGGCAGCCAGAGATAATAGAAACCCGTCTTGAGCGTCCCGAGCATGGACTCGACGACCTTGGCCTCGAGCGGCGAGAAGTCCCCGAGCTGGCTGGCGTAGATGTTCGTCTGGGTCTTCGGGAAATAGGTGTACGAGACGACCTTGGCGCTCTTGAGCGAGGCCAGCTCCCGGACCTTGGCGAACGCGTCGTCGAAGTAGCCCACGGCGTCGATGAGCCCGAGCTTCAGGGCCTGGGGGGCCGTGTAGACCCGGCCGTCGGCGATCGTCCGCAGCTCGCCGGCC
Source organism: Candidatus Aminicenantota bacterium (assembly GCA_963807525.1). Classification (GTDB taxonomy): domain Bacteria; phylum Acidobacteriota; class Aminicenantia; order Aminicenantales; family Saccharicenantaceae; genus RBG-16-66-30. Next base: position 51,727 of record CAWECI010000015.1, on the reverse strand, counting down.
GCGATCTTGCCCCGGCGGCCTTTCTCGACGACGGCCAGGAAACCGCCGTAGTACTCGTCGATGACGCCCTGGAAGAGCTTCTTCTCGTCCTCGGTCATGTCGCGGAACGGCGAGCCCGAGTCTTTGGCCGGGCCGGACTTGATGACGTTGACCTTGACCCCGACCTTGCCCAGGAGCGACTCGACGTTCGGGAAGATGGAGATGACGCCGATCGATCCGGTCAGGGTCGAGGGATGGGCGACGATGAAATCGCAGGCCGAGGCGATGTAGTAGCCGCCCGACGCGGCGACGCTCATCATCAGCCCGACCACGGGCTTGCCCGTCCTCTCCTTGAAGCGGAGGATCTCGTGGTAGACGATGTCGCTCGCCGTCACCTCGCCGCCCGGCGTGTCGAGGCGGAGGAGGACGGCCTTGATCTCCGGGTCGGCCGCGGCCCGCTGGAGGCGCTCGAAGACCCGGGACACCACGCTCTTCTCGCGGGCCAGGAAGCTCGTCTCCAGGGTCGACGAGATCGTCCCGTCGATGTCGATCATAAGGACCTTCTCCCGGGCCGGGCTGGGCACCAGGACGACCTCTTTGAGCTTGTCCTCCCCGAGCAGGTCGATGTGGATCTGCGGCGAGCAGGCCGCCAGGGCCAGGGCGGCGGCGAACGCGGACGCGCCGAGGACGGCTTTCCGTGCGGTCATGGGGACCTCCTCAATCGGATGGCTTTTTGAAATACTTGCCGGCCCGCCGGGTGGGAGGGATGACCATGCGGATGGCCTGCGGCAGGACGCGGTATTCCAGACGGTCCCGGTTGCCGATGAACTCGCCGTTGAACTGCATCGGCATGTCCTGGCCCTCGATGATGACCCGCTTGGCCTTGTAGTGGCGGAGGCGACGCTGGTAGAAGCCGAAGAAGATGAGCGGGAAGACGAAGGAGTACTTGACCGGCCCCATCTCGAACAGGGTCACGTCGAGATAGCCGTCGTCGACGACGGCCTGGGGCGCGATGAACCAGTTGTAGCCGAAAAAGTTCGTCTTGGCGACGAGGCAGTCGAAGAAGCGGGAGGTGACGGTCTTGTGGGCAAAAGGCCCCGTGGCGTCGTAGCCGTCGAAGAGCTCGATCTTCTTGACGTTGCGCGGCGTCGCGAAGAGGCGCCGCCCGGCCAGGACGTGGCCCCAGAAGCCCTGGATCTGGCCCTCGAGCTTCTCTCCGGTGACGAGGGCCGTGGCCCCGATGCTGGAGAAGGCCGCGACGCGGCCCTCGACCTCCATGAGATCGATCCGCCGGGGCACGCCCTCGGCCAGATGATCGATAGCCCGCAACGGGTTCAGCGAGATGTCGAAGGCCTTGCGGAAGGCGTTCCCGCTGCCGAAGGGGATGACGCCGAAGAGGACCTCGTCCTGCCTGCCGGCCGCGAAGATGCCCTGGAGCGTGTCGGCGATCGTCCCGTCGCCGCCCATGGCCACGATGACATCGGCGCTGCGCGAGGCCAGGGACGCCTTTTCGATGGTCGTCCGGACGTCGCCGAGGTCGTCGTAGATGTCGCCGGGAAGCCTCTTGTGCAGATAGGCCCGCAGGAGCTTCCGCCTCATCCACTTGGAATTGGCGGCCCTCGGGTTGACGAGGCAGGCCGTCTTGAGGTCCTTGAGGTCGTCTGTCATGGGGGTCCCGAAAATCTTTCCCATTGTAGCGCATGTCCGAAGGCCCGTCAAAACCCCCGGGGCGTTGAATGGCCCCCGGGTTCTGGGCTAGAATGGCCTTTCCGGCCCCCCATGAGACCCTTCGAGAAGACGATCACGATCAGGGACCGGCGCTTTCTCGTCCGGGTCGAGACCTCGTCCGAGTCCCGGGATTACGTCAAGTACGAGGCCCTGCGCGAGGAGATCTGGGGCTTCCCCGGCGACCATATGGCCAGCCCCCTGAACATGATGTCCGAGAGCGTCTTCCATGAAGGCGGCAGCCTGTTCATCGGGGCCTTCGCCGAGGCCGGGGATGAGGGGGTTTTCGAGACCGACGGAGAGCACCTGGTGGGCTTCTGCTACGGCTACGTCGGCCTGCGCGACCCGGAGATCGGCTACCGCGAGATCTCGAACCTCCGCTTCTACGCCCAGTACGCGGGCGTCCGGAAGGCCTATCAGAGCTACGGGTTGGGGCTCCTGCTCAAGGAGTACCAGCGCGAGATGGTCCGTGACCTCCTCGGCCTTTCGAGCATCATCTGCACCTACGATCCCCTGACCGGCGTCAACGCCAACCGCAACGTCCACCATTTCGGCATGGACGTCCTCGAGTATCGCGCGGCGACCTACGGGGAGTACGGTGGGCTGCTCAACCGCCCGGACGTGCCGACGGACCGGTTCCTCATGTCCTGGGACCTGATCCGGACGGCGGCCGGGCGGCCGGCCTATGACGCAAGGGCCCTCTCGTCCGTTCCGGCGACGATCCGGGCCAGGCTGCGGCGGGTCGAGGGGAAAGGCGGCCCGGTCGAGCTCGAGGTCGTCGAAGCGGTCAGGCCGGATGCCGAAGGGGACGTCCTGCTCGTCCGCATTCCGCTCGATTTCTACCGCATGCTCCAGGAGACGGACGTCCCGGATCCCCAGGTCAAGCGCATCCCCGTCGATTGGCGCCTGGCGACCCGCGACGTCTTCACGGCCCTCTTCGCCCGGGGCTACCGGATCGCGGACTTTCTCAAGGCGACGGCGGAGACGCCGGCTAACTGTTACGTGCTGCGGCGCGACGGAGGGCCCCGGCCATGAGCGCGGCCGAGCCGGTCCTGATCGACGTCCGGGACCTGACCAAGACCTATGCCATGGGCGACGTCCGCATTTCCGCGTTGGCCGAGGTCTCTCTCGCCGTCGCGGCCGGCCGTTTCGTGGCCGTGACCGGGGCCTCCGGTTCCGGCAAGTCCACGCTCCTCAATCTCCTCGGCGGGCTGGACACCCCGACATCCGGCACGATCCGGGTCGGCGGGACCCTGGTCTCGGGCATGGACCGCGAGGCCCTGGCCAAGTACCGGCGGTTCGACGCCGGCATGATCTTCCAGTCCTTCAACCTCATCGCCTCCCGGACGGCCCTCGAGAACGTCGAGCTGCCTCTCATCTTTGCCGGCCTGGCCAAGAAAGAGAGGGGGGGGCGGGCCGCGGAGCTCCTCGAACGGGTCGGCCTCGGCAACCGGGCCGGACACCGTCCGCCCGAGCTTTCGGGCGGCGAGCAGCAGCGGGTGGCCGTGGCCCGGGCCCTGGCCAACGGTCCGCGGATCCTGCTCGCCGATGAACCGACGGGCAATCTCGACAGCCGGACCTCCCGGGAGATCGTCGGCCTTCTGGCCGGCCTTAACCGGGATCAGGGGCTGACCATCCTCATGGTCTCCCACGAGGAAAGCCTGGTTCGCGAATTCGCCCATGAGATCGTGCGTCTGCGGGACGGGCGGCTCATGGACGGGGGAGGGGCGGCGTGAGATTCGCCGACGCCGTCGATTTCGCGCTGGCCAGCCTGCGCAAGAGGCGCCTGAGGACGTTCCTGACCGGGGCCGGGGTCATGATCGGGATCGGGGCGCTGGTCTCGATGATCTCGTTCGGCAAGGGCATGCAGAAGAACGTCACCCAGGCCTTCAAGTCCTCCGACCTGTTCACGACGATCATGGTCCTGCCCGGCGGGACCGCGGGGCCCTCGGGTGACCCGGACCGCGTCGGACCGGCCCTGAAGCAGCCGACCCGGCCGAACGCCGCCCTGGACGACGCGGCCGTGACGGCGATCGCCAAGTTCCCCGGCGTGCGAATGGCCTATCCGGATATCGGCTTTCCGGCCATGGTGGGGCTTGGCCAGGCCCAGGAGTTCCGTCTCGTTCAGATCGTCCCGGCGGCCGTGGCCGCTTCGAGCGCCCTCAAGGTCCAGTGGGGGCGGGCCTACGCGTCCGATGACGAGAACGGCGCCGTCGTCAGCCGGGCCTTGTTGCGGCGCCTGGGTCTGACCGATCCGGCCAAGGCGTGGGGCAGACGATCCGGATCACGTCGGTGTCGATCGACCTGGGCCGGCTGGCGACCCTCAACCTCGGCTCTCTCCTTTCGGGGGACGTGTCCCCGATGAGCCGGGAGACCTACGACTTCCCCGTCCTTGGGGTCACGGGAGCTCGCGGCTTTCGGCGGCGAAGCCAACCTCGACCGACAGCGCGATCATGATCCCGCCGGGCCCGGCCAAGCGCATCAAGCGGCTGCCGTTCTCGAGCGTCTGGGACCTTTTCCGGATGACGGACGGCAAGGCCGGCTATTCGGCGGTGACCGTTAAGCTCGGCTCCCTGGGCGATCTGGACCGGGTCCGGACCAAGGTCCGCGACATGGGGTTCGCCACCTTCGCCCTGGCCGACCAGTTCGAGCAGATCAGCCGGGCCTTCTATTTCATGGACATGGTCCTGGCCGCCGTGGGCATGATCGCCATCGTGGTCGCGGCGCTGGGGATCGTCAACACCATGGTCATGTCGATCCTGGAGCGGTTCCGCGAGATCGGGGTCATGAAGGCCGTCGGGCGCCGCGGACGGCGACATCCGGCGCATCTTCTTCTTCGAATCCGGCGCCATCGGCTTCCTGGGCGGCGGGGCCGGGTGCGTCCTGGGCTGGGCCACCAGCCTGGTCATCAACCGGGTGGTCAATTTCTACCTGGCCCGCCAGGGCGTCCCGTCCATCCATTATTTCGCCTTCCCGTTCTGGATATTCGCCGGGGCCGTCGCCTTCTCGGTCCTGGTCAGCCTCGTCTCGGGCATCTACCCGGCCCGCCGGGCCGCCCGCGTCGACCCGGTCGTCGCCCTCAGACACGATTGACTCGGGATATCACTTTTCACCCAGGAAAGGGCTGTCCCTGAAGGGGACTGTCCTTTTTATTTTCGTCATCGCTATTTTTCATAGATGAACAAAATAAATAGAAACATCCCGCATTTTTTTGTTTCTGTTATAATGCGCATCTTATGTGCGTCGTGACGCTTTCTTAGTCTTGGTCCGGGGGGATGATCTTCGGGAGAACGAAGGAGCTGCCATGAAGAATCCCCGTCTCTCCGTAACTTTCGTCGCCGGCCTGATCGCCGCGCTGGCCTTCGCCGGCTGTACGGTCCGGCAAAAGCCCCAGAACGTCGAGGAGAAGGCCCGGGCCCTCCACGCCAAGATCCTGACCGTCGATACCCACTGCGACACGGCCTTCAGCCTGCTGCGGACCGACTGGAAGATCGGGGACCGCCACGACCCGGCCCTGCGCGCCAGCGGCAAGATCGACCTGCCGCGCATGCGCGAGGGCGGGCTTGACGCCGAGTTCTTCGCCGCCTTCGTCGGCCAGGGCCCGCTCAATCCCGAACAGTACGCCAAGGCCAAGGACAGCGCCCTGCGGGCGGTGGCCGCGGTCCACAAGATGACCCAGGATTATCCGTCGACGATCGGCCTGGCCGTCGACCCGGCCGGGGCCCGCCGACTCAAAAAAGAAGGCAAGCTCACGGCCTTCATCGGCATGGAGAACGGCTATCCCATCGGGCGCGACCTCTCGCTGGTCAAGCTCTTCTATGACAACGACGTCCGCTACATCACGCTCTGCCACTCGTCCGACAACGACATCTGCGATTCCTCGACCGACCGCCGCGACCCCGAGGACAAGGGCCTCAGCGATTTCGGCCGCCAGGTCGTGGCCGAGTGCAATCGCCTGGGCATGATCGTGGACATCTCGCACGCCTCCGAGAAGTCCTTTTATGACGTCCTGGCCGTCACCAAGGCCCCGATCATCGCCTCCCATTCGAGTTGCCGGGCCGTCTGCGACAATCCCCGCAACCTGACCGACGATCAGCTCCGGGCCCTGGCCAAGAACGGCGGCGTCGTCCAGATCTGCTTCCTCGGCGCCTACGTCAAGACCCCGCCGGTCATCCCCGAGCGCGAGAAGGCCATCAAGGACCTCGAGGCCAAGTACGGCCCCGTCCGCGGCATCCGCGACGACGCGATCCGGGCCAAGGCCATGGCCGAGATGGAGACCATCAACAAGCAATACCCGCAGGCCCGGCCGAACGTCAAGGACCTCGTCGATCACATCGACCACGTCCGCAAGGTCGTCGGCATCGATTACGTCGGGATCGGCACCGATTTCGACGGCGGCGGCGGCGTCGTCGGCTGCGACGACGTCAGCGGCATGATCCATGTCACCGAGGAGCTCATCCGCCGCGGCTACTCCGATCGGCGAGATCGAGAAGATCTGGGGCGGCAACTTCTTCCGGGTCTTCGAGCGGATCATAGCTGTGGCCGGCAAGTAGCCGGGTGCCGCGCCCGTTCGAGCGTTAAGGAAATTTACGGCTCGGCCCAGAGTCGGCTCGCAATTTATTTATTATCTGAATAATAGACTCGACTGGCGGTGGCATGATCCTTGCTGCCTATGGCGGCGACCGGACCATGTGCATTTTGAGTGTTTTTTAGCTATCATGAGGGCGCTCTCCATGATCGCTTCCCGAAACCGCCGCGTTTGGCCCCTGCCGCTGGCGCTTGCTTTAGCCGCCGCCGCCTCGTCCTCCTCTCTGGCCAGGACGCTCCTGTCCCGGACCGCGGAGGCGCCCCGCTATGGGGGAGTCTTCCGCATCAAGGGTTATACCCTTCCCTTCAACCCGGTCTTCGATCCGGCCGCCCGGTCCCACTATTTCCTCACCGAGCAGCTCTACGACGGGTTGGTCCGGTTCGACAGCCATCTGAACCCGACCCCGGCCCTGGCCGAATACTGGGACTTCTCGGACGGCAATGCCCGCATCACGTTCCACCTTCGCAAGGGAGTCCGCTTCCACAACGGGCGCGAGCTCAACGCCGATGACGTCAAGTATTCGCTCGAGCGGCTCGTCCGCGACCGGCCGGACAACACGACCTACCCGTTCTTCGCCGGGAAGGTCGTCGGCCTCGAAGAGTTCCGGAAGGGCGCGGCGTCCGGGGTCTCGGGCTTCCGGGTGGTCGACCCGTCGACCTTCGAGATCCAGTGGGTCAGGCCTTACGTCGCCGGCCTTTACCTGCTCGGCATGTACTACTGCAAGATCCTGCCCAAGGACTTGGTCGAGAGCCAGGGCCAGAACTTCTTCCGGAGGCCCATCGGCACGGGCCCTTTCAAGTTCGCCGAGTGGATGCGTGACCGTGACCGGCCGCTCAACATCCTGGGCGTCCGGCTGGAGCGCAACGCCGCCTATTACGATCACGCGCCCTATGTCGCCGCCCTGGAATACAGCCCCTACTTCACCGAGGACCAGTTCGCGGAGGGCAGCGTCCACCTGGTCCCGGTGACCTCCGAGAAGCTCTTGCACGGCGACAACCCCGTCCTCGAGAACAGCACGTTGAGGACCTACTTCCTCGCCTTCAGCTGCGATCTCGCTCCGCTCGACCGGCCCGAGGTCCGCCGGGCCCTGGCGCTGGGCCTCGATAAGGTCCGCCTGGCCGCCGCCTGTGATACGCCCGACAGGCTCCATCAGGTCACGGACAACTACATCCCGCCCATGCTGCCCGGTTTCTTTCCCAAGGCGACCTCGCCCTTCTCCGACCCCGACACGGCCAAGGTCCTTCTCGACCGGCTCTTGCCCGAGAAGACCCGCAAGACCTTGACGCTCACGCTCCTCTGCGACGCCCCGAAAACCGACGAGACGTCCGGATTCGCCCGGGAGCTCGACCGCGAGCTCGGCATCCTGGGGATCAAGCTCGACGTCCGCTATCTCCGCCGATCGGAAGACGCCCGGGCCGTGAACGTTCCGTATCTCCGGTTCCTCGCCTACTCGATGGACTTCCCCGATCCGGAGGATCTCGTCCTGCCCCTCTACTATTCCGGGTCCCCGGCGAACGCCCTCAGCGCCCGGTACGACAGCCCCCGCCTCGACGGCCTGCTCGAGCAAGCGGTGACGGAGACGAGCTGGGAGCGGCGGACCGGCCTGTTCCGCGAAATGGAGAAGCTCCTGGCCGAGGATGTCCCGGCCGTCCCGCTCTTCTCGGAGCGGATCCGCATCGTCATCCGGCCCCAGGTCCGGGGCCTGCAGATCCCGGCCCTGGGTTTTTATTCTCTCAACGCCAAGGATATCTGGCTCGGGGATTGAGGGCAACGGTGAAACTGAAGGTCTCGATCTACTGGCGCCTGGTCTTTTGGATCACCCTGCTCGTGGTCCTCCTCTTCGGGGCCGTCCTGTTCGTCATCCAGAAACGAGAGGCCCGGATCCTCCAGGGCGAGGCCCAGGCCCGGGCTTTGATCCAGGCCCACCTCATGGCCGACGCCAACGTCCAATCGCTCTCCCACAACGACCAGCCGGCCATCCAGAACTATGTGGATACCCACTGCAGCGGGGATGTGGCCTATATCGTCGTCTACGACGGGCAGGGCCAGCCCAAGGCCTGGAACTCGGCCCTGACGCCGCACGGCGATCTTGTGACGGCGAGCCTCCTCTCGGGCCTGACCGCCGAGGAGAGCGCCTCGGAGCCGCGGGGCCTGGCCCTCGAGGGCCGGTTCGTCCGGGTCTTTGAGGCCGAGGCCTCGGCCATCCAGAAGCCGGCCACCCGATGGGGATCGGTCAAGATCGGCCTTTCTCTCGAGTCTATGTATGACCGGCTGCGCGCGATCAGCAAGGTCCTGTTCCTCATCGGGATCGGCGGCTTCCTGATCGGCATCGTGGGCGCGGCCGTCCTGGCCCGCCGGATCACCCGGCCCCTCCACCGGCTCGTCGACGGCACTGTCCGCATCTCGAAAGGCGACTTCTCCCAGGCCATCGTGGACACGTCCCAGGACGAGGTCGGCGAGCTGGCCCGCAGCTTCAACGACATGACGGCTCAGCTCGTCCAAGCCCGGGAGCGGATGGAGGACGCCAACCGGCGTCTCGTCCAGCACGAGAAGCTGGCCTCGATCGGTCGCATGGCGGCCACGATCGCCCACGAGATCCGCAACCCCCTGACCTCCGTCAAGCTGAACGTCCAGAAAATGGCCGAGGACGAAGGCCTGGCCGAAACGGTCAAGGCCCACCTCGGCCTGTCCCTCGAGGGCATCGACCAGATCGAGCGCTTCATCAAGGAGCTCCTGAACTTCACCCGGTTCCAGGAGCTGGCCCTCGAGCGCTGGTCCGTCGATCAGATCATCGACGAGTCCATCAAGATGATCCGGGACGTCCTGGCCGAGAAGCAGATCGTCGTCGAAAGGGCCTGCCCCGAAGGGTTGCCCTCGATCCAGGCCGACGCGGACAAGCTGCGCCAGGTCTTCCTCAATGTCCTGCGCAACGCCCACGAGGCCCTGGGCCCCGGCGGCAGGATCCGCATCGCCTGCGACGCCGTGCGCGTAGGGGAGCGGACGATGGTCCGGGTCCGGATCGCCGACAACGGTCCGGGCATCCCCGAGAGGGCCCGGCCGAACATCTTCGAGCCGTTCTTCACGACCAGGCCCTCAGGCTTCGGCCTGGGGCTGGCCAACGCCCGCAAGATCGTCGAGCAGCATAACGGGACCATGGCGGTCGACGAGGCGAACGGTCCGGGGGCCGCGTTCACCATCCTCATCCCGGCAGAGGAGGCCGCATGAGATCCATCCTGATCGTCGAGGATGACAAGCTCGTTCGCCAGACCCTGGCCTCCCAGCTGGCCAAGAAGGGCTTTGACATCATCGCGGCCGAGACCGGCGAGGAGGCCGTGCGGATCTTCTCCGAGAGCGGGCCGGACCTGGTGCTCCTGGATGTCCGGCTGCCCGATATCGACGGCCTGGAGGTCCTGCGCCGGCTCAAGGAGCGCAGCCGGCGCGCCGTCATCCTGGTCATGACGGCCTTCGACGACATGAAGACGACCGTGGAGGCCATCAAGCTCGGCGCCTTCGAATATCTGGTCAAGCCGCTCAACACGACCGAGCTCGAGCTGGCCATCGACAAGGCCTTCCAGGTCCGGGCCCTCGAGGACAAGGTCAGCTATCTCGTCGAGGAGAAGCAGAAGGAATACACGATCGACAACATCATCGGCCGGTCGCCGGGGATCCGGAGCGTCTTCAAGATCATCGGCTCGGTGGCCAACACCCGGACCAACGTCCTGATCCAGGGCGAGAGCGGCACGGGCAAGGAGCTCGTGGCCAAGGCCATCCACTACCACAGCCCTTTCCGGGACGAGCCCTTCATCGTCATCAATTGCTCGGCCATCCAGGACACGCTGCTCGAATCGGAGCTCTTCGGCCATGTCAAGGGGGCCTTCACCGACGCGGTCAGCGAGACCAAGGGCAAGTTCGAGATCGCCGGCAAGGGGACGCTGTTCCTGGACGAGGTCGGCGACGTCTCGCCCAACCTGCAGAGCAAGCTGCTGCGGGTCATCGAGTCGCGCGACTTCATGAAGGTCGGCGGCGAAAAGGTGCTCAAGACCGAGGCCCGGATCATCGCCGCTACCAATCAGAACCTCATGGCGCTGATCGAAAAAGGCCGCTTCCGCGAGGACCTGTTCTACCGGCTCAAGGTCGTCGAGATCGCGATCCCGTCCCTGCGCGAGCGGCGGGAGGACATCCCGGACCTGGTGGCCTACCTGCTCGAGAAGATCAACCGGGAGCTCCGGCGCAACGTCCGCAAGGTGCCGCCCGAGGTCATGAAGACGCTCGTGGACGCGCCCTGGCGGGGCAACGTCCGGGAGCTCGAGAACGCCTTGACCCGGGCCGTCATCCTGGCCAAGGGGGACGTCGTCCTCAAGGAGAACCTGCCGGTCGAGCCGGACGAGAAGCGGGCCTTCGCCGACGAGCTCGTGCCGCTCGAAGAGGTCGAGAAGAAGTACATCCAGCACGTCCTGACCGCGGTTCGGGGGAGCAAGACCCGGGCCAGCCAGATCCTCCAGATCAGCCGGCCGACCCTCGACAAGAAGATCAAGGACTACGGGCTCGACCTGCGGGAGCCGTCCTGACCGGGGCCCGCGGGGCCCCGGCCTGTAAAAAAATTTGGCAAAATACCGCCGGGACGGGCGGTCGCGCCTTTCCTCCCCTGAAAAAGGATTGCCGGACTTGGCACAAAACGTGCTATTTATTTTTGCGGCCGCAAGGAAGAGGCCCGTTATGAGCACGAACACGACCACGACCGCCCCGCCGACTAAGAAGATCGTCCTGGTCGACGACGACGACACCATCCGCAAGACCTTCAGCCTTGTCCTCGGCAAGAAGTACCGCATCATCCCGCTCAAGGACCCGCGCCAGGCCCTGACCCAGGTCAAGACCGGCCGGACCGATCTGGTCATTGCCGATTACAAGCTGCCGTATCTCAACGGCATGGAGCTCATCAAGAAGCTCCGCGAGAACGGCTTCGAGGGCGAAGCCATGCTGATCACCGCCCATCCCGACGAGGTCCGCATCGAGGACATGGGCCGTTACGCCATCAGTCATTTCTTCGTCAAGCCGCTCGACCTCAACGACCTGAACTTGTCCATCGACCGCGTCCTGTTCCCCAAAAACCCCCTCGCCGCCGCCTCGGAATAAGAACAAGACGGGGCCAGGTCTACACCTTTTAACTTTTGCCGGCCGGGTCCGTTTTCCGGCATGGATTTCGAAGGCCAGAAGTTAAAAGGTGTAGACCTGGCCCCGTCTTTTTAAACTCAGCCCGTTTGATTTTCGCGCGGCCTCCCAGATATAATCGCGCCATCCCGAGAAGGAGGCCCGCCATGATCAGCCCGTCCTCATTGTCCCGCCGCGAATTCGCCCGCTTCATCCTCGCCGGATCGGCCCTCTCGCTGGCCGCCCTGGACGAGCTCAACGCCGGGGTCTACCAGAAGATCACCGCGCTCAATCAGAAGTACCTCGATGACGAGGCCCCCGACGGGCCCTACTGGGACGGGATCCGCGCCCTCTACGATTTCGAGGACGGATTCATCATGATGAACAACGGGACCCTGGGGCCCATGCCCAAGACCGTCTTCAACGCCCTGACCAAGTACTTCAGCGTCCAGGTGTCCAACCCCTTCGACAGCTACAATCACCTGCCGGCCATCCGCGAGTCCGTGCGGACGAAGCTCGCCGGCTTCATCAACGCCTCGCCCGACGAGGTCGCCCTGACCAGCAACACGACCGAAGGGCTGAACTTCGTCATCAACGGCCTGGACCTCAAGGAGGGGGACGAGGTCCTGACCTCCAACTTCGAGCATCCCGGCCACCTCGGGCCCTGGACGCTCAAAGAGAAACGGGCCGGCATCAAGCTCAAGAAGGTCGACCTGCCGATCACGCCGAAGAGCGTCGACGAGATCGTCGGCGCCTTCGCCGCGGCCATCACGCCCAAGACGCGGGTGATCGCCCTCGGCCACACGGTCTTTATCACCGGGCTCATTTCGCCCCTCAAGGAACTGAGCCAGCTTGCCCACGACAAGGGCCTCCTCATCATGGCCGACAGCGCCCACGGCATCGGCATGCTCGACCTCGACATGAAGGCCCTGGGCATCGACTTCTTCGCTTCGAGCCCTTACAAGTGGCTGGGCGCCCCGACCGGGATCGGGCTCCTCTATGTCCGCAAGGAGGCCTGCGACAAGGTTTTGCCGACCGTGGTCAGCTCGGGCTGGGAATCCGTCTCCACAGCGGCCAAGCTCGACCCCTCCGGGCAGAGGGCGGACGCCATGCTCTTCGCTCTCGACGAGGCCCTCAACTTCAACAACCGGATCGGCAAGTCCCGCATCGAGCGCCGCATCAAAGGGCTTTCGGCCCGGCTCAAGCAGGAGCTGGCCAAGATCCCCGGCGTCAAGGTCCACACGCCGACGGACCCCTATCTCAGCGCCGGCCTGACGGCCTTCTCGGCGACGGGGATCGATCTCGGCCGGCTCGTCGACTACCTGCGCGAGAAGTACAATCTCGTCGTCCGGACGACCGGCAGCCGGGAGGCGGGGACCTTCGGCGTCCGGGTCTCGACCCCGATCTATATCTCGACCAAGGAAGTCGACATGGTCGTCGAGGGCGTGCGGACGCTCGTCGGGCACAAGGCCTAAGAGGAACAGTCGTCCCTCTTCCTTTTCTTTACAACGGTTGTTTACATTTTCCCCCTGATCCCTCTATCCATCAGGCAGAGAAGGCTGGCACAAAATATGCATCTTTTTTTGACGTGAAAACGAAGGTCATCGGTTCGAGGCTTAGAATTCCCGATACCCTTCCATAACCCTCCTTCTTTTTGTTCCCGAGCGAGGGGCGCCGCGGGGGCGCCCCTCCCTCACCCCTCTCCTTCTGGCCGCGGTCGCGTTGACTCCCTCTCCGCTCGTATTGTAGGATGAGGCGGACCCCGCGGGCGTTGCCCGCCCGGGACCCACCCCGAGAAGGAGAGCCGACATGCCCAGCCCGACCAAGAACCCCCATCTGCCCTTCGGCGACCAGCGTTCCGCCCCCTGGTACGGCAAGGACATCATTTCGGTCAAGCAGTTCAGCCGCTCCGATCTCGAGTATGTCTTCGGCGTCGCCCACGAGATGCGGGTCATGGTCGAGCGGGTCGGCACCTTCGACCTCCTCAAGGGCAAGATCCTGGCCAGCATCTTCTACGAGCCGTCCACCCGGACGTCCTCCTCGTTCATCGCGGCCATGGAGCGTCTCGGCGGCAACGTCATCAACATCAACGAGGTCCGCTACTCGTCGGTGGCCAAGGGGGAGAGCCTGCCCGACACGATCAAGACCCTGGAGTGCTACGCCGACGTCATCGTCATCCGCCACCCCGAGCTCGGCTCGGCGGCCAAGGCGGCCGAGGCGGCCCACAAGCCCGTCATCAACGCCGGCGACGGCGTGGGCGAGCACCCGACCCAGGCCCTGCTCGACGCCTTCACGATCCGCGAGGAGCTGGGCCGCATGGACGACCTGACCGTGACCATGCTCGGCGACCTCAAGTACGGGCGCACCGTCCACTCCCTGTCGCGGCTCCTGTCCCTCTACAACGCCAAGCTCAACTACGTCTCGCCCGAGATCCTGCGCATGCCGGCCGAGATCGTCTCCGAGCTCGAGGCCAAGGGCATGCGCCAGGCCGAGCACCGGACCCTCGACAAGTCCCTGCCGGAGACCGACGTCCTCTACGTCACCCGCGTCCAGCGCGAGCGGTTCGAGAGCGAGGCGGTCTACGAGTCGGTCAAGGGCGCCTATGTCCTGGACAAGGCGGTCATGGCCGGCGCCAAGCCCAGGATGATCGTCATGCACCCGCTGCCCCGCGTCACCGAGATCAGCACCGACTTCGACGACGACCCGCGGGCCGCCTACTTCCGCCAGATGGAGTACGGCCTGTACGTCCGCATGGCCCTGCTGGCCATGGTGCTCGGCAAGGCCTGATCGCCGGCCGCGCCCGCAAAGGAGCCGCCCGATGCCGAAACCGATGAGGACCCTGACCGCCCTCTCGTTCATCCTCGGCGCCGCCTTATCGGTCCGGCCCCTCGCCGGCCAGCGCGTCGGCTTCCCGCCGGAGGAGTTCGCGGCCCGCCGGACCGCCCTGATGGACCGTCTCAAGGACGGCGCCGTCATCCTCTTCGGCGACGCCGCGGCGCCCGCCGGCTCCCACTTCCGGCAGGACAACGATTTCTTCTATTTCACGGGCAACGAGGACGTCGGGGCCATTTTGGTCATGGTGCCGGCGTCGCACGCCTCGTATCTGTTCCTGCCGCCGCAGACGGCCCGCGAGAAGACCATGGAGGGGGCCAACCTCCTCGACGATCCCGACGGCAAGGCCAAGTCGGGGTTCACCGACATCTTCCCGTCGCACTTCCTCGACGAGTTCCTGGCCCGGTCGCTCAGCCGGTTCGCCGGCCGCTTCCATCTCCGGCTCTCGCCCCGCGACACCCTGGACGACGCCCGCTCGGAGACCGGGCTCTTTGACGGGCGCCGGGCCCGCAGCCACTACAACGATCAGCTCTCGGCCGACCTCTACCGCGTCGAAAAGCTCCGTGAGCGCTATCCCCAAATGGAGCTCCGGGACGTCACGCCGGCCGTCGACGAGATGCGGGCCGTCAAGACCCCGGCCGAGATCGAGGCTCTCCGCCGCAACGGACGGCTCTCGGCCGAGGCGGTCAAACAGGCCATGTTGGCCGGGCGGCCCGGCGTCTACGAGTATGAGATCGAGGCCGCAGCCATGGCCGTCATCCTCAAAGGTGGAGCCAAGGGCGCGGCCTACGCGCCGATCGTCGGATCCGGCCCCAATTCCTGCATCCTGCATTACGACAAGAACACGCGCCGCGTGGAGCCGGGCGAGGTCGTGCTCATGGACTTCGGCGCCGACCTCGAGCACTTGGCCATGGACATCTCGCGGACCTGGCCGGCCTCGGGCCGCTTCACGGACGACCAGCGCGAGACCTATCGCATCGTCCTCGAGGTCCAGAAGGCCTGCATCGAGGCCTACAAGCCCGGGGCGACGGCCAAGGACGTCCGGGAGCACGTTGCTGCCGTGCTGAAGGCCAAGGGCCTCGATCCGCGCGGCCTCGAAGGCGGCCTGGGGCACGGCGTCGGACTTTCGGTCCACGATGTCCCGTTCGGGGGCACTCTCAAGGAAGGCATGGTCTTCGCCATCGAGCCGGGCCTTTATGACGAGAAGAAAGGCCTCGGCATCCGCATCGAGGACACGGTCCTCATCACCGCGACCGGCTGCGAGGTCCTGAGCGCCGGCGCGCCCAAGGAGATCGCCGACATCGAGAAGCTCCTGGCCGGGCGGAGCGGCCGGTAGGCCGGGCCATGCCCCCCAGTCCCGAGGATCTCCTGGCCCGGATCGAGAAGGGTCTCTGGGCCCCGCTCCCGGGCATCCCCGCCCAGATCACGATGGCCCCCGAGCCGCGGACGGGCCACAAGGCCTATTTCGAGGTCGAGGACACCTGCCGCAAGGCCGGGGTCCTGGTCCTGCTTTATGTCAAGGCCGGCCGCCTGACGCTCCTGCTGACGCGCCGCACCGAGCAGGTCAACCATCACCGCGGCCAGATCTCGCTTCCCGGCGGGGAGCAGCACCCGGGCGAGTCCCTCGAGGCCACGGCCCTGCGCGAGACGATCGAAGAATTGGGACTCGACCTCACGGCGGTGCGCGTCCTGGGCCGCCTGACCCCGCTTTACATTCCGCCGAGCAACTACTGCATCTATCCGACCGTGGCGGTCCTCCCTGGCCCCCTGACGTTCCGGATGCAGCCCGAGGAAGTGGCCGAGGTCATCGAGGCCCCCGTCGATCACCTGGCCGACCAAGCCAACATACGGCGCGAGACCCGGCACTACGGCGGGCTCGATCACGACGTCCCCTTCTACGCGTTCGGAGGGCACAAGATCTGGGGGGCCACGGCCATGGTCCTGGCCGAGCTCCTCGCGCTGCTGTGATACAATACCCCCGAAGCGAGGTCCGGATATGAGCCAGCGCAAACGCATCCTGAGCGGCATCCAGCCAAGCGGCACGATCCACATCGGCAACTATTTCGGGGCCATCGAGAACTGGGTCCGCCTGATGGACGAGTACGATTGCTTCTTCACCATCGTCGACCTCCACGCCATCACCCAGCCCTATGACGCAAAAGCCCTGCCTCAGAGGGTCTGGGACGCCGCGCTCGATAACATGGCTGCCGGGCTCGATCCGGCCAAGTGCACGATCTTCATCCAGAGCCACGTCCCCGAGCACACCGAGCTCTGCTGGCTCCTCACCTGCGTCGCCCCCCTCGGCGAGCTCTACCGGATGACCCAGTTCAAGGAGAAGTCCGCCCGGGAGGGGGAGAACGTCAGGGCCGGGCTCCTGTGCTACCCCATCCTCCAGGCCGCCGACATCCTCATCTACAAGGCCGACGCCGTGCCGGTCGGCGAGGACCAGGCCCAGCACCTCGAGCTGACCCGCGAGGTGGCCCGCCGCTTCAATGGCCGCTTCGGCGACTATTTCCCCGAGCCGGCGACCCTGATCGGCCGCGGGGCCCGGATCATGGGCCTCGACGGCGCCGCTAAGATGAGCAAGTCCCTGGACAACGTCATCGGCGTGACCGAGGAGCCGGACGCGATCTGGGAGAGGCTCCGCCCGGCCAAGACCGACGAGGCCCGCAAGCGCCGCACCGACCCCGGCGAGCCCGACCGCTGCAACATCTACAGCTATCACAAGCTGGTGACGCCCGAGGCCGACCTGGCCGAGATCGCCAAGGGTTGCCGCGACGCCTCTATCGGCTGCATCGACTGCAAGAAGATCTTTCACCGCAACCTGATGACGGTCCTTGACCCGATCCGGGAACGGCGGCGCGACCTGGCCGCCCATCCCGACCGGGTCCGGGCCGCCCTCGACGAGGGGGCCCGCAAGGCCCGGAAAGCGGCCCGGGAGACCCTGGACGGGGCCAAGAAGCTCATGGGCCTTCTCTAGGCCCAGGGACCGTCCCCGAACCGGAACTGTCCCTCTGGGATCCTGATCGCCCCGGTGGCCGACCCCTTTTTTTCTCGAGAGGGGAACCTTTTTTCCCAGGCCTTCGTCTTTCCCTTTGAAGGTTGAACTCGAGGAGGTATCCATGTCCAAAGTGAAGATCCTTATCGCGCTCACTATCGCCATGCTTCTCCTGGCCGTTTCCTGCGTCCTGGCCGGGGAAGACTATAAGGCCAATTTCGAGAAGACCCTGCCCTTCAAAGCGGGCGACCGGTTCTCACTCGAGAACGTGAACGGCGGCGTGACCATCGCCACGTGGAAAGAGGCCAAGGTCGAGATCAAGGCCGTCAAGACCGCCAGGCGTCACAAAGAGGACCTGGACAGGGTCGAGATCCAGGTCGACGAAAGTTCGGGCGGGGTCGCCGTCAAGGCCGTCTGGCCGAAGTTCCCGCAGCGGGCGGACGTCGGCGTCGAATTCACGGTCATGGTCCCCGAGGGGGTCGAACTGACCAAGTTCGAGACCGTCAACGGCGACGTCGACGTCACCGGTCCCTACACGCGCGGCGAGGTCGGCACGACGAACGGCTCGGTCACGGTCCAGAACGCGGCCGGCGATCTCAAGGCCGGGACGACCAACGGCCGGGTCCGGGTCAGCCACTTCGACGGCCATCTCGAAGCGGAAACGACCAACGGGGGCATCGAGCTCGAGGATGTCACCATCAAGAACGGTCTCTCGGCCGAGACGACCAACGGCTCGATCCATCTCGTTGTCGCCGGGACGCTCGATGCCGATCTGAAGGCCCGGACGACCAACGGGTCCGTCACGGTCGATTTCCCCATCACTCTCCAGAGCCTTCACCAGTCGAAGCACCGCGTCGAAGGGACGATCGGCAAGGGCGGGGTTCCGATCTCGCTCGAGACGACGAACGGTTCGATCCGACTGACCAAGTAAACCGACCCTCAACCCTCATCCTCGCGGGGACCGGCGGACCGGTCCCCTTTTCCTTCTCCGGGCATCCGTCTTAAGATAGAGGCGATCATGGCTGTTAAAACCGGGCCCGGTGAGACCCCCTTCACCCGCGAGGTCAAGGCCGTCATTCGCCGCATCCCTCGGGGCCGGGTGGCGACCTACGGACAGGTAGCCGCTCTGGCCGGGCGGGAAAGGGCGGCCCGCGGTGTCGCCTGGATCCTTCACTCCTCGTCCGAGGCGGCCGGCCTCCCTTGGCAGCGGGTCATCGGCGGTCCGGGCCGCATCTCACTGCCGCGGGGGAGAGGCTTCGAAGAACAGAGATCGAAACTGGTCGCCGAAGGGGTGACGGTGGACCGCGGCGGGCGCATCGACCTGAAGCGCTATCAATGGGAGCCGCGATCGGCCGCCGCCGGCCGCTCCCGCGCGGCCCGGAAATTCCTGAGAGGACTCGTGCGCGGCCGGATCAGCTCGCCGGTCTGATCCGGATGTTCCTGAAGAAGATCGGCGCGCCGGCGTGCTTGCCCTGGAAGCCGATCCGGCCTTTGGTCGCGAGCTCGGCGTAGGGCCGGCTGAGCCAGGCCGGGATCTCGCTGCCATCGGGGTTGACCTTGGCCGAGGTCCACAGGCTCATGTCCATGGCCGTAACCTTCTCGCCGTTGAGCTCGACGATGATGCGCTTCCCGACGCATGTGATCACGTAATGGTTCCATTCGCCCGGCTTCTTGACCAGGCTCTTGGTCGGCGCGAGGTGGCCGAAGATGGCGCCGCAGTGCCAGGTGGCCGGCGACTTGGCCCACTCGTCCGCGAAATCGTCGGCGATCTGGATCTCGACCGAGTTCGGGATCCAGTTGGCGGTATCGGTGCAATAAACGATGACGCCGCTGTTCGTGCCCGGCGCCGTCCTGAAATCAAGGTCGAGGACGAAGTTCCCGTAATCCTGCTTCGTCCATATGCACTGGTCCTCCGAGGCGGTCATGATGCCGTCCGCGACGGTCCAGATCCCGGCGGGATATTCGGCGTTGGACAGGTCGGGCGCGAAGAGGTCCGTTCCCTGGGGCTTCTGGGGCGCCGCGGCGGTGGCGGTCGGCGTCGTGGGCTCATTGGTCTCTTTGCAGGCCAGCATGACTCCCAGGGCGATCCCGACGATCAGGATGGACAGAAGGAAGTTCTTGCGCATCGTCCAGTCTCCTTTCCCGAGCGGCGTTCGCCCTAGTCTATCAGGTTCGCGTCCCGGTATGCTAGGGGGGACATGGACAGAGACGGCATGTCCCCCAAGGGCTTGCCAAGCCCCGGCACCTGGGCTATTCTCTGAGGCCGAAAGGATCGAGGAGGTCTCTCATGTCCAGGCGTTTCCGCGTCATCGTTCTTTCTGCCGCCGTCGCCCTCGTCTTGACCGCCTGCGCGCCCAAGCCCGCGACGACGCCCCTGACCCCCAAGCGCCCGCTCGTCCTCGGCATGCATGCCATCTGCGAAACCGACGCCAACGCCAAGGTCCTTACCGGCGAGGTGCCCTCCCTGGCCCGGCTCGGCGTCAACCTTCTCATCTGCGAAGTCGATTACTGGTACGCTTACGAGTCCCACCCTGAGCTGCGGATGGAGAACGCGATCCGGAAGGAGACAATCAAGTCCCTCTTGGCCACTTGTCGCGAGCACCACATCCGGCTCGTGCCCGAGTTCCAGAGCCTCGGCCATCAGTCCTGGGAAAAGGAGACGTTCCCGCTCCTTACCAAGTATCCCCAGCTTGACGAGACGCCCAACAAATACCCCGGCAACACGGGGACCGACCCCTGGGGCACCGAGTTTTATTGCCGCAGCTGGTGCCCCCTCCACCCGGACCTCCAGCCGATCATCCACGACCTCTACGGCGAGCTCCTCGACGTCTTCGAAGCCGACGCCCTCCACGTCGGTATGGACGAGGTCTTCATCATCGCCGACAAGGACTGTCCCCGCTGCGGCGGCAAGTCCACGGCCGAGCTCTTCGCCAGGGCCGTCAACGACGCCTACGATTACATCGTCCGGGAGCGCGGCAAGGAGATGATGATGTGGTCCGATCGTCTTCTCGACGGCCAGGCGACCGGCTACGGCTTGTGGGAAGCGTCCATGAACGGCACCAACGCGGCCATCGACATGATCCCCAAGGACATCATCCTCTGCGACTGGCACTATGAGCTAAGATATCCGCGCCAGTCGACGCCGGCGTCGAATTTCCCGTCGACCCGGATCTTCGTCGACAAAGGATTCCGCGTGTTGCCCACGAGCTTCCGCGACGTCAAGGCCCTGAGCCGGTTCATCGATGAGTCGCTGGCGGTGCCGTCCGACAAGGTCCTCGGTCACCTCTGCACGGTTTGGCATCCCCTGGCCAAGGGCCAGTATGCGAAACTGCGCCAACTCAAGGCCGCCTCGAAGAAGATCCGGAAGGCGTCTACTTCGCCGTCGTGATCAGGTTCCTCTTCCGCAGTTCCTCGAGCCCGTTCTCCCAGGGACCGGCCGCGGCCCACATGTAATAAGAGAAGTAGCGGACCGTTTTCTGGAAGATCGGCACCCAGGGCTGGAACTCGGCGTAGAAGTGGGCCGACTCCCCGTTGGACGGGTGGTTCATCCACACGTGGAGGAACTCGGGCTCGCTCACGGGGTAGGCCCCGACGAACGAGACGTCCTCGACCGTGTCGCGCCCGGCGTTCCAGCCCTCCTTGAGGAAGACCACCCGGCCGAAGTACTCCTCGGGCCGCATCCGGAGCTCCTCGCGCCCCGTCTTGGCCGGGACGACAAAGACGTCTTCGGTCCAGTGCTTCTCACCCAGGGCCAGGATGGGCTGCGGGCCGAGCATGTTCAGCTCGGGATTGCGGAACTCGAGGGCCCAGCGGATCTCGAGGAGCGGCGAGCCGCCATCGAGGGTGAAGATCTTCTCCATCTTGTTGCCGTAATAATCGGCGGTCATGCGGACCGAGACGGACGTCCTGCTGCTCTTGATGACCTCGGCATCGTAGACCTTGTGCGTCTCGATCGAGGCCTGGCCGAGGAAATCCTCGAAGCCGCCGTAGGGATAGAAGCCGCGCTCGCGGAAGGGCCGCCTGTCTGTGGCCTCCTTCTCCGGCCAGAGCTTGAACAGGACGTTGTCGTTCTTCTCCTTGACGATGTACTCGATGATCCGGGCCCCCGTCGCGAGCAGCGTGACCCGGACCTTGTCGTTCTCGAGCCGGTACTCCATGACGCCGTCGCCGTTGAGGTCGATAGGCGTCACCAGGGCCTTTCCCGCCGGCGCGTCGACGCCGAGCTGGGTCTCGTTCGTGACCCCCAGCGCCGTCGTCCTGACCGTATAGCTGCCCGGTTGAAGCGGCAGCCGGAATTCGATCTCCTGGTGCCCGGAGAGCGCGGCCTTGCCCGTCAAGGAGGTCACGAGAACCGGCGTCCCTGGCTTATCCTTGGCCCAGACCCTGACCTCGACCGGATAGGACTTGGCCTCCGTAAAGTTGTGAACCGACACGGGATAGACGACCTCCGGGGCGAATCCGTGCAGGAGCTTGTGGACGGACACCGCGGGCGGCAGATCGAGCACGGCCATGGTCCGCTTCGTGCCGCCCTTCCACCGTAATTCGATCAGGATGGGATTGGCCCTAGCCATGGCCGCGGCCGAGGGCTTGAGGCGGAACGAAACAGCTTTGACGCTCCCTGCGGGCAGCGTCACGTCTCCCGCGCCCGCGGAAACCGCCAGCTCCGGGGCCGTCCGGATCTCAAACGACGCTTGGACAGTCGAGCTGCCGAAGTTGGAGACCATGACGTTGAGATCGTAATCGACGACCGAGGCCTCGAGCCGGATCCTGTCGCCGAAGAGGCTCTCGAGATAGCGGCGGTCGAGAAGGAGCATCTGAAGCGCGCTGCGAAAGGCGGCCGGCCCCATCATCCTCCCCAGCGGCAGGATCCCGACGGACCGCCGTCCCAAGACGGCTCGCCACATCTCTTCCCGGCTCCACTTGCGTCCCTTCTCCGAGAAAAGGACCATGCCGGCCGGCGCCTCGTCCTTGATGAGCCCGGTCTGGAGGATGAAGGGGACATCCTCGGCGTCGATCTGCTTCTTGTTGCCGTCGATGGCGATCTGGCCGTCATATCGATACTTGTCGCAGTCGGGCGCGAACACAGGCCGGAAGAGGTATCCGCCGCGGTCTTTGACGAACTTGATCCACTCCTCCTCGGTGGGCATGTCCTGGATCTTGAGGCCGTCGTAGTTCCGCAGCCCGTAGGCGACCGTGCCCAGGCTGTGCGTGGCCTTGCCCGTGCCGACGTCGACCGGAATGTCCAGCCCCACCTCGGCTAGCCAGTCCGGAAGCTGCTTCAACATCAGGAAGTCCATATAGCCGCTGAAGGTGAACCAGTCGTTTCCTTGGCTCAGGCCCTGGCCGATGACCTCGAGCGGGTGGCCGGGATGACAGGTGACACTATGGAGGAGTGTCCCCGTCCCGAACCAGCCCCGGTGAAGGTCATATCGCGTGACGATCTCGCGCACGCCGACGAGGAGGTCCTTGAAGCGGCGCCGGTCCTCGGCGCGGTCGGCGACGATCGTGAACAGGCGTCGCGTCCCGTCCGAAAGCACGAACGCGGCGATCTCGTGGAAGTCCTTGGCCCAGGCCTGATGGCTGGCCGGAAGGTCGCGCGTTCCCTCCAATCGATGAGCTTGACCCAGGAGGACCATGCTCAGATCGGTGCCCGGCTTGACCCAGGCCAGGACGTCGTTCCTGCCCAAGGCGCCGCCCAAGGTCTTGGCCTCGGGGTCTTCGAGCTCGGTCGGCCTGGAGCCGAGCCAGGCCTCGAGGAAACCTTCGTCGAGAACGAGGCCGGGAAGCCCCAGCTCCTCCGCGATGTCGGCCTTGTTCTGGTCGATGGCCTGGCGGACATCAGGCTGGCCGATGAGGAAAAGGCTGCCGTACTGTTCCCAGCGCCAGGCGATGGTCTGCCAGTAGTTCGTATAGCCGCTGAACCGGCCTTGATATTCGACCGGCGCGGCGGCCTCGGCGCCCGTGCTGGAGAGGCGAACGAACTTGTCGAGCCGGGTCTGTCCCGACGCCGAGACCGTCAGCGGAACGGTCAGGGCCAGGACCAAAAGAGCGGCCGCTGACGGGGTCGCCGATCGACGTCTCATGGGCTCCTCCTCGAAACGCGCTTGGCCTATGGTTTACCCCATTCGGACGGGGAATAGCAACGGGGGGGCTATCAAGGGCAGAGGGACAGTCCCTGAAGAGGGTCAATCCCAGATGTGGGAGTACTTGGCGCCGTTGCCGGTGTTGAAAAGAACGACGGATTCGCCGTCCTTGACCCAGCCGTCCTTCCGGATGCGTAGCAGCGCGGCCAGGGTGGCCCCGCCCTCGGGCGCCGGCCAGATCCCGGTTGTCTTCCCGAGCAGATAGGTCGCCTCCAGGATCTCCGCGTCGGAGACGGCCACGGCCGTGCCGCCGCTCTCGCGCAGCGCCCGCAGGATGAGAAAGTCGCCCACGGCGGCCGGGACGCGCATCCCATCCGCGATCGTGTGAGCGTTCACCCAGGGCTCGGCGAACTCCTTCCCTTCATGGAACGCCCGGACCATGGGCGCGCAGCCGTCGGACTGGACGGTGACCATGCGCGGCCGCTGCGGCCCGATCCAGCCCAGCCGCTGCATCTCGGCGAAGGCCTTCCACATGCCGACGAGGCCGGTGCCGCCCCCGGTCGGGTAGATGATGACGTCGGGCAGCCGCCAGCCCATCTGCTCGGCGACCTCGTAGCCCATGGTCTTCTTGCCCTCGATGCGGTACGGCTCCTTGAGGGTCGAGACGTCGAACCGCCCGAACTTCTCGATCCCTTCCCGGGCCGCCTTCCCGCAATCGGTGATGAGGCCGTTGATGAGCGTGACGTTCGCGCCGAGGACCCGGCACTCGTTGACGAATGGCTTGGGGACGTCGGCGGGCATGAAGACGTGGGCCTCCATCCCGGCCACGGCGGCATAGGCGCTCATGGCGCAGCCGGCGTTCCCGGCGGTTGGGATCGAGACCGACCCGACCCCCAGCTCGAAGGCCCGCGACACCGCCGCGCTCAGACCCCGGGCCTTGAACGACCCGGTCGGATTGAGCCCCTCGTCCTTGACGTAGAGGGGGCCGAGACCGGTCTCGGCCTCGAGGCGCGGCGCCCGCTCGAGCGGCGTGAACCCTTCGCCGAGGGACAGCTTGTAGACGTCGTCGCGCACGGGCAGCAGCTCGCGATAGCGCCACATCGTCGGCTCGCGGCCGGCGATCGCCGCAGGGGAGACGGCCGCCCGGGCGGCCTCGAGATCGTAGCGGGCCAGGAGCGGCTTGCCGCACTTGGGACAGAGGTTCCAGCGCCGGTCGGCCTCGAGCCGTTCGCCGCACAGGCCGCACTCCAGGTGCGATAAGAAGCTTCCCGTTCTCATGCCCGCCTCAATCTTGGTACAGCGATGCGATGACGCCGGCGTACTTCTCCTCGACGATGTTCCGCCGGACCTTGAGCGTCGGCGTCACCTCCCCGAGGTCGATGTCGAAGTCCCGATCGAGGACGGCGATCTTCTTGATCCGTTCGTAGGAGGCCAGGCCCGGCGTCACCCGGTTGATCTCGTCCAGGAGGAACGTCACGGTCTCCTTCAGCCGGCAGAGATCGGTCCGGTCGCGGAAGGCCAGGAGGCGGGCCCGGGCCCAAGCCTCGAGCTTCTCGAAATTCGGGACGATCAGCGCCGAGATGAACTTGCGGCTGCTGCCGACGACCACGGCGCTGGCGATGAAGGGGCTGGCCAGGAGGAGACTCTCGATCGGTTGTGGGGCGACGTTCTTGCCGCCCGAGGTGACGATGATGTCCTTCTTCCGGTCGGTGATGATGAGGAAGCCGTCCTCGTCGAAGCGGCCGATGTCGCCGGTGTGGAGCCAGCCGTCCTTCAGGACCTCACGCGTGTCGGCCTCGTTCTTGTAGTAGCCCATCATGACGTTCGGGCCGCGGGCCAGGATCTCGCCGTCCTCGGCGATGCGGAGCTCGACGTCGGTGATGGGCCGGCCGACCGTCCCGAAGCGGATGTTGCCCGGCGTGTTCCCGGTCAACACCGGCGAGGTCTCGGTCAGGCCGTAGCCCGGGAGGACTTTGAGCCCCAGGGCGAAAAAGAACTCGACGATATCTTTGGACAGGGGCGCCCCGCCGCAGATGGCGTAGCGGAGACGGCCCCCCGTCCGGGCCGTGATCTTGCTGAAGACGAGCTTGCGGGCGACCGCCCGCTTGAAGGCCAGATGGACCGGAACGCGCTCGCCGGCGATCGTCCGGGCGGCGTATTTCTTTCCCGTGCTCAGGGCCCAGACGAAGATGGCCCGCTTGAGCCGCGAGCCGCCCATGACCTGGTCCATGATCCGGGTATAGATCTTTTCGAACAGGCGCGGCACGCTGATGAGAACGGTCGGCCGGACCTCGACCAGGTTCGCGGCTACCGCCTCGATGCTTTCGGCGTAGGCGATCGTCGCCCCGACGTGGAAGAACAGGAACGTCGCCGTCCGCTCGAGGACATGCGAAAGGGGCAGGAAGGACAGGGCCGTGTCGTCGGCGTTGAAGTCGATGACCTGGGTCAGGGAATGGACGTTGCTGGTGAAATTGGCGTGGCTGAGCATCACGCCCTTGGGGACGCCGGTCGTGCCCGAGGTGTAGATGATCGAGGCCAGGTCGCCGGGCGCCACGGCCTCGATCGTCCGTTCGAAGCGTCCCGGGTCCTCGGCCTCGAGCCGGCGGCCCATCTCGGCCGCGTCCGACAAGGCCTGCGTCCGCGCCGGCGGGTCGCCGTCGATCAGGATCACCCGTTCGAGCTCCGGCAGCTCGTTCCGAACCGACTCGATCTTGCTCCACATCTCGAGGTCCGAGCAGACGACGATCTTGGCCCCCGAGTCGGCGACGATGTAGCGGACCTGGTCGGGGAGGAGCGAGGTGTAGATCGGAACGGTCACTGCGCCCGCGCAGAGCGCGGCGTAATCGGCCATGACCCATTCGGGCCTGTTCTCGGACAGGATGGCCAGCCGGTCGCCGGGCCGCAAGCCCATGGCCTGGAAGCCCAGGGACAGGCGCCGGACGGTCGTCTCGATCGTATCGGTGGAGAGGTTCGTCCAGGCCCCGTCGATCTTGACCATCATCCGGACGGGCTTCCGGTGGTCCCGGCAGGATTCGAGAAATTGGCGGCTGAGCGTGGTCACGGGCCGATATTATACACCTTTTTTTGCCGGCGGGGACCGTGTCCGTGCGGTTCAGCGGCCTTGGATGATCTTGATGAGCCCGGCCGCTTTCTCGGCGAACGCCGGATGGGCGGCCGCCTGGCGGGCCAGATCGAGGGCCCGCTCGAACGAGCCGGCGTTGTGATACCCGGCGGCCCCGTTGTACTGGCAGGTCGCCTTGGTCACCTGGACGGACGCGATCTGGGCCCGCTTCCGGGCGACCAGGCGGCCTTTTCTCTCCGCCGACATCTCCGAGGCCTCGATCTCGCCGATCCTCTTCTCGATCGCCCGCTCCTTGTCCTCATAGGCCAAGGCCGCTCCGGCGAAATAGATGCCCGAGTCGAGCCAGTCCTTGCGGTCGGCGTAGAGCTTGCCGAGATAATAGGCGGCGTCGCTCGCGGCCGGGTCGAGATCGAGGGCCTGGCGCAGGTCCCTCTCGGCATCGTCCAGGCGCCCCTGCTTGTAGGCGATGATCCCCGACAGCGTCACGACGTCCGGCACGCCCACGAGGAAGACCTTGGCCGATTCGACGGACCTGCGGGCCTCCTCCAGCCGGCCGAGCTCATTCAGGTTCCAGGCCGTCCAGAAGTGGCCCTCGCCGAGATAGTACGTGCCGAGCTCGAGCAGGCGGCCGAGCACGGCCAGCGCCTCCCCGTGCCGGCCCAGGCCGCCGAGGCAGAGCCCCTGGCCGAGCAGAGCGTCCCGGTAGGTCGGGAGCAGCGCCAAGGCCTTCTCGTTCCAGGCCAGGCATTCCTCGGTCTCCTCGGTCTGGAACGCGACCTTGGCCAGGGAGATGAGGACCGAGAGCGATTCCGGGAACTTCTCCGCGGCCGTGAGGTCGTGACGTTCCGCGGTGAGCAGACTTCCCACGAGGAGCGCGGCCTCCCCCAGGAAATAGTGGGCCTCGGTGAAACCCGGTTCTAGGGCCAGGAGGGATTCGAGGACGGGCGTCTTGATCCCCGGGGCCACGGCGGCCTGGAAGGCCACCAGACGCGATCCGGGGTGGGCGTCCAGGAGCGTTTGAACTTCGAATTTGTCCTTGAACGTGAAGGAAAACTCCTGGCGCAGAGCCAGGCGCAGGGTCGCCGCCAGATCGTCGGCTGCCTCCGCGTCGGCGAGCTCGCCGTCGATGGCCGCGACCCGGGCGTTGATCCAATCGAAATGGGCGTCCAAGCTGCGGCCGCCGATCTCGTCGATCCCCGGCGAGCCCTTGATCTTGCAGGGGAGCCCGTTCAGCAGCTCAAGCCAGGACGCATAGCGGGCCAGGGAATGCTCGCGCGCGATCAAGGACAGAGGATCGACGGCGGGCTTGGCGGGAAGGATGCCCATTTGCCTTTCGCGCAGACCGATGGCGATCGAGGCGCGGACCGATCTTTCGGCGATGTCGGGGCGCCCGGGGAGAGCGGCCAGGGCCTCGCCGTAGGTCCGGCCGGCCTCGCGCAGGGCGACGAGATGGCCGGCGCGCACCAAGTCGTCGGCCTGAGCCAGCCGGGCCGGCCAATCGATGGGGGCCGGGGGCTTTGCGGCCGGCGGCCGGATCGACGGGGCGCATGAGGCGGCCCAAACAAGAACCGACGCAGCCAGGCCGGCCAGGGCCCGGCGTTGACGTTTTATCATGAGACAGCCCTCATCTTCATGGATCGACCCGTCATTCTTAATTCGTCTCCGGCCCCGGGACCGTTTAGCTCCGTAGAGGGCATTGTATCTCCCTTCGCGCCGTCAGAAAAGCGTCGGTGCGGCCGCCGGCGGAGTCAAGCCGCTCAGCGGGACTCCCGGGTTCGATCTAGGGGTCCAGGCCTGCTCTGTGAGATAATGAGCCCTTCCAGAGCTGAAGAGGAGAGCGATCATGATGAGAAGGGAATTCGTCGGCCGGGCCGGATGTGCCGCCGCGCTCGCGGCCGTGGCGGGACTTGGCGCCGGCCAGGACAAGAACGCCTCGAATTTGGTAGCCAGGATCATCCAGACCCGCGTCTAGGGGGAGGCGGCCCGCCCGTCAACCTTTTCCCGCGTTGCGGAGTATTCCCTATGAGAGAATCGGATCCGAGGAGTTAGCATGCCGTTCCCGCGCGCGTCCGCCCTCTTCCTGTCCACCCTGGCTATATGTTCCGTCCTCGCCTGGCCCGCCCCGGCCGTCCAGGCCCCGGCCGCCCCAGGGAACGTCCCCTCGGCGCGATTTGACGTCGTCAAGGCGTCGGGCCCCGTCAAGATCGATGGCGTCCTTGATGAGGAGGCCTGGGCCGCCGCCCCGGCGATCCCCCTGCCCTTTGAGTGGCAGCCCGGCGACAACATCCCGGCCCCTGTCAAGACCGAGTGTCTCGTGACCTACGACCAGCGCCACCTCTATGTGGCCTTCCGCTGCTTCGATCCCGAGCCGCGGAAGATCCGGGCCCATCTCATGGACCGCGACGACACTGATACGCTCATCCTCGACGACCACGTCAGCTTCATGGTCGACTCTTTCAACGACGAGCGCCGCTGCTTCCAGTTCCGGGTCAATCCCCTGGGCGTCCAGGCCGACGCCAACTTCAGCGAATCCGAAGGCTACGAGGATTTCTCCTGGGACGCGATCTGGAGCGCCGCCGCGAAGATCACCGATTGGGGCTGGGCCGTCGAGGTGGCCATACCGCTCAGCCAGCTCCGCTTTCATAGCCTGGCCGGACCCCAGACCTGGGGCTTCAGCGCCGAACGGTCCTGGCCCCGCGACGCGCGCCACCGCATGACCTCCCATCCCCGGTCCCGGAGCATCAACTGCATCCTCTGCCAATTCAACAAGCTGACCGGCTTCGAAGGCATCACCCCCGGCCGCAACATCGAGATCGACCCGACCTTCACGGCCAGCCGGACCGACGCCCTCGATGAATACCCGGACGGGTCGCTCGTTCGCGGCAAGGCCGGCTTTGAGCCGGGCGTCACCGCCAAGTGGGGCGTCACCCCGGACCTGATCCTCAACGCCGCGGCCAACCCCGACTTCTCGCAGGTCGAGGCCGACGTCGCCCAGCTCGCGATCAACCGCCGCTTCGCCCTGTTCTATCCCGAGAAGAGGCCCTTTTTCCTCGAAGGCGCCGATTTCTTTCTGACGCCGATCCAGGCCGTCTTCACCCGGACCGTGGCCGACCCGCTCTGGGGCACCAAGCTGACCGGTAAGACCGGGCACACGGCCATGGGCTTCTTCGCCGACCAGGACCAGATGACCAACCTCATCTTCCCTTCGAACCAAGGTTCGGCGCAAGCCTCGCTCGACGACCAGGACGCCTTCGGCGGGGTCTTTCGCCTGCGCCAGGACATCGGCAAGATGTCGACCCTCGGCGTCCTCTACACCGGCCGGGTCGGCAACGGCTATTTCAATCATCTGGCCGGCGCGGACGGCTTCCTCCGCCTCGACCAGAAGAACTCGATCACCTTCCAGGTCCTCCATTCCGAGACGGACTATCCGGACAGCCTCGCCTCGCTCTACGGGCAGCGGGAGGGCCGCTTCGGCGGCAATGCCGTCAACTTCCAGTACCAATATTTCTCGCGGCGCTGGATCCTCGGGCTGAACTATCAGGACCTGTCGCCCGGTTTCCGGGCCGATCACGGGTTCGTGCCCCGCGTTGACACCCGGGACGGCCAGGTCATGGTCTTCCGCCAGATCTGGGGCAAGCCCAAGAGCTGGTTCAATTACATCCGTCTCGGCGCGGCGGGGGAGTTCGTCTATGACCATGGCGGGACCCTGACCGACCGGGGCCTGACCTTCGGCGCTCTCATCCAGATGGACCTCGAGACGCAGCTCAATATCCACGGCGTCTTCTCAAGGACCTACTACAGCGGACAGTATTTCGACACCGCGGAGGCGCTCGCGGATTTCCACATCCGGCCGTTCAGCGGCTCCGAGATCGGGTTCCAGGGCCAGGCCGGCCAGGCCATCGACTACGCCAACGTGCGGCCGGCCGATATCCTGTCGTTCGGGCCGTACGGCTCCTTCAGCCTGTTCCGCCACCTCAACATGGTCCTCAGCCACACCTATGAAAGGCTATACCGGCCCGGCGGCTCCATCTACACGGCCAATTTGAGCCAGGCCAAGTTCGTCTGGAACTTCAGCGTCCGGTCCTTTGTCCGGGCCATCGTCCAGTACCAGAACCTCGATCAGAACCCGGCCATGTACACGTCTCCGGTGGATACCCGGACCCAGGGCCTGTTCACCCAATTCCTCTTTTCGTATAAGCTCAACCCGCGGACGGTCCTGTTCCTGGGCTACTCGGACAACGCTCTGGGCGGCGTCTTCGACAGCTGGCTCGGCCCCGGCCGCGTCGGCCTCACCCGGACCGACCGGACGTTCTTCTTGAAGATCGGCTACGCCTGGGAGCTCTGAACCGGACCCGTCAGAAGCGATAGCCGGTGGTCAGCGCAACGGCGGTGCTCGAAGGCCCGTCCGTTTCCTGGCGGCGGGAGACATAGCCCCGGAGCTTGACGTCCTTCAGGATATAGAGGTCGAACCCGACCTCGCCGAACCAGGCCGGCCGTTCCAGGATCTCCTCCGCGGAGGCCGTGTCCAGGGACCGCGAGCCGTGACCTATGGTGGCCCAGAGGAAGCTCGCGTCGGCCAGATAGCGTCGCAATCCGGCCATCCAGGTGAACTGCGTCCCGGCGACCGTATCCGCCCAATGGACGCGCACATGGGGGTACCAGGCCCCGGCGTAAAGAGCGGCCGACCCGGCCAGGACCGTGACGCCGCCCGTCGCGAAGGCCATCCGGCGGGCCCCGAGCGAGAGATCGAGCCGCTTGAGGACGGATTGATAGACCTCGAGATGGAACGAGGAGGACGGCAAGTACGCGGCCTTCGGGGCCAGAGCGAGGTCGATATAGGCGTATGCCCCTTTCCAGAGCTGGGGATAGATCTCGAGGCCGCCGCGGTCGTCGCCGCCGCCGGACCGCCAGAGACGCTCGGCCTTGACCACGACCCGGGCCCGGTCGCGAAAGAGGCTGAACAAGCCCGAAAGGCCGAGATCGTTATAATCGGCCCGGCCGTCGCTCCAATGCTCATGCCGGCCGGAGAGCCAGACCTCCGTCTTGCGGGCGAAGACGGGGGCCGCCGCGGCCAGGGCCCGGGCGAAGTCCTTGTTCAGGGGCTCGAGCTCGGCGGCCCGGGCGAGATAGCCCCGGGCCCGGCCATAGTCTCCCTGCCGCAGAAGGACCCAGCCGGTGCGGAAGAGGGCTCCGGCATGGTTGGCGTCGAGGTCGAGGGCCCGGCGGCAGTAGACGAGCGACGCGTCGAAGTCGCCCCGCCAAGCAGCCAGATCGGCCAGGCCGGCCAGGGCGTCGGCCGACCGCGGCTGGAGCTCGAGGGCCCGGCGGAAGGCCTGCTCAGCCCCATCAAGATCGTCGCGACGGCAAAGCAGACGGCCCTTGAAAACGAGCAGGTCTGCGTCGCCAGGATGAGCGGCCAGGGCCTGGCCGAGGACCGCCTCGGCCTCGTCCAGCCGTCCCGAGTAGGCGTAGGCCCGGGCCAGCAGGAACCGGACCTCGTCGTTCGAGGGCTCGTTGCGGAGGACCTCGAGGGCCAGCGCGATGGCCTTGTCATAGGCCCCGCCGACAAGTGCCTCCCGGACCTCGTTCGGGGTCTGGGCCAGTCCCGCCCCGATCGAGGTCAGCACGACCGCGACGATCAGGGCCGCCGACAACGCGGACCTCGCGCTCATGGCTTTTGCCCCGCCTTGGCGAAACCCCTTTTCTCCATGGATCCCCATTCGTTCCTGCCTCTCAGATAGTCGATGAGGCTCCAGGCCCTGACGACGCCCAGATACTGCCGGTAGAACAGGTTCTCGGCTACGCCGGAAGCGGTCAAGATCAGGATGTCGCGCAGCCGGGGATAGCGGTGCTCGGACAGCTCCTCGAGCAGGATCGACAGGAGCGAGACGAACGTGCCGTAGAAGACGGCGACAAAGAAGAACACGACGGCGAACGGATAGTTGACCTGTCCGAGAAGAACGTGGCTTGTGAACAGGACGTAGCCCAGGCACTCGATGAACGGTCCGGTCATCTCGAACAGGGCGTAGAACGGCATGGCGAAGAGCCCAGCCACGCCGTAGCGCGGGTTGAAGAGCATGCCGCGGTATTTGATGAGGGTCTGGATGAGCCCGCGGTGCCAGCGGCTCCTTTGCCGGGCCAGGACGCGGAGGCTCTCCGGCGCCTCCGTCCAGCAGATGGGATCGGGGATGAACTGGATGCGATACGGCCTTTTCTGATCGTGCATGAGTTTCTGCATGCGGATGACCAGGTCGATGTCCTCGGTGATGGACGCGGCCCGGTAGCCGCCGCAGGCCATGGCGATGTCCTTGCGGAAGATGCCGAAGGCCCCGGAGACGATCAGCGTGCTCCGCATCATGGCCATGCCCAGGCGGCCACCGAGGAAGGCCCGGAGGTACTCGAGGATCTGGAAGCGGGCGATCCAGTTGCGGGGAATGCCCACCCCGGTGACCTGGCCCTCATGGACGTGGCAGCCGTTGCTCAGGCGGATGATCCCGCCGGCGCCGATCGTCCGCTCGGGGTCCTCGAGGAAGGGCCGGACGACCTTGAGCAGGGCGTCATTCTCCAGGATGGAATCGGCGTCCACGGCGCAGAAGAGCGGATAACGCGAGATGTTCAGGCCGGCGTTCATGGCGTCGGCCTTCCCCCGGCCGTTGACCTTGTCCACGACGATGAGCTTGGGCTGGATGGGGGACCGGTAGATGCCCCGGATCGTTTTGGACGGCAGGGACTTGCGATAGACCGCCTTCCAGAGCTTGAGGTCGAAGGCCTCGATGAGCCGGGCCAAAGTCTGGTCGGTCGAGCCGTCGTTGACGACGACGACCTCGAAGACGGGATAGCGGAGGGACAGGAGGGAGCGGACGCTGTCGATGATGCCCTGTTCCTCGTTGAAGGCGGGGACGATGACCGAGATGGGCTTGACGATGGGCATGCGGAAGAGCTCGCCGAAGCGGACGAACGTGACCAAGCGGCGATAGCGGAGAATGCCGGCGAGGGACAAGATGCTGAACAGGAAATAGAACGAGTTGAGGAGCAGGAAATAGACAAGGATGAGGGTCTCGATGCCCCTGTCGAGAACGCGCAAGACGTCGCTCACGGTTCGCCTCCCGTCACGACGACCGTGTCCAGGACCATGGCGGCCATGTCGGCGGCGAAGCGGTCCTCCTTCTGGCGAGAAACCTCCTGAAGCTGCAGGATGCCGACCAGGCCGAAAGCCGCCAGGCCGTAGCCGGCGTTGTAGCGGACGTGCCATTGGGGCGAGAAGAGGCCCTTGACCAGGATGGGAACGGACCGCCAGTCCTGGAGATGGCCCAGGCTCCGCAGGGCCTGGGCCTGGACCTCCCAGGACGGGTCGGCCGCCAGGTCCGCGAGCGTCCGCACCGATTCGGGAACGAGGAGGCGGCCGAGCGTCCGGGCCGCCCGGATGCGGAGCTCCTTATCCGAGTGCCGGGCGAAGGCGACGACGTCGAGGTAGAGGCCGCGGAGGAGGAGCCGCCCGGCCATCTCCACGAGCAATCCGGCCTTGGCCGGCGGGAGTTCCTTGTCCAGGGTCGTCCGGATGAAGGGCTCGATCCGCGGGCCGAGGGAGAAGAAGATGTTCGAATAGGCGTAGAGATTGGGCTCGGGGTCCTTCTCAAAAAGGTCGAAGATGTGGGCCAGCGTCTCGCGCGAGGCGATGCCGGCCAGGGCGTTGAGGGCGGCCAGTCGGACGACGGGCTTGTCGTGGAGGAGCTTGACCAGGTGGACGGCCTCCTCAGGCCTGGAGAAATCGATGAACAGGCGGACGTTCTGGAGCCGGGTCGCCAGGAAGGGCGACCTCAGCTCGCGAAGACAGCGGCTGCGGATCGTACGCTCGAAGATGACCTTGAGCGGCTCGAGGGAGCGGCCGGTCAGAGCTTCGCGATAGGCGACCAGGACCTCCTTGAGGATGCGCGGCCGGGAGGCATGGCGGCGGGCGAAGTCGACCGCAGCGGCCTGGGGGTCGCGGGCCGTCAGGACCTCGAGGACGTCCCGCTCCATGTCGTCGTAGACCCTCCGGTCCTTCCGCTCCCGGGACTCGATGAGCAGGCGCCGGCCGAAGATGAACAGGAAGAGCGAGACGGACAGCAGGAGCAGATAGACGAAGCTATAGAGGACGACGATCGATAGCATGATCGTTTTGCTCCCGGAGGATCTTCTTGATCTTGGCCACCAGGATCTGGGGGGAGAACGGCTTGACGATGTAATCGGCCCCCTCCTCGAGGCCTTTGACGATGACGCTCTCCTCGCCGAGGGCGGACAGCATGAGGACCGGGATCGCCGCCGTCGCCGGGTCCTTCTTGAGCAGCGTCAGCAGTTCGAAGCCGCTCAGGCCGGGGACGACGGCGTCGATGATCAGGAGGTCAGGCCGGCCGTTCTTGGCCTTGGCCAATCCGTCGTTCCCGTCGGCGGCCTTCTCGACGATGAACTCCTCGCGGCGCAGGAAGTGGGAGATGATGTTGCGCGTCGTCGGGTCGTCGTCGACCAGGAGGACCTTGGGGATCTGACGCTTCGGAGGCCCCGTCTCGCCGGCCAGGAGCCGGCCGGCCTGCGAGGTCCGGCGGATCTCGAGGGCGACGTCGAGCGCCGGCGCTCCGGGCGGGGCCGTGTCGCCGGACAAGGCCAGAAGCTCCTTCAGCTCGCACAGGGTCTTGAGCTGGACCTCGACGAGCTCGGCGAGCATCGTGCGGTGCCGGCCGACGCGGGAGAGGGCGTCCTCGATCTCCCGCGGAGGCGTTCCAGTCTCGTTCGGATCGGTCACGGTCAGTTTTTCTCCAGGCCTCTCGGGGCCGGTCCCATGCTAGCCCCGGCCGGCCTGGCCAGGTATCGCTTATGCTGGGGAAGAGGCGGGTGATTTTAGGGACGGGGGGGCCGCCCCTGGCGGCGGACTGTCCTCACCCCTCCCGGGGATGGCCCCGGGGCGGACCGCCCCGGCCCCGAGGGAACCAAAGGCCGGCCCGATCCGTCTCTCCGTATGGACAGGGAAGTTCCTGTCTGTTACATTAGCCCTCTGCGGACCCTGAAAGGAGCCCGAAGATGAAACGAAGCCTCCTCATCGCCCTGGCAACGCTGGCCCTCCTGGCCGGCTTGGCCTCAGCCCAGAACCCGGCGAAGCCCGATGTCCTCGGCACCTGGGTCGGCAGCGCCGTCGCCGGCAACGACGGCACCCAGATCGAGATCACGGTCGTCATCGAGAAGGCGGCGGCGGTCTATGCCGGCAAGATCAGCGACTCGACCGGCATGGTCCCCGAGACGCCCCTGCGGCAGATCGCCTTCAAGGACAACAAGCTGACCTTCGAGTTCGACCTGGTCCAGGGGGCCGAGACGACCTTGATCAAGATCGAGCTCCTCTATGACAAAGAGACCCTCAAGGGCGTCTGGTACGATCCCGCGGGCGACTCCGGCGCGATCGAGCTGGCCCTGAAGAAGTGAGACCGGCCCTCCGGCCGCATCCTCTGGAGGACCGGGGCTTGGATTGCCCCCCGGTCCCGTGCTATAAATCTCCCGAGGAACGACCATGAGCGGCAACGTCTACGATGAGCTCAAGGAGCGGGGCTTCGTCGCCCAGGTGTCCGACGAGGACGCCGTCCGGAAGATGCTCGGGGCCGAGCGGATCACGTTCTACGTCGGCTTCGACAGCACGGCCACGAGCCTCCACGCCGGGAGCCTCGTCCCGATCATGGCCATGGTCCACCTCCGCCGGGCCGGCCACCGGGCCATCGCCGTCGTCGGCAGCGGCACGACCATGGTCGGCGACCCGAGCGGCAAGACCGAGATGCGCCAGATGCTCGACGAGGCGACGATCCGGGCCCAGGGCCAGGCCATCCTCATCCAGCTCGTCGCGCTACCTTCACTTTGACGGCGCGAACGCCATCGCCGTGGACAACGCCGACTGGCTCCTGCCCCTCCACTACATCCCGTTCCTCAGGGACATCGGCCGCCATTTCAGCGTCAACCGGATGCTGGCCGCCGAGGCCTACAAGCAAAGGCTGGAGAAGGGCCTGTCCTTCATCGAGTTCAACTACCAGCTCCTCCAGGCCTACGACTACCTGACGCTCTATCGCCAGCATCATTGCACGCTGCAGATGGGCGGGGACGATCAATGGGGCAACATCCTGGCCGGGGTCGATCTCATCCGCCGCGTCGAGGGCGGGATGGCCCAGGCCCTGACCTTCCCGCTCCTGACCACCGCCACCGGCGCCAAGATGGGCAAGACGGCCCAGGGCGCGGTCTGGCTGGACGCCGCCCAGTTCAGCCCTTATGATTTCTACCAGTATTGGGTCAACTGCGACGACCGGGACGTCGGCCGCTTCCTCCGGATCTTCACCCTCGTCCCCCTCGACGAGATCCGGCGGCTCGAAGGCGCTCAAGGACGCCGGCATCAACGAGGCCAAGCGCGTTCTGGCCTTCGAGGCGACCAAGATCACCCACGGCGAGCTCGAGGCCGAAAAGGCCCGGCAGGCCGCGGCGGCCGCGTTCGGCGGCGGGCTCCGGCGCATCGGGCGAAGCCGCGGGCGATATCGCCGCGCTGCCCACGACGGCCGTGCCCCGCTCCCGCCTCGAGACCGGCATCGCGCCCGCCAGCCTGTTCACCGAGGTCGGGCTGACGCCCTCCCGCAAGGAAGCCAAACGGATGATCGAGCAGGGCGGTCTCTACGTCAATGATGCCCGCATCGACTCCGCCGAGCGCCTGCTGACGCTCGCCGACCTGGGCCCCGACGGCGGCATGCTCCTCAAGGCCGGCAAGAAGAAGATCCACCGCGTCGTCGCGGCCGACTGAGCCTCGGCCCGGCCCCGCCGTTTGCGCCTGGGGCCGATTTGTGCTTAACTATCAGAGGTTTTCCCCGCGATTCAAGGAGTACTGAATGAAGCATGTGATGATCTTTATCGCGGCCGCGACCCTCGTCGCGACCGCCTGCACGCCCAAGGCCGGGAAGTTCACCCTCAAGCAGGGGACGCCGGCCTACGAGCTGGCCCAGGCCCTGGCCAAGATAGCGCCGGCACTGGCCCCGGACAAGGACACCGTCCTGGCCACGACCAAGACGTTCAACGTCACGGCCGCCGAGGTCGTCCAGGCCGCTTATGACAACCTCGGCCGCCAATCCGATCAGCTCAAGTCGGTCGATGTCGCCAAGCTGAAGGAGATCTTCGACCGGGCCGCCTCGTCCCTCGTCGAGCGCAAGCTCCTCCTGGCCGCCGCGGCCAAGGCCAAGACGGTCGTCACGGACGAGGAGCTCAACAAGGCCCTCCAGTCCGAATATGCCAAGGCCGGCGGCGAACAGGGCTTCCTCGAGGCCCTCAAGACCGGGGGCGTCACCATCGACCACGTGAAGACGAGCGTCCGGGAGACCATGGTCATCAACAAGCTCCTCCAGGGCATCGCCGAGAGCGGCGGCAAGGTCTCCGAGGAGGCCCTGCGCAAGGCTTACGAGCAGGAGACGGGCGGCGACAAAACGGCCTCCGTCCGCCACATCCTGCTCATGACCCAGGGCAAGTCCGAGGCCGAGAAGGCCGCCGCCAAGACCAAGATCGAGGGCATCCTGGCCGAGGCCAAGTCCGGAGCCGACTTCGCCGAGCTGGCCAAGAAATACTCGGAGGACCCGGGGTCCAAGGACAAGGGCGGGCTCTACGAGAATTTCTCCCGCGGCACGATGGTCAAGCCTTTTGAGGACGCGGCCTTCTCCGTGCCCGTCGGCCAGATCAGCGGCGTCATCGAAACGGCCTACGGCTACCATATCCTCAAGGTCATCGACCGGCAGAAGGAGACCCGGACCTTCGAAGCCGTCCGTCCCGAGCTCGAGGCCCGTCTCAAACAGGGCCAGCAGGGCGAGGCGGTCCAGAATTATGTCCAGGGCCTCAAGGACAAGGCCCAGTTCAAGCTGATCGGCCTCTAGGGTCACCGGCGGGGCGATGAGGGAATCGCCCCGCCATCACCTTCCGGGAGGGGCCAAGAGCCCCCGGCGATTCCCCCCATTCGGGGATTGCCGGGCCCCGGCCCCGGCCCCACAATGATCGAGGACGCGCGGCCCGCGTCCAGACTCGGTCATTCGAGGAGGCTCTCATGAAAAAGACGATAACCATCCTGGCGATCGCGCTCTGCGTTGGCCTGTGGGCCCTGCCCCAGCCGGCCCGCGCCGGGATCCAATTCGGGCTCAAGGCCGGCGGCAACATGGCCCGGCCGACCGGCATCGACGCCCAAGACCCCACCGCCACGCTGAAGAACAAGGTCGGCTTCAACGCCGGGGTCTTCCTGGCCTTCAACTTCGGCAAGGTCGTGACCGTCCAGTGGGAGGTCCTTTACACGATGAAGGGCGCCCAATACGTGGCCCTGGACGACAGCTACACCGACAAGCTCTATGCCGACTACATCGAAGTGCCCCTGCTCCTCAAGCTGAAGCTGCCCCTGCCCATCGTTCAGCCCTTCGTCTTTGCCGGGCCCAGCGTGGGCTTCAAGCTCAAGGAGAAACTCCAGTCGAACGGCGAGAACGTCCCCTTGGACCAGGCGCTGCTCAAGAACAACGACTACGGCGCCGTCTTCGGCGCCGGCCTGGACCTCGGCCGCAATTTCATGGTCGACGTTCGCTACAGTCTGGGCATGCAGAAGGTCATCGCCACGATCGGGGGGGATGTCCAGCCCGACTTCCGGAACGGCGTCTGGTCGGCGAGCCTCGGCATCGCCTTCTAAGGCCGCGCGTTCTTTCGGAGACTTC
Source organism: Candidatus Aminicenantota bacterium (assembly GCA_963807525.1). Taxonomy (GTDB): domain Bacteria; phylum Acidobacteriota; class Aminicenantia; order Aminicenantales; family Saccharicenantaceae; genus RBG-16-66-30. The sequence goes on along the minus strand of CAWECI010000015.1, from coordinate 12,564 downwards.
ACAGGCGTTTCCGCTCCGGCGGAGGCGCCTTTTTTTTGGATAATGGGGACGCTTCTATTTTTCCCGACCCGGGACTGCGAAAAATAGAAGCGTCCCCATTTTCCGCTGGCTAGCGGATATAAAGATAGATGTAGTGAGGATCGCCGTTCTCGTCCGGGACGGTCTCGTAGCGGACGCGCTTCGATTCCCAGCCGGGGATGGCATAGTTGTGGCAGACGACCCGGCTCTTGGGCCGGAGCTGGGCCTCGAGGATCGGGGCCATCAGGGCGTTCGATTCCGGCAGGAGATAGAGGCTGACCACCGTGGCCTCGGAGATGTCGGCCTTGGTGGCGTCCATGCAGAGGAACTTGACCTGCCGTTCGACACCCGCGCTCCGGGCGTTGAGTTCCGATTCGGCGATCATGGCCTTGTCGATGTCGATCCCGACGCCCCGGGCCCCGTAGCGCCGGGCGGCGGTGATGACGATGCGGCCGTCGCCGCAGCCGATGTCGTAGAGGACGTCCCGGCCCGTGACGGCCGCGAGCTCGAGCATGCGGTCGACGACCGGCTGGGGCGTCGGCACCCAGGGCGCCAGATCGACGGCGTCCGTGCGGCCGTGTGAGCCGAGAAAGAGGTCGATCGTGCTGGGCTCGTCGACGCGGAACGAATAGGGGCTGCCCGGATCCAGGGAATAGACGGCGTCCTTTTGGCCCGTGTAGAACTCGATCTCCAGGGCCGCGGCGGTCTTGAAGCGGTCGACGGCCCCGGGGGCGATCTCGCGCGATTCGGCCTGCTCGGGCTTGCCGGCGGGGTAGATCCGGTAGCCGATCGGGTGGCCCGTGACGTTACGGACCGTCGTCTCTTTGAGCCGGAGCGATTCGGCCGTCGGCGCCGCCGCGGTCGGCGCCGGAGCGGGCTGCCGGCGCGTGCAGGAGGCGCCCGCCCAGGCGAAGAGCGCCAGCGCCAGGATGGCCGTGGTCTTGCGTGTCATGTGCTTCCTCCTCCTTGATCGGCCCGGCGCGCCGAGGCTAGCGTCCGTCCCTCAGGGCCCTGAGCTCGGCCAGGAGCCGGTCGATCTCCTCGCGGTCCTTGTCGGCCAGCCGGGACGAGAGCCTCTCTTCGCAGGTCTCCAGCCGCCGGACGGCCTCCGCGTAGCGGCCTTGTTCCCTCAGCGCGATGCTGAGGTTGACGTAGGCGTCGAGGAGGCCGGGATCGAGCGAGATGGCCCGCTCGTAGTCACGGATGGCCTGGCCGGCCTGCCCCATGGCCAGCTCGACGGAGGCCCGTCCCTGCCAGCCCACCGCGAGCTTGGGCTCGAGGCCGAGGGCCTTGTCGAAATAGCCCAGGGCGCGGTCTCCTGCCGACGGGTCCTTCCCTTCGACGAGCCGCATGAGATAGACCTGGCCGATGTTGCTCCAGCCCAAGGCGAACGCCTTGTCGGTCGCGACCGACTTCTCGAAGTTCTCCAGGGCGGCGTCGTAGTCGGCCAGGCCGAAATAGGCCGCGCCGAGGTTGAGCCAGGCGGCCGGATTGGCCGGGCTCAGGGCCGTGGCCTTGCGGAACAGGGCCAGTCCCCGGTCGGTCTGCCCCGAGGCCAGGAGCGCGTGGCCCAAACCCGACATCGCCCCCGCGAAGTCCGCGGACTCGACGACGGCCGGCCGGCCCTCCAAGCTCTCGAGGATGGACTGGGCCTTGGCCAGGTCGCCTTTCTTGACCCAGAGGGACGCGATCTTGGCCTGCACGACCCCGTTCTGAGGCTCGAGGGCCGCCGCCTTTTCGTAGCTCGCCAGGGCCCCGTCCGTCTCATTCAGCAGGTCCTCGGCGTCGCCGAGCAGGACCTGGGCGGACGTCATGGCCGGGTAGGCCGCCACGAGCTCGCGGCAGAAGTCTCTGGCCTTGGCCGGCTCGCCGGCCTCGATCAGGTCCATGGCCAGGAAGACCTTGAACGATTCCCGCTCGGGGAACCGGGTCATCGCCTGACGCAGGACGCCCATGGCTTCGGCGTTCCGTCCCGCGGCCTTGATGATCCGGTAGCGGACGTCGTAGAGGTCGGGCAGCTCCAGCCCGGGATGGGCGGCCCCCAGCGCCGCCAGCCGCCCCTCGGCCGCCCGGAAGTCCTTCTGGGCCACGAGGTCCTTGAGGGCCATGACCTCGATATAGAGATCGATGCCCTGCTTGGGATCGACCATCTTGGCCGACTTGGCCGAGAAACTCGAGACGTAGCCGAGGGAGGTTAGCTTCTTGACGTCACTTGAGGTGAGCTCGCGCCGGCTGGCCCCGGCGCCCTCGGCGGCCGTGCGGCGGACGAACTCTTCCAGCTTCTTGTCGATCGCCCGGGCGGAGTCCCCGCGCTCGGCCAGGAGGTTTCGCGTTTCGCCGCGGTCGGCGTCGACATCGTAGAGCTCGGCGTCCGGGAGGGAGATGAACTTGAGGGGGCCGTCGATGAGCCCGGTCAGAGGGGCCCAATTGAACTCCTCCGGCCCGAACATGCTCTCGAAATAGATCGGCCGCCTCTCTTTTTCCCGGCCCTCGACGAGAGGCCGGAAGCTCCGGCCCTGGACGCCGGCCGGCGCGGGCAGCTTGACCAGCTCGAGCAGGCCCGGCATGACGTCGACCAGGCTCAGGCGGCCGGACACCCGCTGCGGCGTCCTGAAGAGACGCGGATTGTGAAGAACGAGAGGCACGCGGAGGGTTTCTTGATAGCAGAAGATGCCGTGCCCCCGCTCCTTGTGCTCGCCGAAGCCCTCGCCGTGGTCGCCGACGAGGACGAGGAGCGTCGACTCATAGAGCCCTTTGGCCTTGAGGGCCTCGACGATCCGGCCGATCTGCCCGTCGACGAAGCGCACTTCGCCCTCATAGAGGGTCCAGGGCGATCCGTCTCCCATCTGACCGTGGGGCACGTAGGGCGCGTGGGCGTCGTAGAAGTGGACCCAGCTGAAGAACGGGCCGCTCTTCCGGGCCTCGAGCCAGCGGAGGAACTTGTCGGCGACGCGGTCGGCCGGGATCTCGGCCGTGTAGTTCAGCACCGACCGGCCCGTCTCGAAGTCCTCGTCGAAGACGTCGAAACCCTGAGACAGGCCGAACTTGCCGGCGACGGTGAAGGAGGCGATGAAGGCGGCCGTCTCATAGCCCCGGTCCTTGAAGACCCGGGCCATGGTCCGCTCCGTCGGCGGCAGGACGTAGGTGCCGTTGTTGCGGACCTGGTGGGCGACGGGGTAGCGGCCGGTGAACAGCGAACAGTGCGCGGGCAGCGTTAGCGGGGCCGGGGTGTAGCAGGCCTCGAAGACCAGGCCGGTCCGGCCGAGCTCGTCGATCTGGGGCGAGACGGCGTGGGTGTTCCCGTAGAGCCCGAGCGCGTCGGGCCGGGTGGTATCCAGGGTGATGACAAGGACGTTCAGGCCGGCGCCGCTCCGCGACGACCCCGAACCGCAGGACAAGAGGAGCCCGGCCGCGAACAGGACCAGGGCCGCGCTAAGAACACGCTTCATAACCTGCTCATTATAACAGAATCCCCTTGGGGCGGCGAAAGGACGGGGCCGTGCGGCAGGGCCCCGGGCCCGGCGGCGCCGGCGTTGACTCGGAGCCCGGATTCACTTAGAGTGGCGCTTCGCCGGCGAAGCCGGAACTGTCCAAAGGAGGACCATGTCTTCTGCCCGTTGGCCTGGAGGACTGATGATCGGGCTGTTGCTCGCGGCCGGTCCGTCCTTGGCCGCCGCCCCGGAGTTCTTCCGCCCGCTCAGGACCGCAACGCCGCCCGCGATCGACGGGCGGCTCGACGATCCCGTCTGGCGGCAGGCGCCCTCGGTCGAGCTGACCAAGACATTCATCCCCGATTTCGGGCGCCCGGCCAGCGAGCGCACGGTCGCCTACATGGCCTACGACGCCGAGACACTCTATTTCGCCTTCAAGTGCTACGACCGGGAGCCGGACAAGATCAAGGCCGCCCTGGCCAACCGCGACACCATCCGGGCCGATGACTTCATCTGCATCAACCTGGACAGCTTCAATGACCAGCAATCCCTCTACGCCTTTTACGTCAATCCGCTGGGCATTCAGACCGACAGCCGCTACGCCAGCGGCATCGAGGACTTCAGCGTCGATTTCGTCTGGACGAGCGCGGGGCGGCTGGACCCCGACGGCTACAGCGTCGAATTGGCCGTGCCCTTCAAGAGCATCCGCTACGCCGGAAAACGGCGGGTGGAGATGTCGATCTTTTTCGAGCGACGGGTCTCGCGCCGCTCCGAGCACAGCTCCTACCCGGCCCTCGACCCCGCCCGCGGCTATTTCTTCCTGACCCAGATGATGCCCCTCGAGCTCGAGGACATCAAGCAGTACACCCTCCTCGAGGTGCTGCCCGCCTATACCTACCGGGACGGGGCCGGGCGCGTCGACGGCGCGCTCGTCGGGGCCAAGGGCGTCCACGACGGACATCTGACCGGCAAGCTCGGCCTCTCCTCCCAGCTTATCCTCGACGCCACCTACAATCCCGATTTCAGCCAAGTCGAGGCCGACGCCGGCCAGATCGACGTCAATCTCCGTTCCGACCTGTTCTATCCGGAGAAGCGGCCGTTCTTCCTCGAGGGCAGCGAGATGTTCCGGTTGGCCGGCGCGACGGGCATCGATCCCCTCACGGACGTTGTCTACACCCGTACGATCATCGACCCCCGCCTGGGCTTCAAGCTCTCGGGCAAGGTCGGGAAGAAGGACACGGTCGCTTCGATCTTCGCCCTGGACGAATCGCCCGCGGGCGACCCGCTCTATGTCCCGGGCGAGGACCGCTACGCCGGCTTCGGGATCTTGCGCTACAAGCGGGCCGTCGGCCCCGACGGCTACATCGGCGCGTTCTCCGCGGGCCGGACCTACGGAGAGGGCTTCAACGAGGTGGCCGGGACGGACGGCCAGATCCGCCTGACCAAGGCCAGCCAATTGAGCTTCCACGGATTCGGTTCGTGGACCCGGAGCGAGGCCGGCGCCCCGACCGACCCCGGTTTCGCCCTCGGCGCGGAGTACCTTTACGACACCCGGGACCTCGGCCTAACTATCACATTATATGATATTTCCGAGAACTTCGAGACCGCTACGGGCTACCTTGCGCGCCAAGGGCTGGCCGGCCTCAACGCCTCCGCATCGCCGCGGCTCTACCCGACGAGCCGGTTCTTCCGCAAGATCGTGCCGACGCTCACCGCGACCGTGATCAAGGACCTGCCGAGCGGGCTGTTCGAAACGATCGGCGGCGGAAGCATCTCCATGCTCCTGCCCGGCAATACGACCGTCCAGCTCCTCGGACAGTATGCGACGGAGATCTTTCTCGGCCAGCGCTTCGATACGAGCAGCGGCGGCGTCCAGGTCGCCAGCCAGGTCACCAAGGCCTTCTCCCTTCGGGCCGCGTACGCGAGGGGGAACGCCATCCGTTACGTGGCCGTACCTTATCCCGGGTACGGCAACCGGGCCTCGGCCAGCCTGACCTACAAGCCGTCGGAGCGATTTGACCTGACCGCCGGCCTGACCTACGCCGACTTCACGCGGCGGTCGACCCGCGAGCGGGAATACCGGGACGCCATCTGGCGGGGCCGTCTGTCCTACCAGCCGAACAAATACCTCCAATTCCGCGCCATCGTCGAGTACAACAGCTATTACCGGGAGATGCTGACGGACCTGCTGGCCTCATTCGTCTATATTCCCGGGACCGTCCTCCAGCTCGGCTACGGCTCACTCTACGACCGGACCGAATGGGCCGACGGGGCCTACAGGGACGCGCCCCGGTTCCTGGAGATGAAGCGGGGCCTGTTCTTCAAGGCCTCCTATCTCTGGCGGCTGTGAGCCCGTCCGTTCCCGATGGCCTTGAAAAAGGCGGGATAAATCCGGATAATAGGACCGATCCCATAAGTTCACGCGCGGCGGGACAGGAGGCGCCTCCGATGAGGGGCCCGGCCAAGCCGCCTGAGGAGGCACATCTGATGGATCATCGGCTCACATCCAAGCTCGCGGCCGGCGCCGCGATCGTTCTTCTCCTGGCCGGCCTGGCCACGGCCCAGGCGGGACGGGGCACCGGTCGCATGAACGGCGTCGTCCTCGACCCGGCCGGTCAGCCGGTCCCGGGGGCCAAGGTCACGATCGTCTACACCCAGTCGGGCGGCAGCACCTTCGAGACGACGACGGACAAGAAGGGCGAGTTCACCTTCATGGGCGTCGGGACGGGGAACTGGGACGCCACGGTCAATGCCAAGGGCTACCTGCCGGTCACCCAGCGGATCTACACGGCCCAGCTCAGCAAGAATCCCAAGTACACGATCAAGCTGGAGAAGAAGGCCGAGGGGACGGGCATCGTCCAGGACGAGGCCACTTTCCAGACCCTCGAGGAAGGCAACAACTTCTACAAAGAGGGCAAGTACGACACGGCCCTGCTCATGTTCGAGGAGTTCCTGGCCAAGAACCCCGGGGCTTATCAGGTCCTGTTGAACATCGGCGACTGCTACCGCGAAAAAGGGGAATACGACAAGGCCCTGGAGGCCTACAACAAGCTCATCCAACAGGCCGCGCCCGACCAGGCCATGGGCAAGGCCATGGGCGCGAAAGGGCTGGCGGCGATCGGTTTGTGCTATTTGAAGCAGAACAAGATGGCCGAGGCGCAGGATTATTTCAAGAGATCGATCGACATGGCCCCCCAGGACGAGAACCTGCCCTATAACGTGGCCGAGATCTGCTTCTCGAACGGCCAGATCGACGACGCCGTCAAGTATTTCGAGCTGGCCATCCAGATCAAGCCCGACTGGCCGGACCCCTACTTCCGGGTGGCTTATGCGTATCTGAACAAGGGGGACACCGCCAAGGCGGCCGAGAACCTGGAGAAGTTCATCAAGCTCGAGCCGGAGACGGAGCGGACGGCGCAGGCCAAGTCCATCCTCGAGGCGATCAAGAAGTAAGCGTTCCCTTCGTCGGACACGCCCTCGCGCCCGCCCGGGCGCGGGGGCTTTTTTTTTGCCGATAAAAAAAGCCCGCCCCCCGGCGGGGGGCGGGCTCGGTGATCCTGTGTCTGCTCTGTGTGCTTCTGCTTCTACGTCTGCGTCTGCTTCTGCTTCCTGCTTAGAACGAGAACCGGGCGCCGAAGCGGACGGTCCAGGTGCCGAAGGCGCCTGTGTCCAGGCCTTTTGCAACAGGTCCTGCGAGGAGTCGAAACCGATGTAGGAGATGTCAGGCCGGTAGAACTGCATCCGGTCGACCCAGTAGTACGTGCGGCCGAGGGAGTCGACGAGCGTGGTGTTGGGGTCGACCGCCGTGCCGTCGAGCATGAGCGCATCGGGGATGTTCATGGTGTTGCGGATCGGGGAGTAGCGGGCCTGCTGGAAGGTCTTGGTGTTGGTGATGTTGCTGATCTGAGCGTTGAAGGCCACAGTGTAGCGGCCTCCGACCTTGACGGCCCACTCGGCGTAGACGTCGGCCCAGACGGTGAACGGAAGATTGCCCAGGTCACCATAGCCGTTCGGGTAGATGTAGCTGTTGTTGAAGCTGAGCTGGGTCGAGATGGGATTGCCGCTGCGGCCGTAGGCGGCCGCGCCGATGGTCAGGCCGATCGGGAAGGTGTAGGAGCCGTAGGCCTTGATGTAGTGGGTCCGGTCCTGGGGCAGACGGCCGTTGATCGGCGTGCCGTCCATCTGGTACATCATGAACCACAGGTCGAAGGACCGTTCGACGTTCGGGGAGTTCCGGCCGAACTCGTCGGTGGACGACAAGCCGCCGTAGTTGCCCTTGGTCAGGCTCAGGGTGTAGTTGATGGCGCCCTGCCAGTTGTGGCTGAAGCGCTTTTCCAGGGACAGGTTCAAGCCGTAGTAGTTGCGGTTGGCCTTGGGCTGCGGCCAGTAGTCGAGGCCGGTCGGCTCGTTCTGGAGGGTCTCGAAGAGGTTGACGATCCAGGCGCTGCCGGGGTTGCCCTCATAGTACTGCTCGCCATCGGGGGTGATGATGCCGATGTCCTCGATCGTCCGGAGCAGGTGCTTCCAGACGCCGCGGGCGCTGAAGGACAGGTCTTCCGACAGCTTCTTCTCGGCGCCGATCGAAACTTCCTGCTGGGCGACGGGCTTCATGTCGGGCTGCAGCGTGTCGAACGAGGGGATGCGCCAGTCGATGGTGCCCAGGTAGGTGCCGCCGGCCGCCTGGCTCAGGCCCGCGTCGCCGGTCGCGCCGCTGCCCGTCGTGTTGCCGACCAGGTTGTTGGCCGCGATCAGCCGGTAGTCGGCGACGTCGAGGGTGTAGTAGTCGGTCTGCCACTTGAAGCCGCCGAAGGCGCCTTCGGCCATGTACAGCTTCATGACGTCGTAGTAAATGCCGTAGCTGCCGAAGACCTTGAGGGAGGAGTCGCCGAACACGTCATAGACCACGCCGAAGCGGGGGGCGAGCTTGTCGCCGAAGCCGAAGTTGATGGGCTTCTTGTACTGTTCGGGGACGTCGGGGTTGAAGGTCGGGATGTACTCGGACTCGGTCCGCAGACCGGCGTTGACGGTCAGCTTGCCGCCGATCGTCCAGGAATCCTGGAGGTACATCGCGTAGGTGTTGCGGTGGATCTTCCAGGCGTAGCCGTAGGGCAGGCGCCAGGAGCCGCGGATCTGTAGTAGCCGTAGGTGCCGCGGGTCGCGGGCGTGCCGTAGGCCTCGAGGGCCGTGCAGGTGTCGTCCCAGTTGATGTTGACCATCGGGCTGACCGGCCCGTTGAGGACGTTCTCCTGGTCGCGGATGAGCTGGAAGCCGGCCTTCCAGGCGTGCTCGCCGGCCAGGCTGACGAAGTAGGACAGGTCGACGTTGCCCGAGATCTTCTCGAGCTTGTAGCGGTCCAGGACCGACCGGGAGCCGCCGTAGTTGACGGCGCCGGCGATGTGCAGCAGGCTCGGGTTCGCGACATAGAACGGGTCGGTGGCGAACATCAGGTTCTCATAGTTGAAGTAGTAGGTCGTGAACCGGTTGGCGATCTGCTGGTTCTGGGTGTTGGTCATGTGGTAGCCGCCGCGCACGCTGACCAGGAAGTTGTTGCTGGCGCTGTAGTCGGCCAGGAAAGCGGCGGACCAGTTCGGGTAGTCATAGCCCTGATGCTGGTAATCGTAGTTCTTGGTGCTCGAGCCCAGGATCGAGGGGATGGAGCCGCGGTATCTCGAATAGTTGTCGACCGCGCTGGCCGACACGCGCAGGCCCTTCAGGGGGGCGGCGGTCAGCTTGATCTGCCCGTTGAGGCCCCAGTTCTTGTTGAAGAACCACGTCCAGGGAGCCTGGTTCCCGGTGACGGCGGGGTTGTCGTCGCTCGAGAAGTAGCGCTGGCCCCAGGTCCTGGAATAGATCGGGTTGACCGAGGCGAAGAACCACAGCTTGTCCTTCATGATGTAGCCGCCCAGGGTGAAGACGCCCTCGAACCGCCTGTAGTTGTCGCGGCCGTTGCCCTGGTGCCAGTACAGGTTGTCGTCGTTGACGTACTCGGCGACGTTGCTGTTGGTCGGGTTCCAGCGGAAGTAGTCGCGGGCGTAGCCCTGCATCAGCCGGCTGTTGTCGTTGTAGTAGAAGCTGACGTCGCCGTGGTAGGCGTTGCCGCCCGACCGGGTGATGACGTTGACGACGCCGCCCATCGAGCCGCCGAACTCGGCGTTGTAGCCCGACGCGGTGACCTTGACCTCGTCGACGAGCTCCATGACCGCGCCCTGGGCGTTGACGCCCGATGTGAGGCTGGGTGATGTCCGCGCCGTCCATGTACCACATGTTCTCGGTCCCGGTGGCGCCGTCGACCGACAGGCCGCCCGTGCGGTTGTCGTACTGGACGCCCGGCACCGTGCTGATCAGGCCGTCGAAGATCCGGTTGCGGGGCAGGCTCATGAACACTTCCTTGGTCATGGTCTGGCTCTTGACCGTGCTCTTGACGTCGATCAGCGGGCTCTGGCCGACGACCGTGACCTGCTCTTCGAGCGCGGCCTGCTCGAGCGTCGCGTTCAGCGTGATCGTCTGGGACAGCTGAACGATGATGTCCTTGCGGATCAGGGTCTTGAAGCCCTGAAGCGTGAAGGTGATCTCATAGACGCCCGAAGGCAGGGAGAACAGACGGTAGAGCCCCTCGCCGTCCGTGACCGCCGTCGCCTTGCCGACCAGCCGGGGGCTCGTCGCTTCGACCGAAACGCCGGGAAGCGGAGCGCCCGAGGAGTCCACGACCTTGCCTTCCATTTTGGAGGTCGGGACGAGCTGGGCGAAGGCGACCCCGGTCATGAACAGGACGAGGATCGCGATGACTAATCTCTTACTCATTGAAAAATATCCTCCTAGATGTCGAATAACCTAAGTCCATGGGGCCGGGATTGTTGATCCCCGCCCCGCCCCTGAACCTCTCACTGCAAGACGCTTTTCTCCTGACACCTCCTCGTATCGAAGAAACAAATTTCCAGGCAGCCATAAGAGACCCTTTTTAGCAAATATCGTGCCAGGATCCGGTCATTCATATCGCAAACGGAATGAGCTATTTAGGGTCAGGGGCTGGACCAATGGAATTCAATATAATGAATAAATCCAATAAATCAGTTTATTTCAAATAATTGAGAGAAGGCGGGGGAGAGCCTTCCAAAGGGCCACGCCGAGAGACCTTGGCAGGCCGGCTGCGGCCGGAGTGACAGGTCGCGGCCACGGAGGGATAAAAAAAAGCCCGCCCCCCGGCGGGGGGGCGGGCTCGGTGATCCTGTGTCTGCTCTGTGTGCTTCTGCTTCTACGTCTGCGTCTGCTTCTGCTTCCTGCTTAGAACGAGAACCGGGCGCCGAAGCGGACGGTCCAGGTGCCGAACGCGGTGTCGTAGCCCTTGCCCGACAGAGCGTTGGCGGTGTCGGTGCCGAGGAAGGAGATGTCGGGCCGGTAGAACTGCATCCGGTCGACCCAGTAGTAGGTGTGGCCGGACCCGTCAACCAGGGCGGTGTTGGGATCGATGGCCGTGCCGTCCAGGAGGAGCGCATCCGGGATGCTCATGGTGTTGCGGATCGGGGAGTAGCGCGCCTGCTGCCAGGTCCTGGTGTTGGTGATGTTGCTGATCTGGGTGTTGAAGGCCACGGTGTAGCGGCCTCCGACCTTGACGGCCCACTCGGCGTAGACATCGGCCCAGACGGTGAAGGGCAGCCGGCCGAGGTCGCCGTAACCGTTCGGGTAGATGTAGCTGTTGTGGATTTAAGCTGCGTGGACATGGGCTTGCCGCTGCGGCCGTAGGCGACGACGCCGACGGTCAGGCCGAACGGGAAGGCGTAGGAGCCGTAGGCCTTGATGTAGTGGGTCCGGTCCTGGGGCAGAGGCCGTCGACGGCGTGCCGTTCATCTGGTACATCATGAACCACAGGTCGAAGTAGCGCTCGACGTTCGGCGAGTTCCGGCCGAACTCGTCGGTGGACGACAAGCCGCCGTAGTTGCCCTTGGTCAGGCTCAGGGTGTAGTTGATGGCGCCCTGCCAGTTGTGGCTGAAGCGCTTTTCCAGGGACAGGTTCAAGCCGTAGTAGTTGCGGATGGCCTTGGGCTGCGGCCAGTAGTCGAGGCCGCTGGGCTGGTTCTGGAGGGTCTCGAAGAGGTTGACGATCCAGGCGCTGCCGGGGTTGCCCTCATAGTACTGCTCGCCATCGGGGGTGATGATGCCGATGTCCTCGATCGTCCGGAGCAGGTGCTTCCAGACGCCGCGGGCGCTGAAGGACAGGTCTTCCGACAGCTTCTTCTCGGCGCCGATCGAAACTTCCTGCTGGGCGACGGGCTTCATGTCGGGCTGCAGCGTGTCGAACGAGGGGATGCGCCAGTCGATGGTGCCCAGGTAGTGCCGCCGGCCGCTTGGCTCAGGCCCGCGTCGCCGGTCGCGCCGCTGCCCGTCGTGTTGCCGACCAGGTTGTTGGCCGCGATCAGCCGGTAGTCGGCGACGTCGAGGGTGTAGTAGTAGGTCTGCCACTTGAATCCGCCGAAGGCGCCTTCGGCCATGTACAGCTTCATGACGTCGTAGTAAATGCCGTAGCTGCCGAAGACCTTGAGGGAGGAGTCGCCGAACACGTCATAGACCACGCCGAAGCGGGGGGCGAGCTTGTCGCCGAAGCCGAAGTTGATGGGCTTCTTGTACTGTTCGGGGACGTCGGGGTTGAAGGTCGGGATGTACTCGGACTCGGTCCGCAGACCGGCGTTGACGGTCAGCTTGCCGCCGATCGTCCAGGAATCCTGAAGGTACATCGCGTAGGTGTTGCGGTGGATCTTCCAGGCGTAGCCGTAGGGCAGGCGCCAGGAACCGCGGATCATGTAGTAGCCGTAGGTGCCGCGGGTGGGCGGCGTGCCGTAGGCCTCGAGGGCCGAGCACGTGTCGTTCCAGTTGATGTCGACCATCGGGCTGACCGGCCCGTTGAGGACGTTCTCCTGGTCGCGGATGAGCTGGAAGCCGGCCTTCCAGGCGTGCTCGCCGGCCAGGCTGACGAAGTAGGACAGGTCGACGTTGCCCGAGATCTTCTCGAGCTTGTAGCGGTCCAGGACCGACCGGGAGCCGCCGTAGTTGACGGCGCCGGCGATGTGCAGCAGGCCCGGGTTCGCGACATAGAACGGGTCCGTCGCGTACATCAGGTTCT
>CAWECI010000014.1:0-82770 GCA_963807525.1 Candidatus Aminicenantota bacterium | reverse complement strand
CGGATTGCGCTGACGCTGCAGGGCAAGGACTTCGAACGCCCCGGCGCCACCGGGAGCCTGGGGACGGTGGAGCAGCCGATGCGGGGGTCGGGGCCGTTCACGCATACAAACCCGACGGACCGGCCGGCGGTGATCTTCGACAACAGGCACACGGTATTTGGCGGGGGCGCCAAAGGCTCCTACCTGCTCCTGCCGATCATTCCTTCGAAGGCGTAAGAGTGTAGAGCTGGAGATAGGGGCTATTACCCCATCTCCAGCTCCCCCTCATCAAACCGTGCAGGCGATTTCCGCGCACACGGATTTCCGATCATCTTCTTCCAGCGGCTTTCCCATTCTGAGCCCGGGGGGCTCTGCTCGGAACCTTGTATAACCCCAGGTCCCCCGAAAAGGGGGGAAGTCCTGATTTTGACGTTTCAAAATCCGCTCCCCGCCCGATCAATTTAGGGCTGGGTACTCCGGCTCGACGCAGTATTATTCAGGCTGGACGGTACATTTATTTGATCATCATGTTGGTAACTATAAGGAGAGCCAGGGAAAATAAATGATGAAGAACAAAGAGATGTAATCCATAACCAGGAATATCAGCCCGCCTTTGAAAACATCCCCGAGGGTAACCAGATCCCCAACCGTGGCCTTCACCGCATAGACGCAAAGCCCGACGGGGGGATGCATCATTCCGATCCCGGCCATTTTCACCACGACGATCCCAAACCAGATCGGGTCATAACCCAGAGACATGACGATCGGAAAGAAGATCGGCATGGTAACGACGATCATGGCGGTGGCGCTCATAAAACATCCGAGAACTGTGTAGATCACAATGATGATAAAAAGAACCATCTCCCGGCTGAGACCCGAGGCGCCGATGATGTGGGACATCTCCGCCGGGATTTGGCTGACGGCCATAAAGCTGCCGAAAATGAAGGCCCCGATTAATACGGCGTATAGGAAAGCCGAGGTCATGCCGGTATTCCGGAGGCTCTGCGGAAGCTTCAACCTCGAAATTCCGACCGCAGATACAGCGATGACCATAGCCATGAATGTACCGACGGCAGCCGCTTCCGTGGGAGTGCATATTCCCGCATAAATCGCGCCCAGGATGAGAACGGCCAGGAGGGGAATCTGCCAGGCCCCCTTCAAGGACTCCAGCTTCTCCTTCCTCGTAAAAATTGGGCCCTTGGGCATCCATTCGGGCTTGATGGTGGCCAGAACCACTTCCGCCACAACGTACAGAAGGCAGGAAAGAATCCCCGGCAGCATTCCAGCCATCAAACATTTCCCGATGGACTGTTCCGTTAAAATGGCATAGATGACGAGCAGGGCGCTGGGAGGAATGAGGGAATCCTGGGTGGCTGCTCCGGCGATCAGGCCGCAGGCGATACCCTTATGGTATCCCCGCTTCACCATTTCCGGGATGGCGAGTTTCGAAAAGGTTACCGCACAAGCCAGGCTCGACCCGCTTACGGCGCTGAAAAAAGCCACGGCAAAGGTCGTTGCGACCGCCAGGCCGGCCGGCAATCTTCCCACCCACCGGTACATGGCATCGTAGATACTCGTGCCCATCCCGCTCTCATAAATGACCATCCCCAATAGAATAAAAAGGGGGATAACCGAAAACTCGTAGGTCGCCCCGACGGAGTAGGCGGTGGACGCAGCGAGGGCGCCAGCGCCCGGCCAGTTTCCCGTTATAAAATAGAATCCCAACAGCCGACGCCGACGTTCTCACGGCTTCTCTGGACTCGGTCCTGGACGAGGATCCCATCCGGGTCGTTCGCCCGCAATGCGACTAGCGGACTCCGTCCCGGGCGTCAGCGGCCTCCCCATGCCACATACTCTGGCTGAGACCTATGGCCACGAGGACGATGATACCTGCTGCGGCGACGGCAGCCAAAGCCATCGCTGTCAGAATCGCGTTGGTCTTCCGGTATTGGATCAGGCGGACCTCGGAGAGGGGGATCGAGACCACCTGCGTCTCCGTGCGCCTCTCCTTGATGATCACGCTGTCGGAACCCTCCTTTTCGATGGAAAGGACATAGTGGATCCAGCCGCTGGCGTCGGTGATCTCGGAGACCGTCCCGTCGGCGCGCTTCTTGACCAACCCCAAAGGTTCTTTAAGCTCGACCGTCCGCTCGACGGAAACTACGGCCGGGCCCTGGACCTTGTCGATCAGGACCTGGCCGAGGCCGGGCCCGGTGAAGTCGACGACCTCGCCGTTGGCCTTAACCACTCGGGCGACCTTGCGGCCCGGCGCGGGATAATCTCCTTCGTTCCGGATCTCCCGCGTGGGCCAATAAACGCACGCCGTGGAGAACACCGCGAAGGATAGGATCGTGAAGAAGGCCGCACCTCTTTTAAGCATGGGCATCCTCCGTCTGGCGTTAGAAATGATAGCCGACGACGAAGCCCAGGGACCCGTTGCCGAGCCCCTGGGAGCCGGCGGGAACGCCGTTATCGGGCAGGGCCGGGACCGTGACCGCGGGCACGAAGGTGTAGTCGGCGGCCAGGCCGATCGATACGACCGGGGTCAGCCGGTAGAGGATGGCGCCAAAAGCGACCGCGCTGGGCAGGACCTTGCGGACCTCGGCGGTGCCCTGAAAATAGTTGAAATCCAGGGACGAGGACGCGTTCCTTTCGAGGCGAACGGACGCGAATCCCGCCCCGATGCCGAGGCTCGCCGCCAGGCCTGAGCGGCGCCGCCATCCGGCGAGCTCGAAAGCCCCTATCGCATGCACGGCCGTGGCCCGGAACTCTTGGCTGAGGGACGTCCAGGAGCCGCTGGCTTCTTCGGACTTCAGGTAGAAATCGTAGGCCGGTTCGGAGGGGAAGGACAACCTCAGGCCGGTCCGCCAGCGCGGCCGGATCGAGTAGCTCAGCTCGATGCTGCGCAGCAGGCTGTACTTCGTCGGATAAGAACTGGCATTGTTCAGGGCGAATCCGTTGTCCGTCGCGAACTCCCCGAATCGACGGGTAACTCCGGGGACAAGCAGGCCGTTCTGGAACAGGACGTGGGCCCGGGCCGGGGCCGGATCTCCGGTCAGGAACCTGGAGAACCTCGCCTCGGTGCCGACGGCCTCTTCGAGGTCGGCCGGGAACTCGAAGACCTGGCGGGCGCCTCCGAAGTGGGCCAGCCAACCCAGGCCGCCGCCCATGGCCGCGAAAAATCCCTCTCCAAGTAAGAGCCACAGGGAGGCAGCGTCGTGCCCCTCGACGGGCCTGACATAGAAGCCGGGCCTGCTATCGTCCCAAACCATGGCGCTGTTGCCGACGTAGAGGCCGAACACGATCCCGGGCACGATCCCCCTTGACCGCTGGGGCTCGGAATCGATGCGGACCCTGCGGATATCCGTCAGGGCATAATCCCGCTCCTGGCCATCCGTCTGGACCCGTATCGAAACCGCGGTCGCCGCGCTCAGCCGGCCGCGGACGGTCGTTCCGTCGCGGAACACGAGGGTGATCTCGCGGAAGGACAGGGCCGGAGAGATCCGGATCTGCCGGGGGGCGGCGGCGGCCGCCTGCGACCGGGGAGGGTCTTCCCCGCCGCAGATCGGGGCGGGAATGGCGACCAGGACGGCTAACAGGACCGCTGAGATGAATTTCATCATGGCGGTTCCCCTCCCTGGGCTTATCATGCCACGTCAGGACAGGCGAGTTGTCAAGGATCCGTCAATAATTTGCGAAAATCACCGGCGCCGCATAGAATGGGCCGCGGACAAAGGAGGCCCCATGGCCATCAAGGCGAAGCTGACCACCTTCGACGCGACGATGATCGTCGTCAGCCTGTGCATCGGCATCGGCATCTTCCGCACCCCGGCCATGGTCGCCGCCGCGGCCAAAACGCCCACCCTCTTCTACGCTGCGTGGGCCCTCGGCGGCCTGGTCAGCTTCATCGGCGCCTTGACCTTCGCCGAGATCGGGGGCCGCTTCGCCAAGCCGGGCAGCTACTACAAGGTCGTGGCCGAGAACTACGGGTCCGGGCTGGCCTTCATGTTCAACTGGACCAACGTCGTCATCCTCAACGGGGCCGGGGCGGCGGGCGTGGCCCTGATCGGGGCCGAATACCTGACGCCCATCCTCTTCCCCGGGGCCGCTCCCACGACCATGACGGTCGAGATCACGGCCGTCGTCCTCATCGCCGCGCTCCTGGCCATCAACTACCTCGGCATCAAGACCGGCGCCTGGGCTCAGAACGTCCTGAGCATCCTCAAGGTCGTCATGATCGGGGTCTTGGCCGCCGCGGCCTTCCTGTCGAAGAAGGTCCCGGCAGGCCCGGCCGCGCTGCCGCTCGACGGGTCCTGGGTCCTCGCCCTCGGCGTGGCCTTTATCTATGTGTTCTACGCCTACGGCGGCTATCAGAACACGATCAACTTCGGGGCCGATGTCCGCGACGCCCGGCGCAACGTGCCGCGGGCGGTCCTCTTCGGCATCCTCATCGTGCTGGCTTGCTACTTGACGATCAACGCCGCGTACGTCAAGGTGCTCGGGGTCCCCGGTATCGCCGGCGCCAAGCTCGTGGCCGCCGAGACCGCCCGGGCGACGCTGGGCCAGACGGGCCACCTCGTCGTCTCCCTGGCCATCTTTCTCTCGGCCATGGGCTTCCTCAACGTCACCCTGATGCAGATCCCCCGGGTCTATTACTCGATGGCCGAGGACCGGACCCTGCCCGGGATCTTTCAGAAGGTCAACCCCAAGACCCAGACCCAGGAGTTCGGCCTGCTCTTCCTCGGGGCCATCATCCTCATTTCCATCTTCCTGCTGCAAAAGTTCGAGAACATCGTCAACTATGTCATGTTCCTGGATACGATCACCTTGGCCGTCGTCTCGTCGTCGATCTTCTTCTTGCGCCGAAAGGCCAGGCGGACCGGCGAGGCTTATGCGGGATATCGCGTCCCGCTCTACCCGGTCCTGCCTCTTGTTTTCATCTTGACGATGCTGGGGGTCGCCGGGAACGTTCTGGCGACGAAGACCCGCGAGGCCCTCTACGGCGCCTGCTTCTTCGCCGTCGGGCTGCCGGTCTTCCTGCTCATGCGCCGGGTCAGCCGCCGGGCGCGGTCCGTCGACGGCAATCCCGCCGGGTGATCCGCCGCTCGTCCCTGCCGGCTCCTCATCCGTGGTAGAATGAAGGCGAGAGGAGGGGGGCATGGACGCGACGCGGAAGATCCGGAAGGTCTATATCAGCCAGCCCACGATCGAAGGGGCGGGCGTCCACTTGCGCCGAGGCTTCGGCTTTCGCGAAGTGCCGCTCTTCGACCCCTTTCTGATGTTCGATGACTTCCGCCAGGACGATCCGGCCAAGTACCTGCCGGGCTTTCCCTGGCATCCCCACCGGGGCATCGAGACCATCACCTACATGATCCGCGGCACGGCCGAGCACGGCGACAGCATGGGCAACCAGGGCGTCATCGGGCCCGGCGACGTCCAGTGGATGACCGCCGGCAGCGGCATCATCCACCAGGAGATGCCCAGGGGCGCGAAGGACAGCAGGATGGGCGGCTTCCAGCTCTGGGCCAACCTGCCGGCCTCGCAGAAGATGATGGACCCGCGCTACCGGGACGTGAAGAAGGGAGACATCCCCGAAGTCGAGCTCCCCGGCGGCGTCATCGCCCGGGTCATCTGCGGCACGGTCGGCAAGGCCCGGGGCCCGGTCCGCGACATCGTCATCGATCCCGAGTACATCGACGTGTCGATGCCGCGGCGGGCCGAGTTCGTCCACCCGACCAAGCCGGGCCACACGGTCATCGCCTACGTTTTCGAGGGCGAGGGCTGCTTCTCGGCCGAGGCCCCGGCCTCGTCGTACGAGGTCGAGCCGGCCAGCTATTTCGATCTCGAACGGAGGCCGGTCCAGGGCGACCACGCCGTCGTCCTCTTCGATGACGGCGACCGGATCAAGGTCACGACGCCCGACGCGCCCGTTCGTTTCCTGCTCATCTCGGGCCGCCCCCTCGGCGAGCCCGTGGCCTGGCAGGGGCCGATCGTCATGAACACCCAGGAGGAGCTGCGGACGGCCTTCCGGGAGTACCGGGATGGGACGTTCGTCAGGCACGCCACGAAGCCGGGCGGAGCGAGATAGACCTCTCCGCGGGGATAGTCCCGCTTCGACGACGGTTCCTTGGTTGCAATGCCGCGGCGAAATCGGTAATCTGGGGGACTCGAGGAGGTCCCCATGACGATGACCAGCCGCGAGCGCCTGGACGCCGCCCTCCGGCACCGCCAGCCCGACCGCATTCCCGTCGATTTCAACGGCACGGCCGTGACCGGCATGCACGTCAAGTGTGTCATCGGCCTGCGGGATCACTACGGCCTGGAGAAGCGGCTGGTCAAGGTCCACGAGCCCTACCAGATGCTGGGCTGGATCGACGACGATCTGCAGGTCGCCCTGGGCATCGACGTCGAGGGCGTCTACGGGCCGGACACGATGTTCGGCTACCGCAACGAGAACTGGACGCCTTGGCGCACGGATGACGGGACCGAGGTCCTCATGTCCGGGAATTTCCAGACGACCAAGGACGCGAACGGCGACACCCTCGTCTACCCGCGCGGCGACCGTACGGCGCCGCCTTCGGGACGGCTGCCCAAGAACGGCTTCTTCTTCGACACGATCATCCGCCAAGAGCCGATCGACGAGGCCAAGCTGGATCCGGCGGACAACGTCGCGGAATATGGCCCGATCGGCGAAGAGACCCTGGCCCATTTCGAGGCCGAAAGCGGCCGCGCCGGCGCCACGGGGCGAGGGATCATCGCCAGCTTCGGCGGCACGGCGCTCGGCGACATCGCCCTGGTCCCCGCGCCCGGCCTGACCCACCCCAGGGGCATCCGTGACGTCGAGGAATGGTACGTCTCGACACTGACCCGGCGTCCCTATGTCCATCGGGTCTTCGAGCTCCAGACCGAGATGGCCTTGGAAAACCTGGCCAGGATCCAGCAGCGGGTCGGGAACCAGGTCCAGGCCGTGTTCGTCTGCGGCACCGATTTCGGCACCCAGCGCTCGACCTTCTGCTCGGAGGCGGCGTTCCGCGAGCTCTATCTCCCCTACTACCGGCGCATCAACGACTGGATCCACGCACATACGACCTGGAAATCGTTCAAGCATTCCTGCGGCGCCGTCCATAGCCTCGTCCCGGCCTTCATCGAGAGCGGCTTCGACATCCTGAACCCCGTCCAGATCTCGGCCGAGGGCATGGACGCGCGGCGGCTCAAGAGGGAATTCGGGCGCGACCTCGTTTTCTGGGGCGGCGGCGTCGACACCCAAAAGACCCTGGCCTTCGGCACCCCCGCCCAGGTCCGGGCCGAGGTCTTGGAGCGCTGCGAGATCTTCGGCCGCGACGGCGGCTTTGTCTTCAACGCCATCCACAACGTCCAGGCCAACGTCCCGGTGGCCAACATCGTGGCCATGTTTGAAGCGTTACGTGAATTTGGCGGCTGACATGAAGAAAACGGCGCTCTACGTCATCGCCATCACCCTCGTGGCCGCGATCGGCGGCTTGATCTTCGGCTTCGACACCGCCATCGTGGCCGGGGCCACGCGCTATATGAAGGAGCAGTTCTCGCTCAACGCGATCCAGGAAGGCTGGGCCGTGAGCGTCGTCCTCATCGGCTGCATGTTCGGGGCCGGCCTGGCCGGTCCCGTCAGCGACCGCGTCGGCCGGCGCCGCTTCATGCTCGTCTCGGCCGTCCTCTTCCTCGTCTCGGCCGTCGGCTGCGCCCTGCCGCGGACAATCGCCGTCTTCGTCGCCTTCCGATTCATCGGCGGCCTGGGCATCGGCTCGGCGGCCGTCCTCTCGCCGCTCTATATCGCCGAAGTGGCGCCGGCCCGCGTGCGGGGCGCCCTGGTCTCGGTGAACCAGCTGGCCATCGTCACCGGCATCATGCTGGCCTACTTCGTCAACTGGCTGTTCGCGGGGGTGGGACCGGCCAACTGGCGCTGGATGTACGCCATGGGCGCCGTGCCGTCCGTTTTCTTCTTCCTGCTGCTGCTGCGCGTTCCGGAGAGCCCGCGCTGGCTGGTCAAGAACGGGCGCGAAGAGGAGGCCCGGACCGTCCTGACCCGGGCCGACAGCGCGGAGGCCGCGGCCGTCGGCCTGCGCGAGATCAAGGACACCCTGGCCCTCGAGGAGGGCTCGTTCCGCGAGCTCATCCGGCCCGGCTTCCGCCGGCCGCTCCTCATCGCCATTGTCCTGGCCGTCTTCCAGCAGATCACCGGCATCAACGCCATCCTGTACTACGCCCCGCGCATCTTCGAAGGCGCGGGCTTCGCCCGGATGTCGGCCATCGGGCAATCGGCGATCGTGGGCGTCTGCAACATGCTCTTCACGGTCGTGGCCATCGTGCTCGCCGACAGGGTCGGCCGGCGCCCGCTCCTTCTCGTGGCCACGGGAGGGATGGGGGTCTCCCTGGTCCTGCTCGGCGCGGCCTTCCGGTTCCCGTTCCTGCCGGCCTCGGCCCTGCTGCTGATCATCCTGCTCTATATCGCGTTCTTCGCCTCGGCCATGGGACCGCTCGTCTGGGTGGTCATGGCCGAGATCTTCCCCATCAAGGTCCGGGGCAGCGCCATGGGGTTGGCCACGCTCATCCTCTGGTTCGCCGACTTTCTGGTCACCCTGACCTTCCCGGTCATCTCGGACCGGTTCCATCCCTCGACGGCCTTCTGGCTCTACGCGGCGATGTGCGCCCTGGACCTGGCGTTCATGATCCGCTTTCTGCCCGAGACCAAGGGCCGGACGCTCGAGGAGATCGAGCGGAGCTGGTTGAAGACGGCCTGAGACGCGGCCCGATCCCGCGCTGATGGCGCCCCGGACCCGGATCTACTTGGCCGGCAGGGCCTCGACCAGCTTGCCGATCGCGATATCCAGCTCCTCGACGAGGATCTCGGACAGCACGGCCGGCAGGTACTGGGGTTTCCGGGCGGCGAGCGGCAACCGCCGATCGAAGGAGTGCCGGACCAGGACCTGGCCCGACTTGAAGTCCAGGAACTCGAGGTCCATGACCAGCCGGCCGAACCAGACCTTGGGGTTGTCGATCTCCTCGATGAGCCGGACCGTCGAGCGCAGGGCCAGCTGGGGATCGCCCTGCAGCACGTCCATCGTCACCCGGGTGAACCCGGCCTTGTGCCTCAGGTAGTCGCTCATGGCCTCGCGGATGAGGTCGTTGGGCTTCTTGGCCCAGTAGGCGGTCGAGTAGTATTTCAGCTCGAAGAGCGAGACCCGGTAGATGACCCGGTAATCGTCGTAGAGAGGATCGATGCGGACGGGCTCGACGAAGAGGGCCCGGCCGATCGCGGGATGCGGCAGGGCGTCCTTGTCGGTGGGCACGATCTGGAAATATTTCTTGTTCGGCGTCGAAAAGCAGCCGGCCAGAAGCAGGATCAGGGCCAGGGGGACGGCGAGTTTCCTCATCATTTCTTGTCCTTTCGCGTCCGCAGGATGGCGGATGGCTCTTCCGCGATCTCGCGGGAGAAGGTGGCCAGGTTCTCGATGGTGACGCTGAGGTTCGAGAACGTCTGCTGGAGGGCCGCCTGCTGCTCGAGGAGGACGCTCTCGACCTTCTTCAAGCTGACCGAGGCCGTGGCCAGGAAGTCCCGGAGGTCCTTGATGGCCTGGCCCATCTCTTCGGCCGAGAACCTCTGGGTGATGTTGCCCAGGGTCTGCTGGGAGTCCGTCTCGACCGTGCGGATGAGCCGGGCCAGGTCCTCGGTCACGGGCGTGAACCTCTCCGTGGCCCGGGCCAGGTCGGCCGAGGCCTTTTCGAAGCTGGCCAGCGTGTTCGTAAGGGACGTCTTGCGGGCTTCGAGGATCTCGGAGATGGCCGCCGAGCTCTTTTCCGTGTGCTCGAGGAAGGACGTGAACTTGGCCACGTTCTCCGGGGACAGGACCTCGGTGATCCGCTTGGCCGTCGTCTCGAAGTCCTTGACGATGTCCTCCGCCTTCTCCCCGATCCCCCGGCCGGTGGGGATCTCGCCGTGGGCCGGCAGGTTGGGGGACTCGAGCGTGCCGCCGCTGATCTCGATATACTTCTGGCCGGTCAGCCCGACATAGGCCATCAGGGCCGTCATGTCCGACTTGACGGCTACGCCCTCGCGGATCTTGACATCGACCAGGATGGAATCGAGGTCCGTCGGGCTGACCCGGATGCGAACGACCCGTCCGACCTCGACCCCGCGGTACTTGACGAGCGAGCCGATGATCAGGCCCTGCACGGAGGTATTGCGGAAATTGACGGCATAGATCGTCCCGGTATCCTGCAGCTTGGGCAGGATGAAGAAGCCGGCGACGGCCAGGAAGACGACCGTGGCCAGGGTCAAGAAAACGCCCAGGCGGGTCTTCTGTTCATGCGTCATCATGGCGGTCCTTCCTCAGGAGGAATGTCTGGATGAAGGGGTCCTCCGACGCGAGCATCTCCCGGTACTCGCCGTTGAAGCGCAGCCCCCCTCCGTCAATGAGCAGGACCCGGTCGGCCACCCGCTCGATCGAGCGGAGCTCGTGGGTGACGACGACCAGGGTCATGCGGAAGGTCTCCCGGAGATGCAGGAGAAGGTCGTCCAGTCGATGGGAGGTGATCGGGTCGAGCCCCGACGAGGGCTCGTCGCAGAAGACCAGGTCCGGGTCGAGGACGAGGGCCCGGGCCAGGCCGCCCCGCTTGACCATGCCTCCGGACAGCTCGGCCGGGAACTTCTCGGAGCTGTCGGCCAGCTCGACCTGGGCCAGGCTGGCGTGGACCATGTCCCGGACCATGTCTTCGGGCATTTCGGGGTAGCGCATGCGGATCGGCAGGGCGACGTTCTCATAGAGATCGAGCCCGTTGAGCAGGGCCCCGCCCTGGTAGAGAACGCCGATCTTGTCATAGAGAAAGCTCAGGGACGATTCGGAGCGGTAGTCGATGGCCCGGCCGGCGAAATCGAAGCCGCCCGCGAGCGGAGGCAGGAGCCCGGCCAGGGTCTTCAGCAGGGTCGACTTGCCCGAGCCGCTGACGCCGACGATGGCGGTGATCTGACCGGCCGGGATGCCGAACGTGAGGTCGCAGAGGACAGGGACCTCCCCGTACCCGACGGTAAGCTCGCGGCCGCTGATAATGTCCATGATCTCAGTATAGGACGAACGCGAAGATGCAGTCGATGATGATGATCATCGTGACCGACAGGACGACGGACTCCGTCGTGGCCCGGCCGACCTCCTCGGCGCTCCGTCCCACCGTAAAACCCTTGAAACCCGCGCCGACGACGACGGCCCAGCCGAACACGACGGTTTTGACCAAGCCCCAGGCGAAATCCGTCCAGTCGACGGAGGTGACCATCTCGGTCAGGAAGGCCGTCGGGGTCATCTGGAACATCACCCGGGCGACGACAATGCCTCCCATGATGCCGACGACATCGGCCAGCGCCACGAGGAGCGGCACCGCCTGGGTGATGGCCACGAGCCGGGGGACCATGAGGAACCGTTCCGGGACCACGCCCATGGTCTTCAGGGCATCGACCTCCTCGAGGACGGTCATGCTGGCCAGCTCGGCCGTCACGGCGGCGCCGACCTTGCCGGCCAGGATGACGCCGACCATCAGGGGGACGAGCTCCCGGAGCATGGCGTAGCCGATGAGATCGGCCAGGTAGACCTGGGCCCCGAAGATCTTCAGCTGGTTGGCCGAGGTGATCGAGATGGTCACGCCGACGAGGAAAAGCAGCAGGCTGACGATCGGGAAGGACCGGTAGCCCATGAAAAAGAGCTGGTTCCAGATCTCTCCCGGATAGACCCCTTTGCGCTCCCGGAGATAGCCGCCGAGGTGGTAGACCTCGTCGCCGAGCATGGTCAAGAAGCGGCCCATGCTGCGTCCCTGGCGCATGTACCGTTCGGCGACGGTGGTGAAGGAGCGGGCCAGCCGGCTGGCCGGAGGCGCCGCTTCGGGCTCCTCCGGGCACGGCCAGTGCAGGAAACCCTTCTCGGCCCGGGCCAGGTCCTCCCGGATGTTGATCATCGTCAAGCGGGCCGATCGGCCGCGGACATAGTG
This sequence comes from Candidatus Aminicenantota bacterium, assembly GCA_963807525.1. Classification (GTDB taxonomy): domain Bacteria; phylum Acidobacteriota; class Aminicenantia; order Aminicenantales; family Saccharicenantaceae; genus RBG-16-66-30. The sequence goes on along the minus strand of CAWECI010000014.1, from coordinate 70,782 downwards.
GAGGAAGGCGAGCGTCGAGCTGTCGAATTCCTCGACGGCCCCGAAATCGAGCGTCAGGGGGCCGTCGCCGGCCCGGCGATGAAGGTCCTCGAGAACGGCCACGACCTCCGGCGCGCGGAGCCGCTTCGGCAGGGAGATGGCGCCGGCGGAAGGCGCGATCGACGGGAGCTCGGTCATGCCGCCTCCGGCGGGGCGGCGGCCGGACGGCAGAGGACGGGAGAAGCAGAGATCGTCCCCGCGCCCGATCGCATGCTCATGAGTGAGTCTCCTTTCCTGGCAATCCGTATTTTATTACAGGCGGCGGGCTATTTCAACGCACCCCGGATGAGAATCCCGCGCCCCGATCCCCGTCTCTGTCATGGGATGAAGATCCGTGATATTATAGCGAAGCTCAAAGAGGATGGCTGGTATCAAGTTGCCCAGAAAGGGAGTCACCGTCAGTTCAAACATCCGCTCAAGCGGGGTCGGGTGACGATCGCAGGCGGCAGGAACGACGACCTCGCTCCGGCGACGCTGAACAGCATCCTCGAACAAGCCGGCCCCAAGGGAAAGAGTTAGGAATGGTCAGATATCTCATCGTGATCGAAAAGGCCCGGGCGAACTATTCGGCATTCTCTCCCGATCTGCCCGGTTGCGTCGCGACGGGCAGGAGCCGAGAGGCCGTTGAGAAGAACATGAAACAAGCGATCGAGATGCACATCCGGGGGCTCCGGCGGGACAATCAGCCTCTTCCCGAGCCACGTTCCTCGGCCGAATACGTGGACATCCGTTGACGATCCGAGAACGGTTCAACAAGGTCTTCCGCTGGGAGAAGCCGGACCGCGTCCCCGACATGGAATTCGGCTACTGGGACAAGACGATCGCCGTCTGGCACGACCAGGGTTTGCCGGCCGCGTGCCGGACGAACAGGGACGTCGAGAGGCACCTCGGTCTCGAAGGGCTGGAGATCATGCCGGAGGTCCCCATCCGCAGGGGCCTGTTCCCCGAGTTCGAGGAGAGGACGATCTCGTGCGAGGGCGAACGGCGCATCGTCCAGACCAAGGACGGGGCGTTGACCGAGATGCTCGACTATGACTCCTCGATGCCCAAGTTCCTCAAGTTCGCGGTCGAGACCAGGGACGACTGGGCGCGGCTGCGGGACGAAAAGCTCGACCCCGGCAAGGCCGGTCGGGTGGGCGACGTCAAGGGCGCCGTCGCAGCGGCCCACGCCGCCGGCATGCCCATCCTCTTCCATTGCGGCTCGCTCTACGGCTGGCTCCGGGATTGGATGGGCCTCGAGAACTTGTCCATCGCCCTGATGACCGACCGCGACTGGGTCGAGGAGATGATGGAGCACCTCACCCGGATGGACCTCGAGCTCATCGAGCGTCACATCCCGGGCGGAGGCGAGATCGACGTGGCCTGGTGGTGGGAGGACATGTGCTACAACCACGGGCCCGCTCATGTCGCCCAAGCTCTTCGAGGAGCTCATGGTCCCCCGCTACAAGCGCATCACGGACGCCCTCAGGGCCAAGGGCGTCTTCGTCAACGTCCTCGACTGCGACGGCCGCATCTACGACCTCGTCCCGGGCTGGCTCCGGGGAGGGATCAACTGCATGTTCCCGATCGAGGCCGCCCACACGGACCCCTGGAAGCTGCGGCAGGATTACGGCAGCGACGTGCTCCTGCTCGGCGGGGTGGACAAGCGGGCCCTGATCTCCGGGCCCGAGGCCATCGACCGCGAGCTCGCGAAGCTCCATCCGCTGGTCGAGCGCGGCGGGTATCTGCCGTGCGTCGACCACCGGGTCCCGCCGGACGTGACCTACGCGAACTACCTCTATTATCTCGAAAAGAAAAAAGCGATCCTCTGAGCCGGGCCTAGGCGGCGGCCGCCCGCTCCAGCCGCTTCATGACGGCGAAGATGAAGCCGGTGGAGAGGAGGCAGGCCGCGACGAGGATGCCCCAGACGGCCGAGAGGGGCAGCCGCTCCCAGAAGAAGGCCGTCACCCCGACGAGCGAGTTGCCGACCGCCGTGGCCGCGAACCAGCCCCCCTGCATCAGGCCCTTATATTTCGGCGGCGCGACCTTCGAAACGAACGAGATGCCGATCGGGCTGAGGAAAAGCTCGGAGACGGTGAGCATGAAATAGGTCGAGATGAGCCAGTAGACGGAAACCTGAGAGCTGGCCGGGGCGACCATGCCGCCCAGCGCTTTCGGACTCATCAGGTGGAGCGAAGCGACGACCAGGATCGTGTAGGCGCCGGCCGTGAGCAACATGCCGATGCCGATCTTGCGCGGCGACGAGGGCTCCTTCCCCCGGCGGTTGAGCCAGCCGAAGAGGCCGACGACGAGCGGCGTCAGGGCGACGATGAAGAAGGGGTTGAAGTGCTGGAACATCTGGGGCTGGAAGGGATTGACCTTGGCGTATCCGCTGTAGCGCAGATAAGCGAGGACGCCGAAGCCGGCGAAGGCCACGCCGCCGAAGAGGCGGGCCATCCGGCTGGAGGCCTTCCGGACGAGAAAGACGAGCCCGACGACGGAAAGAAAGACGGTCAAGAGGCCGGCCAGGTCGAACCAGAGGTTGGTGATATGGCCCACGCTCGGCACGGTATAATCCCGGGCGAAGTAGGTCAGGGTGACGGCGCTCTGCTGGAAAGCCATCCAGAAGAAAATGACAACGAAGAAGACGAGGCCGAGGGCGATGAGGCGCTCGCGGGTCTGCTCCCGCGTCATCTCGACGACCTGGGACTTGAGGGCCTCGGAGCGGGCTTTCTGGCGCTCGGAGAGGGCGGCCAGGGCGTAGTGCTTGCGGAAGGCCCAGAAAACGATCATGGAGACGATCAGGCTGAGGCAGGCGACGCCGAAGCCGAGGTGGTAGGACTTGCTCAGCTGATTGATATAGCGCGTCGCGAAATCCCCCAGGTTGGCCACGGTCACGGAGTGGTCCTGTCCCTGGGCGATGGACAGGAAGGATGAGGCGTCGGCCAGCTTGCCCTTGAGGAAGGCGTTGGCCAGGGCCGGGATGCGGGCGTCGTAGGCCAGTCCGGAGCGGCCCATGATCCAGTTGCACATGGCCATCGAGGCCGAGGGGGCGAACATGGCCCCCATGTTGATGCCCATATAAAAGACGTTAAAGGCCCGGTCGCGCATCGCCGAGTACTTCGGGTCGTCGTACAGGTTGCCGACGAGCGCCTGGAGGTTGCCCTTGAACAGGCCCGTGCCCAGGGCGATGACGGATAGGGCGCCGATGACGAGCGGCAGGCCGGTGGCCATGGTCGTCGGCAGGGCCAGTAGGACGTAGCCGACGAACATGACGACGATCCCCAGGCTGATCGTCCGGCCATAGCCGAGGAAGCGGTCGGCCAGGAAGCCGCCGAGCAGCGGGAAGATATAGACGCCGACCATGAAGGTCGAGTACATAAAGCCCGCTGTGGCTGCGGACATGCCGTACTTGGCCTGCATGAACAGGACGAAGATGCTGACCATGGTGTAGAAGCCGAACCTTTCGCCCATGTTGGCGAAGAACGCGACGAACAGGCCTTTGGGGTGTCCTTTGAACATGCTTCACCGTCCTCGGAGGGGATTGGAAAAACGGCCGATGGCGCTCAAGGCCGGGATTATACAAGAAAAGACGGGGTCAGACCTACACCTTTTAACTCTGTATCCATTCAGGTCCCGGATGAGCGCGAGCGGGCGGCTGTAAAGTTAAAAGGTGCAGGTCTGACCCCGTCTTATCTTCTGCCGCCGAGGATCGAGCCCAGGACGCCTCGGATGATCTGGCGGCCGAGGCTGCTGCCCACCGACCGGGCCGCGCTCTTGGCCATGGCCTCGATCAGCGTATCCCGTGGGCGCCCGACAGGACGGCGAGGCTCCGGGGGGTAAGGCGAGCGTCCGGGCGGCGGCGGATACTGATAGGGCGCCGGCCTGGCTTGGGCCTCGGCCTGGGCCCGAGCCTCGGCTTCGGCGGCGGCCTTCTCGGCCCTGCCTTTCAGCATCTCGTAAGCCGATTCCCGGTCGACGGCCCTCTCGTAGTGCCCGGCGACGAGCGAGCCTTGGATGAGGGCCTGGCGCTCGGGCGGCGTGATCGGCCCGATGCGGCTCATGGGCGGCAGGACGAAGGCCCGCTCGACGATCCCGGGATAGCCCTTCTCGTCGAGGAAGGAGATCAGGGCCTCGCCGGTGCCGAGCTGGGTGATCGTGGTCTCGACGTCGATCTTGGGATTCTGCCGGAAGGTCTCGGCCGCCGACCGGACCGCTTTTTGGTCCCGGGGCGAGAAAGCCCGCAAGGCATGCTGGACGCGGTTGCCGAGCTGCCCGAGGATGATGTCGGGGATGTCGATCGGGTTCTGGGTGACGAAGTAAATGCCCACGCCCTTGGACCGGATGAGCCGGACGACCTGCTCGATCTTCTCCAGCAGCACCTGCGGCGCGTCGGTGAACAGCAGGTGGGCCTCGTCGAAGAAGAAGACCAGCCGGGGCTTGTCCGGGTCGCCGACCTCGGGCAGCCGCTCGAAGAGCTCGGCCATCAGCCACAGCAGGAACGTCGAGTAGGCCCGCGGGGTGAGCATCAGCTTGTCGGCGGCCAGGATGTTGATGAGGCCGCGGCCCTGCGGGTCGGTCTGCATGAGGTCCTCGAGATCGAGGGCCGGCTCGCCGAAGAACTTGGCCGCCCCCTGGTCTTCGAGGCTCATGAGCCCCCTCTGGATCGCACCGATGCTGGCGGACGAGATGCGGCCATACTCGGTCTCGAACTCGCCGGCGTGGTCGCCGGCGTATTGGGCCATGGCCCGGAGATCTTTGAAGTCGAGGAGCAGGAGCCCGTTATCGTCCGCGATGCGGAAAACGAGACTCAGGACGCCGCTCTGGATGTCGTTGAGGTTGAGGAGCCGCGACAGGAGCAGCGGCCCCATGTCCGAAACGGTCGTCCGGACCGGATGGCCCTGCTCGCCGAAGATGTCCCAGAAGGTCGCCGGGCTGCCTTCGAACGGATACTGGCCGAGCTTGAGCTGGCCGATCCGCTCCTGGATCTTCGGATTCGCCGCGCCCGGCTGGCTGACGCCGGCCAGGTCGCCTTTGACATCGGCCATGAAAACGGGCACGCCGATGCGGCTCAAGCGCTCGGCGATGACCTGCAGCGTGACCGTCTTGCCCGTCCCGGTGGCCCCGGCCACGAGCCCGTGGCGGTTGGCCATCCTCGGCAGGAGCAGAAGGTCCTTCTCTCCCCGGGCGATCAGCAGACCCTCGGTTTCCATGATCCCTCCTCAAGCCGGGCCGGCCGGCTCTCTACCAGCTCAGACTTTCGCGGAACAGGGCGGTCACGGTCCGCTGCAGCGCGGCCCGGAAAGCCTCGACGGTCGAGATCTCCTCGCCGGTCCAGAAGTCCTTGACGAACAAGGGCGGGCCGACGTTCACCTTGATCGTCGCCGGCACTCCCCACATGATGTGCGTCCCGAAGATGGACATCGGCGTCACGGGCACGGCCAGGCCGTGCTCCTTGTAGAGGTTGTAGGCCATGATGGAGACGCCGCGCCGGAATTCCTTGACGTAGGGGTTGGGCTCCTTGGGAAAGACCCGGCCCCGGCCCTGGAGAGCGATGATCGCCCGCCCCTGGCGCAGATAATCCTGGCACCTGAGGATGGAGGCGCGTTTGCTGCCGTAGATGTCAACGGGTATTGTCCCGATCCGGGCGATGTGGCCGGAGACGAAGTCGACCATGTAGGAATAGAAGGGGTTGAGGATGAGGTGGACGAAGCCCCCGAAATCACCCATGTGGCGGTGGAGGTGGCGGAGGACGAGCTCGCTCGCCTCCTGCCTGTTGAAGAACATCTTGTTGGCGGTGAAATAGATCATCCGGGGCACGGTGCGAAGGAGGATGGACACGTCTCTGTAGGCTCCGATATGGTTCCCGACGATGATATTCGGGCCTTCCCGGATGAAGTTCTCGCCGCCGCGGAGGTCGATCTTCTTGGGAAAAAGAAAAAACTTGGTCACGTGGCCGACGAACCACCTGATGGATCGGAATTCCTCTTCGAAGGTGCCCATGGCGAGACCGTATTCTACCAAACCGATGCGGGATTTCAAAAGAGCGTCGCCGGGTCCTGGAACCCGGGCGGCCGGCGCTTGCGCAGCCCCTGCCGGCGTGCTAAGTTAGGCCCGAACCCGGTCGAGGAGGCGCCCATGATCACGCTCATCCGCGGCGGCGAGGTCTTCGCTCCCGAGCCGCTTGGACGGAAGGACATCCTCATCGCCGGCGGCCGCATCGAGGCCGTGGCCGAACCGGGACAGCTCGGCATAGACGGCCTGGCGGCCGAGGCCGTGGATGCCACGGGCCGGAAGGTCCTCCCGGGCCTCGTCGATCCCCACGTCCACATCCTGGGCGGCGGCGGCGAGGGCGGCCCGGCGACACGGGCCCCGGAGATCCGGATCGAAGACATCGTCGCCGCCGGCGTCACGACCGTCATCGGCTGCCTCGGCACGGACGGCATCACCCGGCACATGACCTCACTCCTGGCCAAGGCCCGGGCCCTGGAGATCGAGGGCGTCACGACGTTCATCTACGCGGGCTCCTACGACGTCCCGGTCCGGACGCTCACGGGCAGCGTGCGCTCCGACCTGGTCCTCATCGACAAGGTCATCGGGGCCGGCGAGATCGCCGTGAGCGACCATCGCTCGTCCCAGCCGGTCTTCGACGAGATCGCCCGGCTGGCGGCCGAGTGCCGAGTCGGGGGGATGCTCGGCGGGAAGGCGGGCGTCCTGCATCTTCACCTCGGCGACGGGCGGAGGGGGCTCGAGTTCCTGTTCCGGCTCATCCACGAGACCGAGATCCCGGTGACCCAGGTCATCCCCACGCACCTCAGCCGCAACCGGGCCCTATTCGAGCAGGGCCTCGAATGGGTGGCGGCCGGCGGGACGATCGATGTCACCGTCGGGCCCGATCCCGTTCCAGACGACCCCGACGTCCGTTTCGAGGACGTCCTCGAGGCGTTCGGGCGCCGCGGCCTGCCGCTCGCCCGGATCACCGCCAGTTCGGACGGCAACGGCAGCATGCCGGTCTTCGACGCGGCGGGCCGGCTGGAGCGGCTGACCATCGCTTCGGAGAAGGACCTGTTGCGGAAACTCCGGGAGGTGGTCCGCTCGGGCCTCCTGACGCTCGAGACGGCCGCCCGGGTCTTCGCCTCCAATGCGGCCGATTTCTATAAGCTCGACCGGAAGGGCCGGATCGAGCCCGGACGCGACGCCGACCTCATCATCCTCGACGGGGACCTGGGGCTCGTCGACGTCTTCGCCCGCGGCCGGCACATGATGGCCGGCGGGCGCCTCCTCGTCCGCGGCACGTTCAGCGCTTAAAAGGGCCTGTCCCCGAGCAACGTGAGGGGACCGTCCTCTTGGCTTGGGTTTGGCGGATAGGGCCTGTCCCCGAGCGGGGACCGTCCCTCTTGACGGATGAAGCCTGACGATGCCCGAGACCTCCCCCGTTCCGGCGGCCGGCTCCCCGCCGCCGCGCCCCGGCCGCCGGCCCTCGTTCGGCGTCGCCCTCATTCCCCTCATCGCCATGGCCCTTCTCCTCGGCGTCGGCTACGGCGTCTACAGGATCAAGGCCCAGGTCCTGCTCGTGGCCGCGGCCTCGATCACGGCCTGCCTGGGCCTCTTCCTGGGCTTCAGGTGGCGGGACATGGAGCGGGGCATCGTCGACAGCATCCACAAGGCCATGCCGGCCATCCTGATCATGCTTTCGGTCGGCATCCTCGTGGGCGCGTGGATGGCCAGCGGCACCATCCCCATGGTCATCTATTACGGCCTGAAGCTCATCTCGCCCAAGTTCTTCCTGGCCACGGCCTGCCTCGTCTGTTCCGTCGTGTCCATCGCCTCGGGAACGTCGTGGGGCACGATCGGCACGGTCGGCGTGGCCTTCATCGGCATCGCCATGGGGCTCGGCATCCCTCTCGGTCCGGCGGCCGGGGCCATCGTCGCCGGGGCCTATTTCGGCGACAAGATGTCGCCCCTTTCGGATATCCCGAATTTGGCCACGGTCATCTCCGGCTCGAACCTCTTCGACCACATCAAGCACATGGTCTGGTCGGCGACGCCGGCCTGGCTGGCCGGTCTGGCGATCTACGTCGTGGCCGGGCTGAAATATGAGACGACCGCCGTCCGCTCGGACACCCTGGATCTCATCCTGAGCACGCTCAGGACCCACTTCCGCTTCAACCTGCTGTTGCTGTTGCCGATGGCCGTCATCTTCTATTTCGCCATCGCCAAGAAACCCACCATTCCGGCCATGATCCTGTCTTCGCTTGTCGCGGCGGTCCTGGCCGTCGTGGTCCAGAAGGTCCCCCTCACCGACGTGGCCGCGGCCATGAACACGGGACTGCCGGCCCGGACCGGGGTCGGGCTCGTCGACAGCCTTCTGGCCAAGGGCGGCATGATGAGCATGATGGAGACCCAGCTCATCGCCTTCACCGCCTTCGCCTACGGCGGCATCATGCAGAGCACCGGCTGCCTGGCCGTCATCCTGGACCGGGTCATGCGCTTCACCCGGCAGGTCTGGAGCCTCGTCCTGACCACGGTCGGCGCGGCCCTCATCTCGGCCCTGATCACGGGCAGCTCGTACCTCTCGATGATCCTGCCGGCCGACCTGCTCGCGCCCATCTATAAGAGCAAGAACCTGGCCGCCAAGAACCTGTCCCGCATCATCGAGGAAAGCGGCGGCATCATGGTGCCGCTCATCCCCTGGAGCATGGCCGGGGTCTACATCACCGGGACCCTGGGCGTCTCGACCTTTTCCTACCTGCCCTGGGCCTTCATGAACTATCTCTCGGTCGGCATGCTCATCCTCTTCGGCTTCACGAAGTGGACCATGGCGCCGCGGATCCGGGACGACGAGACCCAGGCCGGCAGCTAAGACTGGTCCTTCGCGAGGCGGCGAAAGGACTATTGTTCTTCGTCCTCGCCCTTCTCCGCCTTCTCCAGGGCCTTCTTGAAGAGCTCGTCGGCCTTGGAGTGCTTCTCCTTCTGGAGCTCGAAGGTGGCGTCGAACTTGCGGTCGAACTCGCTCTGCCGCTTGTGCTCCTTGACCAGGAGGTCGTCGAGAGAGCCTTTCGGCTTCTTGGCCTTCTCCGAGCGGAGGACCGACCGCGTCTCGCCGTCGATCCAGAGGGTCGCCCCACAGCACGGGCAGACGACCGAAAAAACGTGGCTGCCATCCTTGGATTCCGCCATGGACCGAATGTAGCACAAGCCGCCCCTTCCTTGAAGAGGCGACCGCGTCCGCCTAGCCGCCGGCCGTCCCCGCCCGGGCTCCGACTGGGGCCGCTTTGCCCTCGATGCCGTGCTTCTTCAGGAGCTTGAACAGCCCCTGCCGGGTCAGCCCGACCTCGGCCGCGGTCCGGGTGCGGTGGTAACGGCAGCGGGCCAGCGCCTCCCGGAGGAAGCGCCGCTCGAAGTCGGCCTTGGCCGCGGCCAGCTTGTGCGAGCCCTCCGTGTAGGTCTCACCGGCCGGGTTGACCTTGGGCGACAGGTGGTCCTCGAGGATGAGCGGGCCGCCGCCGGCCATGACCAGGGCGCGCTGGACCTCGTTCTGGAGCTCGCGGACATTGCCGGGCCAGGGATAGCGGAGCAGCATCTCCAGCGCCAGCGGCGAGACGAAAGGCCGGGGCCGGCCCATGGAGCGGGCGAAGGCATCGAGGAAATGGTCGAGCAGGAGCAGGACGTCGTCGGGCCGCTCGCGCAGCGGCGGCAGGTCGATGGCGATGATCTTGAGCCGGTAGTAGAGGTCCTGGCGGAAGCGGCCCCGTTCGACCTCGTGGTCGAGGTCCTTGTTCGTGGCGCTTACGAAGCGGACGTCCACCCGCCGGGGCCGGGTCTCGCCGACGCGGCGGATCTGCCTCTCTTCAAGGACGCGCAGCAGCTTCGACTGGAGCGCCAGCGGCAGGTCGCCGATCTCGTCGAGGAAGAACGTCCCGCCGGACGCCTCCTCGACCAGGCCCGCCTTGTCGCGGAAGGCGCCGGTGAACGAGCCGCGGGCGTGGCCGAAGAGCTCGCTTTCGAGCAGGGCCTCGGGGATGGCCGCGCAATTCACGGCCACGAACGGCCCGTGGCGGCGCCGGCCCGTCTCATGGATGGTCCTGGCCGCAAGCTCCTTGCCCGTGCCGCTTTCGCCGGAAATGAAGACCGGGGCGTCGGTCTCGCCGACCCGCTCGATCATGACCCGGACGGCGCGGACCGAGGGCGCTTCGCCCAGGAAAGGGGCGCTCGCGGCGGCCGCGGGATCGATCGTCCGCCGGTCGCGCTCCGGCGCCCCCCCGGCGCGGTCCCCTTTGAGGAGATAGATCGCCGGGGCCAGGGCCAGGGTCAGGAATTCGAGGTGGCCCGCTTCGAAGGGGCGTCCGCCGCCGTTTCGGGCCAGAAGGACGATCCCCGCCGGCCGGTCCCTCAGGCTCCAGGGATAAGCCAGGACGGCGTGCGGATCATGGCCGTTGCCGTCGAGCTCGAGGTCGGCGAAGAGCGGGTCCCGCCCGAGGTCCCGGGCGAGGATCGGCCGGCCGATCTCGAGGACGCGCGCGACGAGACGCTCGTGGGCCGGGGTCGCCGGCCCTCGGGCGGCCTCGAAGACGAGCTCCCCTCCCGGGTCGAAAGCGCGGAAGATGGCCCCGTCGGCGGGGACGTGGTCGAAAACGACCTCGGCGAGACGTGACAGGCATTGGCGGGTCATGGGAAAGGCTCTGGACCGGGCTCAGGGCCCGGCTTTCATTAAAGCGACGAACGGCGCCGGCGGATTTTCTCATTGCGCCTCCCTTTGGGAACTCCTAGAATAAGCTCTCGGCGCCGGCCGGCCATGACCGGCCGGGTCGCGGAGGCGCCATGGCCAAGAAGCTCCGTTCTCTCATCTGCATCCTGGCGGTCCTGGGCCCGGCGTGCGGCGGCGGGCGGCCGGACCCGGCCCGGCCGACGTTCAAGGTCGCCCTGCCGGCCGCTCAGACGCCTTTTCCGACCCCCCTGCCGCCCGGCCAAAAAGAGCCGGGGTTCGTCCTGCGCGGCACCAAGGGCTGGGCCTGGACCTGGGACCAGTACCTGGCCGAGATCCCCGTTCTCGCCCGGGCCAAGATGAACTTCCTGATGAGCTGCTACACCAGCGTTTTCACCGACACCGTGAAGTTCGTCAACCGCTGGTGGGAGCCGCTGCCGCCGGCCACGCTCGACGGCCTCGGCCGGGTGGCCGCGGCCTGCCGCGCGGCGGGCCTGACCTTCTGTTTTTCCTTCCATCCGGCCCTTTTCAGCGAGCGGCCGCTCAAATACGACAGTGACGAAGACTTCGAGGCCATGTGGAAGAACTATGCGGCCGTCCAGGCCCTGGGCGTGCGCTGGTTCAGCCTCAGCTACGACGACATCGACGTGAAGGGCCAGGACATCACCGCCCTCGGCGCGGCCCACGCCGGGCTGGCCAACCGGCTGTTCGCCCGGCTGCGGGCCAAGGACCCGGAAGCCCAGCTCGTCTTCTGCCCGGTCTATTACTGGGGCCCGGCCGACCGGGGCGAAGCCAAGCTCTACATCGAGGCCCTCGGCCGCGTCCTCGACAAGGACGTCTTCCTCTTCTGGACCGGCGACGACGTCGTCACGCTTCGCATCACCCGGGCGGCGGCCGAGTCGTTCCGCCGGGCCGCCGGCCATCGGTTGATCATCTGGGATAACTATCCGGTCAACGACCGCTCCGGCGCCCTCCACCTCGGCCCGGTCACCGGCCGGGATCCCGACCTCGCCGAGGCGGCCTACGGCTACATGAGCAACCCGCTCTCGCCGCAGAACGAGATCAACCGCATCCCGCTCCTGACCTGCGCGGATTATGCCTATAATCCCCGCGCTTACGATCCTCGACGCTCGATCGGGCAGGCCCTCTGGGTCCTGGCCGACACGCCGGCCCGGAGAGCCGTTCTCGCGGACCTGGTCGAGCTCTATCCGGGCAACCTGCTTCGCGGCAGCACCTCGACCGCCTATAACTGTGTCCTCGAAAAGTCGGGCGCGCTGCTCGAGGAACGCGACGGCCGCCGGCTCGCGGCCCGGTTCGTCGACCACGTCGAGCGCGTCGCGGCCCGGCTCGACCGGGAGTTCCCCGGCCGCTACGTCGAGACCAAAAAGACGATCGCCGCGCACGTCGCCAAGGCCCGGGCCCTGATCGAAGGGAGGGAGCCATGAACGGGCTCACCGCAGGCTACGGCGAAAGGACGATCACGCCGCCGCTCGGCGTCGATCTCGCCGGCTACGGTTTCTACCTCGACCGCAAGGCCGGATCCGTCCTTGACGATCTCAAGTGCCGGGCGGTCTACCTGCGGGCGGGAAAGACCGCGCTTCTTCTCGCGAGCTGCGACCTCATCGGCTTCACCGTCGAGGACGCGGACGCGATCCGGACGAAGATCGCGGCGGCCCACGGCCTGCCACGGGAAGCGGTCCTTCTCGCGGCGACGCACACGCACTGCGGGCCGGCCACCCAACCGATGCCCGGGCTGGGCGACGTCGATGAGGCCTACATGGAACGGCTGCGCGGGCTCATCAGCGAGGCGGCGGCCGAGGCGGTCGCCGGGCCCCGGCCGGCCGGGCTCGCCTATGCCCTGGAGGCCATCGAGCCGCTCGGCTACAACCGGCGCAAGAACGACTTCTGCGGCGTCGACCCCGTCCTCAAGGTTGTCATCCTCCGGACGCCCGCCCACAAGATCCATCTCCTGAGCTACGCCTGTCACGCCGTCGTCTTCGGGCGACGGAGCCACGTCTCGGCCGACTGGCCGGGCGCGGTCGTCCGCGAGATCGAGAAGCTCGGCGACGGGGCCCTCTTCTTCCAGGGCTTCTGCGGCGACATCGATCCGCTGCTTCAAAAGAACCGCTGGGGCGAGGGGACGGTGGAGGATCTCGCCGATATCGCCGACCTCGTCCGGCGGCGCTTGGTCCGGGCCGAGCGGTACGCCGTGCCGCAGCCCGGACCGCGGCTGGCGGCCGGCGAGCGCCGCATCGCGATCCCCCTCACGGTCTATGACAAGCGGGCGATCGAGCGCCAGGCCGCCGCGTTCGCCAAGACCTATTCCCAATTCCCCGGCGCGGCCAAGTTCGCCGAGGGCTGGCGCGAACGGGCCCTGGCCGCGGCCCCGGGACTCCGTCGGGCCCCGGCGGTCGCGAACGTGCCCGTCCAGGCCCTGCGGATCGGCGGGCTGAAGATCGCCGCCCTGCCGGGTGAGTTCTTCAGCGCGATCGGCCTGAAGCTCCAGGCGACCGACGGCCCGCTCGTCCCCGTCGGCTACGCCAACGGCAATATCGGCTACGTCCCGACCGACCGCGACTTCAAGGACAAGACCGACTACGCGTGCTATTGCGCCCCGATGTTCTACCAGCTCTTCCCCTTCGCGGCGGGCGTCGAGGGCGCGTTCCTGAAAGCGGCCCGCCGGGCCCTGCGGGCGGTCTGAGGCCGGAGAAGGAGGCGCTCATGGGATGGATCTTCCTCGGCTTGGCCGTAGCCGGGTTCGTAGCCATGAACTTCATCATGAAGCTCGGCAGTCTCAAAGGCCATTCCTCCCCCACGTTGACCGCGGCTCTCTTCGCGGCCGCGGCCGCTCTGTGCCTGATCACCGTCGTCGTCTCCCGGGAGCCTCTTCTCGTCTCCGCGCCCGTCGTCCTTCTCGCGATCGGCGGCGGCATCGGCGGGGCGGCGGCCTATTTCTTCTTCCTGAGCGCCCTCAAAGCCGGGCCGTACGCCCTGACCATCTCCATCTACACGATGTCATTCCTCATTCCCGTCGCATTCTCGATCGTCGTCTGGTCCCGGCCGTTCGGCCGGTCGGCTGCCGCGGGCATCCTGCTCATCGTCGCCGGCGTCACCCTCATCTCGATGTCGGCGGCGGCGTCGAAGGGCGAGGCCAGGGCGGCCTGGCTGAAGTGGCTGGCCCTGGTCGGGGCGGCCTTTGTACTGACCGGTATTCCCCAGCTCGCCCAGGCCGCCGCGGCCCGGCTGGGCGCCATCAACTTCTGGTTCTTCCTCTTCGTGACGTTCCTCGCCGGAGCCCTGGCGCTCTGGATCTTCCTTCTGGCCAGGAGAACCAAGCCGGCGCCCGGCTTGTTCAAGTACGGCACGCTGGCGGCGCTCGGGAGCGTCGCCGGCAACCTGTTCACTCTGAGGGCGCTGGTCAAGCTGCCGGAGCCCGTCGTCTTTCCCGTCTCCACGGCAGGACCCATCCTGGCCGCGGTCCTGCTCGCGGTCTTCTTTTTCCGTGAGAGGATCAAGCCGCTCGGCTTCCTCGGGATCGCGGCCGGATTGGCGGGGATCCTGTTCCTGACCTTGGGCCAATAATGGGGACCGGCTGGAAAATAGGGACGTTTCTATTTTTATTATTAGCCTAGAATTAATGAGCCGGTTTTAAAAATAGAAACGTCCCCATTTTTCTAACGGATATCCGGGGGGACCTGCAACGGAGGATCGACGCTCCAGGTCCCGGCGTCGAGGTCGATGGTCACTTGGGTGCCGTCGGCGTAGGTGAAACGTTGGCGGCGGTATGACCGGCCCAGGAATTCGTGGTTCGACGAGCTCCAGAAGTCCGACCCGGGCGTTGAGGGCGCACATCGTCCGGACCCGTTCGAGCTCCTCGTCCGTCGGGGTGATCGAAAGATAGGGCAGCCCGGCATGGCCCAGGCCGTGCAGAAAGCCCAGGTCGTTCTGGGGGATGCCCCAAGCGCCTTTCTCCAATGCCCAGGGCAGCAGGATGGCCCCGTGATAGACAAGGTCGAGGAGCGGAATGGGGATGCCCATGGCCGGCCCCCCGCCGGGGTTGGGATCGAGCGCGAACGGGCCATGGTGGACGAGATCGAGCTTCGGCAGGGCCCAATCGGCCGGCTCCTCCGAGCTGACGACGCCGCCATAGGAGCGGACGAAGTCGAAGCAGGCGCCGCGGAACTCGAGACACTCCGTCCGCGACACGGGGTGTTCGGGGTCGTAGCACTCGTCGGGCGGGACGACCGAGAAGACGTCGAGGTAGGCGCCGCGCAGCTTGACGCCGTGGTCGAGGAGGGCCCGGTGGTTCCTGGCCACGAAGCCCGGCGCGAGCGAGGGACAGAGATAGGTCTGCCAGCCGCCGTACCAGGTAGCATGGAACTCGCGCCGGCCGCCTTCGGCGACCTGGGCGTTGCGGGGATTGTAGGTCGCGCCGTCGAGATAGTAGTCCCGGTACTGGTCATGGATGGCGAAGACGAAGCCCAGGGCGTCGCTGGCGTCGGCCAGCCGCTTCATCCCGTCCCAGCCGCCGGCCTCGGGGCAAGGCGGCAGGACGTCGGGATGGAGGTTGTCGTAGCCCCGGAGTCCCCAGCCGTCGAGGTGGATATAGGCCCGGTGAACGCCCCGAGCCGCCAGGGCCTCGAGCTCCCGGACCCGCTGATCGAACGTCACCAGCTGATGGTTCTTGGCCGGGTCCTTCTTGTCGTAATAGCTTGATTGCGGCTGAACATGATAGAGGATCGAGGTGTGGATGACGGGCGCGCCGATGAGCTTGCCGACGAGCGGATTGCGGTCGATCTTCTCCCGGAGCGAGACGAACCGCCCCGACTCGACGATGAAGCGGCGATAGCGCTTGGCCAGCCCCACGTAGCCAGCCGTGTCATCAAGGAAGGCGAAGCGGACGACGCGGGGGTAGGCCCAGCGCCCGAGCGAGTGGACCCAGCGCACATCGACCGAGGTCGGGCCCCCGGCCGGATGGTCGAAGCGGCAGCCGGCATCGTCGGGGGTCTCGAGCACGACGAGGGCCGAGCCCGAGGACCTCGTGAATCCCCACCAGGGCATGTAAAGCCGGCCGTAGCTCATCGTGTCGTACAGGCGGACGGGCCGCGGCCAGTCCTTGGGCAGGAGCATCCCCTGCATGAACGGCACGACCGTCGCCGTGAACGTCCCGGGTTCGAAGCTGGCCGGCCAGAGGAGCTCGCGGACCCGGACATCTCCATCGCCGGCCAGGATGCGGCAGACGAGGTCCCCGTCGCCGCCCTCGAGCCCGATGAACAGGTCGAGGGACGCGTCGAGGACCTGGCCCTCGAGGGACCGGAAGCCGGCGAGCGAGACCCTGATCCCCATTTGCAGCCCGGCCCGATAAGGCGCGGCGCTCTTGCGGACGGCCGAGGCCAGCCGAAAGGCACCGAAGGCTCGGCCGGCGGCGTCGCCGAGAGCGAGGTCGCCCTCAAGGGACGGCCGCATGGTCCATTTCCCCGAAGGCGTCGTGACGCTCAGCTGGAGGGTGTCGAGGTCCAGTCGGACAGCGTTCCTCTCTCCGGCGATGCGCCAGACGTTCCCTTCCCGGAAGACACGGATGACGGGGGCGCCGCTCTCGGCCGGAGGATCGTCGCGCCGATAGACCGAGCCGTCGTCAAAAGCCAACCACTCGAGCCCGCCGGGGCCGACCCGGAAACGCCGGGCCCGGATGTTCGAGCCCGCGCCCTCCTCATAATAAAGGATGAGGACCGAGCCGTCCTTGAGCTCGACCATCGAGGGATAGGCTCCGATGCGGTCGTCGACGGCGACGTTCTCGCTCCAGGTCCGGCCGTCGTCATAAGAGTAATGCAACGACGTCCCGGGCAGGCGGTGGGCCAGGACGAGGAGGCCTGTCGAGGTCCTCAAAAGATAGGGGCAATGGCCGGGAAAGCCGAGGGGCTGGGAGGCGGCCCAGGTCCGGCCCCCGTCGGCCGAGACCGAGGCGCACATCGAGGTCGCCGGTTCGCGCTCGACGGCCAGGAGGCGCCCGTTCGGAAGCGGGATGACGTCGGTCTCGGCGTCGAGCTTCCAGCCGCCGTTGGGGATATCCACGACCGGGCCCCAGGTCCGGCCGTCGTCGGCGCTCGTCGTGACCGCGCCCCAGGCCTTGCCTCCGTCCTCGCGGTACAACCCCAGCATGAGGCGGCCGTCCGGGAGGCGGCGGATGGGCGAGCTGCAATAATATTCCGCCGAGACGAGCCGGGGCTTGGACCAGGTCCGGCCCTGGTCCGTCGATTCGACGAGCCAGGTCCCGAGCCCGTCCCACTCGGCCGCGGGACCGGTCGTCCCGGATTTGCGGCGCAGCGAGAAAAAGTTACAGAGCAGCCTGCCGGACGGGAGCTCGACGATCGAAGGATCGCGGTCGTCGTCGGGACCGTCGTAAAGGACGCGCGGCTTCGACCAGGTCCGGCCCTCATCGGCGGAGAGCGCATAATCGATCCGGCCGCCGCGCGGCCATTGGGCGGTGGGCAGGCCGACGTGATCGTAGGCGGCATAGAACACCGCCATCAGCCGCCCGTCCTGAAGCCGGCAGACGTCCGGGAAGGCCTCATAGCCGCCGGCCCCGCCCTCGCGGCAGACATAGGTGAATTCATGACCGGGCTTTTCGGTCCCGGCGAAACCGCGGCCGCCAACCGAGAAAAGCATTCCGGCGACGGCGAGCGCGACAAGGACGGCATGGCGTGGCTTCATGGAAGGCCTCCCAAGCCTGCTTATATACCCGACCAAAAGACAGGGTCAAGACGGCGACCGACAAGAGGGGACCTGGGACCCGTCTGGTTGACAGCCCGGCGCGGCGGGGATAATCTGGGGCCACCATAAGAGAGAGGTCAGATCATGAGAATCCGCGTCCTCGCCGTCGTCACCCTGAGCCTTCTCGCTCTAGGCCTCGTCGCCTCCGCCGCCCCCGCCGGGCAAACCGCCAACCAGGCGCCCGACCGTCTGCAGTGGTTCCGCGAGGCCAAGTTCGGGCTGTTCATCCACTGGGGCGTCTATTCCATGATCGGCCGGGAGGAATGGGCCCGCCAGTTGCTCCAGATCCCGCTCAAGGACTACCAGTACTACGCCGACAATTTCAATCCCGTGAACTTCAACCCGGACGATTGGGCCGCCCTGGCCAGAGACGCCGGGGTCCGCTACGTGATCATCACCTCGAAGCACCACGACGGCTTCGCCATCTTCGACAGCGCCTACACGGACTACGACGTCATGCACGCCAAGTACGGCAAGGACATCCTCGGCCCCCTTTCGGTCTCGATGAAGAAGGCCGGCGTCCCGCTCGGCTTCTATTACTCGATCATGGACTGGCACCACCCCGACTACCTGCCGCGCCGCGATTGGGAAAAGGACCGCTCGGCGAAAGGCGCCGATTTCGGCCGCTACATGGACTACGCCACGAACCAGATCAAGGAGCTCCTGACCAAGTACGACCCGGCCGTCCTCTGGTTCGACGGCGAATGGGAGCACACCAATGAGGAACAGCGGGCCTTCGCCATCGGCAAGATGCTCCTGGCCATGAAGCCGTCGCTCCTCATCAACGACCGGTTGTTCAAGCGCGAGCCCGGTTACGGCGATTTCGGCACCCCGGAGAACTACGTCCCGGCGACCGGGATCCGCAACCCCGACGGCACGCCCCGGCTCTGGGAAGCCTGCTATACCATGAACTGGAACGGCTGGGGCTACAACCGCACCGAGACCGAGTTCCACAGCGCCAGCCAGCTCATCCGTCAGCTCATCGAGATCGTCAGCAAGGGCGGCAACCTCCTGCTCAACATCGGGCCGCAGCCCGACGGCCGCATCCAGGCGGACTTCCAGGCCCGGCTGCGCCGCATCGGCGAGTGGCTGAAGACTAACGGCGAGGCCATCTACGGCACGACCGCGAGCCCCTTCGAGAGGCTGCCGTTCTTCGGCCGGGCCACGGTCAAGGGCTCGACGCTCTATATCCACGTCATGGGCTGGCCGCAGGACGGCCGGATCATCCTGCCCGGGCTCAAGAACGAGGTCCGGAAAGCCTATCTTCTGGCCGATAAGGGCCGGAGCCTGGCCGCCCGCCGCGCCGCCAAGGACGTCGTCGTGACCCTCCCCGCCCGGGCCGCGGACCCCGACGCGACGGTGGTGGCCCTCGAGCTCGACGGCCCGCCGGCCGCCGACCCCTGGACGGTCGGCCCGGCCCCGGACGGCCGCGTCGACCTCCCGGCTTACCTTGCGGACATCCAGTCGGAGATGGGACAGCGCGCCTACCTCGATTATTTCTTCCGGACGACCATGCTGGCCAATTGGCAGAACGTCAACGATTACCCGGAATGGAAGTTCACGACCTCCAAACCCGAAACCTACGAGGTCCGGGCCTCCTACGCCAGCATGTGGGGCGGTCAGGCCGCCTATGAGGTCGATATCGACGGCCAGAAGCTGGCTGCCAAGACGCAGCCGTCGCCGAGCGTCTATTTCCCGGCCGCCTTCCCCGTCGGCAAGGTCACGCTCGCGGCCGGCCCGCACGCGCTCCGAGTCCGGATCACGGCGATCACCAACAATCACGCCATGAACCTGGAGAAGATCGTCCTCATCCCAGCCCGATAACGGACGGCCTCAAACGGAAGAGGAGAGCCCCATGAAAACGAGCATCGCCGTCTGGACGCTTGGCCTGTCCCTCGCGGCCACGGCGAGCGGCCTCACGGCCTCGATCCCGGTCCAAGCGAACAAGGGCTGGACCGATACGTTCGCCGTCGACAAGAAGGACTTCGCGCCGTCGGGCTCGAACGATTTCTTCCGCCTCGAGCCGGGCTATCAGCTGCGGCTCGAGGGCCGCGAAGGCCTTCGCCGCGTCACCCTGGTGATCACGGTCCTCGAGGAGACCAAGGTCGTCGACGGCGTCGAGACCCGGATCGTCGAAGAGCGGGAATCGAGCGATGGCCGGCTGGCCGAGGTGTCGCGCAATTTCTTCGCTTTCAACAAGGCGGACCGGGGGGTCTATTATTTCGGCGAAGAGGTCGATATCTACAAGGACGGCCAGGTCGTTCGCCACGAAGGGGCCTGGGAATCGGGCCAAGGCGGGGCCCGTTTCGGGCTGATGATCCCCGGCCGCCCGGAGATCGGCTCTCGATTCTATCAAGAGATCGCCCCCGGCGTGGCCATGGACCGAGCCGAGATCGTCTCTCTCGACGCCCGGCTCAAGACCCCGGCCGGCGAGTTCAAGGGTTGCCTCAAGGTCGAGGAGACGAGCCCCCTCGAACGAGGCCGGGAGGCCAAGCTCTACGCGCCCGGCGTCGGGCTCATCAAGGACGGCGCCTTGGTCCTCGTCGCCCACGGTCGTTCCCGGTCCTGAAGAAATCGCCCCCATGTGCTAACATAGAAAGGGCGGCCGCAGGGCCGCGGGGCGGACCGTCCGCCCGATCAGCAAAAGCCATGAGCGCATCGAAGGGCGGCGACGCTTCGCGTCCGGCCGAGGGGGCGGGCCGCGTCAACCGTCTGGCCGACGAGAAGAGCCCCTATCTCCGGCGGCACGCCCGCGACCTCGTGGATTGGTACCCCTGGTGCGAGGAGGCCTTCGAACGGGCCCGGCGCGAGGACAAGCCCATCTTCCTGTCGATCGGCTATTCGACCTGCCACTGGTGCCACGTCATGGAAGAGGAGTCCTTCACCGACCCCGAGGCGGCCCGTCTGCTCAACGCGGAGTTCGTGTCCGTCAAGGTCGACCGTGAGGAGCGGCCGGACCTCGATCAGCATTACATGGCCGTCTGCCAGTCCCTCACCGGCTCGGGGGGCTGGCCGCTGACGATCATGATGACGCCGGAACGGCGACCGTTCTTCGCCGGGACGTACTATCCGCGCTCGCGGCGCTGGGGGCGGCCGGGCCTGCTCGAGCTGCTGCCGCTCATCAGCGAGGCCTGGCGGGACAAGCGCCCGGAGATCCTCCGCTCCGTTGACGAGGTCGCGATCGCGTTCGACCGGGGCCGGATCCGGCCCAAGGTCCGGCGCGGCGACAAGCTGACTCCCGCGACCTTGGACGAGGCCTTCCGCGAGCTGGCCTCCGACTTTGACCGGGCCCAGGGCGGGTTCGGCGGCGCGCCCAAATTCCCGATCGCCCACCACATCGCCTTCCTGCTGAGGTACTGGCAGCGGACCGGCAACGGCGAAGCCTTGGGCATGGCCGGCAAGACGCTCAAGGCCATGCGGCGCGGTGGGATCTACGATCTCCTCGGCTTCGGCTTCCACCGCTACGCGACGGACGCGGCCTGGCTGGCGCCGCATTTCGAGAAGATGCTCTACGACCAGGCCCTCCTGGCCGAGGTCTATGCCCAGGCCTTCGCTGCGACGGGGCGCAACGAGTTCCGGCGGACGGCGGCCGAGATCGCCGATTATGTCCTCCGCGATCTCGCGGCCCCGTCGGGCGGTTTCGCCACGGCCGAGGACGCCGACAGCGAGGGCGAGGAGGGCCGGTTCTACCTCTGGAACCGGAGCGAGCTCGAAAGCGTTCTCGGACCGGAGGAGGCCGTGATCGCGGCCGCGGTCTTCGGCGTCGGCGAGCCCGGGCCGGCCAGCGGCCCCCCGAGCTTTCCCGGCGACCGTCACGTCCTCCACCAGGCCCGTCTGCCCGATTGGCCGGCCCTCAGTACCAAGAAGACGGGGCCTCCGGTAACGGAAACCCAGATCGAAGAGATCCGCCAGAAACTCTTCAGGGCCCGCGAGGGAAGGCCGCGGCCGTTCAAAGACCCCAAGGTCCTGGCCGACTGGAACGGTCTGATGATCGCCGGGCTGGCGGCCGTTTTCCGGGTGACGGGAGAGGACCGGTATCTGCGGGCGGCCGCGGCGGCGGCCGAGTTCATCCTGGACAAGATGCGCGGCGCCGACGGCCGCCTTCTCCACGTCTTTTCCGAGGGCGAAGCCCGGGTCCCGGCCTTCCTCTGCGACCACGCCTTCATGGCCAAGGGTCTGCTGGGGCTTTACGAAGCGGGGTACGATCCGCGGCACCTCGAGGCCGCCCTCGACCTCGTCGGCCGGGCCATCGGACTGTTCTGGGACGACGCGGAGGGGGGATTCTTCTTCGACGCCGCGGGCCAGGAGGACGTTCGGAGCAAGGACCTCTATGACGGGGCCCTGCCGTCGGGCAACTCGGTCATGTTCATGGACCTCCTGCGGCTGGCCCGGCTCACCGGCCGGCCGGAGCTTGAGGACCGGGCCTCGCGCCTGGCGAAGACCTTCACCGCCGAAGTGGCCGCGCACCCCCGCATGTACACCGAGTTCCTGTGCGGGCTGGATTACGCGATCGGACCGTCGCGCGAGGTCGTCCTGGTCGGCCGGTCGGACGCGGCGGAAACGCGCGACATGATGGCGGCCCTGCGGGGGACCTGCACTTGGGACACCGCCGGCCTGTTCAAGCCGACGGACCGGCCCGAGGTGGCCGCGGCGGTCGAGGGACTGGCGCCCTTCACCAAGGGCATGGACGCGGGCGGCGGGGCCGCCGCCGCCTACGTCTGCTCGGGAGGATCCTGCCTCAGGCCCGTCCTCTCGGCCGCCGCGCTGGCCGAAGCCGTGAGGCCGGCTCCGGCGGTCACTGCAGAATCACCTCGCACTCCCCCGTGATCGCGGGGTCCTTGGCGTCGCGGACCCTGATCGTCAGCCGGTCGCCCTTGGCGAAGCCCGGGTTCTTGAAGTAGATGGGCGTGATGAACCCGTTCAGGGAGACCAGGTGGCCCTCGGTAACCGACAGGGTCGAGCTCATGGTCAGGGGCGGGAAGAAATCGGCCTGGTTCGGGAAATCATAGAACCGGACCCAGGACGAGATGATGCCTTCCTTGCCCAAGCGGCGGTAGAAGTTGAGGTCGCGGAGCTCGCCACGGTAGTGCTCCCGCAGCTGCGCGAGCGTCGGCATGTGGTACTCTTCGCCCTTGTACACCATGACCACGTCCTTGGACGCCACGGTGATCGAGACGTTCTTGTCCTTGGCTCCCATGAACAGGACGAACATGGCGTAAGGCCTGTTGACGGACTGGTCGACGAGCTGAGCGTCGACGGCCATGAGGATGGGGCCGGCTTCGTTGGCGAAACCGCCCAGGCCCAGGTCCTTGGTCTGCGGATAGGCCGCGGCCGCCAGGACGAGCACGATCGCGGCGATTTTCAAGATCTTCATCGAGATCTCCTTTCTCGCGCCAGGCCTCCCCGTCGTCCGGGACGCCGGCGTATCATCGAGGCCCGCTCTTCGCGGGCCGATCCTCCATTTTGCAAACGGCGTGCCAAGCCGGGCGCCGCGTTCGATCGGAAGCGTCCAGGGGAAAACCGAGGGATCTTCTCCGGTGCGGGGCTGGGACTGTCCTATTTCCTACTATTTTAGTAGTCTTTTGAGGACAATGGGATAAGCGTCTCCTGCGTTGGGGACGTCCCGGCGACCCCCCGGGACCGACGGCTGGGAATTTCCGGCCTATGGCCGGTCCCCTAACGCCGGCACGACCCAACATCAGCCCTTGGGTTGTATGTCGGCGGGATATTTAATAAAATCCGGGGATGACATCGAGGAGGGACGGCATGACCAGTCTGCTTCGATCTCGCCGGGAGTTCCTTAAATCAGCCGCCGTCGGCGGCGCGGCGGCCCTGTCGGCGCCCAAGCTCGGCCGGGGGGAACAAGCCCAGCCCGCGGTCGCCAGGGGAACGCCCTTCAAGCTCAAATACGCCCCAGGGCTGGACATGTTCGCGGCCAGCGCCGGCAAGGCGGCGACCGACCAGATGAAGGCCGTCGCGGACCAGGGCTTCAGCGCCTGGTTCGACAACGGCCTGATGGGCCGGCCGGCCGCCGAGCAGGAGGCCCTGGCTAAAGAGTCGAACCGTCTCGGTCTGGCGATCGGTCCGTTCGTCGTCTACGCCGATTTCAGCGTCGAATCGTTCGTGACCCGGGACCCGGCCATCCGGGAGATGCTGACCGGGCGCTTCAAGACGGCGATCGAGACCTTCAAGCGCACCGGCTGCAAGTGGGCCTTGGCCGTGCCCGGCCGGCTCAATCTGAGCAACGACTGGGGTTATCAGACGGCCAACGTCGTCGAGAACCTGAAGTGGGCGGCCGGCCTGTGCGAGCCCTCGGGCCTCATCATCGTTCTCGAGCCGCTCAATCCCAAGAACCACCCCGGCCTCTTCCTGACCAAGATGGCCCAGGCCTACGAGATCTGCAAGGCCGTCGGCAGCCCGTCGGTCAAGATCCTCGACGACATGTACCACCAGCAGATCACCGAGGGCAACATCATCCCCAACATCGACGCCTGCTGGGACGAGCTGGCGGCCTTCCACATCGGCGACTCGCCGGGGCGGAATGAGCCGGGCACGGGCGAGATGAACTACCGCAACATCTTCAAGCACATCCACGACAAGGGCTACACCGGCGTCCTTTGCTGCGAGCACGGCCTGAGCCGCAAGGGGCTCGAGGGCGAGAAGGCCTTCCTCGCGGCCTACCGGGCCGCCGACAATTTCTAAAAGGAGCACGCGATGGACGAACGATCGAACGAGCTGACCCGCAGGGATTTCATCAAGACCGCCTCGGTCGCCTCGGTGGCCACCCTGGCCGGAGCCATGTCCGGGACCGGAGCGCTGTTCGCCGCCGGGTCGGACACGATCAAGATCGGGATGATCGGCTGCGGCGGCCGCGGCACGGGCGCGGCCATCGACGCCGTGACCTCGTCGCCGGGCGTCGAGATCATCGCCATGTTCGACCCCTTCAAGGACCGCCTCGAGGGCTCGCTCAAGACGCTCCGCGAGAAGGTCCCGGCCGCGGTCAAGGTCAAGCCGGAGGCCTGCTTCACCGGCCTGGACGGTTATAAGAAGCTCCTGGCCATCAAGGACATCAACTACATCGTGACCGCCGCGCCGCCCGGCTTCCGGCCGATCCACCTCAGGGCCTCGATCGAGGCCGGCAAGAACGTCTTCATGGAGAAGCCGGTGGCCGTCGACCCGGTCGGGGTCCGGTCGGTCATCGCCAGCTCCAAGCTGGCCGCGGAGAAAGGCCTGGCCGTCGTCGCCGGCACCCAGCGCCGCCATCAGAAGAAATACCTGGAGGTCATGAAGCGCATCCACGACGGGGCCATCGGCGAGATCGTCGGCGGCCAGTGCTATTGGAACGGGGGCGACCTCTGGGTCATCAAGAAGACGCCCGAGATGAGCGAGATGGAGTGGCAGTGCCGCAACTGGCTCTATTTCAGCTGGACGTCGGGCGACCACATCGTCGAGCAGCACGTCCACAACATCGACGTCATGAACTGGGCCTTCAAGGCGAACCCGGTCAAGGTCATGGGTATGGGCGGCCGGCAGGTCCGGACGGCCCCCGAATACGGCAACATCTTCGACCACTTCGCCATCGAGTTCGAGTACCCGAACGGCGTCCGGGTGGCAAGCATGTGCCGTCAGACCAAGGGCTGCGCCGAGCGGGTCGAAGAAAAGATCGTCGGGACGAAAGGCACCGCCTTCGGCTACGGCGAGATCGGGGGGGCCAATCCCTGGAAGTTCGAGGGCGACGAGCCCAATCCCTACGTCGTCGAGCACGCCGACCTCATCGCCAGCATCCGGGCGGGCCGGCCCCTCAACGAGGGCCAGAGGATCGCCGAGAGCACGCTCTGCGCCATCATGGGCCGCATGAGCGCCTACACCGGCCGGGCCCTGTCCTGGGATTGGGCCATGAACGCCTCCAAGCTCGACCTCTCCCCGAAGGTCTACGAGTTCGGGCCGAACCCGGTCGATCCGGTCGCGGTCCCCGGGCAGACACCGCTTGTCTGACAGCGCATGATCGATCCAAAGCTGGCCGGCCGCGTCGTCCTGATCACGGGCGTCAACAACCCGTTGGGGATCGGCGCCGCTACGGCCCGGGCCTTCGCCGACCAGGGCGCGGCCGTTTTCATCACCGCGTTCCGCCGGCCGCCCGCGATGAGCCCGGACGAAATGGAAAAGGCGCGGCGGGCCGGCGTCGGCGGGCCCGCCTTTTACGAGGCCGTGGGCCAGGAGCCGCCCGAGACGATCGTCCGGGCCATCGAAGGCCGGGGCGGGCGGGCCGCCTGCGTCGAAGCCGACTTGGCCGACCCCGCGAGCGTGCCGGCCCTCTTCGACCACTGCGAGCGGCGTTTCGGTCCGGTCGAGGTCCTCGTCAACAATCACGGCCATTGGACCCCCGAGACCTTCGATCCCGCGCGGGTCACGGGCGAGGGCTACGGCATGACGCTGGCCGACGCGGCCACCATGGACACCCACTACGCCGTCAACGCGCGGGCCCCGGCCCTGATGATGGCGGAATATGTGCGGCGCCATCTCGCCCGTCGGGCTACGCGGGGCCGGATCATCAATATCAGCACCGACGCCGCCGACGCCCACACCGGGGCGGTGAGCTACGCCGCCTCGAAGCACGCCCTGGAATCCTACAGCCGGTCAGCCGCGCACGAGCTCGGCCGCTACGGCATCACCGTGAACATCGTCGCGCCGGGTCCGGTCCAAACGGGCTGGCTGACCCCGGAGGAAGAAGCCGAGATCGCCGGGAAAACGCCCCTGGGCCGGGTCGGCCGGCCCGAGGACATCGCCGACGTCGTGGTGTTCCTGGCCACCGACCAAGCCCGTTGGCTGACCTCCCAGCTGCTCTACGTCGGCGGCGGCTGGAAATGGCATCTCTGAACCCTGGAGGACGCATGAGTCAGATGAACCGTCGACACTTCCTCAAGACCGTCGCCGTCGCGGGAGGCGCGGCCGTGGCCGGCTTCCCGACCATCGTCAAGGCTTCGGCCCTCGGCAAGGACGGGGCCGTCGCGGCCTCGGACCGGATCGTCATGGCCGGCATCGGGTTCGGCATGCAGGGCCCATCGAACATGGCCAACTTCCTGGAGAAGCCTGAGGTCCAGTGGGTGGCCGTCTGCGACCTCGACACCGAGCCCCTGGCCATGGCCAAGGGCATGGTCGACAAGAAATACGGCAACAAGTCCTGCGCCACATACCACGATTTCCGCGAGCTCTACCAGCGCAAGGACCTCGACGCCGTCTCGATCGCCGTTCCCGACCACTGGCACGCCATCCTGTCGATCGCGGCGTTGCGAACAGGCTTCGACGTTTACGCCGAGAAGCCCCTGACCCACAACCTGCGCGAGGGCCGGGCCCTTTGCGACGCCGTCGAGCGCTACGGCCGGGTCTGGCAGACGGGCTCGTGGCAGCGCTCGGTCGAGAACTTCCACCAGGCTTGCGAGCTCGTCCGCAACGGCCGCATCGGCCGGATCAAGAGGATCGAGGTCGGGTTGCCCGCGGGCCACTACGACTTCGCCGGGACCTTCGGCCAGGAGGCCCTGGTCCCGCCGCCGCCCAACCTCGACTACGAGTTCTGGGTCGGGCCGGCGCCCTGGTGGCCCTACTGCAAGGCCCGCGTCCACATGAACTGGCGCTGGAACATGGACTTCGGCGGCGGCCAGTACATGGACTGGATCGGCCACCACCTCGACATCGCCCACTGGGGCATGGGCTGGGACGAGACCGGGCCGGTCGAGATCGAGGCCGCGGGCGAATACCCGACCTCGGGCATCTACAACAGCCCGACCCGCTATTACGTCCAGGCCAAGTACGCCGACGGGACGCCCATGGTCCTGGCCGGCGGCCACGACGAGATCTGGAGCGGGACGAAGTGGATCGGCGAGTACGGCTGGATCTGGGTCGACCGCGGCCAGTTCGAGACCGAGCCGGCCAGCCTCAAGCGCGAGACGATCGGGCCGGAGGAGATCCGCCTGTACAAGAGCCGCGACCACCAGCAGAACTTCCTCGACTGCGTCCGCAGCCGGGGGAAGACCATCGCCCCGGCGGAGACGGCCCACCGCTCGGCCAGCGTCGGCCACCTGGGCGTCATCGCCATGGAGATCGGGCGGAAGATCAAATGGGACCCGGCCACGGAAACGATCATCGGCGATCCCGAGGCGGAGCGGCTCCTCGGCCACTCCTACCGCAAGCCCTGGCAGCTGCCGGAGTGAGGAGAGCGACCATGACCACGACCAAGAAACAAACGACCCTGGCGGTTCTCCTCGTCGCGGTCTCGCTGGGACTCGCGGCCCTGCCCGCGGCCGGCCAGATGAACGAACAGACCAAGCGGGACATGACGCTCGTCGTCGAGCCTTTGGATCTCATTCTTCGGGACCTCCAGACTTTCGATTTCAAGGACGTCGGGCCGCTGCTGCGGCTCCGGGCCTCCGTCTTCGCCCGCAAGGACGATCCGCAAGCGAAAAAGGAGACCGAAGCCGCGCTCCTCGCGTTCGTTCAGGGCTCGCCCGCGCCGGGCGGGCTGATGGCCGCCTGCCGGGCCCTGCGGCTCATCGGCGGCCCGGCGTCCGTCCCGGTCCTCGGGGCGCTCGTGCTCAAGCCGGAAGCGACCGATCCGGCGAGATACGCCCTCGAGAGGATCCCGGGGCCTGAGGCGGACGCCGCGCTCTTGGCGGCCCTGGACAAGGCGCAAGGCGACCTCCGCCGCGGCGTCGTTTTCTCGCTCGGCGCGCGCGGGCTTGCGGCCGCAGTGCCGGCGCTGGCCGCACTAGCCAACGGGAGAGACACGGTCCTGGCGGGTGACGCGATCAAGGCCCTGGGCAAGATCGGCGGGACCGAGGCGGCCAAGAGCCTCACGGGCCTGCTCGACCAGGCGGCCATGCCGCTCAAGGCCGAGCTGGCTTCGGCGCTTCTGACGGCGGCGGAAAGCGCCCTGGACGCGGGGAACAAAGGCGCCGCGGCGACGGTGTACGGCCAGGTCCTGGCGGCCGGCGTTTCGGAGATCTCGCGGCAGGCTGCGTTCAAGGGGACCATCGTGACGGGCGCGGACCCGCAGGGCCTGATCCTCAAGGCCCTGAACGGCAAGGATGCGGCGCTGTATGCCCCGGCACTGGGTCAGGTCGGGGCGCATTTCGGGGCCCGCGAGATCGGCCGCGTCGCCGATCTCATGGACCGGCTGCCCGGCCCGGCCCAGATCCAGCTCACGGCCGTTCTGGGGAAATACCCAGCCGAGACCGTCAGGGCCTATCTGCTCAAGGCGGCCGAGAGCTCCTCACCCGATTTGAGGCTGGCCGCGCTCCGGTCGATCGCCGTGGCCGGTGACGGCAAGTCGGTCCTCTTCCTGGCCACGCGGGCGGCCCGGACGACGGGAGCCGAGCAGGAGGCCGCCCGGGACACCCTGGCCCGGCTGCGCGGCACGGATGTCGATCACGCCGTCCTCGAACACCTCACCAAGGCCTCCGACGACGCCATCAGGGCCGAGCTGGTGCAGGCCGCGAGCGCCCGGCGCATCGCCGGGGCCAAGCCGGCCCTCATCGAGCTGGTCAAGTCGGGCCCGCCCGCGCTCAAGACCCGGGCCGCGGCCGCGATCCGGACGATCTGCGGCCAGGGCGACATCCCCGGCCTGCTCGGTCTCCTCGGCGGCCTCGAAGACGAGACGGCCCGCGAATCGATGGAGGACACGATCGCCGCGGTGGCCCGTACGAACCCCCGGGAGCTGGCCCGGGCCGGCGAGGTCAAGGCCCGGCTGGCCGTCGAGAAGGAGGTCCAAGAAAAGGGCCGACCTGCTGCGGGTCCTGGGCAAGATCGGCGACGATTCGGCCCTGGCCATAGTGCGGGCCTCGTTGTCGGACGCCGACCCAACGGTGGTCGACGCGGCCGCGCGGGCCCTGGCTGACTGGCCGACGGTCACGGCGCGAGACGACGTTCTTGCCATCGCGCAGTCGTCCCCCGTACTCAACCACCGGGTCCTGGCCATCCGGGCATATGTCCGCATGGTCGGGCTCGAACCGAACCGAAATCCGGAAGGGGCGACGGCAGACCTCATTAAGGTCCTGGCCTTGTCGACGCGGCCGGAAGAGAAGAAGCTCGTTTTCGGGACTCTCGGCCGCTTCCCCTGCGCGACCAGCCTGAAGACGGCGGAATCGTTCCTGGCCGACCCGGCCGTAGCCGAGGAGGCCAAGCTGGCCGCCGACCGCATCCGCCGAGCCCTGAAATAAGAAAATGGGGACGTTTCTATTTATTTTATTCATCTTGCGTTTATAGATTAAAAAAGAAAATAGAAACGTCCCCATTTTTTGGAGGACAAGATGATCGAAGGACAGGCGGCGGGCGGCAGGTCGCCCAAGCTCCGATACGGCATGATCGGGGGCGGCCCGGGCGCCTTCATCGGAGACGTCCACCGCAAGGCAATAGCCATGGACGGGAAAGCCGACATCGTCTGCGGTTGCTTTTCGCAGACCTTCGAGAATACGCTCGCCACCGGTGACCTCCTTGGCCTTCCCAAGGACCGCCTCTACCCCGCCTTCAAGGACATGATCGAGACCGAGGCGGCGCGGCCCGACCGCCCCGAGTTCATCGTCGTCGTCACGACGAACAATGCCCACTACGCCGCGGCCAGGCTCGCCCTCGAACATGGCTTTCACGTCGTCTGCGACAAGCCCTTGGCCACAAGCTCCAAAGACGCGGCGGAGCTGGCCGCCCTGGCTAAGAAGAAGGGACTTCTCTTCTGCGTCACGTACGCTTACTCGGGCTTCCCCATGGCCGTCAACCTGCGCGACATGATCGCCCGCGGCGAGATCGGAGAGGTCCGCTTCATCAACGCCGAGTATCCTCAAGAATGGCTGACGACGAAGCTCGAAGACACGGGCCAGAAGCAGGCTCTGTCCCGGACCGACCCCAAGTATGCCGGTATCTCGAACTGCGTCGGCGACATCGGCAGCCACATCGAGTTCATGGCCGGTTTCCTGACGGGGCTCCGCATCGAAGCGCTCTGCGCCCGCCTGGACCATTTCGGCCCGGGGCGGCCGCTCGACGACAACGCCACGATCATGGTCAACTACAAGGGCGGGGCCAAGGGCGTCTACTGGTGCTCGCAGATCGCCCTCGGCCACGACAACGCCCTGCGCCTGCGGATCTACGGCGCTAAGGGCGCCGTCGAATGGTTCGAGGAGGCCCCCAACAACGCCCGCGTCTCGTTCCTGGACCGGCCGACGGCCAACCTCTCGCGCGGCCGCGACCCGATGTCGCCGCGGGCCCAGTCCCTGTCGCGGATCCCATCGGGCCACCCCGAGGGCTATTTCGAGGCCTTCGCCAACATCTACTCGACCTTCCTCGGGGCCCTGGCCAAGACGCTTAAGGGCGAGACACTATCTGCGGCGGACCTCGATTTTCCCAATGTCGACGACGGCGTCCGCGGCGTCCGCTTTGTCGAGACCTGCGTCGAAAGCTCAGGCAAGGGCGCCGTTTGGATCAAAATGGGGACATGAACACGGAAAGCCGGGGACACGTTCCAGGCCCCAAAGCGCTCAGAGCAGGTCCCCAACCTGTCCGCGTCCCCTATGAATAGGAGGAGAGAATGGCCAGACCCGTGACGTTGTTCACCGGCCAATGGGCCGACCTGCCGTTCGAGGCCATCTGCCGCAAGGCCAAGAGCTGGGGCTACGACGGCCTGGAGATCGCCTGCTGGGGCGACCACATGGACGTCCGCAAAGCCGCGGCCGACCCGGCCTATGTCCGCGAAAAGAAGCGCATCCTCGAGAAGCACCAGCTCAAGTGCTGGGCCCTGGGGGCGCACCTGGCCGGCCAGTGCGTCGGCGACGAGTACGATCCGCGCCTCGACGGCTTCGCCCCCGACGCCGTCAAGGGCAAGCCCGATGCCCTGCGCAAGTGGGCCATCGAGGAGATGAAGGCGGCCGCCCGGGCGGCCCGCAACATGGGCTGCTACGTCGTCAACGGCTTCATGGGCTCGCCCATCTGGAAAGCCTGGTATTCCTTCCCGACGACGACCGAGGAGATGATAGACGCCGGCTACAAGAAGGTCTACGACCTCTGGTCGCCCATCCTCGACGAGTTCGACGAGCAGGGCGTCAAGTTCGCCCTCGAGGTCCACCCGACCGAGATCGCCTTCGACGTCTACACGACCCGGCGCCTGCTCGACGTCTTCAAATGCCGGCTGGCACTCGGCCTCAACTTCGACCCCAGCCACCTCGTCTGGCAGGGCGTCGAGCCGCACCTCTTCCTCCGCGACTTCGCCGACCGCATCTACCATGTCCACATGAAGGACGTGGCCGTGACCCTGGACGGCCGGGCCGGCATCCTGGGCTCGTTCCTGCCCTTCGGCGACGTCAAGCGGGGCTGGAACTTCCGCTCGCTCGGCCATGGCGACGTCGACTTCGACGCCGTCATCCGCGAGCTCAACGCCATCGGCTACGACGGCCCGCTCTCGGTCGAGTGGGAGGACAACGCCATGGACCGCGAGTTCGGGGCCCAGGAAGCGCTCGATTTCGTCCGGACCATGAACTTCTCGCCGTCCAAGGTGGCGTTCGACAAGGATATGAAGAAATAGTCAGCGGTCGCCGCGCCGCGGCGGGCTGACGACCTCGAAGTCCCGCACCAGCCGGCGGCCCTCGTCATCCGTCAGCACGAGCCGGTGCGGGCCAGGCTCCGGCGCAACCCCGATCTGGTGGAAAACCCGGGTCGAGGCGAGATACGTCTCGTCGAGGGACCAGTGGATGGTCGCGCCCGGGTTCCGGTGCACGGCCTCGAAGACGACCTCGCCGACCTTGCCGTCGAGCCCGACCGGCACGTAGATGGACATGTCCGGCTCGGGATAGACGAGGCTCATGACCCGGGAGCCGCGCTCGTCCGCGGCCGCGGCCGCGCAGTCGCTCCGGTAGGGCGGCAGCGGCTTGTACTCGGCGTGCCCGGCCCGATAGTAGTACTCCTGGATCGGCGGCAGGACGAACCACGATTCGTGTCTCATCCGGTCGACGGGCTCGCACCGGCTGTCGACCCGGAAGCGGCCCGACGCGTCGAGGTGGACGGCCTGGTGGAAAGTGCACATCCGGTCGAAGCGGCTTTCTTCGGGCACCTCGACGGCGACGGCCGGACAGAGGTCGGTGGCCAGGAATCCCGAGTCGCGGCAGACCCGGACCTCCTTGAATCCGGACGGCGGCCGGACGATCTCGCCGCCGCCGTCGACGGCCCCCAGGAGGTCGAAGAGGACCGGGGCCGCAGCGAGGAGCCCCGTGAGCCCCGGCAGGCCCCGGCCGTCGGCGTTCCCGGCCCAGACGCCGATCGTATAGTTCGGGGTGACCCCGACGGCCCAGCCGTCCCTCAAGCCGAAACTCGTTCCGGTCTTCCAGGCCACCCACTTCGACGAGCTGAAGTTCCTCCAGAACCCTTCCTCGTCCGGCCGGTTGACCTCGGTCAGGGCCTGAAGGGTGAGATAGGCGGCGGCGGCTCCGAGTCCCCTCATTCGTGACGGCCGCTCCGGCTGGTCCCGGAGCAGCCGGATCTCTCGGCCGCCCGCCGGGGTTCCCAGGGCCAGCTGGGCAAGCTTGGCGTAGAGCCCGGCGATCTCGAGAAGCTCGCCTTCCGCGCCGCCGAGGACGAGCGTCAGACCGTAGTCGTCGGGCGACCGGTCGATGGTCGTCAGGCCCCATTCCCTCAGGCGGTTCTCGAAGCGCGGGATGCCGTAGTCGCGCAGCTCGCGCACGGCTGGAACGTTGAGCGACCAGGCCAGGGCTGTGCGGGCCGGGACCGCGCCGCGGAAGCGGCGATCGAAGTTCTCGGGCTTGAAGCCTTCGAACCGCATCGGCGTGTCCGGAACGAGCGTCAGCGGCGTCAGCCCGCCCTCCTTGATGAGCGAAGCGTAAAGAAAGGGCTTGAGGATGCTGCCCGTGCTCCGCCGGCTCCGGACGAGGTCGACGGCCTGGCCCTGGTCCTCGCGCCGGTCGAGCCCGACGTTGCCGACATAGGCGACGACCGCGGCGCGGCGATTGTCGATGACGACGGCGGCGAGGTTGAGGATGCCCCGCTCGGCGAGCCGCGCGCCGTGTTGCTCGGCGATGCGGGCCGCCGTCCGCTGCAGGCTGGGCTCGAGGAACGAGCGGAGATCGCGGCCGGCGCCGGGCCCGGCGGCCAGGGTATCGAGGAGATGCGGCGCCTCCCGGGGGACCGGCCGCAGTCCTTGGGGCATGGGCTCGGCCAGGGCCAGCTGGCATTCGAGCACGGCCATCGCACCGTGGGCCTGCAGGCCTTCGAGGAGCCGGTCCCGCTTGGCCTGGAGCCTGGCCCTCCCCTCCCGTGTCGCCGGCAGCCCCGGGTCGTTGGGCAGGACGGCCAGGAAAGCCGCCTCGGCCCAGCTCAGCCGCTCCGGGCTGCGGCCGAAATAGAGCCACGACGCGGCGTCGATGCCGACGACGTTTCCGCCAAAGGGCGCGTGGGCGGCGAAAAGCGTCAGGATGTCCTTCTTCGACCGGACGCTTTCGAGCCGCAGCGCCAGGACGGCTTCCTTGAGCTTCTCGAGATAGGTCCTCGGCCGGTTCTTGCGCGCCAGCCGGACGACCTGCATGGTGATCGTGCTGGCCCCGCTGGCCACCTTTCGCGAGCTCAGGTTCTGGCGGACGGCCCGGGCCACGGCCAAGGGGTCCACGCCGGGATGCGCATAGAAACGCTTGTCCTCGAAGCGGACCAAGACCTCGAAGAAGCGCTCGGGCACGCGCTCCCCCGGAGGAAAGCGCCACTGCCCGTCCGCGGCCGGACGGGCGCCGAGGAGCTGGCCGTCGGCGCCGAACAGCACCGGCGACACGGGGTCGTCGAAATGGACGACGGGGATGGCCAGCCAAGCCACGGCCAAAAGCACCAGACCGGTGGTGACGGTGATGAGCCGTCGGCGTACGCGTGCCCAAGTTAAGAGGGAAAGTCCCCTGCGGGGATAGTCCCTGGTCAAAGCGGTCATTGCGCGATCTCGACCCATTGTCCTTTCGTGTTGGCGTGCAGCCCGGCGTCGTACATCGCCTCGACGGCCAGGCCGGGCTGATAATAGCGTCCCCGGTAGGACGCGTTGAGGACGACCTGGAAGGTCCGCTCCTGCCCGGGCCCGAGCCCGAAATACGTTAAGACCCGGTCGTCGCGGATATCCTGATAGTCGACCTCGACGGAGCCCTTGCCCTCGGCGCCTGCGAAGCGCGGGTTCTTGATCTGGAAGCCGGCGGCCGTGAGATGGGTCAGGACCAGGTTTTTGAGCGGATGGGACGTCAGGTTCTTGACCCGGACCTCGGCCACGAGATCACCGCCTTGAGCGATCTTGGCGATGTCGAGCGGGCTCATCTTCATGTCGCGATAGCGGACGTCGAGCGACAGCCCCTCCGACGACGGCGATTCGATTCCGGCCGCGGGCACGCCGCGCCGATAGATGTTGACGTAGAGCGGATTCGTCCCTGTATTGGTCACGGCCAGGGTCCGGCCCTTGAGCGGGAAGTCCGGAACTGCGCGCCGGTCGAATGGCGTCGCGGCCTCGACGTCGGCGGCTCTCTCGGCGTCCCAGGCGAACCGGTAGCGGAACGGCTTGATCTCCGCGGTCCCGT
Organism: Candidatus Aminicenantota bacterium; assembly: GCA_963807525.1. Lineage (GTDB taxonomy): Bacteria > Acidobacteriota > Aminicenantia > Aminicenantales > Saccharicenantaceae > RBG-16-66-30. The sequence continues at coordinate 35,703 of CAWECI010000014.1, read as the reverse complement.
AGTACGCCGCCAGGGCCATCAGCCCGAAAGCCGTTTCCTGCGTCGACAGCCACAGGTCCGAGGCCAGCGTCCGGGAGAGGTCCTCGAGGATCGGCTTGGCCTTGTCCGACCTGCCGACCTGAACGTAAGACCGAACGGCCAGGGCCCGGTCCCTGAAATCCGAGCCGAAGGTCTCAAAGTCGTCGCGATAGGGCCTGAACTCGAGCCGGGCCCGGTCGGCCAGGTCGGCGGCCGCGTCGGCCTGTCCGGTCATATGGAACGCCGCGGCCAGCATCAGGCCCGCCAGCCCGGGCAGGTTCGCGCTTTCCCGAAGCCTGTTCATGGCCCCGAGATCGGGATCGCGGGCCAGGGCCAGCGCGTACAGCCGGAAAGCCTGGATCAGCTGGACGGAGGCCCCGCCGGTGACGAAAGCGTTGGCCATCATCTTCTGGTTCGCCCGCCAGGCGTCGAGCATGGCCTGAGGCGCGTGGTAGCCGAGCCGGACCGCTTCGAGGAGGAAATAGCCGGCGTAGGCCGTCATCCACTCGTGACCCTCGTGGCCGCCCGGCCAATAGGAGAACGCGCCGTTGGTCATCTGGAATCCGGCCGTCTTGGCGATGGCCGCCTTGACATGGTCCTCGACGTTGCGGGACTGCCCCTCGTCGAGCTTGACCAGGCTCTTGAGGTAGAGCTGGGGGAAGGCCGCCGAGAGTGTCTGCTCCAGGCAGCCGTGGGGGTACTGGATAAGGAAATCGAGCCGTTTCTCGAGATTGAGCGGCGGCAGCGACGAGGCCTCCACGACGACCGTGTTGGTCGTCTCAAGCCCGAAGGGCACGACCTCCTGGCTGGCGCTGGCCCCGGCCGGGATCTCCAGGCGCGTGGTTTGGGTGATGGCCGTGTTGCTGGCCAGGACCGGGATGGAGATCTTGTCCTCGACGCGCTCGGGCCCGCCGGAGGCCCGGTATCGCACCTCGCCCTGGCCGAGACCGCCCGTGATCTTGAGGGCGAAGGGCACGATGATGTCGCCGGGCTTGTCGAAGGAGACGGTCTTGGTTCGCTCCCCCGCGACTTCGAAAAGGGCGTTGGCTTCGACACCGACAGTGACCTCCGTGATCCCGGGCTTGGTGACAAAGACCGTGACCGGCATCACGATGTCCTCGCCGGGCCGGACGACCCGCGGCAGCGTGGCCAAGGCCATCAGGTCGCGGCGCACCGGCACCGACTTTTCGGCCAGTCCGAAGGCACCGTCGCGGCCGCCGACGACCATGACCCGCACGGCCCCGAAATACTGCGGCATCACGAGCTCGTGGGCGCCGCTCCCGCCCGCCTTGAGATCGAACGGGCCGTCGAACAACACGACCGGCGGGAAGCGCCGCGGCTGCTTGGCCTTGTCCTTGGATTCCCCGCTTTCGCCGCCGCCGAGGGCCAGGACACGGGCCATCTCGGCGCCGTAGGCCTCGGCCACGATGTCGAACAGGTCCCAGGTCGTGACGCCGAGGGCCTCGCGGGCATAGAAGGCCTTGCGCAGATCGGGCGTCGCGAAGCGCGTCAGGCCGAGGAGCCCCTCGTCGACGACGGCCAGGGTATAGGTCATGGGCCGGCCGCTCGCCTCGCGGACCTCGACCCGGAACCTCTCGTTGGGCTTGATCTCGTCGGCGACCCGGATGGCCGGCTCGAGCTTGGTGCCGGGGTCCTCGACCAGGATCGGGATGGCGCCGTAGAGGCGGATGGGGGTATCGGTCGCCTTGTCGCGGTGCGGCTGGATGAGCGTCACATGGACGTAGACGTTGGGCGTCATGGCCGGCGTGAGGGGCACCTCGAAGCGGTTCTCGCCTTTGACGGTCGAGACCCAGAACTTGTCGATGACCGAGGTCCCGCTCTCGATCGAGACCAGGGCCCGCCCCTGGACGGCCTCGGGCAGATAGATGACGGCCTTTTCCCCGACCTTGTAGGACGGTTTGTCGGCGGTGAAGGAGAGGGCCGTCGCGCCGGCGCCGCCCTCCTCACGGGCCCGGCCGGCCCAGCCCGGCCAATCGATATAGACGATCTGGCCCGCAGCGTGGCCGCTCACGGGGTCCTCGACGCGGACGAGGAAACGGCCCCAGTCGGGATAGTGGATCTGGAACGTCCACCGCCCCGCGCCGTCGCGGGTCGAGACCTCGGCCTTGAGCAACGGTCGTGTCTGGGCGCTCGTCACGTACTGGGCCAGGGACTCCCCGCTCCGGTCCCACCACCACTTCCACTCGATCTTGTAAAGGGAGACGAGGACCTTGTCGCGCGATACGGGCCGGCCCGCGGCATCGACCGTGACGATCGAGACGTCCTGGTCCTTGTCGGTCAGGAGCATGCCCCGGGCCGGGTCGCCCTTGGGCGCCCGGACGCCGACGTAGGATTCGTAGGGATGGAACGGCAGCGAGAAGGTGTCGACGCTGAAGTCGCCGCTGTCCTCAAAGACGCGGCTGGTGAAGGCCGCGTCGAGCATCCCGGGGCTGGGCTGCTGCGGCCGGATATCGATCCGGGCCGTCGCTCGCCCCCGCGCGTCGAGGGTCCCGCTCGCCGCCTCGGACGTCGCGGCCTCGAAATCCCGGGCCGGATCGTCGAAGCTGTGATCGGGATACCGGTCGAAGCGGGTCGGCCGCCGCGTCAGGCGGACGGACACGTCGTATTTCAAGTTCGCCGCCGGGGCGCCGTAGAGCCACTGGGCGGCGACCGCCGCATCGACGGGCATGTCCTTGCGCGACAGCACCTCCCGGCCGGTGTCGAGCGCGATCTTGAGCCGGTTGGGCACGACCGTCTCGATCTTGAGCGTCTTGCTGAACGTCATCCCGCCGACGAGGACGCGGGCCTGCCAGTTGCCGGTCGGCCCGGACTCGTCCGTATCGATGCGGAAGGCGTAGAACGGGGCCACGACCTTGTCCGGCTTGGCCGTCAGCGCCAACTTGCCCTGAGGGTCCGAGAGCTCGAGCGTCACGGGGTGGTCCGGCGGCAGGGCCTTCTCCCGGTCGAAAAGGACGAAGGTCAGATGCAGGGTGTCGCCAGGCCTCCAGACGCCGCGCTCCCCATAGAGGACCCCTTTGACGCCCTTTTCCGAGACCTCACCGCCGACGTCGAAATGGCTGAGAGGCAAGGCGCCTTCGCCGGCGATGCGGAGGTAGCCTGTGTCGCCGCCGCCTTCGGCGGAGACGTAGAAGGCCCGGTCCTTGAGGGCCAGGACGGCGAAGCCGCTGCCGTCGCTCGTCGTCTCGCCGAGCAGCTGGTTTTGATAGTTGAAGGCCTTGACCCGGAGCCCGGCCATCGGCTTGGCCGTGGCGATGTCGGTCGTCACGACGTGCAGGGTGTTGCCGGCCTCGAGCTTGGCCACGATCCCGATATCGGAGGAGAAGAAATTGCGGCCGACCGCGGCTTCGCGGTTGTAGCGCGGGAGGTAGTAGGCGTCGGCGCAGGGGTCGTTCCGGCGGGCCCAATCGCCCGGCTCGTAGTCGTAGTTCTCCTCCACGTAGTCCCAGTTCGAATAGCGACCTTCGCCGGCGTCGTCCATGTTGCGAAGGGGCGTCTCCGGCGGCGCGGGCGCGGGTCCGCCGGGGCAGGGATAGGTCGAGTTGCTCCGGTTGAACGTCAGGACGATGCGGAAGAGGCTGCCCGGGTTCTCCTTGAACAGCGGCGTGACGTCGAGGTCGAACCGGGTCCGGCGCCCGGTCACGGCCGGGTCGTCGGAGAGCGGGATCGTCTTGCGCCAGAGATAGCGCCCGACCCGGGCCAGCTCCTCCGACCCTTCGAGACTGTTGACCTGGAAGAACTGGGCCATGTTGCCCGGGTAGATCTGGAAGGCCGCGACCTGGACGCTCCTGAGGTTGACGGCCTCGATGGGCACGGTCAGCCGGTCCTGGCGCGGCAGGATGAGGCCGCGGCCGACGAAACGGACCTGGGGCCGGATCGACTCAAAGGTGACCGTCCGGTCCATCCCCTCCTGCAGACGGCGGTTGAGATAGTTCCGGATGCCCGGCTGGACGCTGACGGCGACATCGCCCACGTACTCCTGGCTCGAATAGACCCGGAGGACGTTGCCCTGGATCTCGAAGGTCAGCGGCCGGTCCTCGATGCGGATGAGCCCCCCGAGGTTCTGATCGCGGGCCAGGCTGTCCGAGAAGCGCACCAGGATGTGGCGCGTCTCGCCGAGGACGGGCTCGATCGACAGGACTTGGAAGGCCCCCAGGGCCGGCACCTCGACATCGCGGCGGCCGCGGTTCGAGATCCGGATCGGGTCCCCGTCCCACGACAGGGTGACCGCCGAAGGCTCCTCCTGGCGGAGGACGTCCCCGACGGTGAAGTCATGGGTCAGCCCGTCCATGGCGTGGCTCCACTCGATCGGCAGGGACCTTCCTCCCTGCTGAGCCTCGAGGACCTTTTCGACGAGCGCCTTCTCCTCCCGGTCGGAGGTCACGACCCGGCCCCGCAGGACCTGGGCCTGCGGCTTCTCCGGATCCTGGGCGAAGAGCCCGTCGAGGTCGACCTCGAGATCGGGCCGGACGACGCTGAAGCTGAACTCGAACTTCGCGTAGGCCCGGGGCAGGGCGAGGATCTTGCCGACGTTGAGGACGGCCTTGTAATCCTGGCCGGGCTTGAGCACGTCCTTGGGTTTGAAGATGAGCTCGCGGGGTCCGGCCCACTCGGCGGTCCCTTCGATCGCCGGGGAGAAGGCGAACAGCCCGGCCGCCGCCGGCCCCGGGGTCCCCGCGTTGTCGACAAAGAGGACCCTCACCGGCGTCCGCCGGAAGACGGTCCCGGACGTGAAGGCGCTGATATAGCGGTACCAAGGCTGCTCCGCCCCCGGACCGGCGGGTTTCTTGGACCGGCACCCGGCGAAGCCGAGGACGCAGGCAGCCGTGAGGAAGGAGACAAAGATCGACGAGGCGGTCTTCTTGGTCATGGACGGATCTCCCTGTGGAACGGTTGGTCGGACATGCCGCAAACGACAGCCCTTCTGCCCGGGGAGATTAGCCCGGAAAGCGGCCAGAAGTCAAACCCGGCCCCCGCGACCGCCGCGGGTCCCGGCGGATCATTTCAGGCCCAGTTTCTGGACGAACTCGGCGTAGCGGGGATCGGACCGGGCGTTGTCGAAGCCGGGGAAGACCTTGATGAACTCCAGCCAGTGGTCGCCGTCGACATAGGCCTTGTCGAGCCATTCGAAGCCGCGCTCGATCTCGCCCAGGCGGAAATAGATCAGGGCCTGGTAAACCGGCGACCCGTGGGCCTTGGTCATCAGCTCCCGGACCTTGGCCAGCACGCCTTCGGCCAGGTCCCGGCGCCCGGCCGTCGCGTGAACGTAGGCGATGCCCTGGATGAAGAACGGCGCCTGGCCGAGCTCGACCGATCGGGACACCAGGGACAGCGCTTCTTCGTACCGGCCGCACTCGAGATGGGACAGGCCGAGGAAGAAGGTGGCCAGCACGTGCTGGGGATCGAGCTCGAGGGCCTTGCCGATCTCCTCGACCGCCCGGTCATAGAACCGGGCCAGGTAGAAGAGCATGCCATGGACCATCCTGATCTGGGCCGACGTCGGCTCGATCGCCACGGCCTTCTTGATCTGGACGAACGACTCCTGGTGCCGGCCCATCATGGCCAGGAACAGGGCGTACCAGTGGGGGGCCCAGACGTACTCGGGGTCGAGCTCCATGGCCCGTTTGTATTCGCGCTCGGCGGCCGCCCAGTCACGGTCGAGCTTCTGCTTGACGAAGGCGACCGACGTGTGGGCTTCGGCCAGCGACGGGTCGAGCTCGAGGGCCTTCAGGGCCGCGTCGCGGGCCTTCATCAGCGTGGGCCTCGGGGGCAGGTAGTAGTAGGCGAGGATGGCGTAGCAATCGGAGATGCCGGTGTAGGCCCGGGCGAAGGACGGGTCGAGCTGGATGGCCCGGACGAAGCACTCGAGCCCCCTCTTCATGCCCTCCCCCGTCCTCTTGTTCCAATAGAACCGGCCCATGAGGTAGAGGTTGTAGGCCTCGGGATTGTCGGTGTGCCGCTTGAGCAGGACGTCCTTCTCGTCGCCGAGGAGCTTGACCTTGAGCCGGTCGACGATGGCCAGCGCGATCTCGTCCTGGATGGCGAAGACGTCGTCGAGCGTGCGCTCGTACTTCTCGGACCAGATCTGATACCCGGTGACGACATTGAGGAGCTGGACCGTGATGCGGAGCTTGTTCTCGACCTTGCGGACGCTGCCTTCGAGCACCGCGGCCACGCCCAGCCGGCGGCCGACTTCCCGGATGTCCATGGCCCGGAGCTCGGGCGAGAAGGCGGAGCTCCGGGCCGCCACCTCGAGGTTGCGGACCTTGGCCAGCGCCGTGATGAGCTCCTCGGCCAGCCCTTCGCAGAAGTAAGCCTGGTCCTTCTGCGGACTGAGATCGGCGAAGGGCAGTACGGCGATCGAATTCAAGGCCCGTGTGCCGCCCGGGGTCAAGCCGCCGCCGGTCGGGCGGGGAGGCTTGGCCGGGCCCACGTCCGTCAACCCCTCGGCGACGCCGTGAAGATCGGAGGCCAGCTCCTCGATCTTCTGAAAGCGGGCGGCGGGGTCCTTCTCGAGGCACTTGGCGATGATGCCGCTCAGCTCGCCCGGCGTCTGCGCGTTCAGCTCGCAGGCGTCGGGCGGCCGGGCGGTCTTGTGCTGCATGGCCACGCTCAACGGGGTCGTGCCCTCGAACGGCACCCGTCCCGTGGCCATCTCGAACAGGATGACGCCGAGCGAATAGATGTCGGAGCGCGGTCCACGTCCTCGTCCCTCGACCTGCTCCGGGGCCATGTATTCGGGCGTCCCGATCGATCGTCGCCGCGGTCGGTCAGGCCCTTGGTCGCGGCCGCGCGGGCGATGCCGAAGTCCATGATCCGGGCGTTGCCCTCGCGGTCGATCATGATGTTGGAGGATCTTGAGGTCCCTGTGGATGACGCCCAGCCGATGGGCCTCGGCCAGCCCGTCGCAGACCTGTCCGGCGACGGCCAGGGCCCGGGCCGCGGAGAGCGGCCCCATCATCTGGATGATGCTCTTGAGGTTGTCGCCGGGGATGTATTCCATGGTGATGAAGTAGGTCCCTTCGCAGTTCCCCAGGTCGAAGATCCGGCAGACGTTCTTGTGGGAGATGCGGCGGGCCAGCTTGAGCTCGTTGCGGAAGCGCTCGATCATCTTCTCGTCGGCGCTGAAGGCTCGGGACTGAGGACCTTGAGGGCGACGGCTTCGCTGATCTCCCGGTCGATCGCCTTGTAGACCCGGCCCATGCCGCCGCGGCCGAGCTCGTCGCAGGATGCGGTAGCGTCCGGCGAACTCGGTCCCCGGGACGATCTCGCCGCAGACGATCCGGGCGGTCATCGTCGGCCCGCCCGGCGAGGGCAGGGGCGTCGTCGCCGACATAGCGGCCGAGGGACGCGACCCGGGATCGGGCAGCAGAGACGCGGCGCATTGGCCGCAAAACCGCGACGAATCAGGATTCTCGGATTGGCAGAGAGGGCACTTCATGGAAGACCCCTTTTCCCGGCCTGCACGAGCGTTCCCATCCCCCCAGAGGCGCGGGATAAGGTCATCATAGGACCGGTCCTCCGGCGAAGTCAATGGCTTATCCCCGTCTTCGCCCGAGGCCCCTTTTATAGTATGATTAGGGACCTCAAACCGAGCCAGGAGTGACATCATGGCCAGAGTGCTCAAGACGCCGGCGGCCGCGAGGCTCAGCCGCCGCGATTTCCTCAAGTCCTCGGCCACGGCCGGGCTGGGGGCGGCCCTGGCGGGGGCCGCCTTCGGGCAGGACCCGGCCAAGCCCGCGCCGGTCCAGGCTTCGACGCCCGGAGCGCCGGCCTCGGCCAAGGGCGCCGACGAGCTCCGCGTGGCCGTCATCGGCTGCGGGGCCCAGGGCCGCGTCCTCATCGAATCCATGCTGCGCATCCCCGGCATCCGCATTGCCGCGATCTGCGACATCTGGTCCTACAGCCGGCAGTACACCGGCAATTACCTCAAGAAATACGGCCACGTCGCCAACATCTACGAGGACTATCGCGAGCTCCTGGCGGCGGAAAAGGGCCTCCAGGCGGCGGTCGTGGCCACGCCGGACTGGATGCACGCCGAGCACGCCATCGCCTGCCTGCGGTCGGGGCTCCCGGTCTATTGCGAAAAGGAGATGTCCAACTCGCTCGACAAGGCCCGGTCCATGGTCCTCGCAGCCCGCGAGACCGGCCGGCTCCTCCAGATCGGGCACCAGCGGCGCTCCAACCCGCGCTACATCCACGCCATCGACCGGCTCATCCGGGAGAAACGGCTTCTCGGCCGGGTCACGGTGGCCTACGCCCAGTGGAACCGGGCCAAGGCCGACCTCCTCGGCTGGCCCGAGAAGTACGTCATCGACCAGGCCACGCTCGACAAGTACGGCTACGGCTCGATGACCGAGTTCCGCAACTGGCGCCTCTACAAAAAATTCGGCGGCGGCCCGATGGTCGATCTGGGCTCGCACCAGATCGACCTTTTCAGCTGGGTCCACGGCACGACGCCCAAGTCTGTCGTGGCCAGCGGCGGCCTCGATTACTACAAGAACTGGGAATGGTACGACAACGTCATGGCCGTCTACGAGTTCGAGACCGCGGAAGGGATGACCCGGGCCTTCTACCAGGTCCAGACGACGACGCAGCACGGCGGTTTCTATGAGACCTTCATGGGCGAGAACGGCTCGCTCGTGCTGTCGGAGATCCCCCAGCGCGGCAACTGGGCCATGCGCGAACCCCACGCGCCCGAGTGGGATTCGCTGGCCAAGGCCGGGCTTCTCCAGTCCGAAGCCGTGCCCATCCAGAAGTCCACGACCAAGAACATCTTCGTCGACGTCCGGGTGACGGCCGAGGCGGGGCGCTGGCCCCTGCCGGTGGAGCTGGCCAAGCCGGCCCACCAGCCGCACCTGGAGAACTTCTTCGACGCCGTGCGCCGCGGCGCGCCGCTCAATTGCCCGGCCGAGCTGGCCTACGAGTCGTGCGTGGCCGTGCTCAAGGCCAACGAGGCCGTCAAGACCCGGCGGGTCACGGAGTTCCGCCCGGAGCAGTTCAAGGCATGAGCCGCGCGTCAGGGACCTCTCTTCGGGCTGCCGGCGCCGCCCTGGGCGCGGTCCTCTTTCTGGCCGCGGCCGCGATGGGCCAGACCGCCTCGACGCCGCCGGCCGGGGCCGCGAATTCCAAGCACGTCGCCTGGGACGGCAACCGGACGCTGCCGGTCCACCTCCTGCCGCTGCGGGACGAGAACGACGAGCCGATCATCCCGACCGAGACCGATCCCCTGCCGTATTCGGCGCGCTTCACCTGCGGTCCGTGTCACGACTACGACACGATCAAGGGCGGCTGGCATTTCGGGGCCATGACCGCGAAGACGAGCGGCCGGCCGGGCGAGCCCTGGCTCCAGGTCGATCCCAAGACGGGCACGATCCTGCCGCTGTCTTACCGGAAGTGGCCGGGTCTCTACGACCCGCGGGCCGTGGGCCTCACGGCCTGGGACTTTACCCGGCTTTTCGGCCGGAACCTGCCCGGCGGCGGCCCGGCCGAGCCGTCGGACGAAGAGGCGCTGGCCGAGCCCGACGCCCGTTGGAGCGTCTCGGGCAAGGCCGAGGTGAACTGCCTGGCTTGCCATAACCGCTCGGGCCGCCAGGACCACAGCGAATGGGCCAAGCAGGTCCTCCGCGAGAACCTGCGCTGGGCGGCCACGGCGGCGGCCGGCCTGGGCGAGGTCGGCGGCATGGCCTCCCGGCTCAAGGAGACCTGGGACGTCACGGACGGCCCCAACCTCGACGACCACGAATGGGCCGTCGCGCCGTCGGTCATGTACAAGACGACCGATTTCGATTCCAAGCACCGCTATTTCTTCGACCTCAACTACCAGCCTGCCGACGACCGCTGCCTCGTCTGCCATTCGGTCGCGCCGAAGGACGCGGCGCACTGGAGCGCCGACCGCGACGTCCACTCCGCGGCCGGGCTGAAATGCACGGACTGCCATCGCGGCGACATCAAGCACCTGATGCTGCGCGGCTATGAGAGCGAAGCGGTCGAGACGGGCAACCCGGCCGCGGCCGCTTTCACCTGCCGGGGCTGCCACCTCGGAGAGGACGCGAACGGCGATAGGACGGTCACCCCCGGGCGCCTGGGCGCGCCCGTCCCGAAGCATACCGGCATCCCGCTCGTGCATTTCAAGCGCCTGGCCTGCACCGTCTGCCACTCGGGCCCCAAGCCTCGGGAGGGTTTCACCCGGGTCCGGACCTCGCGGGCCAATCGGCTCGGCATCTATGGCGTCGCGACCTGGTCGACGGACACGCCGGCGATCATCGAGCCCGTCTATGCGAAGGACGAGAGCCTTAAGATCGCGCCCCAGAGGCTGGTCTGGCCGGCCTTCTGGGCCCGCCGGACCGGAAGGAGCGTGGCGCCGATAGAGCCGGCCGAGGTCGAGGCCGCGGCGGGCGACGTCCTCAAGCCCGAAGAGCACATCGCCCAGATCCTCATCGGCTTGAGCCAAGTGACGGCCGAGGACGAAATGCCGGTCCTCGCGTCGGGCCGATTCGTTTTCGCGCCCAACGTCGACGGCGGCCTCGACGCCGCGGAGTCGGCCGAGGCGAAGGCAGGCGTTCCGGCGCTCTGGGCCATCCGCAAGAACGGCCAGCTGACGCCGCTTGTCCCCGATTTCGATCCGGCGGCGGCGGACAAGGACCCGGCCATCGAAACGCGGTTCCAGGACTACCTCCAGGCCCTCGGCACGACCGCCGGCAAGCCCGGAGAGCCGGTCATCGTCGTCCGGAAGACGCTCTACCGCTATGCCGACGGTTTCCTGAACGCGTCGGAGGCGCCGGCCGGGCTGGCCGGGGCCGCGGGGGCCGGATGGCTTGTCCAGGACAAGTTCGAGCCTCTCGTCCCCGACTTCGACATCCGCACGATGACGGCCACGGCGGGCACGGAACAGACGCTGACCGAAGAGCAGGTCAGCCTCATCCTCGGCGCGCTGGCCAAGGGAGCCGCCAAGGAGACGTTCGTCTATATTTCGGGCGGCCGCCTGTTCCAGCTCGACAAGAAAGGTCGGCTCACCGCCCGTCCGAACGACGCCGCTGCGCCGGTGACCTGGCCCCTGGCCCACAACGTCCGCCCGGCCCAGCAGGCGCTGGGCTGGAACGGCTGCCCGGACTGCCACAGCGGCGGCTCCGATTTCTTCTTCGACACGATCAAGGGCGCGGGCCCTCTCCTGACCAAGAGCGGGGCCAAACGGTCGGCCGCTTCATTCATGGGCCTGGGCGGGCTGTTCCAGCGCGTCTTCGGCCTGTCGTTCATTGTCCGGCCGGTCTTCAAGATCGTCCTCGGGATCTGCGCGGTCGTCGCCGGCGCGCTCCTCTTCCTGGCCGGCCTGGTCGCGCTCGGCCGGGTGGCCGGGTTCATGGAGAAGAGGTAGGCCATGCTGTTCACGATCTTGACCGTCCTCGGCCTGGCCGCGACCTTCCTCGGGCTCGCCTTTCACCGCTTCTGGACGACGCGCCCGGAGGCCAGGACGACCCTTATCTACGCCGATGTCGTCCGGATGTTCTTCGCCTGGCTGGCCCTCCGGACGGTCCAGATGGCCCGCCGGGCCTCGCCCCGGGCCTGGTGGGCGTATATCAAAGGCCTTCCGCTCTGGCGGGAACCGGTCCTGGAAAAATGGCTGTTCATCGGCTTCTACGGCAGCTTCCTGTATCTCGCGGCCAGCGGCTTCTTCTTCGGTATCTTCATTCCGCGCGGCCTGTTCGGCTACCCCCTCGTCGCCCACGTCATGGCCGGGGGCCTGTTCGCGGTCTGCCTGACCATCGTCGTCCTGTTCAAGGGCCGCGACTTCATCGCCGTTCCGAAGCCGGCCAGTTTGAGCTTGTCGATCCTCGACCCGCGGAAGATGGGCATTACCCGGGCCCGGGTCAAGCTCTGGGCTTTTTGGCTCTTCGCCGCGGCCGGGGTCCTGCTGATCCTGTCGGCCCTGCTCCCGATGCTGCCGCTTTTACGCACTCCGGGTCAGCGCTTCATGCTTGAGTTCCATCGCTACAGCGCGCTTGTTTCGCTAATGGCGGCAACGGTTTTCGCCGCCCTGGCGCTGTTTGAATCCGCCGTCAAGCAGCCAGGTTGACCTAGGCCCCCAGCCTGGGTTGCTGGTCCGGGGCGACGGCCTCCGGATGGCCCGGCGCCTTAGGGGAATTGAGCAGGCTTTTCCGCGAGCCGTAGCTGAAGTAGATGATCAGGCCGATGACCAGCCAGACCAGGAACCTGTACCAAGTGACACGCGGCAAGCTCATCATCAGATAGGCGCAAAGGGCGATGCCCAGTCCCGGCAGGACGGGGCTGAGCGGCGCCTTGAAGGCCCGGGGGATGTCGGGCCGGGTATAACGGAGGACGATGACCCCGGCGGCGACGATGATGTAAGCGAACAGCGTGCCGATCGAGCACAGCTCGGCCGAGACATTGATCGGGGTCAGGGCGGCGGCGACGGCCACGATGCCGCCGGTCATCCAGGTCGTGACGTGAGGCGTCTTGTGCCGGGGGTGGACCCGCGAGAGGACGCGGGGCAGCAGCCCGTCCCGCGACATCGCGAACAGGATGCGGGGCTGGCCCATGATGAGGACGAGCAGGACGCTGGTGATGCCGGCGATGGCGCCGACACTGACGACGGCCGAGGCCAGGGGCATCTTCAGCGTATTGAGGACGAGGGCGACGGGATCGGCGACCCCGAGGTTCTTGTAAGGGACGACGCCGGTCATGATCGCGGCCACGGCCATATAGAGGACCGTGGCGACGACGAGCGAGGCCATGATGCCGATGGGCAGGTCCCGCTGGGGATTTTTGGCCTCCTCGGCCGTCGTCGAGACGGCGTCGAAGCCGACGTAGGCCAGGAAGACGATGCTCGCGGCGGTGATCACGCCTTTGAAGCCGAAGGGCAGGAAGGGCTGCCACTTGGCCGGGTCGACGTGGCCGACCGTGACGACGATGAAGAAGAGGACGACGGCCAGCTTGATGACGACGATGGTCAGATTGACCCGTGAGCTTTCCTTGATGCCCCGGGCCAGGAGCCAGGTGATGACGAGGACGATGGCCACGGCCGGCAGGTTCAGCAGCCCGGGGGCCTTCTCGAACGGCGAGGCCGTGATGACCCTCGGCAGGGTGAAACCGAAGCCGCTGCGGAGGAGGTTCACGAAATAGGCCGACCAGCCCGTGGCGACGAGGATGGCGGCGACCATGTACTCGAGGATGAGGTCCCAGCCAATGATCCAGCCGAAGATCTCGCCCAACGTGGCATAACCGTAGGTGTAGGCGCTGCCGGAAACGGGGATCATGGCCGCGAGCTCCGCATAGCAGAGGGCGCTGCAGGCGCAAGCGATCGAGGCGATGGCGAAGGACAGGATGATGCCGGGGCCGGCGTGCATGGCCGCTTCGACGCCGGGCAGGACGAAGATGCCGACGCCGATGATGCAGCCGATGCCGATCGCCGTCAGGTCCCACGCGGTCAGGGCCCGGCGCAGCCGCCGTCCCTCGACTTGAGTATCGTCCATGATCAGGGTCATGGGCTTGGTCCGTAGCAGTTTGCTCGTCATGCTCGCTCCGAACGTGAATCCAGGCTTATAACATAAAGCCGGGCCACCCGTCAAAGCGCCGGGTCGACGAGAGCCCCTCCGGTCATCTTTTCAGGCTCGGCCGTCACCGGGCGCTAGGCACCCAGGCGGAGGAGCACGAAACTCGCAACCAGGGCCAGGGCCATCACCGTCGCGATCAGGCGCCAGACCGGGTCGCGCCGCCGCTTCACGTCTTCCCGGGTTTCCATAAGCGAACCCAGGACGAAGCCCGCGGCAAAGCCGCCCGCGTGGGCATAGTTATCGGCCCCAAAGAAGACGCCGAAGAGGAAGGCGTAAAGGGCCCAGCGGATCATGAAGCTCCGGACGTCCCGGCCCCGATCGCTCCGCAGCCGGCCGAAATACGGGATGGCGAAGCCGATCAGGCCGAAGATGGCTCCCGAGGCGCCGGCCGAAACCACGACCGGATGGAGCGCGAACGAAGCGGCCGATCCGCCCACGCCAGCCAAGAGGAACAGCGACAGGTAGCGCGCGGTCCCGATCTCGGCCTCGAGGAAGCTCGAGACGCTCAGGAACGCATAGACGTTGAAGAGGATGTGGATGAGGCCGATGTGCACGAAGACGCAGGTCAGGAGCCGCCACCATTGCCCCTCGAGAACGAGGCGCGAATCGAGAGCGCCGGCCCGGACGAGCGCGTCGAGCCGCGGCGCGAGGAGCGCCGTACCCCCGGAGCCGGCAACCTCGAGGATGAAGTTCCCCACGATGAGCGCGGCCAGGACGGCGGTGGCCGGGGAAACGCCGGGCATGATCAGCCCGAAGACCTTGTAGAGGAAGTTGCCCGCCGCCGAAGGCAGCCTGGCCCCGCAGACGGAGCAACGCCGTTCGTCCGGGCCGGCCAGGGTCCCGCAGCGGCGGCAGATCTTCCGGCCGGACCTGAGAAAGCGGGCCGTGTTCGAATCCCGCGAGAAGTACCCCGCCCACCGCTCCTTGAAATTGAGCCAGCGCCAGTGCCACCACGTATAGCTCAGCCCCAGGGCCTTGCTCAGCCGCTTCAGGAATTCGCTCATCGAAAGTTCTCCGTCCAGGTCGGGGCGTCCGGGTCGATCCCGGGCCCTGTCCGTTCGTCCTCGCGGGCCTCCTTGCGCGGCAAAACCCTATCCTATCCGCGGGGCCCGTCCTTTTCAATCCGGAGGTCCCGCGGGGCCCTTTTTCCCCTGTTGGAGGCCTTGATATTTCGACCCGTTTCGGCTATCATTTCCCATCGGGGTTTCACTGGTTTTTCCCCTGAAGCCGACCGACATCTCACTAGATTCACAAGGAGTCTCTTATGGCAACCAAAGGGTTCAATGCCTTCGAGATGGCCCAGAAGCAGTTCGACTCTGTCGCGGACCTTCTCGAGCTTGATCAACCGACCCGGGACCTCCTGCGGACCCCTCTGCGGGAGTACCATTTCTCGATCCCTGTTCGCATGGACGACGGCAGCGTGCGCGTGTTCCGCGGCTTCCGTTGCCAGCACAACGACGCCCGCGGGCCCTGCAAGGGCGGCATCCGCTTCCACCCCCAGGAGACGATCGACACGGTCCGCGCCCTGTCGATGTGGATGACCTGGAAGTGCTCCGTCGTCGACATCCCGCTCGGCGGCGGCAAGGGCGGCGTCATCTGCGACCCGCACGACCTCAGCCCGCGCGAGCAGGAACGGCTCTGCCGCGGCTGGATCCGCGTCCTCGCCCATGACGTGGGCAACCTCCGCGACGTCCCCGCCCCCGACGTCATGACCAATCCCCAGCACATGCTCTGGATGCTCGACGAGTTCGAGACCATCCACGGCAAGAAGTACCCCGGCTTCATCACCGGCAAGCCGGTGGGCATGGGCGGCTCGCTCGGCCGGACCGAGGCCACCGGCTACGGCCTCATCTTCACCGTCCGCGAGGCCCTCAAGGAAATGGGCCTCAAGCCCGAGGGCGCGACCGCCTCGGTCCAGGGCTTCGGCAACGTCGCCCAGTACGCCATCGAGCTCTTCTGCAAGCTCGGCGGCAAGGTCGTCGGCCGTGTCCTGCTGGGACCAGAACGACCAGGCCTCCTACACCTACCGCAAGAGGTCCGGCATCAACATGGCGGAGCTCCTGGCCATCACCGACCGCTTCGGCGGCATCGACAAGGCCAAGGCCGAGTCCCTCGACTACGAGCGGCTGCCCGGCGACGCCTGGATCGAGCAGGACGTCGACATCCTGCTGCCCTGCGCCCTGGAAAACCAGGTCAACGCCGACACGGTCAAGAAGATCGGCCCGCGGGTCAAGATCATCGCCGAAGGCGCCAACGGCCCGACGACGCCCGAGGCCGACGAGGTCATCAAGAAGCGGGGCATCTTCGTCATCCCCGACTTCCTGGCCAACGCCGGCGGCGTGACCTGCAGCTACTTCGAGCAGGTCCAGTGCAACATGAACTACTTCTGGACCAAGGACGAGGTCCTGACCCGGCTCGATGAGAAGATGACGGCCGCCTTCAAGGCCGTCAGCGAGCTGGCCCGGACCCGCAAGCTCTACATGCGCGACGCCGCGTACGTCATTTCGGTCAGCCGCGTCGCCAACGCCTGCAAGGATCGCGGCTGGGTCTGATCCCGGCCTTCTGTCGCATGTTCCGGCCCCTCTCCCCGGCCCGCCGGGGAGGGGGGCTTTTTCGACGACCCGGCTTCGGGCCGGAACGAGAGGCCACCGGTCCCTCGATCAGGAGGGACAGTCCCCACCTGGGACCGTCCCCGCCCGCGAGGCCGTGACGGCCGAGGAGGAGCGCCGCGACATGACGAACCCGCGCACGCCGACGGCCGTCACCACCCTGTTTTCGACGCTCCACGAGCGGGCCAAGGAGCTCAGCTGCCTCTACCGCATCGAGGAGATCCTCAGCATCTACGACGTCCCCCTGGAGGAGGTCTTCCGCCAGGTCATCGAGGCCATCCCGCCCGGCTGGCAGCATCCCGACTGCTGCCAGGCCCAGATCACCTACGGCTCCGACGTCTTCGAGTCCCCCGAGTTCGAGGAGACCCCCTACACCCACTGCGCCGAGATCCACGTCCAGGACGCCTCGGTCGGCCGGATCTGCGTTTCGTACAAGAAGCCGACGCCGGAGAGCGACTGCGGCCCCTTCATGAAGGGCGAGCTCAAGCTCCTCCAGTCGATCGCCGAACGGCTGGGCCAGTTCATCCTGCACCAGCGGCTCCGGAGCATGTACGAGCAGATCAGCGACGAGCGCCGCGAAGGCGCCGGCGGCAAGCAGGGCTGGCGGATCGCCCTGGACCTCCTGCGCAACACCAACCCCCAGGTCCTCGTCCGCATCTCGCGGAAGATGATCAACTACCTCGGCTGGCGCGGCGTCGCCGAAGCCCGCGACCTGCTGCAGCGGTTCAGCGTGGCCGGCGTCGCCGACGGCCTGTTCGGGGAGTCGAACCTGCCCCAGAGCCGGGAATCGATGGACCGCTTCTTCGAGCTGACCGAGGAGGCCTTCCGGATCGCCGCGGCCAACCTCACCGACGACGAGATCCTCGACCGCATCCAGCGCTGGATCAACGAGGACCGCTCGAGCACGGCCGTCCAGAACCTGGAGAACGTCTACGCCGACCTGGCCGAGGTCCTCGACAGCATGCGCCGCATCAAGATCCTGGCGCCCGAGGGCATCCAGCTGCCGCGACCGACGGCCAACAGCGTCCGGGTGGCCCTCATTCGCCGCTTTTTCACCGAGCAGCTCGAGTTCATCAACGTGGCCAAGAAGTACGTCGACCTCGAGGACTTCTTCGACCTCATGGAGCGGATCGTCTTCCCGCCCGGCAGTCACGGCAAGCTGGGCGGCAAGAGCGCCGGCCTGTTCGTGGGCAGCCGGGTCCTCAAGCAGGCCGCCCGCCGGAACAAGATCATCGGCGTCGTCAAGAAGCCGAAGACCTGGTACGTCACGTCGGACGGGCTGATCGCCTTCACGAACCACAACAGCCTCGACGAGGTCATCGAGCAGAAGTACAAGGACATCGAGGTCGTCCGCCAGGAGTACCCGCACCTCGTCCAGGTCTTCAAGAACTCGACCTTCCCGCCCGAGATCGTCAAGGGTCTCTCGGTGGCCCTGGACGATTTCGGGGAAGTCCCGCTCATCGTCCGCAGCTCGAGCCTTCTCGAGGACCGCCTGGGCACCGCCTTCTCCGGCAAGTACAAGAGCCTGTTCCTGGCCAACCAGGGCGACAAGCAGCAGCGCCTCGAGGCCCTGCTCGACGCGGTGGCCGAGGTCTACGCCTCGATCTTCAGCCCCGACCCGATCCAGTACCGGGCCGAGCGCGGCCTCCTCGACTTCTACGAGGAGATGGGGGTCATGATCCAGGAGGTCGTCGGGACGCGGGTCGGCCGGTACTTCTTCCCGGCCTTCGCCGGCGTCGCCTTCAGCAAGAACGAGTTCCGCTGGTCGCCGCGCATCCGCCGCGAGGACGGCCTGCTCCGGCTCGTGCCCGGCCTGGGGACGCGGGCCGTCGACCGGGTCAGCGACGACTATCCCGTCCTCGTCTCCCCCGGCCAGCCGAACCTGCGCGTCAACGTCTCGACCGACGAGGCGGTCCGCTATTCGCCCAAGAAGATCGACGTCATCGACCTCGAAGAGAACTCGTTCGTGACCAAGGACATCCGAGAGCTGCTGCGCGAGGTCGGGCCCGACTTCCCGGCCCTGACCAAGGTCTTCTCGATCTACAAGGGCGGGCTCCTCCAGCGGCCCATGGGGCTGGCCACGGACATGTCGCGCGACGAATCCGTCGTCACCTTCGACGGCCTCATCACCGGCACCCCCTTCATGCTCCAGCTCGAGGCCATCCTGAAGACCCTGTCGGCGGCCATGGGGGTCCCGGTCGACATCGAGTTCGCCTCGACGGGCGCGGATTTCTATCTGCTCCAGTGCCGGCCCCAGAGCCAGGCGGCCGAGGACGTGGCCATGGAGATCCCCACGAACCTCCCGGACGAGGCCGTCCTGTTCACGGCCAAGAAGCACGTTTCCAACGGCCGCGTGGACGACGTGACGCATATCGTCTATGTCGACCCGGACCGCTATGGCGACCTGGCCGATCTGGCCGATCTCATCGCCGTCGGCCAGGCCGTCGGCAAGCTCAACAAGATCCTGCCGCGCCGCCAGTTCATTCTCATGGGGCCGGGGCGGTGGGGCAGCCGCGGCGACATCAAGCTCGGCGTCCGGGTCACCTACTCCGAGATCAACAATTCGGCCATGCTCATCGAGGTGGCCCGGAAAAAAGGGAATTACGTCCCCGACGTGTCGTTCGGGACGCACTTCTTTCAGGACCTGGTCGAGTCGGGCATCCGTTACCTGCCCCTGTACCCCGACGATCCGGGGGTCAGGTTCAACGAGAAGTTCCTGAGCGGTTCGCCGAACAAGCTGGCCGAGCTCTGCCCCGAGTGCGCCGGGCTCACGGACGCCTTGAAGGTCATCGACGTCCTGGAGGCCACCGGCGGCAAGGTCCTGCGCGTCGTCATGAACGCGGACCTCGAGGCGGCCGTCGGCTATTTCGCCTCGCCGGAGTCCATCGTGCGAACGGCCTGCCCGGCCGGGCCGATGTCCCGGGAGGACGAGGACCAGTACCGGTGGCGCTCGCGCATGGCCGAGCGGATCGCCTTCCATGTGGGGCCGCAAAAATGGGGCGTCCGGGGCATGTACTGGATCGACACCAGCGACGGGGGCGAAGGCGATCCGTCGAGCCCCATCCGGATGGTCGTGCATTTCGCCGGCAACGGCCGCCAGCGCAAGGAGCTCGAGACCTGGCTCCAGGGCTGGAGCCTGTCGCTGGCCGAGATGAACTACTACCGGACGGGCTTCCACGCGGACGGCCTGCTCGACGTCCAGATCCTGACCGACGAAAGGATCCGCGGCGAGCGGGACGTCGCGGATCGCCTCAAGGTCGGGGCCGACGTCGTCCGCGAGCTGCCGCTCGGGCCGAAATCCCCCTAACACTCTTTCCGGATATTTCCCAGTCTCGCCGCTCCGAGTCGCTCCGCGGCGTGACGCAACGGCGTGGGGGCCTACCCGGAGCGACTGAAAGGAGCGGAGGACAGGCACTTCAGCTTGCTCTATCATCTCCAGGCATGATTGATTTAGGCAACAGAATCGGGGATACTCGAAGGATGCCAGTCCCGGCAAAGTCCAAGGTCTGCCAGTTCGCCCATGAGGCGATGGCCACGGTCTTCGAGATCTTCATCGCCGGAAGAGAAAAGGACTACGCCGGGCAGGCGGGCCGGGCGGCCTTCGACGAGATCGACCGCCTCGAGAGGCTTTTCACTCGGTTCGATCCATCGAGCGAGATCAGCCGGATCGGCCGGCTAGGCCCGGGAGCGTCGCTGATGATCGGCCTGGAGACGGCCGAGGTCCTGGGCCTGGCCGCGTTCGTCCAGGCCGAGACGGCCGGCGCCTTCGACGTCAACTACCTCGGGCTCAAGGGCCGATCGGGGGGCCGGAAGCCGAAGCGGCTCCCGGACCTTCTCCGGGTCGAAACGGACGGACAGGGCTTCGAGGTCACGCGGATCCGCCCCAAGGGCGGGAGGACGGCGCCGGCGATCGAGCTCGACCTCGGGGCCATCGGCAAAGGCTACGCTCTCGATGCCGCCCTGGGCGTTCTCCGCGATTGGACGATCGACAACGTCCTGCTGCACGCCGGGACGAGCACAGCCCTGGCCTACGGGCCCGGGCCGGAAAAGGGCGGACCGGGGCTGGGCTGGCCGGTCGGCGCCGGGTCGACGGCCGGAGCCACCGACGGGCCGGGCCGGGTCCTCCTCCGCAACCGGGCCCTGAGCGGCTCCGGCACCGAGGTCAAAGGGCCCCACATCATCGACCCGCGGACCGGGCAGCCCGCCGCCGGCCATCTGGCGGCCTGGGCCTCGCATCCGTCGGCGGCCGCATCGGACGCCCTGTCCACGGCCTTCATGGTCATGCCGACGGAAGGCGTGGCCGCCTTCTGCCGCCGGCATCCGGTCGTCTGGGCCCTCGTGAAAAGCGGCCCCAAAACGTGTAGAATATTCAACGCGACCGCCGTGGCTCACAAGAGGTCCACGACGACAAGGAGACGAAGACGATGAAGAAGCTCGCGAGCGCGATAATCCTCCTCGGGCTCGGCCTGGCCGTCCTGGCCCCCGCCGCACTGGCCCAGGAACCCGGCAAGGAGGTCCTGAAGATCCAGCTGCCCAAGCCGATGTTCGTCGGCACGCCCAAGAACATCCGCACCCCCAACCTCGAGACCGTCACCGGCCGGCCGCGCGGGCCCTTCCTCGTCCCGACAGGCACCGTGCTGCTGTCGGCCGGCAAGCCGGTCACGTCGAGCGACAAGGAGCCGGTCATCGGTGAGGTTTCCTACGTCACCGACGGCAAGAAGTCCGGCGAGGACGGCTATTACGTCGAGCTCGGCCCGATGCTCCAGTGGGTCCAGATCGATCTCGGCAAACCCTGCGAGCTCGAGGCCATCATCGCCTGGCATTACCACAGCCAGGCCCGGGTCTACCGGGACGTCATCGTCCAGATCTCGGACGACGAGGATTTCATCAGCGGCGTGACGACGATCTTCAACAACGATCATGACAACACTTCCGGCCTCGGCGCCGGCAAGGACAAGGAGTACATCGAAACCTTCGACGGCAAGCTCTTCGATCCCAAGGGCGTCAAGGCCCGCTACGTCCGCCTCTACAGCGCCGGCAACACGTCGAACGACATGAACCATTACGTGGAGGTCGAGGTCTACGGCCTGCCGGCTAAATGACGAACAAGGTCCTCCGGGCGCTCGTTCTCCTGGCCGTTCTCGGCGCCCTGGCGCTCCGTGTCACCCGCCTGGATCTCCGGCCCATGCACGCCGACGAGGCCAACCAGGCGGTCAAATTCGGCGATCTCCTCGAGCGCGGCCAATACCGCTTCGACCCTCAGGACCACCACGGACCCACGCTCTATTACCTGACCCTGCCCGCCGCCTGGATCGCCGGGGACCGGACCCTGGCCGACCTGGACGAGCGCATCTTGCGCCTGGTGCCGGCCGTCCTGGGCGCCGCCCTCCTGCTCGTTCTGTTGCTCCTCGGCGGCGGGCTCTCAGCCGAAGCCACGTTGGCCGCGGCCATCCTGGCCGCGGTCTCCCCGGCGCTCACGTACTACAGCCGGTTCTACATCCAGGAAACCCTGCTCGTCGTCTTTCTCGCCGCCCTGATCGGCGCCGGCTGGCGGTACGCCCACAAGCGCTCGCTCCTCTGGGCCCTGGCCGCCGGGATCTCCGCCGGGCTGATGATCGCGACCAAAGAGACGAGCCTCATCCTGATCGGAGCGATGGCGGCGGCCTTTGGGGCGCTTTCGCTCCTCGAGGGCGTCCGGACCCGCCGCCGGGGCGTCATCACCCGGGGCGAGGCCTGGGTCTGGCGGGACTCCCGGACCAAGCTGCCGTCGGGCTTTCATGTCGTCGTGTTCCTGGCGGCGACGCTGACCGTGATCGTCGCATTTTATTCATCATTCTTCCGGAATCCGCAGGGCCTGGCCGGCGCCGTACGGGCCGTCGGAGCGTCATTCGCCAAGGCCAGTCAGCCCGGCGTCCACGCCCACCCTTGGGTTTACTATTTCCAGACCCTGGCCTACTCCAGGACGGCGGGCGGGGCGATCTGGAGCGAAGCGTTCGTACTTGTCCTGGCCGCTGTCGGCGGACTGGCCGCCCTGGGCCGTGACGCAGGACGGAGCGCCAGCCCCCGCTTCCTCCGCTTCATCCTCTTCTTCACCATCATTGCCGCGGCGGCCTATTCCGCCATCCCCTACAAGACACCCTGGAACCTGCTGCCGTTCTATCTCGGGTTCATCATTCTGGCCGGCCACGGCGCGGCCTGGCTGTTGCGCGTCGCCCGGCCGAAGGCGGCCAAGGCTGTCATCCTGATCTTGCTCGTCCTGGGCACTGCGGACCTGGGCCGGCAGAACTATCGGGCCAATTTCGTCCTCCCGGCCGATCCGTCAAATCCCTACGTCTATGCCCAGACGGGCCCGGACCTGCTCAAGCTCGTCGCCACGGTGGACCACGCGGCCGTCCGTTCCCCGGTGAAACAGAACATCCTCACCGAAGTCATCTCGCCCGCCGACGAGACCTGGCCCCTGCCGTGGTATTTCCGGAAGCTCGAGAGGGTGGGCTATTGGACGAGCGTCGAAGCGGCCGCGAAGGTCCTGCCCCTCGGTCAGGCAGATATCGTGGTCACGTCTTCGTCGTTCGCCCCTCAGGTCGCGGCCGGACTCGGCGACGGTTATGAACAGACCTTCTTCGGCCTCCGTCCGGAGGTCGTTCTGGCCCTCTTCGTCCGCCGCAGCCCCTGAACCCAAGCTCTCGGCCGTGGTCCAATAACCGGCCGGGATCCGCTCCCTTCACCGCCACTCTTAGGACGACCGGATGGACCGATCCTGCCAGGCCGGAATAATCCCGCCGCCGCGCTGTATTCGAAGCGTGAGAGTCACCGAGCCCGGAAAGGAGCCCGCATGAACAGGACCCATATCTCGGCCTGCATCTTGATCCTTCTGCTCATCGGCCTGACGGCGCCCGCCCTCGCCGGCACGGACGGACCGGTCCGCTTGACCGTACGGATCTTCCAGGTCCCGGCCGAGCAGAGCTTCGAGGTCAAACGCCCTGACGGACGGGGGGGGACCGTCACCCTCCGGGTCAGCGGGGACGCTGCGGCCCGCTTCCCGCGCGGGACCGTCTTCATCCCGACCGAGCTGGCCGCGAACGCGTCCGGATCGGCGATCGAGGAGGAGATCGGCCGGACCGTCGTCTTCGGCTGCGGCGATCTTATCGCGGACCGGGTCGAGGTCAGGGAGCTCAAATCGTTCGCGGTCACTCTTGACCCGGCCCATCCGATGGAGGAGGCCCGGTTCGAGGAAAGCCGCGGCGAGGGCCGGACCTCGGATTATGAGATCCGCGTCGAGCGCCTCCCGGGCGGGCCGGAAAAACCCCTCGTCCGTATCCGCTTCTTCGCCGGCTGGCACGCCCAGTCAGGATCGATTGGCGTGGGGATGAGCTCGCATGTGATCTCGACCGTCGCCGAGGTCCCGGAATCGAAGCTTCTCCTCATCGGGGCCCCGGGCGAAAAAGCGGTCTATGTTCTGGCCGTCTGCGCGCTCGCGCGCTGAAAACGAGGGACTATTTCTTCAGCAGGGGCGCGTAGATGTCCATCTTGACCGGGTCGCCGCCCATGACCCGGGCCGCCCAGAGGAGGCCGCGCTCGACGATCATACGGGCTTCGGGGACGTTGAAGTCGGCGGCGACATGCCCGAGCGAGGTGTAGAACACCCGCCCTTGTCCGTAGAGCTTCTTCCAGACGACGGGCATGACCTCGCCGGCGGTCCAGGGCGCGACCTGGCCGGAGAAGGTCGTCGTGGCCAGGACCTCGTTGCCCGGATCGACGTGCATGAAGTACTGCTCGGACTTCATGTGGAAGCGGGTCTTGAGGCCCTTAGTGATCGGGTCGTTGGGGTTGGTGATGTCGACGTCGTAATCGATGACGCCGCCCGGATGGGCCACCCACTGGCCGCCGACCATGAACTGGTATTCGACGGCCGAGCGGTGCGCGTCGCCGAGACCGCCGTGCCAGCCGGCGAGACCGACGCCGCTCTTGACCGCTTCCTCGAGGTTTTTCTCCTGCTCCGGCTTGATGTCCGACATGGTGAAGATATGAACGATCAAGTCGAGCTTCTTCAGCTTCTCGAGATCGAGGTAGGCGTCGAGGGTGTGAGAGATCTCGACCTTGAACCCCTGGCTCTCGAGCCAGGGCGCGAAGATGTCGACGCACTGCTTGGGCTCGTGGCCTTCCCAGCCGCCCCAGACGAACAGGGCCGACTTCTGCGGCTTGGGAGCCTGGGCCGACCCGGTCAGGACGAACAGGCCGGCGACGAGGGCCAGGGCCGCGACGAATACGAGGGCCTTTTTCATGATCGCCTCTTTCACTCGAGCTCGCGGATCCAGATGTTCCGGTAGCGGACCGGATGGCCGTGGTCCTGGAGCGAGATGGGAAGCTTGGCGGCGTGCATCTGGTAGGGCGGCCGGGCCTTGTGGGCGGTCGGCCCGGTCAGGACGTCACACTCGTGGACCAGGATGCCGTTATGGAAGACCGTCATGCGGGCCGGCGTGGCGACCTTGCCGTCCTTGTCGAAGCGCGGCCGATGGAAGACGATATCGTAGGTCTGCCACTCGCCCGGTGGCCGGC
This sequence comes from Candidatus Aminicenantota bacterium, assembly GCA_963807525.1. Taxonomy (GTDB): domain Bacteria; phylum Acidobacteriota; class Aminicenantia; order Aminicenantales; family Saccharicenantaceae; genus RBG-16-66-30. Next base: position 10,931 of record CAWECI010000014.1, on the reverse strand, counting down.
AGGCGTTGACGAGCGGCGGGTACTGGCCGTAGATGGCCGCGGTCATGCCGTCGGCATAGGTCCTGTTGCCGTAGCAGTCGAGGACCTGGACCTCGTAGAGGCCCATGAGGAAGACGCCGCTGTTGCCGCGGTCCTGGTCGACGCCCTTGGGCGGCGAGGGCGCCATCCACTCGACATGGAGCTGGCAGTCGCCGAAGCCCTTGACGGTGCGGATATCTCCGGTCTTAGGCACGACCTCGAAATAACCGTTCTCGACCTTCCAGGCCGCGGGCTGGCCTTTGGCATCCGTCCAGCCCGTCAGGCTCTTTCCGTCGAAAAGAACGACGGCGTCGGAGGGCGGCGGCACGGGCGGGCCGGCCGGGCCGGGGGTCACGACGGGCGGCTGGGGCCGGTCCATGTCGTGGACCGGCCACGAGATCTGGGGGATCTGAGCGGCCATCAAAGCCGCGCCGAAGATGATCGCGAAGAACAAGAGGGACTGTCCGCGGAAGCGGGACTGTCCCTCCGACCGCCGTAGCTTGGCAGGACGCATGCGGACCTCCTTATTAGGAAGAAAAGGGGCAGCCCCTTGCGGGGAAGCCCCACCGAAATCCAAGAGGGACGGTCCCCATCCGGGGACAGTCCCCCAACCAATCCGCTTAGAGGCTCCAGCCGGGCCGGTACGGGACGTGCAGCAGCTCGTTGGCCTCGGGCAGATTCGTGAAGGCCATCTTTTCGCCGTCCCAGAGGAGCTTCATGTTCTTGTCCTTGAGACGGACGGCGACGTTGGCCAGGAGCATGGTCTCGGTCAGCGGGCCGGCGTAGGCGAAGTCCGTCGTCGACTTGGCGCCCTTCTTGATGGCCTCGAACCACTCCAGGCGGATGCCCGGCGAGCGGAGGATCGTTTTCTCGGGCCGCTTGAAGTCCTGCATCCGGGTCTCGGGCACGAGGCGCGGGTTCTCGCCGTAGGTGCCGCACATGAGCAGACCCTTGTCGCCGCGGAAGAAGACGCCGCCGCCGTCGTCGCCGACCATGCGGCCCTGCTCGAGCTCGGGCGGGCGGGGCGGCATGAGGCCGCCGTCCCACCAAGTCATGGTCACGGGCGGCATGCCTTCGCGGGCGGCGAACTCGTAGGTCACGACCTCGGCCGCCGGCGCGTAGTCCTTCGAGTAGATCGTCGAGGAGGCCTGGACGCTGATGGGCGACTTGAGCTTGAGGGCCCAGAACGGCTGGTCCATGATGTGGGCGCCCATGTCGCCCAGGGCGCCGGTGCCGAAGTCCCACAGGCCGCGCCACTTGAAGGGGGCGTAGGCCGGGTGGTAGGGCCGGTAGGGCGCCGGACCGAGCCAGACGTCCCAGTCGAGCGTCCCGGGCACCGAGGGGATCTCCGCCGGCGCGTCGATCCCGCCCTGGGGCCAGATGGGCCGGTTGGTCCAGCAGTGGACCTCCGTGACGTTGCCGATGGCGCCAGCCCAGATCCACTCACAGACGAGGCGGGCGCCCTCGCCGGCGTGGCCCTGGTTGCCCATCTGCGTCGCCAGCTTCGTGCCCTTGACGGCCTCGGCCAGGGTCCGGGCCTCTTTGATCGTGTGGGTCAGCGGCTTCTGGACGTAGACGTGCTTGCCCAGCTTGATCGCGCCCATGGCGATGACGGCGTGGTTGTGGTCCGGCGTCGTGACGGTCACGGCGTCGATGCCCTTTTCCTTCTCGAGGAGGCGCCGCCAGTCGCGGTACTTGACGGCCTTGTCGAACATGGCCTTCTCTTTCGGCTCGAGCTCGTCGGAGCGGAGGAGCTTGGCCATCTGCTCGTCGTCGACGTCGCAGAGGGCGACGACGTTCTCGGTGCGGCAGCCGCGGACGTCGGAGTAGCCCATGCCGCCGACGCCGACGCAGGCGATGTTCACGGTGTCGCTCGGGGCCCGGCGCTGGGGGGTCGCGCCGACGACGTGCCGGGGCACGACCATCACGCCGGCCGCGGCGGCCGAGGCGGCGCCCAGGAACTTGCGCCGGCTCCAGGAGGACTCGGCGGGCGAGGAGGTCTTTTTGGTTTCGTCCATCTTACACCTTCCTTACGGGCAGATTTTGACGGGATCGGCGGACCGGGAGACCGGCGCGGGAGGGAGTGGGGAGCCAAGGGAGCGGAATAGGTATCGACGGAGCGCGGGAGCGGGCGAGATCCTCATGAACCGGCTATCCGATGCCAAGGGGCCTTATACCACAAAGGCGCGGACAGGGTCAATTTGAAGGCGGGAAAAGAACGCCCGGGCCCTCTCGGCAAAGAGAGGGCCCGGGCCGGAACGTGCGAACGCTTAGAACTTGTAGGTGAAGTCGAGGCTGGGCACCCACATCTTCATGCCGTGAACGCCGGGCATGGCACCCTCGCCAAGGGGCACGGTGACATCGGCGCCCTTGCCGTATTGGATCGCGGCGTCGACGACGAAATGCGCCGAGCTATAGCCGAAGCCGAAGGTGAACCAGTTGTACTTGAACTCGGGCAGCAGGACGTTCTGGGTCTCGATCGGGCCGGGGTTCGGGTCGGACGTATAGCCGGCCCGGAGGGCCAGGGCGTCGGTGACATAATATTCCGCCCCGAAGCGGAGCATCGTGGTGTTCTTCCAGAGCAGCTCATCGACCCGGTCATAGGGGCCGCCCGTGCCGAAAACGGCGTTCCAGGTGGGATCCGCGAAGGTGATCGGGATCGTCTGCATCTTCTTCCAGTTGGTGTACTGGACGTCGGCCGTGATGGTCAGCTTGTCGATGGGCTTGATGGCCACGCCGCCGGCCAGCCACATCGGCCAGGTCGCCTTGCGCGTCCCGGTGTCAACGTCGGAGCTGGCCCCGACGAGGGGAGCGGCCGGGATCGTGACATCGCCCTTGAGCTTGGCCGTGAAGGGCAGCTTGTAGGTCACGCCGAAGCTGAACTGCTTGATGGGCTTGACCAGCAGGCCGAAGGTCCCGCCGACCGCCAGGCCCCTCAGCTCCTCGGTATACTGGCCGAGGGCGAACGGCTGGGCCATGTCGAGCAGGCCGTAGTTCACGTCCACCGTGGCGCCGACCATGACCTGGTCCGTGATCTTGACGGCAATGGAGGGCGAGGCGGTGAAGATCCCGAGCATGCTGTGCCATCTGAAGGGCTTGCCGCCGGACAGGGCGGCCAGGTCCGCGCCGTTCCAATCCGCGCCGGCGCCCGAGGGGGCGTACACATAGATGCCGATGACGACGCGCTTGCCGAGGGGCTGGAAATAGCCCACGCCCGGGATCATGTAGGCCTTGGCGACCGACTTGGCGTCGACGCCGGCCGCGGAGAACGCATAGGACCCGGAGGGCAGGATGGCCGCGCCGTACAGGGAGAAGCTGGCCTTCGTGATCTGGGCCAGGCCGGCCGGATTCCAGTACGCCGCGCTGAAGTCGTTGGCCAGGCCGACGAACGCGCCGCCCATAGCGTCGGACTTGGCGCCGGTCCCGTTCAGGTTCAGGCCGTTGGCCATCAGGCCCGTCGTCAGGCTGACAGCCAGAACCAGGACGAGAGACAGTCGTGACAGTATCTTCATTCGTACCTCCTCTGATGTCCGGAAAATTTTACAGTATCTTGGGGGAGAAATCCAGAAAAAACTGAAATTCCTTCCTATCTCATTATTTTTCATCGGCTTGGGACCCTGGCCCGGAGTCCGGCCTCCCGGTCTCGGGCCGGCCGCCGGGGCCCCACCGGCGGAGCAGAGACAGCAGCCAGAGCCCTGAGAGGACCAGCCCGATCCCCGAGAACCCGCCGGCATAGCCGCCCCTATAGCGGCCTGTCGCCAAGGTCAGGACATTGTGGCCGATCCCGTTGAGAACCATGACGCCGGCGTAGAGAGCGCTCAAAGGGCGGGCCCAGCGGTGGCCGGTCAGCCAAAAATAGAAGATGCCCAGCGAGAGGCAGAAGAGAGCTCCGTTCACGGCCGCGAACGCGGGCAGCCCGAGCTTGTCTCGAAGGAAGAAGCCGCCGGCGATCTCTTCGAGGACATGGGCCACATGGAACCCGAGCAGCGCCAGAAAGGCCGCGACCTCGGAGGAACGGGGGGAGCGTCGGATCATCGACGGGATAGTAGCGGATTTCCGCGTCCGCGGCAACGAGCCCTTTACTGAGGCCGCGGTCCGGGATAAGATGCCCTGGATGACGAACGACGGCAAAGGGTCGAAAGGCAAGCCAATGGCCGAGAACGGACTGTCAGAAGTCGGCCCGATCCGGAGACTCCTTCTCAAGCACCCCCGGGAGGCCTGGAAGAGCCAGCTGGACGTCCGGCAGGGATGGAGGGCCCTGAACTACTTGGAGGAACCGGATTTTCTTGGGGCCTGCAGGGAATATGACGTCCTGGCCGAGATCCTGCGCCGGGCCGCGGGGGAGGTCCACTTTTTGCCCGCTGATGATGGAACCGGCCTCGATTCGATCTATGTCCGGGACGCGGCCGTCGAGTCGCCCCGGGGGCTGGTCATGGCCCGGATGGGCAAGGCGCTCCGGAACGGCGAGCCCGACGCGATCAGGGCCGTCTGCGACCAGTCCGGCTGGCCGGTCGCCGGCGAGATCCAGGCGCCCGGGACTCTCGAGGGCGGGGACATCGTCTGGCTGGACGGCGAGACCGTGGCCGCCGGCCTCGGCTACAGGACGAACGCCGAGGGCGTCCGGCAGCTCGCGGAGATCGTGCGTCCCGACGGCGTCGAGGTCATCGGGGTCCCCCTGCCCCACTGGGAGGGCCCTGGCGACGTGCTCCACCTGATGTCGATGCTCAGCCCCGTCGGCGACCGCCGGCTCTTGGTTTATTCCCGCTTGCTTGTCGTGCCTTTCCGCCGGCGCCTGCTCGACATGGGCTTCGAGCTCGTCGAGGTCCCGGACGAGGAGTATCCGACCATGGGAACCAACGTCCTGGCCCTGGGGTCGGGCCGGTGCCTGGCCCTGGCCGGCAATCCGCGAACGGCGGCCCGGCTCGAGAAGGCCGGCCTGGAGGTCCTCAGCTATGCAGGCCGAGAGATCTCGGTCAAAGGGGCGGGCGGGCCGACCTGCCTGACCAGGCCGATCAGGGGCGGTGGGTCCCGGGACCAGAGGGACAGTCCCCTCCGGTAGAAGCCTTCGAGATCCCTCCGGGGACAGCCCCCCAAAGCCGCCGGCACACGAGACGGTCCCGCGTGGGGATCGCCCCCTGGCCTGGTCCGGGCCGAAAATTGACACATCCGGCGGGGAATTGGGGACGTCAACGCCCGTCCCCTTTTCCCCGCCTGAAATTGACACAAGGGGCGGGGAATTCTATACTGATAGGCCGGAAATCCTCCAAAGGACGTAATCATGGACCTCTTCGAAAAGTGCAAGGGCTTCTATTCCGATCCCAAGGTCGCCCAGAAGTACGGCTATCCGACCAATCCGCGGACGGCCCAAGCCATGGGCCTCTTCCCCTACTTCATCCCCATCGAGCACGCCGAGGGGACGGAAGTCTACATCGAAGGCAAGAAGCACATCATGATCGGCTCGAACAACTATGTCGGGCTGACCAACCACCCCAAGGTCAAAGAAGCGGCCATCGAGGCGATCAAGAAGTACGGCACGAGCTGCACCGGCTCGCGCTTCCTCAACGGCACGCTCGACCTCCACATCGAGCTCGAAGAGCGGCTGGCCAAGTACACCGCCAAAGAAGCGGCGCTCGTCTTCAGCACCGGCTTCCAGGTCAACCTGGGCTCGATCCCGGCCATCATGGGCAAGGACGACATCATCATCACGGACAAGGAAGTCCACGCCAGCATCATCGACGGCGTGCGCATGGCCAAGGTCATGAAGAACGTCCACACCCGCTTTTACAAGCACAACGACCCGGCCGACCTCGAGAACGTTCTGAAGTCCCTGCCGGAGGGGCCGGCCAAGCTGGTCATCTCCGACGGCGTCTTCAGCATGGGCGGCGACATCGCCAAGCTGCCCGAGATCATCCCCATCTGCCGGAAGTACGGCGCCCGCTTCATGTCCGACGACGCCCACGCCCTGGGCGTCCTCGGCGGCGGCCGGGGCACGGGCTTCCATTTCGGCATGCAGGACGAGGTCGACCTGATCATGGGCACGTTCAGCAAATCGTTCGCCTCGGTCGGCGGCTTCATCGCCGGGCCGAAGGAGGCCGTCCATTTCATCCAGATGTTCGCCCGGCCGTTCATGTTCAGCGCCAGCCTGCCGCCGTCCAACGTGGCCACGGTCCTGGCCTGCCTGGACGTCCTCGAGCAGGAGCCGGAGCGGGTCGAGCGGGTCAACAAGATCGCCGAGCGCGTCCGCGGCGAGCTCAGGGGCATGGGCTACAACATCGGCGAGACGGAGACGCCCATCATCCCGATCGTCATCGGCGACATGATGAAGGCTTTGGAAGCCTGGAAGGTCTTCTTCAAGGAGGGCATCTACACCAACGTGGCCCTGCCACCGTCCGTCCCGCCCGAGTTCTCGTGCCTGCGGACGAGCTACATGGCGACCCACACGGACGCCCAGGTCGACCGGGTGCTCGAGGTCTTCAAAGAGGTCAAGGACCTCATCCACATCGGCGGCTGAAGGCCGGGGATTCCCCTCTCCGGCTTTGCTCGGGATATGCCTCTCGCTCCCCGGCCCCCCGGGAACCAGTCGTCCGGTTCCCCCCTTAGGGTCCCCCCTCCACGGACGGGAATCTTCGAGGCAACATCCCTCGCCGCCTCGAGAGGGAATCCCGGAAATGGGAGAGGTAAAGAAAACCTCCTTTTTATCGTGGCCGCGGCTCCGTGATATCCTCAAGAGAGCCGAAGCCAAGTCCTTAACATTTCCAACCCGGCCCCGGTATAGCCATGCGGATGAATGAGACGGAGAAGGAGCTCATTGCCATGGTTCTCGCCGGCCGCACCGAGGCTTTCGAGCCTCTGGTCACCCCCTACCGGGGGCCGCTCCTGGCCTTGGCCGCGCGGCTGACCGGGAACCGCGAGGAGGCCCTGGACGTCGTCCAGGAAGCGCTTCTCCGGGCTTATCGCTCCCTGCGCAGCTTCGACCCGAGCCACCCGTTCCGGAACTGGCTTTTCCAGATCGCGGCCAACGCGGCCCGGGACCGGGGCCGCCGGATCAGCCGGGAGCGGGCGGCCTTCCCCGAGGTCATCGACCGGGCGGCGGCGCCCGCGGACCCCGAAGCTAGGTTGGACCGGCGGGAGACATATTCGGGAGTCATGAGCGCCCTGGCGGTGCTCAGCCCGCGAGAGCGCGAGGTCTTCGTGCTCCGGGACCTCGAAGAGCTCGACATCCGGGAGACGTCCCGGGCGTTGGGCTGCTCGAGCCTATCGGTCCGGGTCAGCCTGTCGTCGGCCCGGAAAAAACTGCGACTGGCGATCCGGCAGGACTTTCCCCATCTCAAGGAGGACCGATGACGTGCCGAAAGCTCCATCGGCTGATCCCGCTCGCGGCGGGGGACGATCTCAGCCCGCGGCAGGCGCGGGCGATGCGCGCGCACATCGCCCGTTGCCCCGGCTGCCGGGCCGAGCTCGAGGCCTTCCGAAAAGACCTCGCCGCGATCAGGGCGGAAGCCCGGGCCGAGGTCGTCGCCGATTGGTCCGCCGGCGAATGGCGGGCCCTGATGGTGCGAGTGGCGGCGGCAACAAATGCCGCGCCCGGCCGGGCGGAGCAAGGCGCCGGGGCCGCGACATGGATGCGGCCTCGTTGGGCCGCCGCAGCGGTGGCGGGGGCGCTGTTGAGCTTGGTCATTATGGCGGTTCTTTTCAAGGGGCCGTCGATCCCGAGGCCGGCGCCGGAAGGCCCGGCGCTCGCGGCCAACTTCGACAAAACCCAAGACAAGGTAGCCATCCACATGGTTTCGCCCGAAAGCGGGCTCCAGGTGGTTTGGATCCTGGACAGAAATTTCGAGTGGAAAGGAGATCACGAATGAAAAAGACATTGATCGCGCTTCTCGCGCTCGCGTTCACGCTGGCGATCGTGCTGCCAGCCCTGGCCGAAGACCAGGCCGCCGCGGCGTCGCAGAACCAGCCGGCAAAGACCATGAACCTCCGCACCGAGCTCGTCAAGCTCAAATACGTCCGAGGGCAGGACATCATGAGCTTGCTTTACGCGTATGTCAGCCGGGACGGCCATATCAATGTGGGGTCTAATATGCCGAACGTCCTGACGGTCAGCGACACGCCGGAGAATGTCGAGAAGATCCTGGCGGCCATCCGCGAGCTCGACGTCAAGCCGGCGGACGTGCTCTACACGGTCCAGCTCATCCTGGGCTCGGAGACGGACATGGCGACGGATCCCGAGCTCAAGAACGACCCGGTCATCAAGGAGCTCGGCAAGCTGCTTCGCTACAAGGGCTACACGCTCCTCGACTCGACGCTGCTGCGCGTCGTCAACCGGGACCGGGCTTCCGTCGTGCTCGGCCCGAAAGCCGAGTTCGAGCTGGCCCTGATGCCCGACGTGGCCGGCGATCCCAAGGCCCCGACGATCAAGACGGAGGTCCGCCTGCGGCAGATCGAGCGGCTCGGGATGACCCAGGACAAGGAAGGAAAACCTCAGCCCGTCGTCAACGTCACCGTCCCCATCGAGAGCACGCTCAACATCAAGTCCGGCGAGCGGACGGTCGTGGGCGTGTCCAAGCTCGACGGCGGCGACAAGGGGCTCGTCCTCATCATTTCCGCCAAGGTCCTCGACTGATCTTGATCCTGTGAGAGGGACTGTCCCCGAAGCGGGACCGTCCCTCTTTTTTTTCTATTCTCCCATTTCCGGGAATCGCTCTCGAGGCGGCGAAGGGTGTTGCCTCGAAGATCCCCGTGAAAGCGCTTTCTGAAGATATCTCGCAGAAATCCGCCTCCGTGTATGCTCCGGCAGATTTCTGCCCTCCGCTCACGTTGTTCGCTGCGGTAGGTGGGCAATGCCCTGAGCAAAGCCGGAGAGAGGGATCTCCCGAAACCCTACTTGACCTTGTCCGCCCACTTCTGGGCTTCCGCGGGGTCGCCGCGCTGCTTGTAGGCTTCGGCCAGCGCCGTGTAGCATTCGGCGGCCAGCTTGGGGTCGTTGGCCGCCTCGGTCAGCTCCTCGACGGCCTCGGCCATGAGCCCCTGGCCCATGTATGCCAGGCCGAGCTCGTAATGGGTCGAGGGGTCGGAGCTGGCGACCTTGCTCCTGAGATCGTCGCGGAACGCGGCCACGATCTCACCCAGCTCATGCTCGACCGGCAGGGCCTCCCCGCCCGTTTGCAGGGCCCGGGCCGAGGCCAGCCAACCGAGCTCCGCCGCGGCCTCATCACCGAGGTCGTAATACAGGCGCTCGCCGCCCTCGCCGACGAAGGGGACGATGTCGGTCTCGGCGAAGATGTCGGCGGTGCTGACCTTCTCGCCTTCGAGGACCTCGGCCTTGAAGGGGGCCGGCTTGGGCTTCTCGACCGCCTTGGGTCTCTCGGCCGGCGCGGCCGCCGTCACGGTCTCCGGAGCTTTGGCCTCCGCCATCGCGGGTTCGGCCTTCGGCTGCTCTTCCGCCTTCTTGTCCTCGCTCTTCTTGCCGGCCAGCCGCTCCTTGTACTGGGCCTCGAGGACGGTCGTCTTCTCGACCCGGCGCCGGATCTCGTTCTCGTCGAGGTGGGTCCGGACCTCGTCGAGCACGGCGATCTTCCGCATGATCTGGGGATCCTCGGGATAGCGGAAGCGCAGGTTCTCGAGGAGCCGCCGCGCCACCCGGACCAGGCCCTGCTGGAGATAGAGGTCGGCCTGGCCCATGGCTTCCCGGATCGCCTCCCGGTCCTTGTCCGAAAGGTCCGGGACCTCCTCGACCACGTCGTCGACCGGCAGCTTCAGATCCTGGCGCAGGGCCCGGGCTTCGCGGCCCAGGTCGGCGTCGTCGGGTCGGAGCCCGAGCAGCTCCGCATAGACGCCGACCAGGCGCTCCTTCTCGCCGAGCCGCTTGAGCTCGTCGAGGATGGCCCGGTCGACGACCTCGAGCTTCTTGGCTTCCTTGTTCGACCGATAGATCAGGGCCAGGCGTTCGAGGGCCGGCAGGTGGGGCTTCTGGCTCTCGAGGATGAGCCCCAGCAGGCCGATGGCCTTTTCGTCCCGGTGCTTCTTGACCAGGTTGTTGATCAGGGGCTCGAACAGCTCGTAGGCCTGGTCGAGCTTGTCCTTGAGGATCTGGATGCGCCCGAGCTTGATGCGGGCGTTGACGTTGAGCGGATGGGAAGTGACGATCCGGGTGAAGATCTCTTCGGCCTTCGTGGTCTCGCCGGCCTCGAAATGGATGTTGCCGAGGATGTTGAGGAACTGGATGCTGTCGGGCGCCCCTTCGAGCTCCTTCTCGAGCAGGGCCACGGCCTGGGCGGGATGCCCCTGCTTCTTGTAGACCTCGACCAGGCTGACGACGCTCCGAGGGTCCCCCGGCCGCAGCGACATGGCCTCGGCCAGAGCGGCCGCCGCGGCGTCGAGCTGGCCCTTCTCGATGCGGACGTCGGCGCTCTCGTTGAGCTGCTCGATGGCCGCGTCGATGTGGCCGGACTGCCGGTAGAGCCGGGCCAGGGCCTGCCGCGCGTCATGGTCCTCCCGGTCGAGCTTGACGATCTTGTCGAAGATGGCGATCGCTTCGTCGGTCTTGCCGGCCCCGGCGGCGCGCCCGGCCACCTGGGAGAAGATGGACTTGGCGTCGGCGATGAAGCCCTGCTGGGCGTAGAGGTCGCCGAGCTTGAGCGCGTAGTCCGCGGCCTCCGGGGTCAGCTTGTGGATCTTCTTGCAGATGGCCAGGGCCTGGGAGAAGAGGCCGCGCCGCTCGTATTCCTCGGCCACGCGCTGGAAGGCGCGGATGGCCCGGTCGTTCTGGCCGACGCGGATGTAGAGATCGCCGATGATGTTCAGCGTGCCGACATCCTGGGGATCGCCCAGGGCCAGCTTCTCGTACTCGGCGATGGCTTCGCGGACCCGGCCGGTGCGGACGAACTTCTCCGCCTGCTCGATGATCTTGATCC
>CAWECI010000013.1:0-350071 GCA_963807525.1 Candidatus Aminicenantota bacterium | reverse complement strand
GATTGAGTTTTGCTCTGCATCTGCTGGAGGAAGGCGTCCTTTTGGCCGTGATCTCGTGGACCGACGGGATGGGCCGACCCGGCCGCCGCCGATGACCGCGACCTTGGGGATGATGGTGACGAAGGACGACCCAGATGAAGAGCAGGACGAGGAAGCTCGTCGAGCTCTGCTCGTCCGGGCCGAGACCAAGAGCCCGAGGGTGAAAAAGACCGAGAGATAGAGGAAAAACATCAGGAACATGAGGAGCAGCCGGGCCCAGTCCGCCCGGTGAGCGAGATATTCGGACACGAGGAGCAGGAGAGCAGGCTCAGGATGAGCGGGATGATGAGCGGGATGAGCAGGCTGACGAAACCGCCGATGACCTTGCCCAGGATCAGCCGGTCGCGCGGCACCCGGTTCGACAGCGTCAGCTTCAGGGTGCCTCTCTCCTTCTCGCCCACGATGGCGTCGTAGGTGAAGAGGATGGCGAACAGGCTGAGGACGATCTTGACGATGAAGGTCAGGTCCAGCGCCCCGAACACCGAGAAGACGGGATTGCTCTCGTATTTCGAGTCCACCAGGTTCGGATCGTAGGCGATGTTGACCGACGCCACCCGGCCGACGGCCTCGTCGATCCCGGTGGCGATCGCCCCCAGCACCTGGGGCGGCCTGTTGATTTTCGTCCCCGAGGCCGGCCAGGGCCTGATAGTTGGGCTGGCTCTCCAGGTTCTTCTTGTTGAGGGCCACGGCCGCCGAGTACTCCTTTTGCTCGGACCGGTAGTTCGCGATCCCGGTGTAGACCGAGAGCAGGATGAGCACGGCGCAGAGCAGAAAGGTGAAGACAAACTTGGCGCTGGTGATGGTCTCCAGGATCTCTTTCTTGATGATGTCTCTAAGCATGCCGACCTCCGTCGCGCCGAACGCGGGGAATAGGCGGGAACGCGTGCGCACTCCCCGGGGGATCTAGGACGACAAAGGGTGTCCGGTCACGCTTGACTCGGTGCGGCCATGGTCTCACGCACGGACTCCTCACGAACGGCGACGTCTGGGACGAAGTTTGTGCTCTGGATCATTCGGTCTGGTCTTGGCGGTCAACCTCGAGCTGTTCAGAGACCGCCCGTCCGGCCTTCCTTTGTTCCTGCCGTCTTTGTCGGCGCAGACCCATGCCTCTCCCCGTTCGAGTTCCAGGCCGACATCGGGCAGCCCAAAAAGGGCGGGTCGGTCACGCTGGCCCGAGCGGAATGGTGCCGGGGCCAACATGTGGTTCGCGAGAGACGAGGGGCATTTCGCCTGGAAGAAGATCAAGGGCGACTTCATCGTCAGCGCCCGCGTCGCCCTTCGAAGGCGGGGGGGTCGAAGCCCATTGAAAGGATCGGGGCCGGATGGCCCGCTCGACCCTGCAAGTGATCGGCCAGGCCTGTGCTGTCGTCCACGGCGACGGCCTGACCTCTATCTAATATCGAAGGGAGGCCGCGACGGACACGGGAGGAAACCCGTTCGCCCGTCTCGGGCGCCGACCAGATCCAGCTCGAGCGCCGGGGCTCGACCTACATCCGTTTGGCGGCCCGATTCGGCGAGCCCGATATGAGCGAGAGGGTCGAGGGCCTCGATCTCGGCGCCGAGGCCCTCGTCGGTCTTTTCTCTGCTCGCACAACCCGGACGTCGTCGAGCGGGCCAGGTTCACGAACATCCGATTGACCATCCCTACCGCACACTGTTCCTTATAAGGACTATATCGGAGGCGCGATCGAGCTCCCGGATGTCGACACCGGAGGGCGCGACACTGGCCCCCGCTCGGCCCTCCCCATCCAGGCCCCGAATTGGAGCGAGGACGGCCGCTTCCTCGTTTATCCGTCGACGGCCGGATCGAACGTCTCGAGCTTCGCACGGGACGCACGGCGACGGTCGACGGCCCCGTCACGGCCCAGAGACGACCATGTCCCGTTCTGCACGGCAAACGATTAGGCCTCAGCGGCGCAGGAGCGCCGAACCGGCGGGAATCGGTCATCTACGTCTGCTGGCGAGGGGAGGGACGCCCCGCCGGGTCACGGCCAAGGCCCCGTCCTGCATTCACTGCTGGTCGACCGACGACCGGTCGCTTGTTTCACGGTGGCCGCGGCGGGAACTTCGATATCTACAATATCCGGTCGAGGGGGAACCGCCCCCAGCCTGACCAGCGCCTCCCGGTCTCGACGACCGGGCCCGAATATGGCCCCGAACGGGAAGTTCATCTATTTCAATTCCGCCACCACCGCCGCCATGCGCATCTGGCGGATGCGGCCGGATTGAGCCGCCGAGGAGCCGGTCACGGACGGGACGCTCCACGTACTCGGTTCCCTCACGTCTCGCCAGACGGGAGTACGGCTGGTTTTTTCCGTCGTTCGGCAAGGATGTGGCCGCGGAAGATCACCCGTTGCACAAACAGGTCTATATCCGGATGATGCCCCTGGACGGATCGGCGGCGCCCAAAATCGTCGCCTGTTACCGTCTACGGCGGCCAGGGCACCATCAATGCGCGTCCTGGGCGCCCTGATGCGCAAAGGTCACCGCCTTCATCAGCAATTCGCGGACTCTTTGGGGCTCTATCTCGACCCGGAACGATGACCCGCTTAGAGGGACAGTTCCTTCGGGAGACAGTCCCTAGCGCGAATTGCTGATGAAGGCGATCCGTCTCGCGTCGGGCGCCCAGGACGGCACATTGATGGTGCCCTGGCCGCCGTAGACGTAGGCGACGATTTTGGGCGCCGCCGATCCGTCCAGGGGCATCATCCGGATATAGACCTGCTTGTAGAACGGGTGATCTTCCGCGGCCACATCCTTGCCGAACGACAGAAAGACCAGCCGTCTCCCGTCTGGCGAGACGTGAGGGAACCAGTCCTGGAACGTCCCGTCCGTGACCGGCTCCTGGCCGCTCCCGTCCGGCCGCATCCGCCAGATGCGCATGGCGCCGGTGCGGGCGGAATTGAAATAGATGAACTTCCCGTTCGGGGCATATTCGGGCCCGTCATCGAGACCGGGGGCGTCGGTCAGGCGGACCTCGGTTCCCCCCTCGACCGGGATCCTGTAGATGTCGAAATTCCCGTCGCGGCCGCCCGTGAAGACAAGCGACCGGTCGTCGGTCGACCAGCCGTGAAGATAGGACGGGGCCTTGGCCGTGACCCGGCGGGGCGTCCCTCCCTCAGCCGGCACGACGTAGATGACCGATTCCCCGCCGCTCTCGGCGCTCTCGCCGCTGAGGCCTAATCGTTTGCCGTCCCAGGACGGGACATGGTCGTTGTTGTTGGCCGTGACGGGGCCGGTGTCGACCGTCGCCGTGCGTCCCGTGCGAAGCTCGAGACGTTCGATCCGGCCGTCGACGCTATAAAAGAGGAAGCGGCCGTCCTCGCTCCAATTCGGGGCCTGGATGGGGAGGGCCGAGCGGGTGACGGTCTCGCGCCCTCCGGTGTCGACATCCAGGAGCTCGATCGCGCCTCCGATATAGTCCTTATAAGGGACAAAATCGGCTGCGGCGGGGATGGTCAATCGGATGTTCGTGAACCTGGCCCGCTCGACGACGTCCGGGTTGTGCGAGCAGACGAAAAGACCGACGAGGGCCTCGGCGCCGAGATCGAGGCCCTCGACCCTCTCGCTCATATAGGGCTCGCCGAATCGGGCCGCCGACATGATGTAGGTCGAGCCCCGGCGCTCGAGCTGGATCTGGTCGGCGCCCGAGACGGGCAAACGGGTTTCCTCCGTGTCCGTCGCGGCCTCCCTTCGATATTGGAGCGAGGTCAGGCCGTCGCCATGGACGACGGCGCAGGCCTGGGCCGAATCGGCTTGCAGGGTCGAGCGGGCCATCCAGCCGATCTTGCGATGGGCTTCGACCCCCCGGCCTTCAAAGGCGACGCGGGCGCTGACGATGAAGTCGCCCTTGATCTTCTTCCAGGCGAAATGCCCCTCGTCCCTCGCGAACCACATGTTGGCCCCGGCGCCCTCGATGACAAGCGTTCCGCCTCGGGCCAGCGTGACCGAGCCGCCTTTTTTGGGCTGCCCGATGTCGGCCTGGAACTCGAACGGGGCCAAGGGCGCTTCCTGGGCCTGCGCCGACAAAGACGGCAGGGACGGGGGAGGGCCGGACGGGCGGTCTCTGAACAGCTCGATCGTGACCGCCAAGACCAGACCGATGATCCAGAGCGCAAACTTCGTCCGACGTCGCCGTTCGTGCGGATCCATGCATGAATCATAAGGCCCGTCGCCGCACCCGGTCAAGCGTGAACCGGACGGCCCCTTTGTCGTATAATACCCCGGGGATGCGCATGCGTTCCCGCCTATTCCCGCGTCGTCGCGACGGAGGTCGGCATGCTTCGAGACATCATCCGTAAAGAGATCCTGGACAACATCACCAGCCCGAAATTCGTCTTCACCTTTCTCCTCTGCACCATCCTCATCCTGCTCTCGGTCTACACCGGGGTGACGAACTACCGGGCCGAGAAGAAGGAATACGAGGCTTCCGTCGCGCTCAACAAGAAGAACATGGAAAGCCAGCCGAACTATTCTTCGCTGGCCGGCATCGGGGTCAAGGTCAACAAGCCGCCGCAGGTCCTCGGCACGGTCGTCAGCGGCATCGAGGAGGCCGTCGGGCGCGTCGCCCCGGTCAACATCGCGGCCGACCCCAACCTGATCGAATCGAAGTACAGCAGCAATCCCGTTTTCGCCGTCTTCGGAGCGCTCGACCTGTCGTTCATCGTCAAGATCGTCCTCAGCCTCTTCGCCATCCTCTTCACCTACGACGCCATCGTCGGCGAGAAGGAGAAGGGCACGTTGAAGCTGGCCCTGTCGAACGACGTGCCGCGCGACCGCCTCATCCTGGGCAAGGCCATCGGCGGCTACATCAGCCTGCTCCTGCCTCTCCTCATCCCGCTCCTCCTGAGCCTCCTCGTCCTGCTGATCATGCCCGACATTTCGCTTGGCGGGCAGGATTGGGCCCGCCTCCTCCTCATCTTCCTGATGTTCTTCCTGTATCTCTCGGTCTTCTTCACCCTCGGCCTCTTCGTCTCGGCCCGGACGACGCGCTCGTCGACGAGCTTCCTCGTCCTGCTCTTCATCTGGGTCGTCATCGTCATGGTCATCCCTAAGGCCGCGGTCATCACCGCCGGCCAGGTCCGGCCCATCCCGTCGGTCCACGAGATCACGGCCAAGAAGGACGCCTTCCTGCAGCAGATGCAGAGCGAAGGACAGAAGGGCGTCCTGGACTGGGTCCGGAAGAACCAGCCCAAGGATCAGAACGAGGTCAAGGCCTATCAGGAGAAGTTCCGCCAGTTCATCCAGGATTACCAGCAGGAGATGACGACCAAGATCGACGTGAACAACGCCGCCATCGAGCGCGACTACCAGCAGAAGAAGAACGCCCAGCAGACCCTGGCCGTCAACCTGTCGCGGATCTCGCCGGCCTCGGCCCTGACCTTCGGCTCGATGACCCTGGCCCGGACGGGCGTCGACGAGTACGACCGCTTCCTGGCCTCGGTCCGGGCCTACAAGCCCATCTACACGAAGTGGATCAACTCCAAGCTCGGTGCCGAGCATCAATTTCACGACCGGCGAGCAGGCCAAGATCAACGTCGAAGACATGCCCCAGCACGTCTACGAGCAGGAGTGGCTGAGCCGGTCCCTGGTCCGGACCATCCCCGACTTCGCCCTGCTCGTCGTCATGATCATCGTCTTCTTCGTCGGGGCCTACGTCTCGTTCCTGCACTACGACGTCCGCTAAGGAGAACCTCATGCTCGAAGCCATCGATCTGACCAAGCGCTACGAGGACGGTGAGCTGGCCCTCGACGGCCTGACCTTCAAGGTCGAGCCGGGCGAGATCTTCTGCATGTTCGGCGCCAACGGGGCCGGCAAGACGACGACCATCAACCTGTTCCTGGGCTTCCTCCCGCCGACGTCGGGCACGGCCCTGGTCGAGGGCATCGACGTCGCCAAGGACCCCCTCAAGGCCAAGCGCCACGTCGCGTTCGTGTCCGAGAACGTCATGCTGTACGGCAACTTCACGGCCATCCAGAACCTCGACTATTTCAGCAAGCTGGCCGGCAAGCGCAACCTGACCAAGAAGGACTACGCCGCGGTCCTCGGGCAGGTCGGCCTCCAGCCGGAGGCCTTCGACCGCCGGGTCAAGAACTTCTCCAAGGGCATGCGCCAGAAGCTCGGCATCGCCATCGCCGTGGTCAAGGACGCCGCCAACGTCCTGCTCGACGAGCCGACTTCGGGCCTCGATCCCCAGTCGGGCCGCGAGTTCCTGGAGATCCTGGTCCAGATGCGGGACAAGGGCAAGTCGGTCTTCATGTCCACCCACGACATCTTTCGGGCCAAGCTCATCGCCGACCGCATCGGCTTCATGCGCAGGGGCCGGCTGGTCATGATGAAGACGGTCCAGGACCTGGCCCACGAGGACCTGACCGACCTCTACATCCAGTACATGGAGGAGCAGCCGGGGCCGGCGCCCGCCGCTCCAGCCGCCCCGTAACGACCCGGCCATCTTCCGTACCCCTGGGACCCCTGTCCCGTTCCCCGGGATAGTTTCCTGCCGGGCCGGATATCCTCGCGGGCCTGAAAGCCTGGTCACCGCCGGCATTCTCGGGGGGGGGCAGGGGCAGGTCCCCTGGCGGCCTTGGCACGCTTTTTGGATTATATGCCCCGGATCGGACCGAAGAGGACCGATGAGGAGGCCTTGATGTTCGGCAAGCCCGTGACCCTATTCCGCATCTTTGGGTTCGAGGTTAAGATCGATTGGAGCTGGCTCATCCTTGGCGCCCTGATCGTCTGGAGCCTGGCCACGGGGCTCTTCCCCATCTGGTTCAAGGGGATCGACCGGGGCAGCTATTGGATCATGGGGGCGGCCGGGGCGGTCGGGTTGTTTCTGTCCATCGTCTTCCATGAGCTCTGGCATTCGCTCATCGCCCGCCGCTTCGGCCTGAACATGCGCGGCATCACCCTCTTCCTCTTCGGCGGCGTCTCGGAGATGGCGGACGAGCCGCCGAGCTCCAAGGCGGAGTTCTTCCTGGCCCTGGCTGGGCCGGCTCTCGAGCGTCGTCCTGGGCGCGATATTCCTTGCCGCAAGCTACCTTCTGGGAGGGATCTTCCTCGGCGCGGTCCATCTCGTCCGCGGCGGCGGCTCGCTGACTCCCACGAACGCGGTCCTGAGCTATCTCGGCGGCCTGAACCTCGTCCTGGCCGTCTTCAATCTGATCCCGGCCTTTCCCCTCGACGGCGGCCGCGTCCTGCGGGCCATCCTCTGGGGGGCCTGGAACGACCTCCGCCGGGCCACGCGCGTGGCCTCTTCCATCGGGGCCGGCCTCGGGGCCGGTCTGATGTTCCTGGGCGTCGTCCAGTTCCTGATGGGCGGCTCTGTCGGCGGCATTTGGACCTTCATCATCGGCATGTTCGTCCGCTCCGCGGCCCGGTCCTCCTATCGGCAGCTGCTCTTCCGGCAGGCCCTCGAGGGCGCGCGGGTCAAGCAGTTCATGGTCAAGGACCCGGTCACGGTCGGGCCCCGGACCTCCGTCGCCAAGCTCGTGGACGACTTCATCTACAAATATCACTTCAAGATGTACCCTGTGGTCGACGGCGAGAAGCTCGTCGGTTGCGTGACCCTCGACCAGGTCAAGACCGTGGCCCGCGACGAGTGGCCGGTCCACAGCGTCGGCGAGCTGGCCCGGGCCTGCGCGCCCGATAATACCATCGCGCCCGAGTCCGACGTGACGGCGGCCCTGGCCCAGATGCAGCGGACAGGCCGCAGCCGTCTCCTCGTCGCCGAGGGCGGCAGGCTCGATGGCGTCATCTCCCTGAAAGATATCATGGGCTACATCGCCCTCAAACTCGACCTCGAGGAGCAATGATCATGGCCAAGACGAAGGACAACCCCGCCAGCGAGGCCGCCGCCTGCGCGCCGGAGACCGGCCTAGCCCCCCAGAGCCGGGAAGAATACGTCGACAGCGTTCTCCAGCAGGTCGGGGCCTATGAAGAGCGGCTGGACGAGCTCGAAGCCGACATGGAATCGTCCGGCTGGGACGACATGGCGGACTACCGCGGCCAGCTCGAAGACCTGCGCGTCAAGCTCCGGGGGCTGCGGGCCAAGACGGAGGAGCTCGACGCCGTCCCGGATCACTCGTGGTCCGGCGCCTACGAGGAGATGGAAGCGGCCCTGGCCGACGTGGGCGGCGGCGTCGACGACCTCGCCTCCGGGCTCAGCCTGGTCCTTCCGGAATAACCGGCGGCACGCACCGCGCTGCGGGGCGTGGCCGACTTCTATCTGTGCTACCGAGCTCTCGTCCGCTTGCTGGTCGAGTCTCTGGCTATCGTCGATCCGACCATATCCGCCGCCAGGAAACTCAGGGGTCGGCGGGCGGCCCGCCCGTACCTGGGCCTGGCGGACAATTACGCCCGGCGTCTTTGACGCGCCGGAGCTGCCGATCAAGCGGCCTTGATCGCGGACGCGGCGGAGAAGCCCGTGGGCCGCACGATCTCCGCCACGACCCGGCGCCAATCCCCGCTTTTGGGCCGGAAGTGGATCACCGCAGCTTCTCCGGGGTCCAGTCCGGGGAGAGGAAAGCCCTCGCGCTCGAGCGGGATCGCGCCGCGCCCATAGACCGTCCACCGGAGCGTGTACCCCTCGAGCCGATACGAAGGAAGGTCCGGCCTCGTCCGGATGACGGCCGTGAGAGTTCCGCCTTCGTTCCGGACCTCGAGCGACTCGACCGGGCTGGACTCCCGGCGGAGCGCGTCGAAGGAGGGCTTGCGGCCGCCGAAGAGATCGACGACGCCGTGGACCCGCTGCTTGAGAGGGCCCAGGCCTTTGTCGCCCATATGGGTGCGGTAATCGTTGTAGTCGAAGAAGATCGTCCCGGCCACCCAAGGCGCGGCCCGGAAGATCGCGTTGTGGCTCTTGAGGATCCGGGCCCGCCGGGCGTCGTCCTCGGGCCGGTCGTCCGTGCACGCGCAATAGCCGTACTCGGAGATGACGATCGGCTTGTCGGGGAAAGCCCGGTGGATGGCCTCGAGATTTTGGCGCATGGCTTCCCCGTCGCCCCCGTACCAGGTCTCGTAGTACTCGTTCCATTCGATGACATCCATCTCCCCGGCGACATCGCGCTCGGGCGTCGTCTGAAGCGAGTTCGAGGCGTAGGAGCAAAGCCGGCCGGGATCGAGCCGCTTGGCTTCCTTGAGCATGCGCCGCACGAACTCCTGGGCGACCGGGTTCTGGCCGTCGACCTCGTTGCACAAGCCCCAGGAGAAAACGCAGGGGTGGTTGCGTTCGCGCCCGATCATGTCCCGGAGCTGGGCCAGGCCGTTGGCCGCGAGAGCCTCGAACTCCCCCGGCTCGAGCTGGGCGAACGTCCCGCCGCCCCAGGTCGGCACTTCGACCTGGATCAGGATGCCGTGGCGGTCGCAGTGATCCATGACCCGGCGGTCCTGCTGCCAATGGACCCGGGTCAGGACGCAGTTGAGCTCCTTGAGGTCGTCGTGGTCGTGCTCGATCCAAGACGTCGGCTCGGCCATGCCGAAGTCGGGCCGGCTGCCGGCCATGCGCTCGACCCCGGCCAGCCGGACGGGTTCGCCGTTGAGCAGGATCTCCATCCCACGGACCTCGATCTTGCGGACGCCGAAGGTCACGGGCAGCCGGTGCACGATCTCGGCCTGGCGCGCGACCGTCACCTCAAGCGCGTAGAGGCTGGGCCGGTCGAAGTGCCACAGGCGCGGCCGCTCGAGCACGACCGTCGGCAGGGCGAACTCGCGGGTCGTGTCGGCGCCGATCTCGGCCGTGAGGGCGTTCGCGTTCTCGGCCGCGGCCACGCCGGCGCCTGCCGCAGCGATGCGATAGCCCAGCCGGATGCTTACCGGGATCGGCGCGGCGCTGCGGACGACGGCCCGGATGTCAAGAGCCGCGGTCCCCCTGGCCAGGTCCGGCACCGCGTCGACCCAGACCGCTTCGAGATAGACGGGCGGCGTGATGATGAGCCGGACGGGCCGAGTGATGCCGCCGTCGGGCGTCCAGTCGTAGGAGGAGCCTCGCGGCAGCATGGCTGGGGAGAACCCGTTGTCGACCCGGACGACGAGCGTGTTCCGCCGCCCGGGCTCGAAGAGGGCCGAGATGTCGAGAGTGAAAGCCGTGTAACCTTGCCCGTCGTGGGTCCCCGCGCTCTTGCCGTTGACGAAGACCTCCGCGGTGTGGAAGACGGCCTCGAACTCGATCCGGACGACCTTATAGCGCCAATCCTCTCCGGCCTCGAATTCCCTCCGGTACCAGGCCCGGCCCATGGCGCCGGCCGTCTTTTCGGCGACCTGCCAGGTGGAGGGGACCTCGACCTCCTCCCACTCGGCGGTTGGGGTCCGCGGGTCGAACCAGGTCTCGGCCTCCCCCCGCCGGTCCGGATCGGTCCGGAAGAGCCAGCGGCCGTCGAGCGGCACCTCGAGGGCCCGTCCGTCCAGGATATTCTCCCGGCCGCCACGGACCGGCTTGCCGCCGAGGCACGACGCGCCGGACACAACGGCCGTGCCGGCCGCGGCCTGGGCCGCTCCGGTCAGGAACTTCCGGCGGGACCACCGCGCCGCGTTCCTTTTCGCCGGCGCGGCCCCCGATCCGGACCCGTCTCCCGCTCGTCCCATTGGTCCCTCCGCAGGCAGTATGGAGGGCCGGCCGGAAAAAAGCAATCGGGCCCGGAGGCGTCCTGGGGAGTCAAGTCCTTTCGAGCAGGCCCATCTTCTTCAGGGCCATGTCCCCGCGGTTCATCTCCGGGCCGTCGCCGGGCAGGTAGAGCATGACGCCGCCCTTGACCGGGCGGAGGACGATCTTGCCCAGCCGGGCCAGCTCGCCCGTCGCCTCGATGGGATTGGCGCCGTCGTAGTAGCTTTTGAAGGCGTCGTTGAAGCCGCTGTAGACCGAGTGGATGCCTTTGTAGTTCTCGAGCCGCAGTCGGTCGATGGCCAGCCTGACGAACTCCTCAGGATTGATCTTGCTCTTCATGGGGCCTCCCTTCATGGTGTCATAAGAGGGGACGACCGGGGGCGGGGGATCTTCTCACGGGGCGGCGAAGGACAGCCCGGCCCGTTCGTGCTAACATGAGGTCGCGGGCCCCGAGGCCCGAGACGATCTGCGGGAGGTGGAGATGTCCAAGAAGAAAGTGAAGGAAGTGCGGGCCCGGGTCACGAGCGTCAAAGGAACGTGCGAGCTGGGTCATCGCGCCGGCGACGTCGTCATCTTCACCGATAAGGGCGTCACGGGCCCGATCTGCGTTCACGCCCTGTACAGCATGATGCCCAAGGTCTTCGCCATGATGTTCAACGGCGAGTTCCCCTGGGCCCAGGACCACCCCGACGTCCTGACCCATCCTTGCCCGGACGCCGCCAACCCGGTCGTCTTCGAGCTCACCCGGGTCTATGAAGACTGAGGGACGACAGCGTCCCGCTCGGGTCCCGGGGTCGGGATCAATGCCAGCCCAGGTCGAACCTAACCGTCTCGATCGCGTTGTGACCGACCGGCAGCACGAACCGGCCCTGGCGCGGCTTCATTTCGACCGCCTCTTCCTCGACGATGTTCGTCCGGAAGGCTCTTTGAACAGGCCTTAAGAGCTCGAGCGCGGCCTCCGTGTTCTTTCCTTCCATGTCATAGACACGAAGGATGACCGAGCTATCCTGACCCGACGGATAGCCCATGAACTCGTTCGGCTTCATCGTGGAAAGGACAAGGTTGCCCGGAGAAAAGGGCAGGAAGCTCAGGGATTCCGGCAGGCCGGCCGCGGCCCCGGCGGCGCCCGGCTCGACGGCCATGAGCGGGGTGTTAGCGGCGATCCCGGCCCGGTAGCCGTTCCGCCAGCCCGCCGCGTGGCTGGTCAGCGAGAAGCGATAATCGTGGTCGCCCTCCTGGAGGTACCAGTTGCCCTCGCCGTGGCAGCTCCGCCGCGAGGCCAGCAGGATGGGCTGGAGGACCGGGTAGGCCACGGGGTCGTTTGTCGGGTCCTTATAGTCGTTGACCGCGACCGAGGTCGACAAGGTCAGCCCGAAATCGGCGTTGCCGGCATAAAGGAAGTTCTGGACCTCCCGCGGCCGGATATCGGAGCAGAGCTCGTCATAGACCAGATTGCCGTAAGCCGGCCCACCGGTGCCGGCGATCTCGCCTTTTCCGACCTCGAGGACGCCGAAGGGGATCTCGTAGGCGACCTGGCCCTTGTCCGCGGCCACAGGCACGGCCAGCCGGTACTCCCGGTAAGGGTTGCCGTCGAAGCCGATGAGGGAGACCTCGCAGTCGATCCGCTTGATCGAGTTGTAGAGGATGAGCTTCTGCCGCACGGTGCAGTCGGCCATCGGCTGCTCGAGCGCGACGACGGTTTTGAGAGGGCCGGATTCGGCGCCGACCAAGTGCCAGGTCGGCTTGTGGCGGCCCAGGGTGTCGAAGCCTTCCATGGTCGGCTGCTGGACGCGGCCGAACTCGCCCGCGCCGTTGCCGACCGAACGCATCGTGAAGACTTCGAAGCCGAGGAACTTGCGGGTGTCCAGGACCTCGCGGCCGAGCTCTTTATCGTAGAGGCTGGCGACGCCGCCAGGCGCGAGCGTGAGGCGATAGAACTCGTTCTCGAGGGTCTTGGACGGCCCCGTGATGCCTCCGCGAACGTCGCCCGTCTCCGGTTCCCTTTTTCGGAGGTAGTAGGTCTTGTAGCCCAGGGCCGGAACGTCCGTGGCCATGAACTCGAGCGTCTGGCCGGCGGTCTCATAGCGGCCCTGGCTTATATCCAGATCCGAGTAGGATGATCCGGCCCGCATCATCTGCCCGAGGGCCGGGCGCCCGTCCGCGTCGTAGATCCTGTAGGCGGGATCCCACGACGGCGCAGCGGCCTTGACCGGGCCCGTGACAGGCCAGGACAGGCTGTTGAAGACGACAATGGGCAGGCCCTTCTCCGGTTTGACGGCGATCCGGCCGGCGATGTCGGTCAGGGCCTCGTCGAGCAGGGCCCGGCCCTCGTCCCGGGCGAACTCATATTTCTTGCGGAACAGACGGTCCGTGATCTGGCCTTCCTTGCCGCCCCAGCCATGATCCGGATAGATCGCGGCCTGCCAGGCGGCCTCGAGACGCTTGGCCGGGTAGGGGTCGAAGCCGCCTTCGATCAGCGACCGGACCGTGTTGAACGCTTCGGCGGCGGGCAGGAGGCGGGCCGCTTCGCGCTCCGCGGAAATGGCCCAATGATGGGTCGGGCCGTGGATGTAGAGCCAAAGTCCCGGCCGCTCGCCAGTGATGGTCTCGAGCTTGGCCGTCTTGACGTCGAAGGCTTCAAAGAACTTGCGGGCGGTCGAATATTGCATGGCCGGCCCGGACTGGCCGGGGGCGTTCCACTGGGCGATGAGCGGCCCGAAATCGGTTGGCTGGGAGAAGTCGACGGAATTGAGCAGCGGAAACTCAGCCGGCAGGCCGCGGTCCTCATAATAGCCCGACCACTTGGCGATCCTTTCGGCGATGGCCTTGACGCCCTCGGCGGGGGCCGCGTTGAGATAGGCGGCGGCGTTGCCGTAGTGGCCAGGGGAGTAGGTGAGAACCGAAGATCCGTCCGGGCTGGCCCAGCGGTAGAAGCCCTCGTGGTAGCGGCTCATGACCATATAGGGGATGCCGGCCTTGGCCAGGATCTGGGGCATCTGGGCGGCCCGGCCCGGGACGTCGGGGTTGAAATAGACCCGGGCGTCCGCGCCCGGGAAGGTCCGCTTCAGCCACAGCCGGCCGAAGTAGGTCTCCCGCACCAGCTGCTCGCCGGACAGGAGCGATTCGTAGGGCTGGTTGAACGTGGCTCCCCACTCCAGGCGGCCCTCCCGGGTCAGCCGGGCCACTTCGTCTGTCCGGTCCGGATGGCGTTCCAGGTACTCCATCAAGTTGAGCATATTCTCCATCGTGAACGAGTAGGCCGGGTCCTTGGCCATCAGGGCCAGCGCCGGGGTGATGACGTTCGTGTCGCGGTAGGCGACACACTTCTCGGGCGAGTCCATCCAGGCGATGTCCTGGTGGCTCGACGAGATGATGTGGAGCCGGCCCTGCGGCGGGGCGGCCGTGAGGGCCAGGGCGAAGAGGCCCAGGACCGCGGACGGGACGAGCACGCGACCAAGCGGGATCATGGCATTCTCCTTGGGGATCCGAGGCTCGAGAGATCGGGCCGGAGGAGCCGGGCGATGGTCGGATCGTTCATGTTCTCCCGGGTGGCCAGGACGACGGCCGTGGCCACGGTCTTTTCGTAGGGCTGACCGCGAAGGTGGGCCACGGCGGTCTTCAGGCTCTCGTAGCCCATGGCGAAGGGATCCTGGAGGACGAGACCCTGGAGATGCCCCGTTTCGAGGGCCTCGATGAGCTTGGCCGAGGAGTCGAAGCCGATGTGAACGATCTTCCCTGCCAGGCCATGGTCTTGGAGGGCCCGAAGGGCGCCGAAGGTCGTCGATTCGTTCGGCGTGAAGACGGCGTCAATGGCGCCGAAGCGGGAGAGCAGGTTCTCCATGGTCTGGTAGGCCTTTTCGGTCGAGGGGCCCGCATACTGGTTTTCCGAGACGACTTCGATCCCCGGGAACTCGGCCCGCAAGGTGGCCAGGAAGCCCTCTTCGCGCTGGCGGGTGCCCTCGACGCCCTCGATGACCCGGATCAGGATCAGGCGGCCTCGTCCGGCCGTCAGCCGGCCGACGGCCCGGGCGGCGAGAACGCCGCCGCGGAAGTTGTCGGTCGAGACGAACGCGATATGCTCGCCGCCCTGGAGCGCGGTGTTGAAGATGACCGTCGGGATGCCGGCCCGGCGGGCTTCGGCCACCGGCCGGAGCATGGCCCGGTCGTCGATGGGCGTGAGGAGGATCGCGTCGACTCCGGAGTTCGCCAGGGTCTCATAGATCTCCATCTGCTCGTTGCGGTCGTCTTCCTTGAGCGGGCCTTTCCAGACGATCTCGACGCCGAGCTCCCGGGCCGCGGCCGCGGCGCCGGCGTGGATCGACTTCCAGAACTCGTGGGTGGTCCCCATCGGGATGACGGCGATCTTGAGCGGCCGGCCGGCCCCTCCGCCGCTCGCGGACGGCTTGCAGGCCGGCCCGCCAAGAGCCAGGCCGAAGGCGACCGTGACAGCGAGAAAGGGGAGAACGTGGCGGCGCAAAGCCATCGGGCTACTTGATCTCGACGAGCTCTCTCTCCAGGTCCAGCGGGCCCTTGGCGCGGAAGTACTCGCTGGCTTCCCAGAGCGACAGGGCCTTGGTCCCCGTCCGCCCGTAGCGGGTCCTTTCAAAGGCGTAGCGCGAGACGACGGACATGTCCCCGCCCTGCCGCCAGTAGGTCTCGAGCCGGGCGTAGCCGTTGTCGGCGTCCCGCCCGACGAAGATCAGGGTGCCGATGACGATGCCGCGGCCGGTCGCGTTCTTGACGTCGTAGATGAGCCACTGATAGCCGCCCGACTGGGCCAGGACGCCGCACAGGACGAACTTCTCGGGGCTGCCGTCGCCGTTGAGGTCGATGGCCACGGAGCGGAGCGGGCTGCCGTCGTCCTTCTCGAACTGCTCGCGCAGCTTGTCCGGGATGGTGTCGTCGGGCTGGGCCGAGCGCACGGAGAAAAAGGTCCGCATCGGGAACTCGTCCTGGGGCGCCGGCGCCTGGGCCGGGGCCGCGAGGACGGCGAGGCCGGCGGCCGCGACGAGGGCCAAAAAACGGATCGGGACGCGGCTCATGATCGTCAGGAAGTATAGTCTGGGGCGGCGAAATGTCAAACCGCGCCGCGGCGCCGGCGACCACCCGTTGACAACCGCGAGGCCTCCTATACAATGGACAGCAGCCCGGCCGGGGTCCGGCGGACGTCGGGCGCGGGCGGAGCGGCAAAAGGGACGCGAGGTCTGACCGCAGGAGGAGAAAGTGACGGACAAAGCCAACGAGCTCAAGCGACGCGATTTCCTGAAGACCGGCCTGGCCGGATTGGCGGCGGCCGGGGCCGTGACCGGCGCCGTTCGGGGCGCCGCGCCGGGGACACGGCAGGGGCAGGCGCCCGCCGAGCCCGCCGCGGCCAAGCCCATCGTCCGGACGCTCGGCAAGACCGGGCTGAAGATCCCGATCATCAGCATGGGCGTCATGAACGCCGACAACCCGGCCGTCGTCCAGGCCGCCCTCGAGGCCGGGATCACCATGCTCGACACCGCCTGGGGCTATCAGCGCGGCCGGAATGAGCAGATGATCGGCGAGGTCATCAAGGGCCGGCCCCGGGATTCGTTCCTGATCGCCACCAAGATCCCGGGCCCGGGCCGGGACAGGTCCCTGCAAGGGCTTCAGGGCGACGCCTTCGAAAAGGCCTTCCTGGCCAAGTTCGACGAGTCCCTCGGGCGCCTCGGCCTCGATCATGTCGAGATCCTCTATCTGCATAACAACACGGCCCCCGAGACCGTCCAGGATCCGGCCGTCATAGCGGCCCTCCAGAAGGTCAAGAAGGCGGGCAAGGCCCGGTTCATCGGCATCACCACCCACGGCAGCGAGCCGGCCGTCATCAGGGCCGCAGTGGCCATGAACGCCTACGACGTCATCCTGACGGGCTACAACTTCCAGAAGGACTACCATGAGGACCTGCGCCGGGCCGTGGCCGACGCGACCGCGGCCGGGCTGGGCATCGTGGCCATGAAGACCCAGGCCGGCGTCTACTGGGACAAGGAGAAACAACAGAAGATCAACATGCGGGCGGCCCTCAAGTGGGTCCTCAACGACCCCAACGTCACCACGGCCGTCCCGGGCTTCACGACGTTCGACCAGCTCCAAGAAGATTGGTCGGTCGTCTCGGACATCCGCATGACGCCCGAGGAGCAGGCGGACCTGCGGCTGGGCGAACACGTGGCCGGCCTCTACTGCCAGCACTGCGAACGGTGCGTCGCCGGCTGCCGGAAGGGCCTGCCCATACCCGACCTGATGCGGGGCTACATGTACGCCTACGGCTACCGCAACCTCCAGGCGGCCCACGAGCTCGTCGGCTCGCTCGAGGTCGACACCGACCCGTGCGCCTCCTGCGCCTCATGCGGGGCCGTCTGCGCCAAAGGCTTCGATGTCGCCGGCCGGGTCCGCGATATCAGCCGGCTCAAGAGCGTGCCCGCCGATTTCCTGGCCTAGCCAGCCTCCCGACTGCCGCGAGGGCCGGAGAAGCCGAAATGAAGACCCTGATCCGGATCCTGGCCTGGACCGTCGTCGTCCTGATCGCCGTGACCTTCGTCCTTCTGTAGCGTTGACTTCGCGCCGTCGCTGGTCTAACGTGGAGCCGATGCGGACCGGGATATCCTCGAAAGGCCTGGCCGCGAAGCGCGTCGTCCAGGCCCTCCTCGTTGTCGGCTTCGTCGTCCTGGCGGTGCTGGCTCTGTTCGTGTCCAGACCGGGGAAAGAGACGCCCAATCGCGTCGATCTGGCCCCGCATCCTTCGGCCGCCGCCGGGATCACCGAGGAGGCAACGCTCCGCAACGTGACCAAGCAGCCGATCACCTACACGATCTCGCCCGGGCCCGGCAACCGCCTGCCCCGGACCCGGACGATCGCGGTCGGCGCGGTGGACCGCCTGATCACGGCCCTGCCGGTCGAGATCGCCTTTGATAACGGCCGGCGCACGACGACCTATCTCGTCCATCCCGAGCGGCCCTACTGCTTCCGCTACGACGAGACGGGCGCTATCCGGGTCTATCCGGGTTCGCACGGCCGCGAGGACGAGGCCGACCTGGCCCCGTTCGTGCCCACTCCACCCGAGGTCGTCGCCCGGATGATCGAGATGGCCGCCGTCGGCCCGGCCGACGTCGTCTACGATCTCGGCTGCGGCGACGGCCGCATGGTCATCGCCGCAGCCAAGACCCGCGGCGCCCGGGGCGTCGGCATCGAGCTCGACAAGGGCCTACTCGCCGAATGCCGCGCCGCCGCGGCCCGCGAAGGGGTCGAGCGGCTGGTCCGCTTCGAGCGTCTTGACGCCACCAAAGCCCGGCTCAACGAGGCCACTGTCCTGCTGCTGTACCTCCTGCCCGAGTCCCTCGAAACGCTCACGCCGGCGTTCGAGCGGGATCTGGCCCCCGGCGTCCGCATCGTTTCCCATGATTACAAGATCCCGGGCTGGGACGCCCGGATCGCTCGGACCGAAGTCCTGCCCGGCACGGTTTCCCGCGCCCACCGGATCATTCTCTACAAGATGCCGGATCATCGATGAGCGCGATCGTCCGATTCCTGGCCGGATTCTGCCGGGACCATCCGCTCGAGGAAAAGGTCTTCATCTGCCCCTCGTTCGTCACCGGGCGGCAGGTCGGCGAGGCGCTCACGCGCGAGTCCGGGTCCTGGGTCAATCTCCGGTTCGTCACCCTGCCGGTCCTGGCCGCCGAGGTGCTGGAGCGCGGGGGCGGAGCCGGCCCGGCCACGCCCATGACGGCCTCGGCGGGGCTGGCCATGACCGACCGGCTTTTCCGCGAACTTCTGGCCGCCGGCCGTCTTGAATACTTCGGCCGGGCCGGCGCCACACCCGGTCTGTCCAAGGCCCTGCACCGGTCCGTCCGCGAGCTCCGCTTCGACGGCCGGACGAGCGCCGATCTCAAGCCCGAAGGGTTCCTCGTGCCGTTAAAAGGCCGTGAGCTGGCCCTCCTTCTCGAGCGCTACGAAGAAACCCTCGAGGCCGACGGCCTTCTCGACCTGCCGGCGCTTTACGTCCGGGCCGCCGCGGCCGCCGCCGCCGATGGCTCGCCGGTCCTCGCTTGGATCCTCTGCCCGGCGGACCAGAGGCTCTCACCCGTCGAAGCCGCTCTCGTCCGGGCCGCCGGCGGCAACCGCCTGATCCTCGTGCCGGGAGACGCGGTCTTCGGCCTGGAGCGTCCGCGCCAGTGCTGGCCGGCGCCGGTCCCCGCCGATCCGTCAAACGCCGTTCGGATGTCCTGGCTCTTCGCGCCGCGGCACACGCCGCGGCTCGAACAGACGCCGTCGATCGGGCTCTTCCGGGCGCTCGGCCCGGCCAACGAATGCCGCGAGATCCTGCGCCGCCTGTATGACGCCAAGACGCCCTTCGATCAGGCCGAGGTCCTGGCCCCGGCCGGCTCGCCCCACGCGACGATCTTCTATCTTCTCGCCGCGCGGGCCGGCTTGCCGGTCACTTTCGGGGACGGCGTGGCCGTGTCCTTCACCTCTCCGGGACGGCTCTTCTTCGGCCTCGCCGATTGGCTGGCCGGCAACTTCGCGAGCGACGACCTGTGCCGTCTTCTCGAGACCGGCGACCTCGTCCTCGCGGGCCCCGGCCCGGAGCTTCCCTTCACGGCCCGCACGGCCTGCCGCCATCTCCGCAGCGCCATGATCGGCTGGGGCCGGGACCGTTATCTCGAACGGCTGGCCGCTCTCCGGGAGGGCAAGAAGGCCGATCTGGCCGCGCGTCTCGAGGACTCGGGTTGCGACGAAGGCGACGACGTGGGCGAAGCCAGGGCCTCGCTCGATGAGGCCATCGCCGAGATCGAATTGCTCGCGGCGGCCATCCGCCGCATCCTCGACCGGATCCCCGAACCGGACGCGGCCGGAGGCACCGACCTGCGGCTTCTCGCCCAGGCCTTCTCCGGACTCATCCGGGACCACGGCCGGTCCGGGTCCGATCTTGACGACAAGGCCCGCCGCGCCCTGCTCGACCGGCTCGACGAATTCGTCACGGAAAGCCGGTTCCCGGCCCTGCCCCTGAAGGAGGCCCTCGACCTCATCCGCTCGGCCGGGGCCTCGCTCCGCGTCGGCGCCTCGCCGCACCTGCCCGGCCATCTCCACGTCGCCGGCCTCTCGACCGGCGGTCATTCGGGACGGCCCGTCACGTTCGTCGCCGGCCTCGACGAAGCCTCGTTCCCGGGCCGTGGCCTTCAGGACCCCATTCTCCTCGACGAGGAGCGGACCGCGATCTCGCCGACGCTTCCCACTTCGGCCGACATCCTCCGGGGCAATCTCTACGGCCTGGCTTCGAGCCTGGCCTCGATCCGCGGACGGATCATCCTCAGCTACTCGTCCTTCGATCTCATCGAGGGCCGGCCCTCCTTCCCCTCGTCGATCCTGCTCCAAGCATTCCGGCTGCTCCGCGGCGACCCAGACCTGGACTATGCGGCCCTCGAGGGCGCGCTGGCCGAGGCTTCGGGCTTTCTTCCCGGCGGACCGGGCCGGGCCTTAGACGAGGCGGAGTGGTGGCTCGATCGGCTGATGTCCGAGCCCCGGCCCGATGGGCCTCGGTCGGTCGCCGCGAACTTTCCGGACCTGGCCGCCGGCCTGGCCGCTATCGCCGCCAGGGCCGGAGCGAAGCTCACGGCCTTCGACGGCCTCGTCGACATCGCGCCGGTCCGGGCCGAGGTCGATCCCGTGGCCGGAACAAGAGCGGTCATGTCGGCGACGCGCCTGGAGTTCCTGGCCAAATGCCCGTTCGCCTATTTCATGCGCCACGTCCTTCACGTCCTGCCGCCCGAGGAGGTCTCCTACGACCGGACCCGCTGGCTCGACCCGCTCCAGCGCGGCAGCCTCATCCACGAGGTCCTCTGCGACTTCATGACCGAGGTGGCGTCGAAGGGCGAGGAGGTCCAGACGGCCCGTCACGCTTCGCTGATGGAGCGGATCGCCGGGGCGCGCATCGCGGCGACGCGGCGGACGGTCCCGCCTCCCTCCGACTCCATCTTCGAGAGCGAGCGCCGCGACATCATGGACACGCTCATGATCTTTCTGGCCGCCGAAGAGAAGCGCGAGCCCAAGGGCCGGCCCATGGCCTTTGAGAAGGAGATCCCCGGCGAGCCGATCAGCCTCGGCCGCGGGCGGTCGTTCCGCCTGCGCGGCTTCATCGACCGCATCGACAGGATCGGCGCCGACGCCTTCCGCATCATCGACTACAAGACCGGGAGCCCGGCGCCCTACGAGGACCTCGTCCATTTCGGCCGCGGCCGGACCCTGCAGCCCTCGCTTTACGCCGTCGCTCTCGAGCAGATCATGGCCCGGGAGGAACCGGGCTCGGCCCCCGTGGTCGCGGAGAGCGGCTATCTCTTCCCCTCGAGGCGCGGCGAGGGCGACGAGATCATGGTCCGGAACTTCGACCGGGACCGGCTCCGGTCGCTGCTCAACGATCTCCTGGCCCTTCTCGAAAAGGGGTATTTCATCGCCGGGCCCGAGGCCAAGTGCGATTATTGCGATTACCGGGCCGCCTGCGTCTCGGGCGGTCCCTCCCGTTCCGAGGCCAAGCGGGAAGCCAATCCCGAGGTCTTTGAAGCCTACGAGAAGCTCGACGAGTACAAATGAAACCGACGACGCGCGCGACCCCGCCCGATCAGGCCGCCCGGGACCGCATCCGGCTCGACCTCGGGACGACCTTCCTCGTGGAAGCCGGGGCCGGTTCGGGGAAGACCAAGAGCCTGGTCGACCGGATGATCGCCCTGCTCGGGGGCGGCCTTTCGACCATCGACACGCTGGCCGCCGTGACCTTCACCCGCAAGGCGGCGGCCGAGCTGCGCGGCCGTTTCCAGGTGGCCCTGGAACAGGCGCGCCTCGAGGAGAAGGACGCGGCCGTCCGGGCCCGCCTCGACGCCGCCCTGACCGGCCTCGAGCGGTCGTTCATCGGCACCATCCACTCGTTCTGCGTCCGGCTTCTCCGCGAGCGGCCGGTCGAGGCCGGGATCGACCCGGAGTTCCGCGAGCTCGAAGAGCACGAGGACCGCATGCTGCTCGAGGAGAGCTGGGACGAGTACCTGGCCAAGGCCCGGCTCGAGAACGAAGCCGCTCTGCGGGGACTTGACGAGGCCGGGCTCCAGCCGGGGGACCTCGAAGGCGCTTTCAAGGCCCTGGCCGAATTTCCCGACGTCAAGGCGGTTCGCGGCCGGGCCGATCCGCCGGATTTCCAGGTCGTCCGCAAGGAGCTCGAGGCGCTCATCGAGCTGGCCTCGAAGCTCGTGCCGGTCGAAAAGCCCCCCAACGGCCGCGACGGTCTCCAGATGATCTTCGTCCGCCTGTTCCGGCGCCGGCGCAACATCGGCTTCGGCGACGGCCGGCGGCTCATGGAATCGGTCGAGCTCTTCGACAAGAAGCTGGGCGTGACCAAGAACCGCTGGGCCTCAAAGGAGGATGCCGAGCGGATGCTGGCCGCAGCCCTCGCGTTCCAGGAAAGAGTCGCCGGACCGGCCCTTCGCGACTGGCGCGAGTTCCGGCATACCCGGGCGCTGGCCTTCCTCCGGCCGGCTCTTGATTTCTATGCCGGAAAGCGCCGCGCCGAGGCCCGGCTGAACTTCCAGGACCAGCTCATGATGGCCGCCCGGCTCCTTCGGCAGAATCCCGAGGTCAGGCGCTATTTCCGGAAGAGGTTCCATCCCATCCTGGTCGACGAGTTCCAGGACACCGATCCCATCCAGGCCGAGATCCTGTTCCTCCTCGCCGGCACGGACGACGCCGAGACCGACTGGACCCGTCTCCGGCCGGCGCCGGGATCGCTCTTCCTGGTCGGCGACCCCAAGCAGTCGATCTACCGATTCCGCCGGGCCGACATCGACATCTACAACCTGGTCAAGGAGAGGATCACGACTGCGGGGGGAGAGACGCTGGCCCTGAGCGCCAATTTCCGTTCCTTGCCGGAGCTCGCCCGGTGGATCAACCCGCTTTTTGATCCCGCGAGCGGAGGCGCCTTTCCGGCCGGCGGGGACGCCACCCAGGCCGGCTTCATGCCCCTCGAAGCCGTGCGCGCGGCCCGTCCGGGGACGCTCTCCGGCGTGCGCAGGGTCACCATCCCGGCTGTGCCTCACCACCGCAAAGAGGACATCGCCGGCCTCGACTCGGCCCGCGTGGCCGGGTTCATCGCCTGGGCCCTTGCCGGGAACCTCAGCCTCGACGACGGGAAGGGCGGCGGCCGACCGGCCCAGCCGGGCGATTTCTTGGTCCTTTTCCGCTACAAGGACCGCATGAGCCGGTACGCCCGCAGGCTCGAGGAGCTGGGCATCCCCTTCGAGATCGCCGGCAGCGACGCCTTCTCCGAGAACTCCGAGATCCAGGAGGTCCTGAACCTGCTCGTTGCTCTCGACGATCCCGACGATCCCGTCGCCACCGTGGCCGTGCTGCGGGGCCTGTTCTTCGGGCTGAGCGACCAGGACCTCCTCGAGCACCGGGCCGCGGGCGGAGGATTCTGTTATCTTGCCGGGCCGGAGTCCGCCGGCGGCTCCGCCGCGGTCCGGCGGGCCTTCGGCGTTCTTCGCGGCTGGCGCGATCTCGCGGGCCGCGTCCCGCCGTCGGCGGCCCTCGAGTCCATCCTTCAGCAGGCCGGGCTCCTGACCCATCTGGTCACGGCCGAGATGGGCAGCAGCCGGGCCGGCAACATCTTGAAGCTCGTTGAGGTCCTGCGCGGCCGCGAAAGCGAGGACATGACCACGTTCGCGGCCGCCGTCGCCTTCATGACCGAGTGGGTCGGGGCGACACCGGTCGAAGAGATGAGCCTGGCCCCCGGCCGCCCGAACGCGGTCCGGCTGATGAACCTCCACAAGGCCAAGGGCCTCGAGGCCCCGGTCGTGTGGCTGGCCAACCCGGCCGGGATCGCCGGCTTCGAACCCGAACGCCATGTTCGCCGGACGGGGAAAAACCCCTCGGGCCATTTCCGCTTCACCAAAGACATCGGTCACCGGACCAAGACCGTCTCCCAGCCGGCGGGCTGGGACCAAGCCGCCGGGGAAGAGCTCAAGTACGGTGCGGCCGAAGAGAACCGGCTGATGTACGTGGCCGCGACCCGGGCCCGGGACCTCCTCGTCGTCAGCGGCTACGGCGGCGACCTCAAGGACAAGAAGGCCTGGTCTCTCCTCGAGGTCGGCCTCGCAGGCGTCGCGGACCTTCCGGAATGCCCTGGCCTCGCCGGCAACGAACCGCCGTGCGCCCCGCCTCCTCGCGGGAAGAGGACCGCCGTCAAGCCGGACGAGGTGACGAAAGGCCGCCAGGACATCCGGCGCCGCATGGCCGGCGCCTCCGTGGCATCGTCCCTTCACGAGACCGTCACCTCGATCGCGCGGCGGGAAGGGGAGGCGCCCGAATGGGCCAAGGGCGGCTTGGGACTCTGGGGCTCGGAGGTCCACATCCTGTTGAAGACCTTCGGCGGCTCGCGGCCCGGGGGCGGAGCGGCTTCAGCCTCCCCCGTTGGCCCTTCGGAGGAGCTCGTCCGCATGGCGCGGGACGTCCTCGTCGTGTCCGGCAAGGACCCGGCCGCGGCGCGGGACCTGGCCGGGCACGTCGCCGCCATCATCGGGTCCGGCTTCTGGCTGAGGTCGACGCGGGCCAAACGGCGGCTATACGAGGTGCCCTTTTCCGTTCGGATCGACCCCGGCGACCCCGACCATGCCGGCCTGGTCGGCTCGATCGGGCTCGTGCCCACGGCTGGAGGCAAACCGGTGACCGCCGCGCCCGGCGCGCCGGTCTTCCTCTCGGGAGCCATCGACCTTCTTTTCGAGGAACCCGACGGTTGGGTCCTCGCCGACTACAAGACCGATCGCCTCCCGGCCGGGCTATCCGGAGAAAGCGAAGCCGCCCGTGAACAGGCGCTGCAATTGCTGGTGGCCCATTACAGGCCCCAGGTGCGGCTCTACACCCGGTTCTGGGCCAAGATCACCGGGGAGAAGGTGAAGGAATCCGGGCTCTATTTCACCGCCCTGGGCCGCTGGGTTTCAATCCAGGCGTGACCTGGACCCTCGCAAAAACGCCGGGCTTTTCCATAAGATCCGAAGAGCCAGGAAAGGCGTTCTTGCGAATGACCCAGGTTAGCGGATGACCAGGTCGGGGGCCTGGGCGTAGAGCAGCACCACCTCGGCGAAGGCCGAGAACGAGAACGGGAACTCGGCCAGGCGCTCCGTGCCTTTCTTCATGACGAAAGCCGCGTCCGAGCAGCTGAAATCGACGCGGTATTCGGAGAACCAGCCCTTGTCGACGTGGAATTGGAGCGACCCCGTCCCCGTGCCCTGGCCTTCGAATACCCCCTGCGTGCCGCCGAGGTCCTTGGACCCGCTGATGGACACCTTGTAGACCGCCGAAACCAGGGCCAAGCGTCCGTCGTCGGCCGGGAAGAAATCGTCGAGCGTGTAGGTGATGGCCAGGTTGACCTGCAGATCGAGACCCTGGAAGGGGATGGTCAGGCGCCGGTCCTCGAGCCAGCTCTCGCCCTTGGCGACCGGCTGGGCCGGGAAGGTCGGGAAATAATCGCGCAAGATCTGGGGGATGGAGATATTGAAGGGATTGCCGCTCCCGACGACCTCGGGGTTGCGGATGGATTCGACCTTGCCCGTCCGGTTGAAGACGACCTGGAGGGCCTCGCCGCGGGTCGTGCCGAGCTTCTCGGACGTTGTCTTCTCGGGCATCCGGATATTGACCTCGATGCCGGGACTGGTCAGGTCGGCGCGGATCGTATCGGCCGTGGACACCCGCGAGAGAAGCCGGATCTCGCCGCGGGAATCCGCATTCAGACCCAGGCTGGCGCCCATGAAGTTCTTGCCGTCGACGTTGACCACGCTCGAGAGGCTGTAGGTCAGGCGGGTGCCGTCGGCCGGACCGAAGCGCAGCGAGATCTTGTCCGCAGCCTGGCCGGGGACGTTCTGGGCCCGCCCGGGCAAGGGCCCGAGGGCCAGGACTGCCGCCAGAGCGGCGGCCGGAGCGGCGTTTCGCAGTCTCTTCATCCGTCTCCTCCTGGGACCGGCAGGGGCTCAGAAGCCCGGGTCGGAGATCTTCTTTTCCCGCCAGGTCCCGAACTTGGCCAGGAGGGGCTTGATCTCCGCCGCCTTGCCGACGACGACCAAGACATAGTCGGTCCTCGGCAGCAGCGCCGCCGCGGCCGCCTTGGCCTCGGCCGGGGTCACGCCGCCGATCGCCGCGATGTACTTGTCGTAATAATCGAAGCCCAGCTTATAGAACGCCAGCCGCACATAAGCCGATGCCTTGGCCGCGTTCGTTTCGAGGGTCGGCGGGAATTGGCCCTGGACGTAGTTGCGGGCGCTCTCGACCTCCTCGGCCGAAAAGCCCTCCTTGACCGCCTTGATCAGGAGCCCCAGCGTGATGTCCAGCATCTCGCCGATCCGGTCGTTCTTCGTGTACGACGACGCCTGGAAGATGCCGCCCGGGACCCAGGCCCTGAATGCGCTCGAGGCGCCGTAGGTCAGGCCCCGCTTGATGCGGAGCTCGGTGTTGAGCCAGGAGGTAAAGCGGCCGCCCCAAAGCGTGTTCATGATCGTGGCCTGGGGTGTCGTCCTGTCGCCCATCGGGTAACCGGGCGCACCGAGCACGAAATAGGCCTGGGTGGCGTCGGGTTTGTCGACGAGGAGAAGTTCCGCGCCCTTGGGCTTGGGCAGGGCCGGGATGACGTCGGCGGGCGCCGGGCCGGCCGGGTTCCGCCAGCGGCCGACCGTCTTCTCGAGCAGGGCCTTCAGGGCCGCGCTGTCGACGTCGCCGGCGACGGCGGCGATGGCCCGGTCGGGCCGGAAATGCCGGGCAAAGAAATCCCTGACCGTCTGGGCGGTCATCTTCCCCAGGCTGACTTCCGTGCCCGAGGCCAAATGCCCCAACGGGTGGCCGTCGAAATAGGCCTTCTGGAAGTAATAACGGACCGCCGTGCCCGGGTTGTCCTTGGCGGCCTTGAGGGCGTCGATGCGGCGGGCCCGTTCCTTGGCGAACTCGTCTTCCTTGAAGGCCGGGCCGGTCAGGCAATCGGCGGCGATCTCCATGAGCTTTGGGAAGTGCTCTGCCAGGCTGTCGCCGCTCGCCTGGGCGTACTCCTCGGTCGCGGAAAAGCTCAGGCTGGCGCCCATGAAATCGAGGGCTTCGGCGATCGCTTCGGCGTCCATTTTGGCCGTGCCCTTGGCCATCAGGGTGGTGACCAGGTTGGCCACACCCTCGGCTTCGGCCGGCTCGAAGGCCGACCCGGCGCCGCGGACGAACATCCGGAAGCTGACCAGGGGAAGCTCCGCGTTCTTGAGGACATAGACGGTCAGGCCGTTCCCGAGGGTGATCTTTTCCGGGGCCGGCAGCGTCCGGCTGGCCGCCGTGAGCGGCGGACATATGACGGCGGCGGCCAGGACGCAGGCGAGCGAGGTCAGGACGAGCTTCTTCACTTGGCACCTCCCTCGGGGATGAGCTTCCCGATCGTCTTGTTGTTCTCCGTGAAGTACTTGACGGCCACCTCCCGGATCCGGTCGATCTTGACGGCCCCGTAGTCCTCCATGACCGTGAAGAGCTTGGCGTAATCGCCGTAGATCATCTCGTAGGAGCCGAGCTGGTTGGCCTTGCCGGCCACGGTCTGGAGCCCGCGGTAAAAGTCGTTGCGGACCCCGTTCAGGGCTTTTTCAAACTCTTGGGGCGTGATGCCCTGGCCCTTGATCTTGGCCAGCTCCTCCTCGATGACCCGGTCGATCTTCTCGAGGTCGGCCCCGGGGCGGGGCTTGACCTCGATGGTGAACAGGAGAGGGTCGACGGTTTCCTGGGTCCCGCCGCCGACCCGCAGGGCCAGCTGTTCCTCGCGGACGAGGCGCCGATAGAGACGGCTGCTCTCGCCGTTGAGGAGGGGCCGGGCCAGGATATCGAGCGGCAAGAAGTCGGCGTCCTTGGCGTTCGGGGCGTGCCAGACGACCTGGAATGAGGGGGCCTGGGCCTCCTTGCGGACGAGCACGCTCTTGGGTCCGAGCTGGGGCGGCTCGGCGGTCGTGACGGGAAGGGGCGGCGGGGAGGCCTTGATCGATTCGTAGTATTTCTTGATCAGGTCGAGCGTTTTCACCGGGTCGATATCGCCGGCCACGACCAGCACGGCGTTGTTGGGGGCGTAATAGGTCCGGTAATAGGCCATGATCTCGTCCCGGCGCCAGTTCAGGATATCGCTCATCCAGCCGATGACGTCCCAGTGATAAGGGTGAGCCATGATGGCCGTGGCCCGGACGTTCTCATTGAGGATGGAGTCGTTGTCGTTGTCGACGCTCATCCGCCTCTCGGAGGCGACGACGCCGCGCTCGGATTCCAAGACCTCGGGGACGAAGGCCAGGCCCTGCATCCGGTCGGCCTCCATCTCGATCATGGCCTCGAGGGCGGCCGGCGGGAACCAATCCGTGTAGGCCGTGAAGTCGTCGCCCGTGTAGGCGTTGTTGGACCCGCCGCGGAACTCCATGCGGCGGTCGAACTCGCCCGGCCCGGCCTTGGCCGTGCCGTTGAACATCATGTGCTCGATGAAGTGGGAGACGCCCGTCAGGCCGGTGTGCTCGTTGCGGGAGCCGACCCGGAAGAACGTGTACAGGGAGACGCTGGGCACGTTATGGTCCTCGACGAGCAGGACTTTGAGCCCGTTCGCCAGGCTATGGACCTTGACGTCCCCCTTGGTGAAGGCGGCGGGCAAGGACAGGGACAGGGCCGCCAGGGCCAGGACCAGGAACACGGCACGTTTCCTCATTCGGATACCTCCGCGGAGATTGGAAGCATTATACCACCCTGGGGGGGCCGAGTCAGCGGACCGGACATCCCGGGCCCGAGGGCTTGACTCCCGCCGGGGAAGTGCGATATAACTTCATGAAAGGCCAGAACTTAATGAGCACTTCGGAAACCGAATTCAGCTTCGAGCGGTCGATGAAGAAGGTCGGGTCCTACCCCTTTCTTCATCGTTTTTTACCGGTGGACCGGTACATCATCAGGCCTCCGGCCTCCCTGGTGGCCAGGGCCCTCTACCGGACCGACGTCACCCCCAACCAAGTGACCAAGGCCTCCCTCGTCGCGGCCGTTTTGGCCGCCCTCGTCTACACGGGAGGCCGGCCGGTGTTCTTTGCCCTGGCCGGATGCCTGGTCTTGATCTCGGCCATCCTCGACGCCGCCGACGGGATGCTGGCCCGGGCCAAGGGGATGACCAGCCGTTATGGCGCCTATCTGGACCTATTCCTTGACCGGATCGCCGATTTCATGGTCCTGCTCGGGGCGTCCTACGGGTATTTTAAAGCCACCCGGAACTTCGCCTTCCTGGCCTTCGGCCTGATGACCATCGGCCTCTACCTGCTCCAGCTCTCCCTTTACTATATCAACCTGCTCTATACCCAGGTCGAGAAGAAGGGCGAAGGGGCCGAGGCCAAGAGCCTGGCCTCCTTCGTGATCTTCCTGGTTTCCGTCGCCGGCCGGCCCGATCTCGGACTGTTTGCGGTCTTCGGCATGGCCCTGCCCGGGACCGTCATCAAGCTCGTCCGCTTCCTGGCGAAGGGGCGGGATCCTGAGGCTGTTCGCATTCGCTGACGGCCTTCCGCGTCCTCTTCCTCATTAGCGGGATCAGGCCGAGCCCGGCCCAGATCAAGCCCACGAACCGCCGGATCAGGATGACCGCCATGCCGGCCGACATCTCGATGTGCAAAAGGGCGAACAGAGAGACGTAAGTCAGCTCATAGACCCCGACCGAGCCTGGGACCGGCAGGAAGGAATAGAACGATCCCAGGGTGACGATCAGGAAACACTTGAAGAAGCCCGGCGTCTGGCCCCCGAGGAACAGGAACGTCAGATAGATCTCGGCCGCCCAGAGCCAAGCCTGGGCGAAGTAAGAGCCGAAGAGGGCCAGGAACAGGGCCTTGTTCCGGCCATAGAAGTCCGAGATGTGGGCGTCGGTCTCGAGGATCTTCTCCCGGCGGCTTTCCAGGAAGGGGATGTGGATCTTGATCCTGCGGAGCGTGTCCAGGGCCCAGGTGAACAACCCCTGTTTCTGCTTGAGGACGAGGAAGATGAGGACCAGCATGAGCGCGGCGATGGCCGCGAAGAGCTCGAGCTTCTGGCGCCGGGGCAGGGCGAACTCGGTGATGAGGAAGACGACCGCGAGGGCGACGGTCGACAGTCCGGCCAGGAACTCGACGGTCTTGTCCACGACCACGGTGGCCAGGACCTTGTTGCGCTCGACCGAATCGAGGCAGAAGATGCGGACGGTCTCCCCGCCGAGGTTGCCGGCCGGGGTCAGATAGCTGACCGCGTAGCCGGCGATCCGGGCCCCCAGGATCTCGCCGAAGGGCACGCGCTCGCCCGAGGAGACGAGCAGGGCCCGCCAATTGACGGCCCGGATGAGCCAATAAAGGAACCGCAGGCCCATCAGGGCGGCCACCTCGGCCACGGTCAGGCGGCCCATGGCCCGCAGGATCTCCTTGGGACCCGTCCTGACGATGAGGTAGATGAAAAGCGCCCCGCCGGCGTATCCGATGAGCCGGAAGAGCCAGGTCCGGATGCGGGCCTGGCGCGAGGGCGGCGGCCCCGCCTTCTCGGCCGATCTGGTCAGACTGAACATGGCTTGACTCTCGTCCGCAATTGGCCTATTTTAGTTCGGAGTCGGGCAAAAACAAAGACAATAATATTTCCGGCATCCATGAGGATCCCCATTGACGTTCCATAGGATGATGACTATCAAGCCCCTGGCTCTCGCGGTGGCGGGGCTTCTCGTCGGCGCCCTTGTCGTTCCGGCCGCCGCGGCCGTATCGCCCAGGTTCTCCCTTTTGGCCGCCGATCGCGGGGCTCCGGACGGCTCACCGGCGTCCGGGTTCTCGCTGGCCCGGGCCGACGGGCCCCGCGCGCTGTCCCGGGGAGAGGCCGCGACGGCCGCCCCGCGCATGCGGCCGAACTATCGCCGGGCCCTCATCCAGAACGCGATCTTCGCGGCCTACGCGACCTATCACTATTGGCACTCCTATCACAAGTGGATCGAGGATTGGCAATTCCAGCTCAGCTGGGCCGACCAGTACCGGCGGTTCCTGACGACCGAGGCCATCACCTTCGATTCGAACGCCTATGTCACCAACTGGACCCATGTCACGGGCGGGGCCCTCTACTATCAGTTCGCCCGGGCGTCCTACCTGTCCTGGCCCGATTCCCTGCTCTCCGCGTTCCTGGCCTCGGCCTTCTATGAGTACGTCTCGGAGTGGCGCGAGGTCATCTCGATCAACGACATGACCTTCACGACCTTCGGCGGCTACGCCGTCGGCGAGCCGTGGTTCCAGCTCTCGGACTACTTTCATCATCAGAGGTCGACCCTTCTCAAGATCCTCGGCTTCATGAATCCGATCAACGAGCTGGACCAATGGCTGGACCGCAGGAAACCGGCGTCCCGCGTGTATGCCGCCCCCGGCTGGGCCGACCTCGTCTTCTCGCTCGGCGGCTGGCATTCCACGGAGACGGGACGGTCGGCGCATGACGCGGCCGTCCTCAGCGTCGAGACCCAGCTCATCCGGACCCCGGAATACGGCCGGCCCGGGACCTTCAGCCGGGTCCAGCTCGACACCTCGCTGAGCGAGCTTGCCTTTACCGTCGTGCTGCGGCCACGCAGCTCGTCCGACACCGACCTGCGGAGCGGATGGAACGACGAGATGGATCTCTACGCCCGCGTCGTGGGGCTGAGCTGGTACAGGCAGTCGATCGACGACCTGGGCCGCGGCTCGGCCCTTTCGATCGGGCTCGGCTCGGCCCTGACCTATCTCCGGAAGCGGCCGGTCCTCTACGACACCCGCGGCACTCCGGTTCATATCGTACCCCCGCCGGAGACGCCGACCGACTTCCAGGATAAGATGACGGTGGCCCATCTCTTCGGCCCCGTTCTCGATTGGACCCGCTTCGGCCGGGGCGTCAAGGTCCGGGTCGTGGCCGACGCCACCGTCGATTTTTCCATGGTCGACGCCATGGCCATGAACGCCTACTCGGCCGTCCATCCGATCGATGGCATGAAGACGACCCTCAGCTATTATGGCTACTACTACGGCTACGGCGGGAGCGCTTCGGCCCGGGT
This sequence comes from Candidatus Aminicenantota bacterium, assembly GCA_963807525.1. Lineage (GTDB taxonomy): Bacteria > Acidobacteriota > Aminicenantia > Aminicenantales > Saccharicenantaceae > RBG-16-66-30. The sequence goes on along the minus strand of CAWECI010000013.1, from coordinate 318,358 downwards.
CGATGTCGATTGGGGGCATCTCTGGCTCCGGGGCCTGGTCAGCGCCCACGCTTGGGGATCCTGGCAGGGCCGGGACCGGTTCCAGAGCAGCCTCACGAACAACGTCGCCGAAACGGATACCCGGACGCGTTTTCTCTTCAAGGCCGGCTGGCGTCTCGGCGGCACGCCCATGCGCCTCTTCGCCGGCGTCGAGGGCATCCATCGCTGGGGCCGAATGGCTGAAGTCAAGGCGGCGAGCCAGGAGACAAGGACCTTCGCCGGCCTGAGCTATCTCTTCTAGCCTGGGCTATTCATAAAAACGCCCGTGCCTTCCCACCTTTCTATCGGGCGTTTTTACCCTACGGGCAAACCGATTCGGCCCCATCTGCTTCGTTCTCGGGGATTCGCTGTGCCAAAAAGTACAGCTTCACCCCTCGGGCCTCGCATCTGAGGGCCGCCTCGATTCGTGGATAACCCAGGCTAGCGCCGGCCGATGATCTCCCAGCCCCTTTTCCGGGCCAGGCGGCGCAGCCGGCGGTCGGCGTGGACCGCGACGGGGTGGCCGACGAGCTCTAGCACCGGCAGGTCGGAGAAGCTGTCGGCCAGCGCCCAGGAGCGGGCCCAGTCGATCCCCGTCGGGTCGATCCGCTGATACAGGGCGTCCAGCTTCCTCGGCCCGTAGGCGAAGATGCCGGTCTTCCTCCCGGTCAGGATCCCGCCCTCGACCTCGAGCTCGGTGCCGATGACGATCTCGGCCTTGAGCCGGTCCTTGAGCTGGTCGACGATCATCTGCAGGGATCCCGTCAGGAGGACGATCCGGCAGCCCTCGGTCTTGAGGCCGAGGATCTTGGCCCGGAGCGCCTCGGGCACGGCCTTGCGCAGATACGTATGGCCGAACGCCTCGGCCCAGCGGCTGACAGTCTCGAGCGTCTGCCCCCGCAGGAGGCGGGCGTTCGACCCGATCGCCTGACGGAAGCCGATGCGGACCGAATCCTTGATGAGCGAGAGCAGGAAGCCCAGCATCTTCAGCAGGCCGACCCGGCCGCGGACAAAGAGATCCGAGTAGAAGATCCGCTCCGCGTTCAGGCCCCGGAGAAGCGTCCCGTCGAGGTCGATGACGGCCAGACGCGTCCCCTGGGGGAAGGAGATCCTCGGAGCTTCGCCGGATGCCAAAACGGGCCTCTGCTTACGGACGGACCATTGGAGCAGATATAGCACAGAGCTCCCGCCCGGTCAAAAGGCCGGGCCGGGATCCGGGGTCAGCGGGCACGGGTGCGGAGGTCCTTGGCGATGAGGAGCGTCGTCGGGTCGAGCTTGAGCCGGAGGTCCTTGGGGGCCAGCCGTCCGTGGTCCTGGACCAGGTTGAAGTGGACATGATCGCCGTGATGCTGGAGGGAGATGAGGACGTCGATGGCGGCCAGGTGCCCGGCCAGCTCGTAGGGGATGCCGCGCTCGTCGAAGAGCGGATCGTCCTTCTTGAGGGAAGCGCTGAACCAGACCTCGAGCCCGAGCCGTCCGGCGAAATCCTTGAACTTGAGGAGGTCGTCCGGGCCCGCTTGGGCGAAATCGAGGCCGTCGACGATGACGGCTTCGGCCCGGAAGTGGCCGTGGACGATCATGGCCTCGAGACTGCGCAAGACCTGTTCGGTCTTGGCCCCGTCCTGCTTGAAGTTCATGATGACCCGGTGACGGATCAGCTCGTCGAACTCGTCGAGCGCGGCCCGCATCTTCGGCGCCTTGGCGATCTCCTTGAAGATGTCCTCGTACCAGGTGACGATGTGGTCGACCCGGCTGGCATAGGAGACGTGGATGACATACTTGTCCTGGAGGAGCTTGTCCGCCGCGATGTGGACCAGGCAGGCCGTCTTGCCGACGCCCTTGCGGCTGGCCAGCACGCCGACGTTGCCCCGGCCGAGGCCGCCCGAGATCGACTTTTCGAGGATCCGCAGCGGACTGCGCCTGATCAGTTCTTCTTTGACCGTGAGCGTCATGGCCTCTCCTCCGTTACCTTTGCGATCGGACCCTCTCGGCCTCGAGGTGCTGCGCGGTCAGCATCTCGGCGATGTGCGGCGGCACCCGGCCGTATTTCAGGAACTCCATGGTGAACTCGGCCTTGCCCTGGGTCAGCGAGCGCAGGACGGTCGAGTAGCCGAACATCTCGCCCAGGGGCACTTCTGCGTCCACCCGGGAGAAGGTGCCGTCCTCGACCGAGCTGACGATGACGCCGCGCCGCTGGCTGATCGTGGCGAAGACGTTGCCGGCGAACTCGGACGGCCCCTCGACCGAGACCTTCATGATGGGCTCGAGGATCTGGGGCTTGGCCTTCAGGTAAACCTGCCTGAAAGCGGCCTGGGCGGCCGTCTGGAAGGCGATATCCGAGGAATCGACGGGATGAGAATTGCCGTCGTTGACCACGACACGGACGCCGATGACCGGGAATCCGATGAGCGGGCCCTTCCGGAGGGCGGCCCGGAAGCCTTTCTCGCAGGACGGGATGAACTCGCGCGGGATGCGGCCGCCCCTGACCTCGTTCACGAACTCGAAGCCGCCCTTGGCCAGGGGCTCGAGCCGGCCGATGACCCGGGCGTACTGGCCGGCGCCGCCGGTTTGCTTCCTGTGGGTATAGTCGAAGTCGATCGCCTGGCTGACCGCTTCGCGGTAGGCGACCTGGGGCATGCCGGTCTTGACCTCGGCCCGGTATTCGCGCTTCATCCGTTCGATGTAGACGTCGAGATGGAGCTCGCCCATGCCCTGGATGATGGTCTGGTTCGACTCGGCGTCGACGTGGGTCCGGAAGGTCGGGTCCTCTTTGGTGAACCGGTTGAGGGCCTTGGCCACCCGGTCGGCCGAGCCCTTGTCGACCGGCTCGATGGCCAGCGAGATGACCGGCTCGGGGACATAGATCGCGGTCATGGCCAGGTTCAGGCCAGGGCTGCAGAAGGTGTCGCCCGAAGCGCACTCGACCCCGAACAGGGCCACGATGTCCCCGGGACCGGCCTCGCTGATCTCGACCATCGTGTCGGCGTGCATGCGGACGAGCCGGCCGACCTTGATCTTCTGGCCGGACCGGGTGTTGACGAGCTCATCGCCTTTGCGCAGGGAACCCTGATAGACGCGGATGTAGGTCAGCTGGCCGTAGGCCCCGTCCTCGAGCTTGAAGGCCAGGGCCACGGTCTTGGCGTCCGGGTCGGCCGTAAGGACCCGCTCGGCCCCGCCGGTGTCGAGGTCGATGGCCCGGTTCTCGACCTCGGCCGGGTTGGGCAGGTAGTGGACGACGGCGTCGAGCAGGGGCTGGATGCCCTTGTTCCGGTAGGCCGAACCGATGAAGACAGGCGACGAGCTTGCGGGCCAGGACGCCTCTGCGGACGGCTGCCCGGATGAGGTCTTCCGTCGGCCGGCCCTCGAGTACGGCCTCCGTGAGCTCGTCGCTGTGGAGAGAGGCGGCGTCGAGGAGCGCCTCGCGCCGGGCCGCGGCCTCGGCCGCGAGCTCGTCCGGGATGGCCTCGACCCGGACCGTCTCGCCCTCCGGGCCGTCGAAATAGAGGGCCTTCATGGTCACGAGATCGACCAGGCCCTGAAAGGCGCTTTCGAGGCCGATCGGCAGCTGCATCAGGACCGCCCGGTGGCCCAGCTTGTCGCTCGATCTGGTCACGGACCTTGAGCGGATTGGCGCCGACCCGGTCGGCCTTGTTGACGAAGGCGATGAAGGGGACGTTGTAGCGGCGCAGCTGGCGGTCGACCGTGATCGTCTGGGACTGGACCCCGCCGACCGAGCAGAGGACGAGGACGGCCGAATCCAGGACGCGCAGGGACGCGCTCGACCTCGATGGTGAAGTCGACGTGGCCCGGCGTGTCGATGATGTTGATGGAGTGGTCGGCCCACTCGACGTTGGTGGTGGCCGAGGCGATGGTGATGCCCCGCTCGCGCTCGAGATCCATGGAGTCCATGGTCGCGCCGACGCCGTCCTTGCCCTTGACCTCGTGGATCTTGTGGATCTTCTTGCAATAGAAGAGGATCCGCTCGGTCAGCGTCGTCTTGCCGGAGTCGATGTGGGCGCTGATGCCGATGTTGCGCATGCGGGCGATTGCGGTCGTCATGTCAGCTCACTCTGTCTGAACGTTCCTCTGATGAATACCAAGATCTTACGCCTTCGGGATATTCGGGAAATCGCCGGAAGGGGCCCCCCAGGGGTCCGAAATCGAACAGTCGAGCTCTTATTATAGCGGAATGACGCCTGGGCCTCAAGTCCTCCTCCGGATCGGGGCCCGGGCCGGATGTCCGTCCTGTCAGGCCCCCGATTTGTCATCGGGAGCCGTCCGGCCTATAATCCTCCGGACGAATGAAGGAGTCCCGATGAGAAAGATGACCTCGGCGCTGGCCGTCCTCGTGCTGGCCCTGGCGTTTCCCGGCCCGGCCCGGTCCGCGGGCCCGCCGGCGGGATCGCCGCCGGCCTTCGACGATTATTTCGTCGACCAGGCCCTGCGCGTCGATCTTTACCAATCCGGCGACGCCAAGTCCGAGACCGTCACCGTCCGCCGCATCGTCGAGGAGACGCTGTGGCCGGAATCGAAGGCCGGGCTGCTGCCCCCGTTCGATTACGGCCGCTATGTCTACAAAGTCTATGACGCCGCCTCGAACAGGCTCATCTTCACCCGCGGCTTCGATACCATGTTCGCCGAGTACAAGACGACCTCGCCGGCCCTGGCCGGGACGGTCCGGGTCTTCGAGCGCTCGGTCCGCTTCCCCAGGCCCAGGCGCCCGGTCCTTTTCGTCATCGAGCAGCGGGACAAGCGCAACCTCCTCCACCCGGTGTTCGACCAGATCATCGACCCGGCCGACTACCACATCCTCCGCGAGCGGGCCGGAGCGGACGATTGGGTCTATGAGGCGCGCATCGCCGGCGACCCGCACGAAAAGGTCGATTTCGTTTTTCTCGCGGAGGGGTACACGGCTCCGGACCGGGACAAGTTCAAGGCCGACGTGGACCGGATGACGGGCGTCCTCCTGGGGATCGAGCCGTACAAATCGATGGCCGACCGGATCAGCGTGCGGGCCGTCTTCCGGCCTTCGGCCGACCGGGGCATGGACGAGCCGCGCCAGAGGTCCTATAAAAAGACGGTGCTCGGCGCCTCCTTCAACGCCTTCGACCTCGACCGCTACATGCTCATCGAGGAGGACCACCTCATGCATGAGATCGCCGCCGAGGTGCCCTACGACGTCCTGGTCGTCCTGGTCAACAGCCCGCGCTACGGCGGCGGCAGCATCTGCCTCGACTACTGCGTGACGACGGTCGACCACCCCGCCAGCCCCCAGGTCTTCGTCCATGAGCTCGGCCATTCATTCGCCTATCTCGCCGACGAGTATTATCAGTCCGAGGTCTCCTACAACGATTTCTACCCCAAGGGCGTCGAGCCGCTCGAACCGAACATCACCGCCCTCCTCGACCCGGCCCACGTCAAGTGGGCGGACCTTCTGACGCCGGGGATCGGCGTCCCGACCGCGTACGGCAAGGACCGGATCGAAGCCCTTCAAGCCCAGATGCGGGAGGACCGCGCGGCGTCCCAGCAGGCCCTCGAGGCGGCCAAGGCCAAGAACCTCCCGGCCAGGGACCTGCGGGCGATGGAGGACAAGTTCAAGGCCGACCGGGACAAGCTCCTCGCGAAGATCGCCGCGGTCCGGGCGGAGTTCAAGCCTCTCGAGGGCCAGGTCGGCGTCTTCGAGGGCGCGGGGTACGCGTCGAAAGGGCTCTACCGGTCGATGATCTACTGCATCATGATCGACAACCCGAAGAACGAGTTCTGCCGCGTCTGCCAGCGGGCCATCGCCCGGATGATCGAGTTCACGAGCACCGGAACGGACTCCGGCAGGAACTAGGCGGCGCGCCTCCGGGCCGCCGTCCCGTTGCGCCCCCGTCGGCTATTTCTGCCCGCCGGTGAGGCCCTTGAAGTCGAGGACCGGGATGACCTTGTCGGGCATGATGCCCCACTGGACGTTCGGGGCCAGCTTCTGGACGAACTCCCACTGGATGATGGTCGGGTTCTTGGTCAGCGCGGCCTGGCGGATCTCGATGCTCCTGGCGTCGCCCTCGGCCTCGACGATCCTCTGCTCCTTGCGGATCTTCTCCTGCTCGAGCTTGTTCTTTTCGGTCGTGATGTTCTCCAGGGCGATCTGCTTCTCCTCGAGCGTCTTGGCGTACTCGGGCGTGAAGGTGATGTTGCGGATGACGATCTCGTCGAGGATGAGGCCGTTCTTCTCGAACTTGGGCGCGATCTCGTCGAAGAGGGCCTGCTGGGCCTCGTAGCTCTTCTTGGTGTAGAGCTCGTAGGCGGCGAACCGGGTCGGGACCCGGCGGCCGGAGCCGCGGATCTCGGTCTTGACGACCTTCTCGACGTATTCGCGCTCAGTGCCCAGGTTCTGGACGATCCAGGCGGCCTTGCCCGGCGCGATCATGAACCGGGCCGTCATGCCGACCCGGATCTGCTGGCCGTCCGAGGTCAACGCGGTGATGATGATGTCGGGATAATCCGCCTCGCTCGATTGAGGCGTTTCGGAGGCCTCGTAGGTCTTCTTCAAGGTCGGGAAGATGACGACGTGGTCGATGAACGGCACGATGACGTGCAGTCCCGGGCTGAACTCCTGGCGGACGGCGCCGAGCCGCTTGACCACGCCGACCGTCCCGGCCTGGATGGTGACCAGGGCCTGAACGACGAGAGCGACGGCGATGACGGCGAGGACGACGGTGGTGAGCAGGCCCTTCTTGCCCTTGAGCCAGGCATTGAAGCCGCCGCCGAGCCTTTCCCGTTGAGCGATCAAGGCGCCCATGATGAAGATGCCCAAGACGAACGCGATGAAATAGCCGGCCATGATGGTTCCTCCTGAGAAGTGTCCACGGACCCCCGTGGCGAATGCCGGCCGATTATAGCCTGAATCGAGACCCGGCGGAAGGCTGGGGTCAGCCGGCGGATTCGATGATGCCGCCGCCGACGACGGTCTCCCCGTCATAAAAGACGGCCGATTGGCCGGGGGCGATGGCGGCGATCGCCTCAGCCAGCTCGAACCGGGCCCGGCCGCGGTCGAGCGGGGAGATCACCGCCCCGACCAGCCGGCCGCCGGAGCGGACCTTGACCCGGACCTCGGCCGGCGCTGTCAGCCGTTCGAACGGGCCCCAGACGCAGTCGCGGACCACGCCGGCGCGGCCCATCGTTTCGCTCTCCGGTCCGACGACGAGACGGTTCCCAGCGACGTCAATGCCGATGACATAGAGGGGGGCCGGCCCGGCGATGCCCAGGCCCTTGCGCTGGCCGATCGTGTAACGGGTCAGCCCCCGGTGGCGCCCGAGGACACGCCCCTCGCGGTCGACGACGTCTCCCTCGCCGGCCCCGGGACCGACGAGTTCGCCGAGGTCCCCGGCATAGAAATCCTGGCTCTCCCGGCGGTCGTGAACGGGCAGCCCGGCCTCCCGGGCCAGGGCGCGGACGCGGGCCTTGGTCAGGCCCCCGAGGGGGAACAGGACCGTCGAGAGCTGGGCCTGGCTCAAACGGTAGAGGAAGTAGGATTGGTCCTTGGCCTCGTCGACCCCGCGCTTCAACAGGAACCGGCCCAGCTTCTCGTCGCGCTCGACGCGGGCGTAATGCCCCGTGGCGAAGCGGTCGAAGAGAAGGCCCGAGGCCCGGGCGACCTCCGGCAAGACCCCGAACTTGACCAGCTGGTTGCAGCGGACACAGGGGTTCGGCGTCGTGCCGGCCGCGTAGGCCTCGCGGACAAAGCGCAGGACGATGTCCTCATAATCCGCGGAGCAATCGACGATCGAGAGCGGGATGCGGAGCCGGGCGCAGACGTCCTCGGCCGCCCGGATGTCCGCCGCCTCGTCGGGGCCGTAACAGGCGCTCTTGACCGGGGCCGGCGCCTCGGCTCCCGGCCAGAGCTTCATCAGGAGGGCGACGACCTCATGTCCGGCCTGTTGGAGAAGGAGGGCGGCGACCGACGAGTCGACCCCGCCGCTCAGGCCGACGGCGATCTTCATCGGCCCGTCGTTCCGGCCTTGTCCCTGTTGCGGACCGCCCGGTTGAGGCTGCCCATGCGATAGCCCTCGAGGTCGACCGACGTCCAGAGATAACCGAGCGCCCTGAGTCGGCGGGCGATCCTCTGGGCCGTCGCGGGCCGGATGATCCGGGGCAGGTCGGCGGCCGGGACCTCGATGCGGGCCAATTCTCCGTGGTGACGGAGCCTGACCTCCGGAAAGCCCAGGCCGCGCAAGTACTTCTCGCCGGCCTGGATCCGGGCCAGGGTCTCGACCGTGATGGGCGTGCCGTAAGGGATGCGGCTGGCGAGGCAGGGATTGGCCGGCTTATTCCATGAGGCCAGGCCGAGCTTCCTGGACAGGGCCCGGACGTTTTTTTTGGTGAAGCCGGCCTCGACGAGCGGGCTGCGGACCCCGAATTCCTCGACCGCCCGATGGCCGGGCCGGTAGTCGGTCAAGTCGTCGAGGTTCGACGCGTCATAGAACGTTTCCGCGCCGAGCGTCCGGGCCAGCTCGGCGATGCGGCCGAAAAGCTCGCGCTTGCAGTGGTAGCAGCGGTCGGCGGGATTGGCCGCGAAGGCCGGGCAGGCCAGCTCGTCGGTTTCGATCAGGACATGCCGGACGCCCAAGCCGCGGGCGGCCCGCTGGGCGGCCCTCTTCTCTTCAGGGGTGTACGTTCGCGAGACGCCGGTGACGGCCGTGACGTTCGCCGCTCCGAGCGCGTCGACGCAAGCCCTGAGGAGAAGGGTCGAGTCCACGCCCCCGGAAAAGGCCACGACGGCCCGCGGCCGGCTGCGGAGTATGGTCTTGAGCCTGTCGGCCTTCGATCGGTCCGTTGTCATGAGGCCCAATATACCACAGCCGCCGGGCCGCCGCTTCACTCGCCCTTGAGGGGGAGGGTCTCGGGGGTCTCGAGGAGGCGGATCAGGTCCTTGGTGAAGCGGGCCGCGGCCGCGCCGTCCACGATGCGGTGGTCGAAGGCCAGGCAAAGGGGCAACGTCTTGCGGACGACGACGGCGCCGTCGGCGACGCGGGCCCGGTCGGCGATCTTCATGGTAGCCAGGATGGCCGCCTCGGGGTAGTTGATGATCGGCGTCGCCGCATGGCCGCCGATGACGCCGACGTTGGTGATGGAGAACGTCCCGCCCTGGAGATCGGCCAGGTCGACGGTCCTCTCGCGGGCCTTTTCGGCCAGGGTCTGGATCTCCCTGGCGATGTCGAGGAGCGGCTTTTGGTCGGCGAACTTGACGACCGGGACGATCAGCCCGTCGGGCACGTCCACAGCGATCCCGATGTTGTAGTATTTCTTGAGCACGATCTCGTTCTCGGCCTCGTCGAGCGAGGCGTTGAAGGAGGGGTGAAGCTTCAGGGCCTCGACCACGGCCTTGACGATGAACGGGAGGTAGGTCAGCTTGATCCCGGCGGCCTCCGCCTCGGGCTTCATCCGCTTGACCAGGGCCTCGAGCGGGCCGGCGTCGGCCTCGTCGCAATGGGTCACATGGGCCGCGTGGTCGAGGGACTCGCGCATCTTTTTGGCGGTGGCCCGTCGCACGCCGCGGAGCGGCAGGCGCTCGAGGTTGCCATAGAGATCGTACTTGGCCTTGATCTTGACCGCCAGCTTCTTTTCCGGCGGGGCCGCTTGAGCGGCCCGGACGTCGTCCTCGGTGACGCGCCCGCCCGGCCCCGAGCCCTTGACGGTGGCGAGGCCGATCCCGAGCTCCTTGGCCAGGGCCCGCACCCGGGGCGTGGCCAGGATCTCACCGGTCGCCACAGGCGCCGCGGCCGGGGCCGGGGCGGCGGGGCCCGAGGGGGCCGGGGGGCTCGGCGCCAGGCCGGCCGCCGGCGCGGCGGCCAGGCTCTCGCCCTTTTCTCCGACGGTCACCAGGGGCTGGCCGACCTTGACGATCTCTTTTTCCTTGACATGGAGCTTGAGGACCGTGCCGGCGTAGGGCGACGGCATCTCGACGATGGCCTTGTCCGTTTCGATCTCGGCCAGGGTCTGATCGACCTTGACCTCGTCGCCCTCTTGGACCAGCCAGCGGACGATCTCGCCCTCGGTGATGCCTTCGCCGACGTCGGGAAAGCGGAATTCCTTGGCCATGTCAGTACTCCATGAGCCGGCGGACCGCTCGCAGGACCCGGTCCGGGTTGGGATAATAGAGATCCTCACGCTTGGCGAGCGGCACCGTGATGTCCGGAGCGGTCACCCGGGCGACCGGGGCCTTCAGGCTGAGCAGGGCCGATTCGCCGATGGTGGCCGCGATCTCGGCGCCGAGGCCGCAGGTCTTGGGCGCCTCGTGGAGAACGATGGCCCGTCCGGTCTTCCGGACCGAGGCCAGGATCGTCGAACGATCCATCGGGCTGAGCGTCCTCAAGTCGACGATCTCGACGGAGACGCCCTGGGCCTCGGCGGCGGCCGCGGCTTCGCGGGCCACCGGGATCATGGCCCCCCAGGCCACGACGGTCAGGTCGCGGCCCTCCCGGACGACGGCCGCCTGCCGCAACGGTACCTCGTACGGTTCCTCGGGGACCTCCTGCTTCTCGGCCCGGTAGAGCCGGGTCGGTTCGAGGAAGATGACCGGGTCGTCGCTGCGGATCGAGGCGGCCAGGAGCCCCTTGGCCTCATAGGGGGTCGAGGGGACGACGACGGTCAGGCCGGGAAGGTGGCAGAACAGGGCTTCCGTGCTCTCCGAGTGATGTTCGAGCGCCTTGACCCCCGCTCCGTAGGGCGTGCGGATGGTGATCGGGGCCGTGAAGCGTCCCCGGGTCCGGTTCCTGATCCGGGCGACGTGGGAGACGATCTGGTTGAAGGCCGGATAGATGAAGCCCATGAACTGGATCTCGGGCACGGGTCTCAGGCCGAGGGCGGCCATGCCGATGGCGGCTCCGACCGCGCCCGACTCCGCGAGGGGGGTGTCCATGACCCGGGCCGGACCGAACCGGTCGAACAGACCCTCGGTGGCCCGGAAGACGCCGCCGTCGCGGCCGACGTCCTCGCCGAAGACGACGACGCGGTCGTCCCGTTCCAATTCTCCGGCCAGGGCCCGGTTGATCGCCTGGACCATGGTCATGATCATCGGGCGCCTCCCGGGAGCGTGGCTTTGAGCTCGGCCAATTGGGCCGCGAGATCGGGCGGCATCACGGCGAAGGTGTAGGCGAAGATGTCGTCCGGAGAGGCCGGAGGCCGGGCCTCGGCCTCGGCGACAGCCTTCTCGACGAGATCTGCGGCCCGGGCCTGGACCTCGGTCTCGAACGCCTCGCTCCACAGGCCCCGGCCTTGGAGATATTGGCGGAAGCGGGCGATCGGGTCCCGCCGCTCCCATTGTTGGACCTCGTCCTTGGACCGGTAGCGGCTGGCATCGTCCGAGGTCGTGTGATCCCCCATGCGGTAGGTGAAGGCCTCGATCAGGGTGGGGCCGCCGCCGCTCCGCGCGGTCGCCAGGGCCTCGCGTGCGGCCGCGAAGACGGCCAGGACGTCGTTGCCGTCGATCTGGACGCCGGCGAAGCCGTAGGCGATCGCCTTCTGGGCCAGGGTCGGGGCCGCCGATTGGCGCGCGCGCGGCACCGAGATCGCGAATTGGTTGTCGAGGCAGACGAAGACGTTCGGCGTGTGGAAGACGCCGGCCATGTTGAGTCCCTCATGGAAGTCGCCTTCCGAAGTGGCCCCGTCGCCGAAGGTGGCGACGACGGCGATCGGGAGCTGGCGATATTTCGCGGCCATCCCCGCCCCGACCGCCTGCGGAATCTGGGAGCCGACCGGAATGGAGATGGGGAAGATGTTCAAGCCGTCGGGCGTCCGCATGCCGGCCTCGTTGCCCATCCAGAAATGGTAATAGTCGGCGAGCGGGAAGCCCAGGGTCAGGAAGGCGCCGAGGTCGCGGAAGTAGGGAAAGAACCAGTCTTCCCGGGACATGGCCGCGGCCAGGCCCACCTGGGTGGCCTCGTGGCCGAGGCTCGGCGCGTAGGTGCCCATACGGCCCTGGCGCTGCAGACGGAGGGCCTTGGTGTCGGCCAGCCGCGTGCGGGCCATGAGCTCATAGAGCGTCCGGAGGAGATCGTCCGCGAGACGCGGGTCGAGGTCCGGCGCGGCCCGTCCCTCCTCGTCAAGGATCCGGAGCCGTTCGCCTTTGAGAGGATCGAAGCGCTCGATCATGCCACCCCCTCCGCTATCGGTGTCGGCCGGAGCGTCCGGCGCCGGCCCCCGGGTTGGGATCAGCCCTGTTTCAGGGCCCAGTCCCTGAGCGTGTCGAACTCGACCTCGCCGCACATGGCGTCCTTGGTGTCCGCGTTGAGAAAGGTCGGGACGCGGAGCTGCTGGCCGCACTTTGGGGCGATGGCCTCGCGGAAGCTGCGCATGAGGTCGGCGTTCTGCTCGTCGTGCCAGACCTCGTGGCGCTCGAAGCGGACCGGCGTTTCCTGCTCCAGCTTGTCGATGAGCGGCAGCATCTTCTTGCAGTGGGGGCATTCCCGCCCGTAGAACATGAGCAGTCGGGCCATTACGTCCTCCTGACGAAGAGTCCGCACCAGCATTCCCCGTGGGGGATGCCGCGGTAGGTCTCGTGGATGGGAAAATTGCAGGGGCAGATGAGCTTGAGGTCCTCGTCCCAGACTTTGGTCCGCAGGCGGCAGGGACAGTACTTGAGGCCGTGGTTCTTCTCGTTCTCGAACTCTCCCTGCAGGAGCAGGTCGACTTTTTCTTTGTCCGGGTTGACCATGAACTCGTTGGCTGCGGCGAAGGCCTCGATGGCAGCCCGGAAGTCCTCCGGGGTCATGGCCTTTTCGGCCCCGCCGGCCAGGATCCTGCGGGCCTCGTCGGACGTGATCTCGACGTAGGCATGCGGGACCTTGCAGGTGGGGCAGATCTCCGGCGGAGCGATCCCGTAGTGGACATCGTTGCAGACATAGCAACGCCAATAGCGTTTTTTCATCACGCCCTCCCGCGCATATTCCCTACCATAATACTGGGAAAAAACCGCCGAGGCAAATCCCTGCGCCTTTTTCCGGCCCAGGGAGGAGGAGCCTCGAGCCGGAACGTGAGAGGCGACGTTGCCCGGAGGCCGATCTAGAAGTTGATGACGAGGGAGGTCATCAGGAAGGCGTCCAGCCTCTTCAGAGGATAGGGCACGGTCAGCCCGGTGTTCTGCCCCAGGTCGTCGAAGAGGGGCAGGCTTTGGAGGGCCGGCAAGTGAGTGTAAAGGGTCCGCAAGCTGACCTTGAGGGCCAGGGACTTCGAGATCGAGGCCGTGACGGAGTTGGCCCAATCGAAGCGCCAGTCCGGCCCTTTCCTCAAGTTGTCGTCGAGGACGAACACGGTCGCGACCGACGAGTTGTCGAGGATCTTCTGCTCCCCGGACAAGGTCCAGCGCAACCCGGCGAAGGATTCCATGTCCTGGCCCACGTATTGGCGTCTCGTGTAGGTCAGGCCGGCCGATGTCTTGAGCTGCGTCCGCTTCCGGTCGATCACGTTGTAGCCCAGGCCGGTGGTGAGGGTGATCCGGTTCTCGACCCCGGCGAAGCGGTTGCGGTCCCAGCTGAGGCCGACCTGGCCCGCCAGTCCATTGGTGATCTTGCGGTCATACTGTCCGGCCAGGAGGTAGTTCTCGGCGACCTTGCGGGTCGTCCTGATCTCGATGATCTCGAAGTCGGTCTCCGTCCCCCGGGCGGTCCGGGTCGTCGTCGTCGAGTTGCTGGTCAGGATGTAGGACTTGAACAGAAGCGTGTCCTTGGTCCACTTCCGGGAGAAGGTCGTTCCGAGGCTGAGGGCCGACGTCGAGGTGTTGCCTCCCGTGACCACATAGCTGACCTCGGCCGTGGCCTTCCAGGGGCCGAGCAGTCCCTTCTTGGCGTCCTGTCCGTTCAAGGCCCCCGGCCCGATGACCGCCAGCGCCAGCAGGGTCGCCGCGGGGACAAGGCACCGGGGCCGTGACCACGACGATCGCTTGATCATGCTCTCGACTCCTTTTGAGGGATGCCGGCCGGGTTATTAGAATCCAGCAGCAAAAACGCTGTCAAGACTTTTTCGGTTGCCGGCGGAAAATATTTCGATTAGCCGGCTTCGGCTAGTCCCGCGGGGAGGCTAGGTCCTGAGGGCGTCGAAGTAGAGGGCGGCGGCGCCGAGGATGGCGATGTTCTCGGTCTCCGAGAGCTCGATCCGCAGGCGTTCCTTGGCGATCGAATAGGCGTACGACTGGAATGTCTTCCATAACGGTCCGCGGAAGTAGCCGTAAGATCTGCTGACCGATCCGCCGAGCAGGATGATCTCCGGGTCGACGGCATAGCAGATGGCCTTGACGGCCTCGCCGAGATGATGGCCGAACTCCTCGAACATCGCCAGGGCGGCCCGGTCGCCGCGGGCGGCCCTGTCCGCGGCCTCGCGGCCCGAGGTGCCGTGGACCCGGCGGAAGAACTGGCCGCTGGCGTAGGCCTCGAAGTTGCGGTCGAGATAGGGGAGCATGCCGAACTCGCCCGCCCCGCAGTTGACGCCCGAGTAGAGCCGCCCGTTGGCGATGACGCCGGCCCCGAGGCCCGTCCCGACGATGAGACCGACGGCGTTGTCGCAAGGCGCGAGCTTCCCGAAGATCTTCTCGCCGGCGGCGAAACAGTTGGCGTCGTTGTTGACGTAGACCGGGAGATGATAACGGTCCTCCAGGATGGCCTTGAGCGGCACCTTGGTCCAGGAGCGGATGTTCTGGACGTCGTAGACCGTCCCGGTCTTGAGGTCGATGATCGAGGGGACCCCTGCGCCGATGCCGGCCACGGCCGGGCCCATGACCGGGTCGATGGCGCTGAAGATGTCTTCGAGGACCTCGGTCTCGGTGCCCTGGCCCCGTACCGGCATGGCGTGGACTCGGGCCAGGCGGCCGTCCACGACCACCCCTGCCCGGACGTTGGTGCCGCCCAGATCGATCCCGATGACGGCCGGCCCGCTCACGTCGCCGCCTCCTTTTTCCTCTTCAGGGAGATCGTCTGATTGGCGATCAGCGGCTTGGCCCAGATCCCGATCGAGAGGATGTAGCCCAGGGTCAGGTAGAGGACGAACATCCCCTGCCTCAGGCCGACCAGGCCGCCCAGGAAACCGATGACCGGCGGCATGACGGCGCCGCCGATGATGCCCGTGCAGAGGATCCCGGAGAACGAGCCGTGGTGGCTGTCGACCGAGTTCAGGGCCAGCGAGAAGATGACCGGCCACATGACCGACGCGGCAAAGCCCATGAGCGGGAACATGACCAGGGCCAGCGGGCCGGGTCCGAAGAAGGCCAGGGTCAGGAAGACGAGGGCCGCGACGGTGAAGCCCAGGAGGACCTTGCGGCTGTCCAGGAATTTCAGCAGGAGAAGGCCGAGCAGGCCGCCGAGGGTCATCAGGAGCCAGAACAGGGCGACCCGGTGGGCCCCGACGGTCTGGGGGTCATAGCCGTGATAGGTCTTGAGGAATTTGGAGATCCAGAACGACACGCCCTGCTCCGTCCCGACGTAGGCGAAGATGCCGAGAAAGAACAGGATGACCGTCCGGTCCTTGAACAGGGCCTTGTGCGCGGCCCAGGCGCCGGCCCGCTCATCCTCTTTGCGGACGACGACCGGGAAACGGACCGCGGCGATCACGGCGACCATGGCCAGCAGGATGACCGCGAAGACCCAGTAGACCGAGACCCACGACAGGCCCGGCCGGACCAGTTTCGACATCAGCCCGATCAGGGGCTTGCCTTCGGCCCCGGCGTGGCCGATGTTCAGGACGAAATAGGAATAGACGAACGGGCCCAGGAACGAGGCTCCGCCGAAGATGAGCTGGGCCAGGACGGAGTTGAAGGCGTAGTGCTCCTCGCCGCCGGAGACGCGGAGCAGAGGATTGATGACGACCTGGAGGGCGGCGAAGCCAGCCCCGATGAGGAAGAGCGACAGCAGGAAGATCGGGTAGCTCGGCAGGAGCGAGATGAGCAGGGCGGCGGCCAGGGCCAGCCCGAAGGCGGCCATCATGACCGGCTTCTCCCGGAACCGCTCCACCAGCATCCCCGACGGGATCGACATGACCCCGTAGGCGATGAAGAAGGCGAAGGCCAGGAGGCCGACGAAGGTCAGGCTGAGCCCGAAGCTCTGTCCGACGTCGGGGTTGATGTACCCGATGACGTTGGTGACGAGCGAGATGACAAAGAAGGTCAGCATCACCAGCGCGACCATGCCGATCGAGCGCCGGGAGGCCGGGGGCGGGGGGGCCGCAGGCGTGGCGTCGCTCATGATCACTTGCCCTTCTTGTCGCCGCTTTGCTCCTTCTCGCGTTGGAGCTCGATGAGATCGACCGTCTGGGAGAAGTCGCCCAGCAGCCACTTGCAGAAGTAATCGGCCCTATACCAGAACCAGTAGTCGCTCATGTCGCCGTAGCCGTGCCGCTGGCCCGGGAAGATGAAGAAATCGAAGCGCTTGTTGGCCTTGATGAGCGCCGCCGCCAGCCGCAGGGTGTTGGCGGGATGGACGTTGTTGTCGATGTCGCCGGTCGTGATCAGGAGATGGCCCTTGAGGTTCTTGGCGATCTCGGAGTTCTTGTCGATGGCGTACTCGAACTTGACGTTGCCGTCCTTGTCCGTGACCTCCTTGACGCCGTGGTGCTTCTCGCTCCACCAGCGGTTGTAGATGTTGTTCTCGTGGTTGCCGGACGAGGACACGGCGACCTTGAAGAAGTCGGGGTAGACGAGCATGGCCGCCGTGGACATGAAGCCGCCGCCGGAATGGCCGTAGATGCCGACGCGGTCGATGTCGATGTAGGGATGGAGCGTCGCCAGCTCTTCGATGGCCCGCTTCTTGTCGGCCAGGCCGTAGTCGCGGAGGTTGCCGTAGCCGTAGTTGTGATACCACTTCGACCGCGAGGGTTGGCCGCCGCGGTTGCCGACCTCGATGACGACGAAGCCGAGCTGGGCCAGGGCGACGTTGGCGTTGCGGGGCACGAAGGTCTTGGAGACGCTCTCGGTCTGGGGACCGGGGTAGACGTAGGCGATGATCGGGTACTTGGCGTTGGGGTCGAAATCGAAGGGCTTGTACATGACGCCGTAGAGGTCGGTGATGCCGTCGTCGGCCTTGACCTTGAACGGCTCGGGGAACTTGAAGCCGGCGGCGAGGAGGGCCGTGACATCAGTTGCCTCGAGCTCGAGGACCAGGTTGCCGGCGGCATCGCGGAGCTCGGACCTGGGCGCCGCGTCGACGCGCGAGAAATTATCGACGACCCAGCGGGCCCCGTCGTTCATGTCGGCGTTGTGCGAGGCGTCGCCCTTGTCGAGCTGTTTGAGTCCGGAGCCGTCGAGGGCGACCCGGTAGAGGTGGGTGTAATAGGGGTCCTCGCCGGGCTCCCGGCCGCAGGCCGCGAAGTAGAGGACGCGGGCCTTTTCGTCGACCTTCTCGATGCCTTGGCCGACGAACTCTCCCGACGTCAGCTGGGTCTTGAGATGGCCTTCGCCGTCATAAAGATAGTAGTGGCCCCAGCCGTCGCGCTCGGACCACCAGATCAGCTCTTTGCCGCCGCCGATGAGCCAGGGGTCCTGGGCCTCGACGTAGGTGTTGAGCCGTTCTTCGATCAGGGACTTGACCTCGCCCGTGGCCGTGTCGGCGACGCAGAGATCGTAACCGTGGAGGTCGCGGGATTGGCGGCCGAAATAGAGCTTGTCCGTCGTGTCGGAGATCCACTGTGGGGGCGGCGGGAACTCCTTTTCGCGGTCCAGGCCCGTGCGCGGAGCCGTGCAGATATCATAGGTCGGGTCCTTGAACTTGTCCGCCTTGATCTTGACCTTGGCCTTGGTGGCCAGGTCGAAGACGAGGATCTCGGGCTGCGGCTGGTTCTCCTCCCCGGGCATCTCGTAACGGTAGGTCTCCAGGGTCGGCCGGGGATTGGCCAGCGAATTGATGACCCAGAGGTCGGCGACCTTGCGCTCGTCGCTGCGGATGAGGGCGATCTTTTTCGAGTCCTTGGACCAGATGACCAGGCCCGCGGGAGCGCGGAAGTCCTTGCGGTCCTTCTCGTCCTTCTGGTATTCCTTCTTGTCCTCGTCGTTGAGCGTCCGGGCGTAGGAATAGTGCTCCTCGCCGTCGGTCGTCAGCTGGGTCTCTTTGATCTCCTTGTCGTCGGCTTTCTTCTTGGCCCGCTCGAAACTGTCGGCGTCCATCATGAAGAGGTTCTCGCCGCGGGCGAAGAGGACGATCTTCCCGTCGGGGGAGACCGAGGCCCAGCGGGGCCGCTTCAACGGCTCTTTCCAATCCTCGAGCAGGGTCAGTTTCGCGGTGGCGAGATCATAGGTGAACGAGAGGAGCTTGGTCTTCTTCTCCGGCTCCTTGGGCTTCTCAGTTTCCGTGCCCTTGACCTTCTGGGTGTCCTGCTCCTTTTCTTTCTCCTTCTGCTTGTCCAGGTCCGTCTTCTGGACCTCCTCCTCCTTGGCGATCTCGGAGGCCTTGACGATCTTGCCGTTGAGGGAGATGTCGCTGTCCTTGGGCACCTCGACCTCGAACTGGATGGCGGTGTCCTTTTTGATGAACTTGATCGTCTTGATGGGCAGGTGCTGGGCGTCGTAGGGGGAGAGCAGGATGCGCGTCAGCTGGGCGGCCATCTTGGCGTTGTCGAAGAGAGGCTTCTTGGTCCTGGCGACCGGGTCGACGAGGAACCACTTCTTGCCCTGGCTGGTCTCGTAGCTGTACCAGAAGCGGTCTCCGGTCTCCAGCCAGTGCGGCATGACGGAGGTATCGAAGACGAGCTTGCCGACCTTGGCCGGCGTCCAGCGCGCGGCCAGATCGTAGTTGGCTTTCTTGGCCTCGGGTCCGGCGGCGTGGCCGGGGATCGCGGCGAGCGCGACGAAGAGGAGCGCGGCAGCGGCCGCGACGGCGGCGGCCCGGAGGCGGATGATCCGATGGGATGTCATGGGCAGGCCCTCCTTGGGTCAAGATCCTTGCGAGGCCGGGCGCAAGAGGGCGATTATAGCACTATCGGCGGCGGAAGAAACCCGGCCGCGTCAGAACAGGGCCAAGGAATATTCGCGCAGCCGGGCCTGCCGCCGGCGGGCGTCGGGCATGCGCCGCTCGAGCTCCGCCCAGAAGGTCGGGCCGTGGCCCCGGACCCGGGTATGGACGAGCTCGTGGAGGATGACATAATCGGCCAGATCGGAAGGCAGGACGGCCAGACGGGCGTTAAGCTGGATCCGACCGCTTCGCGAGGCGCTGCCCCAGAGCGTCCCCTGGCTGCGGACGCTCAGCCGGCCGGGGCAGATAGCCGTGCTCGCGGGCCAGGGCCGCCAGTCGTTCCGCGAGAACGAGCCGGGCCGACCGCCGGTCGAGGCGCCCGGCCGCTTCGACCGCTTCGTGGCAGCGCGTCCGGGCCCGCTCCAGGCGGGCGAGCGAGCGGCGGATCCACGGCAGCTTGCCGAGGGCCACCCGCCGGGCCTCTTCGAAGGACACCCGCCACGGCACGGCGACACGGACGCCTCGCGCGCCCCGGACCGTGAGCGAGATGCGGCGGGCCCGCCGGCTCTTGACGAAGAGGACCGGCCCGACGCCGTCGAGGACGCAGGTCCGCGATGGCGCCGGCGACCGCTCCGGCCCCGGCCGGCCCGCCGGCTCAATCCTCGAAATAGAAGCGCCTCCGGGACGGCTTGTCGTTGACCTTGTCGGCGTCGAGGGCCCACATGCCGCGGCCGTGGGTGGCGATGACGATGATGTTGTCCCGCGGGTGGATGATCAGGTCGTGGACGTAGACGGTCGGCAGGTTGCCGCCGAGGACCGTCCAGGTCTGGCCGCCGTCGGTCGTGACATAGACGCCCATGTCGGTCCCGACATAGAGGATCCTCTCGTTGACGGGGTCCTCGCGGATGACGTTGACCGGCCCGACCGGGATGCCCTTGGCCAGGCTCGTCCAGGTCTTGCCGTAATCGGTCGATTTCCAGACATAAGGCGTGAAGTCGTCGTCGCGCTTGCCGTTCTGGGTCAGATAGACCGTTCCCATTTTATAGGCCGAAGCGACGACCCGGGACATCCACTTGCCCGGAGCCAGCCCGGCCGTGATCTCGGTCCAGGCCCCGCCGCCGTCCTTGGTCACCCAGAGACGGCCGTCGTCGGTGCCGGCGTAAACGAGACCGGACTTGATCGGCGATTCGGAGATCGTGAACAGCGTCTGATAGCGGATGTCGCCGCGCGTCGCCGGGTCGTTGGTCGTCAGGTCCGGGCTGATCCGCTGCCAGGTGTCGCCGCGGTCGAGGGACCTGAAGACGTACTGCATGCCGTGGTAGACGATCCTCGGGTCATGCGGCGAGAGGATGAACGGGGCCAGCCATTGCCCGCGCAGGGGCGGCTCGTTCTCGTAGAGGACCGGCAGGATCTCCTTGGTGGAGGGATAGCCCGGGAACGGGCCGGGCAGGCTGTAGTCGCTCCGGGTGATCGCGCCGTAGAATTCGGCCGAGTAGACGATGTTGGGATCGTCGGGGTCGATGGCCTGGTTCGAGCCCTCGCCGCCCGGGGCCGTCTCGAATTCCTGGGCCGGGATCTTGTCGCGGCCGCCGCTGAGATCGACCTTGCCGCGGAAGCTGCCGTGGTCCTGCATCGAGCCGTAGACCTTGAAGGGGGTCGCCATGTCGTAGGCGACGTTGAAGAACTGGCAGACGTTGATCTCCTTCTGGAAGAAGCGCCAGTTCTGGCCCCTGTCATAGGAGACGGCCACCCCCTGGTCGAAGCCCTTGAGGAGGTAGTTGGAATTGGCCGGATCGATCCACAGGGCGTGGTTGTCGCCGCCCGGCGCCCGGCGCAGGGTCTTATAGGTCTTGCCGCCGTCGGCCGAGACGCTGAAGGGCACGCCCATGATATAGGATGTGTTGGCGTCGTTGGGGTCGACGCGGATCTGGCCGAAGACCCAGCCGTAGGTCCCGGAATGGCGCTCCATGAAGGATTTCTGCTGGGGCGTCAGGCCGCTCACCTGGGTCCAGGTAATCCCGGCGTCGTCGGAGCGGTAGACCGTGGCGCCCTTGATGAAGCCTGACGAGGGGACGCCGTATGTATCCGTGATCTCCTGGGCTGTGGGCTCCCGGGAGACCTCGTAGTTGTCGACCAGAGCGTAGAGCGTGTCGGGCTTGGTCAGGCAGAGGTCGATCCCGATGCGGCCGCGCCAGCGCGCGTCGGGCAAGCCTTTGTTGATCGGCGTCCAGGTCTTGCCGCCGTCGGTCGTCTTGAACAGGCCGCTCCCGGCGGACGAGGCGTCGTTGCGCGGGTCGTTCCATTTCTTGCGGGTCCGCTGCCACATGGCGGCATAGAGGGTGTCGCTCGAGCGCGGGTCCATGACCAGGTCGTAGGCCCCGGTCTCGTCGTTGACGAACAGGATCTTGTCCCAGGTCTTGCCGCCGTCGACCGTCTTGTAGACGCCGCGTTCGGCGTTCTTCGTCCATTCGTGGCCGCCCGCGGCGACATAGACGATGTCAGGATTGGCCGGATGGACGACGATGCGGGCGATCGTGTTCGTGTCGGCCAGGCCCATGTGAGCCCAGGTCTTGCCGCCGTCGCTCGACTTGAAGGCCCCGAGGCCGGCCTGGGAGCTGCGGAAGATGTTATGCTCTCCGGTGCCGACCCAGAGGATGTTCGGATCGGACGGGGCCAGGGCGATGTCGCCGATGGCCGCCGTGACCATGTTCTCGAAAATGGGCGCCCAGGTCGTGCCCTCGTTCTCGGTCTTCCAGACGCCGCCCGAGGCCGAGGCCACGTAGATCGTGTAATTCCGGCCCTTGGGCGCCACGACCGCGACGTCGGTGACCCGACCGCTGATGTTCGTCGGGCCCAGGAACTGCCACTTGAGGTCCCTGAACTTCGAGGCGGCCCGCATGGCCTGGTACTCCTCGAAGCCCTTGAGACGAAGCTCGGGGCCCGTCGATTGAAGGACCTTGGGCTTGACCGGCTTCGGCTGGGCCAAGACCAGTGCGGACAAGACCGGAAGCGCGGCCAGGATCAGAGTCCTTCGCGCTCGTCCATCCTTGAAGAACGTCATGACACACCTCCTCGGAATAGGGACTCGGCTCTAGGGCCGTTTCTTGCTCGCCGCGGTCAGGGCTCGGGCCTTCTCGGCGTATTCCTGGGACCGGGCCGGGTCACCGGACCTCCGGTAGAGCTCGGCCAGGAGGAAATACCCCATGACGAGCTCGCGGGGCTCGGGACCGAGGCCGATGCCCTTCTGGACGAGGTCGATCGCTTCCGGATAGCGCTCACTCCGGACCAGGTCCAGCCTGGCGAGATAAAAATAGGTCAACGGGAACCGCGGGTCGGCCTGGATGCACTTCTCCAGCGTCTCCCGCTCGCCTTCGAGATTGCCGGTCCTGTCGTAGACCCGGGACAGATTGTAAAGGGCCTTGAAATGGCCGGGGGAGATCTCGATCTCCTTGGCATATTCGGCCGCCGCGTCCGCGAGGCGCCCCTGTTTCTCGGCGATCCAGCCCAGCCGGTAATGGCCGTTCGGGAGCTGCGGATCGAGCTCGAGCGCCCTGCGGGTGTTCGTCTCGGCCTGTCCGAGATCGTTCTTGGCCAAGTAGCTCGCGCCCAGGATCTCGTAGGACGCGGCAGTGGCCTCGGGGTCGGTTAGCAGGATGGCCCGGACGATCCGGATGGCCTCGTCGGGCTGGCCCGCCGCTTCCATGTCCCGGGCCCGAGCCAGCTCGTTATAGACCGCGATCTTGTCTTTGGGGTCGGCCAGCTTCTTCCCGCGCCTCGCCGCGGGGTCCAAGAACGAGCCGAGGTAGCCCAGGGCCGCGAGCCTCTCCCGGGTCTCGGCGTCGATCTTCGACGGGTCCGTTTCGTAGGCGTTCCGGCCCGCGGCGTCGATGATCGCCTCGGCCCGGGCTTTCAGGCCCTGGAAGACGTCCTTTTGGAGATAGACGAGGTTCTTTTCTTCCGCCGGATCGGCGACGATGTCATAAAGCTCGGGTTCGGGAGCCAGGATCAGCTTGTAGCGTCCGTCCTGGACCCCCTTCAGGTCCGACCAGCCGTAGTGCACCAGCGGGTAGTAGGTCTCGCTGTAAACCAAGGGGACGTCGCTGCGGCCTCGGCCGTGGAGCAGCGGCGCGAGGCTCTTCCCCTGGACCTCGGGCGGAACGGCCAAGCCGGCCAGCTCGCAGACGGTCGGAAGGATATCGACGAGGCCGACCGGCTCCCCGGCGGTCGTCCCGGCGGACTTGGGGATCGGCGCCAGGACGATCAGGGGGACATGAAGAACGGCCTGGTAGATGAAGAAGCCGTGCGTCAGCTCCCTGTGCTCGCCGAGGCTCTCGCCGTGGTCCCCGGCGACGATCACGATGGAGTCCTCGAGGAGTCCGTTCCGGTCGAGAAGATCGCGGAGCCGCTGCAGCTCCGAGTCCATGAAGGCGATCGCGCCGAGATAGGGACGGTCCGGATATTGGGCGGCGAAGGACGGGGGGGGGTCGTAGGGCGAATGGGCATCGTAAAGATGGATCCAGGCGAAGAACGGCCCGCCCTTGTGCGCCTCGAGCCACGGCAGGGCGGCGTCGAGGACCTCGTTGGCCGGCCGGCGGACAGTATCGAACGAGGCGATGGCGAACTTCCTCAGGTCGAACTGGTCGAAGTAGGTGTCGAATCCCTGGTTCAGTCCCCACTTGGAGTCGAGCACCCAGGCCCCGATGAAGGCGCCGGTCTCATAGCCCTGCCCCTTGAGGAGCTCGGCCATCGTGACCAGCTTTTGGGGCACGATGTAGGCGCCGTTGTCCCTAACGCCGTGGAAGAGGGGCAGGGTCCCGGTCATGAGAGTCGTGTGGGACGGCAGGGTCAAGGGGGTCTGGGTGTAGCACTTCTTGAACAGGACGCCGCGGGCGGCCAAGGCGTCGATCGTCGGCGTGCGGACGCTCGGGGCTCCGTAGCAGGACAGGCTGTCGGCCCGGGTCGTGTCGAGGGTGACGACGATGACGTTGGGCCGCCGGCCCTTGGCCGGCTGTCCGGCTCCGGGCCCATGCCGGACCACGAGAACATAGACTAGAGCCGCGCCGGCGATCACGACCCCCGCCGCGGCCAGGAGCAACGACCCGCGTATTCTCATCTTGTTTCCCGGCTTCTATTTCTTGGCGTTCACGGCGGCCTGGGCCCGCCCCTTGGCCGCGTAATCTTGGGACCGGGCCCCATCGCCGACCCGCCGGTACAGCTCCGCCAGCAGGAAATAGCCCATGGCCAGGTCGGCCGGTTCCGGGCGGAGGCCGATCCCTTTTTGGGCCAAGTCGATGGCCTCCGGATAGCGCTCGTTCCGGGCCAGGTCGAGCCGCGCCAGGTAGAGGTATGTCAGGGGGAACTTCGGATCGGCCGTCAGGCATCTCTCCAGCATCTGCCGTTCCCGGTCGGGCTTTCCGGTCGAGCCGTAGATCCGGGCCAGGTTGTAGAGGGCCTTGAAGTGGCTAGGCGAGATCTCGATCTCTTTCAGATATTCGGCTTCTGCGTCCGCCGGCCGGCCCTGTTTCTCCGCGATCCAGCCGATCCGGTAATGGACGTTGGCGGACCGCGGATCGATCGCGAGCGCCTTCCGGAGAAAGTCCGCGGCCCCGGTCAAGTCTCCCTTGGCGACGGCGATCGTGGCCAGGGCGTCGCACGAGTCCAAGGACTCAGCGTCGAGCGCCAGGGTCCTCTCGAAATAAGGGGCCGCGGCGTTGTAATCCTTGCGCAGGAGCTTCAAGTTCCCCAGCGTCATGAGGAGCTGGGGCTCTTCGAGGCCCTGCCGGAGATACTGTTCCGCGAACCGCTCGGCCTCGTCGAGCTGGCCCATCTGCTCGTAGATCCGGGTGACGTTGAGGGCCGCGAACCCCTCGTCCGGCTTCCGCTCCAAGACCTGCTTGAACGCTTCGATGGCCTCGGCGGGCCGTTGGGCCTGGACGAGCAGGCTGCCCAGGGTAAAGTAGGCGTCCGGGATGTCCGGGTCGGCGGCGACGATCCGGCGGATCGTTTCGATGGCCTCGCCCGGCTGGCCGCTCTTGGCCAGCTCCCGCGCCTCGGCCAGGGCGTTGTAGACGGTGATCTTGTCCTTGGGGTCGGCCAACGTCTTGCCCCGGAGCTTGGCCTGATCCGTAAACGACCCGACGTAGCCCAGGGCCGATAGTCGCTCCCGGGTCTTCGCGTCGACACCGGACGTGTCCAGCTGGTAGGCATTCCGGCTGGCCGTCCGCATGAACATCTCGGCCTGGCCGCTCAGATCGTGGGCGACCTGGGGTTGGGAGGAGGCCATGTTATGCTCTTCCCTGGGGTCGGCCGCGAGGTCGTAGAGCTCCGGTTCGGGGGCGAGGATCAGCTTGTAGCGCGCGTTCTGGACGGCCTTGAGTTCCGACCAACCGAAATGGAAACGCGGATAGTATGTCTCGCTGTAGATGAGCGGCGGCTTGCGGTCGGGCCGGCCGAAGAAAGCCGGAAGAAGGCTCCGGCCCTGGACCTCGGCCGGGACGGGGAGCCCGGCCATCCGGCAGACCGTGGGCAGCACATCGACCAGTCCGGCGGCCTCGGACGACACCAGGCCCCGGAACTGCGCGAAGGGCGTGACGATGATGAGCGGGACGCGCAAGGTCGACTGGTAAACAAAAAAGCCGTGGGTCGCTTCGCCGTGCTCGCCCAGGCTCTCTCCGTGGTCCCCGGCCACGACGACGAAGGTCCTGTCCAGAAGCCCGTTCGACTCCAGGAAGCGGCGGAGCCGGACCAGCTCCGCGTCGACGAAGGCGATCTCGCCGAGATAGGGAAACGCGGCGTACTGGCGATCGTACGGCGCCGGGGGGACATAGGGCGCGTGGGCGTCGTAAAGGTGGATCCAGGCGAAGAACGGGGCCGCCTTCCGGGCCTCGAGCCACGGCAGGGCCGCGTCCAGGACCTCGTTGGCCGGCCTTTGCACGCTCTCGAGCGAGATCCGCTCGAATTTCTTGAGATCGAACCTGTCGTCGTAGACGTCAAAGCCCGGGCCGAGGCCCCACTGGGAGTCGAGCACGTAGGCGCCGATGAACGCCCCTGTGGCATAGCCCCTGGCCTTGAACAGCTTGGCCATCGTGACCATCTTCGGGGGCACGATGAACGCGCCGTTGTCCCGGACGCCGTGGAACAGGGGCTGGGTCCCCGTCATCAAGGTCACGTGGGAGGTCAGCGTCAACGGGGCCTGGGTGTAACAGCTCTCGAAGCGGACGCCCTGGGCCGCCCAGGCGTCGATCGTCGGTGTCTGGACATCGCGCCGGCCATAGCAGGCCAGGGCGTCGGCCCGGACCGTGTCCAGCGTGATAAGGATGACGTTGAAGTCGCGGCCCCGCGTGAGCCGGCGGAGGTCCGGCTCGGCGGGCCGGGCCAGGAAGTAAACGGCGACAGCGGCGGCGACCATCCCCGCCGCGGCCAAGCCATGGATCTTACGGAGTTTCATCGGGCGACGAGATTCTACCACAAATCCGGGCGCCGGAACCGGGCCCGGCGGCGCGGCCGCTGGCCTGAATTATTCACGAATCGAGGCGGCCCCAGATGCAAGGCCCGAGGGGTGAAGCTTTACTCTTTAGTACTGCGAACCCTGAGAACGAAGCAGATGGGGCTGGATCGGTTCGCCCGCGGGGTAAAAGCGCCCTATAAGAGAGAGGGAGAAAGAGGGCGCTTTTATGTATAAATCAGGCTAGCTCAGGAGGGACGCTAGGGCGATCGAATAGAATTTCGTGTCCTCCGAGTCGCCGCGCGAGGTCAGGACGCAGGGGCAATTGGCCCCCACCACCACGGCCGCCAGCTCCCCCTGGGCCAGGTAGGTCGAGGCCTTGAAGAAGATGTTGCCCGCCTCGATGCTGGGAAAGACCAGGATATCGGCGTCGCCCGCGACCGGCGACTTGATGCCCTTGATCCGGGCGCTCTCTTCGCTGAACGCCACGTCGAGGGCCAGCGGCCCGTCGACGATGGCTCCCTTGATCTGGCCGCGGTCGGCCATCTTGGCGATGATGGCCGATTCCGTGGTCGACGGCATCTTGGGGTTGACCTTCTCGACCGCCGAAAGCAGGACGGCCTTGGGGCTCTCGATCCCCAGCTTATGGGCCACATCGACGGCGTAGTTCAGGATGGCCACCTTGGCCTCGAGATCGGGGGCGGGGATGACCGCCACGTCCCCGCAGATGATAAGCTTTTTCCAGGTGGCGACCTGGATCACGGTGACGTGGGACAACAGGCGCCCGGGCGGCAGCAGGCCTCGTTCCTTGTCGATGATGCCGCGGATGTAGATGGAGGAGTCGAGCAGGCCCTTCATCAGAAAATCGGCCTGGCCCTTCCGGACCTCGTCGATGGCCAGGGTCAGCGCCTTGCCCTTGTCCGGCTCATGGATGATCTCGAACAGGCCCGTGTCGACCTTGGCTTCGCCGGCCACCTTCTTGATGGCCCTTTCGTCGCCGGTGAGGACGGCCTTGACCAGCTTCTCTTTGACGGCCCGGCCGACGGCCTCGATGGTATGGGGGTCCTCGGCGACGGCCACGGCCAGCCGTTTGGCCGGCGCGCTCTTGACCCGTTCGACGATTTGATCGAGCTTGGTGATCATGATGGCTCCTCCAGGGTTCGATGCGTTAGGCCGACGGATACGTGCGGGCGGTCTCTTCGCCCCGCATGACGCGCAGCCCGGCGGAAGCCAGGGCCACCATCTCGTTCTCGCCGGGGAAGACGAAGACCGGTCCGAGGAACTGGACATGCTCCTTGATCCGGTCGATGAACTCAGCCGATAAAGCCAGGCCGCCGGTGAGGACGATCCCGTCCACGCGGCCCTGAAGGACCGCGGCGCACGACCCGATCTGTTTGGCCACGGTCAGGACCATGGCCGTGAACACGAGCTCGGCCGCCTGGTCCCCCTCGCCGATGTGTTTGAGCGTCTCCCGCATGTCATTGGTCTTGAGATGGGCCACCATCCCGCCCCGGCCCGTCAGCATCTTTTTGAGGTCCGGCTCCTTGTGCCGGCCAGAAAAGGCCAGGGCGACCAGGTCGCCCGCGGGCACCGTGCCGGCCCGCTCCGGCGCGATGGGCCCTTCGCCGTTGAGGGCGTTGTTGACATCGACGACCCGGCCGTGTTTATGGGCCCCGATCGAGATGCCGCCGCCGAGGTGGCAGACGATGAGGTTCACCGCTTCATAGCTCCGGCCGAGCTTCTGGGCGGCCAGACGGGCCGAGTACTTATGATTGAGGGCGTGGAAGATGCTGCGGCGCCGGATCTCCGGGACGCCGCTGAGCCGGGCCCAGTCGTCGAGCTCGTCGACGACGACGGGATCGACGATGAAGGCGGGCAGGCCGAGCGGGCGGGCGATCTCGTCGGCGATCAATCCCCCCAGGTTCGAGGCGTGCTCGCCCTGGACCCCGCGGGTGAGATCCTCGAGCATCCGGTCGTTGACCCGGTAGACCCCGCTGGGGATGGGCACCAGCAGGCCGCCGCGGCCAATGACCGCCGTGAGCGACCCGGGGTCGACGCTCTGAGTTTCGAGGGTCCGGAGGATGATGTCCTTGCGGAAGCCCTTCTGGTCCACGATCTTGGCATACGGGGCCAGCTCTCCGGCGGAATGGGAGATGTTCGAGGACAGGATCTCGCGCTCATCCTCGTAGACGGCGATCTTGGTCGAGGTCGAACCGGGGTTGATGATGAGAAGGCGCATGGCTCTCCAGGGTTCAGAGATCGGGTCGGGGACCGTCCCCGGAGGGGACTGCCCCGCTTCTGCGACTCAAGGACGAAGGGTCGGATCCCCCGCTCGTTCCGCCCTTGAACACGGGAGAATCTTACTTCCCGGCCGGGGGCCTGTCAAGGCGGACCGGCATGGTATAATGGGCCGAAATGGCAGTCCGCAAGATCCGGCCGGGAGACCGGGAATCCGCCGTTGGCCTGGCCCGTCGGCTGGGACTCGACTACCCGGGCCTGGAGAACGACGCGATCTGGGTGGCCGAGGACGGGGGCGAGATCGTCGGCCTCGTCGCTCTCAAGGCGCATGCCGATTGCCTGGAGCTCTGCGCTCTCGGGGTCGACCCCCGATCCCAAGGACAGGGCGTCGGCCTGGCCCTGGTCGAAGCCCTGATGGCCGAGGCCCCGGGCGACGTCCACCTGGCCACGATCATTCCCGGGTTTTTTGAGGGCTGCGGCTTCCATATTATAGAGACCGGCATCCCGGCGACCTTCCCGGCCAAGCGCCGGACCTCATGGTGCGAAGGCTGCCCCCGGGAGCGCTGCCGGGTCATGCGAAGGGCCAAGCCGTGAGCCTGCCCCTGTATCCCGAGTTCAAGCCCGTGGGGCTCGAGGACAAATCCGTCTTCGAGGCCTACCTGGAGCGCAACCCCTCCGAGGTCTGTGAGCTCAACTTCGCCAATGTCTTCATCTGGAAGGACTCCGAGCACTCCAGCTGGACCCTGCTCAACGACAGCCTCTGCATCCTCGTCGAGCCCGAGTTCGAGGAGCCCTATTGCCTGCCTCCGATCGGCGGCGAGAAGGTCCCCGAGACGGTCGAGGCCTGCCTCCGGCACGCGCCGCGCCTGTCGCGTGTGCCCGAGGCGTTCGTGGAGCGCCACGGCGCCGGCTTCAAGGTCGAGGAGGACCCCCGCAACTTCGACTACGTCTACCTTCGCCAGGAGCTGGCCGAGCTCAAGGGCAAGAAGTTCGACGGCAAGCGCAATCGCATCCGGAAGTTCGAATCGACCTTCGCCCACGAATATCATGCCCTGACGCAACCCGACGTTCCCGGCTGTGTCAGGCTGCTCGAGGATTGGTTCGAAGAGAAGAACGGGGACGTCAGCATCCGGGCGGAAAAGAAAGCCATCCTCCAGGCCCTGGCCTCGTTCACCCGCCTCGGCCTCAAGGGCGGCGTCGTCAAGGTGGGCGGCCGGGTCGAGGCCTTCACCATAGGCGGCCAGCTCACGGCCGACATGGCCGTCATCCCCATCGAGATCGCCAACCCGGGCCTGGTCGGCCTGGCCCAGTGGGTCAACCGCGAGTTCGTCTGCCGGGAATGGGGCGACTATATGTTCGTCAACCGGGAACAGGACATGGCGATCGAAGGTCTGCGGCGGGCGAAGCTCTCCTACCAGCCGGTCCGGCTGGTGAAAAAGTACGATCTGACCCGCTAGTTCAGGCCATCAGGCTGCAGATGGCGGCGACGTTGACCATGTCGTCGGCTGAGCAGCCCCGGCTGAGGTCGCAGAAAGGCTTGTTGAGGCCCTGGACGATGGGCCCGACGGCCTCGGCCCCGGCCAGCCGCTCGGTCAGCTTGTAGCCGATGTTGCCCGCGTCGAGGTCGGGGAAGATCAGGACGTTGGCCTTGCCGGCGACGGGACTGCCCTTGCACTTGCGCTCGCCGATCGAGGCGACCAGGGCCGCGTCGGCCTGCATCTCGCCGTCGAGGAGCAGGTGGGGGGCCTTCTCCTTGGCGATCTTGGTCGCGCTGACGACCTTGTCCACGTCGGCGTGCTGGGCCGAGCCCTTGGTCGAGAACGAGAGCATCGCCACCCGTGGCTCCTCCCGGTCACGGCCTGGAAGTTCTTGGCCGAGGTGATGGCGATGTCGGCCAGCTGGGCGTCGGTCGGATTGGGGACGACGGCGCAGTCGGCGTAAC
The DNA here is from genome assembly GCA_963807525.1 of Candidatus Aminicenantota bacterium. GTDB lineage: Bacteria > Acidobacteriota > Aminicenantia > Aminicenantales > Saccharicenantaceae > RBG-16-66-30. Next base: position 287,808 of record CAWECI010000013.1, on the reverse strand, counting down.
AGAGGAGCTTCTCGGGAAAGACCATGATGAAATAGCTCGAAACGGTCGAGATCCCCGGGGCGGTGCCCACGGTGTGGATGGCCGCCCGGATGACGTCGCCGGTCGCGGAGATGTTGCCTCCGACCACGGCCCCGACCTTGCCGGTCGCGAGCATGAGCCCGGCGTAATAGAGCGGGCTCTTGGCGGCCTCGGAGGCCTGCTCATACGTCCAGCCCTTGGCCTTGCGCTTCTCGAAGAGCAGGTCGATGTGTTCGCCCTTGGCGGCGTCGGTCAGGGGGTCGACGATCGGGATGCCGGCGATGTCGATCCCGTTGTCCTTGGCGATCTTGTGGATGGCCTCGGCCGGTCCGACCAGGCGGGGCTCGGCAATGTGCTTTTCCCGCAATATCAAGGCGGCCTTGAGGGTCCGGACGTCCTCGGCGTCGGGGAAAGCGACCTTGAGGAACTTCTTGGCGGCCTTGTCCCGGATGTCGGAAATGAACGTGTTGCCCATGGGGTGCTCCTTATGATCCTTCCTAAAAAAAGGTAGGCAGCGGTTATACCCCAGCGGCTTCGAGGCTGTCAACCCCGGCTCCGCCCGCCTTGACTTTTGGCCTGTTCCGAGGCACAATGACGCTTCATGAATCGGCCGTTCCTCCGGCCGATGGACCCTGAAATCAGAAGGAGCCTTCGATGATCATCCTGTCATTGAACTGCGGCAGTTCGTCCGCCAAGTACCGCCTGTACGACTACGACAAAAAGGAAACGCTGGCCACGGGCATCGTCGAGCGGGTCGGCATCGGCAAGAGCTACATCCAGCAGTCCGGCCTCGGCCGCGAGCCGATCAAGTTCGACCACGAGTGCGCCAATCACAAGGAAGCGATCAAGCTCATCATCGACACCCTCCTCGACCCCAAGATCGGCGTCCTGGACGACCTGGCGAAGATCTCGGCCGTCGGGCACCGCGTCGTCCACGGCGGCGAGAAGTTCACCAAGTCGATCAAGATCACGCCGGAGACCCTGGCCACGTTCAAGAGCCTCTACAGCCTGGCCCCGCTCCACAATCCGCCGAACGTCCTGGGCATCGAGGCGGCCATGGACGTCCTGCCCGCGATCCCGCACGTGGCCATCATGGACACGGCCTGGCACCAGACCATGCCGGCGAGCTCCTACATGTACGCCCTGCCCTACGAGTGGTACGAGAAGTACGGCGTCCGCCGCTACGGCTTCCACGGCACGTCGTTCCTCTATGTCGCCAAGCGGGCGGCGCTGCTCCTGGGCAAAGACCCGTTCCAGTGCAATCTCGTCTGCCTCCACATCGGCAACGGCGTCTCGGCCAACGCCATCAAGAACGGCGTGTCCTTCGACACCAGCATGGGCCTGACCCCGCTCGAGGGCCTGGTCATGGGCACGCGGTCCGGCGACCACGACGCGGCCATCGACCTGATGGTCATGGAGAAAGAGGCTATCGCCCCGGGCAAGATGAGCGACATCCTCAACAAGAAGTCGGGCCTGCTCGGCATCACCGGCAAGTACACCGACCGGCGTGACGTCCAGCAGGCGGCCGAGGCCGGGGACGCCCGGGCCAAGCTGGCCATCGAGGTCGAGGCCTACCGCATCAAGAAGTACATCGGGGCCTACACGGCGGCGATCGGCGGCGCGGACGCCGTCGTCTTCACGGCCGGCGTCGGCGAGATGTCCGACCTCATCCGCGAGAAATCCTGCGAAGGGCTGGAGTTCCTGGGCATCAAGCTCGACAAGGCCAAGAACCGGCTGGCCAAGACCCGCAACGCCGAGACCGAGATCTCGGCGGCCGATTCCAAGGTCAAGATCTTCGTCATCCCGACCGACGAGGAACGGGTCAACATCGAGGACGTCATCGCCATCCTGCAGGGCACTTACGACGAGCACACCCACTTCACCTACCGCTTCCAGTCGCCCGACTACGTCAATTCGCAGCGGGAGCAGGACTTCCTCAAGGAGTGCGAGAAGAAGCCGGGGCTCAAGGCCATCCAGGTCAAGCCCAAGAAGCGCTAAGGATAAGGGTCCGCCGCTCGCCAGTCCTCGGCTATCCTCTGCGCTCGCCGCGGCGATTTTTCACGCCGATCTGTTCGCCGGACTCGGCGGCAAAACAACTCGCTCGGCGTGCGCTACGCCGCGCTCAAACACGTTTTGCCGGTTTCCCCTGAAACTGCCCTCGCCCGCCTCCAGTTCGGCTAAATCGCCGCCTATGCTCGCTCCGAGGACATCCTCGGCCTTTTTGACGCGGCTGCTCTTATCCAATATTCCCCGGCGGATGATCTGTGAATCCAGCCTGGCTCCGAGAACACCGCTGCGCGGAGCGATTTCCTTCTCGCTTGCGGCTCGGACCTGTGGGCGAGGCCGTTCTTTCTGCTTCTTCACCGCGGTGATCCGACCGAGGGCTTGAGCAGGTCGCTATTTCCAATCAGAGATAAGGGCCAGGATGAGGTCGGAGAGGGCCTCGAGGTCGCGGCGGTCGATCTTCTCGATGAGCGAGTGGGCATAGGAGCCGGGCCATGACAGCGGGATATCGACCGCCCCGCCGGCCAGAAAGACCGAGCCGTCGTTGCCGCCGCGGGAGCTGCCGACCTGGACCGGGATCTTGCGGCGCCCGGCGATGGCCAGGACCTTGGCGATCTCGGTCTTCGGCGTGACGTTCGAGGAGTCGATGGCCCGGACGACCGCGCCGCCGCCGACCGGAAGGAAGCCGAAACGCTTGGATTCGAGCGGGGAGTCCGCCGAGACGAAGGTGTCGATGGCGAAGACCACGTCCGGCTTCAGGGTCTTGGCCAGCTCGGCCGCCCCGAAGAGCCCGGTCTCTTCCTGGACATCCCAAGCCAAAATGATCGTCCGGCCCTTGACGGCCCCGGGCTTGAGCCGCCACGCCGTGTCGAGCAGGGCCGCGCAGCCGGCCCGGTCGTCGACCGCCCTCGTGGCCATCAGGCCGGGAGCGAAATCGGTGAACGTCTTCCTGGCCGTGACGGTGTCGCCCTCGGCCACGCCGAGGGCCCGGGCCTCGGCCTCCGCGGATACGCCGAGATCGATGTCGATCGATTCGGCCGTGAAAGGCTTCTCGTCCTTGGCCTCGCCGGGGGTAGTGCGCTCGTCATAGCCCGGCCGCGGCGCGACGATCCCGGTCACGTCGCCCTTGGCGGTGTGGATGATCACCGGCCGGGCCTCGACCGTCTGAGGCAGGATCCCGCCGCCCTGCTTGAGCCGGACGTGGCCCTCCCGCGTGATCCTGTCGACCGTCCAGCCGAGCTCATCCGAGTGGGCGACGAACAGGATCACCGGGCGGCCGCTGCCGACCGTGACCCAGACATTGGCCATGGCGTCGCGTTCGGGCTTGAGGCCGGCCGGCAGATGACTTTGGATGAAATCGGCGACCGGCCCCTCGTGGCCCGAGACGCCGGGCACGAGGACGATCTCCCGCATCAGGCTCCAGGCCCGGGATTGAGCCGAGCCCATCGTGGCCGCGCCGAAAAGGATCAGGATCGTGGCCCAGGCCTTCTTGGTCATCGGCCACCTCCAGGCTGGAGGAATCGGGCCACGATATCGCGCAGGGCCTCGAGGTCGGCGAGCGCAATGACCTCCGAGGGCGTGTTCAGGTAGCGGACGGGCAAGGCGAGCGTCACGGTCTCTCCGGGCGGGGCATCGAAAGGCAGGGCCAACGGCGAATCTGGCGCGGCCAGGAATTGGAGGGGCCCCCCCGCGGCGGCCGCGGCCGACTCGACGGCCCGGCGCAGCTCCGACGGCTCGTCCTTGGCCGTCACGAGAACAGGCCCGCCGCCCAGACGGGGCGGGCCTCCGCCCGGGCCGGCCGCGATGACGTCGATGACGATCGTCCGCTTCGGCTGCCACTTCGACTTCACCGCGGCCGCCCCGACCGCCGGCCGGGCGCCCCGGCCGCGGGCCGGGAACTTCGTCTGGGCGGCCCAGACCAGGATGGTCTCCTGGCCGCCCGGTCTCGCGCCCAAGTCCCCGACCGCGGCGACGAGCCCGGCGGCCGCGGCTTTCACTCCGAGCGACGGTCCGGCCCACTGGTCCCCGGCGAGCTCGGTCAGGACGGCCGGATAGGTGACCGGGTCGAGGAGCCGCACGCCCTTGGCCCGGACGTCCTTGTCCGATCGCGCCCCGATGTCGATATAAGCGGTCTCGAGGGTGAATCCCTCGACCAGCGTCCTCCGCCGCTCCGGGGTCAGCAGATGCATCGCCGGCTGTGCGACCACGCCCTGGACGGGGCCCTTGGCCGTCGAGATCACAACGGGCTGGCCGAGAAGGAAAACGTCGAACCGGCCATGGGGCGCCGGAACCGGCCGGTCGAGCGTCAGATAGCCGTCCGCGGTGATGCCGCTGACGATGTGCCCGTAGCCGTCGAGGGCGGCCAGGATAAGGGTCGGACCCGCTGCGCCGTCCAGCCGGACGGCCACCGTGCCCAGGCCGACGGTCTCGGCGGCGGCGCCCTTCGGCAGCAGGCTGCGGATCTTGGCCGCCAGCATGTCTTCGTTGCCGGTCGTGGACGGCACCGCGAAGAGCTCCTTGGTGATCGTCCTGACGTCGGCCGCCCGGGCGGTCCCGACGAGCGAGGCCGCCGCGAGAAGCGCCAATAGGACCTTGGTCATGCGAGTCGACATGCGTCTCTCCCTTCGTCCCCTGAGTCCCTCCTCATAGCACAGCCTCCCGTCGACGGTCAATCCGCGCGAACGGCCCCCTCCCATTCCTTTTCCAAGGGATTTCCGTTATCATGAGGGAACGGGAGCATCGGTGGACAAGAACAGGTGGCTCAGGGTCGGCGTCGGCATCCTGGTCCTCTTTCTCGTCGGCGTCTTCCTGCGGCTGGCCCGGTCCTTTCTCGTGCCCTTCGCCCTGGCCCTTCTCTTCGCCTTCGCCGTGACCCCGCCCCTCAATTTCCTCGTCCGCCGCAAGGTCCCGAAGATCGTCGCCCTCATCCTCATTCTGGTCGTTTGCTTCGCGGTCCTTTACCTCATCGGCACAGTCTTCTTTGCGAGCGGTAAATCGCTGGCTTCGGAGCTGCCCTCCTACACCGAAATGGTCAAGGGCTTCCTGGAGCGGATCGACAGCCTCGTCTCCAATCCCCGGCTCAAGGTCGAGCTCTCCGAATGGATCCAGAACTTCAACATCGGGCGCGTGGGGTCCGTCCTCGTCTCCGCGCTCGGCCCGTTCGTGTCCTTCATGTCGGACCTGCTCCTCGTCTTCTTCTTCATGATCTTCATCCTGGCCGGCCGCGGCCGCCTGGTCCGCAAGCTGGCCGAGGCCTTTCCGCCCGGTCAGGCCTCGACCCTGGGCCATGCTGCGACCCGGATCGACCACGAGATCCAGAGGTATCTGGCCGTCAGGTCCCTGACGAACGTGGCTATCGGCCTCGCGGTGGCCGTCACTCTGGCCGTCCTGGGCGTCCGCTTCGCCGTCCTGTTCGGCGTCCTGGCGGCGCTCCTCAACTACGTCCCGACGCTCGGCGCGATCATGGCGGTGGCCCTGCCCACGCTTATGACCGTGTTCCTGGAGGGCGGGCTGTCCTTCAAGGCCCTGCTCGCCCTGGCCCTCCTCAGCGCCGCCCATGTCCTCCTGCACCGCCTGGTCGAGCGGCGGCTCATGGCCAAACAGGTCAATCTCTCTCCGCTCCTGGTCCTGTTCTCCCTCTTCTTCGGGGCCTGGCTCTGGGGCATTCCGGGCATGATCCTGGCGGTCCCTCTGCTGACGGCGGCGCGGATCGTCTTCGAGAACGTGCCGTCGTTGCGGGAGATCGGCCTGATGATGGATCGCTAGGGATCGTCAGGCGGCGAGGCCCGAAGCGGCCAGGAACTGCTCGAGGCGCCGCTCGATCTTTAGGGCCGCCTCCTTGTAGGTCTGGAAATCGCCCCCCAGCGGATCGTCGATGTCCCATCCGTAGAGCATGGATTCGGGAACTTCCCAGATCGTCCGGAGATGATTGTAGATGGCCGGGTCCATGGCGACGATGGCGTCGAAGTTATTGATATCGTAGGCGCCGACCGGCCGGGCCACATGCGCGGAGATGTCGATCTGGTAAACGACCCGCATGACCAGCGCGGCCTCCTCCGTGGCCGGACCGCCGGCCGCGCCGACGCCGGCGCTGGCCACTGTCCAGCCCGGCCCAAGACGCCGGCGGGCGATGGCCTCCGCCATGGGGCTGCGGCAGATGTTCCCGTAGCAGACAAAGAGCAGCCGCTTCTTCGCCGTTCGGGACGTCGGGGGGGCCGTCAATTGCGGCCGGCCTGGGCGCTCTCGAGCGAGACTTCCTTGGCTTTCTCGTAGAGGAAGGCGGCCAGGATATACTGCTCGGCGGCCTGGGGCGCGGGGCCGTCCTTGGCCGCCAGGCGAGCCCCGTCCTCTTCGCTTCGGGCCCGCTCATAGAGCCAGGATTGCTTGGCCGGGGCCTGGGCAGTCTCGGCGTCCTTGCGGATCGAGGCCGTGAGTTCGTCCAGGGCCGCCAGGGCCTGGCCCTCATCGGTCGCCCGCGGGCTCAAGAGGTGGACCCGGTTCAGGATGCCGCAGAGGATCCGGGCGCCCGAAAAGTCGTTCTTGGCGAAGGCGTCCGACGCGTCCTTCTCCTTCTCCATGGCGATCCAGGACAGGAGGTTGGGCCGGCCGGCCGGCGACGCCCCGCCCATCTTGCGCTTCGTGTCCTGGAGCTCCTGGAACGCCTTCTCCGCCCGCTCCCGCTCGCTGACCTGCGACAGGAGCCTGCGCATCTCCGATTCACCCCGGTCGTAGCTGCGCTTCGAGGCCTCGATGTTGCCCGCCGCCTGCTGCTTCTTCCCTTCGTCGATCCGGATCTGGATGCTGTCGAACAGCTGGGACAGGGCGGCGGATTCCTTGGGGTACTTCTCCTTGATCTCGGATAGGGCTTTCTGGAATTCGAGGGCGTCCTTCTCGCCCATGAACTTGGCCGGGTCCTTCATGAACGGGGCCAGGTAGCCCATGATGGCCGAACCGGCCCGGCTGCCGATGGACTGCGCGGCCGTCCCCGACCGGTCGCCCGGCGGTTCTGGCGCGGGCGGCAGGCCCGTGACGCCCTCGTGACCGAAATTGGGTTCGCCGCCCCGCTTGGCCGCGACAGAGGGGGAAGGACGCCTGTCGGAGGGATTTTTCCCGGCTCTGTTGAAGAGCGAGAAGAAGCCGACCAAGGCCAGGATGACGACGGCGAGCGCGGGAATGAGGATCCGCCGGAGGCGGAACTTGACCGTGATCTCGCGGTCAGTGAGCGGTTTCGTCCGGGCTGTGGCCGGCTTGGCGCTGGCCGTGACCTGGCCCGTCGTCGGCAATCCCGCCTCGGCCGCCCGGAGCTCCTCGAGGACTTCGGTGGCCGAGGCGTAGCGGTCGTCCCGGGACTTGGCCAGGCACTTCAGGATGATCCGGCTGAGGCCGGGCGAGATCTGGGCGTTGAGCGTCTGAGGGTCGGTCGGCGGCTCGCTGCGGTGTTTGAGGACGATGCTTAGCGGCGTCGCGCCCTCGAAGGGGACCCGGCCCGTGACCATTTCGAACAGGATGGCCCCCAGGGCGTAGATGTCGACCCGGAGGTCGATGTCGCGGCCTTCGGCCTGCTCCGGGGCCATGTACTCGGGCGTGCCGATGATGACCCCGGTGCCGGTGACGCCCTTGGTGTGAAGGGACCGGGCGATGCCGAAGTCCATGATCTTGGCGTTGCCGTCCCTGTCGATCATGACGTTCTGCGGCTTGAGGTCGCGATGGACGACGCCGAGCCGGTGGGCCTCGGCCAGGCCCTCGGCGATCTGCTTGGCCAGCCCGACGGCCTTGGCCTCGTTGAGGTGGCCGGACCGGCGGATGAAGCTCTTGAGGTCCTCGCCGGGCACGTATTCCATGGAGATGTAGATCGACAGCCATTCCTCGCCGAGGTCGTACATCCGGCAGACGTGCCGGTGGGAGACCTGCCGGGCCAGCTTGATCTCGTTGCGGAAGCGCTCGATGACCTCGGGGTCGGACGCGATCTCGGGTTTCAGGAGCTTGAGCGCCACGACCTCGCGGATCTTGCTGTCATAGGCCTTGTAGACCGTGCCCATGCCGCCCTGGCCGATCTCTTCGATGATCTCGAAGCGGTGGGCGAACGTCGTGCCGCGCTCGAGCCCTTTCGACGGGGTCTGGAACGTGGCCGTTCCCGACGGCAGCGTTTCGCCCGAGCCGGGTAGCTCCCGGCCGCAACGGCCGCAAAAGCGCGTGCCCTCGGGATTTTCGTTCAGGCAGCGGGGGCATTTCATCGGGGTCCCTGTCTATCGCTTAACGCAAAGGATAACAATTCGGGTCTATTATATCAAACCCATAAGGAAATACGCCCGGCCCGGCGCTTTGGTTTCCGGCGGCCTTCGCTCAGCGATCCCGGGCCAGGGCTCCCGGGTCGTCCCCCGGCCGCAGGGGCCGGAAGGTCAGCGTGTAGCTCGTGGTCTTGGCCGGCAGAATGTACTGGGGATGGACCCCGGCCCCCCAGGAATCGTCGCCGCCGACCCCCATCTGGGCATGATCGAGCGTCAGGCCGATGAAGTCGCGCTGTTGGACCTGCGGCGGGTGTTTCGACCCCCGGCTCGGCAGGGTCATGTCCTCGGGCCAGAACGGGTGGGCCGAGAACCCGAGCACCGGATCCCCGGCGACGAGCAGCCCCCGGCCCTCGCTGTCGCGGAACGCGACCCAGCGCACCTCGGAGCGGTTGCCGAATTCCTGCGGGCTGACGTACGGACAAGGCTCGGCCGGTGTCATCTCGTAGAGGCCGACGAACGCGGCCGTCCGGCGATCCCAGTAATTCTCGAACGGGCCGCGGCCGAACCACTGGATCTTGGCGAAGGCGGAAGGAACGGCCATCGTCACGCCGATCCTCGGCATCTCCGGCAGCCGGGCCCGGTCTTTGAGCTGGAGGATCGACCGCAGGACGATGCGGCCGTCACCGCCGATCGTGTATTCGAGACGCTGCGTGGCCTGCCCGCCCGCCAGGCCGTAGACCGCGGTGACCGTCACCGGGCCCTCTCCGGTCTCGCTGGCCTCGAGCTTCAGGAGGTCGCGGGACAGGCTGGCCCAATGCCAGGCCGACAACCGCTGCGGCATTCTGTTGCCGAAGTCGTTGTCGGTCGGCGCGCGCCAGAAGTTCGGTTCGAGGCCCGCCGCGACGAGCTCGTGCCCGTCGACGACGAACGAATCGAGGTCGCCGGTCAGCCGGTCGAAGCGGGCCGCGAGACCACGACCGGCGACACGGATAAAACGGGGCCCGTCGTCGAGCGTGAGCGGCGGCGGGGCCGGGGCGGGCGGGACGGCCGCCACGGCCGCGGCCGGAACGGCGAACTGCTCCGCCGCGACGACATGCCCCTTGGGCACGCCTGGAGCCCCTTGGCGCGTTCGAAGGCTGACGTTCAGGAAATATTCCAGGCCCGGCTGGGGAGCGAAGCGGGGGAGCGGCAGGCGGATGACGGCGCCGGCGCCCGGAGCCGCGGCCGGGGCGCGGAGCTCGCCGGAGGCCATCATCCGTCCCGACGCGGCCAGCTCCCAATGCACATCGAAACGGTCCAGGCCGAGGAAGGCATAGCGGTTCCGGATCTCGACCCGGCCCGCGGCCGGGTCGGCCGCCAGGAGCTTGACGTATTGATAGACCTTCTTGACCTCGAACAGGGCCGGGTGCGGCGTCCGGTCGGGCGCGACCAGGCCGTTGCAGCAGAAATTCTGGTCCGAGGGCACGTCGGGCGGCCCGTAATCACCGCCGAAGGTCCAATAGGTCTCTCCCGCGGCGGTCTTGGCCGCGAAGCCCTCGTCGACCCAGTCCCAGATGAACCCGCCTTGGAGCTGGTCATGGCTCTCGATGGCGTCCCAATAATCCTGGAGGTTGCCCGTCGAGTTGCCCATGGAATGGGCGTATTCGCACTGTATGAGGGGCCGGGCCTGCTGGACCGAAGCGTACTTGACGATCTCCTCGATCGACGCGTACATCGGGCAGTAGATATCGGTGTGCGGCCGGAGCTCGGCCCGCTCGTATTGGACCGGGCGCGAAGGGTCCCGCTTCTTGAGCCAGGCGTAGGCCTTCTCGAAGTTGACGCCGTCGCCGGCCTCGTTGCCGAGCGACCAGATGATGATCGAAGGATGGTTCTTGTCCCGCTCGACCATGCGCGCGACGCGGTCGAGATGGGCCGGGCCCCAGGCCGGGTCCTTGGCCAGGCTCTCCGGTCCGTAACCCATGCCGTGGCTTTCGATGTTGGCTTCGTCGATGAGATACAGCCCGTACTCGTCGCAGAGCTCGTACCAGCGCGGGTCGTTCGGGTAGTGGCAGGTCCGGACCGCGTTGATGTTCGACTGCTTCATGAGCTCGATGTCGCGGCGCATGGACGCTTCCGGGATGACATGGCCGGTGTTGGGGTCGTGCTCGTGCCGGTTGACGCCCTTGAGGAGAACGGGGATGCCGTTGACGAGGAGATGCCCGTCCTTGATCTCGGAGGCCCGGAAGCCGATCTTTGTCGTGACCGCCTCGAGGGTCTTTCCCGAGGGATCTTTGATCTCTAGGACGAGACGGTAGAGATAGGGCGTCTCGGCGCTCCAGCGGGCCGCCTTCGGCAGGGCGGCCCCGAAACGCACGGCGGCCTGGCCGTCGGCCGCGACGGCCGCGGTCTGCCGGCGGCTCAGGACCTTCTGGCCTCCGGCATCGAGAAGGGTCAGGGTCACGATGGGCGAACCCTTGGGAGTGCCGGGATCGCCGCCGAGCGAGACCGTCACGTCCAGGCTCCCGTTCCGGTAGCTCGGATCGAGGCCGGCCCGGACCTCGTAATCGCGGATGCCGGTCTTCGGCGAGGCGGTCAGGTAGACGTCACGCTCGATCCCGGCCAGCCGCCAGAAGTCCTGGCATTCGAGGTAGGAGCCGTCGGACCAGCGGTAGACTTCGACGGCCACCACGTTCTGGCCCGGCCTGATCAGCCGGGTGATGTCGAATTCGGCCGGCGTCTTCGAATCTTTGCTGAAGCCGAGCTTCTCGCCGTTGACCCAGACATAGAAGAACGACTTGACGGCGCCGAAGTGAAGGACGACATTCAGGCCGGCCCAGTCCGCGGGCAGCGTGAACGTCCGCCGATAGGATCCGACGGGATTGTGGTCGTGAGGCACGAAGGGCGGCCGGGGATTCGGGGCGAATTCGTAGGACGAGTTGACATAGATCGGATAATCGTAGCCCTGGAACATCCAATCGGACGGGACGGGGATGTCCTTCCAAGCCATGACGTCCGAGTCCGGCTTCCAGAAATCGAGCGGCCGGTCGGCCGGGCGCGGGGACCACTTGAATTTCCAGAGACCGTCGAGCGATAGGTAGCGCGGTGAGGCCTGGGGGTCCAGGCGGAGCGCCGCCGCCGCATCGGGGAAGGGGACGAAGGCCGCCCGCGGCGGCAAAGTGCCCGCGTGAGGCAGGGCCGGGTTCTCCCAGTCTTCGGGTTTCGGCCCGGACGTCGCGCCGGTGAAGGTCAGGAGGCAGAGGCCAGCGATCAAGAGTGCGGTCTTCTTCATGGTCATCCCTCGGTCTCTCATGGAAGGATCAGGACGCCGCGGCTCCGGCCCAAAGGTCGCGGGGATAGGCGCCGGCCTCGACGAGATCGAGGATGGCCGCCTTGAATAGCGGCCGGTCCTCGGGATAGGTCACGCCGAACCAGCGTTCCTTCGTGGGCAGGATCCGGACCCGGGCCAGGCCCTCGCGGACGAGCTCGCCCACGACCTCGGGGATCAGGAACTCGGCCTTGAGGATCTTCGCGGCGCTCTTCCGGAGGAACACCGGGAAGCGGCGCTCGAGCTCGTCGAAGAGGGCAGGCGTGAAGCCCCAGCAGTTCATCGAGGTCCAGCTGGCCGGGTCGAGGCCCGTCCAGTCGACATCGTTCTCCGTGTGCTTGATGCCGTCGGGGAAGCGCTTGATCTTCAGGAGCTCGCGGATGCCGACGAGATAGCCGTCGGGGGTAGCCTCGCAGACGCCCCGGGCCACTGTCCCATGCTCCGAGAGCGTGTTGTCCAGCCGGTAGCCGACCATGCCGAATTCGGGGACGGCGGCTCCGGCAGGGAGCCCGCGGAGGAAGCCGGCCACGGCTTCGAAGGCGGTCCGGCCGTAGTAGTCGTCCGCGTTCACGGTCAGGAACGGGGTCGCCACGGTGCCCCGGCATGCCAAGATAGCCTGCCCCGTGCCCCAGGGCTTCATCCGGTCGGCGGGCACGGCCCAGCCGGCCGGGACCTGGTCGAGCGACTGGAGGACATAAGCCGTATCGACGGCCCGTTCGATGCGCCGGCCGATCGTCTCCCGGAAGGCCGCTTCGATGTCCTTGCGGATGATGAAAACAACGCGGTCGAAACCGGCCCGCAACGCGTCGTACACGGAGTAATCCAGCACGACTTCGCCGCTCGGGCCGACGGGATCGATCTGCTTCAGCCCGCCGTAGCGGCTGCCGATCCCCGCCGCCATAACGACCAGGGTCAAGGACGCCATAGGGACTCCTCTTATAACCGATAGGCTCGTATCTTATTAGAATCTTCTCCCTTTTTCCAGCCTCGGGGCTGCCCGCGGCGCGTCCCCCTCGTCATCTTTACTTGTCCCATATCATCTTATATTATTGGATGCGACGGAGAGGTGCATCAATGATCCGCTCGACGACCGTCATCTGCGTCCGCCACCAGGGAAAAATCGCCATGGCCGCCGACGGCCAGGTGACCATGGGGCAGACCGTTCTCAAAAAGACCGCCAGCAAGATCCGCCGTCTGGGGAAAGGCGACGTCCTGGCCGGCTTCGCCGGCTCGACCTCCGACGCCTTCGCCCTGTTCGCCCGGTTCGAGTCCAAGCTCGAGGAGTATCGCGGCAACCTGTCGCGGGCCGCGATCGAGCTGGCCAAGGACTGGCGCATGGAAAAGTCGCTGCGCCAGCTCGACGCCCTCCTCATTGTCGCCAACGCCCAGACTTCGCTCCTCATCTCCGGCACGGGCGACGTCATCGAGCCCGACGACGGCATCCTGGCCATCGGCTCGGGCGGGTCGTTCGCCTTGGCGGCGGCCCGGGCCCTGATCAAACACACGGATCTCAGCGCCAGGGCGATCGCGGAGGAGGCCCTGCGGATCGCCGCCGACATCTGCGTCTACACGAACACCGAGATCACCGTCGAGGAGCTCTGATGCCGATCGTCCTGCCCGAATCCCTCGATCGTCCCTGTCCCGAGGCCGCCGAGGCCGAGCTCACGCCCCAGGAGATCGTGTCCGAGCTCGATAAGTACATCATCGGCCAGAAGCCGGCCAAGAAGGCCGTCGCCATCGCCCTGCGCAACCGCTTCCGCCGGCGCAAGCTGCCGCCCGCCCTGGCCGATGAGATCGCGCCCAAGAACATCCTCATGATCGGCCCGACCGGCGTGGGCAAGACCGAGATCTCCCGCCGCCTGGCCAAGCTGACCTGCTCGCCCTTCCTCAAGATCGAGGCCAGCAAGTTCACCGAGGTCGGCTACGTCGGCCGGGACGTCGAGTCCATGATCCGGGACCTCGTCCGCATCTCCGTCGACCTGGTCAAGCAGGAGAAGATCGCCGAGATCGAGGGCAAGGCCCAGGCCGCGGTCGAAGAGAAGCTCCTCGACATCCTGCTGCCGCCGGCCAGGACGCGCGGCGAGACCCCGGACGAGCCGGCCGAGGAACAGCCGGCCCGGGAGACCCGGGAGAAGCTGCGGGCCCAGCTCCGGGCCGGACTGCTGGACGAGCGGACGGTCGAGCTGGACGTCAAGGACAAGACGACGCCGCCCCTCGAGGTCGTGTCCAATTCCGGGGTCGAGGAGATCGGCTTCCAGATCCAGGAGTTCCTGCCCGGCTTCCTCGGCGGCCGGATGAAGAAGCGGCGGATGAAGGTCAAGGAGGCCCGCGAGCTCATCCTCGAGGAAGAGGAAAAGCGCCTGCTCGACATGGACCAGGTCTCGCGCCTGGCCATCGAGCGGGTCGAGCAGTCCGGCATCATCTTCCTTGACGAGGTCGACAAGATCGCCGGCCGGGAATCCGGCCGCGGCCCGGACGTCAGCCGGGAGGGCGTCCAGCGCGATCTTCTGCCGATCATCGAGGGCACGACGGTCAACACCCGCTTCGGCCTGGTCCGCACGGACCACATCCTGTTCATCGGCGCCGGCGCCTTTCACGTGTCCAAGCCGTCCGACCTCATCCCCGAGCTGCAGGGCCGGTTCCCCATCCGGGTCGAGCTGACCTCTCTGGGCAAGGACGACTTCGTCCGCATCCTGACCGAGCCGGAGAACGCTTTGATCCGCCAGTACGAGGCCCTCATGGGCACCGAGGGCGTCGAGGTCAGCTTCACCCCCGACGCGGTCGACGAGATCGCCGACATCGCCGAGAAGGTCAACGCCGACGCCGAGAACATCGGGGCCCGCCGACTCCATACTGTCGTCGAGAAGGTCATGGAGGACATCTCTTTCGCCGCCCCGAACATCGCCGAGAAATCCATCCGCATCGACCGGGACTATGTCCGGGACCATCTCAAGGATATCCTCGTCAGCCAAGACTTACGGCGGTTCATCCTGTGATGCGAAGACCCGTCGCCACGTTCCTGCTCGGCCTCAGCCTCGTCACGGCTCAGGCCTGCGGCCGCAAGGGCCCTCTCGTCCTGCCGCAGGGCCGGGCGCCGCTGCCGGTCGAAGGGCTGACGGCCGCCGCCGGCGACGGCCAAGTGGTCCTCCGTTGGACGAACCCGTCCAAGGAGATCTCCGGACACCCGCTGGGACCGATCGGCGCCATCGAGGTCTGGGTCTTCGACCGCGGACTCCCGGAGGGCGGGGGGCCGCTCTCGGCGGACACGATCGAAAAGACGGCCCGGCTGGCCCGCAAGATCCCGGCCCGGGAGATCGCGGCCTCGGCCGGCGTCCTCCCCGGCGCGATGACGTTCACCTATGCCCTGCCGGCGGGCTTGGCCGGGCCCGCGAAGATGGCCTTTGCCGTTCGCGTCCTCGACCGTCGCGGGCGGGCCTCCGAGTTCGCCGGCCCGGTGACCGTCGGCATTCTCAAGGCGCCGGGGGTCGACCCCGCGGCCGCCGCGGGTGTATCCTGACGAACGGAGGGAGGCCTTGAAGATCTACCGTTTCCGCTACCGCAAGAAGGTCCTCACCGGGGTCCTCAAGGAGGAGTTCCTCTTCCCGATCATCGGCTCCGTCTTCGGCGACTTCCGCATCGGCACCAGCCCCGTGCCGATCGGCGACGTCCGGGTCCTGCCGCCCGTCCTGCCCACGAAGATCATCGGCATCGGCCGCAACTACAAGGAGCATGCCCAGGAGTTGGGCCACCCTCTGCCCGAGGAGCCGCTTATCTTCCTCAAGCCGCCCTCCGCCGTCATCGGGCACCTCGACGCCGTCGTCCAGCCGCCGTCCTCCAAGCGCGTGGATTACGAGGGCGAGGTCGGCGTCGTCATCCGCAAGAAGACGCGCGCGCTCCGCGACGACGATCCCGTCGATCCCGTGATCCTCGGCTACACCTGCGTCAACGACGTGACCGCCCGGGACCTGCAGTCCAAGGATGTCCAGTTCACCCGGGCCAAAGGCTTCGACACGTTCGCTCCCGTCGGCCCCTGCATCGCCACCGATCTCGACCCGGCGGGGCTCCGGCTGAAGACCTTTCTCAACGGCAAGCTCGTCCAGTCCGGAACGACCTCGAACCTGATCTTCTCCATTCCCACCCTGGTCCGTTTCCTGTCCCGGATCATGACCCTCAACCCCGGCGACATCATCGCGACGGGCACGCCGGCCGGGGTGGGGCCGACCGCGCCCGGCGACCGCGTCGACGTGCAGATCGACGGGGTCGGCGTGCTGTCGAACTCGTTCACGCGCCCGAACGCCTAGGAGGACCGATGAAGCTGTTCCTGGATTCGGCCAATCTCGACGAGATCCGCGAGGTCGCCGGCTGGGGCGTCCTCGACGGGGTGACCACCAATCCCTCGCTCTGCTCCAAGGAGTCCGTGAGCTTCGAGGACAACATCCGGCGGATCTGCGCCCTGACGCCCGGGCCGGTCAGCGCCGAATGCGTCTCGCTCAAGGCCGACGCGATCGTGCCCGAGGCCCGGGCCCTGGCCAAGATCGCGCCGAACGTCGCCGTCAAGATCCCCATCGGGATCGAGGGCCTCAAGGCCACCAAGCAGCTCGATGGCGAGGGCGTCGCCGTCAACATGACCCTCGTCTTTTCGGCCGGCCAGGCCCTGCTCGCGGCCAAGGCCGGGGCGCGGTTCGTCAGCCCCTTCATCGGCCGGCTGGACGACGTTTCCGAGGACGGCATGGCCCTGATCGAGGAGATCGTCCAGATCTTTGAGAATTTTCATTACCAGACCGAGGTCATCGTGGCCAGCGTCCGTCACCCCCGCCACGTCATCGAGGCGGCCCGGATCGGCGCCGACATCGCCACGGTCCCCTTCGCCGTCATGCAAAAGCTCGTCCGCCACCCGCTGACCGACATCGGCGTCGAGCGCTTCCTGGCCGACTGGGGGAAAGTCAAGAAGTGAGGCTCACCACCATCGCTCGGGTCCGCGAGCAGGCCCGGGCCCTCGCCCGCAAAGTCCGGCGCGTGGCCGTCTTTGCCATCGTCCTGACCCTCCTTCTCGTCAGCCTGGTGGTCGGCAAGAACGTCCTGCTCAGGGAAGTCCGCGCCGGGGTCCGCAAGTCGTTCGCCTACGACAGTCTCCATCTCTCCTACTTCCCGCCGGCCCTGGTGCTGACCAACGTCCGCTCCCTCGACGAGCCTCCGACCCTGCGGGCCAAGAGCGTCCGGATCGAGGTCCCGTTCCTATCGATCCTGCGGAACCGCAAGGTCATGACCGTCGTCCTGAACTCTCCGGAGGTCCGCATCCGGCCGCGGCCGGCCGCCGCCCCGCGTCGTCCCTCCCGCCCCCCGCTGTCCCTGCTCCAGCTGCCGTTCGAGGTCGAGAGCGGCCGGATCGAGAACGGCACGGTCATCTATGAGACGGGATCCACGACGCTCGAGGCCCGCGGCATCGACGCCCTGGTGATGGAGAAGGGACAGGACTTTTCCGTCAGGGCCACGGCCGAGGCGACCGGGTTGGTCCTGCCGCAGCGAGGCCTGACCTCGCTCGGCGGCCTGAACCTGGTCGTGACCGGCCGAGGCGAGGACCTGACGGTGACCAAGCTCGAGCTCGCCGGCCCCGGCCTGACCTTCAGCGCCGGCGGGACGGTGCGGAACGTCCTCGATCCGGCGATCGAGCTCGACGCCCGCTTCGATCTCGCGGCGGACATCCTCGACGACCTGATGCGCATGCCCTTCGCCTGGGCCGGCCGGGTGAGCGGGGAGGGGCGCCTGGAGCGCAAAGACCGCCGCTTGACGTTCGGGACCACGGTCGCCTCGGAGACGCTGACCATCGACAATTTCGCCATGGGCACCGTCAAGGGCCGTTTGGACCTGGAGCCCGAGACCGGCGGCCATCTGGCGCTCGGATTCCAGAAGCCGGGCCAGCCGGCCGAGCGCCTGGACCTGACCTTCTTCAAGGGCCGCGTCGAGGGCCGGGCGGCGCCCATGTTCCTGGACCCGGTGTTCCGAGACATCAAGGTGCCTTGGCCCGATAGATCCCCCGTCTGGGGCACCTTCACCCTAGCCGACCGTCAGCTGAAGGCTAAGGCCGAGTTCCGCGACGGATCCCTCGACCGCCGGGGCGACACCTTCGCCTTCCGCGGCGGCGTCGAGGTCGGCGTCGATTTCGCCCACAGCATCGTCACGGTCGACGCGCCGGGCCTCGAATCCGACTTCGGCAAGCTCCAGGCGACGGCCCGGATCGATCTCAAAGGGGCCATCGACGCCCGGATCCAGGGCCAGGTCGCCGACGTCAGGGAGGCCCGGGAGTTCATCTCGCTGGCCATCCACCAGAAGTTCAGCTTCGGCGAGATCCGCGGCCGGGGCTATGTCGACGCCCGCCTGTCCGGACGGTCCGCCGCGCCCGCGGTCTTCCTCCAGGCGACCGTGTCGCCCGGCGGCTTCGAGGCCCTGGACGCCGCCTTTGTCGAGGCCCAGGTCCTGTTCGACCACGGCGTGTTCACCGGCACGTTCGATATCGACGATCCCGCGCTCAAAGGGCGGGTCCGGATCAAGGCCGCCGCCGGCGACCTCCGTGTCGACGTCGAGAACGGCGAGGGCGAGCTCTCCCGGATGCTGCCCAGTCTGGGCATCCCGGTTGCGCTCTCTGGGCACGCTTCCGGCGACTTCGAGATGACCCAGAAGGCGGGTCATCCGCAGGAGTTCACGGGCAGCTTCACCAGCCCGGAGGTCAAGGGCTTCGGCCAGACGGGCGCGCGCGTCTCGGGCACGATCGACTGGAAGAACGGCGTCCTCTCGTTCCCCGAGCTGGCCATGGACATCGACGGCGGCCGGCTCGAAGGTCGGTTCCGCATCGGCATCGCCTCCGGCGAGTTCGACATCGACGTCCGGGGCGAGGAGCTCGATTTCGCCCGGATCGTCCCCACGGCCTCCGGGCGGTTGTCCCTGTCCGTGGCCGGCCAGGGCGTTTTCGGCCGGGACAGGCTGCCGGGCCTTTTCACCATCAAAGACCTGGTGCTCTCGCCGATCGGCCGGTCGGAGGCTCGCGGCCAGCTGACGGTCGGAGCCTCGGGCGGGGTCCTCAGCCTCGGCCTCGACGCCAGCCTCGTTCCCGGGGATAATCCTTTCACCGGGGCCTTCGAGTTCCCCTTCTCCGGCCAGCCCTGGCACGGCGCGCTCAAAGGCCGCGTGACCGATCTCGACCTGGTCGTCCCGTGGAAGGGCGCCCAGGGGCGGATCGATTATACGGCCGACGTCCGCGAGACCGCCAAGGCGGCCAGCGTCGTTGTGGCCCTCGATATCGTCGCCCCCGTCATGCCCCTGCCCGGGTTCGCCTACGCGGTAACGGACTTCGCGTCCTCCATGAGCTATGCCGACGGCCTCCTGACCGTCAACTCGATTGACGGCAAGCTCGGGGGCGGGCCCCTGACCGGATCGGGCAAGGTCGGGTTCGGCGCCTCCGGCGTCGCCACGATGGACCTGACCATCGAGGCCAAGGACATGATCTTGGCGCCCATGGAACGGATGCGGGCCCAGGCCGACGCGACGTTGCGCATCCTCAAGGACGCCCGGCGCTTCGTCACCGAGGGAGAGATCCTGTTCCGCCGCTTGGACTGGCGCCGCGAGGTCTATGAGGCCTTCGGTTTCTCGTCGCAGGCGGCGTCGGCCACGGCCGCGCCCTCGGGGCCCTCGTTCTTCGAGGGCATGGCCGTGAACATCCGCCTCCGGGCCGACGAGAACGCGACGGTCGAGAACTCGCTCGGGCGGTTCAATGTCCGTTTCAATCTGACGGTGACCGGCCCGTTCGCCCAGCCGATCCTCCTCGGCGACCTCAACATCGTCAGCGGCGATTTTTATTTCCAGGACCGGAGCTTCCGCGTCCTCCACGGGCGGCTGAGCTTCACCGATTCGGTGAGCGGCGAGCCGATCCTCGATTTCCGCGGCGAGAGCTACGTCAAGGACTACCGCGTGACGCTCAACCTCAGCGGCTCGATCAGCCGCCTCAAGCCGGAGTTCACCTCCTCGCCGCCCCTGCCGCCCGACGAGATCCTGTCGCTCCTGGCGCTCGGGGACTCCTTCCGGAGGATGTATTATTCGTATTCCGGCGACCGCAGCACGGCGATCAACACGGCCTCGCTGCTGACCTATCAGATCGCCGACCTGGCCAAGAAGCAGACCGGCGGATTGTTCTCGTTGGACCGCTTCCGGATCGACCCCTATATCCCCGAGGGCGCGCCCGGAGGCATCGCGGCCCGGATCACGGTCGGCAAGAAGGTCTCCAAGAACCTGCTGTTCCTCTATTCGACCATCCTGGCCAATTCGACCGTCCGTCAGGAGGTGGACGAGTACCCCATCTTCCGCATGGAGTGGGATATCAGCCGGCGCTTCTCGCTCGTCGGCGGGCGGGATGACCGGGGAAGGCTCGGTTTTGATGTCAAGTTCCACAAGCGCTTCTGAGCGGCGGCGCGCGGCCTTCAAGGTCATGGCCCTGGCCCTCGTCCTGGCCGGGGCGGCGGCGTCAGTGCCCGGCCTCGCCGCACCGCAGGAGCCGAGCGTCCAGGCGCCCTCGGTCGGGCGCATCATCGTCATGGTCGACGGCCGGCCGGGCGACCCGGGATTGCTCGACCTCATTCCGTTCCGGACCGGCGATGCCTATGCGCCGCGGCTGGTCGACCAGGCCGTCAAGCAGATCTTCAAGACCGGGCTCTTTGCCGATATCACGGTCACGAAAGGCGGCGAGGGGCCGGTCGACCTGACCTTCGACCTGGTCCGGAAGGTGTTCATCAACGCCGTCCGCTTCCGCGGGCCCCGGGTTTCGGCCCTGCGTCTGAGCCAGGCCCTGACCGTGCTGCGTCCGGGAGCCTATCTCCAGGAGGACCGGATCCCCGAGGCGGTGGAGCAGGTCCGGGCCGGGCTGAGACAGGAAGGCTATTTCGACGCTGTCGTCGTCTGCGACGTGCACAAAAAGGCCGCGGCCACGGCCGTCCTCGTTTTCCGGATCCTCGACTGGAAGACCTTCCGGATCGGCGGGCTCGAGGTGGAGTGGAAGGCCGAGATCCCCGAGCAGTCGGTGCTCAAGAAGATGAGGACCAAGGTCGGGCAGCTCTACGTGCCCAGCCGACTGGCCGCGGACCTCCAGGCGCTGTCCGCGAGGCTCGACGCGGCCGGATACCCGCGGGCCGAGGTCCGTCTGGCCGGCGAGAGCTTCGACGAGGAATCCCGGCGGGCGGACCTGCGCCTCGAGATCGTGCCCAATGAGAAGATCGTGATCACGGTCACCGGGGCCAAGGTCCCTCTCCGCCTCATCACCCCGATCTGGGAGGAGCGCGTCTTCGATCCCTGGGGCCTCAGCGAAGGCGAGGCCCGGATCCTCAATCATCTCCGACGCAAGGGCTTTCTCTTCGCGACCGTCAAGAGCCGGGTCGAACGGGGCCCGAACGAGCTGCGGATCATCCATGAGGTCACGCCCGGAGACAAGACCAAGATCATCGGGTTCGATTTTCGCGGCAACACGGCCTTCTCGAGCCTCGACCTGCGGACCCGTCTGGCCCTCCGCGAGAACGTGCCGATCTTTTCGCTGCTCAGCTACGACAAGATCTTCACGATCCCGATCGAGCTCTCGAACTTTTACAAGCAGAACGGCTTCGCCGACGTCCAGATCAAGCTCGACTTCATCAAGGTGCCGGCCGGCATGCGGGCGGTCTTCGACATCGCGGAGGGCCTGCGGACGACCGTCGAGTCCATCCGGGTCGAGGGGACGTCCCTGGCCGCGGCGGACGCGGTCCGGCGCGATCTCGTCAGCCGCGAGGGCGGCCCTTACTTCCCGCCCAACGTCCAGCGGGACGTCGGGCAGATCGAGACGTTCTATCTGAACAGCGGCATCCGCGGCACGGAGGTCTCGGCCCGGGTCGAGCGGAGTTCGGGGACCTCGGTCACGCTGATCTACGAGATCACGGAGGGCGCCCCGGTCACCATCCAGGACGTCTTTATCACCGGGAACTTGACCACCCGGAACCGGGTCATCCGCCGGGAGTTGCGGGTCAAGAAAGGCGACAAGGCCGACTACGCGCGCATCCAGGAGAGCAAACGCCGGCTGGAGCGCCTGGGCATCTTTTCCGAGATCAACCTGGACGAGGTCCAGACCGGCCCATCGCAGGAAGTGGTCATCGCCACCGTCCGGGAAGGGGAGAAGAACTATACCGGCGTCGGGCTCGGCTTCGAGTCCCTGAATCCCGTCGTGGGTCCGGTGTCCGATTGGCTCGACTTCCGGCCGCGGGGGACGCTCGAATACCTCCGCAGCAACGTCTTCGGGCTGGGCGCCCAGGCCGGGGTCCTCGGCCAGCTCAGCACGATCGAGCGGCGGGCGGTCCTGTCTTGGAACCAGCCCTATTTTTTTGGCCTGACCATTCCGACCACGGCCCTGGCCTGGGCCGAGCGGGAGGCCCGGACCGGCTTCACCCTCGACCGGATCGGCGTCAGCTTGAGCGCGGCCAAGTCCCTGGGCCGAGCCAGGCTCCTGCTCGGATCGCTGAGCGTCACGCGAACGTCCCTCCTGGACGTCGACCTGAATAATCTGCCCCCCGACATCGACCGGCGCTTCCTGCCCTATTCGGCGACCCTGGCCTCGGTCAGCATGAGCTGGGAGCGTCGGGATGATACGTTGAACCCGACCCGCGGCTGGTTCGGCAGCGCCGTCGTCGAGATCGGCGTGCCCGTCTTCGGTACGGAGGCGGACTATCAGAAGGTCTTTCTCAAAGGCCAGTATTTCCGGCCGCTCACGTCCTTCCTGAACCTCGGGCTGACCGGCCGTCTGGGGCTCGGCAACGGCCTGAGCCACCTGCCCGAGCGGTTCTTCGCCGGGGGCAGCAACACGTTCCGGGGCGAGGAGTTCGAGCTGCTCGGGCCCATCGACCCGACCACGCTCAAGCCCTACGGCGGCGAAGCGGTCGAGATCGTCAACGCGGAGCTCATCTGGACCATCTTCCCGGCCTGGCGGGAGCTCCGTTTGGCCTCGTTCTTCGACCTGGGCAACGTCTATGAGAGCCTGAAGAGCTTCCGGCCGTTCGATCTGGAGGGCGCCTTCGGGGCGGGCATCCGCTACCGGACCCCGCTCGGCCCCGTGCGGATCGAGATCGCCTGGAAGCTCTGGGGTTTCGATGTCCAGGACCACAAGGGCCATCCGCTCATCTTCCTGACCATCGGCAACATCTTTTAACGAGGTGATGATGACGATTTTGCGCAAGATCCTGGTGGGCCTGATCGCGATCTCGGCCCTGGCCTCGGCCCAGACCGTCAATGGCGTCGTCGCCGTCGTCAACGGCCAGATCATCACCCGCCTCGATGTCGAGATCGTGGCCGCATTCGGGCTGGGCCTGGAACCGGGGCAGGAGCCCGGCGCCGACCCGCGCCGGGACGCCCTCGAGACGCTCATCGACCAGAAGATCGTCCTCGATCTGGCCCGGGAGACCCGCTCCGTCAGCAAGGCCGACGTCGAAACCGCGCGGTTCGACCTGATCCGATCGCTGGGGGACGGGGTCTTCGGCGCCAAGCTTGCCCAGTACGGTCTCAGGCCCCAGGACCTCGATCCCTATCTCGAGGGCCGCATCCTGTTTGACCACGCCCTGGCCCTGCGTTTCAGCTCCTCGATCCCGGTATCGGTGACCGAGATCGAGCGCTACTACCGGGACATCTACGTTCCCGAGCAGGCGCGCGGCGGCGCGGCCGCCGAGCCGCTCGACAAGGTCACCGCGTCGATCGAGTCGCGGATCCGCCGCGACCGCCGGTCCGCCCAGACCGCCGCCTGGGTCCGCGACCTCCGAAAGAGCGCCGACATCCAGCTCAAGAAGGACCGCCTGAAATGACGATCGCCTATCTGTTTCCCGGTCAGGGCTCCCAAGCCGTCGGCATGGGCAAGGACCTGTACGATCGCTCGCCCGAGGCCCGGGCCCTGTTCGAGACGGCCGACCAGGTCCTCGGCTATTCCATTTCCAAGATCTGCTTCGAGGGGCCGGAGGAGGAGCTGCGGCTGACCCAGAACACCCAGCCGGCGCTTTTGGTCGTCAGCACCGCGGCCGGCCGCCTGCTCGGCCGCGACCCCGACGTGGCCGCCGGCCACAGCCTGGGCGAATATTCCGCGCTGGTCGCCGCCGGCTGCCTCCGGTTCGAGGACGCCGTCCTCCTCGTCCACAAGCGGGGACGCTACATGCAGGACGCCGTGCCCGTGGGGACCGGCGGGATGGCCGCCGTGCTCGGCGTGCCGGGGCAGGAGGTCGAGCGGCGGCTGGCCGAGGTCCGAGTGGGCATCGTCGAGATCGCCAACTGGAACAGCGACGATCAGATCGTCATCTCCGGCGAGAAGGCGGCGGTCGAGGAGGCCCTGGCCCTCATCAAGGCCCCGCGGTCCGTGCTGCTCCCGGTCAGCGCGCCGTTCCATTCCCGGCTGATGAAGCCGGCCGAAGAGCGTCTGGCGGCCGATCTCGAGGCCACGGCGTTCGCCGACCTACGCTTCCCGGTCATCACCAACGTCGATGCCCGGCCCATCCGGACGGGCGCCGAAGCCCGGGACGCGCTCAAGCGGCAGGTCAGCCGGTCGGTCCAGTGGACGAAGTCCATGGCCGCGCTGAAAGATATGGGGGTCGAGGCCTGCGTCGAATGCGGGCCCGGGAAGGTCCTGGCCGGTCTCCTCAAGCGCATCGCCCGGGGCTGGCCCAAGACGCCGGCCGTCCATAACGTGGAGAACGTTGAAGGCGCCGAGACGGCGCGGGCGGCCCTATTCGGCCTGCTGTGAGATGATCCGCGGCCCGAACCGGACGAAATACTCGACGGCGGATATGATGGCCAGGGCGAAGACGAGCCAGAGCCCGATCTTGGCCGCGATGTAGAACTTCCCGAGATAGACGGGGCCCAGGACGAGGGCCCCGACGATCCACGACTCGCTGCCCATCTTGGCCTTGCCGAAGGCCGAGGCCGGGATGTTGACCCCCTTGGAGGAGGCCATGGCCCGGAAGCCCGTCACCGCGATCTCCCGGCCGATGATGACGATGGCCGCCCAGGCGGGGACGCGGCCGTTCTCGACGAGACAGATGAGGGCCGAGGCGATGAGGAGCTTGTCGGCCGTCGGGTCGAGGAGCTGCCCGAGCACCGTGACCAGGCCCTTCTTGCGGGCCAGCCAGCCGTCCAGCCAGTCGGTCAGCGAGGCGAAGACGAAGATGGCGCAGGCCACGAGATCGTGGCCGGGAAAATGCGTCAGCATGACCGCGACCATGGCCGGAATGGCCAAGATCCTGGCCAGGGTCAGGTAGTTCGGGATGTTCACTCCCCCGAGATTACACGAACGTCCCGGACCGTGTCAAACCCCTCGGAGACTTGAGCGGGACTGTCCCCGCACGGGACCGTCCCTCTTCTTTCCTCGACCTCAGGCCATCGCGATCGGCCGATCATTCGGGCTGGGATCGCGGTTGATGATAGACGGAGATGTCATGTCGTGCGTCTGGAATGATCAAGCCCGGCCGCGCTCGGACCAGGCCGCGGATAAGAACGGCGAGAAGGACGGTCGAGCCCGATTTGGAAAAGTTTAGCCGGGACGCGTGGCGGACGAGGGAAGTTTCGGGGGAAACCGGCAAAACGTGTTTGAGCGAGGCGTAGCGCACGCCGAGCGAGTTGTTTTGACGCCGAGGCCGGCGCACGTCCCGGCGTCGTCAAACTTTTCCCATGAGGGGGAGTCCGGCCTTCGAGCCGTTCAGCGGCCCTCCGAGCGGCGCCCCGAGTCGGGAGCTCCGAGCACGAGAGGCCATCCTCATTTATTGCAAAATCAAGATTGGCCCGGTATAGTTAGCAGGCCCCGATGGCCAACGACACCTCCTTGACCCCGATGATGGAGCAATATTTCCGCATCAAGGAGCTCCATCCCGGCACCCTGCTCTTCTTTCGCCTGGGCGACTTCTACGAGATGTTCTACGAGGACGCCCAGATCGCCTCGCCCGTCCTCGACATCGCCTTGACCTCGCGGCAGAAGGTGCCCATGTGCGGCGTGCCCTATCACGCCGTCAACTCCTACCTGCCCAAGCTCCTGAAGCAGGGCTTCAAGGTCGCCATCTGCGAACAGGTCGAGGACCCCAAGGCGGCCAAAGGCGTCGTCAAGCGCGAGGTCATCAAGGTCCTGACCCCGGGGACGGCGGTCGAGATCGAGCTCGACGAAGCTAAGGAGAGCACCTTCATCGCCTCCTTGGCCCTGACCGACGACGGCTGGGGCCTGGCCCTGGTCGATCTGGCCGCGGGGGACATCCGGACTCTTGAAGGCGCCTGGGCCGAAGTCAAGCTCCTGGCGGACGAGCTCTTCAAGGCCGGCCCGAAAGAGGTCCTCTATCCCGACGGGGCGGAGGAGGCCCTGCGGCGGGCCCTGCCGCCCGAGGGCTCGGTCGGGCCCGCGCTCAGCCCGGCCGAAGGCTGGCTCTTCGACCCGCCCCAGGCTTCCAGGGTCGTTCTGCAACACTTCGGGGCCAAGTCGCTGGCCGGGTTCGGGCTCGAGGACAAGCCCCGGGCCGTGGCCGCCGCCGGCGCCCTGATCGCCTACATCAAGAAGGTCCGCCTGGGTTCTTTGGCCCTCGTTCACCGCATCTCTTATCTCGCGGCCGGCGACCATCTCCTCCTCGACGGCCCGACGGTCCGCAACCTGGAGCTCGTCCGCAACCTGCGCGACGGCAGGCTCAAAGGCACGCTCCTCGACGTCGTCGATTTCACGGTCACGTCGCCGGGCGGCCGCCTGCTCAGGACCTGGCTCCTGCGCCCCCTGCGCGACGTCGCCGCGATCGGGACCCGCCAGGACGCCGTGGCCGAGGGCCTGGGGGCGACCATCGCCCGGCGCGAGGTCCGGGAAACGCTCAAGGGCGTCCACGACCTGGAACGGCTCGTCGGCAAGATCGCCCTGGCCGCGGCCCACCCCCGCGACCTTGTCGCCCTCAAGAAGTCCTTGTCCCTTTTGCCGGCCATCGAGCGCGAGGTCCGGGCCTTTTCGGCCGGCCTGTTCCGGGACATGGCCGGCCGCTGGGACAATGCCGCCGACGTCGTGTCGCTCATCGACCGGGCCATCCTCGACGAGCCGGCCTTTCTGCTGACCGAAGGCGGCCTCATCAAAGACGGCTGGCACTCCGAGCTCGACGAGCTCCGCGCCGTCAGCCGCTCGGGCAAGGGCTTCATCGCCGAACTCGAGAGCCGCGAGCGGGAACGGACGGGCATCGGCTCCCTCAAGGTCCGCTACAACAAGGTCTTCGGCTATTCCATCGAGGTGACCAAGGCGCACCTGCCGCGGGTCCCGGCCGATTACATCCGCAAGCAGACCCTGGTCGGTTCCGAGCGCTTCCTGACGCCCGAGCTCAAGGAGTATGAAGACAAGGTCCTTCACGCCGAGGAGAAGATCGGCGCCCTCGAGAACCGCCTCTTCCTCGAGGTCCGCGAGGCCGTGGCCCGCGAGACCCCGCGCCTGCAGCGGATCGCCGCCGACGTCGCCGCCCTGGATGTCCTGCTGGCCCTGGCCGAGTGCGCCGCCCGCCGCGGCTATGTCCGGCCGGTGGTCGACGAGGGCGACGCGATCCGGATCGAGGCCGGCCGTCACCCGGTCATCGAAACGAGCCAGGCCGAGCCCTTCATCCCCAACGACCTCGAGATCGACGCCGCGTCGAACCAGATCCTGATCATCACCGGCCCGAACATGGGCGGCAAATCGACCTTCCTGCGGCAGGCCGCGCTGATCGTCCTCCTGGCCCAGATGGGCGCCTTCGTCCCGGCCAAGGCGGCCCGGGTCGGCCTGGTCGACCGCATCTTCACCCGTATCGGGGCCATGGACTTCCTCAGCGTCGGGCAGTCGACCTTCATGGTCGAAATGCTGGAGACCGCCGCCATCCTCCACAACGCCACGGCCCGCAGCCTGATACTCCTCGACGAGGTCGGCCGGGGCACGAGCACCTTCGACGGCCTGAGCATCGCCTGGGCCGTGGCCGAGCGGCTCCACGAGCGCGAGGACGTTCGGCCCAAGACCCTGTTCGCCACCCATTACCACGAGCTGACGGAGCTGGCCCTGACCCTGCCGCGCATCAAGAACTACCACGTCTCGGTCCGGGAATGGAAGGACGAGGTGGTTTTCCTGCGCAAGATCGTGCCCGGTCCGTCGGACCGGAGCTACGGCATCCACGTCGCCAAGCTGGCCGGCATCCCGCGCGACGTCATCGACCGGGCCCGGGAGATCCTGTTCAATCTGGAGAAGCAGGAGCTCGACGAGGCCGGCCAGCCGCGCCTGGCCCGCCACGGGCGGCCCCCCGGCGACCGGAACCAGATGCTGCTGTTCGCCGAGGACCGGGAGTTCACCCTGCTGCGCGAGATGCGGGATGAGATCGAGGGGCTCGACCTCTCGGCCCTGACCCCCCTCGACGCGTTGAATATCCTGGCCGGTCTCAAAGGCCGGACCGGGTCCGGACCGTCCGACTAACCTGGCCTATTCACGAATCGAGGCGGCCCCAGATGCGAGGCCCGAGGGGTGACGCTGTACTCTTTGGTACTGCGAATCCCTGAGAACGAAGCAGATGGGGCCGGATCGGTTCGCCCGGAGGGCAAGAACGCCCAATAAAAAGAGATAAAGAAGAAGGGCGTTTTTGCGAATAGGTCAGTAGGTGTCGGACTCATCCTCGACGGAGAACCCGTCTTCGATGTCCTCTTTGTCGTCGTCATCGTCCGCGTCCTCGTCGTAGTCCTTGTCCCCGTCGTTGGAGAAGTGCGCTTCGCCGTCGTCCTCCTTGCGTTCCTCGACGGCCTCGTCGAGCTCGTCGCGGTCGTCGAAGCGCCGGAGGATGTTGGAGGAGGCGTCGCTGTAAACGAGCTCGAGGAAGTCCTCCTCGATGACCAGGAACACGGACTTCGAATGTCCGGTCTGCAGGTTGCCGACGGTCTCGACGATCTCCGCACCCTTCGATTTCCGGATCGCGTCGAGAGTCTGCCAGCTCGTGACTTCCAACTCTTCCATGAAGCGCCTCTACTGACATAAATAAACATTTTTATGCGCATGTCAAGGGCCCCCCGTCGAGGCCCGACCCTGGCGGCATCAGCTCTTCGGAAATGGGCAGCCATGTCGACAACCGGACATTTTCTTTTTTCTGAAGACCGGACATAATCACATCGCGTTTACGGGCGTCCTTCGGCATTGACGGGCCCTAATCCGAGTGGTATCCTTGCCTCTCAGCCAAGAAGGAGGTCTTCCATGCGTAAGGCGTCTTTATTCATAATGTTGGGAGCGTTTTTGGCCCTGTCTGGCCTTTCGTCGAGCCCCGCTGCGCCGGCGCCCGCGGCCCAAATGACGGGGATCGTTCATTTCTCGATGGAATACACTCTGGATCGACAGACTGATGGAGCTCTCTGTGTCGATTTTCGCGATATTAAGGGTTTTACCGCGATCTGCCTCGAATGCGTATCGGATGACCGTTCTACGGCCAAAGTGCTCAGCCGGCTCGGCCTGACCCCCGCCTCTGGTATGGACGCGAGCGCGCCGCCGGGCATGACCGTTATCCTCCCGGGATCCATCAGCGCCAATCCCGCTGTCGTTCTTAGGTTTCGGAACGGCGTCGATGGCCCTGTCATTTTCTACTTGAAGTTCGATCCCGCCTCGACTCCACGCCGGGGTCGCCTCTACCTCGGGAACGTTCGGGACGATGCTCTGATCATGTCGGCCCCCGCGTGCCCCCCACTGTGTTGGCTCGCGCAGGTAGTTCAACCGGAAAACCCGCCATGCATCGCCTCCAAGTGCTGCAAGGACGGTGGCGTCACCTATGATTTGACGCTTTGCACGATCACCTGTCATAACGGCGACTGCGAGTAAGGCCCATAGCGAATCGCGCACCGGTGATGCGCTTTCATTGATCCTTCGATCCTGTGACAATTCCGGACGATTTCCGGTGCCTTGACAGCCCTTCCTCCGACGCCTTTAATAGAAAGGATAGACTCGAAGGGAGGCGCGTTCGATGCGTTGGGACCAGTTCACAGTCATGTCGCAGGACGCCATCCAGAAGTCGCAGGCGCTGGCCGCGGAGAAGGGCCACGCCGAGATCCGGCCCGAGCACCTGCTGGCCAGCTTTCTCGCCCAGGGCGAGAACGTCGTCAACGCCGTTCTGGCCAAGATCGGCGCCCCGGCGGCCAAGATCCGCGCCGACGTCGACGCCTCGCTCGAACGCCTGCCCAAAGTCAGCGGGGGAGGGGAGGCGGCCCTCTCGCCGGCCCTGCGGCAGGTCCTCGACGACGCGCGCCGGGTCGCCGACGAGCTCAAGGACGAGTACATCTCCACCGAGCATCTCTTCTTGGCCATGCTTCAGGACCGGACGAACGAGGCGTCCCGGATCCTGCGCGGGAACGGCGTCGGCGAGGATGACGTGCTCAAGGCCCTGGCCGCCGTCCGCGGCTCGCAGCGCGTGACCGACCCCGAGCCGGAAGGCAAGTACCAGGTCCTCGAAAAGTATACCCGCGACCTGACCGCCCTGGCCCGCCAGGGCAAGCTCGACCCGGTCATCGGCCGCGAAGACGAGATCCGGCGGGTCATCCAGGTCCTGTCGCGCCGCACCAAGAACAATCCCGTGCTCATCGGCGAGGCCGGCGTCGGCAAGACGGCCGTCGTCGAGGGCCTGGCCCAGAGGATCGCCAACGGGGACGTGCCGCAGTCGCTCAAGAACAAGCGCCTGCTCGCCCTCGACATGGGCTCCCTCGTCGCCGGGACGAAGTTCCGCGGCGAGTTCGAGGACCGGCTCAAGGCCGTCCTCAAGGAGATCGGCGAGTCGGGCGGCGAGGTCGTCCTGTTCATCGACGAGCTGCACACGATCATGGGCGCCGGCGCGGCCGAAGGCGCGATCGACGCCTCGAACATGCTCAAGCCGGCCCTGGCCCGGGGCGAGCTGCGGTGCATCGGGGCGACCACTCTCGACGAGTACAAGAAGCACATCGAGAAGGACGCCGCGCTCGAGCGCCGCTTTCAGCAGGTTTATGTCGGCGAGCCGTCGGTCGAGGAGACGATCTCGATCCTGCGCGGGCTCAAGGAGAGATACGAGATCCACCACGGCGTCAGGATCAAGGACTCGGCCCTGGTCGCCGCGGCGACGCTGTCGTCGCGCTACATCACCAACCGGTTCCTGCCGGATAAGGCCATCGACCTCGTCGACGAGGCCGCCTCGCGCATCCGCATCCAGATCGACAGCCTGCCGGAGGAGCTCGACGAGCTCGACCGCCGGACGCTCCAGCTCGAGATCGAGCGCCAGGCCCTGAAGAAGGAGAAGGACCCGGCCTCGAAGGAGCGTCTGCAGGGGATCGAGGCCGAGCTCGCCAACCTCAAGGAGAAATCCTCGGCGCTTCGGACCCGCTGGCTCAAGGAAAAGGAAACGATCGAGGCGGCCGGCAAGCTCAAGGAGAAGATGGACGCCCTCAAGATCGAGGAGCAGAGCGCCGAGCGGCGCGGCGACCTAGAGAAAGCCGCGGAGATCCGCTACGGCCGGACGATCGAGGTCCGGAAGCAGATGGACAAGGCGGCGGCCGATCTGGCCAAGCTCCAGACCAAGGGCCGGATGCTCAAGGAGGAGGTCGACGAGGAGGATATCGCCCAGGTCGTCTCCAAGTGGACCGGCATCCCCGTGGCCAAGATGCTCGAGGGCGAAGTGGACCGGCTTATCCACATGGAGGAGATCCTGGGGAAGCGGGTCATCGGCCAGGAGGCGGCCATCCAGGCCGTCGCCGCCACGGTGCGGCGCTCGCGGGCCGGGATCCAGGAGGCGGGCCGGCCCATCGGCTCCTTCATCTTCCTCGGCCCGACGGGCGTGGGGAAGACCGAGTTGGCCCGGGCCCTGGCCGAGTTCCTGTTCGACGACGAGAAGGCCATGGTCCGGCTGGACATGTCCGAATACATGGAAAAGCACACGGTCAGCCGGCTCATCGGAGCGCCGCCCGGCTATGTCGGCTACGAGGAAGGCGGCCAGCTGACCGAAGCGGTCAAGCGCCGGCCTTATTCGATCATCCTTCTCGACGAGATCGAGAAGGCCCACCCCGACGTCTTCAACGTCCTGCTTCAGATCCTCGAGGACGGGCGCCTGACCGACGGCCAGGGCCGGACGGTCGATTTCAAGAACACCCTCGTCATCATGACCTCGAACCTCGGTAGCCAGGTCATCAAGGACCTCAGCCGGGATTACGAAGCCATGGAAAAGGAGGTCCGCAAGGTCCTCGAAAGCCATTTCAAGCCCGAGTTCCTGAACCGCATCGACGAGGTCATCATCTTCAAGCCGCTGCCGAAGGAGGCCATTCTCAAGATCGTCGGGCTCCAGCTCGATCTGCTGGCGAAAAGGCTCGCCGAACGCAAGATCGGGCTCGAGGTGACAAAGGAGGCCAAGGAGCTGCTGGCGGAACGGGGCTTCGACCCGGTCTACGGCGCCCGGCCGCTCAAGCGGACGATCCAAAGGGACGTGCAGAACCCGCTGGCCATGAAGATCCTGGCTGGGGAGTACGGCGAAGGTGACACCGTGGTCGTCGGCGCTGATAAGAAGGGCGAGATCACGTTCGGGAAGAAGTAGAGGCGGGAAAAGAAAAATGGCTAGGGACGGAATCGAACCGCCGACGCAAGGATTTTCAGTCCTTCGCTCTACCGACTGAGCTACCTAGCCATTTGCCGTCCGGCGACCGCCGAACGCCCGACAAGTATAGCCATTCGGCCCTTTCAAGTCAACGGGATATCGGTTATCATCGGACCCGCCGGGAGGCCTCCCGATGAGCCATCGATCCGGAACCTGGACCGTCTCCGCCGCGATCCTCGTTATCGCCATTTATGGGTCGTCCGTCGGCCCCCAGGCTCCCGTTCCCCAAGGCCTCGTCCGGGTCCTTGTCCTCAGCGGCCAGAACAACCACGACTGGAAGGCGACGACGCCCAAGCTTGTCGAGATCCTGAAGGAAAGCGGCCGTTTCGAGGTCCAGGTCTTTGACCATCCCGGCGCCTTGACGGCCGAAAGCCTCGGTTCCTACGACGTCATCCTCAGCAACTGGAACGCCTTCGGCCTCGATGCCAAGACCTCGGCCTGGCCGGAGCCCGCCCGCAAGGCCTATCTCGACTTCGTCAAGCAGGGGAAGGGGCACGTCGTCGTCCATGCCGGCAGCGCGTCTTTCCCGGATTGGACCGACTACAACCGCCTGACCCTCGCCACGTGGAAGAACGGGCAGACGAGGCATGGGCCCATCCACGAGTTCCCGGTCCGGATCGAGAAGGTCCGGCATCCCGTCACCGAAGGCCTCGCGTCGTTCACGACCACGGACGAGCTGTGGAATGCGCCCGGCCTGGCCCAGGGCGCCGAGGTCCTGGCCTCGTCCTTCTCGGACACGGGCCAAGGCGGCACGGGCCGGTGGGAGCCGTCCGTCCTGGCCGGGAGCCTTGGCAAGGGCCGGACGCTGACTATCCTCCTGGGTCACGACGTCGCGGCCATGGAGACCCTCGGCTTCAAGAAGCTGCTGCTGAGGGCGGTCGAATGGGCCGCCACCGGCCGCGTCACGGAGGGCCGGCCGGCCCAGCCCGCGGGGCCCTGGCGCCTGGAAAAGAAGCCGGGCTCGTCTTTAGCCCTGGCCGGGCCCGCCGGCCCGCTCTGGCAGTTCCGCTATGCGCGAGATCTCGACGTCCCCTATTTTCATCCGCTGAAAACGGTGGATGGCCGCCTCCTGACCTGGGATAGGCCGCCCGATCACCTCTGGCATCACGGCCTCTGGTTCGGCTGGAAGTTCATCAACAAGGTCAATTACTGGGAGATCGACGCCAAGACCGGCCATCCCGAGGGCAAGACGTCCTGGTCGAACGTCCGCGTCACGACGAGCCGGAACGACAGGGCCGGCATCGACTTGGACCTGGCCTACAGGCCCGCCGGCGTCGAGGCGCCGGTCCTCGTCGAGAAGAGGACTATCGAGATCTCGCCGCCCGACGCCGAGGGTGTCTATGCCCTGAATTGGACCTGTACTTTCAAGGCCATAGTGACAGTCGTTCTCGACCGGACGCCGCTTCCGGGCGAGATCGGCGGCCAGACTTGGGGCGGCTATGCGGGGCTGTCGCTCCGCCTGGCCCAGGCGCTGACGGACCGGAAGGCAACGACCAGCGACGGGACGATCGAGACCTGGACCGAGGACCGCTACCGCGGCCGGCATGCCGCCCTTGATTATTCGGGGCTCGTCGATGGCGAGGCCGCGGGCGTGGCCATTCTCGATCACCCCGCGAACCCCCGGTCCCCCTCGCCCTGGTACGTCATCCGCTCAGCCGAGATGAGCTTTTTCACGCCGGCCGTCCTCTGCTTCCAGCCGCTCGCGCTCCGGGCCGGCGATGTCGTCGTCCTGCGCTATCGGGTGCTGGTCCACCCCGGGCGCTGGGACGAGGCCCGCCTGAAGCGCGAAGCGGCGCGGTACTCCGGGCCGGCCGCCAAGTCATTCCAGGAGTGATCGTATGAGAAAAGGGCTCTTGAGTCGGCGGGACTTCCTGAAGCGGGCCGCGGCCGTTGTTTCCGCCCCGGCCATCGTGCCATCATCCGTCTTCGGCCCCAAAGCGCCGAGCGACAGGATCGCCCTGGCGGCGATCGGGGTCGGCAACCGCGGCGGCGGCAACGTCTGGACCGATTTCGTCACGACCCAGGATGACATCCGCGTCGTCGCCGCTTGCGATTGTTTCGCCTCCCGCCGCGACGATTTTGCGGCCAAGGTCAACGGACATTACGGCGCCAAAGTCTGCTTTCCTATGGCCGATTGGCGTGAGGTCTTGGCCCGCAAAGATATCGACGGCGTCATCATCAGCACACCGGACCATTGGCATGTGCCGCTGGCCTATCACGCGGCCATGGCCGGCAAGGACATGTATGTCGAGAAGCCGCTCGGCGTGGCCATGGCCTGGGCCTGGAAGCTGCGTCAGGCCGTGGCCGCCAAAAAGGTCATCTTTCAGTACGGTACCCAGCAGCGTTCCTCGGCCGAATTCACCCGGGCCGTGGAGCTCGTCCGCAACGGCTACATCGGGAAGATCACGCACGTCGATGCCTGGTGCTCGGACATGAGGTCAGCGGGCTCGTATGCCGATGTATTCGCCGAGCGCTTCAAGGACACCGAGCCCGCGCCGGTGCCGGCCGACCTCGATTACGAGACCTGGATCGGACCGGCGGCGATGAAGCCCTACACCAAGTCGCGCTGCACGGAGTGGGGCGCTTATCACATCTACGATTACGCTCTCGGCTTCATCGCTGGCTGGGGCGCCCATCCGCTCGACATCGCCCAGTGGGGCCTCGACCGTGACGGCACGAGCCCGGTCTACTACGAGGGCCGGGGCGAGATCCCGACCGGTGGGCTCTTCGACACCGTGGAGAACTGGGACGTGGCCTGCCGCTACGCCGACGGGCTGACTCTCAGGTTCATGTCCGACCGTGTCGCCAAGGATGTGCCCGGCCTCATGGACGATCCCAAGAAGCGGCCGTACATGGACCATGGCACGACCTTCTGGGGCGAAGGCGGATGGATCAGCGTCAGCCGGGGCGCGCTCTACGCCAGCCCCAAGTCGCTCCAGACGACGCACATCCGTGATGACGAGAAGCCGGTCACGCGGAGCACGAGCCAGGGGCGGAACTTCGTCGAGTCCATGAGGACGCGGCGCCCGACCGTGAACCCGCTCGAATCGGCCATCCGCTCGGACACGATCAGCCACATGTCGGACATCTCGATCCGGCTCGGCCGGCCGGTCCGCTGGGATCCCGTGGCCGAGCGCATCATCGGCGATCCCGAGGCCTCCCGGCGCCTGGACCGTCCGATGCGCCCACCCTGGACGTTCTGACGGTCGTATGTTATCCTGACCGCGGAGGAACGTGCCGGATGGATGAACAGGCGCTGAAGGAGCTTCTCCTCAAGGAAAACGCTGAATTTCGCCGGGCCCACGACGATCACCAGGCCTGCGAACGGGCTCTGGAAGAAGTCCGCGGCAAGAGCCACCCGACGGCCGCCGACGCGGACGAGGAGCGGGAGCTCAAGAAAAAGAAGCTGGCGCTCAAGGACCGGATGTATCGGCTCATGGCCGACTACCTCCGGACCCGGTAGGGGACCTCCATGCCCACGGCCAAGTCCCGCAAGCCCCGTCTCGCGCTCGTGGGCTCGGAATCGCTCAAAGGCAAAGAGATCCTCAACACCTTCGCGGCCAAGAAGTTCCCGATCGCGTCCTTCGAGCTGTTCGATCCCGACGTCGAGACGGAATACAGCAAGCTCGGCCAGTTCCGGGGCGAGGCCCGGGTCGTCCACGCCCTGACGCCCGAAGCCCTCGAGGGCCTGGATCTCGTCTTCCTGGCGGCCGACGAGAAGACGAACCGCCGCTACGGCCTTCTCGCGGCCGAAAGGGACTATCACGCCCTCGATCTGACGGAGACCTTCAACGCCGACGCGAAGGTGCCGCTCGTCGTGGCCGGGGTCAATGACGCCGTCCTGCGGCATGCCCCGCCGCCGCTCATCGCCAACCCGCACGCGGCGACGATCATGCTCTCCCACCTCCTGGCCGCCTTGGGCGCGGGACTCGGCGTGGCCCGGGCCGCGTCGGTCGTCCTCGAGCCCGTTTCGGCCTACGCCGAGGCGGGCATCCGGGAGCTGGCCGAACAGAGCTATGCCCTGCTTGGAGGGGCCGCGCTCACGAAGAAGGTCTTCCCCGACCAGGTCGCCTTCAACCTCCTGGCCCGGACGATCAAGCCCGAGCGAAACGGCTTCTCGCCCCTCGAGAACCGGGTCGCGGCCGAGACCCGGCGCGTGCTCGGCGCCGCCGCGCCGCCCCTCTCGCTGGTCGTCATCCTGGCCCCGGTCTTCCACACCTACTCGATCATGACCCACTTCGAACTCCAGGGCGACGTCCCCGCGGCCGAGGTCGAGGCCTGTCTGAAGGCGAACGACATCTTCCGGCCCGCAGCGGCCGGGGAGATGGCCGCGATCTCGCCGGCCGCCGTCGCCGGCAAAGACCGCATCCATCTCGGCCCGGTCAAGAAGGACCCGGCCGTCGCCCGGAGCTACTGGGTCTGGGCCGTCGCCGACAACCTGACCGTGGGCTCGGGCCTCAACGCCTACGGCATTACGCGATCCCTGTTCGAGGTCGCCTGATGGACGGGTGGACCGCCGGAACGATCAAGGAGAAGACGCGATGATCCTGGGCATGACCGGATTCGCCGAGAAGAGCTTCACCTCGCCCGCGCTGCGCCTGAAGGTCAGCGTCAAGACGCTCAACCACCGCTTCTTCGACTGGTCGTACAAGGGCGCTCCTCTGGGTGAGTCCGAGAACCGGATCCGGGCTCTCTGCCAGAAGCGCATCCGCCGCGGCCGGGTCGAGGTTTATCTCGATGTCACGCCGCTCGGTCCCGAGAGCTGGGACTTCCACCTCAACGAGGGTCTCCTCGAGAAGGTCCTGACCTCCCTGGCCCCGGTCACGCGGCGCACCGGGCTCCGCCTCGATATCTCCCTGGACAGCCTGTTCCGCGTTCCGCAGCTGGTCGAGGTCGGCCGCAAGGCCCTCGGGGCCGCCGAGACGGCTTTCATCGAGCGGAGCTTCGCCCGCACGCTCGACGACGTCATGGTCCTGCGGCGCCGGGAAGGACGGGAGACGGCCCGCCAGCTGGGGCTCCATCTCGCCGCCGTGCGCCGCTTCGTGGACCGGGCCGAGGCCCAATTCAAGCGCCAGCCGTCCCTCCTCAAGGCCAAGATCCGGAAGCGGCTGGCCGATCTCAACGGCGGCGCGCCGGTCTCCGAGAACAAGCTGGCCGAGGAGGCCTCGTTCCTGGCCCAACGCTACGATCTGGCCGAAGAGATCGGCCGGCTCAAGACGCATCTCGACTCTTTCGAGGCCTTCCTCTCGCCCAAGGTCGGCGAGCCCGTCGGCCGCCAGCTCGACTTCCTGGCCCAGGAGCTCAACCGGGAGGCCAACACCCTGGCCTCGAAATCGCAGGACATCCGCATCACCCGGGCTAGCCTGGCCATCAAGAACGAGCTCGAGAGCATCCGCCAGCACGTCCAGAACATCGAGTAGGGGAGTCGCGTCCATGCTGTTCGTCATCACCGGCCCGTCCGGCAGCGGCAAATCGACGCTCATCAAGAAGGTCCGCCGAGCGCTCGGCGATCTCGCCTTCTCGGTCTCCCATACGACCCGGGCCCGCCGGCCGTCCGAGCGGGACGGCGTCGACTATCACTTCGTCTCCGAGCGCGTCTTCGAGCGACTGGTCCGGGAGAAGCGCTTCCTCGAGCACGCCCGCGTCCACGGCCATCTCTACGGCACCTCCCGGGCCGAGGTCGAGGCCAAGAGCCGCCGCCAGGACATCCTCCTCGATATCGACGTCCAGGGGGCCCGCCAGGTCCGGGCCCGCGTCCCCGGGGCGGTGCTCATCTTCGTCATGCCGCCGGTCGCCGCCGAGCTGCGCCGCCGGCTCCTCGGCCGCCGCGAGGACAGCCGCGAGGACGTGGCCCGGCGGCTGCGCAACGCCCGGACCGAGGTTCGGGCCTATGCCGAGTTCGATTACGTCGTCGTCAACGACGACCTCGATCGGGCCGCCGCCGATCTCAAGACCGTCATCCGGGCCGCCCGGCATCGGCCTGACGCCATGGCGGACGGCCTGAGGCCGATCCTCCGGAGCTTCGCGCGAGGCCGCTCATGACCCCGAAGATCGCGTTGGGCGTCTCGTCCTCGATCGGGCTCTACAAGGCCTGCGAGGTCGTCCGCGGCTTCCAGAAGACGGGCGTGCAGGTCCAGGTCGTCATGACCCCGAACGCGGCCAAGCTCATCTCGCCCCTCCTGTTCAGCTCGCTGGCCGGGACGAAGACGATCGTCGACCTCTTCGAGGAGCCCGCCACCCGGCGCATTCGGCACATCGCCCTGGCCAAGGAGATCGCCCTGCTGTGCGTCGCCCCGGCCACGGCCAATGTCATCGGCAAGTTCGCGGGCGGCGTGGCCGACGATTTCCTGACGACCCTTTACCTGGCCACGTCGGCGCCGATCCTCATCGCGCCGGCCATGAACGAGGCCATGTACCTCGATCCCAAGACCCAGACCAATATGGCCCGCCTCAAGGCCCTCGGCGCCGAGTTCGTGGAGACGGAGCGGGGCTATCTCGCCTGCGGCGACACCGGCTGGGGCCGCCTGGCGGAGCCGGAAGCGATCGTCCGCGATGGGCTGCGCATCCTGACCCGGAGCGCCAGCCTCAAGGGCCGGACGGTCCTGGTCACGGCCGGCCCGACCCGCGAGCCGCTCGATCCGGTGCGCTTCCTGTCCAACCCGTCATCCGGGAAGATGGGCTATGAGCTGGCCCGCGAGGCCATCGGCCGCGGCGCCAAGACAATCCTCATCTCGGGACCGACGACGCTGGTCCCGCCGTGCGAGGCCCGGACGGAGCAGGTCACGACGGCGGCCGAGATGGAACGGGCCGTCCTCAAGGCCTTCCCCAAAGCCGACATCGTCGTCATGGCCGCGGCCGTTTCGGACTTCCGGTTCAAGGCCCCGCGGGCGCGCAAGGCGGCCAAGGACGAGATCGGCGGCCAGCTGGCCATCGAGCGGACGACCGACATCCTGGCCCTGCTCGGCCGCAAGAAGAGGCCGGGGCAGGTCCTGGTCGGCTTCGCCGCCGAAACTCACGAGGCCGTCGCCCATGCCCGGCGCAAGATGACCGCCAAGAAGGCCGACCTGATGGTCGCCAACACGGTGGGCGGAGGGAAGGGTTTCGGCACGGACGTGAACGTCGTCCAGATCATCGCCCCCGCCGGGCCGGTCCAGGAGACCGGCCTCCTGAGCAAGCGCGAAGTGAGCCGCATCGTCTTCGACCGCATCGAGGCTCTGCTTGAAAAGAAGCGCCGCTGAGATCCGCGAGGACCTCAAAGCCCACGTCGACTTCCTGGTCGAGTCCGGGGCCGGCTTCGTCGTCCGTCGCCCGGACGGCCAGGACCGCGCCGGGGCGCAGTCTGTCCCGCCGCCCGGACAGCCCGTCCTGGCCGAGAGGCCGCCGCAGACGGCGGGCGAGAAGGAGGCCTTGACCGACATCGACCGCCGGGTCCGCTCTTGCACGCTCTGCGATCTCCACAAGCTCCGGACCCAGGCCGTGCCCGGGGAGGGGGACTGGGAGGCCGAGCTGATGTTCATCGGCGAGGGCCCGGGCCGGGACGAAGACCTCCAGGGCCGTCCCTTCGTCGGCCGGGCCGGGCAGCTGCTGCGCAAGATCATCGCGGCCATGACCTTCCGCGAGGACGAGGTCTACATCACCAACATGGTCAAGTGCCGGCCGCCGGAGAACCGCGTGCCCCATGACGACGAGATCGAGGTCTGCTCGCGCTATCTCATCCGCCAGATCGAGCTCATCCGGCCCAAGGTCATCGTCACCCTGGGCAAGACCCCGACCGACCACTTCGTCCCGGGCCGCGAAGGCATGACCGCCCGGCGCGGCCATTTCGGCAGCTATATCGGCATCCCGGTCATGCCGACCTTCCATCCCTCCTATCTCGTTCGCAACGAAGGGAACCGCGAGCTCAAGCGCATGGTCTGGGAGGACATGCAGAAGGTCATGGCCCTGCTCGGCAGAAAATGACCCTCTTCGCCCGCGTCGTCTTCCCCCTGCCGCTCGAACAGTCCTTTCTTTACGCCGTGCCCGAGGCCTGCCGGGCGGCCGCCAGGCCCGGCGCCCGCGTCGTCGCCCCTCTGGGCGCACGACGGCAGAACGGCTTCATCGTCGAGATCACGGCCGAGCCGCCGGCGGCGAAGGTCAAGGTCAAGGAGCTCGTTCAGGTCCTTGACGACCGGCCCTTCCGGGACGAGCGCTTCCTCGCTTTCACCGGGCGCCTCAGCCGGGAGCACCGCTCCTCCTGGGGCGAGATCCTCCAAACGGCCCTGCCGCCCTCGCTCGCCGGGAAGACCAAGGTTATTGTCCGCCTGGCGCCGGCCGGTGAGGAGGCCCTGAACGGGGGCGGGCTGGGGCCGAAGGCCCGCCTGCTCGCGGCCGCTTTGGCCGTGGCCCCGAAGGGACGGAGCCCGCTCTTCCTGCGCCGGAAGATCGGGGGCGCCGACGTCTCCGGTCTGGTGACCCGGATGGAAAAAGCCGGGTTCGTCACGGTCGAACGGACCTTCGCCGCGCCGCCCGGGCCCCCCCGGCGGCCGCCGGTCGAGGCTCCATCCAGCTGGGGCTGTCCTTCCCCGGATCGCCCCGCGAAACCGGCGGCTTGGCCCCGGTCGAAGCGGCCGTCGCCGACGGAGGTTCCGGGGCCTGGTATCTTTTCGGCTCCGCGCTTCGTCGGCAGGCGGCCTTCCAAGCCCTGGTCCGCCGGGCCGTCGGCGCGGGCGGCCGCGTCCTTTACCTCCATCCCGAAGTAGGACCGACCGAGTCCCTGGTCGCCGGATTCAAGTCCGATTACGGCCGCCAGGCCGTCGTTTTCCATGGGCGCATGACGGCCCGGCAGAGAGAGGACGCTTGGCGAGTGCTCCGGAGCGGGCGGGCCGCCCTGGTGTCCGGGACGCGCTCGGCCCTTTTTCTCGAAACCGGACCGCTTCGGCTGATCGCCGTCGATGATGAGCAGGAGGAATCCTATTATCAGGCCGAGAGCCCCTGTTACGATGCCCGGCGGGGCGCCTGCCTCAGGGCCCGGACCGAGGGGGCCGTGGCCGTGTTCGGGTCGTCCCGGCCGACGGTCGAGGCCTTCGCCGAGGCCGGAGAGCGCGGCATCCTCGTCGACCTGGGAGGCGAGCCGAGGCGGACCGCCATCGCGATCGTCCCCCACGCCGGCGACGCGCCGATCATCTCCCGGGAGCTCGAAGGCAAGATCCGGGCCTCTCTCCTCCGCGGCGAGCCGGCCGCCCTCTTCCTCAACCGGCGCGGCTATGCGGCCCAGATCGTCTGCTCGGCCTGCGGGCGGACGCCCCGCTGCCCCCGCTGCGACGTGGCCCTTGTCTATCACAAGGCCGAGAACCGGCTGATCTGCCACTACTGCAATTCCGCCGTCGATGCCGGGCGCGTCTGCGCCGGCTGCGGCGGCGAGCTCGTGGTCCGCCGCGGAGCCGGCACCCAGGCCGTTGAGGAGGAGCTGACCCGGCTCTTCCCGAAGGTCCGGGTGGCCCGTTTTGACGCGGACACGGCCTCGAAGCCGGAGGACCGCGAGCGTCTGCGGACCGATCTTGCCCGGGGCCGGATCCCGCTCGTCGTCGGGACCCAGCTCCTGGTCCATCAGCCGGGGCTGCCGAAGTTCGGCCTCGTGGGCATCCTGCGGCCCGAATATCTGCTGGGGTTTTCCGATTACCGGGCCGGCCAGAAGACCTTCGAATCCGTCTCGGCCATGCTCGATGCCGCGCGCGACGCGCCCGATGCGGAGGCGCTCATCCAGACCGCCGCGCCGGTCCACTTCGCCGTCGCCGCGGCCGCGGCCGGAGACTACCGGGCCTTCTATGACCGGGAGATCGAGTTCCGCCGGGTCCTCAACTATCCGCCCCTCGCCAGCCTGGCCGAGGTCGTCCTTCAGGGGCGGGACGTGAGGGCCCTCGGGGCCCGCTCGCGGGATCTGCGCGGGCTGCTCCAGAGACGGGGCCCGGGCCTCGAGGTCCTGGGGCCGGCGTTCGCGCCGGTGGCCCGGGTCCGAGACGTTTCCCGGGTCCAGTTCATCCTCAAGGCCGCCGAGCGGTCGACGATCGATCAAGCCCTCGACGAAGTCCTGCCGGCCCTCCGTCTCAAGCGCTCGATCACCTTCTCATATTCTCCCTTCCGGGACTAAAAAGGACGGGGTCAGATCTACACGTTTTAACTTTTTTGCCTTGTGAGGGGGGAGTGTCGAGAGGTCATCCCAAAAAGTAAAAACGTGTAGATCTGACCCCGTCTTGATAAAAAAAAGGCCCGTCCGGAGGGACGGGCCCAGGGTCGGCGCGAGAGGATCGCTACTTCTTGACGGTCTTGACGGCCGCCCCGACAGCGTCTTCGTAATCGGCGAAGCGGATGGTCAGATAGCCGGTCGCGGACACGGCGTGGTCGGTCAGGTCGTGGCC
Source organism: Candidatus Aminicenantota bacterium (assembly GCA_963807525.1). Taxonomy (GTDB): domain Bacteria; phylum Acidobacteriota; class Aminicenantia; order Aminicenantales; family Saccharicenantaceae; genus RBG-16-66-30. The sequence goes on along the minus strand of CAWECI010000013.1, from coordinate 245,222 downwards.
GAAGATCTCGATCTTGGCCCTGGTCTCGAGGACCGTGGTCGTACCGACCAGGTTGACCAGTGGGGCGGCCAGCTTGGCGGCCTCGAGCACGACGACGAACGGGACGGAGACCGCCTCGTCGATCGGGCAGGTGACGGTCGAGAAGTTGCCGTCGAACGGAAGCGGCACGTCCACGCCGGCCGTCCCGCCGCCGGCCGGAAGCTCGTAGGTGATCCGGTAGTTCGTCAGCACGACGTCGTTGAACTGCGAGGGGCCGTCGCCCGAGCTGGGGTTGATCAGCCGGGCCATGAGATTGGCCGTGGCGTCGTCGGCCTGGATGAGACCCGTGCTGCCTATCACGTCAGAATCAAGGTAGGCCACATCCTCGCCGCCGATGTTCTTGCCGGTGATGCTCTCGATCACGATCATGCTGCTGGACTTGGCGTCCTTGGACAGCGTGTTGCAGCCGGCGAGAATAAGAACGACGGCCGCCAGGGTCAGGGCCTTCAGGGTCGGTGTCATCTTGTTCATGGCTCTCTTGCTCCTGTTACTTGATGATCCGGGGCGTGATGAAGATCAGAAGCTCCCGGCTCGTCTTGGTCCGGGCGAAGTTCTTGAAGATGCTGCCCAGGATCGGGATCTGATGCAGGAACGGCACGCGCTCGCGCGTGACCGAGTCCTCCGTTCGGTAGATGCCGCCGATGACGGTCGTGCCGCCGTCCGGGACCATGACCGTGGTCTTGGCGCTCTGCATCGTGATCGGCGGGATGCCGTTGACGAGGTTGGCGAAGTCGGCGGCGTTGTTCTGGATCTCGATGGTCATGATGATCGTGCCCTCGGCGGTGATCTGCGGCGTGGCCCGCAGCTCGAGGGCGGCGTTGACGTAACGGGTCGTCACGGTGAAGTTGGCCACCGTTTGGACCGGGATCTGCCGGCCCTGGATGATCTCGGCCTGCTGGTTGTTCTGGGTGACGACCGAGGGCCGGGAGATGATCTTGCCGTCGCCGGCCGATTCCAGGGCCGTGAGGGCGACGTCGATCCGGAAGGTGTCGAGCACGTTGGCGAAGGACAGGCCGATGGCCGAATTGAACGAGGCCGCGGGCAGGTTGACGGCGTAGCCGCCGAGCGGCCCGCCGACGCCCTTGGTGACGGTGCCCTGGGGGATCATGGCCCCGTTGATGTTGATGCTGTTGGGGAACTGGAGGTTGGTCGCGTTGCCGTAGTACTGATCGGCGATGCCCTTGAAGCCCCACTGGATGCCCAGGTTGCGGGTGAAGTTGGTGTTGGCCTCGACGACCCGGGCCTCGATCGAGACCTGCGGCGTCGGGGTGTCGACGACGCTGATGAGCTTTTCGAGCAGGTCGAGCTTATCCCGGACCTCGGAGATCAGCAGGGTGTTGGTGCGCTCGTCGACGATGATCTCGCCCCGGCTGGAGATCTTGGTCTGGAGGAGGGCCTTGACGTCCTTGGCCTTGGAATAGGATAGCGTGATCGTCTTGACGATGACCGGCCCGGAAAGCTCCTTGCTCTCGATGAGACGCCGCTGGTCTTCTTCTTCCTTGGTCAGGACCGAGACCGGCGCGATGCGCAGGATGTTGCCCTCGATCGTCTTGCCCATCTTGTTCTGCTTGAGGATGATGTCCAGGGCCTGGTCCCAGGGCACGTCCTGGAGGTTGACGGTGACCGTGCCCCGGACGTCGGGATCGAAGACGACGTTCAGGCCGGCGAAATCGGCCAAATAAAGGACGACGTCCTTGAGATCGGAGTCCTTGATCTTGAGGCTGATGATGTCGCCGGAATACTTTTCCTCTTCGCCGGCGATCGTCTTGGGCGCGAATTTCTGTCCTTGGTCGACGGGCGCCGCGGCGGGCTTGGTCTCGACCTTGGCCTGGGCCGGAGCGGGAGCCGGCGCGGCCGCTTCCGGCGTCGGGGGCGCGCAGAGGGTCGTCACCGGGACTTCCTTGGATTCGGTCTTGGGCGCCGGCTTGGGCTCGACCTTGGGAGCGGCGGGCGGGGCGGATTCCGCCCTGGCGGGAGCAAGCTCGGTCTTCACCGGGGCCGGCAGGGGGGCCGGCACGGCGGGCGGCGCCGGCTGGACGAGCGGGGCGGACGCGGCCGCGCCGGGGAAGAAGGACACGACCAGGCCGTCGCTGCGGGCGTCCAGCGCATAGAGGCCGGGCTCCTTGAGGTCGAAGACCATGCGGGTGATCGGCCGCGGGCCGGCGGTCTGGAACTGGGCCACCCGGACGCGCTGGACCGTGGAGCGGGCGTCCTCGATCGGCCAGACGTCCGACTTGGAGGCGAGGAGCGTATCGAAGAGATCGACGACCAGGCGCGGCGGGTTCTCCAGGGCGAAGACCTGGGTGATCGGGGCCCCGGTCAGAGCGGCCTTGACGGAGAGGGATTCCGCGCCGGCCGACGTGTCGACGCGGCTGAGCAGGATCTCGCCCTTGGCCCGGCCGTCGAGCGCCGCCTGGGTCGCGGCGTCGATGACGTAGCCCGTCTGGCCGCGGAGGACGCCGTTGAGCTCGATGACCGTGCGCCCGGCCTCCTGGAGGATGCGGGCCGGCACGCGCTCGGTCAGCCGCACGAGGAGCCGCAAGGCGTCGGTCCCGGTCTTCTCGACCTGGACGTCACGGACGAGCCCGGCGCCGGAGGAGGGCAGGCTGGGCGCGGCCGACGTCGAGGTCCGGGCCAGGTCCAGGACCAGGGTTCGGGGCGATTCCGTGGGATAGAACGCCTTCTCGACGGCCAGGGGGGCGTCGGCCTCCAGGACGAGCCTGGTCGAGAGCGTCCCCGGCTGGACCTGGATCTTGCTGATATGAGCCGCAGGGGCCGGGCCTTGGGCCAGCAGGGCCGAGAGCCCCAGCACACACAGCCCGGCGAGTAGGGCCGGCAGGATTCTCTTGTTCATGTTACAGCTCCTCCGTGATTTCCTTGATGACGTCTCTCGGCCTGACAAGGGGGATCCCCCGCTCGTGGGTCTTTCGCAGGACCACTTGCGTGTCGCTGATGGAGAGGACGTAGCCATCCGCGAACTTGTCGCCGACCTTGGCGAACACGGGGAAGCCCTGGGGCATGCCGATCAGGGCGGTGTAGACGTTCTTGTTCTTGACGATGCCGTAGAGGACGAGATCGTCGATGAAGATCTGGGGCTCGCCGACGGCCGACTTTTCGCGCATGTCGCGTCCGGACAGGAGGTCCTTGAACGGGTCGCGGCGGTTCTCCGGGTTGTAGGTGAAGCCGGTCTGAACGGTCAGGGCCGGGGCGGTCGAGGCCGGCGGCGCCGTCTCCTGGGCCAGGAGAGGGGCCAAGCCCGCGAACGCGACGCACAGGACGAAGATGGCGGCGTGTTTCATCGTTTGGGCCTCACGGGTTGTTTCTTGGCCGGCGCGGGAACGGCCGGCGCCTCGGAGAAGAAATAGGTCTTGGCCGTCCAGTTGGCGGAGATCGTGTTCAGGTCCGTCTGGCGGCTCAGGGCCTTGAGGGAGAAGTTCTCGATCGTGAAGACGCGGGCGAACTTGCTCAGCTTGTCGAAGAACAGCCCGAGGTTGTGGTAGTTCCCGCTGACCTGGATGGGGATGGGCCATTCGGCGTAGAAGTCCTTGTTGACCTCCGCCCCGGGCGCGAACCGGAGGACGTCGAGCCGCGAATCGTAGGCCAGGGTCTGGATCTGGCGCAGGATGTCGGCGATCTCCTTGCGCTGCGGGATGTTGACCTCGAGGGTCTTGAGCTTGGCGGTCATCGCGGCGATGTCGGCCGTGATCTTGTCGAGCTCGCGCTTCTTCTGCTTCAGGTTCTGGACTTCCTGCTCGACCTTGATCCGGTCGGCTGTCAGGGCCTTGAGCTTGTCGTTCTGGGGCTTGAAGTAGAACAGGAAGGCCAGGGCGCCGATGAGGACGGCGAGAGTGAGATATCCGTACCAGGGCCAGTTCTTCATGGCTATACCCCCTTCTTGACGGCCGGTTTCGCCCCCGCCCCAGGCGGCGCCGGCGGCGGCACGGGTTCGGGTTTCCCCTCGACCATGGCCCTGAGCGCGAACTCGAGATACTGGTCGTTCTTGGTGGTCTTCTGCGTCGAGGCGACGAGGTTGACGTTCATGACCTGCGGGCTGGCCTCGAGGGCGGAGATGTAATCGGCGATGAGGTTGTTCGACAAGGCCCGGCCCTTGATCTGGAGGCCCTTGGCGTCATACGTGACCTCGGTCAGCCAGACCCAGTCGGGCAGCCGCCGGCTCAGCTCGTCCATCAGCCGGGGGGCCAGGTCGCGCTGGGCGTTCAGGCTTTCGATGAGCGTGATCTTCTGGTTCAGGGATTCGCGGGCTCGGCTCTGCTCCTCGAGCTTGGCCTCGACATACTGGAGCTGGCTCTTCTCCTGGCGGGCCTTGGCCAGAAGGGCGTCCTCCCGGTCGAAGGCCTTTTTCTGGAAGAAGAAAAGGGCGCCGAGGGCGATGATGAGGACGAGGAATATCAGACTGCCGATGTTCGGCCCTTTCCTGGTCCCTTCCTCGACGACGCCCGGCGTGATGACGGGTTCCCGGATGTCCTTCGATTCCGGCTTGAGGAGGTTGATCCGTATCATGGTTACTTCTCCACCTTGCGGGTTGCCAGGCCGACGGCGACTCCGAAGATCGGCGCCATATCGGTGAAGTAGACGGCATCGAACTTCTTGTCATCGACCCGGATGTTGCGGAAGGGGTTGAGGATCTCCGCCTTGATCCGGAACTTGGTCTCGAAGGCGCTGACCATGTTCGTGACGTTGGCCAGGCCGCCGCTGAGGATGATCTGCTCGATCTTCCGCTCCCGCTTCTCCGAGGCTTCGTAGAACGAGAAGGTCTTCTCGATCTCGTCGAGCAGGTCGCGGACGTTCATGGACAGGAGCGCCGCGAACTGGTCGGGGGTGGCCGCCTTCCCGGGGATGCCCTTGAGGAGCTTCTCGGCGTCCTCGAACGAGATGCTGAGCTCCTTGCGGATGTTCTCGGTGAAGAAGAAGCCGCCCAGGGACAGGTCGCGGAACAGCTGCGGCGTGCCCCGCTCGACGATGACGACGTTGGTGATGTTGGCCCCGATGTTGATCAGGGCCAGGGTCTTGTTCGCGAACAGGTCCGGGATAGGCTGATCTCCAGGACGTTCTGGAGGGCGAAGACATCGACCTCGATGCTCTGGAGGTTCTTGCGGGCCTGGGCGATGACGTTGCTGTAATTGGCGATCTTGTCCTTCTTCGCGGCAACGAGCAGGATGTCGAGGTTCTTCTCGTCCGTCGACCGCGACGGCTTGAGGATGGCGTAGTCGACGTTGGTCTCCTCGTAGGGGTAGGGGATGTTGTGCTTGGCCTCCCAGATGATGCTCTCGGCCAGCTCCTGTTTTTCCATGACCGGCAGCGAGATCTTCTTGATGATGACCGAGTTGCCGGAGATGGAGATGGCCACGTCCTTGGTCGAGATCTTGTTCTCCTCGCAGACGAGGCGGATCGTCTCGACGACGGCGGCCGAGTCGATGATCGTGCCCTCGACGATGGCGTCGTGGGGCAGCGGCTCATAACCGACCTTGACCAGCTCGTAGGCCTCCTCGCCCTTCTTCCGGGGGCGCAGCTCGACGGCCTTGACGGAGTAGGACCCGATGTCCAGCCCGACCACGCTTTTTTCCCGAGAGAGTCCGAACATGTTTGCCTGCCTTTATCGGTGATGTGTCTTTGGAGACCCGTGGACCTTGTTCCGGAGCTTGCGGGCCACCGCCGCCGGGACCAGCCCCTCGACGGACCCTCCCAGGCCGGCCACCTCGCGGACGAGGTTCGAGCTCAGGAACGAATAATGGACGCTCGGCATCATGAAAAACGTCTCAATGTCCGGCGCCAGGCTGCGGTTCATCAGGGCCATCTGGAACTCGTACTCGAAGTCGGAGATGGCCCTCAGACCGCGGATGACCACCCGCGTCCCCTGGGCCCTGGCGAAGTCCACCAGGAGGCCGTCGAAGGCGCGGACCTCGACCCTCCGGTTCGCAGCAAAGATTTCCTGGACCATTTTGACCCTCTCTTTAGTCGTAAAGAGAGGGCGCTTTTTGGGGTTTTCCAAGACGGCCACGACCACCCGGTCGAAGACCTTGAGGCCCCGTTCGATGATGTCCACGTGCCCGTTGGTGACGGGATCGAAGGATCCCGGGTAGATGGCGCTAGTTTCCAGCATCTGGACTTTCAGTTAGTTCCACATCTCGCTTGATTATCCAAATATCAAAAAAAAACAGGCTTGTCAACGAAAATCCTCGGGGCCGGAGGCCCGGTCAGCGGTGTTGCGCGGGCCCCCGATCAGTGCCATAATGAGGGGCGGGAGGGCGCGTTATGAGGGCCTCGACGGGGGAGGGGGGCTCCGCCGCGATCAAGAAAAATCACCGTTGGCCTAACCTCATGTCACCGCTAAGGGTGATGGCCGCGGGCCTGGTTTTGGCCCTTCTGGCCGGTCCCCAGTCGGAAGCGTCGTTCGCTTTCAGGCGGAAGGCCATGGTCGCAGACCAGATCGCGGCCCGCGGCATCCACGACGGCCTCGTCCTCAAGGCCATGGCCGAAGTGCCGCGCCATCTCTTTGTCCCGGCCGACCTGGCCGAGGAGGCCTACAGCGACGCCCCGTTGCCGATCGGCGACGGGCAGACGATCTCCCAGCCCTATATCGTGGCTTTGATGACCGAGAGCCTGCGGCTCCAGGGAGTCGAGAAGGTGCTCGAGGTCGGCACCGGCTCCGGCTATCAGGCCGCCGTCCTCAGCCGGATCGCCGGGAGCGTCTATACGATCGAGATCCAGCCCGGCCTGGCCCGCCGGGCCGCTGCGACGCTCCAACGCCTGGGATATGCCAATGTCCATGTCCGGGCCGGCGACGGCTTCTTCGGCTGGCCGGAGCAGGCGCCGTTCGACGCCATGGTCGTCACCGCGGCCGCGCCCCGGATGCCGCCGGCCCTCTTCGCCCAGCTGGCCGAAGGCGGCCGCCTGGTCCTGCCGCTCGGGGACCCCGCCTCGTATCAGCGCCTGACGATCGTGACCAAGCGGAACGGCCAGCCCCGGATCGAGAGCATCCTCGACGTCCGCTTCGTCCCCATGACCGGCGAAATTCAAAAAAAGAAGTGACCTCTATTTTTCGCCCTTTGATGTTTACGGGCGGTGAAAAGGCCAGCCGAACCCCCGGAGCTAACAAAGGGATTGGGGATTCGCCACGGGTTGGATCTGGGATCCGAAGGGGTCGTCGGAGTGAGCTTAAGCGGTGATTTAGCTGGTCCGGAGACGGGCGAAGGGAGTTTCAGGGGAAACCGGCAAAACGTGTTTGAGCGAGGCGTAGCGCACGCCGAGCGAGTTGTTTTGCCGCAGAGCCCGCCGAACGGACCGGCGTGAAGAATCACCGCCGCGAACGGAGATGATCCCCGAGGAGACCATCAACCCGTAGGGCGCCGCCGCGTTGCTTTTAAGGGGTGAGTGTGCTAATTTTTGGGCGATGATGATCCGGTTCGGCACCTCCGGCTGGCGCGGCGTGATGGGGGAGGACTTTACCTTCCACAACGTCCGGGTCGTCATCCAGGCGGCCGCCAACTACCTCCGGGCCAAGCACGGCGACCGGCCGATCGCCGTGGTCGTCGGCTACGACACCCGCTTCCTGTCCGACCGGTATGCCCTCGAGGCGGCTAAGCTCCTGTCCCGCAACGGGATCGAGGTCTTTCTCGCCGACCGCGACGCGCCCTCCCAGGCCCTGGCCTGCCAGATCATTAAGCGGAAGTGCCAGGGCGGGATCAATTTCACGGCCTCCTTCAACCCGCCCCAGTACAACGGCCTGAAGTTCAACGCTTCGACCGGCGCGCCGGCCTTGCCCGAGGTGACCGACGCCATCGAGGAGGAGGTCCGCCGGCTGATGCCGGGCTTCCCGTCCCTGACCACCCACCTCGTCGAGGAGTCCTTCTCCCGGATCGACCTCCAGGCCGATTACCTGGCCCATCTCCAGGGCAAGATCGATTTCGAGGCCATGCGCCGGGCCGGCCTCAGGGTCGCCGCCGACCCGCTCTACGGCACCAGCCGCGAATACCTCGACGAGATCCTCGAGGAGAACGGGGTCGCGGTCGAGGGCCTCCACGGCTACGTCGATCCCTACTTCGGCGGGGTCAGCCCGTCCTGCACCGAAGAGAACCTGGCCGAGCTCAAGGCCCACGTTGTCAAGACCCGCTGCCACGTCGGCCTGGCCACCGACGCCGACGGCGACCGCTTCGGCATCATCGACGAGCGCGGCGGCTTCGTCCATCCGAACATCATCCTGGCCCTGCTCCTCGACTACCTCGTCCGGATCAAGGGCTGGCGGGGCGGCGTGGCCCGCTCGATCACGACCACCCACCTCCTCGACCGCATCGCCCGCAAGTTCGGTCTGCCGCTGACCAAGACGAAGGTCGGCTTCAAGTACATGGCCGACCTCTACCTCAAGGGCGAGATCATGTTCGGCGGCGAGGAGAGCGCCTGCATCGCCGTCCGCGACCACCTGCCCGAAAAGGACGGCATTTTCGCCGGACTGCTGGTGGCCGAGATGATCGCCGCGACCGGCAGGAGCCTGAGCGTTCTCCGGGCCGAGCTCTTCCAGGGCTACGGCGCGATGACCAGCGGCCAGAGGACCCTGCCCCTGACCCCCGAGCGGGCCAAGAAGCTCAAGGCCCTTGTTCAAACCCCGCCCTCCCGGCTGGGCCGCCGCAAGGTCCTGGCTGTCGAAACGCTCGATGGGCTCAAGCTCGACTTCGAGGGCGACCGCTGGGTCGTCCTCCGGCTGTCGGGCACCGAACCGCTCATCCGCTGCTACGCCGAGGCCGAGACCGACGAGGAGGTCGACTCTTTGCTGAAGAAGGGACTGGAGGCGGTCCGGTGAGGAAGAAGATCCTCATCCTCGGCGTCGCCTGCGTCCTGATGATCATGATCGTCACGGCCCTTTTCGGCAAGAAGGGGGTCATGGAGCTGCGCCGGTCCCGCCAGGTCCTGGCGACGCGGGCCGAGCGCATCCGGGCGCTCGAAGCGGAGCGGGACCGGATCACGGCCGAGATCGAGCGGCTCCGGAACGATCCCCGGGCGGTCGAGAAGGCCGCCCGCGAGAAGCTCGGCCTGGCCGCCCCCGGCGAGAAAGTCGTCGTCGACCCCTCGCCCGCGCCGCCCGCCAAGAAGTAAATGCCCCGGCCCGCCTCCCCGCGCCGACAGCCGGACGAGCTGGCCCTCGTCGAGGGCCTGAACCCGGCCCAGCGCCGGGCCGTGCTTCACGGCGATGGGCCGCTTCTCATCGTCGCCGGCGCCGGCACCGGCAAGACCAAGGTCATCACCCACCGGATCGCCCGGCTCATCGCCGCCAAGGCCGCCCGGCCCGACCAGATCCTGGCCGTGACCTTCACCGAGAAGGCGGCCAGCGAGATGGAGGCCCGGGTCGACGTCCTCGTTCCGTACACCTCCTCGTTCGCGGAGATCAGCACCTTCAACTCCTTCGGCGAGCGGGTCCTCCGCGACTACGCTCTCGACGCCGGGTATCCCCCCGACTTCCGGCTGCTGGCCGACGTCGACCAGGCCATCTTCTTTCGCGAGAACCTGTTCCGTTTGCCCCTCGACTACTATCGGCCGCTCGGCCAGCCGACCCGGCACATCCAGGAGGTCCTCGGGGCCATCCGCCGGCTCAAGCAGGAGGACGTCCGGCCCGAGGACTATCTCCACTACGCGGAAGAACTGGGCCGCGCGGCCGCCGGCGAGACCGATCGGGAAACGGCCCGCAAGCACCTGGAGCTGGCCCGGGTCTATGCGGCCTACCAGGAGCTCCTGCGGGCCCAGGGCCTGATCGACTTCGAGGACCAGGTGACGCTCGTCATCGACCTCCTGCGCCGCCGGCCCTCGGTCCTCGACGAGCTCCGCCGCCGCTACCGCTACATCCTGGTCGACGAGTTCCAGGACACCAATTATGTCCAGTTCGAGCTGGTCAAGATGCTGGCGGCCGGGCACCGCAACCTGACCGTGGTCGGCGACGACGACCAGAGCATTTTCCGCTTCCGGGGCGCCTCGCTCAGCAACATCCTCGGCTTCGAGGAGGTCTTCCCCGAAGCCAAGCGGATCGTCCTGACGCGCAACTACCGGTCGACCCAGCCCATCCTCGATGCGGCCTACCGCCTCATCCGCCACAACGACCCGAACCGGCTCGAGTTCAAGGACCAGGTCGACAAACGGCTCAGGGCCGCGACGCCGGGTCGGGGCAAGAGCATCCACATGCTCACCTTCGACACCCTGGCGCACGAGTCCGACGCCGTCGCCGACCGCCTGCTGGAGCTCCGGGCGGCCGGCGCCGCCTGGCGCGACATGGCCGTTCTCGTCCGCCGCAACGCCGACGCCGACCCCTATCTGCGGGCCTTCAACATGAAGGAGGTCCCGTTCCGCTTCTCGGGCAGCCGCGGCCTCTACCAGCAGGACGAGATCAAGGTCCTGGTCGCGTTCATCCGGGCCGTGACGGATTTCGAGAACAGCCGCGACCTTTTCTACCTCGCCCTCTCCGACGTCTACAAGGCCGAGCCGTACGACATGAGCCGGATCGCCGGCTATGCGGACAAGAAGAACCTCAGCCTCCATAGCGTCTTCAAGGCCGTCGCCGCCGGGACGAGCCCGGTCGAGATCGCCCCGGCGACGGAGGAGACCGTCAAACGCATCTTCGCCGACATCACGGCCTACGTCGAGATGGCCGGGACCAAGAACGCCGGGGCCGTCGTCTACGCCTTCCTCGAGCGGAGCGGCACCCTCAAGTCCCTGGTTTCGCCCCTGACTCCCGAAGCGGAGGTCCGGGTCAAGAACATCCGCCTCTTCTTCGACAAGATCAAGGGCTTCAGCGAGCTCGTGGAGAACGATTCCCTCCGGTCCTTTGCCCGCTACCTCGATCTGCTGGCCGAGGTCGGCGACAACCCGGCCACCTCAGAGGCCGAGCTCGACGAGGACGCGATCCACGTCCTGACCGTCCACAAGGCCAAGGGGCTCGAGTTCGAGGCGGTCTTTCTGGTCGGCCTCGTCGAGGACCGCTTCCCCGGCCGGGAGAGGCCTGAGCGCATCCCCGTGCCGGACGGCGCGCTCAAGGAGAGACTGCCCGGGCGGGAGAACTACGCTCAAGAGGAGCGGCGGCTCTTCTATGTGGCCATGACCCGGGCCCGGCGGGCCCTTTACATGACCTGGGCCAAGGACTACGGGACGCGCCGGCTCAAGAAGGTCAGCCCGTTCGTCCTCGAGGCCCTGGATATCCCGAAGATGCCCGAGGACGTGATCAAGGCCTCCGTCCTCGAGGAGATCAGGCGCTACGCGCTGGCCACGGCCCGGCCCAAGACCGCGGCGGCGGTCCGCCCGGCCGGCGCCCTGCGGCTGAGCTTCGTCCGGATCGAGGACTACCTCGTCTGCCCGCTGAAATACAAGTTCCGTCATGACATGCGCGTCCCGGTCCTGCCTCACCACGCGATCGTCTTCGGACGCGTGCTCCACGCCGTCATCCACAGTTTTCTGCGACAGCGGATGACGGGCCGGGCCGTCACGATCGAAGCGGTCCTCGAGGACTACCGCAAGAACTGGGTCAACGAGGGCTTCCTCAGCCGGGAGCACGAAGAGCTGCGCAAGGCGGCCGGCGAGAGGGCCCTGCGTCTCTTTGTCCGGCGCGAAGACGAGTCCGGCCGACGGCCGGATCATCTGGAACGGCCGTTCCGCTGGCAGGAGCGAGGGCTGCGCTTTTCGGGCCGCTTCGACCGGGTCGATCTCGAGCCCTCGGGACCGGTCGTCATCGATTACAAGACCGGGGAGGCCCCGACCCAGAAGGACGCCGATCGGGCCGCGGCCGAGAGCCTGCAGATGGACGTCTATGCCCTGTCCTATCTGAAGACCGAGGGGGTGCTGCCGTTCGAGACCCGGCTGCACTTCCTCGAGTCCGACCTCGTCGGTCGGGCCGCCAAAGGTGAAAAGGACCTCCGGCGGGCCGGGGAGAAGATCCGCGAGGCGGCCGAGGGCATCCGGTCCGGCAACTTCGAGGCCCGGCCCGACTGGCTCAACTGCTCGGTCTGCGAATTCAAGACCATCTGCCCGTCTTCCTTCGCCTATTAGCCGCGAGAACGGGACTGTCCCTCTTATTGCGGCTTGACCCAGAAGGGCATGATCGCCCACACCTTCGTCTGCTGCATCAGGCGGGACGCTTCGAGAAGTTTCTCCCGGACGCCGGAGCTCCTCGCGTCGAGGCCGAAGCCCTGGCCGCTGAAGAGGGCCTGCCAGAACGTCCGCCTGCGCGGCCAGACGTCGAGCCGGACTTCCTCCTCGGCGCCGATCTTCGCTTCCTTCTTGGCCAGGCCGACGGCCATGGTCAGCCCGCCCAACTCGTCGATGAGCTTGCGGTCCTTGGCCTGCCGTCCCGTCCAGACGCGGCCCTTGCCGACGTCGTCGACCTCCGCGCGGGTCAGGCCCCGGCCCGCCGCCGTCCGGTCCAGGAACTGGCCGTAGGTCCACGTGAGATCATCCCTGAGGGCCTTGAGCTCGTCCTCCGTGAAGGGGCGGAACATCGAATACTCGTCGGCGTGGGCGCCGAAGGCGACCTTGTCCGCCGTGACGCCGAGCTTAGCCATGAGGCCGTTGATGCTGAACTTGCCGGCCAGCACGCCGATCGAGCCGGTCAGGGTCTGGGGCTGGGCGACGATCTTGGTCGCAGGCAGGGCGATCCAGTAGCCCCCCGAGCCGGCCATGTCCGACATGGACACGATGACCGGCTTGGCCTTCCGGGCCAGCGCGACCTCGCGCCAGATGACGTCGGAGCCGACCGAGGACCCGCCCGGGCTGTCGATGCGGAGGACGATGGCCTGCACCATCGGATCGGTCCGGGCGCCCCGGATCCACGCGGCCACGGTCGAGCCGCCCATGAGCTCCGGCAGGCTCTCGCCGCTGACGATCATGCCCGTGGCGTAGATCAAGGCCACGGTGTGCGGTCCCGTCTCGAGTCCGACCGACGAGGGCGAGACCCGGGTGTAGCTGTCGAACGCGACGGGCGCGATCGAGCCGCCGCCGTCCCGGCGCAACAGGTCCTGGACCTCGTCCTCATAGAGGCAGTCGTCCGCGAGCCCGGCGGCTTTGGCCCGTTCGCCGTGGAACGAGCCCTGGTCGAGGAGGGCCCGGAACTCTTGCGGCGACTTGCCCCGGGCCTTGGCGGCGATGGCGACGTACTGGTCGAAGATGTCGCGGTACAGGGATTCCGTCTCCTCGCGGTGGGCCGCAGTGAAGCCCTTCTCGGTGAACATGTTGGTGGCGGTCTTGAACTCGGCGATGTGCTCGAACTGGGCCTGGATGCCGACCTTGTCGAAGAAACCCTTGAGGAAGGGCACGTAGCCGCCGATGCCGTTGATGCCCAGCCAGCCGAGGGGCTGGAGGATGATCCGGTCGCAGGCCGTGGCGATGAAATATTCCAGATCGAAGTCGGGAGCTTCCTCGATCAGGGCGTAGACCCTTTTGCTGGAGCGCCGGAAGTCGAGGATGGCCTCCCGGATCTCGTTGGCCTTGGCCCAGTCGCATTCGAGCAGGCCCAGACGCAGGACGACCTCCTGGATGCGGTCGTCGACCTTGGCCTTGCGCAGGTTCTCCCAGAGATCGTGCATGGTCACCGGCCGGCGCCCGATCAGGACCGTCGCCAGCGACTCGGGCGGGGCGATCTCGGGGATGGCGCCGGCGAGCGGGATATCCAGGTAGCCGCGGGCCGGGACCTCCACGGGCCGGCCGCCGAGATCTTCGATGACGACGAAGACCGTGCCGACCGCGGCGAGCGCGAGGAAGAATAGGATTATCAGGATGATATAGGTGGATCTTTTCATGGCGGTTCCTGGCCTCCGGCCCCTCAAACTATAACAGAAACCGGCTTGATTTCAATCGGCGAAATATGGACAATGGGGGCACAGGAGGTATGGGGAATGTCCTTTTCAAAGCTCTATGTCGGTAACCTCAATTATCGGACCACCGAAGACGCGCTGAAACAGCTGTTCGGGCAGCACGGCGAGGTTACCTCGGTCAACATCCTGCAGGGCCGCGGCTTCGGCTTCGTCGAGATGGCGACGCCGGAATGCGCCCAGGATGCCAAGGGCAAGCTCAACGGCACGGAATTCGACGGCCGCAAGCTCATCGTCAACGACGCCCGGCCGCGGGCCGAGAGGCCCGGCGCGGACCGGCGCCCCATGGGCGAGGGCGGCGACCGCAGAGGTTTTTCCCGGTTCTGAGCGCCTCCTGAACCCGTTCACTCCTCGAGGTCCCCGGGACCGTCCCTGAAGACTGCCCTCGGGGCCGCTCCTCTCGGGACGGTTCCTCCACTTTTTCCCGGATGGGAGTAAACTCTAGGGATCGAGGGTTCGTTGTACTCTGTGAGGTCCCATGAGTGACGTCTCCGCAGGCCGCCAGGCCGATGCCGCCCTGATCGCCTCTTTGCTCGAGAGGGTCCAGGCGGGCGACCGCGAGGCCTTCATGACGATCATCCGGCTCTACCAGCAGAAAGTGTTCGTCATGGCCTATTCGATCCTCCGGGACCGCGAGGACGCCCTCGACGCCGTCCAGGAGACCTTCCTCAAGCTCTATCAGAAAGCGGGCCTCTACAAGCCGGGGAATTCGTTCCAGGGCTGGCTCCTGCAGATGGCCAAGAACATCAGCATCGACAGCTACAGGAAGCACCGGCGGAAAAGACGGCAGTGGGAGACGGCGACGCCGCTCGAAGACATCCCCGTCGCCGCGGCGCCGGAGCGGGACGGCGACTCGGCCGCGTCGGATCTCCGCCAGGCCTTCGCCCGTTCGGTCGATACGCTGGCCAAGCGGCAGAAGATGGTCTTTATCATGCGGCATTATAACGAGCTTCAGTTCAACGAGATCTCCGAGGCCATGGCGATCTCGATCGGGACGGCCAAATCGCTTCACTTCAAGGCCGTGCAGAATCTCCGGAAACGTCTGGCGCCGGTATTGGGGATCGAACCATGAGACGGAACACGATGACCAAGACGGATTGGGCGGCGGTCCTCTCGGGCGACCGGGATGCGGCGGGGGGCCGGGCGATGACGCCCGGCGACGGGGACCTCCCGCAGCGGCGGGCCGAGGCCGACGCGATCGACCGGATCCTCGAGGAGACGGCCGCGGTCAGGTCCGAGATCCGGCAGGCGGTCGCCTCCGTGAATTGGGACGCTCTGCCGGCCGTCATCGCCGGCCGGGCCCTCGCGGCGGACGGGCGGGCCGGGCGCGGCGCCCAGACCCGCGCGGCGGGCTGGCTGGCGGCGTTCCGGATGAAACCCGCTCTGGCCGGGCTGGCCGCCGGGCTCGTCGTCGGCGCCGCCGCCATGTACTTCGCGCTCAAGGCCCCGGAGACACGCCCCGGCAGCGGGGGCGCCTATTACGCGTCGGGCGAGTTCCTGGACCGGGCCGAGCTCGAGATGGCCCGCCGGAACACCTTGGATTATCTGGACAAGGGCCAGTACATGCTCCTCGACGTCTTCGAATCGGCCGGCCCGGGCCCCGTCCTGCCCGCCGCGGTCCGCTCGGCGCGGGCCCGGGACCTCCTGCAGAAGAAGAAGTACCTCAACGCTCAGCTCGAAGGCCTCCGGATGGTCAAGGCCAAAGCCATCTGCGACCAGATCGAGATGCTCTTCCTCGAACTCTCCCAGATCGACGGCGAGCTGACGGCGGCCGAGCTGGGGAAGATCCGCGGCCTCGTCGAGGAGCGCCAGCTCCTCCTCAAGATCAACCTGGTCAGGAAAGAGCTCGAAAGCGGGGTCTGACATGAAAAAGAGAACACTCCTCCTTCTTCTTCTCGCCCTCGTCTGGGGACTGGGGGCGGGGGCCGCCCGGGCCTCCGCGCAGGCCCCGACGGACGAATCCCTCTTCCGCGAGGCCAAGCTCCTCGTCTTCGACAAGAGCTGGCAGACTGCGCTCGACAAGATCGACGAGCTCATCGACAGGTTCCCGTCGAGCCCTCTGGCCGGGCAGGCCCTCTTCTATAAGGGAGAGTGCCTGAGCGGCCTCGTCGGCCGGGAGAGGGACGCCCTGCGCGCCTACAAGAGCTACATCCGGCTCGAGGACGCCAAACCCAGTCTGGTCGAGGAGTCCGAAGGCTCGATCGTCGACCTGGCCTTCGATCTGTACGAGGGAGGGGACGCCTCCGCCCTGAGGGAGATCGAGAGCCGGCTGGACCATCCGAGCAAGGTCGTCCGGTACTACGCGGCCTACAAGCTGAGCCTCGTCTCCGACAAGAGAGAGGCGGCCAAGGCCGCGCCCGTCCTGTCGAGGATCGTCGAGACCGAGAAGGATCCCGAGCTCCTCGACCGGGCTCGCATCGCCCTGATGCGCGTCTCGCCGGGGAGCCTGAGGTCCGCCGAGGACCGGGCCCCCCGGGCCGGATCGACGGCCCGGCTGCTCCGGATCCGGATCCGGGACAAAGGCCGGGAGGTCTTTGCCTTGGCCATTCCGTTCGCTCTGGCCGATTTGGCCCTGAACGCCATGGACGAGGATGACAAGGCGGTCCTCCGCCGCAAGGGCTATGACGTCGCCAAGATCATCGACCAGCTGTCCAAATCCAAGGAGAGCATCCTCCGCATCGCCGGCGACGACGGCTCGATCATCGAGATCTGGATCGAGTGATCGGACACCGAGGAAGGAGTGAGACCATGAAAAGAACAGCGCTCGCGATCATCGCGGTCCTGGCTCTCGGCGCCCTCGCCCGGCCGGCCGCTGCCGCCACCCACAACGATTTCAAGGTCATCCAGAACGCCGTCAGGAACTCCCCGGCGGCCGAGACGGGCCGAGAGCCGAGATGGTTCAAGGTCCTGATCCAGGCCGGCCGGTCCGGCGAGGCCGCCGTCAAGATCAGCCTGCCCATCGCCCTCATCGAGGCTATTCTCGGCTCGGCGGACTGCCGGCACTTCAAGGTCGACAAGGACCGCTGCGAGATCGACGTCAAGGCCGTCTGGTCCGCCCTGAAGAAGGCGGGACCGCTGGCCCTCGTCGAGATCAAGGGCGACGACGGCGCCGTCATCAGAGTCTGGCTGGAATAGCCTCGGGATCGTCTCCGCTCGCTGCGCTGATTTTTCACGCCGTTCCGTTCGTCGGACTCGGCGCCAAGACAACTCGCTCGGCTTGCGCTAAGCCTCGCTCAGACACGTTTTGGCGGTTTCCGCTGAAACGGCCCGCATCCTTCTCCAGAGCGGCTAAATCAGCGCTGATGCTCGCTCCGATGGTGCCCTCGGCCCTGGCATTCAAGGTAAATTGACAAGCCTCCCGGCCGCCCATAAAATGGGAAGGCCAGGAGGTCGATCGTGGGCAAGACGCTGACGGAAAAGGTCCTCGGCCGCAAGGCCGGGCGTGAGGTGAAGGCCGGCGATGTCGTGAGCGTGTCGCCCGACTATGTCCTATCCCACGACAACTCGGCGGCCATCATCCAGGAGTTCCGCAAGCTCGGCGTCAAGAAGGTCAAGGCGCCCGGGAAGATCGTCATCGTTCTCGACCATATCGTCCCGGCCGCGGATGAGAAGTACGCCCAGAACCACAAGACCATCCGTGAGTTCGTCGCCGAACAAGGGATCGCCAACTTTTTCGATATCAACGCCGGCATCTGCCACCAGGTCCTGCCCGAACAGGGGTTCGCCCTGCCCGGCAGCGTCATCGTCGGCAGCGATTCCCACACCCCGAGCTACGGCGCCCTCGGCGCCTTCGCCGCCGGCATCGGCCGGACCGAGACGGCCTGCACCTGGGCGACCGACGAGATCTGGCTCCGTGTCCCCGAGACCATGCGCATCGACCTCACCGGACGCCTTGGCCCCGGAGTCTCGGCCAAGGACCTCAGCCTCAAGCTCATCGGCGACCACGGCGCCGAAATGGCCAACTACAAGGCCGTCGAGTTCGATGGGCCTGCGGCCGGCGATTTCAGCGTGGGGGCGCGCCTGACCCTGGCCAACATGTCGGCCGAAATGGGCGCCAAGAACGGCTACTTCGCCCCCGACGAAAAGACCCTGAGGTGGCTGGAGGGCCGGGCCCGGGGCCCCTTCGTGGCGCTCGCTTCTGATCCCGACGCCCTCTATGAATCCGTGCTCGCCTACGATCTCGGCTCCCTCGAGCCCCAGGTCGCCGTTCCCCATTCCGTGGACAACGTCAAGCCCGTCGCCGAAGTCGCCGGCAGAGCCGTCAACCAGGTCCTGATCGGCACCTGCACCAACGGCCGTCTCGAGGACCTCGAGACCGCCGCGGCCATCCTCAAGGGCCGCAAGGTCGCCAAGTCCGTGCGCGTCCTCGTCATCCCGGCGTCTTGGGAGGTCTATCGGGAGGCCCTCCGATCCGGCGCCCTGGCTGTCCTCGTCGACGCCGGCTGCGTCATCCTCAACTCGGGGTGCGGGCCGTGTCTTGGGGCCCACGAGGGCCTGCTCGCGGCGGGGGAGGTCTGTCTGAGCACCTCGAACCGGAACTTCCGGGGCCGCATGGGCCACCGCGATTCCGAGATCTACCTGGCCTCGCCGGCCACGGCCGCGGCCTCCGCGGTCACGGGCCGGATCACCGACCCCAGGGGGTTCCTATGAGCCACGGCATCGTCTGGAAATACGGCGACAACGTCAACACCGACGTCATCTTCCCGGGCCGCTACACCTATCAGATCATGCCGCCCGAAGAGATGGCCAAGCACGCCCTGGAGGACCTCGATCCCGAGTTCGCGCCCAAGGTCAAGCCCGGCGATGTCATCGTGGCCGGCAAGAACTTCGGCAGCGGCTCGTCCCGGGAGCAGGCGGCGACCTGCCTCAAGGCGGCCGGGGTCCAGGCAATCGTGGCCAGGTCCTTCGCCCGGATCTACTTCCGTAACGCCATCAACATCGGCCTGCCGGTCCTCCAGAGCCCGGAGGCCGTCGATCATCTCGAGGCCGGCGACCCCGTCGACATCGACCTCGTCCGCGGCGAGATCCGCTCGACCCGGGGGACGTTTTCCTTCAGCCCGCTTCCGGAGTCCGTGCTCGGCATCATCGCCGCGGGAGGGCTGATCGAATACACCAAGGCCAAGCTCACGGTCGACGAGACCGAAGAAAAAAAGGAGTGACCCGCATGCCCAAGTACAAGATCGCGATCCTGCCCGGGGACGGCGTCGGCAAGGACGTCGTCGAAGCCACCATGATCGTCCTCCAGAAGACCGGCCTCGACGCCGAATACGTCTATGGCGATATCGGCTGGGAGTTCTGGTGCCGCGAGGGGAATCCGCTGCCCGACCGGACCCTCAAGCTCCTGCGCGAGACCGACGCCTGCCTCTTCGGGGCCATCACCTCCAAGCCCAAGGAAGACGCCGACTGCGAGCTGGCCGCGTCGCTGCGGGGCACGGGGCTGTCCTATTTTAGCCCGATCGTCCGCCTGCGCCAGGAGTTCGATCTCTACCAGAACCTGCGCCCCTGCAAGGCCTACGCCGGCAACCCCCTCAATTATAAGGAAGGGATCGACCTGGTGATCTTCCGCGAGAACACCGAGGGCATGTACGCGGGGGTCGAGTTCTTCCCCCTGCCCGCGGTCGTCCGCGACGCCCTGCTGACCAATCCCAAGATGAAGCGCTTCAAGGACGTCCCGGCCAACGAGATCGCCGTCTCGACCCGGATCATGACCAAGCCCGCCTGCGCCCGCATCGTCAAGGCCGCCTTCGAGTTTGCCCGCAAGTACGGCCGCAAGTCCGTGACCCTGATCGAGAAGCCGAACGTCCTGCGCGAAACGGGCGGCCTGATGCTCGACACGGCCCGGGAAGTGGCCAAGGGCTATCCCGACATCAAGTTCTGGGACGCCAATGTCGACGCCATCTGCATGTGGCTGCTCAAGAACCCGCACGACTATGATATCCTGGTCGCCGAGAACCTCTTCGGCGACATCGTCTCCGACCTGGCCGCCCAGCTCGTCGGCGGCCTCGGCTTCGCCTGCAGCGGCAATATCGGCGACAAGTACGGCGTCTTCGAGCCGACCCACGGCTCGGCCCCGAAGTACTCGGGGATGTACAAGGTCAACCCCATCGCCACGATCCTGGCCGCCAAAATGATGCTCGACTGGATCGGCGAGACGGCCATGGGCGCGGCCATCGAGGCCGCCGTGGCCGAGGTCATCAAGGAGGGGACGGCCCGGACCTACGACATGGGCGGCCGGTCGACCAGCCTGGACATCGGCCGCGCCGTCGCCGCCAAACTCTGACTTGGACCATTCGTGAAAGCGCCGTATTTCTCCTTCCGTGAAGAAGACGCGTGAATAGTCCAAGCGCCGCGGAGCGGCCGTGCTGATCCTGGCCGTCGACACGACGACGCCGGGCGGGTCGGTGGCCCTTGGCCGTGACGAGACGCTCCTTGGCGAGGCCAACGTCGAGTCGGCCGCGACCCACTCCGCGCGCCTCTTCCGCTCGATCGATTTCCTCCTCGGCGCCCTCGGCCGGGACGTGAAGGACCTCGACGCCTTCGCCGTGGCGGCCGGCCCCGGCTCGTTCACCGGCATCCGGATCGGGATCGGCGCCGTCAAGTCCCTGGCCTTTGCCTCGGGCAAGCCCGTCGCCGCCGTATCGACCCTGGTCGCCCTGGCGGCCAAGCTCGCCTCGGAGGGCCCGGGTCTCGTTTGCCCGCTTCTGGACGCCAAAAAAGGGGAGATCTACGCCGGGCTCTTCGAGACCGGGCCGGCCGGCCTGGCCGAGATCATCCCCCAGGGCGCCTACATCCCGGACGAGTTCTTCGCCCGGCTGCCGGTCGGCCGGATCATCGCTTTCGCCGGGAGCGGCCTCGCGGTCTACCGGTCCGGGCTCATGGCCCGCGTCGGGACCGAGGCCCGCTTCCCCGAGCGCAGTCCCTTCATCGCCGCCGAGGTCGGCCGGATCGGCGCGCGGCTCATCCGGGCGGGGCAGGGCGTCGATGCCGCCTCGCTCGAGCCGCTCTATTTCCGCCGCTCCCAGGCCGAGGAGCCATGCCGAACCTGATCGAAGGGATGGAGCGCTTCTTCATCCGCCGGATGCGCGAGTCGGACCTCGCCGCGGTCCGCGAGATCGAGCGGTTGTCCTTCTCCAACCCGTGGAGCGACAACACGTTCCGGGGCGAGATCCAGAACACGGCGGTGTCCTTCCCGATGGTCGTCGTCCGCCGGCCCGGCGAGGAGGTCGTCGGCTACATCATCTACTGGCAGATCCGGGATGATGTCCAAGTCAACAATATCGCCGTCCATCCCGAATGCCGGGGCCTCGGCTTGGGGGAAGCCATGATGCGCTACGCGATCGCCAAGTCGCGCGAAGCGGGGGCGACCTTCATCACCCTCGAGGTCCGGCAATCCAACACCACGGCCCTGACCCTGTACCGGAAGCTGGGCTTCGAGATCATGGGCACGCGGAAGAATTATTACACCAAGCCGGACGAGGACGCCTATGTCATGGCCCTCGTCATCTCTTGAATCATTCACGAATCGAGGCGGCCCTCAGATGCGAGGCCCGAGGGGTGAAGCTGTACTCCTAGGCACTGCGAACCCCGAGAACGAAGCAGATAGGGCCGGATCGGTTCGCCCGTAGGGCAAAAACGCCCAAAGAAGAAGGATGGAGAAAAAGCGGGCGTTTTTGTGAATGATCAGTAGTCGACCTGGACGAGCGTCAGGCCCTTAGCCGCCGCCGTCGGCCCGGCCAGCGACCGGTCCCCGCGCCGGAAGATCTCCTCGATGCCCTCGGGTTCGAGCCGGCCGCGCCCGACCTCGAGCAGGGTCCCGACGATCGTCCGGACCATGTAGCGCAGGAACCCCGCCGCCTCGATCGTGTAAACGATCTCGTCGCCCGAGCGCCGCAGCTCCGAGCGGGTGACCGTCCGGACCGGCGATCGGTCCCGGTTGGACGAGAAGGCGGAGAAGTCTGCCGTGCGGACGAAGAGCCCGGCCGCCTGGCGCATCTTGCCCCATCTCAGCGGGTAGGGCCAATGGAGGACATAGCAGCGGTCGAGGGGGCTCGGTTGCGGGGCGTGGACGATCCGGTAGCGATAGACCTTGGAGCGGGCCGACCGCCGGGCATGGAAGTCCGGCGGCGTCTCCGCCAGCGAGAAGACCCGGATGTCGGCCGGAAGGACGGCGTTGAGGGCCCGCAGCAGGACCTCATCGGTGAGCTTGAAGGCGCCGCGGAAGCTGGCCACCTGGCCGAGGGCGTGCACGCCGGCGTCCGTCCGGCCCGCCCCGTGGACGACGGTCCGCTTGCCGGTGATCTTTCGGACGGCCTCCTCGAGGGCGCCCTGGACGGTCCGGCCGTCGGGCTGGCGCTGCCAGCCGCGGAAGTTCGTGCCGTCGTAGCCGAGGACCAGCCGATAGTTCTTCATCTCAACGGGCCAGCCCCTCGAGGGCCATCCGGACAGCCTCCTCGGGGCTCGCGGCCGCGTCCACGCCTTTGACCTCCCAGGTCCCGAGCCCGACGACCTTCCTGCCGTGGATCTTGCCGTAGGCGATCTCCGAGAGCGTGCCGTATTCGCCGTCCACGGCGATAACCGCGTCGGCGTTCATGACCACGAGGGCGTTGCGGGTATAGCCCAGGCCCGTGGCGATGGGCACGTCGACCCAGGGGTTGGCTTCGGCCGGGGAGCCGCCGGGGAGGATGCCGACGGTCAGCCCGCCCTCTTCCCGCGCGCCGCGGCAGGCCGCCTCCATGACCCCCGAGAGCCCGCCGCAGACGACGACGGCCCCGGAGCGGGCCAGGAGCCGGCCGACCTCGCAGGCCGCCTCGGCGGCCTGGCGCCCGGCCCGGCTGCCTCCGATGACCGCGATGCGGGGCCTTTTACGGATGTCTTTCATGGCCGTCCTCTCAGGAAGTTTTGCGGGGGTATTCTACCATACGTCGCGGACTTGATGACGCCCGGCCCATTGGGGCATAATACGCGGCATCAGTTGAGTCGCGCATGCCCTTTATCAACTACGCCGCCAAATCGATCGCCATCAAGATCGTCTACTACGGACCCGGTCTGAGCGGCAAGACGACCAATCTCCGCTACATCTATCACAAGCTCGACCCCGCCTCGCGGGGCGAGCTGGTCTGCCTGGAGACCGAGACGGACCGGACCTATTTCTTCGACCTCCTGCCCATCAAGGCCGGGACGATCGGCGACTTCAAGGTCCATTTCCAGCTGATGACCGCTCCCGGCCAGGTCTTCTACGAGGCCTCGCGAAAGAGCGTTCTCCGCGGGGCGGACGGCGTCGTGTTCGTGGCCGACTCGCAGATCCCTCTCCTCGACGCCAACCTCGAGAGCTTCGACGGCCTGCGCCGGAACTGCCTCCAGAACGACATCGACCTGCTCAAGATCCCGCTCGTCTTCCAATACAATAAGAGGGACCTCAATTACCTGATCCCCGTCGAGACCTTCAACAACCTTCTCAATCCCCGCAGGTCTCCCTCGGTCGAGGCCGTGGCCGTCAACGGCGTCGGCGTCTTCGAGGCCTTGCGCGAGATCTCCAAGCTGACCGTGCCTCTCGTCCGCGATCGGGTCTTCGGGGCCAGGCCCCATCCGGAGCCCGAGACCGGGCCGGTCGCTGTCCCGGCCGAGGAGGCCGAGGATCTTGGCGCCGGGACGTCCGGATCGCCGGCGGGCCACACCACCCGGGTCGTGGTCAAGTCCCGCCGCGAGATCGAGGACGAGCTCGAGAAGATCTCCAAAGAATACGTCGGCAAATGACCTGACTTATTCATAAGAACGCCCAATAAGAGAAACTGAGAAAAAAGGGCGTTTTATGCATAAGTCACGTTCCGCCGCCTGAGAGGGATCCCCCCGCCGGGTCGTCCTTTCTAACGGGCCCATGCTGTTTAAGATCGCGAGCGCCGCTCTGCACGGGATCGAGGCCTACCCGGTCGAGGTCGAGGTCGACATCTGCGCCGGCTTCCCGACCTTCGTCACGGTCGGGCTTCCGGACGCGGCCGTCCGGGAGAGCAAGGAGCGGGTCCGGGCCGCCCTCAAGAACTGCGGCTACGACCTCGAATCCAAGCGCATCACCATCAATCTGGCTCCCGCCGACCGGAAGAAGGAAGGCTCGGCCTTCGACCTGCCCATCGCTCTCGGCTTCCTGGCCTTCCTCGAGGTCGTCCCGGCGGCCCGGCTGCGCGATTATCTCTTTGTCGGCGAGCTGGCCCTCGACGGCCGGCTCAAGCCGGTGCGCGGCGCCCTGCCCATCGCCCTGATGGCCCACCGGGCCGGCTTCCGCGGTCTGGTCGTCCCCGGCGCGAACGCCCGGGAGGCGGCCCTCGTCCGCGGCCTCGACGTCTATGCCCTCGAAGACATCGTCCGGGTCGTCCGGCTGCTTCGGGAGCCCGACCAGGTCTCGCCCTGCCGTTTCGACGAGCGCGAACTGGTCGCGCCGGCCGTCTATCCCGTCGACTTCGAGGACGTCAAGGGCCAGCAGCACGTCAAGCGGGCCCTCGAGGTGGCCGCCGCCGGGGCCCACAACGTTCTCCTGATCGGTCCGCCCGGGGCCGGGAAGACCATGCTGGCCCGGCGCCTGCCGACCATCCTGCCCGACATGTCCTACGAGGAGATGCTCGAGGTCACCCGCGTCTATAGCGCGGCCGGCCTGTTGGCCGGCCTGGGGACCGTCTCGACGCGGCCGTTCCGGGCGCCCCATCACACGGTCTCGGACGCCGGCCTGATCGGAGGCGGGCTGGTGCCCAAGCCGGGCGAGGTCAGCCTGGCCCACCGCGGACTGCTTTTCCTCGACGAGCTGCCCGAGTTCAAGCGCCGGGTCCTCGAGGACCTGCGCCAGCCGGTCGAGGATGGGAGGGTCACGGTCGCCCGGTCGGGCTACTCGGTCGAGTTCCCGGCCTCCTTCATGCTGGTCGCGGCCATGAACCCCTGCGCCGACGTCCGCCGGGGGCTTCTCGGGAAGGAGGTCGACTGCACGGAGAGCGAGAAGGCCCGCTACTATTCCAAGATCTCCGGGCCGCTCCTCGACCGCATCGACATTCAGCTCGATGTGCCCGAGGTCAAGTTCCGCGACATCGTCTCCCGCGCGCCCGCCGAGAGCTCGGCGGCCATCCGGGCCCGGGTCACCCGCGCCCGGGCGCGGCAGACGGCGCGCTTCGCCGGCCGCCGCCTGTTCGCCAACGCCCAGATGGGGCCGAAGGAGGTCAAGCAGTTCTGTGCCCTGCCGTCCGAGGCCGAGACGCTCCTGGAGACGGCCGTGACCAAGCTCGGCTTCAGCGCTCGCGGCTACGACCGCGTTCTCAAGGTCGCCCGGACGATCGCCGACCTCGACGGGAGCGAGACGATCGCGACACCTCACGTCTCCGAGGCCGTCCAGTACCGGATGCTGGACCGCCTGCGCTGAAGGAGCCGATTGCCCTTTTCCCGTTCTCCTGATAGAATCCCCCAACTGAGCCCATTTTTCGGGAAGGAGAAGCAGCGCATGGAAGAGAACGTCCAAGTCCATCCCGCGGTGGTCGACAAGACCAAGCTGTCTCTGCCGCGCATCCTCAGCCTCTGGGACGTCGTCATGATCGTCATCGGCGGCATCGTCGGCTCGGGCATCTTCCTGTCCCCGTCCGAGATCGCCAGCGCCGTCCCCGCCCCGGTCCTGATGATGGCCGTCTGGGTCATCGGCGGCATGTTCAGCTTTTTTGGCGCGGTGGCCTTCGCCGAGCTCGGCGCGGCCATGCCCGAGGCCGGAGGCATCTATGTTTTCCTTCGAGAAGCTTACGGCCCGCTGATCTCCTTCCTCTTCGGCTGGACGCTCTTCCTGGTCATCGATTCCGGCTCCATCGCCACCCTGGCCGTGGCCTTCTCCCAGAACATCCTGCCGCGCCTGGTCGACATGGCGCCCCTGACAAAGAAGTTCCTCTCCGCGGCCTTTGTCGTCTTCCTGGGGATCGTCAACTTTATCGGCCTGAAGTGGGGCTCGAAGCTCCAGAACTGGACGACCTACCTCAAGACGGCCGCGATTGTCATCATCGTGGCCGCCGTCTTCGTCTTCACCAAAGGGCATGGCGCCGTCAAGAATTTCGTCGAGCCGGGGCCTGGCCCGTTCAACCTGCCGCTCCTTGGCGCCTTCGGCGTCGGCCTGGTGGCCTCGCTCTGGGCTTACAAGGGCTGGGAGGCGGCCACCTATAGCGCCGGCGAGGTCAAGAACCCGCAGAAGAATCTGCCCCTCGGCATCCTCGTCGGTACGATCGCCGTCATCGTCCTCTACATCCTGGCCAACCTGGCCTACCTTTACATCATGCCTGTTGGCAAGATCGCGGCGTCCGAGGGCCGGGTCGCCCTCGACGTCATGCAACTCATCAGCGGGCCGTTCCTGGCCGTGGTCATCACCGTGCTCATCCTCTTCTCCATCCTGGGCGCGGCCAATCAGAACATGCTGACCTCGCCGCGCGTCTATTTCGCCATGGCCCGCGACGGCATGTTCTTCAAGAAGATCGCCGAGGTCCATCCCAAGTTCCTGACCCCGCATATCTCGATCATCGCCATCACGGTCTGGGCCACCCTGCTGACCCTGACCGGGACCTTCAACCAGCTCTTCACCTATGTCATCTTCGGCGAGTGGATCTTCTTCGGCATGACCGTGGCCTCGGTCATCGTCCTCCGCAAGAAAAGGCCCAGCCTCGAGCGGCCCTACAAGACCTGGGGCTATCCGGTGACGCCGATCGTGTTCGTCCTGGCCGCGATCTACGTAGCTTACAGCGCTATCACCAGCCAGTTCCGGAACTCTATGGGCGGCCTGCTGATCATCCTCATCGGCGTTCCCGCTTACTTCTCCTGGCGGACGACGCGGCGCGGCATCAAGCTGGCCATGATCGGCATCGGCCTGGTCCTGGCGGCGTTCTTCGGCCGCTTCTTCCTGCTGGCGAACGCGGGAAGCGTTGTCCGTGGCCTGAACTACGCCGTTGGCGCGATCGCTCTCGTCCTGGTCGTCGCCGGGCTGGTGAAGGCGTCCCAAGAAAAAAAAGCCCGGGCCGCCGCGGCCTGATCGCCATAGGCTCGGGCTGGAGGGGCGGTCCCTGAGCGGGACGCTCCCAGTACGAAGAGGGACAGTCTCCAGCGGGGACGGTCCCTGGGGAGGGCGGCGTGAAGTACTTCGTTTTTGGCCCGACCTACATCATCCGCCTGGACCCGGGCGAGAAGATCGTCGAGACGCTCCGGGCGCTCTGCGAACGGGACGAGATCGGCGGCGGCTATTTCTCCGGGATCGGCAGCGCCGGCGACGCCGAGATCGGCTGGTTCGACGCCGCGGCCAAGACCTATGTTTGGACCGAGGTCTCCGGGCCGTGCGAGATCGTCTCCCTCACGGGGAATATCACCAAGGCCGACGGCCGCCCCCATGTCCACGCCCACGTCTCCCTTGGCGGGCCGGACGACACCATCAGGGGAGGGCACCTGAAAGAGGCCGTCGTCGCGGTGACCTGCGAGATCGTTCTCGTCCGTTTCCGGGACGATATCGCCAGAACGAAGGACGAGGCCAGCGGCTTCTGGAAGCTTGCCCTCGAGCCGGGCGAGGATTGACGCCAAGTCTTGTCCTGCCGACCAAAGCGGCGCTGAGGTCTGCAGTCCTTTGGCAGGGATAACATAAGGCCGGCTTCTGCCCGGCCTCCCTGCTAGTCGCGCCAGACGCCCTGACCCGGGTCCGGAAGGAAGATCCGGCGCCGGGCTTCCTCCAGCATCTGGGCCACGAGCAGGTTCCAGCTGATGAAGTTCGGGCGCGGCCAGAGGCGCGCCCGTATCGGCGTGATAGTTCTCGTGCATCATCCCGTTCCGCTGCGAGGTCGTCCAGACAGAGGCGGGTGACGCGGGCCGCGACCTCGACGGCGGCCTCCGGAAAGCCGTAGAAGAGAAGGGCGTGCATGACCATCCAGTTCGCGTGCGGCCAGATCGGCCCCTGCCAGTTCGAATAGGGCTTGATGACGTTCTCGTTGTTGTACTGGGGATCGTCGGCGGCGAGCGACCGGACGCCATACGGGGACCAGAGCTTGGCCGGGGAGAGGACATAGCGTTCGATCATGGCCTTGGCCTGCCCGGCCGAGGCGAGGCGGGCCCAAAGCGGAACCAGGTTGCTGTAGGTGACGCAGCGGATGCGGGCCCGCTCGATGGTGTCGTAATTATAATAGGTCGCGTCGGCCGGGTCCCAAAGGTGGGCGTTGATGGCCGCGGCGAGTCTCCCGGCGCGGTCGCGGAAGGCGGCGGATTCGTCCGGCTTGCCGATGCGGGCGGCAACGGCGGCCGCGGCCCTATAGTCGAGATAGACGAAGGCGTTGACGTCGCCCCCGGCGACGCAATTGTGGTAGCGGCGGACCAGGGCGGCGTTGTTGTCGGCGCCTGATTCCAGGCCGTCCCACCATTTGACCAGTCCGGTCGCGGGATCGCTCATTTTCCGCTCCCGATACGTCACGCAGGCCTCGAACTTCTCCCAGACCGGCGCGATCCACGAGAAATCACCGAGGGCGATCGACGCGTAATAGGCGGCCTGGCCCATGAGCGGCTTGATGTGGTAAAGGCGCGCGTCCCGGCCGGCCCAGGGCCGGATGCCGCCCGGCGTCTGGCCGTCGGGCTCGGTGTAATGGAGGAAATTGAGGCACCAGTTCTTGAGGTAGACGCCGTTAGCCCTGTTCACGGAGATCAGATGAAGGCCGACGAAGAAGGCGTCCCAGTCCCAGAGCTCCTCGTAGACGCCGCTCGGCACGATGTAATCGTAGGGGAGGGCGCCGTTAGCCCGCCTCAGCACGCCCTTGGCCAGCGCGCCGATCTTCTCTTTCGCGGCGGCCTCGAGCCGGTCCAGGTCCTTCGGATCGATCGTCATTTCGAGAACTCCCAAAGGCGGCGGTTCAGACCTTGGGCTCCCAGCCCTTGGCGTACTCGCGGCCCCACATGGCCATGGCCTCTCTGTCGCCGACGACGTGTCCGTCGCGCCGGTCGAGGCGCAGGTTCCGGCCGAGCTTCCAGGCGATGTTCGAGAGGTGGAGCATGGTCACACTGACGTTCGCGTCCTCGATGGGGGAGTGCAGCGCCTCCCCGGTCCTGATCCCGGCGATGAGGTTCCCGAAGTGCCGGGTCGTCATCTCGTCGACGCTCACGAGGTCGCGGGAGGTCGTCGCCCGGCGCGTATCGAACTCGTCGAGAAGCTTGTCGTCGAGGCTGAAGACCTGGTAGCCCTCCCGGTCGACGACGACCGTTCCCGCGGTCCCCTGGATCACGGCTCCCCGGTCCCTGCCGTACTGCTTCTTGCCCTGGCAGCACAGGCCTTCCCAGGAGATCATCCTGTCGCCGTAAGTGAAGCTCGTGACCAGCGTGTCGTAGAACTCCCAGTCGTCCTGGAAATGATAGCGGCCGCCCGAAGCCGAAACCTCGTCGGGATAATCGACACCAAGCGCCCAGCGACAGACGTCGACCTCGTGGGTGCCGTTGTTGAGGGTCTCGCCAGTGCCCCAGTTCCAGAACCAGTGCCAATTGTAAGGATGGATGTTGTCCTTATAAGGCCGGCGCGGGGCCGGGCCCTGCCAGAGCTCCCAATCAAGGTGACCGGGAACGGGCACGGCCTTGCCGATGCCGATCGAACCCCGGGTATTGCTGTACCAGGCCTTGGCAAAATAGGGGCGGCCGATGAGCCCGGACTTGATCCTGCCGACGATCTCGATCGTGTGCGCGGAGGAGCGCTGCTGGTCGCCCATCTGGACGAGCCGGCCGTATTTTCTGGCCGCGGCGATGAGGAGCTCGCCTTCGCGTGGGTTGTGGCTGCAGGGCTTCTCGACATAGACGTGCTTGCCGGCCTGAAGGGCCGCGATGGCCATGGGCGCGTGCCAATGCTCGGGGGTGGCGATGGTCACGACGTCGACGTCCTTCGATGCGAGGACGCGCCGGAAGTCTGTCACGGCGATCGGGTCCGCGCCCAACTGTCTCTTCGTCTCGGCGGCGAACTTTTCGAGCTCATGCCGGTCGACATCGCAGACGTGGGTCACCGCGGTCCCCGGGTTCTGGCGGACGCACTCGAGGTGGGCATAGCCCCGGCCGTGCAGGCCGATGATGGCGAAGTTGACCCGTTCGTTGGCGCCGAGGACCCGGCCCGTGCCGAGGGCGGTCGAGGGGTAAGCCCGCCAGGATGTCCCGGCGCCGAGGCCTGCCGCCCCGGCGGCCACCGCGGCCGAGCCAGCCGCCAACCCTTTGAGGAATTCGCGCCGCGTCGTCATTTTGCCTCCAACGCCCGGATCTTGATGTTCCGGAACGAGACCCGGTTGCCATGGTCTTGGAGAAGGATGTGGCCGCGCGGATACTCGCCGAAGCCCGGGATGTCCTTGAACTTGCTCTCGGCCTTGTGCGCCAGGAACTCGGGGCCGCCCCGCTCGAATTCGAGGACCTTGACGCCGTTGAGCCAATGTTCGACGTGCAGGCCGCGGACCAGGATCCGGGCCTGGTTCCACGCCCCGATCGGAACGGGCGGCTTGTTCGTCGCCGGGATGAGGTCGTAGAGGGAGGCGCAGGTGCGGTTGCCCCGGATGCCCAGTTTGGCGTCGGGATGGCCGACATCGTCGAGGAGCTGATATTCGAGCCCCTTGGCCGAGCCCGGCGTCTTCGGCTGCTCCTCGATGACAAAGTACTTGATGCCGCTGTTCGCGCCCGGCGTCAACAGGAAATCGACGACAAGCTCGAAATCGCTGTACTCGTCCAGGGTGACGATGTCGCCGCCGAAGGACGCCTCGCCGCCGCCGGACTCGTCGACGATGAGCATCCCGTCCCGGACCTGCCAGCCGCGTTCAGGAAGCGTCTCCCGGTAGGCGCCGCGCCAGCCGTCCATGGTCCGGCCGTCGAACAGGAGCTTCCAGCCGGCCGCGCGCTCCGCGGCGGTCAGGGTGTTAGGCGGGAGGCCGGTCCCGGCGCCGGACGCCGCGCCGGAGCAACCGAGGCGCAAGGAGGCCAAGACGAAAACGGAAAGGACGATCGTGATCTTCCTGAGTGGGACCGATATCATGCCCCGATGCTATTGCCGGGGGCTTCGCGTGTCAAGGCGTCAGGGAGGGGACTGGCCCCGCGGGGGATGGTCCCTCTTGCCTCAGGTTCGACCGCGCCAGGGCGACAAGCGAAGCCACCGGCTCCTCCCGGCCCGCCCGCGGCCGGGGCGGGCATTGACTGGGAGCGCCGAGAAGACGGCCCGCCGGCCGAGCCAGGCCAGGCGGATGACATAGAGCCGGGGGTCGAGGCGGGGCGACATCAGCGGGTCCCCGCCTTGCGGCCGTCCTCGACCACGACCCGGCCGTTCTTGATCACCGTGCGAACGGGGTTCCGGGCGGCCTCATAGGCCAGCGTGACATGGTCAGGGACGTCGCAGATGAGCAGGTCCATCTTCTTCCCCACCTCCAGGCTGCCGATCGTTTCTTGGCGGCCGATGGCGTAGGCCGCGTTCCCCGTGCAGGCGTTGATGGCTTCCTCGACGGTCAGCCCCAGCGTGAAAACGCCCAGCTGAAGGATGAAGCCCATCGAGCTGATGTGGGAGCTGCCTGGGTTGAAATCGGACGCGAGCGCGACGACCGCGCCGGCGTCGACGAGCCGCCGGGCCGGGGCGTGCTTGTCCATCATCAAAAAGAACGATACGCCCGGCAGCAGGATGGCCGCCGTCGGGCTCCCGGCCAGGCGGGCGATGCCTTCGTCGGAAACGGCGATCAGGTGCTCGGCCGAGACTGCGCCGACCTCGGCCGCGAGTTCCGCGCCTCCCAGGGCTACGAACTCGTCGGCGTGGATCTTGATCTTGAAACCGGCCGCCCGGGCGGCTTCGACGAGCGTCCGCGTTTCCTCGAGCGTGAAAGCGCTGGGCTCGCAGAAAATGTCGAAGAACTCGGCCAGGCCGCGCTCGCGCACGGCCGGGATGAGCGTCTCGACGAGCAATCGCACGTATTCGCCGCGCCGGTCGCGGTACTCGGGCGGGATGTCGTGGGCGCCCATGAAGGTCGGAACGACGTCGACCGGATGAAGGGCGCCGAGGTCGCGCAGGACCTCGAGCTGCTTCAACTCGTCCTCGAGGTTAAGCCCGTAGCCGCTCTTGGCCTCGCAGGTCGTCGTGCCGGTGAGGAGCATGCGGTCGAGCCGCTTGAGCGACAGGGCCAGCAGGTCGTCGAGGCTGGCCGCCCGCGTCGCCTTGACCGTCGTCTGGATGCCCATGCCGCGCTCGGCCAGCTGCTGGTAGGTCCAGCCCTGGATGCGCAACCCGAACTCCTTGGCCCGGTCGCCGGCGAAGGGCAGATGGGTGTGGGCGTCGACGAACCCCGGCAGGACGGTCGCCCCCTTGGCGTCGATCATGACCGCCCCCGGTTCGGGCCCGACTTCGGCCCGGAACCCCTCCTCGGTCCCGGCATAGACGATGACGCCCTTTGACGAGGCGATCCAGCCGTTCTCGACGGCGCCGATCTGGCGCAGGCCCCGGCCCCGCTTGGGCAGGGGCCCGGCGCAGGTCACGAGCTCGCGGCAGCCGGCGACGACGAGGTCAGCTGATCTCATGGGGCGATTTCCTCACCGACGAGTGCTTGGTCCGGCGGATGAACGCCGGCGTCTCGAAGGGCTCCCACTGCTTGTCGGTCATCGAGGACGGCTCCCAGACCGGCGCCCCGGCGCTGCCGCGGCCCTCGAAGAGATAGGGCGGGGTCGGCGCCGCGACGGGGAAGGGGGCCGGGGTCTGGGCCTTGCGGGCGGCCGGGCCGCGGGCCGGTTCGGCGGGCGGGGGCGGCGCGACCGCCGCCGCCACGACCTTGTCCTGAGGCTGGTCGAAGCCGGTGGCGATGACCGTGACCTTGACCGTGTCCTTCATGCTCTCGTCGATGACCGTGCCGAAGATGATGTTGGCGTCGGGGTCGGCCATGCTGTGGATGAGCTGGGAGGCCTTGGAGACCTCGTGCAGGGTCATCGTCTTGCCGCCGGTGATGTTGATCAGGACGCCGTGGGCGCCCTCGATCGAGGTGTCGATGAGGAGCGGCGACGAGATGGCCTTCTCCGCGGCCTCGAGGGCCCGGTTCTCGCCAGAAGCCAGGCCGGTGCCCATGAAGGCCATGCCCATGCCCTTCATGACCGACTTGACGTCGGCGAAGTCGAGGTTGATCAGGCCCGGCTTGGTGATCAGGTCGGAGATGCCCTGGACGGCCTGGCGGAGGATATCGTCGGCCAGGCGGAAGGCGTCCTGGATCGAGGTGTTGAGGTTGACGGTCTGCAGGAGCCGCTCGTTGGGGATGGCGATGACCGTGTCCACCGCCGACTTGAGCTCCTTGAGCCCTTCCTCGGCCTGCCGCATCCGGACGCGCCCCTCGAAGCCGAAGGGCAGGGTGACGATGGCGATGACCAGGATGTCCAGCTCGGCGGCCAGGTTGGCGATGATCGGGGTCGAGCCCGTGCCCGTGCCGCCGCCGAGGCCCGTGGTCAGGAAGACCATGTCGGCGCCCTGGAGGATCTCGAGCAGCTTCTCCGTGTCCTCCATGGCCGCCTGCCGCCCGGTCTCGGGCCGGCCGCCGGAGCCGAGCCCCTTGGTCAGCTGCTGGCCGATCTGGATCTTGGTCCGGGCCCGGTTGCTGTTGAGGGCCTGGAGATCGGTGTTGACGGCGATGAACTCGACGCCCTGGATGCCGGACTCGATCATCCGGTTGACGGCGTTGCCGCCGCCCCCGCCGAGGCCGATGACCTTGATCTTGGCCCCGAGATGGTCCTCGACCAGGTGGAATTTCAGCCGGGATTCCTCGCTCATGATGTCCTCCTTATCCTTCCTTGAACCAGTCCTTGAACCTGGCCAGCGCGCCCTTCTTCCGGTCCTTGGCCAGGCCGCGGTCCTGCCAGATGTGAAAGCCGTAGAGAATGAGCCCCACGGCCGTGGAGAAATCGGGGGTCGAGACGCGGTCGACCAGGCCGCCGACGCCGCTCGGGTCGCCGCGCCGCACCGGCAGGTCGAAGATCTCCTCGGCCACCTCCTCGAGGCCCTCCAGCAGCGCCGTGCCGCCGGTGAGGACGACGCCCGAGTTCAGCGACTTGTCGTAGCCCATGCGCTTGATGTCCGAGTCGACGAGGCGGAAGATCTCCTCGGCCCGCGGCTGGATGATGTCGGCCAGGAGCTGGCGCGACAGGACCCGGGGCTTGCGGCCTTTGCCGACCGACGGGACCTCGATCGTCTCCTGGTCCTCGACCGGGCGGCCCGGCGATGCAGCCGAACTTCTTCTTGATCCGCTCGGCCTCGGGGATGGGGGTCCGCAGGCCGACGGCGATGTCGTTGGTGAAGTTGTCGCCGCCGATGGGGATCGTCGACGGTGTACCAGAGGCTGCCCCGCTCGTAGATGGCCACTTCGGTCGTGCCGGCGCCGATGTCGATCTGGCCGACGCCGAGCTCCCGTTCGTCCTGGGTCAGGACGGCCTGGGCCGTGGCGATCTGGTTGAGGACGATCTCCTCGATGCCGATGCCGGCCCGCTCGATGCAGCTCTTGAGGTTCTGGAGCGAGGTCAGTGCGGCGGTGATGATGTGGACGTTGACCTCGAGCTTGATGCCGCTCATGCCGACCGGGTCCTTGATGCCGTCCTGGTCGTCGACGATGAACTCCTGGGGGATGATGTGGATGATGTCGCGGTCCGGCGGGATGGGGATGGCCTTGGACTGGTCGACGACCCGCCGGACGTCCTCGCGGCTGATCTCCCGGTTCTTGCCCGAGACGGCCACGACGCCGCGGCTGTTGAAGCTCTTGATGTGGGCCCCGGAGATGCCGAAGAAGGCCGCATCGATCTCGACCCCGGCCATGAGCTCGGCCTCCTCCTGGGCCTTCTTGATGGCGGCGGTCGTCGCGTCGAGGTCGACCACGACGCCCTTGCGCAGGCCGTGCGAGTCGGCCGTGCCGATGCCGATGATCTCGATCTTGCGCTCTTCGGTCACCTCGCCGATGACGGCCACGACCTTGCGCGTCCCGATGTCGAACCCGACGATGTAGCTGTTCTTGGGCATGCTCAGTCTCCTTTGTCAGGCTGGGGGAGGGGGGCCTCCTCCGCCGGCGGCGCGGGCGTCAGGTAGACCCGACCGTCGAAGCTCATGTTGACGAGGGCGAGGGGCCCGAACCGGCCCTCCCACTCGGCCCGGCGGGCCCGGAAGGCGGCCAGATCGGCCGCCGGCGAGGCCGCCCCGACGACGACCTTCACCGGATCGTTCCGGAAGACGAGCTCGAGCGTCCCGTAGTCGCTCGTCCGGATGCCGAGGAGGCGGTCCTTCTCGGCCGGGGGCAGGCTCTTGAGGCAGCCGCCGGCGGCCTCCCATTTCTCGAAGAAGCCGGACGCGAAGCCGTTCTCGTCCGAGATGACGGGCAAGGCGTACTCGTCGAGCGCGGTGACCTTTTCGAGGACGCGCCCGTCCTCGTCGGCGAGGCCGAGGCCGTCCCGCTCGAGCAGGGCGAAGGGTGTCCGCTCGACCACGGCGATGCGCAGGCCCGACGGAAAGTCCTTCCGGACGCTGGCGTCCTTGACCCAGGCCAGGCGGCGGACCTGGGCCCGCACGGCCTCGAGATCGCAGAGGAGGATGTTGCCCAGATGCGGCGCGGCGTAGTAGGTTTCGAGCGCCTGGCGCAGGTTCGGCTTGGCGCAAACGACGGCGACCTTGCGGATGGCCAGCTCGTCCCAGGTGATCAGGAAGAGATAGGCCTCGCGGACCGCCACGAAGATCACGGCCTGGAGGGCCAGGAGGAGCGCCACGTGGCGCGTCCGCAGGACGCGGCGGCGCCGGCTCTTCTTGACGGCCAGCGACCGCGTCCCCGGCCCGGCGAACAGGCGGCGGGCGAAGAGAGGAGGCTTCCTCTCCCGCCCGATATCGCCCGCGATGGTCGCCATGTCAGCCCTTGGCCTCCAGCTTCTCGATGATGTCGGGGATGGTCCGGTTGACGTTGCCGGCCCCGAGAACGAGGACGATGTCACCCGGTTCGAGGATGGTCTTGAGCACGGCCCCGATCTTCTTCAGGTCGGGCTCGAAGTGGACCTGCTTGTGGCCGAACTGCCGGACCTCCTCGTACAGGGCCCGCCCGGTCACTCCGGGGATGGGGTCCTCGCCGGCCGGGTAGATCTCGGTCAGGACCAGGACATCGGCCTGGTTGAAGGCCGTGGCGAAGGAGGTCATCAGCTTCGACAGGCGGGTGTAGCGGTGGGGCTGGAAGACGGCCACGACCCGGCGGTCCCAGCCGCGCTTGGCCGCTTCGAGCGTGGCCTTGATCTCGGTCGGGTGATGCGCATAGTCCTCGATGACCATGATGTCGTCGACGATCTTGCGCAGCTCGAAGCGCCGGCCCGTGCCGGTGTAGCTTTCGAGGGCCTCGAGGATGGTCGGGGCCGGGATGTCGAGGTCGAGGCCGACGGCCGCCGCGGCCATGGCGTTGAGGATGTTGTGCATCCCCGGGACCTGGAGCTTCATCGGGCCCAGGACCTTGCCGTGGGCGCAGAGGCACGACGAGCTGCGGAACTGGTCGAAGCCGAAATCGCGGGCCGTCAGGTCGGACTGGGCCGAGAAGCCGTAGGTGATGACCCGCCGCTCGATCTGCGGGATGATGCTCTGCAGGTTGGGGTCGTCCAGGCAGAGGATGACCGGGCAGTAGAACGGCACCTTGTTGGCGAAATTGACGAACGTCGTCTTGAGGTCGTCGACGCCCCGGTACTGGTCGAGGTGTTCCTCGTCGATGTTCGTCAGCACGGCGATGAAGGGCGAGAGATAGAGGAAGGACCGGTCGCTCTCGTCGGCTTCGGCGACCATGAAGTCCCCGGCCCCGAGCTTGGCGTTGGCCCCGATCGTGTTCAGGCGGCCGCCGACGATGATCGTCGGATCGATAGCCGCCGGCCTCCAGGACGAGCGCGGTCATGGACGTCGTGGTGGTCTTGCCGTGCGAGCCGGCCACGGCCACGCCGTATTTCATGCGCATGAGCTCGGCCAGCATCTCGGCCCGGGGGATGACCGGGATGAGGCTCTCGCGGGCCTTCATCACCTCGACGTTGTCCTCGCGGACGGCCGACGAGATGACGACCACGTCGGCGCTCTTGAGGTTCTCGGCCCGGTGGCCGATGGCGATCTCGGCGCCCAGGCGCTCCAGGCGCCGCGTCGCGTCGTTCTCGGCCAGGTCCGAGCCGGAGACCTTGTAGCCGAGGTTGAGGAGGACCTCGGCGATGCCGTTCATGCCGGTGCCGCCGATGCCGACCATGTGGATGTGGTTCAGCTTGCGATAGCCTTTCTTGGTCACGACACGGTCTCCTTCGGGGAACGCTTCATCAGCGACAGGCAGAGGGCCGCGATCCGGCCGGCCGGGTCCTCGACCTGGAGCCGGGCCGCCGCCGTCTCCATGGCGTCGATGCCGTCCGGGCGGTCGAGGAACCCGAGGATGCCGCCGGCCAAGCGCTCGGCCGAGGCCTCGGCTTCGGGGATGACGACGGCCGCGCCGACCGCGGCCAGCTCCCGGGCATTGGCCGTCTGGTGGTCCTCCGCGGCGCCGGCGAACGGGACGAGGATCGAGGCCTTGCGGGCGGCGATGAGCTCGGCCAGGGTCGTCGCCCCGGCCCGGCAGACCACCAGGTCGGCCCGGCCGAAGTAGTCCGGCATGTTCGGGAAATAGGCGGCCACCTCGGCCCGGTCGAAGCCGTTGGCCCGATAGGCGGCCTGGACCTCCGCGAGATCGTTCGTGCCGGTCTGATGGGTCAGGCGCAGCCGGTCCCTGGCCTGGGCCAGAAGCGGCAGGGCCTCGACGATCCGGGTGTTGAGGACGTGGGAGCCCTGGCTGCCGCCGAAGACGAGAACGTCGAGGACGGGGCCCCGCGCCTTCGCCGGGAGCCTGTAAAACGCCTCGCGCACGGGATTGCCGAGCCGCACGCCCTTGCCCGCGAACGCGGGCACGGTCGAGTCGAAGGCCACCACGGCCTTGCGCACGGCCCGGGCCAACAACCGGTTCGTGTAGCCGGGCCGGGCGTTCTGTTCGAGGATGACGGTCGGGACGCGCAGCCAGGAGGCCAGCAGCACGATGGGGCCCGAGCTGTAGCCGCCGACGCCGATGACCAGGGCCGGACGCGTCCGGGCCAGGATCCCCAGCGATTGGATGAAGGCGAGCGGCAGGAGCAGGAGTCCGCGGAGGCTCTTCAGGCCTCGGCCCTTCAGCCCCTCGATGCGCATGGGGATGAAGCGGACGCCGTGCGCGGCCATGATCCGGGCCTCGACCTCCCGCCGGGTGCCGACGTAGGTCAGGACGATCTCCGGGTCCAGGGCCAGGAGCTTCTGCCCGACCACGAGGGCGGGATAGAGGTGGCCGCCCGTGCCGCCGCCGCTGATGATGACCCCCGGCCGTCTCATATCTTCACGGTGCCCCAGGTGTCGCCGCGCTTTTGGCTGATATGGAGCAGCAGGCCGATGGCCGCCAGCGTGCAGACGAGGGAGGACCTGCCGTAGGAAAGGAGGGGTAGCGGGGTCCCCTTGGCCGGCCCCAAGCCGAGGACGATGGACATGTTCATGAGCGCTTGGGCGATGATCACCAGGGTGATGCCGGCGGCGATCATCTTGTAGGCCGGACCCGGCGCTTCGAGAGCGATCCTCACTCCCCGCCAGAGGAAGAAGAGGTACAGGGCCAAGGTGAGCAGGGTGCCGAGAAGCCCGGTCTCTTCGCCGAGGATGGCGAAGAGGAAATCCGTGTGGGCGAAGGGCAGGAAGTTGAGCTTCTGCGTCGATTGCCCGAGGCCGGCCCCGACCAGGCCGCCCGATCCGAGGGCCAGCTTGGACTGCTGGACTTGATAACCGCTGCCGAGCACGTCCTTGTCGGCCGCCAAGAAGCCATGGAGGCGCTGGACCCGGTAATCGGCCTTGACGAGATAGAAACCGAAGAGCGCCGCGGCCAGCAGCCCGGCCGCCGCGAGGTAGCGGAGCCTGACCCCGCCGATGAACAGGATCATGGCGGCCAGCGCGGCCAGCAGGACGGCCGTGCCGAAATCAGGCTCCAGGAGGACCAGGACGATGGTGGCGACGAGCACGGCCACCGGCAAGGCTAGGGTCTTGACCTCGTTGAGCGTGTCCTTCCTGGCCTCGGCATAGGTCGCCAGGAAGAGGATGAGGCTGATCTTGGCCAGTTCCGAGGGCTGGAAGCGCAGGCCGGGGAGGACGATCCAACGATTGGTATGGGCGATGCTGGGCATGGCCAGACAAAGGGCCAGGAGGGCGAGGGTCGATCCCAGCAGGCCGTAGACGAAGGCCGGCTGGAGGAAGAACGACCGCTTGACCGAAACGAGGACGATGGCCAGGGCCAGGCCGGCGGCCGCGCCGAGGATCTGTTGGATCATGAAGTGGAACGACTGGTTGTATTTCTCGCGGGCCATGAACCCCGACGAGCTGAAGACGAAGAAGACGCCCAGGACGACGAGGATGACCGTCACGGCGAGGAGGGGCGCGTCGAAGCTCAACCGGCGGCGGAAGCTCATCGGCCGGCCCCCTTCCGCCGCAGGCTGGCGGCGAGCAACCGGACCTCGCGCTTGAACGTCCGGCCGCGCTCCTCGAAGTTCTTGAACATGTCCCAGCTCGTCGCCGCCGGGGCCAGCAGGACGACGTCGCCTCGGCGGGCCAGCCCGAAGGCCGTCCGGACGACCTCGCGGTAGTTCGCGGCCCGGCAGACGGGCACGACGCCGCCGAGGGCCTTCTCGATCTTATCGGCGGCCTCGCCGACAAGGACGGCCGCCCGGACCCGCCTCTTGACCTCGGGCCGCAGAGGCGCGAAGTCGCCGCCCTTGCCGCGGCCGCCGAGGATGAGGACGATCGGCCGGTCGAAGCTGGCCAGGGCCTTGAGGGTCGCGTCCACGGTCGTGGCCTTGGAGTCGTTGACGAACCGGACGCCGCCGGCGCGCAGGACGTCCTCGAGCCGGTGCTCGAGGCCGCGGAAGTCCCGGATCGTCCGGGCCATCGAGGCGGCTGGGGCGCCGCAGAGATGCCCGATGAGGGCCGCGGCCAGGACGTTCTCGAGGTTGTGGGCGCCGGGCAGGCGGAGGCTCGAGGCCGGCACGATCTTCTCCGGCTTACCGTCTCGGACGACGACCCGGCCGTCCTCGACGTCGGCGCCCCGGGCCAGGCGCCGCTTCCGGCTGAAGCCGTAGACCCGGGCGGACGTCTCGCGGGCCAGCCCCCAGACCCGGGCGTCGTCGCGATTCAGGACGGCCCGGCCTTCGGGGCCCATCCGGGTCAGGAGCTTCTTTTTGGCCGCGACATAGCTCTCGAAGGAGCCGTGCCAGTCGAGGTGGTTCTCGGAGAGGTTGAGCAGGGCGGCCACGGCCGGGGTGAAGCGCTCTGTGTATTCGAGCTGGAAGCTGGAGAGCTCGGTCACGTAGACGTCATCGTCCCGGCTCTTGTCGACGAAGGAGATGAGCGGATAGCCGATGTTGCCGACCAGGCGGGCCCGGCAGCCCGCGTCCTTGAGGATCCGGTGAACGAGCGTGGTCGTCGTCGACTTGCCGTTCGACCCGGTGATGCCGACGATCCGGCCGCGGAGGAAGAGATAGGCCAGCTCGATCTCCGACAGGACCGGCACGCCCCTCTCGCAGGCGGCCCGGATCTCGGGGATCGGCGGCACCCCGGGGCTGGGCACGATGAGATCGGCCCCGAGGAACGACTCCGCCGCATGGCCTCCGGTCTCGAAGACGACGCCGCGGGCCTCGAAGTCCCGGAGCTTCGGGCCGAGGGCTTCGGCCGGCTTCTTGTCGCTGACCCGGACCCGGGAGCCGCGGTCGACGAGGAAGCGGGCCACGGCTTCGCCCGTCCGCTCGAAGCCGACGATGAGGACGTTCTTGCCGCGGAGCTCCATGTCTATCTCAATTTCAGGGTCGACAGGCTGAAGAGGGCGAAGATGATGCCCAGGATCCAGAATCGGATGACGACCCGGCTCTCCGGCCAGCCCGAGAGCTCGAAGTGGTGGTGGAGCGGGGCCATCTTGAAGATGCGCTTGCCCTTGCTGAGCTTGAAGTAGGAGACCTGGATGAGGACCGACAGGGCCTCCAGGATGAAGACGCCGGCCACGGTGAAGAGCAGGAACTCCTGTTTGATGAGCAGGGCGATGACGGCCAAAGTGGCGCCGAGCGACAGAGCCCCGACATCGCCCATGAAAACCTGGGCCGGGTGGCAGTTGAACCAGAGGAACCCCAGGCAGGCGCCGGCGAAGGCGCCGGCAA
Source organism: Candidatus Aminicenantota bacterium (assembly GCA_963807525.1). GTDB lineage: Bacteria > Acidobacteriota > Aminicenantia > Aminicenantales > Saccharicenantaceae > RBG-16-66-30. Next base: position 204,114 of record CAWECI010000013.1, on the reverse strand, counting down.
AGACGGTCAGCTCGGCGGCCAGCGGGACGCGCGGGATGTTCAGGTAGAGGGACCAATCGACGCGCCCGGCGACGAAGGTCAGCGCGGTCAGGGCGGTGGCGCTGATCAGGGTCAGGCCGATGGCCAAGCCGTCCAGGCCGTCGGCCAGGTTGACCGCGTTGGAGGACCCGACCAGGATGAACGCGATCCACGGCAGGTAGAGCCAGCCGAGCGTGAAGATCAGCTTCTTGAAGAACGGGAAGCTCAGGCTCAGGCTGAACTCGCCGCGCGAACCCATCCAGATGAAGACCAGCCCGAAGGCCAGGGCCAGGACGATCTGCAGGGCCATTTTCTGGCTGGGCCGCAGACCCAAGGACCGCTTCCGCCGGACCTTGAGCACGTCGTCGATGAGGCCGACGAGCCCGAAGAGGACCATGGCCGCCATGGCCACCCAGACGTAGATATTGCCGAGGTTGCCCCAGAGGAGCGTCGGCACGAGGGTGCACAGGATGATCAGCAGGCCGCCCATGGACGGCGTGCCCTTCTTGGCGAAATGGGTCTTCGGCCCGTCCGCGCGGATCTCCTGACCGATCTGGCGCCGCTCGAGCAGGCGGATGAGCCGGGGTCCGATGAGGAAGCTCAGGATCAGGGCCGTGATCCCGGCCGCGGCGGTCCGGACGGTGATGTAGCGGAACACGTTGAACAGGAAGAAGTCGGTGCGTAGAGGGACGAGAAGCCAGTACAGCACGGTCTATTCCTTTCTCCGGGCCTTGAGCGCTTCGACCACGGCCTCGGTCTTCAGGCCGCGCGAGCCCTTGACCAGGACGAGGTCGCCGTCGCGGACGAGGCTGTTGATCGCCGCGGCCGCGGCCGCGGAGTCGGCGAAGCGATGGATGGCTCCGGGAGGCAGGCCGGCCGCCGCGGCGCCGTCCGCGATATGGGCCGCGAGCGGGCCGACGGCGACAAGAACGTCCCAACCGGTCCGGGCCACGGTCTCCCCGGCCTGGCGGTGAAAGGCCTTCTCGCCCTCGCCGAGCTCGAGCATGTCGCCCAGCACGGCGACCCTGCGCGCGGCCGGCAGGGCGGCCAAGCTGGCCAACGCGGTGTCGAGGGCGCGGGGATTCGAATTGTAGGAATCGTCGTAGATCCGCAGTCCCCCCGGCGCCTCGATAACCGCTCCCCGCATCGCGAAAGGCCTGAGGCCCTGGATCGCCGGCCGGACCTCGTCGAGACCCAGGCCGAGAGCGAAAGACGCGGCCGCGGCGGCCAGGAGGTTAACCACCGCGGCCTCGTTCACGCAGGGGAGGGTTATGAGGGTTGAGGGTTTTCCGTATCGGAGAGTGAATTCGTAGCCGGCGTAGCCCTTGGATACGACGTCCTCCGCCCGGACGTCGCAGGCCGGGCCGCGGCCGAACGTTAGGCGCCGCCCGGCGAATCCTGCGGCGATCTTCATGACCAGGGGATCGTCGCCGTTGAGGACGGCCGTGGCGCCGGGCTTGGCCCCGTCCAGGATCTCTTTCTTGGCCAGCGCGATCTCCTCCAGGCTGTGGAAGAACTGCAGGTGGACCGGGCTGACGTTGGTGATCACGGCCACATCGGGCGGGGCGATCCGGGTCAGGGTCCGGATCTCGCCCGGGGCGCTCATGCCCATCTCCAGGACCGCGGCGTCCTCGCCGGGCCCGAGGCGGAGAAGGGTCAGCGCCAGCCCGAGGTGGTTGTTGTAGTTGCCTTCTGACTTGAGGACCTTGAAGCGGGCCGCCAGAAGGGCGGCCGCGAATTCCTTGGTCGTGGTCTTGCCGACGCTGCCCGTTATGCCGACGACCCGGACGGGCCGGCGGACAAGCACATCGTGGGCCAGGGCCTGCAGGGCGGCGACCGTGTCGGGGACCCGGACCAGGCCGAAAGCCGGGTCGGTGACCGGGACGGGACGGGTCACGACCGCGGCCGCGGCGCCCCTCCTCGCGGCGTCGGCGACGAAATCGTGACCGTCTCGCCGGCCCGGCACGGCGAAGAACAGGCTGCCCGGGACGACGAGACGAGAGTCGATGGCGTACGTCGCGACGCTCGCGCCGGCGGCCCCTTGGAGGATGGCGCCGCCGGCGATCCGGGCGATCTCGTCGAGCCTCAGTACGGCCATGTTAGGCGGCCTCCATCTCGCGGAGGATTTCCTCGACCGCCTCGCTGTCGCTGAAGTGAACGGTCCGGTCCCTGAAGACTTGGTAATCTTCGTGCCCCTTGCCGGCGATGAGGACGATGTCGCCCTTGTTGGCCGTGGCCAGGGCCCGGACGATGGCCTTGCGCCGGTCGGGCTCCACCTCGTAGGTCCGGACGGCCTCCTTGGCGAAGCCGTTTTCGATGGCCGCGAGGATGGCCCGCGGATCCTCCGACCGGGGATTGTCCGAGGTCAGGATGGTCCAGTCGGCCAGTCGGGCGGCCACGCGGCCCATGCGCTCTCGCTTGTCCCGGTCGCGGTCGCCGCCGGCGCCGAAGACCAGGATGAGCCGGCGCGGCTTGAATTCGCGGGCCGTCATGAGCAGGCTTTCGAGGGCCGCGTCCGTATGGGCGTAATCGACGACGATCTGGAGGCCGCGCCGGTTGGCCACCCGTTGGAATCGCCCGGGCACGCCCTTGAGGCCGGCGATGCCCTTGGCGATGTCGGCGGGGGAGAGGCCGAGGGCCAGGCCGGCGCCGATCGCGGCCAGGAGGTTGTAGAGGTTGTGCCGGCCGACGAGAGCGGATTGGATCCGCATCGTGCCGCCGGGATAGGTGACCTGGGTGTCGATGCCGCTCTCGGACGGCACGTACTTGAGGGCCCGGACGATGGCCGCGGGCTCGAGCCCGAACGTCACCGTGGTCATGGGCAGCTCGGCCACGAGCTTCTGGCCCCACGGGTCGTCCCAGTTGACGACGGCCGTGCCCTTCTTATGGTTGAGAAAGAAGAGCTTCTTTTTGGCCTCGAAGTAGGCCTCCATGGTCTGGTGGTAATCGAGGTGCTCGCCGGTGAGGTTGGTGAAGACGGCGACGTCGAAGCCTACGCCCCAGACCCGCTTTTGTTCGAGCGCGTGCGAGGAGACCTCCATGACGCAGTGGCTGACCCCGGCGTCGAGGAAGTCCCGGAGCAGGGCCTGGAGATCGGAAGATTCCGGGGTCGTGCGCGGCGCGTCGATGTGCCAGCCGGGCCGCCGGTATTCGATGGTCCCGATGAGGCCCGGGGCCGCGCCGGCGGCGCGCAGGACCTCTTCCAGGATGAACGTTGTGGTGGTCTTGCCCTTGGTCCCCGTGACGCCGACGACCTTCATGCGGTCGGACGGGTGGCCGTAGAAATTCGACGCGGCCAGGGCCAGGGCGGCGCGGGCATCGGCGACCTGGACCCAGGCCGCGGCGACCGCGGGCGGCTTGGGCCAGGACGAGAGCACGGCCGCGGCCCCGTTCGCGATCGCCTCGGCCACGAAGTCCATGCCGTTGCGGGCCGCGCCCGGCAGGGCGGCGAAGAGGAAGCCTGGCCGGACCGCTTTGGAGTTATAGGTCAGTCCCGAGATCTCGACCGCCCCCGCCCCGCCGTTCCCGACGATGGCGATCCCTTCGAGGACGTCCCTGAGCGTCATGGCGTCCTCCCGGGCTTGAGGCCGGCGGTCAGGGTCTGCGGCGGCAGCGGCCGTTCCGGCGGGACCCGGAGGTAGCGCAGGACCTGGCGGGCGATGGCCTTGAAGACGGGGGCGCAGACCTGGCCGCCGTAGTAGCCTTCCTGGGGTTCGTCGAGGACTACGATGATCGACAACCGCGGCTGTCCGAGCGGCGTGAAACCGACGAAGGAGGCTGTGTATTTCTTCGTGTACGTTCCCTGGTCGCCGAGCTTCTGGGCCGTGCCGGTCTTGCCGGCGGCGCCGTAGCCGTCGAGCCGCCCCTCCTTGCCCGTTCCGTCCTCGACGACGCCGGCGAAGACGCGTTCGGTGAGCTCATGGGCGATCCTTTCGCTCACGGCCCGGGCCGGCTTGTCGCCGTCCTCAGCGGTCCGTCCGCGCAGGGGGGCTCTGTCCTTGACGACGTGAGGATGCACGAGAATCCCTCCCGTCGCAAAAGCGTTCATGGCCGCAAGCATCTGAACGGCGTTGACGGAGATCTCATAGCCGATGGCGACGTGGGGCAGCGAGTTGTTCTTGTTCCATTTCTCCGGAGGCCGGACCGTCCCGGCGGGCTCGGCGGGCAGATCGATCCCGGTCCGGGCGCCGAAGCCGAAGCCTTTGATCGTGGCGTAGTATTCGGGGATGGTCAGGCGCTGGGCGAAGAGGACCGTCCCGACATTGGAGGATTTCTGGATCACCTTGGCGAACGGGAGGACGCCAACCCTCTCATGGTCCGTGATGGTCAGGCCTCCGACCCGGATGGATCCCGCGGAACAGTCAAAGACCTCGGAGTAGCTGACCCGGTCGCGCTCCCGGGCCGCGGCAGCGGTGACGATCTTGAACGTCGAGCCCGGCTCGTAGCTGGCCTGGACCGCCCTGTTCATCCAGGCTTCCTCGGGGCCGGGGAAGGCGTTGACATCGTAGGCCGGCCAGCTGGCCAGGGCCAGGATCTCGCCGGTCCCGGGCTCCATGACGATGACCGCGCCCCAATTGGCCTTGTGCTCGGCCACGGCCAGGGCCAGCTCTTTCTCGGCGATGTACTGGACGGTCGTGTCGATCGTCAGGATGAGGTCGCGGCCCGGGACCGGGGACTTGATGATCTCGGTCTCGTAGCTGCCGCCCCCGGGGATTCTATAGCTGGTCTGCTCGCCCTCTTCGCCTCTGAGCACATCGTTGTAGCGCTGTTCGACCCCTGCCCGGAGGTCGCCGGTGAGACTGACGCCGCCCAGGATGTGGGCGGCCAGGGAGCCGAGCGGATAGTGGCGCCGGGTCCCGGCTTCGAGCTCGACGCCCGGAATCTTGAGGGCCATGACCCGTCGGGCGTCGGCCTCGAGGACCTTTTTCTTGACGTAGGTGTAGTTGTAGCCCTCGCGGAGCCGGCCCAGCACGTTATCGGCCTCGGCCGTCGTCAGGCCCAGCTCCCTTTGGAGCTTGGCCACCTTGTCGCGCGTCGCGGCCGGGCCCTCATTTTCGACGGGCCGGATGGCCACGGACGGGGCGGGCAGGCTGGAGGCCAGGATCTCGCCGTTGCGGTCGAGGATGTCGCCGCGGCGGGGCTCGATCTTGACGGTGTCGCGGGCCTGCTTGATGACGGCCGCTTTGGCCCGGGCGTGGCCGAAGACCTGGACCTGGACGAGCCTGGCAGCCACGATGACCCCCCAGCCGGCCAGGAGGAAGGACAGGACCTTGACCCGGCGGCGGATGTCCGATTCGTAGAAGCTCCTCATGGCCGCTCTTTCGACGGGCTGTTCTTGCCGCGGTACGAGATGTCGGCGTCCGCCGGCTCGACCAATCCGAGCTTCTCGCGGGCGATCTGCTCGACCCGGGCAGGGTCCAATAGCCTGGCCCGTTCCAGCTTGAGGGCCTCGATGGATTCCTCGAGCCCCCGGATCTGATGGTCGCAACGGTCGATGTCGAGGCCCAGCTTGACGGATTCGGTCTGATACCAAACGTAGAAGGTCAGGATGCCGATGGCGACGGCGGCCAGGGCCCCGCCGACGGCGATGCCCCTGAGGTTCCATTTGCGCCGGACCATCAGAGCCTCTCCGCCGCCCGCAGCTTGGCCGAGCGGGCCCGGGAATTGGCGGCCACCTCGGCCTCGGAGGCCATGACCGGCTTCTTCGTCAGGACCTCGAGGAGCGGGGCGCCCTCTTCGGGATGGGCCAGGGCGTGGAAGGCCCGCTTGACGATCCGGTCCTCGAGCGAGTGGAAGGCGATGATGACGAACCGCGTCCCCGCGGCCGAGCGGCGGACCGTGGCCTCGATGAATTCGCCCAGGCCCTCGAGCTCCTGGTTGATCTCGATGCGCAGGGCCTGGAAGGCCTTGGCCGCGGGATGGATGCGGCCCCGCTGCGGCCGCCACTGGTAGATCCGCTCGATGAGGAGCCGGAGGTCGCCCGTCGTCTCGAGCCGGCCGAGCTTGCGCAGATGGACGATCTCGCGGGCCAGGCGGCGCGTCTGGGCGAGCTCCCCGTACTTGGCGAAGAGCTCGGCCAGCTTCTGTTCGGGGTAGGTGTGCAGGACCTTCCAGGCCGTCGTCTTCATGCGCTGGTCGATGCGCATGTCGAGCGGGCCCTCGTTCATGTAGCTGAAGCCGCGCTCCGCCGTGTCCAGCTGGAACGACGAGATGCCGAGGTCGGCCAGGACGCCGCGGACCTCGGCGAAGGGGACGTCGAGGGTCGGGAGGTCCCTGAAATCGGCCTGGTAGAGGGTGACGCGGCGGGCGAAGGGCTTGAGCCGCTCCCGGGCGGCTTCGAGGGACTGGCCGTCGCGGTCGAGGCCGATCAGGCGGGCTCGGGGATTCCTCTCCAGGACGGCCACGGCATGTCCGGCCAGCCCCAGGGTGCAGTCGATATAGACGCCCGCCCGTCCCGCGTCAAGGAATTCGATGACTTCGGCGGGCAGGACGGGGCGATGTCCGTTCTCCCTCATTCCGTCTTTCCTCGAGGGATGAGGCGGGCGATGCTCTCGAAATCCTCGTCCGAGAGCGGTTTCTCCTCGAGAGTTCCGTCGAGAACGGACTTGTTCCAGACCTCGAGATGGTTGGACAGGCCGAGGACCTCGACCTCTTCGTGCAACTTGGCCTTCTCCCGGAGGGCCTGGCTGATCAGCACGCGGCCCTTGGAGTCGAGCTCATGGCGCGAGCCGTTGCGGTTGACGCGGAGCATGAACTTCCGGACGTCGGGCCGGAGGTGGAGGGCGCCCTCGGACGTGAGGTCGGTCATCGCCAGCCATACGCTGAGCGGATAGATCTTGATGGAGTCGTCGGAGAGGGAGGTGACGAAGAGGTCTTGGCCGTAGTTCTGTTCGATGACTTCACGGAATTTTTCCGGGATCTTGATGCGGCCGGACGCATCGAGGCGGGCGGTGTAGCTGCCGATCAAAACGTTCGCCATCGATGTCCTGTCCCGCTTTGTCCCGTTTCGTCCCAAATATATGAGTAAAATCAGGCAATGTCAAGCAAAAAAAACCCAAAAAAGGGGAAAACTTCGAGGCCCTGGAAATGGGTCCGGAAAGGGGCTCTTCTACCAGCCGTTGGGGCTCTGGGACGGGGGATCGTCTAAGCCGGCTTGTCCGGCTCCTCGTCGGCGTCGGGAGCGGGCATCGCGGAGACGAGCTCACGGGCCTTTTCGAGGTCGCTCTGTTGGACCAGGACCTTGAACTCGGCCAGCCCGTCGACCGTCAACGGATAGACGAACGGCGCGGTCCGGCCGCTGATCATGACCGTGATGCCATGGCTTTCCAGGAAGTTCTTGATCAGGTCCGCTTCGAACGGGCCGTAAACGCGCGTGACCTCGGCCAGGTCGGTGCCGTCGCCCTTGGGATGGTGGTCATGGTGGTCAGGCATGGACGGGGCCCTTTCTTTGAAGCGAGATAGTCGTCGAGGATCTGCCGGTGGTCAAAGGCGAGAGGCCGCGAGCGGTCCTCGGGGTCGACGATAACGGCGGTCCGGGCGTCGTCGCCGCCCTGCGGCGTGCCCGACGCGCGGGCCAGGAAGACGGTCGAGATGGTGTGAAAACGCGGATCTCGGCCGGGGTCCGAGTAGGCCCCGAGCTGGCCGACGAGCGAGACCTCGAGCCCGGTCTCTTCGCGGGCCTCCCGGATGGCCGCGGCTTCGAGGGTCTCGCCGTAGTTGACAAAGCCACCCGGCAGGGCCCAGCCCGGCGGCGGGTTCCTGCGTTCGATGAGAACGACGCCCTCGCTCCGGCGGCCGGTCCTGATCTCGATGATGATATCGACCGTCGGAAAGGGGTTCCGGTAGCGGCGGCGGGGCATGGTCGGTCGGCCTCCGCGGTCATTTTAGGGGTCGGCCGCGGGCCTTGTCAATTCAATGGGGACGTTTCTAAAATGGGGACGCTTCCATTATTCCCGGCCAGGGACCCTGAAAAAATAGAAACGTCCCCATTTTAGGGGCCTAGTCCTCATTTGGGGACAGTCCGAGCCAGGCGGCCTCAAGAAATCAGGCAGGGCTTTTGGCATAAAAAATGCTCTATAATGGGTGTCCGATGTTCTTGGATGGGAGATCGCCGATGAAGATCAGGGGCCTGAGCAAAATTATTATCGCCGTTATCCTTAGCGCCGCCGCGGCCCCGCTGTTCGCGGCCGGTCCGTACCGGGTCCTCAATGGGCCCAAGGATTTCTATTTCGGCCACATCAGCTACGTCGATCCGACGTCCGGCGGCGCCGGCCCCGTCGTGCTTCGCGAGGGGAGGGCCGAGCCCGAAACGGCCGTTCTCAACCTGCCCATCGGCCCCGGCGATACCGTGCGGACGCCGGCGGGCCGGCGCTGCGAGATCCAGTTCGACACGGGCACGATCGTGCGGCTCGATGTCGGGACCGAGGTCCGCGTCCAAACGATCCTGGCCCGCAGCCTGAGCACCGCCGAGGAGCTCTCGGTCTTGGCCCTCGACAAAGGGCGGATCTACGTCATGTACAAGCAATACAGCGGCCGCGAGATGTTCCAGGTGCTGACGCCCAACGCGGCCGTCAAGCTGAAGCACAATTCCGTGGCCCTTCTTTCCTTCGCGCCCGATGGCGCGACCGAAGCGCAGGTCGCCGCGGGCCAGGCCCGGGTCCTCTTCGGTCCCGAGGCCGCCCGCCTGGATGACCGCAAGATCGGCAAGGGCCAGCGGCTGATCGTCAGGCCCGACAACCAATCCGAGTTGGCCTCGGCCATCGAAGGAACGGCGTTCGAGCTGTGGAACAAGGACATCAACGCCCGTTTCGAGGACCTTCACAAAGGCCTCTCGGCGCTGCCCAAGCCCGTCCAGAACCTGCCGCCCGCGGTCTTCTATTTCGCCCAGGCCTATGGCAACCGTTACGGCGAATGGCTGTGGGACGATCTCTACGGCTATGTGTGGCGGCCGTTCGTCGACACCGACCGCTATCCGTGGGGCTGGAGCCCGTACTATTACGGCCAGTGGTCGTACGCCGGCGGGCAGATGTTCTGGGTGCCCCAGGAGCCCTGGGGCTGGGTGCCCTATCACCTCGGCGTTTGGCAGTGGGACAAGAAGCTCGGCTGGTTCTGGCTGCCGGGCTCGATGTTCGCCCCGGCCTGGGCGACCTGGGACTTCTTTTTCGGATACGCCTGCTGGCGGCCCTGGAACCTCTTCGATTGGATCACCGGCGATCCCTACATGTACGGCTCCGATCCGTTCTGGATCTCCTCCTTTCGCTACTTCAACGGCTCCTGGCAATATTATTGGCCCTATGTCCCGTCCGGCCCCGGAAGTCCCGGGACCGTGACGCCGGTCCAGACGATCATCCGCAAGGACGCGTTGAAGCAGCCGGGAGCGAAGTCGTTGCCCATCCCGTCCGAGCTAAGGGCCGCGGTCAAGAAGGTGGCGGCCGCCTATAAGCAGGGCGACGTCCGCGTCCGTGACAGCGCTGCCGCCGTGCCGGGCCAGCTGGTCTTTGTGCCCAAAGGCGACCTGGCCGCCCCGGCGATCCATGAAAGATCCCTGACCTTCGACCAGGTCGTGAAGCGGGGCGACGTTCCCGCAACGGGCGCCCCGGCGCGCGCCCGCGTCGCCGACCCCCGGCGCGAGGCCGCCCGGATCTTCCGGGGTCTCGACGCCCCGGCGGCCGCGCCCCGGCGGGCCCCCGAGCCCGGCCTCAAGACGGCCCCGTCCGGCCCGGCGAACCGCGGGGCCATCCCTCCGATCACGCCAGGATGGGCCGCCTCGACGGCCGTCCGTTTCCGCGACTGGAACCCCGACGTGAAGCTGGCCCGGGAGCTTGGTGTCCGCCTCGAGTACTCGAGCCTAAGGAACGAGGTCCGCTGCCCCGAGCTCGGCCTGTCGTCACGGGACCGGGAGCGACCTGACGGCGGATTGGTGCCGCGCCTGACCTCTCACGGAGTGAGCCTCAGCCCGGCCGCGTCGGGCGGCACCTCCGGCTCCGGCACCGTGAGCTCCTCGGGCTCGACCTCGTCCTCGAGCCCAACGACGTCGGCGCGGACCTCGACCGGATCGGCGGCCAAGGAAGGCAGCAGCGGCGGATCGGGGAAGATCAAAAACTGAGCCGGGCCGGCGGGGAGACCGTCCGCAGGATCTCCGGCAGCTCGAGCGCGGTCTGCAGCCGGGCCACCTCCGTCTTGTAGGCGTCCAGGAATTCCTTGCGCACGGGGTCGGCCGGCTGGAACCTGTGGCCCAGCGGGTTGATCGGACTGCCGTGGTAATAGATGCGGTAATCGAGATGGGGGCCGGTCGAGTCGCCCGTCGATCCAACGTAGCCGATGATGTCCCCGCCCTTGAGCGAGGCGCCCTTCCGGACGTCGGGGCCGAACCGGCTCAGATGCATGTAGGCCGTCTCGTAGGCGTTCCGGTGACGCATCTTGACGATGTTGCCCGCCCCGGCCTCCTGGCCGGCGAAGGTCACCTCGCCGTCGGCCGTCGCCTGGACCGGCGTTCCGATGGGCGCGGCGTAGTCGACGCCGTAGTGGGGCCGGAAGATCTTGTAGATCGGGTGGAAGCGGCTGGCCGAGAAGCGCGAGGTGATGCGCGGCGTCACGAACTTGATCGGCGAGCGGAGGAAGTCCTTCCGCCGCGAGCCGCCGTTCTCGTCGAAATAGTCCGAGGCCTTGGTGTCGGGATAGGTGAAGAAGAAGGCCCGGAAGACGTGGCCCTCGTTGATGAACTCGGCGGCCAGGATGTTGCGGTAGCCGGCGAACCGGCCGGCCAGATATCTCTTTTCGACGAAGATGCGGAACGTGTCGCCCTTGCGCACGTCCGTGTTGAAGTCGATGTCCCAGCCGAAGCAGCGCTCCACGAGATCGATGGCCAGGTTGTCCTCCTCGCCGGCCTTGCTCAGCGTGGCGACGAGGCTGTCCTCGACGACCCCGGTCACGAGCGCGGGCTTGAACTCGATCGGCACGTACTCCAGGCCGGCCCGGATGAGGCCCGCGTCGTTGTGAACGACCAGATAGCGCGTCTCGTCGATATCGTACTCGAGCCGCTGCCAGGGTCCGTCCGGGAGCGCGTAGAGGCGCAGCTCCTGGCCGGCCCGGAGCCTGCCGAGGTCGTAGACCGGCCGGACCGCCTCGCGGAGGTCGTGGATCTCCCGGTTGGTGAACCCCCGGTGCTTGAGGAGATCGGCCAGGTTCGAGCGGGCCGGGATGACCATCCTGTCCTCGACGAGCGCCGGCACGGCGGGAACGGGGGCGACCGCGGCCGCCGCGGCGGGCTCGGGCGGGACCGGCTCGGGCGGGGCGGGCGCCAGAACGTAGCGGATCACGAGCGTGAGGGCGACGAGGATCGCCGCGCCGAAAACGAGCGCGGCCGCGACCCGCGTCTTGCGGAGATCGGTCATCCGGCCGAGGCCCCTCCCTCGGGCGGGGTGGCGACGGGGCGGGCGACGGCCCGGCCCTTCTTCCGCGGCTGTTTCTTGAACACGCGGACGAGGGCCAGGACGGGCCCCGACAGGACGTTGATGCCGAAGAAGATCAGCAGAAAGTAGCGGGTGTAGAACAGGACCCCGAAGAGGGAGACCGCGACGACGAGGGCGGTCCGGATGTTGACCCGCTGGCCCATGAAGGCCTTGACGAAGTTCCGGTAGGGGAAGGTGCTGACCATGCACAGGGAGACGACGAGCGTCAGCACGGCGACGAGGAAGCCGGACTCGCGGCTGGCCAGCGGGACCGGATGGAAGTTGACGATCGAGGCCATGAAGATGGCCGCCGAGGGCACGGTCAGGCCCTGGTAATGTTTCCGGTCGGAGGGCACGTGGCTGCGGACGTTGTAGCGGGCCAGCCGCAGGACGCCCGCGGTCAGGAAGACGAAGCTGAAGAAGACGGCCGGCGGTCCGGCCATCTCCATGCCCCAGTAATAGATGAGCACGGACGTGGCCAGGCCGAAGGAGACGGCGTCGGCCAGCGAATCCAGCTCGATCCCGAAGTCCGACGGCGTGTGGGTGACCCGGGCGACCAGTCCGTCCAGGCCGTCCATGAGGGCCGCGACGATGATCAGGAAGGCGGCCATGCGATAGCGGCCGTGGAAGGTCAGCAGCACGCTCATGAACCCGAAGAACAGGTTCGTCAGCGAGAACAGGCTGGGCAGGACGTTCAGTCCGTACTGGGGCTTCTTCGGTTTCATGTCTGGACCTCGCCGATGACGGTCTCTCCGGCCCTCACCTTGTCGTGAAGCCCGGCCTTGATCGTGACGGTCCGCGGCAGCGTCAGCTCGGCCCGCGAGCCGAAGAACATGAGCCCCACTTTTTGGCCCCGGCGGACGGCCTCGCCGGGCTTGACGAAGGTCTTGATGCGGCGGGCGGCCACGCCGACGCTGAGCTTCAGGACCGCGTCGACCCGGTCCCCGTGGAGCGTCAGGGTCGTCGATTCGTTGAGCTCGCCGGCCTCGGGCTTGAAGGCCTGCAGGAACTTGCCCGGCCGGTATTCGACCGAGACGACCGTGGCCGCGAGCGGGGCGCGAACGATGTGGACGTCGAGGAGCGAGAGGAAGGTGGTGACCTTGGTCGCCGGACCGACCAGCCCGGGATGGGCCTCGACGGGATCGAGGCCGAGGACCTCGCCGTCGGCGGGGGCGACCACGATGTCCTCCCCGCCGGGCGGGACGCGGTCCGGGTCGCGGAAGAAGAAGGTGAACGCGCAGGCCAGGAGAAACGCCAGGATGGCCAGCGGGCCCAGGCCGACGATCGCGAACAGGATGGCCAGTCCGGCCGCCGGGAGGATGAAGCGCAGACCCTCGGAGGCGATCCTCATGCGAGCCTCAGCGATCGGCCCAGGCGAAGGCGGCCAGGACGGCCAGCTTGGCCGCGTCGGCCATGATGTCGGGGTTGATCCGGTAGATCGTGTCCCCGGTCTGGTGATAGGCGAGGTGCGGGCCGTTCGAGCCCAGGCTGGCGGCCGGGACGCCCTTGTTGAAGAACGGGGCGAAATCGGAGCCGCGGACGCCGACGCTCCGGATCGTGCCCAGCCCGCGCAGGACCTTGACGCTCCGGTCGGCCTCCTCGAGCGCTTTGCGGAAGCCCTCGGGTTCGGCCGAGGCGGCGCCCCAGAGCCCGTCGCCTTCGCCGGTCATGTCGAAATTGAGCATGCCGACGACCTTGTCGAAGGGTCCCGGGACATGATCGGCGAAGTACGTCGAGCCCTGGAGGCCGAGCTCCTCGCCGCCGAACAGGGCGATGACGATCGAGCGCTTGGGCTTACGGGCCAGGGCGGCCAGGGCCTTGCCGGCCTCCATGCTGGTCGCGCTGCCGCTGGCGTTGTCGTCGGCGCCGGGGAAGAGAAGCCCCATGTGGGCCCCGCAGTGATCGAAATGGCCGCCGATGACGACGCACTCCCGGCGGAGCTTGGGGTCCGAGCCCTCGACATAGCCGACGATGTTGTAGCCGATGCCCTGAGGGAAATGCCGTGAGGCCACGGCCAGATGGATCTTGGCCCGCAGCGGGAACGAGATCGGCCGCTTCCACGTCGTCAGCGCCTTCTGCAGGTCGGCCGTGGTCGATCCGGTCTCCTTGAGGATCGCGTCCATGACCCTCGGGCTGATCTCGGCCGGGGTGAAGCCGCTCAGAAAATCGCCGTTCGGGTTCGAGGAGATCTCGTCGTAGATGTAGATGATGCCCAGCGCGCCCCTGTCCAGGGCCGTCTTCATGCGGGTGCGGTGCTCGTCGTAGGTCTGGTATTTCGGGTCGCGGTCCGGCGTGCCGCGGAAGCACAGGACGAACTTGCCCTTGACATCGAGCCCGGCGTAATCGTCGTAGCCGATCCCGGGGGCCGAGATGGCCCAGCCGGCGAAGACCGCTTCGGCCGTCCGGTCGGCGCTGTCGGAGTAGAGGAGAGGCAGGAAATCCTTCTCCGGCACGAGCTTCATCTCCTTGTAGGCGACGGGCTTGGACGGATCGGGCGGACCGTCGGGAAGGAGGACCGTCATCTCGGCCCTGTCGATGATCGTGTACGGCGACGGATAGGGCTGCAGATAGCCGTCCTTGGCGCTCACGGGCTTGAGGCCCCAGGCCGCGAATCGCTTGGCGGCCCAACGAGCGGCGGCGGCAAAACCCGCGTCGCCCGTCAGCCGGCCGCCGTACTCCGGCCGGGCCAGCGTCTTGACGATGTCATAGGCCTCCGCGGGGCTGACCGAGGTCAATCCCTGCCCCAGGTTCTTATCGAGGGTCTGGGCCGCCGAGGCCGTCGACAGGATGAGCAGAGCGAGAGCGAGGACCGTGAAAGGGCGCGTTTTCGGCATGATCCGGCCATCTCCTTTCCGGGCGGATCTCCACCCGCGCAGATGATAGACTCATCCGCCCCGAATGTAAACCGTTTCCCGGCTCCGGGACCGTCCCCGGAGGGGACCGTCCCTTTACCTCTTCAAAGACCGCCGCCGGGCGATCTCCTTCTTGACCGCCGGGTGGAGAACGCCCCAGTAATAGATCCCCATGAGAACGATGATCAGGCCGAAGCGGGGGACATTGCCGATGACGAGCGAGTAGAGGGCATAGCCCAGGACCGCGAACAGGGCGGCCAGATGGACGAAGGCGAAGACGAGGTCCCCGGTCTTGGACACCGCTCTACTTGACGACCGTGGCCGACAGGATCGTGATCGGTTCGAGGGGCACGTCGCCGTGGCCCCGCCGGGTCCCCCTCGGGACGGCGACGATCTTGTCGACGACGTCCATGCCGGCGACGACCTTGGCGAAGACGCAGTACTTCATCTCGTCGAGGGCGGCGTTGTCGATGACGTTGATGAAGAACTGGCTGTTGGCGCTGTCGAGCTCCTGGAGCCGGGCCATGGCCACGGAGCCGCGGACGTTCTTCAGGCCGTTGCCCGACTCGTTCTTGATCGTGCCCTTCGTGGCCTTGGTGGTCATGTCGGCCGTCAGCCCGCCGCCCTGGACCATGAAGCTGGGGATGACCCGGTGGAAGATCGTCCCGTCGTAGAACCTGTCGTTGACGTAATCCAGGAAGTTCTTGACCGTGATCGGCGCCTTGGCCGGATAGAGCTCGAGGGTGATGTCGCCCAGAGTTGTCTTAAGCAGGACCTTGGGATTGGCCGCCGGGGTCTGGGCCAGGGCCAGGCCGGCGATGAAAACGGTGGCTGCGACGAGAGCGGGCCAGAGATGACGCGTCATGGAAGCCTCCTTGAGGACCGGTTCGAAAGGTCAAAATAGCAGAATCGGCGGGGCGAATCAAATGGCCGTCCCCCTCGGCCGTCGCTTTGACTTGGGGCGCAGCGAACGGTTAGAATGGGCTTTCATTTTCTGGAAGGAGGCGCCCCATGAAATTCTCGCGCCGCTTAGTCCCGATCCTGCTGGCGGCCGTCCTGGCCGCCGGGCTTCCCCTATCCGCCCAGACGGGCCAGCCGGCGGCGGCCGCCGCGCCCGACGAAGCCAAGCTGCTCGAGGCCATGCATCTCATCCAAAGCCAGCCGCTCTATAACTACGTCGCCGAGCTCGTCTCCGAGAAGTACGGCGGCCGGCTGACCGGCACCAAAGAGTTCGGGGCCTGCGTCGATTGGATCGAGTCCCTGCTCAAGGGCTGGGGCATCGAGCCGGGGGGGAGAACGGGACCTACCGCCAGCTCTTCCCGAATCCTTACACGACCGTCTTCCCGGGCGGCGTCTGCGAGATGTCCATTCCCATCGGCAAAGGCGGGGTCGTCAAGAAGTCCTATCAGTACGAGGACGAGTTCATGCCCGGCGGGACGACGGGTTCCGGCATGGTCACGGCCGAGGTCGTCTATGTCGGATACGGCATCACCGCGCCGGAGCTGGGCTATGACGATTACAAAGGCGTCGATGTCAAGGGCAAGATCGTCCTCCTTGAGCCCGAGGTCCCGGTCAGCCCGGCCGAAAAGACCTTGGACCTGTTCAAGAAATGGCGGCCTTACTCCTTCCATCAATACAAGCTCAAGAATGCTGCGGCGCACGGGGCCAAGGGCATGATCTACAACTACGGACCGATCGGCAATCCCAACAACGCCTACGTCGAAGGATTCGTCTATCACCACGTCGGCACGGCCGTCACCAACGACGTCTTCGCGGGGACGGGCAAGAGCCATGACGACGTCGTCGGCCGGATCAGGAAGGAGCTCAAGCCCCAGTCCTTCGCCACGGGCCGGACGATGACCATCAGCAATAGGAGCGAGCACCACCCCGACGGGGTCGGCATCAATCTCCTCGGCAAGATCACCGGGACCGATCCCGTCCTCAAGAACGAGGTCATCATCATCGGCGGGCACCTCGATCATCTCGGGCGGATGTGGAAGCTCATCCCGGGCGCCAACGACAACGCCACGGCGGTGGCGGTCACGCTCGGCGTCGCCGAAGCCATGGCCAAATGCGCCGTCAAGCCCAAGCGGACGGTCGTCTTCTTCTTCTTCGGCAGCGAGGAGCAGAGCGAGGACCAGGGAACGCAGGGATCGCACTATTACACCGAACACCCCATCTATCCCCTGGACAAGACGACCGTCTTCATCAACATGGAGGGGCCGGGGATCGGCACCAAGATCAGCGCTTCCGGCGGCACGACCTATCCCAAGTTCTGGGAGTTCGTCCAGAGGGCCAACACGGGCTACATCCACCGGGTCCTGACCACCGGGCCGGCGAGCTACCCCGCCCGGCCGCGCGAGGACTCGGCCTGGTTCTTCTGGAAGGGCGTGCCGTCGTTGACGTTCGGGTCGTACGGCGGGCTCAGGTCGCCTCTCCCGGCCTACCACAACACGCGGGATTCTCTCGAGTGGATCACGCCGGAGATCATGGAGGACATCGCCCAGCTGCTGTTCATGACCATCATGGACGTCAGCGACGAGCCGGCCCTGAATTTCCGGCAATAATAAATGGGGACGTTTCTATTTATTTTTTTCATAAATGAATTTTAAAAATAGAAACGTCCCCATTTCTAGATGTGGAGCTCGACGACGTCCTCGTCCGAGAGGACATAGTCGCGGGTGATCCGCAGGCCGTCGAGCCCGGAAGCGTTCCAGACCCGGGCATACTGCAGCTTTTCGGCGAAGTCCTTGTGCACGGCCTTGGCCATGTCCAGCACGGTGCTGCCGACCCGGATCGTGAACGGCGAATCCCTCTCGACCTTCTTGCCGGGGACCTTGCTGTAGACCCGCACGACGTGGAGCAGGCCGAACACGGCCCGGCGCAGGTCTTCGAGGCCGTGGCCGCTCGCGGCAGATACGGCCAGGCGCTCGAACGGCCCGTCGAGAAGCCGCCCCAGCTCCTCGAAAGCCTGCGCCGACCCCGCGAGCTCGATCTTGTTCGCGGCGAGGAGCGCCCGCTTGCGAAAGGGGAAATAGGGCGGCGGAACGTCCGCGTCCGCCCGGACGAGATCGACCTTGCGCTCTCGGAGCCGGCCCAGGATGCCGTCGATGACGAGGGGTCCGTCGGGATCGGTCAGATCGGCCACGAGCAGAACGGCGTCGGCCATCTTGACCATCTCCGGGAACCAGGTCTCCATGAGCTCGCCCGTCACCGGCGGGGTGTCGATCAGCTGGATCTTGACGTTCTCGAACGGCATCATGTAGGGGGAGGGGGAGCGGGTGGTGAACGGGTAGTCCGCGATCTCCGGGCCAGCGCCGGCAAGGGCTTTGACCAAGCTCGATTTGCCGGCGTTCGGCGGCCCCACCAGGACGACCTGGCCAGAGCCCGATCTCTCGACTTTGTAGGTCGGGGCGTGCTTGGCCGTGGCCGTCCGATGCTCGCCTTCCTCGCGGGCCTTGGCGATCTTCTGCCGGTACATGGCGATGAGCTTGTCGGTGCCCTTGTGATGGGGGATGACGGCGACCAGCCGCTCGTAAATGTCGATCTTCTCTTCCGGCGTCCGGGCCGTCCGCAGCTCGGCCTCGATCTTGTGATATTCGGGCGGGAGATTGGCAGGCACGGGGAAATTATAGCAAAAAGAGGGGACCTGGTCTCCGCAAAACGCCACGGGGCATTGTGGTCTTGCCAAGACCAGGCCCCCTCTTTTCGGCTTCTTTCCGCCGCTAACTGTGAGAAAAAAAAGCTCCGGCGAGCGTCTTTTTTTATGTTCTGGGATGGCCAAATGCGGCGGCCTCCCCGATTAGTCTGTAATGTGTTGATAAACAATGCTTTGGAATTAAATAAAAGCGAAGAAAATCCTTGCCTTGGAAGGCCCGATTCTGGTAAAATAACTTCTGGAAAAAATGGCCCCGGATCCTGTGAGGGAGACGCCCCGGGAACCGGCATTTTTTTATAAGTGAACGGACATGACCCAAGAAAAATATACCGCTGAAAGCATCAAGGTCCTCAAGGGCCTGGAGGCCGTCCGCAAGCGCCCGGCCATGTACATCGGCAGCACCGGGCCGGAGGGCCTCCACCACCTCGTTTACGAGGTCGTCGACAACAGCGTCGACGAGGCCTTGGCCGGTTTCTGCACCGAGATCGACGTCTTCGTCCACGTCGACAACTCCATCACCGTCATCGACAACGGCCGCGGCATCCCCGTCGGCCTGCACAAAAAAGAGAACAAATCGGCCGCCGAGGTCGTCATGACCATGCTCCACGCCGGCGGCAAGTTCGACCAGAAGAGCTACAAGGTCTCCGGCGGCCTCCACGGCGTCGGCGTCTCGGTCGTCAACGCCCTGTCGAAACGGCTCGACCTCGAGATCAAGCGCGAGGGCGGCATCTACACCCAGAGCTACGAGCGCGGCAACCCCGTCTCCAAGCTCAAGCAGATCGGCAAGACCAAGAAGACGGGGACCAAGATCACCTTCTGGCCCGACGAGGAGATCTTCGAGGAGACCACGGAATACAGCTTCGACATCCTGGCCCAGCGCCTGCGCGAGCTCTCGTTCCTCAACAAGGGCCTCAAGATCACGATCGTCGACGAGCGGACCAGCAAGTCCCACGAGTTCCAGTACAAGGGCGGCATCCGCGAGTTCGTCGAGTACCTCAACCAGAACAAGCAGACGATCAACCCCAAGCCGATCATGTTCGAGGGCGAGCGCGAGGGCGTCGGCGTCGACCTGGCCATCCAGTACAACATGTCCTACGCCGAGACGATCCTCTCCTTCGTCAACAACATCAACACGACCGAGGGCGGCACCCACCTCATCGGCTTCAAGGCGGCCCTGACCCGCTCGCTCAACACCTACGCCAGCGGCCACAACCTTCTCAAGGACCTCAGCGAGAACATCACCGGCGACGACTGCCGCGAGGGCCTGACGGCGGTCCTCTCGATCAAGCTCCACGACCCCCAGTTCGAGGGCCAGACCAAGACCAAGCTCGGCAACTCCGAGGTCAAGGGCATCGTCGAGTCCATCGTCAACGAGCAGCTCTCGGCCTATCTCGAGGAGAACCCGACGGTCGCGAAAAAGATCGTCATGAAGATCATCGACGCCGCCCGGGCCCGCGAGGCCGCCCGCAAGGCCCGCGAGCTGGCCCGCCGCAAGGGCGTCCTCGAATCGACCTCGCTCCCCGGCAAGCTGGCCGACTGCCAAGACCGCGACCCGGCCACCTCCGAGATCTTCATCGTCGAGGGCGATTCGGCCGGCGGCTCGGCCAAGCAGGGCCGCGACCGCCGCTTCCAGGCCATCCTGCCGCTGCGCGGCAAGATCCTGAACGTCGAGAAGGCCCGCTTCGACAAGATCATCAAGAACGAGGAGATCGGGATCATGTTCGCCGCCCTGGGCATTGGCGTCGAGGAGAGCGAGGAGCGGCTGGCCAAGCTCCGCTACCACAAGATCATCATGATGACCGACGCCGACGTCGACGGCTCCCACATCCGCACCCTGCTCATGACCTTCTTCTACCGCCAGATGGCGCAGCTCATCGAGGGCGGCCACCTCTATATCGCCCAGGCGCCGCTCTACAAGGTCACCCGGGGCCGGGACATCCAGTACATCAAGGACGAGCGCGAGTACGAGAAGTTCATGGTCCGCAAGATCTCCGACGAGTTCAAGGTCCGGGCCGGCAACCGCAAGGAGGTCCTCGAGGGCGACAAGTTCCGCAAGTTCTTCCGCAACCTCATGGCCAAGAAGAGCTACGCCCAGTTCTTCGAGCGCAAGAACTTCCCGCTCTTCCTCATCGACCTCCTCATCCGCAGCGGCGTCGACGGCCAAGAGTTCCTGAGCGTCAAGAAGAACGTCGAGAAGGTCATGAAGCTCGTCGCCGAGAAGGGCTTCACGACCAAGCTCGGCCGCGACGAGGAGTACGGCGTCTTCGAGATCGAGTTCAGCTACCAGATCAGCGGCATGACGGTCCAGGGCAAGATCGGCATGGACCTCGTCACTTCGTCCGAGTACAAGAACCTCACCCGCATCACCCGGGAGCTCGAGGACATGAAGGGCCCCTACGCCGTCCTGACCAACGGCGACGGCGAGGAGAAGGAGACCCTGGAGAACGAGAACAAGCTCCTCGACTACCTCTTCGAGCGCGGCAAGAAGGGCGTCAACATCCAGCGCTACAAGGGCTTGGGCGAGATGACCCCGACCCAGCTCTGGGAGACGACGATGGACCCCGAGCGCCGCACGCTCCTCAAGGTTTCCGTCGTCGACGCCGCCGAGGCCGACCGCATCTTCGGCATCCTCATGGGCGACGAGGTCGACGAGCGCAAGAAGTTCATCGAGACCAACGCCCTGGAGGCCCTGAACCTCGATGTCTGACGACGCCGCCAAGAAGCCCGCCCGGGCAGGAGTTCCCATGGACAGCGAACCCAAAGAACCGAAAGAGCACTTTCCGGTCGTCGGCCTCGAAGAGGAGATGCGCCGGTCGTATCTCGACTACGCCATGAGCGTCATCATCGGCCGGGCCATCCCCGACATCAAGGACGGCCTCAAGCCGGTCCACCGCCGCGTCCTTTACGCCATGTACGAGAGCGGCACCTACTATAACAAGCCCTACAAGAAGTCGGCCCGCATCGTCGGCGACGTCATCGGCAAGTACCATCCGCACGGCGACCAGGCCGCCTACGACACCCTCGTCCGCATGGCCCAGGACTTCAGCCTGCGCTACCTCCTCGTCGACGGGCAGGGCAACTTCGGCTCGATCGACGGCGATCCGCCCGCGGCCATGCGCTACACCGAAGTCCGGCTGAAGAAGCTGGCCCACGAGCTCATGGCCGACATCGACAAGGAGACGGTCAACTTCATCCCGAACTACGACGAGAGCCTGACCATGCCCGAGGTCCTGCCCTCGAAGTTCCCGAACCTCCTGGTCAACGGCGGCAACGGCATCGCCGTGGGCATGGCCACGAACATCCCGCCCCACAACCTGACCGAGATCTGCGACGGCGTCATCCACCTCATCGAGCACCCCAACGCCGGGCTCAAGGACGTCCTGAAATACGTCCAGGGCCCCGACTTCCCGACCGGCGGCATCATCTACGGCCGCCAGGGCTTTCTTGATGCCTACAAGGACGGCAAGGGCATCCTCCACCTCCGGGCCAAGACCGTCATCGAGCGGGGGGCCAAGGGCGAGAAAGACAAGATCGTCATCACCGAGATCCCGTACCAGGTCAACAAGTCGCGCCTGCTCGAATCGATCGCCGACCTCGTCAACGAGAAGCGGATCGAGGGCGTCGCCGACATCCGCGACGAGTCCGACCGCGACGGCATGCGCGTCGTCATCGAGGTCAAAAGGGGAGAGCTGCCGGAGATCATCCTCAACAACCTCTACAAGCACACCCAACTTCAGATCTCCTTCGGCATCATCATGCTGGCCATCGTCGACAAGCAGCCGAAGACGCTCGGCCTCCTCGACATGATGAAGTACTTCATCGCCCACCGCAAGGAGGTCATCCTGCGGCGGACGCGCTTCGAGCTGCGCAAGGCGGAGGAGCGGGCCCACATCTTGGAAGGCCTGGTCATCTGCCTCGACAACCTCGACGCCGTCATCAAGCTCATCCGGGCCGCGAAGACGGTCGACGAAGCCCGCAAGGGGCTGATGGAGAAGTTCGGCCTGACCCAGATCCAGGCCCAGGCCGTCCTGGAGCTCCAGCTCCAGCGACTGGCCCAGCTCGAGCGGCTGAAGATCCAAGAGGAGTACGCGGCCCTGAAGAAGAGGATCACCGAGCTCCGGCGCATCCTCAAGGACGAGAAGCTCGTTTACGCGATCATCGTCCAGGAGCTCAAGGAGGTCAGGGAGGAGTACGGCGACGAGCGGCGGACCGAGATCCGTGACGAGGCCGTCTCGGAACTCCGGCCCGAGGACTTGGTCAAGGAAGAGGACGTGGCCATCGTCTACACCTCGAGCGGCTACATCAAGCGGACCTCGCTCACGTCCTACAAGTTCCAGGCCCGAGGCGGCAAGGGCCGCAAGGGCATCGAGATGAAGGCCGAGGACGTCGTCGAGGACCTCTATATCTGCTCGACCCACAGCTACCTCCTCGTCTTCACCAACCAGGGCCGTCTCTATTGGCTCAAGGCCCTCGACGTCCCCGACGTCGGCGTTTCGGGCCGAGGCAAGCCCCTCATCAACCTGGTCGAGTTCCAGCCGGGGGAGAGGCCGGCCTCGGTCGTCGCCGTCAAGGAGTTCAGCGACAACCAGTTCGTGGTCATGCTGACGACCGACGGCATCATCAAGAAGACGCGGCTCAGCGACTTCCGGAACGTTCGGAAGGGCGGCATCCTGGCCATGAACATCCGGCCGAAAAGCGAGCTCTTCTCGGCCCAGCTATCGACCGGGAAGAACACGATCGTCGTCGGGACCAAGCTCGGCCGGGCCCTCCAGTTCAAGGAAGCGGACGTCCGGCCCATGGGCCGCACGGCCTCGGGCGTCCGGGGCATCCGCCTCAAGCCCAAGGACCGGGTCATCGGCATGATCATCGTCGGCCCCGACGACAAGTTCATCTTCACCGCCACCGACCGCGGCTACGGCAAGAAGACGGCGGCCGAGATGTACCCGATCAAACACCGCGGCGGGCAGGGCGTCCTCAATCTCCGCATCACGCCGAAGATCGGCCACGCCCTGGCCATGGTCGGCGTCAACGAGGAGGACCTCCTCATTATCACCGTCGAGGGCAAGGTCATCGGCATCCCGACGACCCAGGTCCGCTCCTCGGGCCGGGCGACGCAGGGCGTCCGCCTCATCAAGCTCGATGACAAGGACCGGGCCTGCTCGATCGCCAAGGTGCGGGAGAGCTGAGGCCGCCGTCAGGCCCCGAGTTGCGCGTCTCTCAGTTTCGCGCGTCGCCGATGGGCTCTGCGAGAAGGGGAGGCGTTCGGTCTTTGACAAGTTCCCCACCCCAGGTTATCCTGCAGGGCTGATCCGGTGAAATCCGTTCAGAGGAAAGCCAACATGAGAAAACAACGTTACCGCTCGATGCCGCCCGAGAATTCCGTCGGCCGCCGCGATTTCCTGAAGGCCGGAGGGGCGATCGGCGCCGGTCTCATCATGACCGGCCGCAGCCTTCTCGCCGCCCAGCAGGCCCAAGGCCAGCAAGCCGCCGGCCAAGCCTGCCGGCGCCGCCCCCCAGGCCCAAAACCAATATCGAGGACGCCCTCAAGGTCCCCAAGACCAAGTGGAGCCTGCCGGGGCCGTTCCCGGGCCGCGTCGTGGAGGTCCATGATCCCGCGGCCATGGACGAGGACGGCAAGGTCCATGCGGCCGTGGTCAAGGCCATGGTCGAGAAGGGGATCCACGAACTGACCGGGAAGACCCTCAAACAGAGCTTCGGGCTTTTCTTTACCAAGCATGATATCGTCGGGCTCAAGGTCAACCCGGTCGGCCCGGGCCTCATCAGCACGCGGCTCGAGCTCGTCGACGCCGTCATCGACTGGCTGGCGTCCTGCGGCCTGCCGCGCAAGAACATCATCATCTGGGACCGCTTCGATTACATGCTCAAGGACGCGGGCTTCACCGCCGAGCGCTTCCCCGGCGTCGGCATCGAGGGCCTGCAGACGATGGACGAGGCGGCGGCCGAGGGCAAGACCCAGGACAACAGCAACTGGCTGAAGGCGGACGGCACGCACGTCAGCGCTCCCAATTTCGATCAGGACGTCTACTACTGGGCCGACGTCGAGGGGCCGAAGGACCTGCCGTACCTCAACCAGCACGTCTTCAACGGCAAGTATCTCCTACTTCGGAAAGCTGCTGACCAAGAAGCTGACCAAGATCGTCAACCTGGCCGCGTTCAAGAACACCGGCAACGCCATCTCCATGGCCACCAAGAACATCGGCTACGGCGCCGTCTGCAACACGAACCGGCTCCACGGGCCGCTGTGCCTGAACGTCATGCGTCGAGGTCTCGGCCTTCTGGCCGGTGCGCGACAAGATGGTCCTCAACATCACCGACGGCCTGCGCTCGCAGTACGACGGCGGCCCCGACAAGGACGCCAAGTTCGCCTACATCGACAACCGGCTCTATTTCGCCTCCGACCCGTTCGCGCTGGACGTCATCTGCCAGAGCAGGATCTCCGCCAAGCGCAAGGAGATGGGTGTCGCGGTCAACGAGAATCCTCGCTTTACCGAGTACCTGCGCTACGCCGAGAAGCTCGGCCTGGGGATCGCCGACCCGGCCAAGATCACGCATGTCCGTGTTTGACGGAGCGCGGCGGGGAGCGAAGACCGGCGGCGTCTCGGGCGACCCTCGCCCTCGCGGCCGCCGCCGCTTTTCTTGCCCTTGGCGCGGCCGATGCCCGTCGCCGCCCGCCGGATGGCGGCGTCTCAGGCGGCCGCGGCCGCAGGATCGCCAGTCTTCCCGGAGGCGTGTTCGCCGCCGGCTTGGGCCAAAGTCCGGACCGCTCCGGACCTTCACCGGGCAGGACCTCTTCAATCAGATCGACGGCGGCGCCGAGCTCTTCCTCGAGTTCGGGTTCGCCCGGCTCCGGCTCCAGGCCTACGCCCGTCCGGACAAGGCCGAGTTGACGCTCGATGCCTACGAAATGGAGAGCGCCGCCTCCGCCCTGGGCATCTACCTGATGAAGATGGGCCAGGAGACGCCGTTCCCGGAGATCGCCGCCCGCAACTCCAGCGAGGAGGCCCAGCTGACCATCCTCAAGGGCCGGTACTTCGTCCAGGTCGACAACCTCGGAGACGTCCGCGCCTCGAGGGCCGAGGCCGCCGCCCTCGCCAACGCCTTCCTGGCCGGTGTCGCGGAAGAACCCGCGGCGACGCCGCTCGCGCTCCTGCCGGTCGAAGGCAAGGTCGCCGGCTCGGAGCGCCTCATCCGGGGGCCGTACGGCCTTCAGCCGTATTTCACTTTCGGTGAGGGGGACATCCTCTCGCTCGGCGGCCGGATCTTCGGAGCGCTGGCTGAATACCGGATGGCCGACGGGACGTCGTTCACGCGCCTGATCATTCCTTATCCGGGCCCGGATGCGGCGGCGGCGGCGCTGGCCCATCTCAAGGGCAACCTGGATGCCACCATCAAGATCACGGCTGGCCGGCCCGACGGTTTCGATTTCGAGGATTTCCAGGCCAAGAAGGGCGGCGTCACCCGATCGGGCGGCGTCCTCGACCTCCGCTTCAAAGTCACGCGATAGGCTTCCGGTCCCCCGTCGGATAACGCGGTCCGTTCCGGCTGTCCTTCATCGACCCGATCCAGGCCTTGAGCTGCGCCGGCCGTCGTGAGGGGATGGGGCGATTTTGCGCCCCTCTAGTTGTTTCACTTGCTTATTCTCCTTGGACGTGTTAAAAGTGCGATTTCGTAGGGAGGTCCAAAATGAATCTGAAGAAGATGCTGTATCTGGTTCTGTTCCTCGCGTTTGCTGCTTCATGGGCCTTTTCGGCCGAGGCGCCCACGGTCGCGTTCAAAGCAGGGGATTTCTATCTCTCTCCCCAATTGGTCGGTGTGAGTGCAGGCAGCGCTGGAAAATTCGCGCTGGGACCGAATGTCGAGTACTTCTTGTCGAAGGTCATCGCGGTCGGGGGGGACGTTTCGATATACCTCGTATCCCCCGGCGGGTTGTCCTTTTTCCCCGACATCGAATATCATTTCAATGTCAACGTCCGGGGCCTCGATGTTTTTGCCGGAGCGGGCCCGTCCCTTTTCGTCGGATTCGGCTCGGAAGGAAAGACCTTGTTCGGCGGCAAGGCCTTCGGTGCCGCGCGCTACTTTTTCACACCCAACACCGGGGTCTTTCTAAAACTCGGAATCGCCTCTAACAAGGAAGGCACGGCTGGCCTCTGGGCCATCGGAGTCTCCTTCAAGCTTTAGCCCGGCATTCTGAAGAACGGAATGGACAGGGGCGTGACTGCCCCCGGAGCGGCTGAGCGTCGGTCCGTCGGATCTTGTGCCATGCCGCGCGCGCCGGCCTGCGCCCTCAAACTCGAGACGTTCGGCGACTAGAAGGTCCCCGGAGCCAGCCGCATGGTCTCGAGGATCCAGTGCGAGATGAGTTCGAGGGCCGCAGAAGCGAAGGTTTCCTCGATGTTCCGGTACTCGTTCCCCGATCCTGTGGGCGCGGTCTGGAACATGTGGTTGATGCCCGGGAGCTTCTTGATCGTGACGCGGTTATTGCCGCCTTTTGCCAGCGCCCTCTCGATGCCGGCCAGGTTCTCGTCGGCGAGGACCTGCAGGTCCTTCCCGCCGTTGATGGCCAGGACCGGGCACGTCACCTTCTCGAGGACCGGCCGCGGGTCGAGTTCGAGGAAGCGGCGGAACCAGGGCGTCAAGAGGCCCTCATAGGCCTCATCGGGCAGGCCCGCCTCCGGGATCCCGAGGAGTTTCCGCTCGTCGGCTGTCAGAATGGCGCGTTCGGCCGCGTGCATCTTCTTCATGGCTTCGGTCTTATCTTTCGTGGCCACGACGATCGGGAAAATGGCCCGGTCGAGCTTTTCGGTCGCCCGCAGCGTTTTTTCGTCGGCCCCGGCGGCTTTCGCCCCGGCCGCGTCCTGGAGGACCTGGACCTCGAGGCCGGGGAGGCCCGTCCCGGCCAGAAGGACGATGAAGGCCACCTCAGGGTTGCCGGCGGCGACCAGGGGTGCGATGATCCCACCCTCGCTGTGGCCCACCAGGCCGACGCGGGCGGGGTCGATCCCCGGCTGGATCCTGAGAAACCGGACGGCGGCCCGCGCATCGGAGGCGTTGTCGTCGGTCGTCGATTCGGGAAAGGGCTTCCCCCCGGACAGTCCGACGCCGCGCTTGTCGAAGCGCAAAACGGCCATGCCGCGGCGCGTTAGGCCGTCGGCGAGGACGAGGAAGATCTTGTGGAGGGAAACGACTTCGTCGCGCGTGTGGGCGCCCGTCCCGGCCACAAGCACGACGCCCGGAAAGGGACCTGAGCCGTGCGGGACCGTGAGCGTCCCGACGAACGAGAGTTTTGCCTCGGGATTGTCGAAGACAACTTCCTGCTCGACGTATGGGACCGGCGGGATCGGATACTGGGGCCGGCGCAGCTCGGCGTAGATGTAAAACCGGCCGTCCGTGTTTTCGATGACATAGGGGATCTCGAGGCCGTTCGCAAAGCGCGCCTTGAAGATCGACGAACCTCCCGGCTTCGGTCCCGGGATCGTTTCCGATGGCGTGATCTCGCGCTTCTTGAGCTCGGCCGCGGCTTCCTTGGGCGTGGCGCAGTCGAACATATAGCGTTTGACGGAATTCGGCTCGAGCCTCGAGGTCTGCGCGTGAGCGGGGCGCGCCTGCGATAGCGTAAGGCATCCGGCCGCCGCCAACAGAGCTATGACCTGCAGGGGTCTTTGGTGCACGACTCAACCTCCATTGTCCGGAATTATAATAGATACTCGGATTCCGGGAAAGAGTGACGACCCCCTGCTATCAGCGTGTCGGATTGACCCGGGCCACGGTCCACTTTGGCCCGAACTTCTATCCGAAGACGCCGGCTTGGATCAAGAAGATCGACCCCTTCTTCTACGGCCTCCTCCTCCACGAACAGCCTCTTCTTCAAGGTCTCATATCTCTGGCGTTTCGGAAGGCCCGGCCGGCGAGGCGGAACCTCAGATGACCATGCCCTCGGACTGAGTGAAGACCCTGTCCAGGGCATAGATCCCCAGATCGACGGGACCGAGACCGAACGGCAGCTCGAGCGAAGCGGCATCGCGGCCCCGGCCCACGAGCTGAGCCACTATCAGCGCCGAGAAGGGCGCGTGCATGAGGCCGTGGCCGCTCAGCCCGACAGCATGGACGAGGTTCTCGATCTTCCCGTCATAGCCGAAGAGGGGATTGTGGTCGGGCGTCGTGTCGTAGAAGCCGGTGGTGACGGCCGTGAGCCTGCCCATGTCCTCGACCGCCGGCAGGACTTGGGCGATGTCCTTGCGCACCGCCGGCCCGTACTCGCCCAGGCCGAGGCCGAACCCCGGCTCGACCTCGTCCTGATTGTCCAGCGTCGCGGCGGCGGGCCGGGCGAACTGCAGCCGGCCCATCATGAGCTGCGCGTTTTCAGGCCGGGCGTAGGCGCCCGTGGGAGTGACGATCATCGGCATTCGGGGGAACTCCCCGAGATCGAGGCCCCATTCGCTGTCGGCCTGAAGCCCGGCCAGGAAGTACAGGTAGCGGCGCTCGACCTTGATCGGCAGATCCCGCCCGCCGAAGAGCTTTGACGTCGCGTTGGCCAGGAATCCGGTGGCGTTGACGAAGACCTCGGCCTCGATCCGCCGGCCGGAGGCGAGGCGCACGGCCGCGGCCTGCCCCCCGGACATCTCCGCGCCCACGACCGGGTCGTTCTGGATGATGGCCGCGCCGAGGGCCCGGGCGGCCTCGGCCCCGTCCTGATAGACGATGGCCGGGAAGAGGAACCCGTCGCGCGGGCACCAGGTCGCCGCGGCGACGCCGGTCGTGTCGAGGAAGGGCCAGCGGCGATCGACCTCGGCCTTGTCGAGGAGCTCGACCTCGGCCAATCCGGCGGCGCGCTGGAGCTCCACCGCCTCGCGGACGGCATCGGGGTCCGCCGCGTAATCCCTGAGAAAGAGATACCCGTTCTGCTTGAAGCAGGGCTGGCTCTGCGGGAAGCGCTCGGCCCAGCCCGCATAGAAGCGCTCGGCGTAGACGAGGCCGCGGACGGTCGCGGGCAGGCCGAACTGGGCCCGGATGCCGGCCGCCGACCGGGAGCTCGATCCGCTGCCCAAGCTCCGGGCCTCGACCAGGGTCACCGCATGGCCGGCGCGGGCCAATTCCCAGGCGGAGAGGACGCCCGTGACGCCGCCGCCGATGATGATGACGTTCTTCATGTCTTTCACTCTGAGTGGTTATCTTGGAAACCTATTAGAGCATAACCGCGATGAGTCCGCCAGGCGCGAGCGAGAGCCCGGCGCCCAAATCCTCCCGGGCCGGCGACTTGACTTGCCATTCCCCGCGCCTTATAACCAGGAGCGGAAGGGAGGTCACCAGGATGAAAAACATGCCTACATGCTTGAAGCTCGTCTTGCTGCTGGTCGCCGTCACCGCCCTGGCGGCCGCCGTGGCGCCAGCGGTCCAGACGGCCCCGCCCCAGGCCTCGGCCCAGCCTGACCTGAAGGCCGTAAAGGCGGATTTCGTGCCCGGCGACAAGATCCTCTTTTACGATGATTTCAGCGACATGGCGGGCGATGAGCCGCCGCCGCACTGGAAGATCCGGGGCGGCGCGGTCGAGCTCAGGGTCGGGGCCGGCGTCCGCCAGCTCACGATGATGAGCGAGAGGGTCAGGCTGGTCCCGATGGTCAAGGGGCTGCCGAAGAACTTCACTTTGGAGGCGGACATGAAGTTCGATGACCCGGCCGACGCTCGCTCCGTCTGGTATCTCTGCGACGCGACCTGGGACGGGCCCAACGGGCCAGACGCGGCCCTGCGTGTAACGCTTCAAACCCAGGATAACGCCCTTGGGGTTCAAGTGAGGAAGGGCGGCCCGGAAGGGTCCGAGGATCTGGCCGATACCTCCGTGCCCGTGGACTTCAGCCAACCCGTGAAGGAGGCGATCTGGGTCCAGAACGGGCGGCTGAGGGTCTATATCAACGGCACGCGGGCCGTCGACGTGAACCAGGTCGAGCTGCCGCCGCTCACGGGCGCGGAATTGGCCCCGGAATACGGGGAGGCCAAGCTGGGCTACCGCCTGGTGCGCATCGCCGAGTCCGTCCCCGACCTCGGCCAGATCATCATGTCGTCGGGCCGCTACGTGACGCACGGCATCCAGTTCGACACGGACAGCGACCGGCTGAAGCCGGAATCGGCGCCCGTCATCAAATCCGTGGCCCAGGCGCTGGCGGCCAACCCCGGCCTCAAGCTCCAGATCGAAGGGCACACCGACTCGACGGGCAACGCGGACCACAACCTCGACCTATCGAAGCGCCGCGCCGAGGCCGTGAAAGCTGTGCTGGTGTCGCAGTTCCAGGTGGATGCCGCGCGGCTGATGACGGCGGGCCTGGGCGCGACCAAGCCGGTCGACTCGAACGACACGCCGCAGGGCCGGGCCCAGAACCGGCGCGTGGAGTTCGTGCGGCAGTAGGGCCGCCGCCGGGGCGACGTCCGGCCGGCTCGGGCCGGCTCTTCAACTGCGATAGAAATCGACGTTCTCCGAGGTGATGATGTCGATCTGCATCGTCACCTTCTTCGGCACCGCCTCCTTGAGAACGACGTGGCGGTAGAGCGTCGTGATGCCCTCGTAGCCCTGGCGCTCCGGCTGCTGGCTTATGAGGAAATCAATGGTCCCTTCGCGGAGATACCGAACATTCTCGTCGATGAGGTCGTAGCCGACGACATGGACCCGGCCTGCGGCGCCCCGGGACTTCACGAAGGCGGCGGCCCGGTGGGTGCTCGCGTTAGAGACAAAGATCCCCTGGAGGTCCGGATGCAGCCGGAAGATCTGGGCGAAGATCCTGTCCATGCCGCCGTGACCGCCGTCCCCCTCGGCGTCGTAGACCCCGGTCGTCACGTGCGGGCACTGCTTGCAGTAGGACAAGAAGCCCCTGACCCGGTCGTCAATATGGAAGTCCTTGGGCAGGACCCGGATGATGGCCACGTGCCCCGGCCCGGCGACCAGCATCTTCATCAGCCGGCCCGAGAGGACCCCGCTCTGGACGGAGTCTTGACCGATGGATGAGAGGTGGACGACCCCGGGGATGAACGAATCGAAGAACACGCAGGGCAGACGATGCGGCAGGTCCCGGAGGAACTTTTCAAACGGTTGGGACGCGACCGGCGCGACCAGCAGCCCGTCGAGGGAGGATGCCAGGACCTTGCGGCGAACCCGGTAGAGAGAAGCTTCGGAGTGCTTGTTGTAGAAGAACCGGCGGATCCGGACCTTCTGGGAACGGAGCTCCTCCTCGGCCCGGGCGACACCCTTCAAGGGCAGGCTCCAATAGGCGCTGTCCTGGGTCGGTTGGGGCATGAGGACGCCGAAGACGAAGGTCTTGGCCAGCTTGAGATTCCGGGCAAAGATGTTGGGCTTGTAGGCGAGCTTCTTGACGATGGCCAGGACCCGTTTTTCGGTCGCGGGGGAAACGCGCCCTCGCTTGTGAAGGACCCGGTCGACCGTACCGATCGAGACTCCCGCCAAATGGGCGATCGTTTTAATCGTTCCGATGTGCGCTCTCCTAAAGGCCGGACCGTCCGGGCCTTATCATATAAAACGCGCCCCCCGGGCGTGTCAAGACAGCCTGAAAAAAAGCTTGACAACCGGAGGGTTCTGCCTATTATCATGTGTACGATAACGCAACGTGTACGATAACGCAAGGGCTATGGGAAAAATCAAACATAACGGAGGAGGAACCATGAGATCACGAAAGTGTCTTGTCGCGATCGCCTTGAGCTTGGCCCTGGCCTCGGTCTTGACCGCCCAGGTCAGCCGGCAAACGGGCGTTATCAAAGGCGTCCTCACGGATGCCGGCGGAACGCCTCTGCCCGGGGCGAACGTGGTCGCGGAGAGCCCTGTCCTGATGGGCAAGGCGGCCGCCGTCACGGACGCGAACGGAGCGTACCGGCTGATCAACCTGCCGCCGGGGACCTACACGATCACGGCCAGCCTGCCGGGCTTCAAGACCGTCAAGCAGACCGGCGTTCTCGTCCAGGTCGGCCAGACGTACCTGGTCAACCTGAAGACCGACGTGAGCTCCGTGAACGAGGAGATCACGGTCACCGGCACGGCCCCCGTCGTGGACGTGGAATCGAACAAGATCACGAGCGTCATCACCACGGAGCTGTTGATGAAACTGCCCCTCAGCCGGAACATCAACGGCCTCTTCAACATCACGGCCGGCAGCGCGGGCACCATCGGCGCCTATTCCGGCAGCATTCACGGCGCCAACTCCGGCTCCACGGCCTACGAGATCGACGGCGTCAATGGGGAGAGCCCCACGACCGGCGGCATGCAAGTCAACCCTCAATATGAGAGCATCGAGGAGATCGAGATCGCGACCGGCGGCCTGCCGGCCCAGGTCGGCGCTTCCGGCGGATCCTTCATCTCGGTCGTGACCAAGTCGGGCGGCAATACGTTCCACGGCCAGGCCCAGACCTACATTACGGCCAAAGGGCTCAACCAGATGCTCTTCACCGACGAAGAGCTCGTGTCCCTGGGAAGGACCAAGCCCGCCTTCGCCAATTACGACGTGGACGGGTCGGTGTCCCTCGGCGGTCCGATCCTCAAGGACAAGCTCTGGTTCTTCGGCACGCTCGACTATCGCCAGAACGAATATACGCTCAACTTCGACCCGGTCACCCTGGAAGGCACGCTGTACGAGCCCTATACCAATCCCAATAAGACCTGGACGCCGTTCTTCAAGCTGACCACCCAGATCAACAAGAACCTGCGTTTTTTCGTCATGTACAAC
The DNA here is from genome assembly GCA_963807525.1 of Candidatus Aminicenantota bacterium. GTDB lineage: Bacteria > Acidobacteriota > Aminicenantia > Aminicenantales > Saccharicenantaceae > RBG-16-66-30. The sequence continues at coordinate 171,398 of CAWECI010000013.1, read as the reverse complement.
GGCACCTACACGAAGAGCATCTATGATGCCGGCTACTACGTCACTTCGGACGCCAACACCCTGTCGAATTCCAAGAGGAGCGCGTTGACCGGCGAATTGAGCTGGATGCTCGGGGCCAATACCTACGTCTACTTCCGCGGCGGGTACAACGGATTCGACTGGGCGCTCACCGGCCGGCCGGATTCGCGGGCCAACGTCGGCAAGGTCGACTGGTATACGGGCTACATCTGGAACGGCAAGCAGTACGAAGAGCAGTGGACGCTCCGCAACGGCGAAACCGGATCGGTCCGCTTGACCCACTTCATGGATAATGTCCTGGGCGGCAATCACGAGCTCGGAGCGGGCCTCGAATACGTGTACAGCTTCGACCGGCTGGCCGTCGCCAAGGCCAATCCCCTGACGATGTATTACTACGACGGCGATCCCTACTCGAACGCCGCGCAAGGCTTGGACCGCGACCTCTACGGCGACGGCTATATCGAACTGTCCAATCAGGGCCCCGGGAAGGGCGATTCCAGCAAGGACCTGCCCGGCAACCGCATCGGCGCCTACGTCCAGGATTCCTTCACCATCAAGAACAGGGTCACGGTCAACCTCGGCGCCCGCCTCGACTGGTACTGGGGCGGCTTCCAAGGCGCGACCTCGACCGGGACCGACACGGACGGCCTGGCCTACAAAGTGGGCGAGCAGATCGCTGAGACGATCGGCTATAACCCCTACGCCGCGGCCACATGGGTTCCCATCGCCAAGACCATGGACTTCACCAGCCTGTCGCCGCGGATCGGCGTCAGCTACGACCTTTTCGGCACCGGCAAGACCGCCCTCAAGGTCGCCTGGGGCCGCTACTACGAGGCCATGCCGGTCATGTGGTTCAGCAACGCCCAGTCCTCCATCCAGGCGCACTACGGCTTCAACTGGTGGGACGACAACGGCAACCATATCCCCGACGACCCGGGCATCGACACGTATCTTCCGGCCGACGACCCCGGGGTGGAATTCGTCGAACAGGATCCGGCCTCCCTGCGCCAGCTGGTCGCCGGCAAGGGCGAGCAGTACGCGCTCAAGGCGCCCTGGAACAACGAGTTCGTCGTTTCCCTCTCGCACGCGCTGGCGAAGAACCTCGTGGTCAAGCTCCAGTACGTCAACAAGCTGGGCCGCCGGGACCACTGGGACACGATGTACAACACCGTGACCAAGAATTACTTGAACTCGATCCAAGACGCCCCGTCCGGCTTCTGGGTCCCCTTCACCACGATCGTCCCTGCGGTCGGCGATTGGCCGGAGAAGGAGGTCACGGTCTACGTCCCGACCAACGATTATAATTGGGACAACGTCGTCTGGCGGCAGGCCAGCAATCCCTATTCCAAGCGCCGCTACAACGGGGTCGAGCTGACCTTCGACAAGCGCTACGCCAACGGCTGGGCCATGGGCGGCTCGATCACCCTGGCGAAAGCCAAGCAGCAGACCGCCTGGGATCCCAACGACCTCGTCAACGGCTGGGGCGCTGACATCAATGACGTCCCGTTGGCCATCAAGCTCTTCGGGTCGTTCAATCTCCCGCTCGATTTCGTGGGGTCCTTTATTTACCGCCACCTCGAGGGCGGTCCGCTCAACTACGGCGGGAACTTCTGGGACAAGACGCTGGATGTCGGGATCCGCGTCCCGACCGAGTGGCTCATCGCCCACAACTGCGTCACCTGGTGGGGCGATGTCTATGTCATGCTGGAGCCCAACGGCACGCACCGGCAATCCTCGTGGGACAATGTGGACTTCCGACTGGAGAAGGAGTTCCGGTTCGGCTTCGGGACGGTCGCCGCTTTTGTCGACGTCTCCAACCTGCTCGGCAACAAGTACGTCTACAGCGGCCTGAACCCGGGCGGCATCTGGGCTCCGACCGACGAGAACACCAGCTCGGGGACCCGCACGCTCGGTTATAATTACAAACGGATCACCAGCGTTTCGGGCCTGAGGACCTTCCGGGTCTCGGCCCGCGTCACGTTCTGATCCTGATGCCCAGCAGGGGAGGGGCCCGGCCCCTCCCCTTTTTTTTCACCCTCGGCGGGCGCATAATGGAGCCCGGAACGGAGATCCCGATGACCATGGAGCGTCGCACCAGCCACACGAGCGCCGGCCCCCTCCTCACGGCGATCGCGATCGTGGCGGGATTCGTCCTGCCCGCCGCCCCGGCGGCCCAGGAGAACATGGGCCGGGGCGGATCTCGGGCCAGGTCATCGACGAGCGGAAGCAGCCGGTGGAAGGCGCGAGGATCGTCGCCCAGAGCCTGACCGCGTCCGGCACGAAGTTCGAGGCCCGGACGGACCGCAAGGGCGGCTTTATCATCGGAGGGATGGGCACGGGGCCGTGGCGCTTTGCCGTCAGCAAGAGCGGGTATCAGGAATCCGCGCTGGACGTCGACGTGCATCAGCTCCGGGCCAATCCGCCCGTCGTGATCGTTCTGAAGGACCTCGCGGCCGCGGCCCCGGCGGACGGTTCGCGGGAGGCGGCCGAGAACGCCCTGGCCCAAGGGAACAAGCTCCTGGCGGAGGAGAAATACGCGGAAGCCCGGGAACTCCTGGAACAGTTCCTCGGCGGTCATCCCGACACCTATCAGGTCCGCCTCCAGATCGGCCAGTGCGGGCTCAAGCTGGGCGAGCTCGACAAGGCCGAGAAGTCGTTCGCCGCGCTTCTCGAGGAGATCCTGAGAAGGTCAGGCTCCTATGCCAAAGAGGCGGACCTGGCGGCCCAAGCGTTGTCCGGCTTGGGCGAGGCCGCGGTCCGGCGCGGCGACATCGACACCGGGATGACCTTCTTCCGCCAGGCCTTGGAGGTCTCACCGGCCGATGAGAAGGTCGCCTACAACGTGGCCGAGATCTTCTTCGCCAACCAGAAGATCGACGAGGCCATCCAGTACTATCTGGTGGCCATCCAGATCCGGAAGGACTGGCCCAAGCCCTACGACAAGCTCGGCCTGGCCTATCTGAACAAGGGCGATTATGCCAAGGCCCTAGAGTGCCTGCGCAAATACGTCGTCATGGACCCCGAGAGCCCGTCGGCCGCCGAAGCGCGGAACATCATCTCCGCCATCGAACGCATCAAGCAATTGCCAAGCTGAAAGAAGCCGATGAAATCCCTGAGATCGCGGCTGGCCGCGACCATGATCGCGGCCGTCGTCCTGCCCGGGCTCGTTGTCGCCGCCTTCGCTGACGGCCAGAAGGCGGCGAAGCCGAAGCTCCCCGAGAGCTATAAAAAATGGCTCAACGATGAGGTCGCCGACATCATCGTGCCCATGGAACGGGAGGTCTTCCTGAAGCTCCGGACCGACCGGGAGCGCGACCTGTTCATCGAGGCCTTCTGGAAGCAACGCGACCCCAGTCCGGGGAGCCCGGAGAACAAGGCCAAGACGGAGCACTCCCGCCGACTCGCCTATGCCGACCGGTACTTCGGCCGCGACGCGCTTCGCCCGGGCCATAAGACTGACCGCGGCCGGATCTATATCATCCTGGGCGAGCCCCGGGACATCCAGAGGTTCGAAGGGAAGACCGAGACCTATGACACCGAGGTCTGGTTCTACGAGGGCAAGACGGATCTCGGGCTCCCGGCCGGATTCAACCTCGTTTTTTTCAAGGAAAGCGGCCAGGGGGAATACAGGCTTTACAGCCCGACCAGCGATGGGCCGCAGGCCCTGATCGCCGGTTGGACCGGCGGGCCGAATTACGAGACGGCGTTCAAGAAGCTCCGAGGGCTCGAGCCCGACCTGGCCGCCGTCTCGCTCTCGCTCGTGCCCGGCCAGAACGACGGGCTCTCCGGTCGGCCGTCTCTCGCGTCCGACATTCTGATCCGGCGCGTCGAGACCACGCCGGCCCGCTCCGTCGAGGCCGCGTACGCCCAGAAGTTCCTCGAGTACAAGGACCGTGTCGAGGTCGAATATACCGCGAACTACCTCGATAGCGATAGCCTCGTCAGCGTCTTCTTCGATCCCGCCGGGTTCTACTTTGTCCACTACGCCGTCGAGCCCAAGCGGCTGTCCGTCAACCAGTCCGACGATACGTTCGATACGACGCTCAAGATCAACGGCCGGGTGACGACCGTCGACGGCCGGCTCGTCTATCAGTTCGACCGGACCGTTCCGATCAGACTGACCGCCGAAGAGATGACCAGCGCGCAGCAGACCCCGTTCGACTTCCAGGACCTCTTCCCGCTCGTCGCCGGCGATTACAACCTGTCCGTCCTCATCAAGAACGAGGTGTCCAAGGAGTTCACGTCGATCGAGCAGAGCCTGCGCATCCCCGGGACGGGCGCAGCCGTGGCCTTGACCCGGCCGCTCCTCGGCTACCGGGCCGTCAAGCTGGATCCCGCCGCGGCCGCCAAGGTGAAGGCGTTCCGCGTCGGCCAATACCAGATCTACGGCCAACCCGGCCGGGTCTTCACCAAACAGGACACGATGGCCGTCGCCTTCCAGATCAACGACGCGGCCGGGGCCGCCCGGTCCGGCGGCGAGGTCCGCATCGAGCTTCGCAAGGACGGCCAGCTCGTCCGTGACATCCGCCGGAGGCGCACCGAGTACCCCGATGCCCGGGATATCCTCGAAGAGATCCCGCTGGCCGACCTGGCGCCGGCGCACTATACCCTCCTGGCCTCGTACTTCGAGGGAGAGACGGAGCTCGCCTCGACGTCTGAAGAATTCGACTTGAGCTTCGCCGAGAGTCTCCCCCGGCCCTGGCTCTCCTCGCGCGTACTGCCCGACGCCGGCGACCCGATCTATCAGGTCATGCTGGGCTCGCAGCTTTTTAACCTCGGCCGGGCGCCTGAGGCGCGGGCTTGCTTCGAGAAGGCCTTGGCGCGGAACCCGGAGTCGGAGGAGACAGCCACCGGTCTGGCCCGAGTCTGTCTCGCCCTTGACGACCCCGCCTCCGCCACGCGGAACCTGGCCGCCTTCGTCGACCCCCGGAGATCGGCGAAATACGATACCCTCGTTCTGGCCGCCGAGGCGCTACGGAGGGCCAGGGAGTTCGAGGCGGCCGTCGGCCTTCTCGACCGGGCCATCGCCCACTATGGAGTCAATGTCGTGCTCCTCAACGCCATCGGAGAATGCTACGAGGGCCTGGACAAGCCTCAAGAGGCGCTGGCGGCTGACGAGAAATCGCTCCAGCTCAGCCCGGACCAACCGGAGATCAAGAAGAGGGTGGAAGCGCTGAAGAAGGCCTTCCGCCGGGCCTCCGGGGGCCTCTTCCCGACCCCCTGACGCCGCCCCCTCGCCATCACGGTCCTGCCGCCCGGCAGGATTGCGTCCCTTCGTCCGGGAACGCTGGAGAATCCAGGAAGAGCTCCGGTCCGGCCGAGGATCCGGCGTCCATTTGCAACCTTTTGACGGATCGGCGAGTAGATATGACTAGAAAGCGAATTTGGTCAAGAGTCACATGAGACAGATCGCGAAGCGCGACGACATCCATGACCTCATCCTCGACGCGGTGGACGTGCTCCTCGCCCGGTACGGTTATCGGAAGATGACGATGGACGACGTGGCCCGCCAGGTCGGCATCGGCAAGGGCACGATCTACCTCCATTTCCCGGGCAAAGAGGAACTCGTCCTCTCCCATATCGACCGCATTGCCGAGCGGGTCCTGGCCGGATTGCGGGAGATCGCCGGCTCGCCCGCCCTCGCCGCCGAGCGGCTGCGCCGGATGCTCGGCCTCCGCGTCCTCTTGCGCTTCGACAGCGTCCTTCATTATTCGCAGAACCTCGGGGACCTGCTGTCGTCGGTGAGGCCGGCCCTCCTGGCGCGCCGCGAAGGCCATTTCAAGAACGAGGCCAAGGTGTTCGCGGCTGTCCTCCGTGAAGGGGCGCAGTCGGGTGAGCTCGAATGCCCCGATCCCGGGACGACGTCTTGGATCCTCGTCCAGGCCACGAACTCGCTCCTCCCGTTCAACCTCTCGGCCCGGGAGCTCGGCCTGAGGGACGAGCTGGAGGGACAGGTCGCACGTATCGCCGACGTGCTCGTCAGGGGGCTCGCCGCTTGCCCAAAGCGCCCCTCGGCCAGCCGCATCAAATCAAGGAGTTCAAAATGACCAGAACCAGCACGCGGGGAATATTCATCCTCGTCCTCATCCTGGCGACGGCCGGACCGGCCGCCTTCGGCCAGACACCGCCGGCCCAAGCTCAGGCGCCGTCCGTCGACGCCGCCCAGAAGCAGGCCGTCATCGCCGAGATCTCCGATCTCATGAACAAGAACTATGTCTTTCCCGAGACGGCCAAGAGAGTGGAGGACGCCCTCCGCGGCCGGCTCGCGAACGGCGAGTTTGACAAGCTCGTGACCGCCCCGGAGTTCGCCCGGGCCGTCTCGGCCGTCATCCTCGAGGTGACGAAGGACCGGCATACCGGATTCGCCTACAACCCGGCCATGGCCGAGGACCTGCGGCGGCTCGCCGGCCAGAGCGAGGAAGAACGGCGGCAGGTCCGCGAGCGGCAGCTCGAGGAGGCGCGGCGGGACAACTTCGGCTTCCGCAAGGTGGAGCAGCTCCCGGGCAACGTCGGCTACCTGGATTTCCGGATGTTCGCCTCGCCCGACGCGGCCGGCGCCACGGCCGTCGCGGCCCTGAACTTCCTTGCCTACTGCGACGCGGTCATCATCGACCTCCGGCAGAACGGCGGCGGCGACCCGGCCCAGATCCAGCTCATCAGCTCCTACTTCTTCGATGAGCCGGCCCATCTCAACGATCTTTACTTCCGGGCGGCGAACAGGACGGACAACTTCTGGACCCTGCCGTACGTCCCGGGTCCCCGGATGACGAACGCCGATCTCTACATCCTCACGAGCTCGCGGACCTTCTCCGGCGCCGAGGAGTTCACGTACAACATGAAGAACCTGAAGCGGGCGACAGTCATCGGCGAAACGACGGGCGGAGGGGCGCATCCGACCAAACCCATGATCGTCCAGCACGACTTCATCCTGCGCGTGCCGTTCGCCCGGGCCATCAATCCCGTCTCCAAGACGAACTGGGAAGGCATCGGGGTCACCCCGGACATCGCCGTGCCGGCCGCCGAGGCCTTCGACAAGGCCTACGTGTTGGCCGTCGAGAAGCTGGCCGCCAAAGCCAAGGACCCCGAGCTGAAGTCGGATTATCAGGCCCTGCAGGAGTGGCTCGTCGTCGGCCTCAACGCCAAGACGAATCCTCCCCATGTCGAGGCTGCGCTCTTGAAGACCTATGCCGGCGTTTACGGCGAGCGCAAGATCACTTTCGAGATGGGACAACTCTATTACCAGCGGACCGGCCCGAAATACCGGCTGATCCCTTTGACCTCGACGATCTTCGCCCTGGACGGCCTGGACAGCTTCAGGCTGAGGTTCGTGGCCAAGGACGGAAAGGCCGTCGAAGTCATCGGCCTCTATGATGACGGACACAGGGATACGTCGCCGAGGACGAAATAGGGCCAGGGTCAGCTGAGAGCCCCTGGCGGCGTGATCAACGGAACGCCCAAGCGGGGGTTCCGAGAGGGACCCGATCTGACCGGGTGGAATTTTCTGCTGACGTCTCCCTCCCGACAGGCGTAAGATAAGGCCCGGAAGGAGCGCCCTTATGAAATATCCTATGCGTCCCCTGGGCCTCGCGATCCTAGCGTTCACGCTCGCGGGCTGCGCGCCCGGGACGGGCCCCGGCTCGGCCGCAGCTAGCGGTTCCTTCTACACGCCGGCCGTTCCGCCGTCGAGCCGCTACGTCATCGACGCCCGCGTGGACCCCGCCGCGGGCGTCATCGAAGGACGGGAAACGATCTCGCTGAAAAACACGGGCCGGGCGCCTCTCGGGACCATCGCCCTCGACTGGTCGGTCGGGCCGTCCTCGACGCTCGAAGTGACGGCCGGAGGCCAGCGGCTCTTCCCCGAGAACGGGGCCGCCAAGGAGCCTCGGCCGAGGCCGATCCTGATCGCGCTTCCCGAAGCCTTGGCCCCCGGCGCCACGGTCGATCTGGCCGTTTCCTTCCGCCAGGCGCGGGGGTCGGGCAAGCGCACAGAGATGATCACGGGCGACGGCTGGTATCCGCGGCTGTGGTGGGACGGCCTCGAGCACCACGATGCCTTCTCGGTGAAGCTCGACGTGCCCGAGGGCCTCACCGTCATCTCCAGCGGCCGGCTCGATCCGAGGACCGGGCGCTACGAGGCCGCCGCGGCCCGCGCCTTCGGCCTCTGTCTCATCCCTGGTCTCAAGAGCGCCTCGCGCGAAACGGACGGCGTCCTGATCACTTCTTACTTCACCGACAAGGGCGCGAAAGCTGCCGCCATTTGCCTGGAGACCGCGGCGGACGCGGTCCATTTCTATAAGGACTGGCTGGGCTTCTATCCCTTCCCGTTCCTGAACATCATCCCCGGCGGAGCGGGGCGCTGGGGCGGCTACCCGGTCGCGACCGGCATCGTGGCCATCCACGGCCTGGAAACTTACGTCGACGGGGAGTCGCCGCGCCACTGGCAGCACATCACATCCCACGAGATCGGCCACCAGTACTGGGGCGAGTGGGTCCTCGACGCCGATGCGCCGGCTTGGACCTGGATCGCCATGGGCATCTTCGCCGACACGGAGTTCATGACCGTCCGCGGCTTCGATCCCGACCGCCGGGCCGGCTGGATGGGGAATTACATCAACGCCATCCCGAGGCACTACGATATGACCCTGGACGCCCCGCCCGGCCGGGACGAGGCCGTCCGGTTCGACTTCAACAACACGGTCGTCCACAGCAAAGGGCCCGCCGCGATCTTCGCCCTCGATTCCGTCTTGGGACGCGACGCGTTCCTCCGGATCTATAAGCACTGCCTGCGCGACTTCGGCGGCCGTCGGCTCGGCTGGCGGGCCCTGCAGGCGGTGGCCGAGGCCGAGAGCGGGCAGAACCTGGCCTGGTTCTTCGACGCCTGGGTCCGCACGAACCAGTACCTCTGCTACGGCGTCGCGGCCCAAGACTGCCGGGAAGACGGCAAGGGCGGCTTCGTCTCCGAGGTCCGGGTCAGGCGGTTGGGTACGATGTCCATGCCGGTGCCGGTCCAGGCCGTCTTCGAGGACGGCTCGACCCAGATCGCCCGGACCGACCGGACTCGGGCGATCTCTTCGCTCGTTTTCGAGAGCCGGTCGAAGCTGCAGAAGGTCGTGATCGATCCCGAGAAGAAACTGGCCCGCGTCGACGCCCCCGTGCCGCCGATCTCGACGACCGCGGCCGCCGCGCTTGCCTTCGGCTGGGATCCGGGCGAAGCCGAGCGGGTCTATGCGGCCATCAAGGATCAGCCGGTCACGGAAGGGGATATCTGGTACGAGCTTGGATTAGACCTCTACGGAGCCGGACGCTTCGATGAGGCCTCGGCTTCTTTTGCCAAGGCCGGCGACCTTTATACCGATCCCGTCTGGAAGTTCGGGACCTTGGGATGGCTCGGGATTCTCGACGACCTCAAGGGTCGCCGGTCCGAGGCGCTCATCCACTACCGGGCCGCCCTGGCCATCGCGCCGCCGCGGCCGGTGCGCCACGATCAATACAAGATCACTATGGACAAGGCCTGGGTCGAGGAACGGCTGAAAACGCCCTTCGCTCCCGGCCAGAAAGCCGTCCTGCCCGAGCGACCGACAGCTGCCCAGCTCGTCGATTTCGTCGACAACCTGAATTGGGAGAAAGAAGGGGAGACGCCGCTCTTGGTCTTCAAAAAGGCGGTCGGAATCCCGATCGAGGACTCGAGCTTCTGGTTCAAGTTGGGGTTGCTGCTCTACGACAGCGGCGACAACCGGGACAGCCTGGCCGCCTTCGGGAAAACGGCCGCCTTGGAGAAGACCGGGGTGACCGCCTTCGCCGCCCGCGTCTGGGAAGGCCACATGGACGATCTCCTTGGGAACCGGTCCGCGGCTTTGGAATTCTACAAGGAGGCCCTGAAGCTCGATCCAGGCACGGCCATGACCCACAGCCAGTGGAGGATGACGATCGACCGCGCCTGGGTCGAGGAGCGCCTCGCGACCCCGTTCGCCAGGAAAGGGAACTAGGGCTTCTCTCGAATCCGATTGACCGCGGGCGCAAGATGCGCCAATATGGTCGACTAGTGCCGTCCGGCCGCCACAAGGAGATAGCCATGAAGGACCGCTCGCTCGAACGATTTGTCCGCATTCCGATCCTGATCTTGTGCGCCGCCCTGCTCGTTCCGGCCGTCGCTCGGGCCCAAGGCCGGCCGGCGGCCCAGGGCGCCGACAAGCAGCTCGAGTACACGAAGGCCCATTACACGAAGTTCGATTACCGCGTCCCGATGAGAGACGGCGTCAAGCTCTTCACCTCGGTCTATGTTCCCAAGGACAAGAGCCAACCCTATCCCATCCTCCTCGAGCGCACGCCCTATTCCGTCGCCCCCTATGGCATCGACAACTACCGCTCGGTCGTCGGGCCCTCCGAGCTTTGCGAGAAGGAGGGCTTCATCGTCGCTTACCAGGACGTCCGTGGCCGGTATATGTCCGAGGGCGAGTTCGTCGACATCCCGTTCCACAAGGACAAGTTCTCCGGGCCGGCCGACACGGACGAGAGCACCGATACCTATGACACCGTCGAGTGGCTCGTCAAGAACATCCCCGGCAACAACGGCAAGGTTGGCATGTGGGGCATCTCCTACCCCGGCTTCTACGCCGCTTTCGGGCTTATCGACGCCCACCCGGCTCTCAAGGCCATTTCGCCCCAGGCTCCCATGGCCGACGAGGCCGGCGGCGACGATGCCTATCACAACGGGGCCCTCTTCCTGGCCGCCAACTACGGCTTCTATTCCATGTTCGTGCCCCGCAAGAACGGGCCGGAGGCGCCCGCGATGAACGGAGGCTTTCCGCGCCGTTCGCCCGATCAATACGACTTTTTCCTGAAGATGGGGCCGCTGGCCAAGGCCAAGATGACCATGAAGGAGCCGAGTCCTTACTGGGACGATCTCATTGCCCATTCCTCCTACGACGAGTTCTGGCGGAAGCGGGCCCTCATCTACCGGATGGAAGACATCAAGCCGGCCGCCCTGGTCGTGGGCGGCTGGTTCGACGCCGAGGACCTAGGCGGCACGCCCAAGCTCTACCAGGCCCTGCTTCAGGACCGTCCCGATGGGCCGATCGCCCTGGTCATGGGCCCCTGGACGCACGGCGGCTGGGCTGGCCGGGAGAGCGACCATGTCGGAAACGTCGGCTTCGGCGCCCCGACCGGCGAATACTACCGCGAGAAGATCGAGCTGCCCTTCTTCCTCTATTACCTGAAGGGCGAGGGCCAGGGCCCCAGGTCGCCCGGGGACGGGCGCACGCCCCGGGCCTGGATCTTCGAGACAGGCACCAATGAATGGCACTCGTTCGACGCCTGGCCGCCCAACGAGGCCAAGAAGAAGTCCCTCTACCTCGCGCCAGGCGGGAAGCTCGCCTTCGAACCCGCTCGGGCCGAGGGCCCCGGCTACGACGAATACCTCAGCGACCCGGCCAAGCCGGTCCCGGTCATAGGCCGCATCGGCGCCGGCATGCCCCGCGATTACATGACCGAGGACCAGCGCTTCGCCGCCCAGAGGCCCGACGTCCTGGTCTACGTCTCCGAACCGCTCGAGCAGGATCTGACCATCGCCGGGCCCGTCATGCCCTCGCTCAAGGTCTCGACTTCGGGCACGGACTCGGACTTCGACGTCAAGCTCATCGACGTCTATCCCGAGGACTATCCCAACCCCGACGGCGGGCAGGGCGCGGGGCCGTCCGGCGTCATCATGGCGGGCTACCAGCAGCTCGTTCGCGGCGAGCCGTTCCGCGGCCGGTTCCGGACGAGTTTCTCCAAGCCGGGGCCGTTCACGCCCAACAAGCCCGAGAAGCTCGAGTTCGTCATGCCCGACGTCTGCCATGCCTTCCGGCGCGGCCACAGGATCATGGTCCAGATCCAGAGCTCCTGGTTCCCTCTGACGGACCGCAACCCGCAGAAGTTCGTGGACATCGCTAAGGCCACCGAGGCGGATTTCGTCAAGGCCTTCGAGCGGGTCTACCGCGGCGGCAAGGACGGCTCGCGCATCGACGTCCTGGTCCTCGAACGACCCGGGGGGGCGCCGCGGCGTCCCCCGGCCGGAGCATCGTCCGCTAGCCCACCGGCCTCGAAGATCTTGACGTCCTTGGTCAGAGCCTCTGGCACGTCCCGCAACAATAGACGCTGCCGCCCATATAGCTTTCTTTTGTGATGGGCGTTCTGCAGATGGGACAAGGCTTGCCGGCCGTGTTCTTGCTGAGAAGCGTCTTGTAGCCGCCTGGCCGGCCGAAGAGATCCGATTCGACGTCCCGGCCGCCCTGCCCGGCCATCGCGGCCAGGGTCTTCTTGAGGGCGTCAAACAGGGTCTTTCGATCACTTCCTGAGAGCGCGCCGAACTTCCTTTTCGGATGCATCCGGGCCTTGAAAAGAATATCCTGCAGGACGCCGTTGCCGAGCCCGGGGATCCTTTGCTCCGTGGCCAGGAGCGCTTTGAGGCTCAGCTTCGAGATCTCAGGGACCGAAGTGATCCGGTCGAAGTAGCCGCGGTCGAATTCCGGCGAGAGCGGGGAGGGCTTCTCTTTCGCGATCTTGTAATAGCGATTGTCGAGCGCGCCTTCGAGGAAGCTCCCCATCCCTCCATACATTTGAACGGAGGCGCTCAGCGCCGAGCCGTCCTCGAACCCGATCAGGAGCTGGTGTTTGGCCGGACGCGGCTCACCGGGACCATGGAACCGGATGTTCACGCCTTCTCCCAGAAGGATGGCGGATCTTCCGGCACGGATCTCGACCAACCCGCCGTACGATGCGGCCGGGCCGACGGTCTGGCCGATCAGAAGATCGGCGTATTTCTGGGGCTCCCCGTAGTACCACGCCAGCTTGTGCGGCGTATGCGCCGCCGCGACCGCGGCGATCCGTTTTCCCGGCAGGAGCCCGTTGATCTGACCGGCAATGACCCAGGCTTCCGGCAGCTCGATCATGGAGGGCTCATTATATCACGGTCCCGACCCGGTCGAGAGGCGGGCCATAGCGGTTCCGTTGCCGATGGGCTATGATGAGGGTTGATCGGACCAAGAGCTCTGAGGAGGCGCCATGCCGAAAACGATCGCCGTCATCGGGGCCGGGTTGGGCGGGTTGACCACGGCCAATCTTCTCGTGGACCGGGGCCACAAGGTCGTCTTGTTCGAGTCTTTCGCTCGCCCCGGCGGATACACGGCCGGCTTCCGGCGCATGGGGTATTATTTCGAGAGCGGCACTCTGTCGTTCGAAAGCCGGGGCGTTTTCGAGAAAATGATGGCCGATCTGGGCCTCACCGGCCGCCTGCCGCTCGTGCCGATGAAGATGCGGATGGTCTCCCCCTATTTCGATGTCGTGGTCGATTCCCTGCCGGCCCTGAAGGCGGCCCTCACCGGGGCCTTTCCCGGCGACCGGGCCGGGCTGGACGGCTACTTCCGCGAGATCGATCCTCTGATCGAAGCCATGCGGCCTCTGGCGAAGCGGGCCATCCCGACCCAGTTCGAAGGCTTTGCGCAGATGAAGGCGATGCTGCCCTTCGTTCTCGCGGGACCGCGGTTCATGCTCCGCCGTCGACCCGTCAAGGGCATGACCATCGACGAGCTGGCCGCCAAGCACTTCGCGCCCGGCACGCCCGTTTACCGGTTCTTCACCGGACTGGGCTACCCGAAGATGGAGGTCTTGACCCAGGCGGGGATGTTCCTCGTTATCACGGAGGACTATTGGCACGCCCAAGACGGCATGCAGCGCTGGGCGGATCTGCTGGCGGACCGGTTCCGTGATCAGGGAGGCGACCTGCGGTTGAACGCCCCGGTCGAGCGTATCCTAACGAAAGACGGGACCGCCGTGGGCGTCGTCTCCAAGGGCGAGACCTTCCTTGCGGACGCGGTCGTTTCGGGTTGCGACTATAAGAAGACCTTCCTGAAACTTCTCGACGACCCGTCCATCGTGCCCGCGGCAACGCTCGAGAAGATCCGGGACGCAGCCCTTTCCGAGGGCATCTTCACGATCTACCTGGGGCTTAAGATGAGAGGGGAGGAGCTGCTGTCGAAAATGAAGGCCACCTCGGTCGGCTACATGCCGCTCGACCGGGACGTGGACCCTGAGGACGCGAAGGCCGCGGACCATTTCGACAAGGATGGCTTCTCGCTCTATTCACCGTCGCTCATCAATCCGCAGCTGGCCCCCGAGGGCCGATCGTCGCTCATGATCCAGGTGGTCGCGCCGGCCCACTGGCAGGACGATTGGCACCGGAGCGATCCGGCGGCCTATCGCGCCCTCAAGGAGCGGGTGAGGGACCGCTTGGTCGCCCGGGCCGAGGCTGTCGTTCCCGGCCTGGGAACGGCGGTCGAATTCGTGGACGCCGCGACGCCGCTCACCTACGAGCGCTATACCGGGAACACCGACGGGGCCACGTCGGGCTGGTCTTGGAATCCCAAGAAGCCTTTCTATAAAGGCGGGGCTCTCGCGACGAAGGTGGCCACGCCGGTCCGCAATCTCTGGATCGGCTCGTGCTGGGCCGGCCAGATCGGGGGCATTCCCAACGCGATCGGTGCGGCCTACCTCGCGGCCAAGAAGATCGGCCGCTAAGTCTTCGCCAAGTTGCGCCCCGGCAGCGCATCTGCCAAGATAGAAACGGAGAATCCTTAGGGGGAGGATGAAGATGAGTCCATCTATTCCAAAGACCATGAAGGCCGCGGTGATCGACAAGTTCGGCGGCCCGAGCGTCCTTCACGTGGCCGTGATCCCGGTGCCGGAACTTGGCGACGGCGAGATCCTGCTGCGGGTTCAGGCCGCCGGGATCGGCTCCTGGGATCCCTGGATGCGCGAAGGCGGCATGGGCGGCCCCCGTTTCCCGCAGGTGCTGGGATCGGACGGCTCGGGCACGGTCGTCGCCGTCGGCTCCAAGGTCCGGCGTTTCAAGCCCGGCGACAGGGCCTACGCGTACACCTTTGGCAACCCGAAGGGCGGCTTCTATGCTCAGTATGCCGCCGTTCCGGAAGATTCGGCGGCCCTCGTCCCGAAGGCCGTCGGCATGACCGAGGCCGGGGGACTGGGGGCCTGCGGGCTGACGGCGCTGGCCGGCGTCGACACCCTAAAGCTCAAAAAGGGGACCTCTTTGCTCGTCCTGGGAGCCAGCGGCGCCGTTGGACACCTGGCGCTTCAGCTGGCCAAGCGGCAAGGAGCGCGGGTTCTCGCCGTGGCCTCGGGCGGTGACGGGGTCGGCCTGGTTTGCCGCCTGGGCGCCGACGAAGCGATCAACGGCAAAGCCGCCGACGCTGTCAAGGCGGCGCGGGCCTTCGCCCCGGACGGCTTGGACCAGGCCCTGGCCTTCGCCAATTCGGCGAAGCTCCTCGCCGCCCTGAAGCTGGTCAAGAAGGGCGGGATGATCGCTTATCCCGAAGGCGTTGAGCCGGTGCCAAAAGGCTCGGCCGGCATCGAGGTCCGCTCCTTCAACGGCCTGCCCGATCCCGCCGGCTTCGAACGCCTGAACGGTCTTATCGTCCAAGGCCGCTTCCATGTCGAGGTCCCTAAGGTCTATCGGCTCGAGGAGCTGCCGCAGGCCCACCGGGACGTCCTGAAGCATCACATCGGCAAGCTCGTCGTCAAGCCTTAGGGCTCCCCGGCGGCCATTTTCTTTCGTGGCGGGATACCATGAGAAAGATCATCATTCTGTCCTTCGTGTCGCTCGACGGGATCATGCAGGCGCCGGGCGGTCCGGACGAGGACCGCTCCGGAGGCTTCGCCCACGGCGGATGGACGGTCCCGTACTTCGACGATTTCGCGGGCCAGCTCATGGCCGAGCAGATGAGCCGGCCCTTCGACCTGCTCCTCGGCCGCAAGACCTATGAGATCTTCGCGGCTTATTGGCCCAAGCAGAAGACAGAAGGCGATCCCGTCGCTGCCGGCCTCAACCAGGCGACGAAGTACGTGGCCTCGCGGACCCTGGCTAGAGCGGACTGGACGCCGTCGCGGCTCATCAAGGATGATGCCGCCGGGGAGATCCGGAGGATCAAGGAGACGGCGGGGCCGGACCTTCAAGTCCACGGCAGCGGCGACCTCATCCAGACACTGCTGAAGCACGATCTCGTCGACGAGCTCTGGCTCAAGATATTTCCAGTGACCCTCGGCCGGGGCAAGCGACTGTTCGGTGACGGCGCCATCGCAACCGGCTTCAAGCTCCTGGACAGCCGCGTCTCGCCGCTCGGCGTCATCGTCGCCAACTACGGGCTGGCCGGACAGGTCCGGACGGGATCTTTCGTTTAGAACGGTCTCAAAGCATGCCTTTTCAGTCAGTTGCGAGATACCGGATGCTCTTGAGGACAGGCCTGGATCTCGCCTCCGGCACGGCATGACCAGAAATATCTTGATTTTGCCCGGACATGGCCTTACATAAATAGGATAGACGGTTGTGGAGGGGCTGGACGGGTGACGGAGGTCAGGAATGTCTGAGTCCCGCTGGCAACTTCCCGTTCTGGTCAAGAGACGATCGTTCAGTCACCTTTGGCCTCTGGCGCTGGCGGCCGCGGCGGCCGTCCTGCTGATCCCGCCCCTTCGGCCGCAGGTGCTGCAGCAGTCGACAGGGGTCATCAACGTCGAGGTCCCCGTCCGGGTCTTTAACGGCGACCGCTTCGTCGATAACCTGGCCCTCAGCGATTTCGAGATCTACGAGAACGGCAAGCCGCAGAAGATCATCGCCTTCTACCTCGTCCGGAGAACGAGCATCCAGAAGGAGGAGGCCCCGGTCCCGGCGGCGGCCCAGCTCCCGGCGGCTCCAACGGCCGCCGGCCAGCCCGCGCCGAAGACCGCCCGGACGATCGTTCTCCAGTTCGAGGTCCTCGAGCCCATCCCAAGATCGACGAGGCCATGGACTATTTCTTCAATGAGGTCCTTCAACCGGGCGATTCGGTGATGGTGGTGACGCCGCGAGGCAGCTACCACCTCAAGCCGGAGACCTTGGCTCAAGGGCCCCGGACCGAGATCGCCAAGACAGATCAAGGGCCAGTTGCGCGCCGATATTCCTGGCCGGGGCCGCGGACTATCGGCGAATGCTGGGGAGTCTCCGGGACATCGCCGCGCCTGCCCTGGACGCCGACCAGAAGCTCGAGCGGACGAGCGGATTCGTCCGGCAGCTTCGGGATCGGCTGGGCATCAACCGCCGTTCGTTGCGCAAGCTGGCCCAGGGCCTCAAGGCCCTTGAAGGGCAGAAGTACGTCTTCCTGTTCTATCAGAAGGAGCTCGTCCCGCTCCCGTCTGTCGGCCAGTTCGGCGACGAATCACTCGATTCCTCCGAAGCCATTCCCTGTCGGACGCCTCCGACACGGACGCCTACCGGACCTCGGAGGTCACGCCCAAGCTGATCAAGCAGATCTTTTCCGATGCCTCGGTGACCGCCAATCTCATCTATCTTGACCCAGTCCCATGTGGCCGGAGTATCGACGGCGGCCGGCTCGGACGTCGAACAGCAGATAGGCGGCGGTACCGCCCAGGGGGCCAATCTGGGCGGGACGCGGATGAAGGACATGTCGGCCTCGATCTTCAGCTCGCTCGGGGAAGTCGCCAAGGCGACGGGCGGCATTGCCGATACGTCGACCAATCCCTTCGCCTCCTTCCGCAAGGCCGTGACCGCGTCCGAGAACTATTATCTCCTCTATTATGCTCCGGCCGACTACCAGGCGGACGGGAAATTCCGGGAGATCACGGTCAGGGTCAAGGGGAAGGGCTTCCGGGTCTCGAACCGGGCGGGGTATTTCGCGAACTAGCCTGACTTATTCACGAATCGAGGCGGCTCCCAGATGCGAGGCCCGAGGGATGAAGCTGTACTTTTTGGTACTGCGAATCCCCGAGAACGAAGCAGATGGGGCCGGATCGGTTCGCCCGTAGGGTCAAAACACCCGGTAGAATGGGAAATAAAGAATACGGGCGTTTTTATGAATAAGTCAGGTTAGGGGCGAGGCCGCCGGACCTGCTTTTCCAGCCGTTCCAGCTCCGCCCGGGCCTGCGCCACGTTGTCTTCTTTTTCGCCCCTTGTGTCGCCGAGGTAGAGCCGGAGGTACCTAACGGCCTCGACGAGCCGGCCGCTCTTCTCGCAGGCCACAGCCAGGTTGAAATACCCGAGGGGCGACGGCTGCATGGCCACGGCCCGCTCCAGGTACTGGATGGCCGTCCCGAATTCTCCGAGGAACGAGTACGATATCCCGGTGAAGAGGTAAAGGCCCGCCTCCTCCGGGAAGTCCTCGATCAGGGCCTTGTAGACCTCGACCGCCTCCCTCATCCTTCCGGACGAGGCCAGATTGGCCGCATAGTTCAGACGGAGGAACCGGTTCTCGGGCTCGACGCCCAGGGCCCGTTCGTAGTAGGCACGGGCCTCGTCCCTGCGCCCGCCGGTGTCGAGAATATTGCCGCTGACCGTTAGGGCGTCGACGTTGACGGGATCCAGCGCCAGCACCTTGGCCATGGTCTCCAGGGCTTCCCTGGGTTTTCCGGAGACCGTGTAGGTGATCCCCAGCCGGACGAGAAGCGTCTCGGAATCCGGGATCCGAACGAGGCCCCGGCTCAAGGTCTCGATGGCCTTGTCGAACCTGTTCTGGCCGGCTTGGATCAGGGCCAGGTCGACATAGCTTTCTGGCGCGTCTGGGACGGCCTGCTCGACCTCGGTGTAGACGGCTTCGGCTTCGGCGATCCGGCCGCTGAACTCTAGGGACTGGGCCTGCTGGATGAGCTTGAGCAGCCCGATCTCGTCCTTCGGGTCCGGCGCGCTCGCCCCGGGCTTGGCCGGGGCGAAGTTGACGTAACCCAGAGACCGGAGACGTTCCGCATCCTGAGGCCGCGCCGTTGCGGTCGTCCCCGCCGCCGGGGCGCCGGAGCCGAGGCGGACGATCTCGGCTTCCAGGGCCGCTTTCATGGTCGCGTCGCGGCCGGACGCGGCGCCGACCAGGTTCTTGGCTTCAGCCGGATCTTGCGCCAGGTCATAGAGTTCGGGCTTCGGGGCCTGGATGTATTTCCAAGCCCCGGAGACCAGACCGACCAGTTCGGACCAGCCGAAGTTCTCCCGCGGGAAGAACGTCTCGACGACGCTGTCGCGGTCCTTGCGGGCGGCCCCGCCGAGCCAGGGGACCAGGCTTTGCCCCTGCATCCCCGCGGCCTCTTTTTCAAGCCCGAGGATGTCCAGGATGGTCGGAGCTATGTCCACCAACCGGACCGTCTCATCGACGACTGCGGGACGGCCGATGACCCGCGCGTTCTGGATTATGAGGGGCACCCGGAGCGTCTCCTCGTAAAGGAAGACCCCGTGGCCCAGCTCGATCTTGTCGCCCAAACCCTCGCCGTGATCGCCGGTGGCGACGACCAGGGTGTTCTCGAGGAGGCCCTTGGCCCTCAAGCGGTCGAGGAGCGCGCCGACGTATTGGTCCATGTACGCGATCTCGCCGTCGTAGGGACGGTCGCTGAATTCTTCCTTGTAGGGCGACGGCGGATCGTAGGGCAAATGCGGATCGTAATAATGGACCCAGCAGAAGAAGCGGCCGGCGGGGGCCTTGTCCAGCCAACGGGAGAAGCGGTCGAACGTTTCCGAGGCCCGGCGCTGGGCGTTCATGCCCTTCAGCGACTGCTTGGCCTGGAACGTATCGTCATAGACGTCGAAGCCGCGGCCGATGCCGAAGCGGGAATCGACCGAGAACGAAGACACAAAGGCGGCGGTGGCATATCCCTGGGCCTTGAGGATCCCGGCCAGGGTGGGGATCCCGTCGCGGAGGATATGGCCGTTGTTCCTGACGCCGTGCTTGAGCGGATAGAGCCCGGTCAAGATCGACGTGTGGGACGGCAGGGTCAGCGGCGCGGGGCAGTAGACGCGCTTGAAGCGCACGCCGCCCGCGGCCAGAGCATCGAGCGCGGGCGTCTTGGCCGCGGCGTCGCCATAACAGCCCAGATGGTCCGACCGGGTCGTGTCGAGCGTGATGAGCAGGACGTTCATCGAGGCCCTGGGCGGCAGCCGCAGGGGATTCCGGGCCGGGGCCACGGCCAGGAAATAGATCAGGGCCAACCCGGCCAAGACGACGGCTCCGGCCAGTCCGAGGACGATCGTCCGTCGGCGCGCGGTGCGCGGCTCGGTCGTCTTGAAGGGAGGGCTCGGTTGGGCCTGAGCAACGGGGCGAGCCTGGCCTTGACCCGGCCTCGCGTTTCGCTGTTTGCGCTTCTTCTTATGGCCCATGATGCCTCGGAACCGTTCAAGGATACCCGTCAGGTCCCCCGGCGTCAAGGCAGGTCCCTTCAATTCCGGCCCCGCCCCCACTATACTAAAGCCGTGGAAACCAACCCCGTCATCCATGTCCGAGACCTGAAGAAGACCTATGTCGTCACCGAGCGTGAGCCCGGGCTCCGCGCCGCCCTGAGCAGCCTCGTCCACCGGCGCAAGTCCCATGTCCCGGCCGTGGACGGGATCTCGTTCGAGTTGGCGCCCGGCGAGATCGTCGGTTTCCTCGGCCCGAACGGGGCCGGCAAGACGACCACCCTCAAGATGCTCTCGGGGCTCCTCCATCCTACCTCCGGCCAGGTCCAGGTCCTGGGCTTCACGCCTGCGAGGCGGGAGCGGGCCTTCCTGAGGCAGATCACCCTGGTCATGGGCCAGCGCAACCAGCTCGTCTGGGACATCCCGGCCGCCGACACGTTCGAGCTCGACCGGGCCATCTACCGCATCCCGGCCGCCGATTACCGGAAGACCCTGGACGAACTCGTCGCCCTCCTCGAGCTCGGGCCTCTCCTCGGCAAGCCGGTCCGCAACCTGTCCTTGGGCGAGCGGATGAAGTGCGAGATCGCCGCCTCGCTCCTGCACCGGCCGACGGTCGTCTTCCTCGACGAGCCGACGATCGGGCTCGACGTGACCATGCAGCGCCGCATCCGGGACTTCATCGCCGAGTACAGCTGCCGCCACGGGGCGACGGTCCTGCTGACCAGCCACTACATGGCGGACGTCGAGGCCCTGGCCAAGCGCGTCATCGTCATCCACCACGGCCAGCTCCTGTTCGACGGCGACCTGGCCGCCCTGGTCCAACGCTTCACCGCCCACAAGACCATCGTCGTTCAGCTCAAGGACTGCGCCGCCGACCTGGGGTCCTACGGCGAGGTCGTCTCGTGCGAGGACGGCCGCAGCACCCTGCGCGTCCCCAAGGCCGAGACGGCCCGGGTCACGGGGAGGATCCTGGCCGATCTCCCGGTCATCGACCTGACCGTCGAAGATCCCCCGATCGAGGAGGTCATCGAGCAGGTTTTCGCCCGGGGGGCGGCATGACAGGTCTGGCCGATCTCTATCTCCAGCAGCTCAAAACGGGCATCGCCACGATGCTCCAATACCGGGCCTCGCTCGTGATCTGGCTGATCGGCAACGTTCTCGAGCCGCTCATCTACCTGGTCGTCTGGACGACGGTCTCGCGCTCGACCGGCGGGACCGTCGGCGGCTACGGGACGCGGGACTTCGCCGCTTATTACATCGTCCTCATGCTCGTCAACCAGATGACCTTCAGCTGGGTCATGTACGAGTTCGACTACCGCATCCGGGAAGGGACGTTCTCGGCCGACCTTCTCCACCCCGTTCCACCCGATCCACGCCGACATCGCCGAGAACCTCTCCTCCAAGGCCGTCGAGCCTGCCGTTCATGATCGCCGCGGCGGCCGGCCTGACCGCTCCTCTTCCATCCCGCGTTTAACTTCACGCTTGGGCCGCGGCGGCCGCCTTCGTCCCGGCGCTCGTCCTGGCCTTCCTGGTCCGCTTTCTCGTCGATTGGACGGTGGCCCTGGCCGCCTTCTGGACGACGCGGGTGACCGCCATCAACCAGATCCACTTCATGGCCGTGCTCTTCTTCTCCGGGCAGATCGCGCCCTCTGACCGTCCTGCCCCGCGCCCTTGCAGATCGTCGCCACGATCCTGCCGTTCCGGTGGACGGTCGGCTTTCCCGGTCGAGCTCCTGCTCGGGCGTCTGACAGCGGCCCAGATCGGGACCGGCTTCGCCATCCAGGCCGCCTGGCTGCTGGCCGGGGACGCTGCTCGTGAAGTTCGCCTGGCGGGCCAGCGTCAAGCACTATTCGGCGGTGGGCGCATGAGATTTCCTGCGGCTCCTGTGGGTTTTTCTCCGGGTCGGGGTCATGGGCGAGGCCGCCTATCCGGCCAACTTCCTGGCCCATCTCGTCGATTCGGCCCTCGAGCTGGGGACCGCGCTCGCCGGCCTGGCCCTCATCTTCGCCCACACCTCGACGCTCGGCGGCTGGCGGCCCGACGAGCTCGTGGCCCTTGTCGGCGTCTATTTCCTCGTCGGCGGCGTCATCGGCCTGGTCATCCAGCCCGGCATGGAGCAGCTGACCGAAGCCGTGCGCGACGGCACGCTGGATTTCACGCTGGCCAAGCCCGAGGACGCCCAGCTGCTGGTGAGCGTTTGGCGCGTCGAGATCTGGAAGATGATCGACGTCGGTCTGGGCCTCGTCGTGCTCGGCTATCGGCCTGGCCCGGCTCGGCCAGCGTGTCGGCGTGGCCGAGGCGGCGGCTTTCGCCGCGGCCCTCGTCGCCGGCGCGATCATCGTCTACAGCTTCTGGCTCATCCTGGCCACGACCGCCTTCTGGCTGGTCCGGGTCGAGAACATCCTGGTCATCTTTCAGAGCGTCTACGAGGCCGGCCGCTGGCCGGTGAGCATCTATCCGGGCTGGCTCAGGTTCGCCCTGACGTTCCTCGTCCCGGTGGCGTTCGCCATCACCGTGCCGGCCCAGGCGCTGGCCGGACGCCTGACCCTTGCGGTCCTGGGCGGAGCCTGGGCCTTTGCCGTCGTCCTTTTTGCGGCCGCCCGGCTTTTCTGGCGGATCGGCGTCAGGCACTACTCCGGCGCGTCGTCCTGACTCGCCCCCATCTTCCGCCTTGAAAACGAAGGCTCTCGTGCGCTATGAATAGGCGAGGTCAAAACCATGTATTACATGCTCATCTATCACACGGTCGAGAACTATGTGGAGAAGCGGGCGCCTTTCCGGTTGGAGCACTTGAGCTACTCCGGGGAGGCCCATGCCCGGGGCGAGCTCTTCATGGGCGGGGTGTTGTCCGATCCGGTCGATACGGCCATCCTGATATTCCGGGCCGATTCGCCGGCCGTGGCCGAGACCTTCGCCCACAACGATCCCTACGTCAAGGCCGGCCTGATCAAGGATTGGTCCGTGCGGCCTTGGACGGTCGCGATCGGCGGCTGATCCGCCCCATCGGGTGAACCTATGGAGCGGCCTGCGATGTTGCCGAGCTCGCCGAACCGTCCGACCGCCCGGTCTCTTTTGCTTTTGGCCCTGGGGGCCTTTCTCTTTGTCGCCGGCCTTTGCTTCGCGGCGGCGGATCAACCGGACGCCGTCAAGAGCGCCTCGGCGGGGGGGGCCCGCCTGCCGATCATGACCTGGCCCGGCCCGGATGCGTCTTTGCTCAATGCGGAGACCTTCCGCCTAGTCGCCGAGGCGGGCTTCTCGGTGAACATGTCCTTCTTGGGCAGCCGCGACGCCAACCTCAAGGCCCTGGACCTGGCCTGGGCCGCCGGGCTGAAGCTCATGGTCCAGGACGACCGCGTCGCCAAGCTCCTCGACGACCCCGCCGCTCCGCTCGACGCCTTGGCGGCCGTCGTCGCGGACTATAAGGACCATCCGGCGCTTTACGGCTACTTTATCACCGACGAGCCGAACGCCTCGAAGTTCGAGCGCCTCGGCGCTATCGTCGCCCGGCTCAAGGCCCTGGATCCGGCCCATCCGTCCTATATCAACCTTTTTCCGACCTACGCCAACGAGACCCAGCTCGGCACGCCGACCTATGAGGAGCACGTCGACCGCTTTCTCGAGACCGTTCGCCCGCCCTTCCTGAGCTTCGATCACTATCCGGTGACGGCGTCGGGGCTGCGCCCCGATTATTACCGGAACCTCGAGACCGTCCGATCCATGGCCTTGGCCCGCCGGCTCGACCTGTGGGCCTTCACGCTGGTCACGCCGCATGCCGTCTACCCGCCGCCGACGGCCGCCCATATCCGGCTGCAGCTCTGGAGCGACATCGCTTACGGCGCCAAGGCGCTTCAATACTTCACCTTCGTGACCCCGGGCGGAACGGACTACAACTGGGGTCCCGGCCTCATCGACAAAGACGGCCGCCCCGGGCCGGCCTACGGCATCGCTCGCGAGGTCAACGCCGAGATCCGCCGCATCGAAGGCCTGATCCTGCGTTGGCGGTCCGTCGCGGTCTATCAGACCGATCCGTTGCCCGCTGGGACGCACCCCCTGGCCGCGGACGGTCCGGTGCTCGGAGCCTCCGGGGCGCCGCTCGTCGTCGGCGTCATGAAGGACGGCGCGAACCGCTATGTCGTCCTGGTCAACCGCGATTATGAACACCCGCGGACGGCTATCATTCGCTGGACACCGGACGTGCGCGAAGCCCGGGAAGTCGAGATCGGGTCCCGTCGGCCCGTTCGGCTGGGCTGGCCCGACGATCGCCAGGACCATCTCTGCGTTCTCGAGTTCGAGCCCGGCGAGTCCCGCGTCCTTCAAGTGAGATAAACCCGAAAGGAAAACGACATGTCCAAGATCGCCCGCCTGACATTCCTCTTCGCCCTGATCGTTTTCGTCGCGGTGACTGCTTGGGCCCAGGCCGGTGACCCCGTCGCCTTTGGCCGCGGCGCCCTCGACCAGGCCCTGTCCGCCCGCCGGCTCAGGCCCGACATCCGGATCAAGGTCACGGGGACGGGCGATCCCGAAAGCTACACGATCTCATTCGAGAGCGGGGCCGTCCGTATCGAAGGAGCCGACGCGAACGGCGCTCTCTACGGCGAGCTCGAGCTGGCCGAGCGGGTCCGGCGCCACGGGGCGGAGGCGCTGAAGGGCCCGGCCGTCACCGGGCGTCCCTTCCTCCGCGACCGCGGCTGGAACCTGTTCCTGACCCTGCCGTGGGATTACGTCCAGAACGACACCGACTACGACCCACGGGCCCTCGTCGATCCGGCCCGCTGGTGGTTCGCCAACGACGGCTTCTGGACGACCCTCCTCGACCAGATGGCCGCGGCCCGGATGAACTGGCTCGACATCCACGGCGCCTGGGACATCAGCGTCACGGACGCGCCGAACCTCTACGCCTACTTCATCCAGAGCGACAGGTTCCCCAAGGTCGGCGTCGCCCCCGAGATCAAGGCGGCCAACCTCCGCCAGCTCAACAAGGTCATCGCCATGGCCCACGCCCGGGGCATCCGGGTCAGCCTGATGGCCTATGAAGCGCGCTTCCACACCCCCCACGCGCCCGACCCCTATCCCGAGAACGAGAAGGACCTCTACGATTACACCCGGGAGATGGTCGAGAAGATGATCCGCCGGGCCCCCGGCCTGGACGCGATCGGCTTCCGCATCGGCGAGAGCGGTCACGGCGAGGCCTTCTTCAATTCCTATATCGAGGCGGTCAAGGCCTCGGGCCGCGACATCCCCCTCGTCACCCGGAGCTGGCTGGCCCGCAAGTCCCTGGTCGTCCCGCTGGCCCGGGCCTCCAAGGACTTCACGGTCGAGATCAAGTACAACGGCGAGCAATGGGGCTCGCCCTACATGCTGATGGGCGGCCGCATGGCCGGCTGGTACAGCTATTCCTTCGAGGACTACCTGAGCGACTCGCAGACGCCGGACGCGGCCCGGCTGTGGCCCGGGAACAAGACCGCGGCGGGGGAGACGTGGCCGGCCGAGCCCTACAAGCTCGTTTGGCAGGTCCGGGCCAACGGCACGCACCGGATCTTCCCGATCTACAATCCCCGCGCCGTCCGGCAGGCCGTCAAGTCCATGCCCCTGGGCACGGCCAGCGGCTTCGTCGTCGAGGGTCTCGAGACCTACTACCCGCAATCGCCGCGCTATTACGCGGCGGACCCGAAGGACCTGTTCTGTGAATGGACGCACCAGCGCGACTGGATGTTCATCGATCTCTGGGGGCGGCTGGGCTATGATCCCGACACGCCGGACGAGACCTTCGACGCGCTAGTCGCGGAGAAGCTCGGCCCGGCCGGGAAAGAACTCGTCCCGGCCTGGACCGCGGCCAGCCGGATCATCCATCTGGCTTTTTCGGCCTTCTCCCTCGGCCCGGATCATCGCAATCACGCCATCGAGCTCGAGTGGGGCGGTGACACGGCCGGCTATATCGCCGGTGATCCCTTCGATTCGCACGTGTTCAAGTCGGTGCGCGAAGCCCTGGCCGACCCGGCGACCGGAGGGCTCGACGGGCGCCTGACGCCCCCTCAGACGGCCGCCCGGCTCCTGGCCGAGGCGGACGCGGCCTCGCAGGCGGCGCGCATCCCTCTCGAGTCGGCGCCCCCCGCCGAGCGGAAGCGTCTTCAGGAGCTCATCACGGTCTGCGGCCAAGCGGCCCATCTCGGACGCTACTATGCCGAGCGTTTCATGGCCGCCTACCGCGCGGCCCAGGCCGAGGCGGGGGACGCCGCGGCCGCGGGGCAGGCGACGATGCACATGAAGAACGCGGCCGGCGAGTGGGCGGCGATCGCGGCTTGTCCGTTCTACAAGCCCTTCACCGAACACTTGCGGATGAGGACCAACACCTTCCATTGGTCCCAGGAGCTGCCCAAGATCGAAGCCGAAGCCGCGCGGCTGGCGGCCAAGGCCCCGGCCTCGCCCGATCCGGCGCCGCTGCCGCCGCCGGCCCCGGAGATGCCCCGGCTGGCGGTCGGCGCCGGGCCGAAGGAGGTCGTTCTCAGCGTCCCCGCGGCCGGCCTGTCGCGGGCTTGGGCCCTGGTCAAGCCCCTGCCGTCGAGCGCCTTCTTCCACAAGGTCCCCATGCGGCGCGCCGGCGGCCGCTTCGAATATGTCCTGGCCCGCGAGCCCTGGGGGCATGCCCTGGCGGCGGAGATCGAGCGCGACGGCCGCGTCTTCCGCCTCCCCGGCTGGGACGCCGACGCTCCCTATCTTGTCGTTCCGGCTCTTCCGGGACCGACCCCGCTCATCTATTCGAGCGAAGAGGCCCTGAGCCATCTCGATCCGGCTGTCCTCGGCCCCGATGCGTACGGGCTGATGCTCGTGTCCTCGCGGGCCATGAACTTCCACCGCTTGTTCGACACCCCGACCATGCGCAAGGTCCTCGATCCGGTGAAGCGGGGGCTCACGCTCGTTGTCCTGGCCCAGGATTACACCGGGACCCGCTATTCGCTCGACTGGCTGCCGGCGCCCCTCTCGGTCCAGGCCAAGAGGGCCGGATCGTTCGATCCTCATGGGCTTCTCGGCATGTCGTCGATCACGGACGACGACATCCTGCGCCAGGTCTTCAGGCCGAGCCTCGGCTGGATCGTCAGCCCGGACGGCGGCACGGCCATTCTTCCCTGGGGCCGGGGACGGGTGGTCATGATCAACGCCCGCCTGGTCGAACGCCTCCATGTCCCTGCGTGCGCGGCTTCACTGGTTGCCGTCCTCAGCTCGGGGGCGAAGGGAAAGCCCGTCGTGGTCATCGATGCTGGAACCGACGGCGGCGTCTTCACGACGTCGGCGATCACGGATCTTATGAATTCCCACGGCATCCCCTTCGTCACGTTGGGCGAGGCCATCGCCAAAGCCCAGGGGACGAGCGAGATCAAGCTCATCCCCGGCGCCGTGGACGACGACGATCTCCTCTCCGCCAGCGGCCTTCGCGGGCCCCAGATGGTCAATGCCTTCCTCGACCGGAAGGTCAAGGCCGCGGCGGCCCTGCCCATTCCCGCCACCCGGGCCGAGTTCGAGAGCCGCCGCGAAGCGCAGCGCCGCGAGGTCATGCGCTCGCTCGGGCTCGATCCGCTGCCGCCGCGCACGCCGCTCAACGTCCGGATCACGGGCGTCATCGACAGGCCCGGGTACCGGATCGAGAAGATCGTCTTCGACAGCCGTCCGGACTTCCCGGTGACGGCCCACCTCTATGTCCCCGACGGACCCGCCGGCCGCCGCTATCCCGTCATCGTCGATCCCCACGGGCATTGGGAATGGAAGAAGCAGGAGCCGACGGTTCAGGCGCGGCTCATCGGTCAGGCCCTCCACGGCTACCTGGCCATGGTCGTCGATTCGCCCGGTTATAGCTTCGAAGGCGATAACCACGTTGAGCGGCGCTCCGCCGGGACGCATGACGACCTGCGTCTTATCCTCGGCTCCGCCAACGCGACCAGCGTTTACGTTTGGGACCTGATGCGGGCGCTCGATTACCTCGAGACGCGGCCCGAGGCGGACATGTCGCGCGTCGGCCTGACCGGGGCCTCGGGCGGCGGACTGGCCACGCTGTGGGCTTTCGCCGCCGAGCCCCGCTTCACCTGCGCGGCCTCGGTCGTGTACGCGTCGAGCTACGAGGTCAATCCCAACAACGGCTGCCTCTGCAACCATGTGCCAGGTTCGCTCCAGATCGGCGACCGGGCCGACGTCCTGGCCGTCCGGGCGCCCTCGCCCGTGCTCATCATCGGGGCCGATGAGGACACGGAGTTCCCGGCCGCCGGCATGCGTCTGACGGGCGAGAAGATCCGCCGGATCTGGGGGCTCTACGGCCGGTCGGCGGACGCCTGGACCCGCATGTTCCCGGGCGGGCACGACTACAGCCGGCCCATGCGGGAAACGTCTCTGGGCTTCTTCGACAAGTACCTCAAAGGCGTCGGGACGGGCGCTCCGGTCCCCGAGCCGGCCTTCACGACCGCGAAGCCCGACGCCCCCGAAATGTACGTCCTCGCCGATCCGCCGACTGAGACCTTGACCATGCGCGGCATCGCCGAGGGGATGTTCGGGAGGGCCGAAGCCGGAGGAGCGGACCGGAACTCGGGCTCCCTCGAAGATTATGTCAAGCTCAACGGCGGCCTGCCGGCCGCGGTCCCGCCCGAGGTCAAGGAGATCGGGGCGACGGACGGACGGAGCCGGGTGACGTTCGTTTCGGAACCCGGGCTCGTCCTGCCCGCGGTCGTCTGGCCGGCCAAGGGTCCGGCCAGGGCCGTAGCCGTCCTGGTCTCGGATCGCGGCAAGGGGCAGGCCTGTGAAGAATTCCCGATCGCCGAGCTCCAGCGGGCCGGCGTCATTTGCGTGGCTCTCGACCCCCGGGGGCTCGGCGAGACCAAGGGGCTCGACCTCAGGCTCCAGACCTACCTCGGGCAGGCGCCCGCGTTCGGCATGGGCTGGGACATCGCCCGGGCCGCGGCCGCTCTGGTGCCCGACGGGCTCAAGGTCGCCGTTGTCGGCCGCGGGCCCGCTTCAGGGCAAGCGGCGTTGGCGGCCGCTCTCATGGAGCCGCGGCTCGGCTTTGTCGCCGGGCTCGGAACACTCGAGGAATTCGCCGACGCCTTCCGCGAGGACGTCCCTCTCATCGCCATTCAGCCCCGGGCGAACTACGCGCCGCCGCTGTCCCGGCTGCGCTCCCTCGTCAAAGTTGAGGCCGTCTGGAGCTTCCTCGGCGAACCCGAGCCCCGCTGGGCGGACGCCCTTGTCCGCTGGGCGCAGAGATGACCCGCGTCTTCGCCCCCGGCTGCGCCTTGATGCTCTACAGGCCAGAGCTCGCGGCGCGGATGCATGCGGCGCTCGAGCGCAGCCTGGGCCGGATGGACATGTGGATGAAGTGCTGCAGGAAGGAGCCGGGCTTCGCGCGGAAGACCGAGGTCATCAACGTCTGCCCGGGCTGCGATAAGCGGTTCGGGCGTGACTACGCGAATTCCTCCACGGTCTCGCTCTGGGAGGTTCTGGCCGGAACGGATTTCTTCCCCTTCCCCGACTACGGCGGCCGGGTCATGAGCATCATCGACGCCTGCCCGACCCGCGACCGGCCGCGGGTGCACGAGGCCATCAGGGAATTGCTGCGGAAGATGAACATCATTGTGAAGGAACCGAAGGCGACCCGGACGAAGGGCAAGTGCTGCGGCGATATCTATTGGGGCGAGCTTCCCGTCGATGAGGTCAAGAGGCGGATGAAGAAGCGCGCCTCCGAGATGCCGGTCGACGACATCGCGGTCTATTGCGTCTCCTGCGCCAAGGCCATGTTCGTCGGCGGCCGCCGGCCCCGCCACATGATCGACCTCCTTTTCGGCGAGGAGACCGTGCCCCAAACGTTCGAACCTGACGCTTGGCACCGGTTGATCGACGAGTATATCGATGCCCACTGAAACCGCGGATGGCCCGGTCCGGCGCGATGGCCCGCTTCCCGTCGAGGTCGTGTTCCACCCGTCCTGGTGGCACAAGCACGCCGGGATCTCGTTCGATCGCGACTTTTTTTACGACCCGCGCCGGCGCGTCGAGGACGAACGGAAGATGGAGCGCGTCCTCTACGAGCGCTTCGGCGATCTCGGGCTCGGCGCCGACCGGGACCGCGACCTCGCCGTCGTCGGCCCGGTCCATAACGCGGCCGGCTATCTTCTGTCGGAAATGCTCGGCTGCCGCGTCGAATACAAGGAGGACGCCCCGCCCCAGGTCCTGCCGGCCGAACGGTCCGACCTCGCTCTTGACGTCGAAGCTGTTTTCGCCGGCGAGCCCTTCCGCCGGCTGATGAGGCTTGTCGAGCGCCTCCAGGCCCAGCACGGCCGGGTCGTCGGCGACGTCAATTGGGGCGGCGTGCTCAATCTGGCCCTGGACGTCCGCGGCCAGGACATCTTCCTCGACCTCGTCGACAGGCCCGCCGCGGTCCGGGACTTCTTCGGCCGGATCGCCCAGATCATCGACCGATTCACGTCGTTCGTGGAAGGGCAGTCGGGGACGACCTCGATCTCCGTCAACCGCCTCGTCCGGCATCTCCCGGGCGCCGTCTTCCTTCACTCCGAGTGCGCCCTGACCATGATCTCCGTCGAGCATTACCGGTCCTTCCTCATGCCGTTCGACCGGGACTGGAGCCTGCGCCGGCGGCCCTTCGGCATCCATTACTGCGGGGCCGATCCGCACCGTTTCGCCGAGGCGTTCGCCGAGCTGCCTGACCTCGACTTCCTCGACGTCGGATGGGGCGGCGACGTCGGGCTCCTCCGGCGGAGGCTGCCCGGGACCTTCCTGAATATCCGTCTGAGCCCGGTCGAGATCGTGGGCCAGAGCCTCGACGAGATCCGGCGGTCGATCGTCAGCCGGGTCGCCTCGTCCGGCGACCCCGGCCGGACCGGCGTCTGCTGCATCAACATGGACGACCGGGTCACGGACGAGCGGGTCCGGACGATCTTCGAGACCGTGTTCGAGCTCCGGCGCGGGGCCGGATCCCGGCGTTCTTGACACCCGTCGAAGCCCGGCCCTATACTTGCCGAGACCGATCGGGACCCTAGCGAACATGTTCATTCCTGCCGATTTCCTGCTCGAGACGAAGCGGGCCCGGGCCCTCTATCACGACTACGCCGAGCCGTTGCCCATCCTGGACTTCCACGGCCACCTCCCGCCCCAAGACCTGGCCGAGGACCGCAAGTTCGAGAACCTGACCGCGATCTGGCTGGCCGGCGACCACTACAAGTGGCGGGCCATGCGGGCGGCCGGCGTTGACGAGCGCTTCATCACCGGCGACGCCCCGGACGGGGAGAAGTTCCGGGCCTGGGCCGAGACAGTGCCCAGGACCCTGCGCAATCCTCTTTATCACTGGACCCACTTGGAGCTGGCCCGGGTGTTCGGGATCGGCCTCCCGCTCGGCCCGCCGACGGCCCGGGCGGTCTGGGACGAAGCCAACGCCAAGCTGGCCGCCGGGGATCTCTCCGCCCGCGGTATCCTGCGCCGCATGAACGTGGCCGTCGTCTGCACGACCGACGATCCCGCCGACGATCTCCGCCATCACCTGGCGCTGATGGCTACCCCGGATCTTACGTTCCGCGTCTTCCCGACTTTCCGGCCGGACAAGGCCCTGGCCGTAGACGATCCGGCCAATTTCTCCCTTTATATCGACCGTTTGGCGCAGGCCGCCGGCATGGAGATCAGGTCCTTCGACGACCTCTTGACCGCCCTCCGCAAGCGCCACGATCATTTTCACAGCCTGGGGTGCCGGCTCTCCGACCGCGGCCTGGAGACGATCTACGCCGACGATTGGACGGACCGGGAGGTCCAGCGCACCTTCGCCGCCGCGAGGAACGGCCAGGCGGTCACGCCCGCCGAAGCCGCCCGATTCAAATCGGCCCTGCTCCACGATCTGGCTGTGATGGATTGGGAAAAAGGCTGGGCCCAGCAATATCACCTCGGGGCCTTGCGGAACACGAACACGCGCGGTCTGCGGACGCTCGGCCCCGACGCCGGGTTCGATTCGATCGGCGACTTCGAGCTGGCCCGGCCGCTGGCGCGTTTCCTGGACCGGCTCGAGGCCGAGGACAAGCTGGCCCGGACCGTCCTTTATAATCTCAACCCGCGGGACAGCGAAGTCCTGGCTTCGATGGCCGGCAGTTTCCAGGACGGCCGCATCCCCGGCAAGATCCAATACGGTCCCGCCTGGTGGTTCCTCGATCAGCTGGACGGCATGACCCGCCAGCTCGAAGCCCTATCGAACCTCGGGCTGCTCAGCCAATTCATCGGCATGACCACCGACTCGCGGAGCTTCCTGTCGTTCCCGCGCCATGAGTATTTCCGGCGGCTTCTCTGCGGCATCCTCGGCGGGGAGATGGAGCGGGGCCTTTTGCCCAACGACCCGGCGCTCGTCGGCGGGCTGGTCCGCGATGTCTGCTATTTCAACGCCGAGCGCTATTTCCGCTTTCCGGAATCCCACTCGTCATGAGGCTCGAACCGTACTCGCTGGGCATCGGGGACCGGTTCGGTCGCGAGGGCCGGGCCCAGCTGCGGGCCTTTCAGGCGGCCGGGCAGAGGGGCGTCCGCATCACGCCTGTCTGGAACAAGTCCAACCGGGAGCATCTGCTCATCGGGACCTCCCCGGCGGACACGCGCCGGTCCGCCGAGACGGCGGTCCGCCTGGCCGGTTGGACGGACCCCTTCTTCGTCGATGCCGATCACGTCGCCCTGGCGACGGTAGACCGGTTCATCGAGGTCTGCGACTTCTTCACCATCGACGTCGCCGATCTCATTGGCCAGCCTCCGCCGCCCGACGCGGCCGCCGGCTTGGTCCGGATGCTTGAGGGGCTCATCGGCCGGCTCGATGTCCCCGGGCTCGATTCCCCGCTCATCGTCGACGAGGCCCTCGTGGCCGACGTGGCCGGGAAATACCTGAGCGCCGTCATCGAAGCCGGCCGCGTCTACGCCCGCATCGCCGAGCGCAAAGGCCGGGATCTCATCCTCGAGGTCTCGTTCGACGAGGCGGCCTCGCCGCAGACCCCGGCCGAACTTTTCCTGATCCTGGCTGCCCTCGGCCGGCTGGGCCTGCCCGTCCGGACCATCGCCCCGAAATTCTCCGGGGCCTTCCTCAAGGGCGTCGATTACGTCGGCGATGTGGGCCGGTTCGGCCGCGAGTTCGAGGCGGACCTGGCCGTCGTCGGGTACGCCGGGGCCGTCCTCGGCCTGCCTGAGGACCTGAAGCTCAGCGTCCATTCGGGCAGCGACAAGTTCTCGCTCTACCCAGTCATGCGCCGGGCCCTCCTCGAGAGGAACGCCGGCCTGCATCTCAAGACGGCGGGCACCACCTGGCTCGAGGAGGTCATCGGCCTGGCGGCG
Organism: Candidatus Aminicenantota bacterium; assembly: GCA_963807525.1. Lineage (GTDB taxonomy): Bacteria > Acidobacteriota > Aminicenantia > Aminicenantales > Saccharicenantaceae > RBG-16-66-30. The sequence goes on along the minus strand of CAWECI010000013.1, from coordinate 137,851 downwards.
GCGGGCGGGGACGGCCTGAAACTGGCCAAAGACATCGCCGGACAGGCCTTGGCGCGCCTCGGCGAGCTGGCTCGCCCCTACCTCTCCGTCCTGGCCATCGATCCTTTAAAACTTCCCTCGACCGGGGAGGTGGCGTCCTGGGATGCGCCCACGTTCGTCGAGGCGCTCGATCACGACCCCGGCTGTCCCGGATTCAACCCCGATCTCCGGCAGGTCGTTCACATCAGCTTCAAGATTGCGGCGGAGATGGGCGATCGCTTCTTCCGGGCCTTGGACGATCATCGCGGGCCGATCGAGGACCACGTCACGATGAACCTCCTGCGACGGCATATCGGCCCGCTCTTCCTGGGCCAGGGCGGCTCGGAGCGAAGACCATGACCGAAGAAGCGAGCGCCTTAGGAACGGGTTCGTCCGGCCGCGTCCGCTGGACGATCTGCGCCCTGCTGTTCTTTGCCACGACCATCAACTACATCGACCGCCAGATCCTGGGCCTGCTGGCGCCGCTTCTTCAGAAAGAGATCGGCTGGAACGAGATCCAGTACAGCGCCATCGTGACGGCCTTCCAGGCGGCCTATGCCCTGGGCATCGTGGCCTTTGGCCGGGCCGTCGACCGGTTCGGGACCCGGATCGGCTACGCCTTTTCCGTCGCCCTCTGGAGCGTCGCCGCGGCCTCGCACGCCCTGGCCCGCTCCGTCCTCGGGTTCGGGGCGACCCGGGCCGCCCTGGGCGTAGCCGAGGCCGGCAACTTTCCGTCCGCCATCAAGGCCGTGGCCGAGTGGTTCCCGAAGTCGGAGCGGGCCTTGGCCACGGGCATTTTCAATTCGGGCTCGAACTTCGGCGCCGTCCTGGCCCCCGCGGTCGTGCCATGGCTGACCGTGACCTTCGGCTGGCCGGCGGCTTTCGTCGCCACCGGCGCTCTCGGGCTCATTTGGCTTGTTTTCTGGCTGGCCCTCTATGACCGTCCGGAACGGAAGAAGGGCCTGAGCCGTGGCGAGCTGGCCCACATCCTGAGCGATCCGGCCGAAACGCAGACGACCAAGGTCCCGTGGCGCGAGCTCCTGCGCCACCGCCAGACCTGGGCTTTTGTCATCGGCAAGTTCCTGACCGATCCGATCTGGTGGTTCTATCTCTACTGGCTGCCCAAGTTCCTGAACACCCGCCACGGCCTGACCATCACGACCCTGGGCCTGCCGCTCGTGGCCGTCTATTCCATGACCAGCGTCGGCAGCATCGGCGGCGGCTGGCTGTCCTCGGCCCTCATCCGGCGGGGCTTCACGGTCAACCGGGCCCGCAAGACCGCCATGCTTCTCTGCGCCGTCTGCGTCGTGCCCATTGTCACGGCTTCCCGGATCGGCACGCTCTGGACCGCGGTCCTGATCATCGGCCTGGCCGCGGCCGCCCACCAAGGCTGGTCGGCCAATATCTTCACCCTGGCCTCGGACATGTTCCCCAAGCGGGCCGTGGGCTCGGTCGTCGGACTGGGGGGCATGGCCGGCGCCGCCGGCAGTCTCCTGTTCTCTCCCTTCATCGGCCTGGTCCTGGAGCGGACCCACAACAATTACCTCATCCCGTTCCTGATCTCGGGCTCGGTCTATCTTGTGGCCTTCGCCGTCATCCAGGCCCTGGCCCCGCGGCTGGAGCCGGTGAGCCTCGACCGGCCGGCGCCTGCCGCAGCAGGGGAGAGGCCGGTCGGTCCCGCTTGACGGCCCTGGGGCCAAGGATTATCCTCTCAGCGAACATGACAGGCGAAGAGACCCGCCGGGAACGCATCTGGGAGATCGACTTCCTGCGCGGCGTCTCGATCATCCTGGTCGTCGGCTACCACCTGCTGTTCGACCTCGGCGAGTTCGTCGGCGTGTCCCGCTTCCTCGGCTGGTCCACGAACCTGTCGAGCGTGGCTTGGCAGATCGCCCAGCATTTCTTCGCCGGGATGTTCGTCCTCCTGTCCGGCACGAGCAGCGCGTTGACCCGGAGCAACACCCGCCGGGGGCTGCGGCTGCTGGCGGTGGCCCTGGCCCTGACCTTGGGGACCTACCTGATCGCCGTCTGGCTCCACCTCTTCGATCCGGCCGATACCATCATCTTCGGGATCCTCCACTGTCTGGCCGTCTCGATGCTGCTCTACGGCGCCGTATTCAAAAAGGTCCCGGCGGCGGCGAACGCGCTATTAGGCGCGGCCGTCATCGGGCTCGCCGCCCTTCTGCCGATCCTGAAAAAGGCCCTTCTGGTCGGGTCGGATTGGCTGATCCCGCTCGGGTTGCCCAGCCCGTCGTTCTCGTCCCTGGACTATTTCCCTCTCATCCCCTGGTTCGGAGTTTTCCTTATCGGCGCGGCCCTGGGCAAGTCCGTTTACGCGTCCAGGAAGAGCCTGCTGCCGTGGCGCCTGCCCGGGAACTTCGTCAATTTTGCCGGCCGCCACTCGCTCATCATCTACATCGTTCACCAGCCCGTCATCATGGGCGTTCTCTACGTCTTTCATTTGACCCACTGAGCAGCGGGCGGTTCCGCGCCTCCGCCCGCTTCGCCTGTTTCAACAGCGATTACCGGGGCTTCGCGGTCCTGAACTGCCTGAGGCTCGGGGACATGCTCGTCGATCCCCGGACCCGCGGTGGCGCCTCCAGATCCTTGGCACAGGGCTTGCATCGTTCCTTTGGGGTTCCCCCGAAAGGAGAGGTGTGATGAACAAGGTCATTATGTTCGAGCTTCCCGTGACCAACGTGAAGCGGGCCTCCGCCTTCTACAGGAAGGCCTTCGGCTGGCAGATCAACCCCTGGAACGGGTCCTATGGCGTGATCACCGTGCCCGAAGACAGGAACTGGGTGCCGAAAGAGCGGGGCGCGATCAACGGCGAGATGTACAGGCGCGAGTCCAAGAACGAAAAGCCCATGGTCGTCGTCCAGGTGCTCTCGATCGCCCGGGCCCTCGCGGCCGTCCGGAAGGCTGGCGGCAAGGTCGTCCTGGACAAAGAGGCCTACGGCGACTGGGGCTTTTATGCCCGGGTCAAGGATACCGAAGGCAACGTTTTCGGGCTTTGGGAAGAGATGATGTAGCCTGACTTATTCATAAAAACGCCCTGTTTCTCCATTTCCCTCTTATCGGGCGTTTTTGCCCTGCGGGCGAGCCGTTCCGGCCGCCTGAGAAGACGCTTGAGGTTTCCCTTCTCCCAGGACATTTTCTCGCCGAACGGCATTTCGGGCGCCTTCTGAAAGCCGCCTTCGAACGGCCGGCGCGGGCTTCTTTCCCCAGCCCCGTCCCGCAAGGCCTTGGCACAATTCTGGCAACATTTCGGGGAAAATGAAGTCTGAGCCAAGCTCGAAAAGGAGACTCTACATGAACAAACCGAGATTCTGGCTATCCGGGAACCTGATCGCCCTCACGATCTTGAGCCTGAGCGTCATGCCGGCCATCGCCCAAACCAAGCCCCAGACCCCGACGGCCCCGGAGAAAGTGATCAACGCGGTCACCTTCAAGGAAGTGCAAACCGTCCTAGGCGTGGCCAGGGACGACAACTCCGGGATCTCGGATTTCAGCCAGGGCGACAACGGCGGCGTCATCATCGCCTATCACTATTATGACGTCGACCAGGCCAACTACGAAAACGATTTCTCGATGGATATCACGCCGAAGATCCAGCAAATGTACAAGAAATTCAAGAACTTCGACCGCGTCCGATTCGAAGTCATCACCAACAATCCTTCCGCCCCGCCCCTCTGGATCCCCTTCGCCTCGTTCGAGGTCGATCGCAAGACCGTCGAGCAGCTGCACTTTACCTGGTTCGTGGCCCGCTATGTCCTAGATGAGGTCCTCAAGAACAAGAAATGAGCGCGATCCGTCGTCCGGCCAAGCCGACTTCGGGGAGGCCGCCGCGGGCCCCACACCTGCCCGGAACTCCTATTAAGAGCCATTCCGCGCTGGCGGAGGTCGAGTCCAGGCCGAAAAGGGGCGGTCATGCCTTCCGCAAGCGCCGGTCCTTCCCCGAGCGCTAGCGCCGGGGAAGCGTCTTTGGCCTGGTCACAGCCGCATTGGCTACGATCAGGACTTCCGTCCCGTCAGGAACGTATTCGTAGAGCTCCCGGTCGTCCGGATTGAAGAGGGCGATGCACCCGTCCGTCCAATCCTGGTACTCGCGGAAGGCCGTCGGATCGGCATCGCCCGGCAGCCAGCCTGGCGGCAGGCTGGACGGATCGGCACTGTGTTTCCGGGTCATCTGGGCCGTCAGCTCGTCGATCTGTCCGTGAATGAGGATGGCCCCGCCGAGCGCGGTGCCGGCGGGCGGGCACGCGCCGGCCTTCAGGCCTTCCATGATCGCCCCATAATCAGCGGCGCTGATGAGGCCGGCCTCCAGGCCGCGGCGGGCGTCCGCGGCGTTCGGGTAAGATAGCCAGAGGGCCAGGTAATAGGGCGACGACCTGTGGCCGCAGACGACATAGGTCCCCTCGGGCGTCCTCAGGTCCCCCTGGCGGACCTTCGGGCCGTGCGCGTGCCAGCCCAGCTGGATCCGGTAGGCTTTGATCATGCGGCGTTTGACCCAGAGCTCGAGCCGCCTCTGTCCCTTGTTGACCAGGATCCGGGTCTGCTCGAGCTTCCCGCCCTTGAGCCGGAGATGCCGTTCGGCGATGATCCGGGAGAGAGGCACGTCCGGGCCGTAGAGCTCGGGGTCGTAGACGGCGATGGTCGTGCCCCAGGGACCGGGCTTCTCGGTCGGCTTGGCCGGGCCCGGGAGGGAAGCCGTCCTCAATGGTCCCGCGGCGCAGGCGGCCAAGCCCAGGGCGGCGGCGAGTCCGGCCGCTCTGAGGATCGCCCCTCCTAGGAATCTTGTCATGTACGCCTCTCCCACGCTTGCCCCTGCATATTGCGTGCCAGCCCCGCCCGCTTCAACAATTTCTTGGCCCCTCGGTTGAAATCCTATATAATTAATAGGGTTTATTCTCGGCCCGACCAGGAGAGCGTCATGAAGCTAGCGACAACGATCTTAGCGGCGTTCCTGATCCTCCTCGCTGCGGCGGCGACCGCGGCCGCCCAGCCGGCCGGGTCCTGCTGCAATTCGCCCGGCCTGGTGCCGGCCGGCCAGCAGCCGGTTTTTCAGGACCTGCCCAAGTCGGGCAAGAAGTGCTGGATCGGCGAGGTCAACTATTTCACCTGGGAGTTCGACAAGACCCCCAAGATGGGCACGTCGATCCTGATCGTCAAGCTCTATGACAAGGACGGCCGGCGGGTCACCGACCTGGCCGTCAGCGGGCAGTCCGACATGCCTTCCATGCGGGGCGCCCATGATTCCGGCGAGGTGGCCTTCAAGAACAACCGGGCCGGCGATTACCTGCTCCCGGTCAATGTCGTCATGCCGGGCGACTGGGAGGTCCGCCTGACCTTTACGCGCAACGGCATCGTCATCTTCCGGGGCCGCATCCTTTTCGATGTCTAAGCCCGCCCGTCCGCTCCTCGGTCGCGGGCGGCGAAGTCTCGCCCTCTTCGGGGCGGCGGGTCTCGCTCTTTTTGGCGCGCTCGTCGGCGGCCTTCGGGCCCAGAGCTCTCTCCTCTATCTCGAGATCCAGGCAGTCGGCGCCTATTCGACGGCCTCGGACCGGGTCGAGCTTTTCTCCCTCATGCCGGACGACGTCATGCAGAAGCCGAGCCTGGGCTTCGACTTTGTCCAGCGCCTGACCGGCAAGACCAGGGACTTCGGCCTGCTGGCCGTCCAGGCCCGGCTGGCCTACGACCAGGGCGGACACAAGGCCGAGCCGCAGCTCTACAACGCTTATGTCCGCCTCAAACCCCGGTTCGCGAATGTCTGGATCGGTCATAACAAGCCGGCCATGGGTCTGGCCTCCACGCTCGACAACCATGCGGCGCTCCTGCCGGACCCGGCCATGATGCGCTACGGCTTCGACCGGGACTGGGGGATCGGGCTCGACCGGGACTTCGCCTGGGGCGGCGTCGCGGCCTCCCTGACCGCCGGCACCGGCATGTCCCTGCATTTCAAGGGCAATTACCTGGCCGCGGCCCGGATCTTCAAAGGCGTTCTGGCCCGCGACAATTACAGTGTCGGCCTGTCTCTATCTCAAGGGGATACGTTCGAGACCATGGGTTACGGCCTCGGCGCTGCCGAGCCCTCGGCCTGGACCGCGGCCGGCCTCGATCTCTCCGCCGTTTGGCGGAACTGGGAGAACCGGGCCGAGGTCCTTGTCGGCCGCCGGGACGGGGCCGGGACGTTCTTGCTCTTCTGGCGTTCGGGGCTGGCTTTACTCGAAGAAGGCCGGCTCAAGATCGAGGTCCAGCCGGCCCTGACCCGGCGCGCCGGCATCTGGCGTTACTCCTTTGGCTCCGGGCTGACCTACCTCCTTAGCGCCGACCTGACGAGCCGGTTCATGGTCTTCTATGATCAGGAGCTCCATGACGCCAGGTTCGCGGTCCAGATCTATTATTATAAGCGACTCTGAGGATCTGACCATGACCAAACCTTCCCGCATCCTCGTGCTGACGGCGGGCCTCCTGCTCGCCGGGAGCGCCGTCCTGTCCCTTTACGCCGCGGTCGGGTGCGACCTCAACGACCCGGACCGCGACGTCAAGCGGCTCTTCCCCGCGTCGACGGGCTATAAGACGCTCTATGTGTCGATCGCCAAGAAGGGCGGCGACGGCCTCCTGCGGCAGATCGAGGACCGCCTCGGCGACAAGTTCACCGGGCTCTTCGAGACCGCCGATGTGCCTTACACGATGTACGAGATCGCCCAGGGCCCGACGCTCATCGGCTACATCCACGGCGTCAACCAGAAAGGGACCTACGGCGGGCTCCAGGCGGTCCTGGCCCTCGATCCCAAGGGCGTCATCAAGGCCTTCTATTTCCAGAAGCTGACCTCCAAGGCGGCCAAGGCCTTCCGCGACCCGGCCTTCGGGGCCCAGTTCGTCGGCCTGAGCCTGGAGGATTTCTACAAGTACGATGTCGTCTCGGGCCGTGAGGATCCGCCCGGCCCCATCAGCCGGATCAAGAACCCGAACCCCGAAGCCGAGAAGGACTTCCGGGCGGCCCTCCGGGCGGCCAAGAAAGACCTCATCCTGGTCGACGAGTTCCTTCTCGGCAACGCCCACCTCAAATATTTTAAAGGCCAAGAGCGATGAAAAAACTGTCCATTTTTGAAGTGGCTTGGAAGAGCCTGCTGCGCAAAAAGACGCGAAGCCTGCTGACCATCATGGGCATCGCCATGGCCGCCTGGGTCCTGGTCAGCCTGTTCGGCTTCAACCGGGGCTACGAGCGGTCCCTCAACAAGGACATCGACAACCTCGGGTTCCAGATGCTGGTCGTGGCCAAGGGCTGCCCCTACGAGGCCGCGACGCTCATGCTCAAGGGCGGCACCGGCCTCAAATACATGGCCGAGGGCATCGCCAAGTCCGTGGCCGCCGAGCCCGAGGTCGAGGGCGTGACGCCCATGCTCATGCAGGTCGTCTTCGACCCCAACAAGGGCGAGTCCGGCGGGCTGGCCGCCTTCCTAGGGGTCGATCCGCTGACCTTTCCCAAGATGAAATCGGCCCTGCCGTTCAAAGCCGGCGGCTGGTTCCGCGAGCCCGAGGCCGTAGAGGCCGTCTTCGGCTATGAAGTGGCCGAGCTCGAGCAGCGCGAGGTCGGCGACCTCTACCTCATCCCCGAGAAGAACGTCGAGGTCAAGGTCGTCGGCATCCTCGAGCGCACGGGCACCCAGGACGACGGCACGATCTTCCTGCCTCTCAAGACCGTCCAGAAGATCTTCGGCGTCGAGCAGCTGACCTCGATCGGCATCAAGGTCAAGAAAGAGGCCGACCTGAAGGCCTTCGAAGACAAGATGTACAAGCTCCCGGACGTCCAGGTCGTCAGCCTGACCCAGGTCAAGACGACGATCATGACCCTCGTCTCGACGGCCCGGGTCATGGTCTTCTCGATCGCCCTGATCGCCATCCTCATCGCCATGATGGGCGTCGTCAACACGGTCCTGATGTCGGTCATGGAGCGGCGCCAGGAGATCGGCATCCTCAAGTCCATGGGGGCCATGGCCGGCGACATCTTCAAGCTGGTCTGGCTCGAAACGATCCTCCTCTGCCTGGCCGGGGGCCTCATCGGCACGGGCCTGGCCCTGGTCACCGCCCGGCTGACCGACATCCTGGTGCGACGGCTCCTGCCGTACTCGCCGAGCGGGGGACTCGTGGCCATCGATCCCGGGCTCGTCCTGATGGCCCTCGGGGTGGTCACCGCCATCGGCCTGGCCAGCGGCATCTACCCCTCCTGGAAGGCGGCCCGGATGCGGCCGCTCGACACCATCCGCAGCGAGGTGGAGTCGTGAGCGCGGTCCCCGTCGCGGCCATCGAGGCGGAACACCTGAGGCGGATCTACCGCCGGGGGACGGAGGAGATCGCGGCCGTCGACGACATCTCGCTCCGGATCGACCGGGGCTCCTTCACCTCGGTCGTCGGTCCCTCCGGCTCGGGCAAGACGACCCTGATCAACGTCCTCGGCTGCCTCGACAATCCCTCGTCCGGGACGCTCCGGCTGGGCGGACGGGACGTGTTCGCGGACTGCAAGGGCCTGTCCGAGGCCAAGCTGACCGTCATCCGCCGGGAGGCCTTCGGCTACATCTTCCAGAAGTTCTTCCTGGTCCCCACCCTGACGGTGATCGAGAATGTCATCCTGCCGTTCACGTTCTATCGCAAGCCCGGGGCCGAGCAAGACGTCGAGCGCCTGCTCAAGGCCCTCGGCCTCGATAGGCGGGCCGATCACCTGCCCGGCCAGCTCTCGGGCGGCGAAATGCAGCGGGTGGCCATCGCCCGGGCCCTGGTCAACCGGCCGGACATCCTGCTCGCGGACGAGCCGACGGGCAATCTCGACACGGCCCGGAGCGACGAGATCGGCTGGATCCTCCAGGAGCTCAACACCAAGGAAGGGCTGACGGTCATCCTCGTCACCCATAACCTGCGCCTGGCCGCCCTGGCCCAGCGGACGATCGAGCTCCGGGACGGCAAAGTCGCCGCGGCTTGACACACCCCCCGGGGAAAACTAGAATCAGGCCACCTTCCGGAAGAGAGGACAGCCCATGGTTCAGTCTCTCGCCCATCTGCTCGTCCACTCGGTGACGAGCTATCCCAAGCCTGATTTCATGCTGGTCAAGCGCGCCGGGGCCTATGGGCCCATCTCGGCGGCCGAGTTCGGGGACGGGGTCAAGCACCTCGCGCTCGGCCTGCGGGCCCTCGGCTTCGAGCCCGGGCAGAAGCTCTGCCTTCTGTCCGAGAACCGGCCGGAGTGGACGATGACGGATTTCGCCGCCCTCACGGCCGGCGGCCTGACCGTGCCCATCTACACGACCCTCGTCTCCGAGCAGATCCGCTACATCATCGACGATTCCGACGCCGCGGTCGTCGTCGTCTCGACGGCCGACCAATGGAAGAAGATCGAGCCGCTGCGGGCCGGCCTGGCCAAGGTCCGGCACTACGTCACCTTCGCGGGTGAGGCCCCGGCCGGGGTCCTGACGCTCGAGGAGGTGATGGCCAGGGGGCGGGCCGCGGCGGCCGCCGAACCGGACCTCTACGAGCGTCTCGTCGAGCGGGTCAAGCCCGGCGACGAAGCCACCCTGATCTACACGTCCGGCACGACGGGCGTCCCGAAGGGCGTCATCCTGACGCACGGCAACCTCCTCAGCAACATCAAGACCGCTTCGGACATCATCGAGTTCTCGTCCAAGGACACCGTCCTGTCCTTCCTGCCGTTGTCCCACATCCTCGAGCGCATGGTCATGTTCACTTACATCTACAAGGGCTGCACCGTGGCCTTCGCCGAGAGCGTCGAGGCCGTGGCCCAGAACCTGCTCGAGGTCCGGCCGCACATCATGGTCAGCGTGCCCCGGGTCTTCGAGAAGATCTACACCAAGGTCATGGACCAGGTCCTGTCAAGCCCGGCCCTGCGGCGGCGGATCTTCTTCTGGGCCCTCAAGGTCGGCCGGGCGTATGGCGGCCTGACCCTCGACCGGAAGCCGGTGCCGCGCGGCCTCCGGATCCGGCGGGCGATCGCCGCGAAGCTCGTCTTCTCCAAGATCATCGCCCGGACCGGCGGCCGGGTCCGGTTCTTCGTGTCCGGCGGGGCGCCCCTATCCAAGGACATCGCCGAATTCTTCTACGCCATCGGCCTGGTCATCCTCGAGGGCTACGGCCTGACCGAGACGTCGCCCCTGCTGTCGGTCAACACCTTCGAGGACATCCGGCTGGGGACGGTCGGCAAACCGGCCCCCGGCATCGATATCCAGATCGCCCCGGACGGCGAGATCCTGGCCCGCGGCCCGAACGTCATGAAGGGCTACCACAAGAAAGAGGCCGAGACGCGTGAGATCATGCAGGGCGGCTGGTTCCACACCGGCGACATCGGGCACTTCGACGCCGACGGCTTCCTGGTCATCACCGACCGCAAGAAGGACCTGCTCGTGACGTCGGGCGGGAAGAACGTCGCCCCGCAGCCGATCGAGAACCTGCTCAAGTCGAGCCCCTACATCACCAACGCCGTGGTCATCGGCGACCGGCGGCGCTTCGTCGCGGCCCTGGTCGTGCCCGACTACGACAAGCTCCGGGACTACGCCAAGTCGCAGGGCCTCGTTTACGGCTCGATCGATGAGCTCTGCCGGGACCCGCGGGTCGTCGATCTCCTGAAAGCCGAGGTCGACCGGGCCACGCCGTTCCTGGCCTCCTACGAGCGGATCAAGAAGATCGTCGTCCTGCCGCGCGATTTCGACATCGAGAAGGGCGAGATCACGCCGTCCCTCAAGGTCCGGCGGGCCAACGTCACGGCCGAGTACCAGGAGGCGATCGAGGCCCTCTACCGGGAAGACCTCGAGAACGGGCGCGACGAGGGGGGAACGGCCGGCTGACGCCGGGGGATCACTCCTCGGCCGGCGGCTCGGCTTTGACCGGCTCGGGCTTGGCCGTCCAGTAGAGGATGCGGCCGCAGGCCTCGCACAGGATGACCGTGGTCCGGTCCCGCAGCTCGTTCAGCATCTGGGGCCGGACGCGCATATGGCACATGGCGCAGAAGTCGCCCGTCACGGGGGACAGGGCCGTGCCGCCCTTCTTCTGGAAGATCGCGTCGTAGATCTTCAGCTGCTCGCGGGGGATGCGGGGCACGAGGGCCTCGCGCTCCCTGAGCAAGGCGGCGTGGCGGGCCTCGGTCTCCTTCATCTTCTCGTCGAGGACGAGCTTTTCCTTCTTGAGGACGTCTTCCTCCCCGCTCTGCCTGTGCAGGGCGGCCTTGATCTCCTCCTCGACGTCGTCGGCGGCCAGCATCTCGGCGATGATGGCCTCCTCGAGGGTGTCGACCTTGTGCTGGGTCTCCTCGATCTCGTGGAGCAGGGAGGTGTATTCCTTATTGGTCTTGACCTCGTTGAGCTGGCGCTTGTACTTGCCGGTCTGGACCTTCAGGTCCTTGACCTCGTTCTCGAGGTCGCGGCGCTTCTTCTGGTTCTGGGCCATCTTGTCCTTGGCGTCGGCGACGAGCTTGGTGGTGGCCTGGATCCGCTTGTCGACGTCCTGGACGAGGCGGGGGATGCCCTCGAGGACGAGGCCGGCGTTGTGGATCTCGGAATCGAGCCGTTGCAGCTCGATGATCAGATCGAAGTCCATGTCCACTATTGGCGCATCCTCGTTTCTCTCGGTGCCATGGGCCTACCAGGATTCGAACCTGGGACCAACCGGTTATGAGCCGGTAGCTCTACCACTGAGCTATAGGCCCCTCAGGCTCCCCTTTATAACAAAATAGCGATGGCGCGTCAATGAACGAAATGGGGACGCTTCTATTTTTCCCGGCCCCTGGCCGGAAAAAATAGAAGCGTCCCCATTTCGTCAATGATTGTTCGTGAAGCTCCTCAGCTTGCGGCTGCGGCTGGGGTGCTTGAGCTTGCGCAAGGCCTTGGCCTCGATCTGGCGGATGCGCTCGCGCGTGACCTTGAACTGCTGGCCGACCTCCTCGAGCGTGTGCTCGTTGCCGTCGCCGAGGCCAAAGCGCATCTTGAGGACCCGGCCCTCGCGGTCGGTCAGCGACTTAAGGGCCTCCTCGATCTGCTCCTTGAGGTTGATGTGGATGACCGTGTCCGGGGGGAGGGGATGAGCTTGTCCTCGATGAAGTCGCCGAGGTGGCTGTCCTCCTCCTCGCCGATCGGGGTCTCGAGCGAGATGGGCTCCTGGGCGATCTTGATGATCTTGCGGACCTTGCTGACCGGCATGTCCATCTTCTTGGCGATCTCCTCGCTCGTCGGCTCGCGCCCGATCTCCTGGACCAGGGACCGCGAGACCCGGATGAGCTTGTTGATCGTCTCGATCATATGGACGGGGATGCGGATCGTCCGGGCCTGGTCGGCGATGGCCCGGGTGATGGCCTGCCGGATCCACCAGGTGGCATAGGTCGAGAACTTGTAGCCGCGGCGGTACTCGAACTTCTCGACCGCCTTCATCAGGCCCATGTTGCCTTCCTGGATGAGGTCGAGGAACTGGAGGCCGCGGTTGCTGTATTTCTTGGCGATGGAGACGACCAGACGCAGGTTGGCCGCGACGAGCTCCTTCTTGGCCTGGTCGCTGACCTTCTTGCCGGCCGTGATGGCCCGGACCGCCCGGCGCAGCGATTCGGGGTCGAGCCCGATCTCCCCGGACTCCCGGCGCAATTCCCGGTTGGCGTCGCGGACCTTCTGCTTCAGGACCGGATCCTCTTTCTTCTTCTTGGCCAGGGCGGCGGCCCAGTCGTCCCGGGCGTCCTCGAGGTCGTTGACGATCTTGAGTCGGGTCCGCAGCTCGTCGATGATCTTCTCGCGATGGGCCGAGCGGAGGTTGAGCTCGCGGATGTTCCGGCTGATCTGGACGATGATCCGGCCCCGGCTGACCAGGGTCTTCTTCTTCTCCGGGATGCGGTCGAGCTTCCGGCTGAGCTCCCTGATCTTCTTGACCTTGGCCAGGATCTGCTTCTTCTTGTCCTCGAGCTTGCCCTCGGCGATGTCCTCCTCGGAGACGTCGAACATCTCCTGGATGATGAACGGGTTCTCCTTGATCCTGTCTTCGAGGGCCAGGACCTGGTTGAGCACCAGGCGCGTCCGGCTGAGGGCCTTGATGATGCTCTTCTCGCCGCGCTCGATCTCCCGGGCGATGGCGATCTCGCCCTCCCGCGTCAGCAGCGAGATGTTGCCCATCTCGCGCAGGTAGAGCTTGACCGGATCGGTCGTCCGCTCCAGGCCGTGCGTCGAGACGAGGTCGCTCTTGCGCCGCTGGGGGATCATCTCCTTCTGGCGGGAGTCGAGGATCTTGATACCGTAGTCGCCCATCGACGACAGGAAGTCGTCGAAGTCCTCCTCGGAGTCGAGGTCCTCGGTGAAAGTCTTGTCGATCTCCTCGAACAGCAGGAAGCCCTGCTTGCGCCCCTTGGAGATGAGCTGGGAGATCTCGTCTTTGTGGAACTTATTGTCCGGAGACACGGGACACACCTCTTTTCTGGCCGCTCGGGCGTTCGGGACGGATCGGCATGCGCTTGTCTTCCTTCATGGGAGCGACAGGAGCTGTTTGGTCACGTCCTGTTTCTGGTAAAGCAACGCCAGCAGCTCCTCTTTCTCGCCCTTCTTCTCCGAGCGGGTGATCTTCTGCTGGATGTCCTTGAGCCGGTTCTGCAGATGGAATTTGCGCAGAGACCTCAGGCATTCCTGGGCCTCTTCGATCGAGCCTCCGGACGCCTTCTCGAACAGGGCCTGGGCCAGCTGGGACAGCAGGGCCGGCGTCACGCAGCCCTGCAGGCCGGGGAAGCTCCAGCCCTCGTCCTTTCGGAAGCAGCCCAGGATGTACTGGAAGGCCGGCTCGCTCCGCAGCCCCTGAAAGACCTCGTCGCCGCATTCGGCGAAGACGTACGGCGCGAGCGATGGATCGCTCATGAGGATCTGGAACAGCCGCTTCTCGGCCGGGCAGAACAGGCCCGGCCCTTCGGGGCCCTTGTCCGCGGGCCTGTTCTCGACGATCGTCCGGATGAGCTCCTCGGATACGCCGAGCTTAGCGCTGGCCCGGCGGAGGTACTCGCTCCGGGCCACGGCATCCGGGACCTTCTCGATCTCCTTGATCACGGTCCGGACGACCTTGCCTTTCTCCTCGGGGATGGACAGACGGGCCCCGGCGGCGAGGGCGTCGATCAGGAAATCGATCCCCGGCACAGGCTTCCTCATCAGGGCCAGATACTTGTCCCGGCCGTGCTTGCGGATGAAGCCGTCGGGATCGAGATCGTCGGGCAGGACGAGGACGTCGATGTTGAGGCCTTTCGCGAGCCCGAGCGGCACGGCCCGGGCCGCGGCGGTGCGGCCGGCGCTGTCGCCGTCGTAGCTGACGATCAGCCGCGAGCCGAAGCGCATGGCCTGCCCGACCTGCCAGGGCGTCAAGGCCGTGCCCAGCGAGGCGACGACGTTGGTGATGCCGGCCTGGTAGAGGGAGGAGAAATCGGTGTAGCCCTCGACCAGGATGGCCGCACCCTCCTTGCGGACGGCGTCCTTGGAAAAGTTCAGCCCATAGAGAAGCTTGCCTTTCGAGTACAGGGGCGTCTCCGGCGAGTTCAGGTATTTCGGCTCGGCGTCGAAGACCGTCCGGCCGCCGAAAGCGACGACCCGGCCGGTCAGGCTGAAGATGGGAAAGATGACCCGGCCGCGGAAGCGGTCGCGGAACTCGCCCGGCCGCGAGCCGGCCAGGGCCAGGCCGCCCTTTTCGAGCAGGGACACCGGGACGTCCTTGGACTTGAGGAAATCGGTAAGGGCCGTCCAGGCGTTCATGGCGTAGCCGATCTTGAGCGTCTGGATGGTCTCATCCGAAAGGCCCCGCTTCTTCAGGTAGTCGAAGGCCTTTTTGCCCTCGGCCGTGCCGGTCAGGTTCTTGCGGAAATAGGCGAGGGCCAGCTCATTGATCTTGAACAGCTTCTCTTCGAGCTTGAGGACCTCGGGGCGGACGCGCTGCTGGGCGGGCAGGGGGACGTGGTAGCGCTCGGCCAGGCTCTTGAGGGCCTCGGGGAAGGTCAAGTTCTCGCGCTCCATGAGGAGGGAGAAGATGTCCCCGCCCACGCCGCAGCCGAAGCAGTGAAAGAGCTGCTTGTCTTCGTCGACCGTGAACGAGGGCGTCTTTTCGGTGTGAAAAGGGCAGAGCCCGACCCACTTCCGCCCCCGGCGCTTCAGGGTCGTGTACTGGGAGGCGATCTCGACTATGGATGAGGCCTGCCTGACCTGGTCAATGATCTCCATATAAAATCTTAGGCCTGGGTATTCTCATAGAATATAGGGACGCTGCCGCACCTTGTCAAGTTCCTCAATCTATTATCCTTTCGGACGTCGGCCGCCCGTTATCCGACGCCGGCCCGGGTCATTCATAAAAACGCCTTGTCTCTCCTGAGAACAAGAAAACCAAAAGGGCGATATTATGAACGGCCCAGGCTAGAGATGGTTGATCTGGCTGGCCAGGAAGGCGGCCCCGAAGCCGTTGTCGATGTTGACCACGGCCACCCCGCCCGGACAGGCGTTGAGCATGGCCAGGAGAGCGGCCAGCCCCTTGAAGCTGGCCCCGTAGCCGACGCTCGTCGGAACGGCGATGACCGGGACCTTGACCAAACCGGCGACGACGCTCGGCAGGGCCCCCTCCATGCCCGCCACCGCGATGACGACCCGGGCCCGGCGGATCCGGTCGTATTGGCCGAGCAGGCGGTGGAGGCCGGCGACGCCGACGTCATAGATGCGCTCGGCCGTGTTGCCCAGCGCCTCCGCGGTCGCCGCGGCTTCCTCGGCGACCGGGATGTCCGAGGTCCCTGCCGTCAGGACAACGATGGTCCCTCGACCCGGCGGAGCCGGGGCCAGGACCCGTGTGACCGTCCGGGCGGCTTGGTTGTAGACCGCGCCCTTGAGGCCGGCCCGGATCTTCGACCAGACCTGGGGCTCGACCCGGGTGACAAGGAGGTTCGATCCTTTCTTGAGGATCTCGCGGGAGATGCGCCCGATCTGGGCCGGCGTCTTGCCCAGCCCGAAGACGATCTCCGGCGTGCCCTTGGCCACCTCGCGGTGATGGTCGACCTTGGCGAACTCGAGATCGCGATAGGGATAGCCCTCGAGTTCCCCGAGGGCCTCGGCGGGCGAGAGCTTGCCGGCGCGGACCTTCTCCAGGATCTCTTCCAGCCGCTTTCTCATCCTGGCTATTTTACCACAGGTGCCAAGCCTTTTAGCTCACGTCCGAAGTCAGGCCAATTCGGCCTAGGCCCTCTGACCGCACGGCGCCTCGACCGTTGTTGTCAAAAAGCGGCATCTCGTGTAAAATAAACGCACTTCATCAGCTATCGAGAGGAATAATCGTGCGCGAACAGAGATCCAAGAAAGACGAGTATCAGAAAGCGCTGGCCGCCTTCTCCGTCGCCGTCAAGGAGTTCCAAAAGGGCGACTTCGAGAGGTCCGCCGCGTCGTTCAAGGACTTCATGGAGAAGTTCCCCGCCGACAAAGAGGTGGTCGACCGGGCCCGGGCCTATCTGGCCATCGCCCAGAAGCGGACCAAGAAGGACAGCGTATCCCTGAAGGGCTTTGAGGACCATTACCGCACCGGTCTCGCCAAGATCAACCAGAAGGACTATGCGGGCGCCGTCAAGATCCTGGAAAAGGCCTTGGAGTACAAGGAGAAAGAAGGCCTGGTCTATTATCTGTTGGCGGATGCCCACACCCGGATGGGGCAGACCGACGAGGCTCTCGAGTTCCTCAAGAAAGCGGTCCAGAAGGACAAGAACTTCTCCGTCCTGGCCCAGAACGAGCCCGATTTCGAGCACCTCTGGGAGGACAAGAGGTTCAAGTTGATCGCCAAGCTCGTATGAAACGTGCCGCCGTCGTTCTTTTTCTGGGGGGAGAAGAGCGGACGGTCTTCCAGCCGGTCCTGGGCCGGCCGCTCGGGTCCTACACGCTCGAGGCCGTCTGCGAGATCAGGCCCGACGCCGTCGTCGGTATCTCCGGTCCTGACCCCGCTGGCCGGCAGGATTGGCAGGGTCTGGTCGACGACGCCAAACCGGGGATGCCCGTATTCTGGCTGGACGGCCAGCCGATCTCGCCGGACCCGCGCCGGGCCGTCCTGGCCGCCCTGATCACGGCGCGGTCCCTGCTCCAGAAATATCCCGATGGCGATATCCTCGCCGTTCCGGCCGACCGGCCCCTGCTGCGCGGCCGGACCTTGAAGGCCCTCCTCCGGGCCCATCGGGCCAAGGGCTCCTCGCTCACGTTCCTGAGCCGGGGCGACGACCGCGGCCTGGCCGATATCTTGGCGCTGCGCTCGGCCGACGTGTTCCCGCTCCTGAAGCCCGCGGCCGGCCCGCGCGCGAAGGCCGGGTTCGAGGACCTGGCCCGGCGCCTGACGCAGGCCGGCAAGACGGTCGGGTTCTTTGAGTGCCCCGACGCCGCCGAGGCTGTCCCCGTCGTCGACAGCCTCGGGATCGGCCGCGCCGCCCGCGAGCTGCGGCGTCGGAAGAACGAGTCGCTGGCCCGCCGTGGCGTGGTCTTCTTCGACCCCGATTCGGCCTGGATCGACTGGGCCGTGACGATCGGGCCCCGCACCGTCGTCTATCCGTCGGTCGTGGTCGAGGGCGCCACCCGCATCGGCCCGGACGCCTGCCTCTTTCCCCACGTCCACATCCGGACCTCGACGCTGGGCGCCCGGGTCAAGGTCCTGAGCTCCACGGTCATGGAGGACACCCTCCTCGAGGACGATGTCCAGGTCGGCCCGTTCTCCCGCTTCCGGCCCAAGACCCGCGTCTGCGCCGGGGCCAAGGTCGGCAATTTCGTCGAGATGAAGAACACCGTCTTCGGCCCCCGGTCCAAGGCCCAGCACCTGAGCTATGTCGGCGACAGCACCGTCGGCGAGGACGTCAACGTCGGGGCCGGCACGATCACCTGCAACTACGACGGGGTCCGCAAGAACCCGACGACGATCGGCGCCCGGGCCTTCATCGGCTCCGGGACGCAGCTGGTCGCGCCCGTCGTCGTCGGGCCCGGCGCCTATGTCGCCGCCGGCTCGACCATCACCCAGGACGTCGCGGCGGGGGCCCTGGCTATTGCCCGGGCCCGCCAGGTCGAGAAGCCCGGCTGGGTGCTCGAGCGGGCCCGGCGCATCGGACGGCCGGGCGGACACAAAGGGGGCAAGCCATGAAACGGGGCGACCTGCGCAAATATTTCAAGCACGGCCGGGCCGTCGTCGCGCCCGAGACGTTCGCCATCGTCAAGACGCGGCGGGCCCTGATCAACGCCTTCGCCGTGATCAAGGACGACCGCGAGACGACCTGCATCATCGACGAGTCGAAGCTCGGCGCGCAGAAGTTCCTGGGTTTCGAGGGGGATTGGCGCATGATCACCTTCGACATGGTCCTGCCGTTGAGCCTGGTCGGCTTCTTTGCGGCCGTGTCCGGGGCGCTGGCCGACGCCGGGGTCAACATCTTCACCATCTCGGCCTATACGACGGACCACGTGTTCGTGAAGGACCCGAAGCTCGAGACCGCCGTCAAGGCCCTCGAGAAGCTGGGCATGTCCGTCCGCCGGCCTTGAGCGCGACCGCCGCATCCGGCCGAGGAACTCGCCATGCCCGCCATCGTCTCTCTTCCCGAGATCAAGGCCGCGCTTGAAGGGATCGACCCCCTGCCCCTCATCGAAGCCGGCTTCACGGCCTATTCGCGCGGACGGGCCGTCGTGCCGCCGGTCGGGGAGCTCATCCTCGAGGATCCGCCGGGCGACGTCCACATCAAGTATGGCTACATCAAAGGCGGCGATATCTTCGTCATCAAGGTCGCCACGGGGTTCCCGGACAACCCCAAGCGCGGCCTGCCGTCCGGCGACGGCCTCATGCTCGTCTACGCTCAAGCCTCGGGGCTCCTCCAAGCCGTCCTGCTCGACGAGGGCTATCTGACCAACCTGCGGACGGCCGTGGCCGGCGCGGTCGTGGCGAAATACCTGGCGCCCCGCCGCGTGACCCGGGTGGGCATCCTCGGCGCGGGGGTGCAGGGCCGGATGCAGCTCGAGTGGCTGCGGCGGGTCCGAACGTTCGAAGAAGCCGTGGTCTGGGGCGTCGACGAGGCCGAGCTCGAGGCCTATCGCCGGGACATGGAAGGGCCTGGCCTGGCCATCCGGACGACCCGGCGGGCCGAGGACGTGGCCGCCGCGGCGGACCTGATCGTCACCTGCACCCCCTCCACGCGGCCGCTCCTCAGGGCCGAGTGGATCCGGCCCGGGACCCATATCACCGCCATGGGCTCGGACACGCCGGTCAAGCAGGAGCTCGATCCGGCCATCCTGGCCAAGGCCGACCGCGTCGTCGTCGACAGCTTGAGCCAGTCGGAGCTGCGCGGCGAGGTTTACAAGGCCGTGAGCGCGGGGACCATCGGGCGCGGGTGCCTCGTCGAGCTGGGCCGGGTGATCGAAGATCCCCAGCTGGGCCGCACGTCCGACGAGGAGATCACCGTGGCCGACCTGACCGGCGTCGCCGTCCAGGACATCCAGATCGCCGCCGCGGTCTGGGATTCGATCAAAGATAGCGCTTGACGACGGCCTCCATCGCCGGCATCTGATGCTCCATCTCGCCCACCATCTTGAACTGCGTCCGGGCCCGGTCCATGTTGTGTCCGGGGCGGTGGATCTTGAAATAGACGTCGCCCTTGAGGTGGTCCGTGAGGAAACGGATGCCGCATTCGAGGGTCAGGAGCTTGGCCGAGAACGCCAGCAGCCCGGTCTCGGCCGGGGTCAGGAAATCGCGGGTGGCGTCGAGGTAGCCGGCCGCCAGCCGGTCGAACATGGAGATGTCGAAGCCGACCTGCGCGAGTTCGCGCTCGTCCTCGGCGGCCGTGGCCGCGCCGAGCCGGACGGAATCACCGAAATCGTAGAGGACGGAACCCGGCATGACCGTGTCGAGGTCGATGACGCAGATGCCCTGGCCGGAACGATTGTCGATCATGACGTTGTTGAGCTTGGTGTCGTTGTGGGTGACGCGCTCGGGAATGCCGCCCGCGGCCAGCCCGTCGACCACGACGCCGCAGTCCTTCTCGCGGGCCCGGACGAAGGCGATCTCCGGCCCGACGCCGGAGGCCCGGCCGACGGGGTCGTGCTCGACGGCGGCCAGGAAGGCCTGGTAGCGCTTGCGGGTGTGGTGGAAGTCGGGGATGGTCTCGTGGAGCCGGTCCCCGGGCAGGCGGGCCAGCATCTTCTGGAAATTGCCGAAGGCCCGGGAGGCCGCGTAGACGTGCCGGACGTCCTCGACCCGGTCGTAGGTCCGGGCCCCGTCGATGAACAGGAACATCCGCCAGTAGGTGCCTTCCGGCGTGCGATGAAAGGTCCGGCCGTCCCGGGTCGGGACGATGGTCAGCGTCTCCCGCGCCGGGTCCCCGCCGGCGGCGACGATGCGCTCCCGGGCGAAGCGGGTGACCCGGTCGATGTTCTCCATGAGCAATTCGGGCTCGCGGAAGACCAGGTGGTTGATCCTCTGATTGACGTACTTGACCCGCCGCCCCCCGTCCTCGAACTCGGAGCAATAGGTATCGTTGATGTGGCCCGACGGGATGGGACAGGACGAGATCCAGGTGCCCGGGCATTGGAAGGCGGCGCAGATCCGGTCCAGCTCAGGCAAGGGCTTCTTCTCCATGGATAACCTCGGCTCTTAAGACTCCCGGGCCCCCCCGGGCCGCCCATTCTATGCGAGCCGGCCCCCGGCTGTCAACGGACTGAATGGGTTCATAACATAGGTGACACTCGGGCTCTCTGGTACTTCTTCCAGTGGCGATAATACTCATGGGGGGTCATCAGGTCCAGGCTGTGGTGGGGCCGGATGTAGTTAAAGGTGTGCTCCCAAGCCTCCAGCTGCCGATTGAGCTCCGCGGTGACAGGGGACAGATCTTCGACCTCATAAAACTCCTCCCGGCTGGTTCGGTTCGTCCGTTCCACGCCGCCGTTCTGTTTAGGCTGGTTTGGACGGTTGACGAACAGCAGGATCTCCTGGGCCCGACAGGCCTCTTCGAACTGGTCCATAAACTCCGAGCCTCCGTCGATCTGGATGGCCCGGATCTTAAAAGGAAACTTCTTTCGGAGATAATGGAGGAAGTTGGCGGCGGCGGTGCTCGTCTGCCGGCGGTAGACCCGGAAGCCGCCCCGCCGGCTGACTCTATCCCAGGCGCTGAACTGGAACCTCACTTCGTTGGGTAAGATCCGAACCTGAAGTGTATCAACCTGAACCAGGTCGCCCGGCGCTTCGACCAGATAGCCCTTCGGCTTGCGGACGGCGTACCGAGGCCTCCGACGACGCTTCCGGGCCAGCTTGGCCTGGCGAACGTTCTCCGGCTCGACCAACACCCCGCGGGCCTTCATCCGCCCCATGACCCGACCCACGGTCGAGGCTGAGACCTGGATCCCTTCCCGGCTCAGTAGCACGGCCAGCTTTGCCTTCCCCCAACGGGGGTACTGCTGGCGCTTCTCCAAGATCGCCTTCACGACACTCTCGGACGTCTCAGGCCGGCGCACCCCGTGCGGCCGCCGGGACCCCTCCTCCAGCGTCGTCAGATCCCCTGGATCGTACCGGTTCTTCCACCGGTAGAAGGTCTGCGGACTGATATCGAAGTGGCGGCAGGTCAGCCTGGCGTTCCGGGTCTTGGCGTAATAATCCATCCACCGAAGCCGTTTGCGGGCGTCTTCCGAGACCGTTGCCCGCTCAACCTGAGACCGGATGTACTCGGAGCCAGGGATCAGGGAGCCATACCTCTGGTTGGGTCGCAGATGCATAGTGCCTCATATCTTAGCCCAGAGGTGTCACTAATGTATCTGAACCTACACACGGACCGTCAGCCTGACTCATTCATAAGAACGCCCGATAAAAGGAAGATGGAGAAAAAAGAGCGTTCTTATGAATAAGTCAGGCTAGCGCGGCCGCTGCGGACGGCCGCCGCCCCCGGGCCGGGCGCCCCGCCCGTCGCTCGAGCCGTGGCGTCCGCCGCCCCTCCCGGCGCCCCCGCTCCGCCCCCGCGACGGCCGCCGCCGTTCGAGGTCCTGGCCGGCCAGCCGCTCGAGGCTCATGTCCCGCACGAACATGTCGCTCGTCACCGGCATCTCCGGGATCTTCTGGCCGATGAACTTCTCGATCGCTTCGAGCCGGTCGGAGGTCTTCTCGCTGGCCAGGGTGATGGCCAGTCCCGTCGCGCCGGCCCGGGCCGTCCGGCCGATCCGGTGGACGTAGTTCTCGCTGTCCTCGGGGATGTCGTAGTTGACGACCATCTCGAGATCGTCGATGTGCAACCCGCGCGAGGCCACATCCGTGGCCACCAGGATCGGGAACCGCGCGGCCATGAAATCCTCGATGATCTGGAGGCGCTCGCTCTGCGGCAGGTCGCCGATGAGGAAGCGGGCCATGTGCCCGTTGGCCTGGAGCTGCTTGGCGAGCAGAAAGGCGGTGTGCTTCATGTTGGTGAAGATCAGCACGTTCTTCGGGGCCCGGCGCTCGAGCAGCCCCAGCAGGAGGTTGAGCTTGATGTGGCTGCCGACCTTGTAGAGCTCCTGGTTGACCGTGTCGACGGTCATCTGTTCGGGCGTCACTTCGATGAAGACGGGGTCGTTCAGATAGGCCTGGGCCACCCGTTGCGAGAGCTTGTTCAGCGTGGCGCTGAAGAGCATGCTCTGACGGCGCGTCCGCTCCGGCATCTGCCGGACGATGTCGCGCAGGTCGGGCAGGAAACCCATGTCGAAGAGCCGGTCGGCCTCGTCGATGACCAGGAAGCCGCACTCCTTGAAATCCAGCCGCTTCTTCTCGGCCAGGTCGAGCAGCCGCCCCGGCGTGCCGATGATGATGTCCGGGCCGGCCTTGATCTGGGCCAGCTGGACGGCGTAGCCCACGCCGCCGTAAAAGCAGCCGATCTCGAGCCCGAGCGAGCGGTTGAGAAGCAGCGCCTCGCCCTGGATCTGAACGGCCAGCTCACGGGTCGGGACGATGATCAGGGCCTTACGGCGCGACGACTTCGAGTGCTTGAGGAGGTGGGCGAAGAGCGTGATCAGGAAGGCGGCCGTCTTGCCCGTCCCCGTCTGGGACTGCACGGCGACGTCCTGACCGTGGAGCGAAGCGGCCAGGGTCCTCTCCTGGACCGGGGTCAGCTCGGTATAGCCTCTATCGGCGATGGCCTGTTCGAGCCTCGGGTCGAGGCCCAGTTCGGTGAATTGCATGTCGTTTCCTCTGTTGGACGGGGTCGGCGCCGATGGGATCCACTCTGTCCGATGATCTGATAAGGACAATATCTTATCATAACGCCGGCCGCTCCTCAAGACGGGCCCGGGGGCCTTTCCGCCCTTCGCCTTGACAAGACCTCCCCCTTGCCTTATTTTCTCCTTTCCGATGAGCGGCAAGACCATCCGTTCCCTGGTCCAGAGCTGGGAGACCGTCCGGTTCGAGCTCTTGAAGAGCCGCATCTCGGACCTGGGCCTGGAGGTCGGGGGCTCGCCGCTCGAGCCCTTCGTGGCCCGTCTGCGCCGGGAAATGGAGCGGAAGCAGCTCCGTTTCAGGCCCGAGGTCTATCTGACCGACGGTTGGGGCTGCCCCGACCGCACCCCGGTCATCGGGGTGCCGTTCTACCTGGCCGATCCCCGCCTCTCCCGCCTGGAGGAGGAGCAGGCCGGAGATGTCGAAGACGCCCGCACGATCATGATGCTTCTTCGCCACGAGGCCGGGCACGCCGTGAACTACGCCTACCGCCTCTGGCGCCGGCCGAGCTGGGGCGAGATGTTCGGGCCGTTCACCAAGCCCTATCGCGACGCCTTCCGGCCGGACCGGACCAGCCGCAGTTATGTGCGGCACATCGCCGCCTACCCTTACGGCCGGACCTACGCCCAGAAGCACCCGGACGAGGATTTCGCCGAGACGTTCGCCGTCTGGCTGACCCCGCGGTCGGACTGGCGCCGTCGCTACCGGAATTGGCCCGTCATCCGCAAGCTCATCTATGTCGACCGCCTGATGAAGGACATCCGCGGCGCCGCGCCGGAAAGCCACCGGGCCTGCCGCCTCCGGCCGGCCGACCGGATGAACCTGACGCTCGCCGACCACTACGGCAAAAAGGCCGAACGCTTCCGGCGCGACGCCCGCGGCTATGTCGACGACAGCCTGCGCGACGCCTTCCCCGCGTCGCGGGGCCAGGTCCTGCGCCCGGCCGCCGGGCTGATCAAACGGTATCGGGACCGGCTGGTCGAGAGGGTCGTCCACTGGTCCGTGCTGACGCTGGCCGAGGCCGAAGCCCTGGTGCGCAAGCTCGAAGCCCGGGCGGCCGCTCTGGGCTTGGTCTACCGGCCCGGCGCGGAAGGGGAGAGGCTGATGGACGTCGTGTCCCTGGTCGTGGCCCTGGCCCTCGATTACGCCTATACCGGGCGCTTGACCGGCTCAGCCTCGCCGCTCAGCGTCCTCTCGGGATGCCCGCGCTCGCCGCCGTGAAGATGGGCAATTGCATGTCGTAGGGAGGGCCTTCGAAAGCGGCCTTGACCACGCATTGGAGCAGCTCGGGATAGGTGATGCCCGCCTGCTCGGCCGACCTGGCCAGGCCCATCAGGCTGTCGGCGAACCGTGCCCGGCAATGTCCGTCCAACCGCCGACGCACCGCCTCCAGGCGCTGCCGCAGGACCTGTGGCGTGGCATCTGTGGTCAGGCTCTCGATCAGCTTTGTCAGGTGCTTGACCCGCGGTCCGGCGTCGGCAAGCTCGCCGACCAGGTCCTCATCGGCGCCGAGCTCCAGCCGATCCAACAGCGTCCCCACCACGCGATCGACGGTGGTGCGCAGCTGCGGCGCGTTGTGTCGGGTGGTCCAGCCGATGGCCTGTCGCAGCACCGCGTCCGGTTCGGGCAGTTTCTCCAGCATCACCGCAAGTGCCAGGCCCCAAGGCTCCGGTCCACTGGGCGCCATGGCGGCCAACACGGCCTGGATCGCCGCCTCGTCCTGCGGCAACCCGGCCGCCGCCTCCGCCGTTACGGCGTGGATTGCGACCGCCTGATCCAGCACCGCGGCAACATCGTGCGCCAGCGGGGCATGCAACGCGCGCGGCAAGCCGGCCTTGCCCCAATCCGGCGGCATCGGCGCCTGCGACAACGCGTGCGCGGCCGCCGGCCACAACGCCGCGCCGGCGCGCGCCACGACCTCGGCGTCGGCGACGGTTCGGCCGTCGATCATCGCCTCGATCTCGGCCGCCGTATCGCCGAGTTCTTGGTGCACCGCGGCGGCGAGCGGGCCGAGCGCGTTGCGCGGCACGGCCAGCATGCCGGCGCGCCAATCCTTGGCGGCGACGATCGCCGGGTCGAGCGGCATGAACAGCAGGCGGGTAAAGCGCAGCGGCCGCGTCGAGCGGAGCCGCGGCAGGCGCGGCCGCAATGGATCCAACAGCGCGTCCACCCCGGTCCGGTCGGCCAGGGAATTGATCAGCGCGACGATCCGTGCCGCCTGGGCATCGCCGGCCGCCGCTATGTCGCGCCGCAAGGCCCGGAATTCCTGGCGCATCGGCAAGGCCGGTGCTCGCGTTTTGTCGTCATCTTTCATCGCCAACTCCTTGCGCACTGAGAACGCGCAACCGCGCATCGCGCGCTGCCTATGCGCGGTCGGCGTTGGTGCGCGACACTGCGGTTGCGCACGGCCGTCGGCACATTTGCTGAGCCGTGTCGGCCGTCGCCGGCGGCCCCCGGCCACCCGGTGGCTGCGCTGGACAGGATCGGCGCCAGCACGGCGATTTCCGGCAGCGTCGCCGCCTCGGGGCCAGTTCGATCGGTCGAGCGAATGCGCGCATCGAGCCACACGCGCAGCGTGAACGGCGCGGCCACGCCAGGTTCGGCGAAGGTCGCGAGGTTATGCGGCTTGGCCAGGGGCAGGCGGGACGACGACATGGAGGCTGTGGCTTCGGTTCCCCGAAAGCCTAGGCCGCAGTTGGTGAAGGAAGCGTTGCGATGGTCCCGGGCTCAGGCCGGCGTGATGTCGTCCATCGCCGGCCGGCCGGTCACGTGGCGCCAGTGGTGCCAGAGCAGCCGCGCCGCCAGGGCGCGGGCAGGCCGCCAAGGTTCGGCCAGGGCGCGCAACTCGGCCGGGGTCGGCCGTGCGGCCAGCCGCTTCAGGTCGGCGGCCGCGGCGGCCAGCGCCAGGTCGGCCGCCGGGAACACGTCGTGGCGCCCGAGGGCAAACAGCAGATAGACCTCGGCGGTCCACGGTCCCATGCCGCGCACCGCGGCGATCGCCGCAATCGCCGCCTCGTCGTCCAGCCGGTCAAGCCGCGCTTGCTCCAGCGTGCCGTCCAGGAACGCCGCGGCCAGCGAGCGGGCATGCGCCACCTTCGGGCGCGACAGCCCGGCGCCGCGCAACGCCTCGTCCGACAGCGCGGCGAGCCCCCCGGCGCCAGCGCGCCGGGCAGCGCGCGCACCCGGCCCCAGATCGCGGCGGCCGCCTGGTTCGAGATCTGCTGGCCGACGATCGCCTGCAGCAGGCCGGGAAACCCGGCCGGCCGGACCCGCCATGGCAGCGCCCCGGCACGCGGCTCGATCGTCGCCAGGTCGGGGTCCCGGGCGATCAGACGATCGAGCGCGGCGCGGGCGGCAGGCGGCGGATGCGGGAAGCTCACATCCGCCGTTCTACCGGTTCAGCCGGCCCGGGTCACCCGCCCGGTCTTGGCATCCATGGTGAAGCGGGCGATCACCGACCCGTCCGGCGTCGCCATGGCGAAGCCGATCTGGTTGTCGGCGCCCGCCGCCACGTCCACCACTTTCCAGGTGTGGTTGCCGTTCCACAGCAGGAACGCCTCGGCGATCTTCTGCACGTCGGGCGCGGTCAGGTGCCGATCGTCCGGATGATACAGCAGCGCGAAGGTCCGCATCCGCTCCCCGGCGTGCCGCTGCCAACCCCACCCGCCGGCCTGCGGTCCCATCCGCCAGCCGCCACCCTGCGGCGGGTGCCCCGCCATCGGCGGCGGCGCCGGCTGAGCGCCGGCCTGCGTGAGCAGCCCTGCCACAGCGAGGCCGCCGAGCGACGACGACCGCGGTCGCGGCCAACAACAGTTTGCGCATGATGAGGTCTCCTGTCCTTAGACCACCCCACCATGCGTCACCCAGGTTGCGCGAATACGGCAACGGGGCGACGAAGTGCAACGGAGTGCAACACGCTCTGCCGCTCACCCGGATTCCCACTTATGTTGGGCGCATGGAAACCGTCCCGCACATCCTGGTGGTGGACGACGACCGCGAGATCCGCGAGCTGCTGGCGCGCTTCCTGGAGCGCAACCGGTTCCGCGTCACCGCGGTGCGCGACGCGCGCGAAGCGCGCCGGGCCTGGGCCGATCGGGCATTTCCACCTGCGTCGTGCTCGACCTGATGCTGCCCGGCGAGAGCGGGCTCGACTTCGCCCGCTGGCTGCGCGGCTTCTCCGACGTGCCGATCATCATGCTGACCGCCATGGGCGAGGAGACCGACCGCATCATCGGACTGGAGCTCGGCGCCGACGACTACGTGCCCAAGCCGTTCAACCCGCGCGAGCTGCTGGCGCGCATCCGCGCCGTGCTGCGCCGCGCCGGCGACGCCGGCCGAGCGGCGCGCCGACTCCGGCCGCGCGCATGCTGCGCTTCGCCGGCTGGACGCTCGACCTCGGCGCGCCGCCGCCTGCTCAACCCCGACGGCGTCGAGGTGCCGCTGACCGGCGGCGAATACGACCTGCTGCTGGCCCTGGTCGAGCGCGCCAACCGGGTGCTGACGCGCGACATGCTGCTCGACCTGCTGCGCGGCCGCCAGGCGGGCCCGTTCGACCGCGCGATCGACGTCGCCGTCAGCCGGCTGCGGCGCAAGCTGGAGGACGACGGCCGGCAGCGCGCAGCTCATCAAGACCGTGCGCGGCGGCGGCTACGTGCTGGCCGCGAGGTCGAACGGCGGTGAGGCCGCGCGCTCTGGCCGCGCAGCCTGGCGGCGCGCACCACGCTCCTGCTGCTGGTCGGGCTCGCCGTCGTGCAGGCGGCGGGGCTGACGATCCACGCGCTCGACCGCATGGACCTGCTGCGGCTCGAGCAGGCGCGCAACCTGGCGTTCGCGGGTGATGACGCGTCTACCGCACGGTGGACCTGTCGCCGCCGGACCGGCGTGCGGCCGTGCTGGCCGGGCTGCCGCACGGCCCCGGCCTGCACGCGAGCCTCGATGCCAGTCCGCCGCTGGTGCCGATGCCGCCGGCCCCGTTCGGCTGCAGCGGCTGCTCCGGGTGAACCTCAACCTGATTCCCATGCCCCCGCACGAGCGCCCGCGGGAGATCCTGATCGCGCGGCGATCTCCCCCGGCGGCAACGGTGCTGGGGCTGCTGCTGCCGGACGGCACCTGGCTGAACGTGCACGCGATGATACCGCCGCTGCGGCCGTGGCACTCGCCGTCCTTCCTGTGGGCGTTCGGGCTGATGACCCTGGCGGCGGCGGCGCTCAGCCTGTGGGCGGTGCGCCGGCTGACCGCGCCGGTGCGCACCCTGGCCGAAGCCGCCGAGGCGCTCGGGCGGGACGTGAACGCGCCGGCGCTGCCGGAGACCGGGCCGTCGGAAGTCGCCGCCGCGGCGGCCGCCTTCAACACCATG
The DNA here is from genome assembly GCA_963807525.1 of Candidatus Aminicenantota bacterium. Taxonomy (GTDB): domain Bacteria; phylum Acidobacteriota; class Aminicenantia; order Aminicenantales; family Saccharicenantaceae; genus RBG-16-66-30. The sequence goes on along the minus strand of CAWECI010000013.1, from coordinate 109,263 downwards.
GCCGTGCGCATCCGCCGCTTCGTCCAGGACCGCACCGAATTGCTGACCGCGATCGGCCACGACCTGCGCACGCCGATCACCCGGCTCAAGCTGCGCGCCGAGTTCGTCGAAGACGACGAACAGCGCCGCAAGATGCTGGCCGACCTGGAAGAACTGGAGCAGATGGTCGCCGCCACCCTGGTGTTCGGCCGCGACGCGCGCACCGGCGAGCCGGTGGTGCCGCTCGACCTTGCGGAACTGCTGCGCACGGTGCTCGACGAGGCGGCCGACGCGCGGCCCGAAATGGCGGAAAATCTGGGCTATGAGGGGCCCGCGCACCTGACCCTGCGGGCCCGCCCGCTCGGGCTGAAGCGGGCGTTCGCCAATCTGACGAGCAACGCCGTGCTCTACGGCGGTGCCGCAAAGCTGCGCCTGCTGCCCGCAGGCAGCGACGGCATGGTCACGGTGGAAATCGAGGACGAGGGGCCGGGCATCCCGCCCGAACAGCTCGATCTGGTGTTCGAACCCTTCCACCGCGGCGAACCCAGCCGCAACCGCGAAACCGGCGGCGTCGGGCTCGGCCTGCCGATCGCCCGCAACATCCTGCGGGCCCATGGCGGCGACATCACGATCGCCAACCGGCCCGGCGGGCTGCGCGCCACGGTAACGCTCCCGGTGTGACTCCGGAGCCAGGGTGCCGCCTCTCCCCTCCCCTTGAGGGAGGGGGTAGGGGGAGGGGTAAGCGTCAGCACGACCGAACCACCGCCCCGCGGCACCGATTGCTCGGAACAGCCCAACCATGCGGCAAGTTGCGCCCGTTTCGCGGACTTTCCATGCCGACGACGACCACCCTGTCGCCGCCCGCAGGCACGCTGTTGAACGATCGTGCCACGCTGCATGCCGATACCCTCTGCAGCACCGCAAGCCAGATCCACCGCAGAGCGCGCAGAGCACGCCGAGAAGATCCATCCCGCCCGGCGCGCCGCCCCACCGGTCTGGCCCGGTGGCAGGCTCTGGTGTGGCTGACCTCGCATGGGAGCCTGCCCCGGCGAAGGCCGGGGTTGTTGCCAAAATTCTCACTCGGTCGCCCCGGCGGCAAAACGGCGCCGCGGTCACAGCGCCACCGCCGGGTCGTCGCCCCCCGGGTCTGGCCCGGTGGCAGGCTCTGGTGTGGCTGATTGTTGCATGGGGTTGTTACCAAAATTCTCACTCGGTCGCCCCGGCGGCAAAGCGACGCCGCGGTCACCGCGCCACCACCGGGTCGCCGCCGCACCGGGTCTGGCCCGGTGGCAGGCTCTGGTGTGGCTGACTGTTGCATGGGCGCCTGCCCCGGCGAAGGCCGGGGTTGTTGCCAAAATTCTCACTCGGTCGCCCCGGCGGCAAAACGGCGCCGCGGTCACCGCCCCACCGCCGGGTTGTCGCCCCCCGGGTCTGGCCCGGTGGCAGGCTCCGGTGTGGTTGACTGTTGCATGGGAGCCTGCCCCGGCGAAGGCCGGGGTCGTTGCCGAAAATTTCGTTTTGCCGCTCCGGCGGCGGCAAAACCGGGTCGCCGCCCCACCGGGTCTGGCCCGGTGGCAGGCTCCGGTGTGGCTGACTGTTGCATGGGGCCGTTGCTGAAAATTTCGTTTTGCCGCTCCGGCGGTAACACCGGGTCGCCGCCGCACCGGGTCTGGCCCGGTGGCAGGCTCCGGTGTGGCTGACTGTTGCATGGGGTCGTTGCTGAAAATTTCGGTTTGCCGCTCCGGCGGTAACACCGGGTCGCCGCCGCACCGGGTCTGGCCCGGTGGCAGGCTCCGGTGTGGCTGACTGTTGCATGGGAGCCTGCCCCGGCGAAGGCCGGGGTCGTGGCTGAAAATTTCGCTTTGCCGCTCCGGCGGTAAAACCGGGTCGCCACCGCACCGGGTCTGGCCCGGTGGCAGGCTCCGGTGTGGCTGACTGTTGCATGGGGTCGTGGCTGAAAATTTCGCTTTGCCGCTCCGGCGGTAACACCGGGTCGCCGCCGCACCGGGTCTGGCCCGGTGGCAGGCTCCGGTGTGGCTGACTGTTGCATGGGAGCCTGCCCCGGCGAAGGCCGGGGTCGTGGCCGAAAATTTTCGGTTTGCCGCTCCGGCGGTAAAACCGGGTCGCCACCGCACCGGGTCTGGCCCGGTGGCAGGCTTTGGTGCGGCTGACTGTTGCATGGGGTCGTGGCCGAGATTTTCGTTTTGCGGCTCCGGCGGCAAAACCGGGTCGCCGCCCCGCCGGGTCTGGCCCGGTGGCAGGCTCCGGTGTGGCTGACTGTTGCATGGGGTCGTGGCCGAAAATTTCGGTTTGCCGCTCCGGCGGTAAAACCGGGTCGCCGCCGCACCGGGTCTGGCCCGGTGGCAGGCGTTGGTGCGGCTGACTGTTGCATGGGGTCGTGGCCGAAAATTTTCGGTTTGCCGCTCCGGCGGTAAAACCGGGTCGCCACCGCACCGGGTCTGGCCCGGTGGCAGGCTTTGGTGCGGTTGACTGTTGCATGGGGTCGTGGCCGAGATTTTCGTTTTGCGGCTCCGGCGGCAAAACCGGCTGCGCGGTAATGGCGCCACCACCGGGTCGCCGCCCCACCGGGTCTGGCCCGGTGGCAGGCTCTGGTGTGGCTGACTGTTGCATGGGGTCGTTGCCGAAAATTTCGTTTTGCCGCTCCGGCGGCAAAACCGGCCCCGCGGTAACCGCGCCACCACCGGCTCGTCGCCCCACCGGGTCTGGCCCGGTGGCAGGCTTTGGTGCGGCTGACCGTTGCATGGGAGCCTGCCCCGGCGAAGGCCGGGGTTGTGGCCAAGATTTTCGTTTTGCCGCTCCGGCGGCAAAACCAGCCCCGCGGTAACCGCGCCACCACCGGGTCGTCGCCGCACCGGGTCTGGCCCGGTGGCAGGCTCTGGTGCGGCAGACTGTTGCATGGGAGCCTGCCCCGGCGAAGGCCGGGGTTGTTGCCGAAATTTTCGTTTTGCCGCTCCGGCGGCAAAACCGGCTCCGCGGTAACGGTGGCCGATGCGGTGACTTGGGGGGAGGCCGGAGTGGCGGTCATCTGCGATCCTGGTCCGCTAGAAGTCAGTTAGTACTTCTTACACCAGAATGCCCCACCGGCGCCATGCAAACCACAAGGGGGGAACGCCCCCGCCGTCAACTGACGGGAGCCTGCCCTGGCGAAGGGCCGGGGGACTGGGGACCCGCGCGCCCGGGGCACCCGCCCGCCCGCGAGCAATGCGCCACGGGGCGTTTGCCGGTGCCGGCGTCAGCCTTCTGGTCGAAGGCAAGATATCGAGCCGCAAATGAACGCAAATGCAGGCTGATCCGGCAGTGCCGCTGGACCGGCGCGACGCCCGCTCTGCCGTCCGCAAGCAAGCAAGACTTTAACACGGAGGCAGCAGGGAGGCGGCACGGAGCCCACGGGTGCGCCGGGAGATCGGCAAGAGGAGAGGGTGCAAGTCCTTCACGATGAAAGGTAGAGCGAACCACATCGGCCCCGAGTCATGCGCTGCTGGCCGCGAGGCCAGGGACGAAGCGTTGACAGGGGCGTCGGTGGGCCAGGTATTGAGCCGCGAAAGTCCGTTGATCCGGGATGCCGACGCTGTCCGTGTAGCGGAAGGCAGTATGGCGGGGTGCGCTATCGCCAGTGCCCTGCCGGTCCCGCGTGGTCTGAGACCCTGGCACGGCGACGAAACCTCTTGTTCGGGAACCGGGAGATCTCATGCTCGGCCAGCGCCGGAACGGCACTGGCCCGCACTGGGAAGGCCGGAGGGCCAAAGCCAGTGATGCACGGGCATGAGAAGTCAGACCCTTCCATAGTAGCGATGAAGCTGGCGAACGAGGGCGGGCAACCGCCGGAGGAGTTGGTGGAGCAAAGGGGAGGGGCCAAGGGGAATGCGGTCGAGCACGGCACGCACCGGACACCGAGCCGGGAGAGCGTGTTATCCGGTCTGGACCGCATACGGAAAGCAGCAAGGGAACGGAAGCAGGAACGGTTCACCGCTCTGCTGCACCATATCGATGTCGATCTGCTGCGGTCAGCCTATGGCTGGCTGCGGAAAGCGGCATCGGCGGGTGTGGATGGGGTAACGTGGGAAGAATACGGTGCGGGCCTGGAGCATAAGCTTGTAGACCTGCACGCCCGTATTCACCGCGGGGCCTATCGGGCGCAACCATCACGGCGGGTGTATATACCGAAGCCGGATGGACGGCAGCGGCCGTTGGGCATCGCAGCGCTGGAAGACAAGGCTTGTCCTCGGGCTTGACCCGAGGATTGTCCAGCGCGCACTGGTGGAAGTGCTGAACGCGATCTGGGAAGAGGATTTCCTGGGGTTCAGCTACGGGTTCCGTCCGGGGCGCGGCCAGCATGACGCGCTGGATGCGCTGGCGGTAGGAATCGACCGGTGCAAGGTGAACTGGATTCTGGATGCCGACATCGCCGGGTTCCCTCGGGTCAAGCCCAAGGGCATGCTTCGATGCGGTGAGCCACGAGCGGCTCATCAAGTTCGTTGAGCACCGGGTTGGTGATCGGCGTGTGGTCCGTCTGATCCGCAAGTGGCTGAAGGCCGGGGTGGCGGAAGACGGGGAGGTCAAGCCAGGGGAAGTGGGAACACCCCCGGCCTTCGCCGGGGCAGGCTCCAGGTGCAGTCATCTCACCCCCAGCCTTCGCTTGGGGCAGGCTACTGCTGGCGAACATCTACCTGCATTACGTCTTCGACCTGTGGGCGCAACAATGGCGGCGACGCCATGCCCGCGGAAATGTCATCATGGTGCGATACGCCGACGACATCGTTGTCGGCTTCGAGCACCAGGCCGATGCCGAGCGGTTCTTGGCGGAGATGCGCGAGCGGCTGGCAGTGTTCGCTCTGACGCTGCATGGGGAGAAGACGCGTTTGATCCGGTTCGGCCGCTTCGCGGCGCAGAACCGGAAAGAACGTGGCGAAGGCAAACCGGAGACGTTCAACTTCCTGGGGTTCACCCACATCTGCGGGCGTAGCCGGCGCGGCGGCTTCCAACTGAAGCGGAAGACGCGGCGCGATCGGATGCAAGCGCGGCTGCTGGCGATCCGGGAAGGGCTGCGACGCCGGATGCACACAACGCTCGAACAGCAAGGGGATTGGCTGCGACAGGTGATGGGCGGCTTCCCCCGGGTCAAGCCCGGGGGCATGCTTCGCCTATCACGCCGTGCCGACCAATGCCGATGCCCTGGCGGCGTTCCGAGAACACGTGATCCGGCTCTGGCGGCGCACGCTGCGGCGGCGCAGTCAGAAGGATCGGACCTCGTGGGAACGGATCACCATGCTCGCCGAACGGTGGCTTCCCAGGCCACGCATCACCCACCCCTGGCCCGGCAAACGCTTCGCCGTCAAACACCCAAGGTGGGAGCCGTATGCGGGAAATCCGCCCGTACGGTTCTGTGCGGGGGGCGCGCCGTGAGGCGCGTCCCTACCGCGATAAAGCAAGGATTTTGGCGCTTCGCGCTGCCTTGGGTTAAGTGTCCGTCCGCGAACAAGCCATTAGTTGGAAGGGGAAATATGGTCAGACAGATCGAGAATCCGAGATATCACCTGCCAGATCCCGCTCTTGCGCTTCGCCGCTGATTTCAACCTATTGAAAATACGAGGTTTGTTTTCGGACCGACTTTAAAGCCACTGCGCGAAGCGCCACCGATTTCTCTCCGTGTCCGCTGTACGACCGCCATGCCTGAGGTGGACCCCATCCACTGGACAGGAAACGGGGTAAGCTAAGAGAGACTCCCGCCGGTTACACATCCCCCTACCCGTGCGAGGAGGCCACAAAACTACGTAGCACGTTCTGCTCGTCAATTGAACCATTTTGTTGCGGTTGTGGTGCCTGTGGAGATGTGGGCAACGCGCTTGCGTTGTCCACATCTCCACAGGCTGGCGCGGCCTCGAAGATTTCGCGCGGCGTCCGGTAACCGAGGGCCTGGTGCAGACGTGCCTCATTGTAAAAGAGAAACCACCCGCCGATGGCCCCGCGCGCCTCGGCAACCGAGGCATACGCCTTGATGAACACCTCCTCGTACTTGAGGCTGCGCCACAGCCGCTCGATGAAGATGTTGTCGAGGAACCGCCCCTTGCCGTCCATGCTGATGCGGACACCGTGGGCCGCCAGTTCGTCAATGAACGCCGCGCTGCTGAACTGCACACCCTGATCGGTGTTGAATATCTCCGGCTGCCCGTACCGATCCATCGCCTCCTGTAATGCCTCGACGCAGAAATCCGTCTCCATTCCGATCGACAAACGCCACGCCAGAACACGCCGGCTGAACCAGTCCATCACCGCAACCAGATAGACGAAGCCCTTGGCCAGTGGGATGTAAGTGATGTCCGCGCACCACACTTGATTCGGCCGGTTGATCACCAAACCTCGCAAAAGGTAAGGGTAAACCTTGTGTTCCGGATGACGCCGGCTGGTGTTCGGCTTCTGGTAGATCGCCTCAAGCCCCAGCAGCCGCATCAGTCGGCGCACCCGTTTGCGGTTCACCGCCTCACCTTCCCGGTGCAGCACCGCCACCATGCGACGCGACCCATAGAACGGTGTCCTCAGATATTGCTCGTCCAGCCGCCGCATCAGTCGCAGATCATCCTCGCTCACCGCAGCGGCATGCCAATACAGCGTCGAGCGCGCAACTTTCAGCAACCGGCATTGCGCAACGATCGACAGATCAACGTCCGCACGGTCGATCAGCGACAGCCGCGCAATCTGGCTCATGGACCAGACCTTTTGCGAAAAAAATTGCGTTCGACCGTCAGCTCGCCGATCGTCTCATACAACTTCGCCAGCCGCGCATCGTCCGCAGCAGAGACCTCGGACACCCCAGCCCTGCCCCGGACGAAGAGCGAACCAATCCCATCGAGCGCCGTCTTCTTCCATGCATGGATCTGGCTGGCATGCACGCCATACCGGCTCGACAACTCCGCAACCGTGCCGTCCTCACGCACCGCCGCCAAAGCCACCTTCGCCTTGAAATCCGCGCCGTGCTTCTTGCGAATGTTCCCCATCTGTCCCTCCGGCCCAACGGCCGTTTTAAGGGCGGGAGTCTCTCTTAGCCACCTGTCCAGTTTTCGGGGACCACCTCAGTGCCCTGCGTCACCGATTCTGCGGCGATTTCGCGACCCGCTTGCGGTACTCTACCGAGGTCGCAGGCGGACGCGGAACAAGCGCACTATGAGCCACTCGGGGCACTGGCACCGCTGCGCAGGGAGTCTGCCCGCTTGCCCGTGGCTTGATCCCGGCGCCGGGAAGGCCTGGCGCTCGACGAACGGCCGAGCGCATGAGAGGCGCGCCGGGCTTGCGCTGCATCACCTCGGCTTCTCCAGGCCGGTTACGATGTGGTGCATCGCAGGCGCGTCAACACGTCCGTAACCATCTGTCCGCGGCACCGCGAAGGAAGAATTTTACCGCAGATGAAGCAAGGCGATGCACGCCGATGCACGCAGATGGCGCCGTGCTGAATGATCTGTCGGGGCAGGTGATCGGCTGCGCGTTCACCGTGCTCGATACGCCTGGGGCCGGGTTCCTGGAAAAGGTCCATGAGGATGCGTCGGCTTTTGCAGTTCCTGCGGCTGGTCTATCGGTTGTGCAACAATGTGCCGCCAGGGGGTACTACTGGAACGTGGTGGTCGGCGACGACTTCGTGGACCTGCGGGTCGAGGACGCGCTTCCGGTTGAGCTGAACACCGTCAAAGCACTGGACGACGCACGCATGCCCCGGCTGCTTGCCCCTTGGGTCGGATGCCATGCGCCAATGACCGCAAGGCGACCGGCCCGCAGCCCCGCCCGCTGGTTGATTCCGCCAAGCCGCGCCTGGAGACCAAACGCGTGGCGCACGACCGGTGAACCGCACGGACCCATCGGCGTGCATCGGCGTGCATCGCCTTGCTTCATCTGCGGTAAATTCTTGCTTGCCCTGCCGCGCCACAAGCGCGCAACGCGGGCCGAGGCCGCAGGCGATCGCAGCCTCTCCGAGCCACGGCCGGCGTGTGCCCAACCGGTCAGAATCACGGTGCAGGGGTATCGGTCATCTGCGTCACCGATCTTGTGGCGACGTCGCGACTTGCTTGCGACGCTTTCAGGGACAATCGACGGAGCATGAATCCAGGCAATATCAACGACTCGGGGCACTAGCCGCGTCGTGCCCCGCCCGGAAGGAGGAACCGCATTACGATGCCCGCCGTGTGCCTGCATCGCGGCCCGTGCCGCCTCGATCGGCCCCAGCGACCTTGTTTTGCCTCATTCGGCTCCAGCCGGACCGCCGGGGCGCGGGGCGGCTGGCCGCCCCGGTCGAACCCCCGAACGCGCGGCCAGCGGAAAGCCGGCCGGGCGAGACCGGATGCGCCGTGGGTGCGCGAGCGGCGCCTTTGCGCCGGGCTGGGCGCAAGGTCGGGCAGGCCGATACAAAGGGGCGGTTCGGCGCCAGATGTTGCCCCCAAGCCGCGTCGCAGCACGGGAAGGGGCGATTCTCCCGGTGCCTTGATCAGTAGGTGCCTTGATCAGTAGGTGCCTTGATCAGTCTGGTGCGCCCGGCAGGAACTCGAACCTGCAACCAGGCCGTTATGAGCGGTCTGCTCTAACCAGTTGAGCTACGGGCGCCCCGTTGCCGGCGAACCAGGGCCGGCCGGCAGGTCGCGTCAGACCCGCATTTCGCCGGTTGCGAAATCCCGGCGATTTGCCTGACCATCACGCTTCTGGCATACCCCGCGCGACTTTCAACCCCCCTGCCCGCCCATTTCCCTTCCATCGCGGGGAAATCGGTGCAAGCCAAGGATTTACGGGATGCCTCTCGCCTATCTGGTGATTCTCGCCTGCGGAGTGCTGGCGCTGGTCTACGGCGTCGTCACCACCCGCCAGGTGCTGGCCGCCGATGCCGGCAACGCCCGCATGCAGGAGATCGCCGCCGCCGTGCAGGAAGGCGCGCAGGCCTATCTGAACCGCCAGTACACCACGATCGGCATCGTCGGCGTGATCGTCTTGATCATCCTCGGCGTGACGCTCGGCATCCACGTCGCCATCGGCTTCGTCATCGGCGCGGTGCTGTCGGGCGCCGCCGGCTACATCGGCATGAACGTCTCGGTGCGCGCCAACGTGCGCACCGCCCAGGCGGCGCGCCAGGGCCTCGACGCCGGCGCTGGCCGTCGCCTTCAGTCGCGGCGCCATCACCGGCATGCTGGTGGTCGGCCTCGGCCTGCTCGGCGTCGCCGGCTACTACGTCGTGCTGCGCGCCACGCATGCCGGGCGACGACCTGCCGCGCCGATGCTGAAGCCACTGGTCGGCCTGGGCTTCGGCGGCTCGCTGATCTCGATCTTCGCCCGGCTCGGCGGCGGCATCTTCACCAAGGGCGCCGACGTCGGCGCCGACCTGGTCGGCAAGGTCGAGGCCGGCATTCCCGAGGACGACCCGCGCAACCCGGCGGTGATCGCCGACAACGTGGGCGACAACGTCGGCGACTGCGCCGGCATGGCCGCCGACCTGTTCGAGACCTACGCGGTGACCATCGTCGCCACCATGCTGCTGGGCGGCGATCTTCTTCAGCCGGCGCGGTGCGCGACACGATGCTGCTGACTGCCGCTGGTGCATCGGCGGCGTGTCGCATCATCGCCTCGATCATCGGCACCTTCTTCGTCAAGCCTCGGCCCCGAGCAACAAGATCATGAACGCGCTCTACAAGGGCCTGATCGTCACCGGCGTGCTGTCGGCTGGTCGGCTATCGCGATCGATCATCGGCTGGTTCGTCGGCTTCGGCCACGCCGCTGCCGATGGCGACGGCGCGACGCGTCAACGGCGTGCGACCTGTTCGGCTGCGCGCTGGTCGGCCTGGTGCGTCACCGGCGCTGATGGTCGTGGATCACCGAGTACTACACCGCCACCGAATACCGCCCGGTGCGCACATCGCGCAGGCCTCCACCACCGGCCACGGCACCAACATCATCGCCGGGCCTCGGCGTCTCGATGAAGTCGACCGCGCTGCCGGTGCTGGTGATCTGCGCCGGCATCATCGCCGCCTACCTGCTCGGCCGGCCTGTACGGCATCGCCATCGCGGCGACCACCATGCTGTCGCTGGCCGGCATCATCGTCGCGCTCGACGCCTACGGCCCGATCACCGACAACGCCGGCGGCATCGCCGAGATGGCCGACCTGCCGCCGGACGTGCGCGACGATCACCGACCCGCTCGACGCGGTCGGCAACACCACCAAGGCGGTGACCAAGGGCTACGCGATCGGCTCGGCCGGCCTCGCCGCGCTGGTGCTGTTCGCCGACTACACGCAGGACCTGACGCACTACTTCGCCGACGCTGCGACGTGTCGTTTCGACCTGTCCAACCCGTACGTGGTCGATCGGCCTGTTCATCGGCGGCCTGCTGCCCTACCTGTTCGGCGCGATGGCCATGGACGCGGTCGGCCGCGCCGCCGGCGCGGTGGTGGTCGAGGTGCGCCGCCAGTTCCGGGAAATCCCCGGCATCATGGAAGGCACCGCCAAGCCGGAATACGGCCGCGCCGTCGACATGCTGACCAAGGCGGCGATCCAGGAAATGATCGTGCCGTCGCTGCTGCCGGTGCTGGCGCCGATCGTGCTGTGCGTGGTGATCGACTGCATCGGTGGCCAGGGCGCGGCATTCTCGGCGCTGGGCGCGATGCTGCTGGGCACCATCGTCACCGGCCTGTTCGTCGCCATCTCGATGACCACGGGCGGCGGCGCCTGGGACAACGCCAAGAAATACATCGAGGAAGGCAACCACGGCGGCAAGGGCTCCGACGCGCACAAGGCGGCGGTGACCGGCGACACCGTCGGCGACCCGTACAAGGACACCGCCGGCCCGGCGGTGAACCCGATGATCAAGATCATCAACATCGTGGCGCTGCTGCTGCTGGCGGTCCTGGCGAAGTGGCTCGCCGGCTAGCAGCGCAGACCGGCGGGGCCGGCCGCGGACGTCTCTGATACCGACCGGCGATACAACCGGCGGAACGATCGACCCGCCGGGCGTAGCCCGCATCGTCATGCCGGCCCCCGGGTCGGGCCGCAGGCCCGCCCGAGGACAGGCTCCGGCCGGCATCCACGACTTTGCTTGCTGCACGAAGGCAAGTCGTGGATGCCGGCCTTCGCCGGCATGACGGGGGCGCGGCGCCGACGGGTCGATCATTCGGCCAGACCCCAGGCGGCCGGCCGCCCCGCCCGAACATGTCAACGTGACGGCCAGGGGCCCGCGCGGCTCGACGCCGACACACAAGGCGAACAAGGCGGCGGGCGCGGTCTTCGGCGACCTGTTCCCGTTCACCGCCACCGCCTGTCCCTCGGCCGACGGCCTCATCCCCGGCCCCCGGGCCGAGGACGCGAGCCGGCCGCACCAACCCCGCGGCGGCGGCCAGAATCCCGTCCCCGCCGCACCCCTCACCGGCATCAGACCGGCATCGTCCTGCCCTGGTGCCGCCGCCCGACCAAAGCGGTCTCCTCGGTCCCGCCGGCAATGACCCGCACACCCTCGTCCAGCCGCGCGGCGATGTCGCCCGGGGTGCAGCCCTCCAGGAACGCGATGGCGTTGCGCCGGCACGCGGCAAACACCTTGTCGCGGGCCTCCTGCATCTCCGGCGGATAGGGGTCGCGCATCAGCGCGGTGTAGCCGAGCGACAGGCCAAGATCGCCCGGCCCCATCTCGGCGAAGGCCAGGCCGGGCACGGCGCAAATCGCGTCGGCCTGGGCGATGCCTTCGGGGCTTTCCAGCTTGACGCCCAGCATCAGCTCGCCGTCCGGGTTGAGCGGCCAGGGATCGCAACGATCCATGTAGTGCGCGCCCGCAATGCCCCAGACCGGGGCGGCGGTGCCCTCGGAGCCGCGGCCGCGCAGGCCGATCCCCAGCAGCGGCTTGCCCAAGGCGTCGGTCCCGCCGCGCGTGCCGACGGCGCCGCGCATGCGCGCGACCGGCGTGGCGATCGCCGGATCGACCTGCTGCGGATTGTGCGGATAGCGGCACGCCTCGACAAAGGCACGCACCGCATCGGGCGTTTCCGCCTGGCACAGCAGGACGCCGTGCACGCCGCGGGCGAGGATCTGGCGGAACTGCCAACTGTTGTAACGGACGTTGGCCTCGTCGGTGCCGTTGACCGGCGCCTCGACGATCACCGTGGGCGTGCGGTGGCCCGACCGCGTCGGCCCGCCGTCAACCAGGCCGCGCATGTACTCGGCGAGGCCGGCCATGTCGAACGACCCGTGCTCCATGCCGACGTTGATGTAGTCGGCCCAGGTGCCGGCGTCCTCGCGACCCTGGGCGTAGCTCAGCACGTGGCCGCTGTGCGGGCCGGTGTAGTAGATCGCCTGGCCCTGCCGGAGCAGCTCGATCGCCCGGTTGATGCGGCTGGCCATTGCACGTCCCTCCTGGTCGGTTTGATCCGGCGTTCGGCGCAGCCTAGCGCGATTGCGACAGGGATGACATTTGCGGCGATACGCGGGACCGCTGCCGCAAGCCGCAAATTCGTCGGATGCCCGCTGCACCTGCTTTCTGTTGCAGTGGGATCGCCCCGCCCTGCAGGGCACAAGTTGCCGCTGCAATGATCCGGCATTTTGTCACGCTATCGGACAGAATGCCGGCATGGCGCAGTCCCGCCCGCAGGGGTCGCTGCGGCGCGCACCCCATCCCCAGCCACCCTACAAGGGAACGCCCGCCAGCAGCCGGCTGGTGCGAATCGTCTGCAAGGTCTGCACCCGGCTGACCGACGGCGACCCGGTCAGGCGCTGCGTCAACTGGTTCTCGTGCGCCGTGTCGCGCACCACCAGCTTCAACAGGAAATCCCCGCCGCCGCGGATCATGTGGCACTCCCGCACCTCGGGCCAGCCGGCGACAAGCTGCTCGAATGCCGACAGCACCACCTCCTTCTGGCTGTCCAACCCGACCACGGCGAAGAACATGATCTCCCAGCCCAGCTTCTGCGGATCGGTGTCGGCGTGGTAGCCGCGGATGACCCCGGCCTCCTCCAGCCGGCGCACCCGCCGCAGACACGGCGGCGCCGAAATGCCGGCGCGACTGGCCAACTCGACGTTGGTGATCCGCCCATCCGCCTGCAGCTCGGCCAGGATGCGGCGGTCGATCGCGTCGAGAATCGGCGTCTCGTGCGTTGAGGTCTTCATGCCGGGCCAATGGCCTGTGACTGTGGAGGGAGCAAGGCGGTCGATGCCCGCGATGATATTCCACCCCACCGCCGCAGCAAACCCGCCTCCGAGCGCGGATCGCCTGACGCAAGGCCGGGGCTCCGCCCCGAACCCCGCCAGGGGGGCGTTGCCCCCCTGGACCCCCCACCAGAGGCGGAGCCTCTGGACTCCATGACTGGGAGTGTGGGGAGGGGGAGGGGGCGGGTGGGCGAGGCGAAGGGGCGCCGTCCGGCGTGCCGGACGGCGCCCCTTCGCCTCGCCCACCCGCCCCCTCCCCCTCCCCACACTCCCAGTGAAGGGTTCCAAGGGCTCGCCCTTGGCGGGGTTCCAAGGGGCAGCGCCCCTTGGTGGGGTCTGGGGCGAAGCCCCAGCCTTGCGTCAGCCGATCGGCGCCGGATGGAATGGGGCGCCGGCGGTGGGGCGGGGCGGGGCGAACAGCACGCGCATGTGTGCGCAGGTTGCCGCGTCGGGATATCCCAGGTGCGGGACCGCCAGCAGTGTCGCGCCGGCGCGCAATGCCGGCAGGGTTCGCAGCACCGCGGCCGGCAGGGCGGAGCGGTTGCGAAACCGCGGGGCGTCCTGGTCCAGCGGGCCGAGCGTGGTGCCGGCGGGTGGGGTGGCGTCGTCGGCGAGCCGGTACCTGCCGTCCCACACGGCGCCTTGGATGGCGGGGACCTTGGGGGCCATGGCGACAACCTCGCGCACCAGCAGCAGGCCGGGTCCGAGCAGTCCGGCCGGCAACAGCCGGACGCCGCCGAGCGTCGCGGGGGCCGGGTGGGCGGCGAGTGCCGCGACGGCATCGGGTGCCGGCGGGTAGTTGGCGCCGCCGATGGCCTGGATCAGCGCGGCCAGGGCGGCGGGCGGGATCGCCCCGCCGGCGAGGACCGCGAATCCCTCCGGGCGGAGCACGGCGGCCTGCGCCAGGGCGAACGCAGCCTGGGTTTCGGCGGCGGCGCGCGCGGCGCCGGCGACGGCAGCCGCGGCGGCGAGGCGGGCGGCGGCGGGACCGTCGCGGTCGGCCGCCAGCAGGCGCAATCGCACGCGCAGCGCGCGCGGATCGCGGTTGGACGGGTCCTCGACCCAGCCGATCCCCTTGGTTTCCAGCACCGCCCGCAGGGCACCCGGCGGGACGCCCAGCAGCGGGCGCAGCAGCCGGACCGTCGGCAGTTCGACCAGCGCCGCCATGCCGGCCAGGCCGGCCGAGAAGCTGCCGCGCAGCGCCCGCAGCGCGACCGTCTCCGCCTGGTCCGCCGCCTGGTGGCCGACCAGCAGATGCAGCGCGCCGGCCGCCGCGCAGGCCGCGACCAGCGCCGCGTAGCGGGCGATGCGGGCCCGTTCGGCCAAGGCCGGCCCATGCGCGAGACCGGCCAGGCGCAGCACGCGCACGGCGATCCCGCGGCTGGCCAGCAGGCGCTCGGTCAGCCGGGCTTCCTCCGCGGCGGCCGCGCGCAGGCCGTGATCGACCACCAGGGCCAGGACCGCGCCGCCCCGCGGCCGCGCCCAGGCGTCGGCCAGCACGGCCAGCGCCAGGCTGTCCGCGCCGCCGGACACCGCGACGGCCAGCAGCGGGGCCGGCTCGAACGGCCCCAGCCGGGCCATTGCGGCGACGAAGGCGCGGCGGACCGCGCCGCCGGCCGCGTCGCCATTGGTGCCCAAGGTGGCCGCATCGGCAGCGGCACCCACCGCCCCGTTGGTCGCCCCGTCGGTCGCCCCGTCGGTCGCCCCGTCGGTCGCCGCGCTGGTCGCCCCCGCGGTCGCCCCATCGGTCGCCCCGTCGGTCGTATTGGCGATCGCGCCACTGGTCACCGCATTGCCACTCCGTTCGACGCGCCGCGGCTCACCCTGGCGGTCACCTCGATCGCCGCCGGAACCGCCGCGCCAACCGTCATCCCATCGCCCCTCCGCCCGGGCCTCCCGTCGGACATCCGCCCGGATACCGTGTCGGGCGTCCCCTCGGGCGCCCATCTTGCAGGTGCCTGGCGCCGGCTGGGCGGCGACTTCACCGCCCGCCAGCAGCCGCCAGGCGCCCTATTTGCAGCCGGCCCGGTGGTGCGCCGCCAGGATCGGCTCGCGCAGGTCGGCGCGCGGCGTGGCAAAGTCCGCGTGCAGCCGCGTCAGCGCCTGGCAGGCCGAGGCCCTGTCATTCAGGCCGATCAGGGCGTTGGCCAGGCCGAGCAGCGCGTCCTGCGCATGCGCGCCCCGGCGCGCCCGGTTGTAGGTGTCGTCGTACGACAGCGCGGCCTGGGAATACTGCCGCTGGCCGTACTGCGCCTGGGCCAGCAGGAACACCGCGTCGTAGGCGCGCGGCGAGGTGCGGTTGGCGGCGAGGATCTCCCGCGCCGCCGCCTCGGCGGTCGCATAGTCGCGCCGCGCCAGTGCCGCGGTGCCTTCCTGCATTGCCCGCTCCGGGGTGCGCGGTGGCGCCGGCGCGGCGCCCGGCGGGCGGACCGGCATTGTGCCGAGCACGCCGGTCGGCGGCGTTGCCGTTGGCGGCCCGGCGGTTGGCGGGGGGGCGGCTGGCGGTGCGGCCGGCGTGCCGCCCGCCGCGGCCGCCTGCCGCGCCGCCGCCTCCGCCGCCTGGCGCGCCGCCGCGGCGGCCTGCGGGTTCTGCACCTGGAACGTCAGGTCGTCGATCCGCTTGCCGAGGTCGTCGGTCTGGCGCTGCAACTGGTTCTGCAGTTCGTCGACGCGCCCGCGCAACTGACGCAGCTCGTCCTCGAGCCGATCGACCCGCACCAGCAATTGCGCGGTGATGTCATTGCCGCCCGACGCCGGCGCCGCCCGCGGCGCGCTGCCCAGCAGCGAGCCGCCGCCACCGTTGGACACCTGCGCCTGCAGCATCTGCACCTCGTGGCGCAGCTCGGCGATCTGGTCGCGCAGCGCGATGGCCTCGCGGCTCTCGATCTGCGCCCGCACCGGGGTCGTCGCGAGCGCAATCGCCACCACCGCCGCCAGTGCCAGCCCGTGGCGCAGCACACCGTTCTGCCTCATGTCACCGCCTCTTTCATTCACATTCGACGCTCCGGCCGACCCGACCTTCGCCGACCCGACCTTTGCCGATCCGGGCGCCGATCCGGGATCCCGGTGCAGCCAGCACCGATCCGGGGCACAAGACGCAGGCAAATTCAAGGCCCGGCGACAGCCTCCGGCAAGTCTCGTTCCGGCCGGGCGACGTTGTCGCTCCGTCATGGTCGAGCTTGCCCCGGCCCTGCCGGCGAGAGACGGTTCGGATCAGCCGAAATGACGCTCGGCGCACCGCCGCGGCGTGGACCGGATGGACCGGCGCGATGTCCCGCGCGTCACGGCCGGCGGCGGCCTGGCTCCGGCGGTCGTCCGGGCAACCCGCTCCCGCGCCGCGCCGCAATTGCCTCCGCCGCCGGTCAATCCCGCGGCGGTTCAACCCGGCGCCGGCGTCAGGGCCTGGAATGCAAAACCGGCGGCCATGGGCCGCCGGTTTCACGACATCGAGCGGTCCGGGATGCGGCTTAGTGCACCGAGGTGATCGCGTTGCGGTTCTGCGCCCAGGCCTGCTCGTCGTGGCCCAGCGCGGTCGGACGGTCCTTGCCGTAGCTGATCGTGGTGACCCGGCTGTTGGCCACGCCCTTCGCCACAAGATAGCCGGCGGCGGCATTGGCGCGGCGCTGGCCGAGCGCGAGGTTGTATTCCTCGGTGCCACGCTCGTCGCAGTTGCCGGCGACCTGCACGTTGTTCTGCGGATATTTGCCGAGCCACGTCGCCTGCTTGTCCAGCGTCGCCGCGCGCTTCCGGCTTCAGGTTGGACTGGTTGAAGTCGTAGAACACGCGGTCGCCGACATTGCGGACCAGGTCTTCCTGGCTGCCCGGAACCGGGCCACTGACGGCAGCCTGGGCACCGGAGCCGGTGGAAGCGCCTTGGTTAGACGAGCACGCCGCCAACAGGGCGACAGCCGCTAAGGCGCCGAGAATCTTGATGTTCATTTGGGTTCGTCCCTGGATGGGGTGCACAGCGATGGATCGACGGGAAGCAGGCGGAACGGTAACCTGTTCCGCCCGCACGTGCGATTAGCCCGTTGCTCCGCGCGCGGTCAAGTTCGCGTGCACGCCCGTTTCTAACATATCATCCATGCCGCGGGCGCGGTTGGCCGAGATTGCCCGGTCGCGCCGCCGGCGCCAGGTCCTCGCCCCCCTCCTGCGCCGCGCCGCCAGGCGCGGCTCGTCACCCGGCGAGCGGCGACCAGGCCGGGTCCGAGGCATCCGTCGGCGTCGTCACCACGCGCTCGTTGAACCCGGTGATGTCGATCGACACCAGGCGCGAGCAGAAGCCGCCCCGCGCGCCCGCCCGGCGTCTCGCGCCAGAACATGATCACCCGGCCGTTCGGGCAGAAGGTCGGTCCCTCCACATCCCAGGCTGTCCGACAGCATGCGCTCGCCGGAGCCGTCCGGATGCATCACGCCGATCGAGAAGTTGTCGGTATCCCCGCCCAGCTTGGTGAAGGCGATCAGGTCGCCGCGCGGCGACCACACCGGCGTGGCGTAGCGGCCCTTGCCGTAGCTGATCCGCCGGACATTCGCCGCCGTTGGCATCCATGACATAGAGCTGCTGGTCGCCGCCGCGGTCCGAGTTGAAGGCGATCTGCGTGCCGTCCGGGCTGTAGCACGGGCGAGACGTCGATCGCGCCCGTGCTGGTCAGCCGGCGCGCCGCCGCGGCTGGCCAGGTCGACCGCCACGATGTCCGATCCGCCGCCGTCGGTGACCGACATGATCACGCTCGAGCCATCGGGCGAGAAGCGCGGCGACAGCGTCATGCCTCGAAATCGCCCAGCACGCTGCTGCCGCCCGCTCGTCAGGTCGAACAGATACACCCGCGGCCGGTTGTTCGCGTAGCTCATGAACGCGATCTCGTCGCTTGCGTCGGATGGAAGCGCGGCGTCAGCACCAGCCAGCGGCCATCGGTCAGGAACCGGTTGTTCTCGCTGTCCTGGTCCATGATCGCCAGACGCTTGGTGCGCCGGTCGCGCGGACCGGTGGCGCCGACATAGACGATGCGGGAATCGAAATAGCCCTTCTCGCCCAGCAGCCGCTCGTAGATCACGTCGGCGACGATATGCGACGATGCGCCGCCAGTTGGCCCGCGTGGTGGTGTAGGCGGTGCCCTGCAGCTGGCTCTGCGGCAGCACGTCCCACAGGCGGAACTCGACGCGGATGTTGCCGTCGCCCTGGATCTCCACCTTGCCGGTCACCAGCGCCTGCGCGCCGATCACCTGCCAGTTCTGGAAGTTCGGCACCTCGCTCGCGGGCGCGCTGGCGGTGCCCGCCTGGCCGATGAAGGCGGCCTGGTCGATCGCGCGGAACAGGCCGCTGTTCGCCAGGTCGTTGCGGATGACGCCGGCGATGTCCGCGCCGAGCTGGGCCGAGGCGCCGTCTGGGCCGGCCAGATCGGGGATGGCGATCGGGATCGGCGCGGCCCGGGCGCGGTCGACGTCGATCACCGCGGTCTGGCCGGCGCCCTGGGCGGCGCTCCCCGGCGGGGGCGCCGGCTGCGCCAGCACCGGGACCTGCGCGGCGAGCATGGCGGCGGAGCCGGCCGCGCCGGCCAGCAGGCCGCGCCGGCCGAACCCCGGCGCCGGCGCGGCGATCGGCCAACTGCGCATGTCGTTCGGAAGCCGGATCGGACGATCGGTCATCTGGCAGTTCACCTTCTTGTTGCCTGGAGATTCGCCAACACCGCGCACCGGCGCAAGCGGCGATCAGCAGCCGTACACGATCTATTGTCCCATTGGCCGTTGTCCCACTGGTCCTTGCCCCACTGGTCCTTGCCCCATCGGGGCCTGTCCCGTTGCGGCAGGTCCGGCCGGGTCGCATCGGGTTGCGCGTCCCAATGGATGTCCCAATGGGCGTTCCCTTGACCGCTGCTCATGGCCTGAACCGGAACGTCAGCACGTTGGTCCTGCCGAGCAGGTTCGCCGGCAGCGGCAGGCTGGCGCAGCGCGGGTCGAGCACCGCGCGGCGCGCCCGCTCGGCAAAGGCGCGGAACACCGGGTCCGCCAGCCGCGCCTCGTCGGAGCCGGCGACCACCGCCAGCCGCACCACGCCGGCCGGATCGGTGGTGACCGTCAGCAGCACCTGCATCGTCTCCACGCCGAGCGCCCCGGCGTCATAGGTCCAGCACGCGCGAACGTGATCGCCGATCGCGCCGCGCTGGTCGGCCGACAGCGCCGCGGTGTCGTTGCCCTCGGGGTTGCCGCCGCCGTTCGGCGCGCCGCCCTGTACCGGGTTCGCCCTGGCCCGCGGCGGCTGGGTCTGCTTCTGCAGCGCGCGCAGCTTGATCAGCGTGTTCTCCAGCGCGTCGCTCTGCGGTGCCGGGTTCTTGGTCGGATTCGGCTGCGAGGTGATGCTCGGCGGCGCCGGCGGCGGCGGTGAGGGCGGCGGCAGCGGCAACGGCGGCGTCGGCTGCGGCGGCGTGGGTTGCGGCGGCGCCGGCGGCGCGGGCGGAGCCGGGGTGGACGGCGCCGGTGTGGGCGAGGGCTCCGGCGGCGGAACCGGCAAGGGCGGCGTCGGGGTCGGCGGCGTGGACGGCGGCGGCGGCGGCGCGGGGGGCGGCGGCGGCGGTGGCGGCGGGGGTTCGTTCGGCACCGGTTTCGGCGGTTCTTGCGCCGGAGGGGCCGGCACCGGGGTGGGCGTCGCCGCCGGCGCCGGCACCTGGCCCGCCGCGTCGGCGCGCATCGAGGCCTGCGAGGCGCCCTGGAACACCATCGCCACCGAGGTCTCCTGCGGCACATCCGGCGGTGGGCGGGTCGGAATGCCGAGCACCAGCGCCAGCCCGAGCGCGATGTGCGCGGCCAGCGAGATCCCGGCCCCCCGGCGCAGTTCAGGGGTCATCGGCGATCACGAGTCATCACGCTGCACGGGAAATCACGCTGCACGGCTCATCGTTGGTCAGGGGCGTCATACCAACCGCCCGAATGATCAACTCTTCGGAGGTGTCCACATCGTCATGCCGGCCCCAGGGCCCGGCATGGGGGTCCGGCATGGGGATCCGGCATGGGGGTCCGGCATGGGGGTGCGGCGCCAACAGGTCAAACTTTCCGCCGGCTGGTATCACAGGTCCTGGGGGCGTCACGGGTCTGGGGGTCATCGCGGTTCATCGATCATCGCAGGCCAGGGGGCATCGCAGGCCAGGGGGCATCGCAGGCCAGGGGACAGCGCAGGCCAGGGGACAGCGCAGGCCAGGGGGACAGCGCAGGCCAGGGAACAGCGCCGCCCGCGGATCATCCCGGCGGGCTCACCGACACGCGCACCGGTGCGCCCCTCAACCCGACCGGGGACGGCCCGCGGCTGGAGCGGGGGCGGCAGGCCCCGTTGCCGGCTGGGCGGGGCGCGCCCCGGAGCCCGGCGCGGGTGCTGCGCCGGTGGAACCGCCGGCCGGCAACGACGGCTGTTCGGCGAGCAGCGCCACCTTGGTGAAGCCCCCCTCGGTGATGATGCCCATCACCTGCATGATTCGGCCATAGGTGTTCGCCTTGTCGCCGCGCACGAAGATGCGACGGTCGGGATTGTTCTGCGCGATGGCCTGCAGCTTGGCGACCAGATCGGTCAGATCGACCGGCTCCTCCTGCAGGAAGATGGCGCCCGCGGCGTTGATGCTGACGGTCAGCGGTTGGCTGTCGGTGTTGAGCGGCTGGGCCGAGGTCTTCGGCAGGTCCACCGACACCCCGGAGGTCATCAGCGGCGCCGTCACCATGAAGATGATCAGCAGCACCAGCATCACGTCGACCAGCGGGGTGACGTTGATCTCGGCGAGCGGGCGGTAGCGGCCGCGCTGGCCGGCCGAGCGGCCCGGAAGCATGGCCATCGCTAGCTCCTGTCCCCGCTGGTGGCGCTCGGGCCGCCCTGCGGCGGCATGGCGGCGGGCATCCGGGCGGGCCCTGCCAGCCGCACCGCGCCGCGCATCACGACCGCTCCTCGCTCTGGCGGGACAGGATGGCGCTGAATTCGGCGCCGAACCCCTCCAGCCGCGCGGCGAAGCGCGCCAGGTCGGTGGTGATCTTGTTGTAGGCCAGCACCGCGGGGATCGCCGCGACCAGGCCGATCGCAGTGGCGAACAGCGCCTCGGCGATGCCCGGGGCCACCACCGCCAGATTGGTGTTGTGCAGCGCCGCGATCGCCGAGAACGAGTGCATGATGCCCCAGACGGTGCCGAACAGCCCGATGAACGGCGCGGTGGCGCCGACCGAGGCCAGGAAGATCATCCAGCGCTCCAGCCGGTCCATTTCGCGCTGCACGGTCACGATGATCGCCCGATCGACCCGGTCGCGGGCGCCGCGAGCGGCTCATGTCGGCCCCGGCGACGCGGGCGGATCGCCGCCACTCGCCCATCGCCGCGCCGAACACCGCCGCCATCGGGTGCACCGGCTTGGCGCCCTCCTGCTCGTACAGTTCGTCCAGGCTGCCGCCGGACCAGAACCGGTCCTCGAACCCGTCGGCGTCGCGGTTGACCCGCCGCAGGCTGGTCCATTTCTCGAACACCACCGCCCAGACCCAGACGCTCGCGCCCAGCAGGCCGAGCATCACGAGCTTCACGACGATGTCGGCCTGGATGAACAGGCCCCACAGCGACAGGTCACCACCCGCCGCGCCGAGCGTCACCGCATCAACCGCCCGATCCACCTGTTGAACCCCTTTTGTCCCCAAGACCTGCGTCACGCCCATGTCCGGCGTCACGCCCAACCCTTGCCTCGCGCCCAACCCCGACGTCACCCCCGACCCTGGCGTCACGCTCAACCCGGGCGTCACGCTCAACCCGGGCGTCATCCCCGATGCTGGCGTCGGGCCCCAGCCTGGCGTCGGGCCCCAGCCCGGCCGCGCGCCGAATTCCGGCATCGCGCATCGCCGCCAGCGTCCCCCGCCAGAGCGGCGGCAGGCGGGCCGGCTTGTGACCGCCCGGCGACACGCAGGCAAGTTGCACGTCCAGCACGGCGCAGGCGCCGGCACTGCCCCGGACCTCCTGGCGCAGCACCAGCGAGGCGCCACCCACCTCCAGCGGCTCGGTGACCACGGTGAGCGAATCGTCAAGTCGCGCCGGTGCGCAGATAGTCCACTTTGACGCGCCGCACCATGAACATCAGCGCGTATTGCGCGATATTTCCGCATGGGGAACGCCCAGCGTCGCGCAGGGCTTCGGTGCGCGCCCGCTCGGCGAAGCGCAGATAACTGGCGTGATAGACCACGCCGCCGGCATCGGTATCCTCGTAGTACACCCGCAGCACATAATGATGGCGGCCTTCCGCCAGCGTGGAGGCGGTGCGGTTCATCCACCGTCCCCAATCTCTCCGGCGCCGTCCGCAGCGCCGTTCCGGTCGCCGTCCCCGGCGTCGTCCCCACCACCTGGCCCGTCGGGCGCCGCCCGCAGCAGGTCGAGCAGGCCGGGTTCGCCCCCGCTTCAGCACCTCCCGGGCGGCGCGGCAGGCCGAGATGCCGCCAGCCCGGCTCGCCCAGCATGCGGCCGCGGCTGGTGCGCAGCACCAGGCCCTCCTGGATCAGGAACGGCTCGATCACGTCTTCCAGCGTGTCGCGCGCCTCGGCCAGCGCGGCGGCCAGGGTCTCCACGCCGACCGGCCCGCCGGCATGGTGCTCGGCGATGCGCCGCAGGTAGCGCCGGTCCATCGCGTCCAGCCCGAGCCGGTCGACCTCCAGCCGGGCAGCGCGGCATCGGCGATGGCGCGGTCGATCGGCGCCGTCGCCGGCCACCGCGGCGAAGTCGCGCACCCGGCGCAGCAGCCGGCCGGCGACGCGCGGCGTGCCGCGCGAGCGGCGGGCGATCTCGGCGGCGCCCTCGGCGGTCAGCGTCGAAGCCGAGCATCTCGGGCGCCGCGCGCCACGATCAGCTCCAGTTCGGCCGGGGTGTAGAACATCAGCCGCAGCGGGATGCCGAAGCGGTCGCGCAGCGGCGTCGCCAGCAGCCCGGCCCGCGTGGTGGCGCCGACCAGGGTGAACGGCGCCAGGTCGATGCGCACGCTGCGCGCCGCCGGCCCCTCGCCGATGATCAGGTCGAGCTGGAAGTCCTCCATCGCCGGGTACAGGATCTCCTCGATCGCCGGCTGCAGGCGGTGGATCTCGTCGATGAACAGCACGTCGCTGCGGCTGCAGGTTGGTCAGGATGGCGGCGAGGTCGCCGGCGCGCTGGATCACCGGGCCGGAGGTGGCGCGGAACCCGACGCCCAGCTCGCGGGCGACGATCTGCGCCAGCGTGGTCTTGCCGAGGCCGGGCGGGCCGTGCAGCAGCACGTGGTCGAGCGCCTCGCCGCGGGCTGCTGCGCGGCGGCGATGAACACGGCGAGGTTTTCCCGCGACGCGCTGCTGGCCGACGAACTCGGCCAGGCGTCTGCGGCCGCAGCGAGGCTTCGGCGGCGTTCCTCCCGCCGCGCCGGGGAGACGGTGCGCTCCGCGTCGCTCAAATCCTGGGTCCCCGAATTCTCGTGTCCCTGAATTCTTATGTCCCTGGCGCGGGCCGGGGGTTGGTTGCAGCAAAGCAAGAAAATGAGCCGCCGATGAACGCCGATGAACGCCGATAAGGGTCGATGGCGCGCGCTGAACGTCCATCGGGGGGGCCCGACGCACCGCGGCTTCAGCCTGCATCGGCGTTCATCGGCGTTCATCTGCGGTTCCATTTTCTGCTTCTGCTTGCTACTTTTTTCTTCTGCTTGCTTGTTCCGCTGCGCGCGCGAGGCCGGCGCCTCAGCCCCCGGCGCCTCAGCCCATCGCGCGCTGCGCCAGTTCCTTCAGGCTTCGCGGATCACCGCGTCCAGCGCCGCCGCCTCGCCCAGCCGCTCCATCACCCGCGCCACCACCGGCTGCGCCTCCACCCGGCGATAGCCGAGATTGACCAGCGCCGACAGCGCATCCTCGGCCACCCCCGGCGGGCGCAACGGCGCCAGCGCAATCCCCGGGCTGGACGGCATCGCCCCGGCCTTGTCGCGCAGTTCCGTGAGCAGCCGCACCGCGAGCTTGGCGCCGACGCCGGGCGCGCGGGTCAGGCTGGCGCGGTCGCCGGCGGCGATCACGGAGACCAGGTCGCGCGGCGACAGCGCGGACAGCACCGCCAGCGCCACCTTGGCGCCGACGCCCTGCACCGTGGTCAGCAGGCGGAACCAGTCGCGCTCGGCCGGTTCGCCGAAGCCGTAGAGCAGGATCGCGTCCTCGCGCACATGGGTCTCGATCAGCAGGCGCGCCGGCGCGGGCGGCGGGGGCAGCGCGGCCAGTGTGCGGGTGGAGGCGTGCACCAGGTAGCCGACGCCGTCCACGTCGACGACGCAGCTGCCCTCGGCCAGCTGGTCGATCCGGCCGGTGAGCTGGGCGATCATCCCGGACCGGGCCGGGCGCGGCCGGTCGCGCCGATTCCTGGGGCTCGCCATGGGTGCGACTCGAATCCTGTCAACGGTGCGCGCCAAGTCTATACGTGCGATGCGGCGCGGAGGGGAGAGCGCGATCGAGTGCCGAGAAGGAAGGCTGGGGCTCCGCCCCGAGACCCCGCCAAGGGGGCGTTGCCCCATACGCATCAGGATAAGGCCGAGACCGGGTAAATTATCTGCCTTCGTCGTTGTCGGCTGGGATCGGCGAGGAGTTTGTGCCAACGGGCGTCAGCGGCCAGCACGGTGTGCAGGTTGCCCGGCCCGTGTATGGCGATGCGCAACGCTTCGACGGTAATCTTACAGAGCCGCCACAAGGATGGTGCGCGCCCGTGGTCAGCAAGGTCCTGAGGGGAAAGATTCCAGGAGTTCCTGGTTCATGTCGTCGCTCAGCAAGGCCATGATCAGGTGAGCATACAGCCAACTCAGGCTGCCGCGCTCGGTGCGGGTCGGTAATCGGTCGATATGGATCAAGGATTTCAGCCGCTTAAACGCCAACTCGATTTGCCATCTCAACCGATAGACGGCGCAGATCTCGCTCGCCGGGATCTCGGCCGGCAACGAGGTGACCAGCACCATGAAGCCGGCCGCGACCAGGCTGCGCGGGTCGAGCCTCTGCTGATCGCGGCTGGCCCTGCGTTTCAGCTTCTGGCGGTTGGCCTCGGCCTTGTCGGCGGGCAGCGCCAGGGCGATCAGGCGCAGCGCCAGCGGCGCGGTTTGCTGCGCGGAATCGCCCACCAGCTGCACCGCCCACTCGTGCGCCCGGGTTTCCCCCGGCAGCCCGGCGAGCGTCTCGATCAGGTTGAACGGTCCCCCCTTGGCATCGCGCAGCACCAGCGCATGCCAGCCAACCCGCACGATGAAGTCGCGGCTTTGCGGGCCAAACGCATCGAGGCACGCGCGCAGTTCGCGCGCTCTGGCATAGCCGCGATCGGCGATCGCCACCTCGCCGGGCGTCGGCGCACAGCGCAGCAGCGATTCCGCGCCTCGCCCGTCGCTGACCTCCAGATGATGGAAACCGCCACGGCCAAGATCGTAGACCGCATGGACCCGCCAGTCGGTCCCTTTGCTGCCCGGACGGCTGACCGTGCTGCCATCGATCAGGTGCAGGCAACGCCCCGCCCACAGCACCGGTGGGCCGGTCCTGGCCGCCAGCAAACGTTGCGTCATGGCGCTGAGGAAGGCCACCGATCGGTGCAGCCGCTCGTTCAGCGACTGCCCGGTCAACTCGGCCAGGCCGATCTGATGCGCCCAACTGGCGGTCTCTTGCAGGCTTTTGCCGCCCGGGCCGTGCGCCAGGCATAGCAGGGCCAGCGTCTCGCCATCGCCGATGCCGTCGCCGCGGCGGCGCTTGATGGCACCCGTCGCGCGGGCCAGGGCGTCAACGTCCAGATCGGCGGGAAGACGGGCCGCAATCGCTGGCCAGCCGCCCTCGGTGGGGGATGCTTGCGTGTGCATCTCCGCCATGAATCGTACTACAACGCGTCGTACGAAGGATTTTCTTCTCCCGCAGGAGATTATCCTGATGCGTATGGGGCTTTGCCCCCCTGGACCATCCCCCACCAGAGGCGGAGCCTCTGGACTCCATGACTGGGAGTGTGGGGAGGGGAAGGGGGCGTGGGCGAGGCGAAGGGGCGCCGTCCGGCACGCCGGACGGCGCCCCTTCGCCTCGCCCACCCGCCCCCTTCCCCTCCCCACACTCCCAGTGAAGGGTTCCAAGGGCTCGCCCTTGGCGGGGTTCCAAGGGGCAGCGCCCCTTGGTGGGGTCCGGGGCGAAGCCCCGGCTAACGCGCCCGGTTCACCGTATAGTCCGCCACATCGATCAGCGCCCGGCGGATCGCGCTGTCGGGAAACACCGCGAGCGCCGCCTTGGCTGCCGCGGCGAAGCCCGCGGCGCGCGCCAGGGTGGTGGCGATCGCGCCGTGGCGCGCCATCAGCGCCATGGCATGGTCGAGATCGGCCGGCTGCTGGTCGCTGGCCTCGATGGTGCGGCGCCAGAATGCCTGCGTCGGCGGCGCCGCCGGCCTGGTAGGCGGCCAGCACCGGCAGGGTGATCTTGCCCTCGCGGAAATCGTCGCCGACGGTCTTGCCGAGCGTCGCCTGGTCGGCCGAGTAATCCAGCGCGTCGTCGACCAGCTGGAAGGCGATGCCGAGATTGCTGCCATAGGCCGCCAGCGCTGCCTCCGCGTCCTCCGGCCGCTCGGCGACGATGGCGCCCACCTGGCAGGCGGCGGCGAACAGCGCGGCGGTCTTGCCCTGGATCACTTCGAGATAGCGGTCCTCGGTGGTGGCCAGGTCGTTCTGGGTGACCAGTTGCAGCACCTCGCCCTCGGCGATCGTCGCGGCCGCGTGCGACAGGATCGCCAGCACCTTGCAGCGACCCGTCCTCCACCATCAGCTGGAAGGCGCGGGCGAACAGGAAGTCGCCGACCAGGACGGAAGCCTTGTTGCCGAACACCGCGTTGGCCGAGGCGAGGCCGCGGCGCAGCGCGCTCTCGTCCACCACGTCGTCGTGCAGCAGCGTGGCGGTGTGGATGAACTCGACGCAGGCGGCCAGGCGACGTGTGCCGGGTCCCCGCGTAGCCGCACAGCCGGGCGGCGGCCAGGGTGAGCAGCGGGCGCAACCGCTTGCCGCCGGCGGCGACGATGTGCGCGGCAAGCTGCGGGATGAGCGCGACGGGGCTGTCCATCCGCGCCACGATCGTGCTGTTGCAGACCGCGATATCCTGCTCGACCAGCGCGGCGAGAACGTGCAGAGCATCCTCGTCGCCGCGACGCCCGGCCTGATCCGGGGCAGCGACGCCGCCGGCCGGGCCAACCTCGGGGTCAACGCCGGCGGCGCGGGCTTGGGTTGCGCGAATCGCGGGCAGGCTGGCGGCGACGCCCAAATCTGTCTCCCGGCTTGCGCGGCGTGCGTGGGACGGCACCATATCGGCGGGCCGGAAACAGGGTCAAGCCGCGGCGGAGGAACAGTTTGATGCGCGTCGTGCTGACAACCAACGATATGGTCCGCCTCAGCTTCCTGCATGCCTTGCTGGCCGATGCCGGAATCAGCGCGACGGTGCTGGATGCGCATGCCAGTGCGATCGAGGGGAGCATCGGCGCCATCCCGCGGCGGCTGGTGGTCGCCACGGCGGACGCGGCGCGGGCCCGGCGCCTGCTGGTCGAGGCGGGCGAGGCCTGAGCCACGCGGAGGTCAGCCATGGAGGTTACGCAGGGGCATCTGCTGGGCGGGCGGGTGCGCTATGCGCAGCCGCGCAGCGGTTTCCGCAGCGGGATCGAGCCCGTGCTGCTGGCCGCCGCGGTCCCGGCGCGCCCGGGCGAGCGCGTGCTGGAGGCCGGCAGCGGGGCCGGGGCGGCGCTGCTGTGCCTCGCCGCGCGGGTGGCGGGGATCCGCGGGCTGGGGGTGGAGCGCGATCCGGCGCTGGTGGCGCTCGCGGCGGGCAACGCGGCGGCGAACGGCTGGCCGGAGCTGGGTTTCCTGGCCGCCGACATCGCGCCCCCGGGGCGGGGCGGCGCCTCGGATCGCGGTGCATCGGACATCGGTGCATTGGACATCGGTCCATTGGACATCGGCCGGTTCGACCATGGGTTCGCCAATCCGCCGTATCATCCGGCGCTCGGCACCGCCTCGCCCGACATGGCGCGCGACGCGGCACGGCGGGCGCTGCCCGGACTGTTCGCGACCTGGGCGGCGTGGATGGGGGGGCACTTGCGGCCGCGCGGCACGCTGACCTGGGTTGTCACCGCCGCCGCCCTGCCGGCCTGCATCGCGGCGCTGACCGCAGCGGGATGTGCGCCGTCGGCGCTGCTGCCGCTATGGCCGCGGGCCGGTCGGGACGCCAAGCTGGTGCTGCTGCGCGGGGTGAAGGGCGGGCGAGGGGGGTTTCGCGTGCGGCCCGGCCTGGTGCTGCACGCCGAGGCCGGCGGCTTCACGGCAGAGGCCGAGGCGGTCCTGCGGCACGCCGCGGCGCTGGCGATGTGATCCGGCCTGGCTCGCACTGCGCCCACTTCCGTGGCCGCCGGCTCGGTCCTTGCGGCGCCAAGGAGCTTTCGCGCCCAGCGACCACATCGCGTATCGGCGGCGGCGCGAAACACCCCGGGAAGCCGCCACGGCACGACAAGGCCCTGCACCATCGTCCCGCGACACGGTGAGAGGTCCGGGCTAGGGCTTTTCGCTTTCGGCGTGGCGCAGGTACCAGAGCCGCTCGTGCGCGGCGACCAGGCTCTCCATGTTGCGTCGGCGCGTGCCATCGGGCGTCAGCGGCCGGCGGGTCAGCATCATTTCCAGGACGTGCAAAAGCTGCTCGGCGACCTCGAAGTCGCCCTGATCGCAGGCGTGGTGGAACGCGATCAGAATCTTGTCTGACAAGCGCCGGCTGTAGCGCGGGGAAGCCGGCCCCGGCGTTTCGTGCAGTGCGTCGGGCTCCGCCCGGTTCACCGTGGGGTCGGTCGTGGCGTCCATCCTCTTCCGATCTACCCGATATCTCCTGCCGCCGCAGGGCAGGCTTTCCCAACTCAGGTTCGATTTTGTGAGCCGCACCGCTGGTCGCGATTTGCCCACCCCCCAGGGTAGGCCCCCCAGGGTAGGCCCGCCAGGGTAGGCCCGCCCGGGCCGGTTCTCCGCCTGGCCCGCCACCTCAATACATTACAGAATCGTTTGTCCGACCACGCAACTCGTTTTACGCCTACGCGCCGCGCGCAGTTTGGTTTTACGCTTTGCTCACGGCTGCATCACGCCCAACACCTCAGGCCCGGCGCCCGCCGCGGCGTGATTTTGCAACATATCTCACATGGCGATGTTCGATACCAATCCGCGAGAATTCGGTCAAGCGCCTGGGGCGGCTCGATCCGCGTCCGATCTAACCGACCGGCACCGGGCCAGCCGGCGGCGGGCCCGCGGAAGGTGAACCGGCGATCCCGGCCAGCGGGTCGGACGCCGGGCTGGCGAACGCTTCCTCCCACGTCCCGGTGGTCGAGGCTTTGCTGTACTCGGTCGCGCGGTTCTCGAAGAAATTGGCATGCTCGACCGCGTTCAGCATCTCGTCGAGCCAGGGCAGCGGGTTGCGCTCGACGTGGAACAGCGCGTTGAGGCCGAGCTGCACCAGGCGGCGGTCGGCGATGTAGCGGATGTATTGCTTCACTTCGCGCGCGGTCAGCCCCTCGACCGCGCCGGCCTCGAAGGCGAGGTCGATGAAGGCGTCCTCGTGGTCGACGATGGTGGCGCAGGTCAGATAGATGTCCCGCTTCAAATCTTCCGTCCAGATTTCCGGATTTTCCTGCACGAAGGTACGGAACAGCTTGATGATCGACTCGCAATGCAGCGATCTCGTCGCGCACCGACCAGGTGATGATCTGGCCCATCCCCTTCATCTTCCCGAAGCGCGGGAAATTCAGCAGGATGGCGAAGGAGGCGAACAGTTGCAGCCCCTCGGTGAAGGCGCCGAAGGCGGCCAGGGTCTTGGCGATTTCGTATTTCGAATCGACCGAGAAGCCCTGCATGTAGTCGTACTTGTCCTTCATCTCCTTGTATTTGAGGAAGGCCTGGTACTCGATCTCCGGTATGCCGATGGTGTCGAGCAGGTGGCTGTAGGCGGCGATGTGGATCGTTTCGGTATTGGAGAACGCCGACAGCATCATCAGCACTTCGGTCGGTTTGAACACCCGGCTGTAGTGCTTCATGTAGCAGTTGTTCACCTCGACGTCGGCCTGGGTGAAGAAGCGGAAGATCTGCGTCAGCAGGTTGCGTTCGGCGTCCGTCAGGTTGCGGTGCCAGTCCTTCACGTCGTCGGCCAGCGGCACCTCCTCCGGCAACCAATGCACGCGCTGCTGGGTCAGCCACGCCTCATAGGCCCACGGGTAGCGGAACGGCTTGTAGACCGGGTTCTCGGTCAGCAGGTCGAAGCGGACCGGATGTTCGTCGGCTGAACGGACATTGGCATCCATGGGCAGGCCGCCTGGGGCTGGTGTGAGGGCAGGATAGCACGCGGGCTGGGCGTGGTCGCGTCGTGCAGGACGCAAGATATGGTGGGTGTTGTCGCTGCGCAACCCATATTGTGGTAGTGGCTTGACGTGGCCGGGTTTGTGGATAGGACAGTCGGGCGGGCCGGCCGCCCGCGCGGCCGGACTGCACCGGCCGGACTGCACCGGCCGGACTGCAAGGGAGTGCCCGACATGCAACGTGACGTGATGGTGGTCTCCGGCGTGCGCACCGCGATCGGCGATTTCGGCGGCGCGCTCAAGGACATGGCGCCGACGACGCTCGGCGCCCAGGTGGTGCGTGAGGCGCTGCAGCGCGCCGGGGTGGACGGGGCGGAGGTCGGCCACGTGGTGTTCGGCAACGTCATCCACACCGAGCCCAAGGACATGTACATGGCGCGTGTCGTCGCGCTGAGCGCCGGCGTCACCCAGGACGCGCCGGCGCTGACGGTCAACCGGCTGTGCGGGTCGGGGCTGCAGGCGATCGTTTCGGCCGCCGCAGTACCTCCTGCTGGGCGACGCCGACATCGCCGTGGCGGGCGGCGCGGAGAGCATGAGCCGCGCGCCGTACACCGCGCCGGGCATGCGCTGGGGCGCGCGGATGGGCGACAGCACGATGATCGACATGATGGTCGCCGCGCTGCACGACCCGTTCCACAACATCCACATGGGCGACACGGCCGAGAACCTGGCCGAAAGCCACCAGCATCACCCGCGAGCGAGCAGGACGCGCTGGCCGTCGAAGTCGCACCGCCGCGCGGCGCGCGCCATCGCCGAGGGGCGCTTCAAGTCGCAGATCCTGCCGATCGAGCAGAAGACCAGCAAGGGCGAGACGATGTTCGACACCGACGAGCACGTGCGCGCCGATTCGTCGGCGGAGGACCTGGCCAAGCTGCGCGCCGGTGTTCCAGCAAGGACGGCACGGTGACCGCCGGCAACGCCTCGGGCATCAACGACGGCGCCGCGGCGGTGGTGCTGATGGAGGCCGCGACGGCGGCGAAGCGCGGCGCCGAAGCCGCTGGGCCGGCTGGTCGCCTACGCCCATGCCGGCGTCGACCCGAAGGTCATGGGCATCGGCCCGGTGCCGGCGACCCGCGCGGCGCTGGCGAAGGCCGGGCTGAGCCCTGGCGGACATCGACGTCATCGAGTCGAACGAGGCGTTCGCGGCGCAGGCCTGCGCGGTGGCCAAGGACCTCGGCTTCGATCCGGCGAAGACCAATCCGAACGGCTCGGGGATCGCGCTCGGCCATCCGGTCGGCGCCACCGGCGCGATCCTGACGGTGAAGGCGCTGTACGAGCTGCGCGCGGACCGGCGGGCGCTACGCCCTGGTGACGATGTGCATCGGCGGCGGCCAGGGCATCGCGGCGATCTTCGAACGGGCGTAGCCCGCACGTCGCCGCCGCACGCAGGTACCGACCCGATCCCAGCCATGCCCCGGCGGAGCCGGTCGGGCGTATCGAAGGAAGGTCAGGGCTCCGCCCTGAAACCCGCCAGGGGGCTTTGCCCCCTGGACCCCCACCAGAGGCAGCGGCCTCTGGACTCCATGACTGGGAGTGTGGGGAGGGGGAGGGGGCGGGTGGGCAGGGCACCGGTGCCGTCCGGCACGCCGGACGACACCGGCGCCCTGCCCACCCGCCCCCTCCCCATCCCCACACTCCCAGTGAAGGGTTCCAAGGGCTCGCCCTTGGCGGGGTTCCAAGGGGCAGCGCCCCTTGGTGGGGTCCAGGGGCGAAGCCCCGGCCTTGCTTTGGTGCGCCCGACCGCCCCCGCCGGGGCATGGCTGGGACCGGGCCGGCGCCCGGCTGGCCAGACGCCGCCATCCGGTCCAAGGTTGGTGCCGCGGCGTCCCGCGCCATTCGCGGGGCCGCCAATGGGTGTGACGCAGCGGGAGGACCCCACCATGGCCGGCAACGGACCGATGATCATCGAGCTGGACCGCAAGCGCATGGTTGCGATGGCGGAAAAGGATGTCGCCACGCTGACGGCGTTGCTGGCGGAGGACCTGGTCTACACGCATTCCTCGGCACGGCTCGACACCAAATCGAGCCTGATCGGCGCGATGCAGTCCGGCGCGACGGTCTATTCCTCGGTCGAACCGTCCGACGTCGTGGCGCAGGACTGCGGCGACGCCGTGGTGCTGACGGGGGTGGCGCGCATCAGCGTGACCTCGGGTGGCAAGCCGATGCAGTTCGCCGTGCGGTTCACCGATGTCTACGCCAGGCGGGGCGGGCAGTGGCAGATGGTGGTGTGGCAGTCGACGCGCCTGCCGGACTGACGGCGAGCGCAGCGAGCCGTCATGCCAGGCGAAGGCCCGGCATCCACGACTTTTTTTTGGCGCGGTGAACGCAAGTCTTCGCTGGCGCGATGGCAACCGTGGATGGCCAGCCGGGACGGTCGAGACGCAAGCCTGACAACGGCGCCGGCGGACATCGGATCGGAGGACAGTCATGCAACTCGGCATCCATCTGCCGCACGCCGGGGAGCAGGCGACCCCGGCGCTGATCCGCCGCCTGGCGGTGCGTGCGGAAGCGCTCGGCCTGAGCGACGTCTGGGTCAGCGAGCACATCATCGTGCCGCGCGCCAGCTTCCCGCGCTCGCCGCTGTTCTACGACCCGGTGCTGACCCTGACCTGGGCCGCCGCGGTGACGCAGCGTGTGCGGCTGGGCACCAGCGTGCTGGTGCTGCCGATGCGCCATCCGCTGCCCTTGGCCAAGGAACTGGCGACGCTGCACAACCTGTCCGAGGGCCGGCTGATCCTCGGCGCCGGCGTCGGCTGGCTGGAGGCGGAGTTCGCCGCGCTTGGCGTGCCGTTCCACGAGCGCGGACGGCGGATGGACGAGGGCATCGCGATGATGCGCGCCGTCTGGACCCAGGACCCGGTCACGTTCCACGGCAAGATACATCCCGGCGGTCGTGCGAGGAGATGACGCATGCAGCCGCCGCCGGTCGCGCCGATCCCGATCTGGATCGGCGGCAGTGTCGGAGCCCGCGCTGCAGCGCACCACGCGGTCGTGGATGGCTGGCATGGCAGCCGCATACCGCCGAGGAGGCGGCGCCGATCGTCCAGCGCCTGCGCGCCGTGCGGCCGGATGCGGGTTCACCGTCTCGATGCGCTTGCATTGGGACGGCACGGACCAGGGCGAGCTGCGCGATCGCGTCGCGGCCTATGCGGCGGTCGGCGTCGCAGCACATCATGGTGCATCCGCATGATCGCAACGTCGATGACTGGGACAGCGTGATCGAAGGCGTCGGGCGGCTGGTTGCCGGCTGAACCCGACCGCTGCGGGACGCACAGGCGGGCAGGCGCGGCATCGCCGCCGCCCACGCCGCCCGCTGCGCAGCGGACAACGAAGCGGGACAAGGTCCCGCCGGCCGCGACCATGCCCAGGGTCGGGCCGACGGCGGAGCAGACCGCCGCCGTGCGTTGCACGGGGCGCCAACGTTGACCGTTGGCGCACCGATCTACCGCCCGGAGAGGCCCCGGCGCCGCGTCAGGTGGTGTGCCAGGTGAACTGCTGCGGCTTGCGCCCCGCCGCGTGGTGCAGCTTCACATTGACCAGCGCCGGCCCGTCATGCGCCATCGCCGCGTCCAGACGCCGCCCGCAGGTCCTTCGGATCATCGACGTAGAAGCCCTTGCCGCCGAACGCCTCCATCACCTTCTCGTAGCCCGAGCCGATCGTCATCACCCGCGGCGGCAGTTTGCTGCGATCGTCCGGGAACGCCTCGATCCCGCCGCCGATGCCGCCATTGTTCAGCACCACGATCTTCACCGGCAGCTTGTAGCGGCAGGCGGTCTCGATCTCCATGTCGCGGCGATCGACGAAGCGAAGGACCACGTCGTGCGCGGCGAGCGGCGGCGAGGCGACCCGGGTGCGAAAGTCACCGCCTCGCCCGGCGGCAGCGGCGTGCGCGATGCAACGGCGGTCCAGGAATAGATTTCCTGCCGCGCGGCGTTGCGCACGACGAATTTGAGCCGCGGCACGTCCACCACCTTCGGGCGCTGTTGACGATATTTCCTTCAACCACGAGGACCGGCACGCCCTCGTGCCGTTCCGTGGCCGTGACGATGCCGTCGAAGGCGAGGCCGCGCAGGTTCACCGGCAGGCCTACCAGCTTGTAGAAGGAATCGGTTTGCGGGAAGGCGCGCACGACGTTGCCGCGCCAGCCAACGAGAATGCAATCGACAATCAGCAGCGCCAGGATGCCGGCGTGCAGGCGCGACAGCGGCCAACGCGGCGGCGACCAACTTCTGACGCGGGGCAGAGGCGGCCGGGCGGCAAAGCTTCGGATCGCCTCGAGCGGCGCGGCCGAATAAGTGCTATGCTTCCCAACAGCATCACAAATCATAACGAAGCACGACCGATTGGCACAAAATTGACACAAAGATCGTTGAGGATTTTCCGCGACGTTTGATGTTCTTTCATCCGTGCGGCTGTTATGGAATAACTGTGCGGCCAGACATGTAGATTCTCTGTGCTCATGGATGCCATTTTTGATATATCTCTTCCAGTTTGTCCACAACTTCGATGTCAAAGCGTCGCTCGAACCGTGTCAGCTCGTTGTCATTCAATGCGTTCCCTTCACGGCTACACTCATTCTCTTCAGGTCATCTACATATTGACTGAAGTGCTTCCTTACTTCCTCAATGAGCTGGTTTGGATCAACAATGACATCCGGTTTGTCTATACGGAATGGCTTGCCGATTGGATTTTGCCCTACCCATATGCCATGTCGCGCTAATCCGCCGTGATACAAACCGCATCTGAGAGCCGAATATAAGTTTGTGGAGGCCTCGTCCAAGTCATCCTTGTTCCATCCGACTGTGTCAGCGACGGCCTCGATCCCTTTCTTGAACATATCTGTGCTCGTTCCCGCATGGATTTTGGTATAGGAGATACTTCGTGTAGGGTCTATACGATGGATGGTTCGAATTAAATCGGAAGTAGCTCCTGCCAAATACAGCCCTATCATTTCAAAATAGCTGATTACGATACTCAGCCGGGCATAATTGCTTCGGTGGTCGCCCTTCAAGAGGTCGGCCATATCCAATGTCCAGTTTTCGAACCGGTACTCGAAAACTTCTATTTTAAACTGAGTATTCCAGTCTCGCGGTCGAGGAGTCCTGCCGTCTTTTGAATTCCGTTCGTCAGTATATGTTATTTTCATTCAAGGTCTCCGATGACATCTGAAACTTTAATTCCTTGTTTAAAATTGCTCCTTCTTTTACAGTCAAACCATTGAAACTTCAATTGAAGTTTTAGCGGCCTTGAGATGATTAGTCCTGGGCATCATCTTTTTCGTGTTCTTTTTGATTTTATCGTTCTGACTTGTTTTGCGGGCTTCTTCGAGGGCCCAACCCAGTTCGAGTATTCGTATTCTTATAGATCAGTCCGTCAGCCCGTCCGCCGCACGCGTGCTCAGTCGGCCTGCCCTTTGCCTTATGGCCAGTGATGCATCCATTCGTCTGGGTTATTCGTGAGCCGCTCTATTTCAGCCACTACTTGAGCAATATTCGGTGGGGGTTCGAAACCGAGATCTATGACATATTTTCCTTCGGGTTTGCGCTGTAGAATCGGTTCTAGTATTCTGTCAGGTATATCCTCTATTCGATTTAAAACCTGCGCCGTGCAACCTGCCATCATTTGCTTCAACGGTATAAATGGTTTAGGCGGAACAACTGAACGCAATTCAATTTCCCATTTTAGGAGTTCATCGCACCCACGGATTACTTGCTCAACGGCACGTTTAATCTCTAATGGATCTCCAGGTTCACCAGGTTTGCCCCATGAGGACTGCACCGGTCCCGTGATAGCAGCTTGCAATAAAGTTATTATATTGGCCAGATCCTTAAATCGGACGTTTATCCAATTCATGAACTCAGCGCCTTTCATCGGAACAGATCTCTCGTAAACGAGTCCCTTCTCCATGTCGGTAAAATCCCGCCTAACTCGCGCTGCCTTACTTTGCAATAATTCAGCTGTGAGAAAGTATTCCCAAAATCTAGGCTGATTCAAAGCAAGTTCCAAAGCGCGGTCCGTCTCGGCTTCGTATGCTCTTCTCAACTCGCTTCTGAAGAACTCATTTAATTCTGATCTACTGATCCCCTCGGTCCTATCTGCATGCCGGACATAGATCGTACCCTTGTAGATTCTGACTTTCTTTCGATCGTGTTTGTTATGGATGAGATCGCGGGCAACTAGGTAAGGCGGATCACGGCCGAATATTTTGATGACTGTGTATCATTCCCTTCCATTTTAAGCTCTCGGCAATCGACAACTAGCGGCGGATCAATTTTGCCAGCAAGGATCTGGTTCAGATCATTTTTGCTGTAATGACGATTTACAGGCCCTACAGGTGTAAATGTCCCGTCTTCCAGGCCAATGACCAGGTAACTTTCTTCTCCATTGTTCCCCATGGCAATGACATCTTTTACAAATTCGGCTTTGTCACCGTTTTCTTGAAGGACGAGCTCTCGCTTTGCATCTACAGTCTTCGATTCCTGCCGATGTGTCTGAAGTTTTTTTATAATTTCTAGAAGACTATTCGTTTCCACTCGCGCATCTCCAGATTGACAAGGCTCGCCTTTATAGTTTCCAGATGAATCCTCTTCGGATTTAATTCAGATAAGGGGGAAAAGGGGACATTCTACTTTTTTGCCTCGGTTCGTGGGCGTCCGCGGGGTCGTAGCGTGAATTTCAGGTCCATGTGGCGCGCGGTTTTCTTCTGCCAACGTTCACTTCCGAATGGAGCCCCGCGCTCGATGCTGGTCCGCAGTGCTGCGAGTTCAGCCTCGTCCTGCGGCTGATTGACCCAATTGAGCCAATCATCCGATCGAGGAAGCGGACCCGGATGCAGCAACGACGGGACCATTGATTGGCCCAGCCCAGCCAGGGAAGACCACGGCCACTGCTCGGCTCGACCGACCAGCCCGGCGCGCAGCGGATTTCGTTCTACGTATCGGATCACCGTCAAGAGGTGCTGGTCTTGTTGGATCGGAAAGGCCTTGAACCTGCCCTGCCAAACGTGTCCGCTCGAGTGGTACCTGCTGTGGTAGCGCCGAACGTGAGATGTAAGCAGCCACTGCATCCACCGACTCAGCTCACCATCAGCGTGGGGCCAGACCACCAGGTGGAAGTGGTTCGACATCAAACACCAAGCCAGGACCCGCATCGGCACGCGTGCACAGGCATCTTGGATAAGTTCGATGAACCGCTGGTGGTCGTCATCGTCGTGAAACACATCCTGCAGCGCGTTGCCGCGGTTCAAAACGTGGTAGCAAATCCTTCCGATGGAAGCTCGTGCGGTTCTTGGCATAGTACCATGTTACCATAAAAGCCGGTCGAGAAGCCAGCAAACAGTGAACAAAAAGAAGAATGTCCCCTTTTCCCCGCATTAGTTTCCCAGATCGCCGAAATTGTCGGAATTCTTTTAATCTCTCGGGTCATCTTTAATCATCATTCAATTTGAGTCATACCCATTTGTAATGGGAATTACCGCTTCAACCTTTGTCTAAGAGTCAAAGCAAAAAGGCCGTTCAAGAGCGGACCTAAGATGCTTTGAATTGTGTTCAGGAACTTCGCTGCCCACTTACTCTCACGGTAGATTGGTGAACAACCCCGGCATTAAATAAGGGGCGGCACCAAGAGATATTGCGAAATCGAGGAACGTCTCTTTAAGATCACTCCTTACATCCTCATAAACGAGCCTTCTCAAAGGAGTGAGCGCGGTATCTATTTTGAAAGGCATGTAATATTTGGGATATACGATCGCACCTGGAAAGGTGAGCACAAATAGAGCAGTCTCGATTAATTCAAAGAATTTGTAACGCTGTCCGTCATAAGTTATTTCGAAGTTTTCCCGGTTTAGAGAAATTTGATCTGATTGGCATGAAATCACCTGATTATTCTTGACGGATGCGTTTTGGCATTTCGCGAAACAGAGCATTGGACCTTTTGACGTATCGGTTATCCAAATAAAGCATTTAAGAGGCATTCTGCCAGCCAACGGAAACTTCTGCCAAAGCGTCGGAAAGTTGATACGCACCAGGGCGAAATATTCGTCCAGATACCTTCGGTGCCAAAGGGCAAGGTCGTTGATAATGTCCGGAGGCAGATATTGGAACCAATCGGCAGAAAAGGGAACCCCCGGCCAATTTAGCGCCGTGGACTTGCTTATTCCAGTTACACCCATGTTGCTCAATGTTCGTATATCGCCATAGAGTTTTCTCTCGATCAAATCCAAATGATGCCCTAGAATAAATGGACTCTTATATTCCAAGAATTCCAATTGATGAGCGGTTTTCCACGCGCGAGTACGGAGATCATTGTCGTCCAATACGTTCAGCGGAGGAGTAACACCATACCCGTGTGGCCGAAAATTCACTTCAATAATTTTATCGCGAAATCTTTCTTCAATCAGACGTCCAGTGAGAATTCTCCTTGCTCTACTGTACAGCACGTTTCTTAAGCATGCGATCAAAGCTTATGGGAAGTATGTCATTCGCAGTCCGAAGCGGTCCTTCATCGCGTACGGCAGACAGATAAGTAATGTAGGAAGCCAAAACGGACTCAACAAGGAGATCTTTGTTTTCACTCTCATTCAGCAAGCCGTCTCTTACAATGCCATCTAGCCCAGGCCCAATTTCATCCCAGACAATTTCCGTAGTGATGTCCATACCCCTTCCCCATAATGATGGCCGACGTGAGCGCATTGTTCGCGCGCCCTCTATGAAACCGCGTTCGTACGGAGCAATCTCCGGGGTTGCGGGCAAAAGGACCACCTTATCGTCAGTGTCTATGGAACGAAAACCATATGAGAGCATGGAGCATGTTGCCACATCTATAGATCCCACAAACCCTATTGATCCTGTAGTTTTTGGGTCAAACGCGCTTTTTAGCTGAGGGAAGTGCCCATCCAGGATCTCTTCATATTTTTGAAGGTATGCTTGGGCATCTGAAAACAGGGGGCCGTCCAGTAACCTTTTGTGCTCATCAATCGTGGTGACCGAGTAATAAAATGCGATTATCGCCACGTGCATTCCGTCAACAGCTCTGCTCCTAATAAAAGCAAGAAACTCGTCCATTGTTTTTGTTTGTAACTTCAGGTCATAAATGACTATCAAGTAGTCGCGCAATTTTTGATAGTAGAAACCAATATAACTGAATCGGTCCTGGTCTCTTTTCTCCAAGATGTTAAATCGGAAAAGATCTTCGGGAAGTTCCTCCAATGCAGATAAGGACAAGTCCTTCTTAAGCACACCTACGTCCACGTAATCCGTATCATTTTCATATAAGGAGGCCGCAATCTTTGAGAGGATGCTCTTTATCAAGTCGGGCTTCTGCGTGCGGCTGCACGCGATATTCAGATATTCATCATACAATTGCTCTGTGTCGTATGTTATCCGTTGCAGATTGTTAGTTGAGGCGACTTCAAACATGACCTTTAATAAGAAGGGCTGCCGCTTAGCGTCATCCAGCAATCTTCTTTCAATTCTCCCCTGGAAACTATAAAACTGTCTGTAACGCTCAACCATCTTACGAAATTCCGGCTCTTCAATTTCAGAAACGTGATAACCTTTCCTGTTTTCAATTTCATACACACTTTCGGATAGGATGGTCTGGACGCCAGATTGATCATGAAGAAAGCGTGGCCAATCCGCTGATTTACATGTCGCAACGATTTTGACGTCCATTCTTTTGGTTCGTTTCAGGAAATTATCAACTATGTCGATTGGATTGATCGACTTGATCTCATCCAGTCCATCAATGAAGAACAGAATGGTCTGCTGCTTGAATATATCAAACAGCCGTTTTGCTCCCTCCACGGGGTTAAAATTGGGCGAGAGTTGCCAGTTGAGATCTTCACTGACGGCTCCGAATATATCGTTCAGATGCAATCCTCTGTAAAACAAGCTAGGATAACCTTTGGCCAGGAAATCTTTCGCGGTATGGCAGGCCCAGCAGGTCTTACCCACCCCTGAATCTCCAACGAGCACAAAAGCCTTGCTTTCAGAGACTATAAAACGATTGAACTGGTCTTCCAATTTTGCACATGGTTCATACAAATCACTGATATATTTTTTATCCCTGTCAGACCGCGATCCTTCTAGTTGTGACACATATTCATCAACTTGCCAGTCACAAAAAATTAGTAGGTTCTCTCGGGAGTAGCCCAAGAAGTATTTTAAAGCCTCAAGACGAGAGCTGTCCGGCAGAGCCACTTCGGTACTGGTCCTTCACTTTGAAACTACCGGGCAGAATCTCTTGTTGAGTTAGAGAATCATAGAGTATCCATTTCTTGCCATTCGTTACGAGTGAAAAAGGGGCTACGGGGTGCAGGAGTTTTGCATACGAAGTGGCTTGGTACCTGTCATCGTCCGTGAGTTCGACGTCGGGAGCTTTGACTTCAATAATGAATAGGTTCTGCCCTCTTCGTGTTACAAGCGCGTCGTATCTTCCAGACTTATAGAAGGCTTGTTTTCCGGTATCCAGCCTTGACCAGCCTATTCCCAAATTCAGTTCCAGTGTCCGCTCGAACTGAATCTCTGTTGGATCAAAACCAAGACTCTGAAGATAAGGCAGGACGATGTGATTTTTGATTTCTTCTTCTGTTCTGCACATATTTGCCTCTCAGAGTGAGTCCTGGCGTTCAAAAAAGGTATGTCAAGATCATCTTCAAAAACCTTGGCGTGTATGAAACAATGTCCCTTACGGCCTGAGCGGCTTTAACTTTCGTGTTCGACTCAATAACACCCCGTGCGCCCCTTGTGTCCGCCCTCTAAAACGCGTTATGTCCGCATCCGTTTCTTTCACAGTGTCACTTACCGCTTCAACCTCTGCCTGACGGCTAAAGCAAAAAGACCAATCAGGATAGGCCCTACAATGCTTTGAATTGTGTAGATGACACGACCCCCGAATTGAATAGGTTCCAAGTAGCTCGGTCTTAACAACGTCATTACTTGTAAGCCGTAGAGGCCAATTTCCCACCAGTGCGGGAAAAAAGGTGCAGCGTCTTTTGGGGGCTGGAGCAGACCCCACTGAAGATAACAAAAAGTGGAGACCAGAAGGACACCAGCCGTCCAAATCACTGGCCGAATCCATCTCTCGCCATATCCGCTTACCAGCCAATATACGGTCAAAAGGAAGCGAAGTCCTCGGCTGGTACCCTCCTTATTCTTCCGGCGCATCTGTTTCTCGCCATAATGGAAATCACTGGCTCGCTCATAATCCCTTCGATCCTCGCAGTTTTGTTTGAGCTGGCGATACAACTGCTCAATGTGGGGATATTTATGAGTTTCACCTTTTCTTCTAGCCTCTATCTCATCAAAGACCCCGTTACGGCCAATTTTTGGCCACCTTTTACGAATCAATTCGGAATATTTGTTGCTAACTATTCTGGGCCAGGTAACATTTGCAAACTCCGCTTTACGAAGATCTGTGCCGCTGAAAAGACAGTTTTTGAGGTCAGTGTCGCGAAAAGTAAGCACGTCGAGCGGAGCAATCGCGACGTCGCTAAAGCTAGCTACTGCACCGGCAAAAATCGGCATGCCATGTCCATCTGCTTCTCTCGGCAGGAAGGATGTACGGCCCAGGAATTCGGCCCCGTCGAATAACACGTTTTTACTAAACGTGGAACCAA
The DNA here is from genome assembly GCA_963807525.1 of Candidatus Aminicenantota bacterium. Taxonomy (GTDB): domain Bacteria; phylum Acidobacteriota; class Aminicenantia; order Aminicenantales; family Saccharicenantaceae; genus RBG-16-66-30. Next base: position 67,129 of record CAWECI010000013.1, on the reverse strand, counting down.
AAAAATCGGCTCCATTCGAGAATCTGGACTGCGTGAAGTCGGCTTCTGCGAATCTAGTGTTCCAAAAATCAGGGCGGGCCATGAAGTCAGCTTGTCTGAACCACACAGTCTCCTTAAATGTGGTTTTTGTGAAAGAAGTCCAGTCGTGGAATTTTGCTAGAGTGAAGCTTACACTACTGAAATTGGCTTCGGGGAACTTGGCAATTTTCGTGAAAGTTGCATAAAAGAAACCGGCATATTTCTCGAAATTCGCATTCGAGAACTCAGCTGCTTGGCTGAATTCCGCATGAGAGAAGTCAATACTGTTTTGAAAGACAGCCTTGAAGAAACTTGCAAAATCTCTGAAGTTAGTATCTCTGAAGTCAGCACCGTCACTGAAGGTCACTTCGGAGAAGTCCGCTCGCTGCATGAATGTGACGTTGTTGAAACGGGCAAACGTATGGAATGTCCTATCTCTGAAATTGGCTTCATGAGCAAAAACAAAATGTGAAAAACATTCTCCTTGTTCTTTAAGATGCTCATCCAGGGCGGTATCGAAGCTCTTCTTGTCCTTTTGCAGATTGTAGGAGTGCAAAATGCATGCATCGTCTCCCTCAAGAGCGTCTCTACCGCAGATTTCATGGTGCCTACATTGTGCCATGGCTCCATCTCCAATGCCGGTTTTCTTGAGCCTGTCTTGCCATAATTTGTTAGGGGTATATTGCTAGTTCACTTCTTCTCAAAGTGGCTTACCGACCCTAATTAGGATGATATGATATCACGGCAGGATCTTAGGATAGGAGAGAATTCTTGGCCGCTCTATCAAAGGACCGTTTAACAGGTTTCTTCAAACCGTTCCCTTCATGAGCTTTACATACAGCCTCAATGCCCTTTCCAAATGATACGTATTGGACACCTTGAATTTGTGAATTTCGTTTAGCAGATCCACCGGCAGACGGCCCGCAAAATTCCCGCACTCCTCATCCTCAAAAAGAAACGCCACCTCAAGGCGGTGGCGTAATACCGAATGATTATTGGTGCCTGAGGACGGACTCGAACCGTCACGGGGACAAGCCCCAAGGGATTTTAAGTCGCAATAAGAAACTTACTGATACAATAAAAACAACCACTTAACCCAGGCCGACCGTTCCCAACAGCATCACAAATCAGAACAATGCACAACGGATTGACACACCATCATTAGTGAATTCCAGCGGCTGCCCGATCTTTCTTGATACGGTCTCATAGGTTCGGAAGAAAAGACGCGTTCAGCTCATTCCTTAGCGCTTCTAACTTTGGCTACACAATCAGGGGCATCATAGGTTGCCTTGTTGACCTTCCCACTCACGGGGAATGCCACCATTTCTCCAGAAGGATAAGGCTTCAATCCCGGATTATTCCTTGGGAAGACATAGAAATATATGTTCTTCCAGTCAACCATCTGATATGGTGCAGGAAACAAATTGACACAGGGGCCGATCAAGACCCAGAAGACCTCCAAGATGGCAACCTCTCCAGATAATTCCTGATTCAATGCCTAGGTATTTTCAGGGACAGAGCGCTAGCGTGTCAAAGAACTGAAGGGAGGAAACACATGGAACAAGTTGTGGAAAAGCAGCTTATGCGCAAGCTTAATTTAAGACTCGTACCCCTCCTGATCTTCTTGTATGTCATAGCATATCTTGATCGGGTAAATGTCAGTTTCGCTGCATTGACGATGAACAAGGACATCGGGCTGGATCCTTACTACTACGGGTTGGGTGCGGGCATCTTTTTCCTTAGCTATTGCCTGTTCGAAATTCCGAGCAATTTGGTACTTGTTCGTGTCGGCGCCCGCAAGTGGATCGCTCGAATCCTTTTTACGTGGGGACTTATCGCCTGCGCGATGGCGATGGTGCAGGGACCGAAAAGTTTTTTGGCCATGCGGTTTCTCCTCGGCGCCGCAGAGGCTGGATATTTTCCGGGAGTCATTCTTTACCTTACGTACTGGTTTCCTGCGCGCTACCGGGCACGCATCATCTCAAGATTCATGCTGGCCATCCCGATTTCACTTGCCGTAGGCGCGCCCGTTTCGACCTGGATTATGCAAACATTCCAAGGAGTACTCGGTTATAATGGGTGGCAGTGGCTTTACGTGATCGAGGGGTACCCGCGGTTCTGGCGACGTTTCTTGTCTTGACAGTCCTGCCGGACAACCCAGCCACGGCAACATGGCTTAGTGATGCCCAAAAACGCTGGCTCGAGAAAGAAGTGGTAACCGACCGTGAAAGAATAGCTGCTGAGCCACATCCTGGCATCTGGAAGGCTTTCTCCAATCCAGTGATCTGGCTATTCGGTTTTGTCTATTTTGCTGATACTGGCGTAAATCTAGGTGTCTCGATGTTCCTTCCCCAGATAGTCAAACAACAGGGATTCTCGACCATGCAGGTCGGTTATATTTCAGCATTACCCTACTTATTTGGCATTGTCGGTATGCTTGGCGTAGGATATTCTTCCGACCATTTTAAGGAACGGAAATGGCATTTGATCGGAAGTCTTTTCCTGATTACCTTTGGATTGGGAATGGCTGGCTGGCTCGGGAACACCTTCGCTGCGATTATGATGATCTGTGTCGGTGCCATCGGTATTATGGGCGCAAAAGGACCGTTCTGGCCGTTGCCAACCGGTTATTTAAGTGGGGTCGGGGCCGCGGCAGGCATTGCGCTGATCAACTCACTCGGTAATCTTGGTGGTTTCTTCTGCCCTTATATAGTCGGTTGGGGAAAACAGGCTACAGGTAGTTTTTCGGGTGGGCTTTATGCACTGGCGTTGCTAACGTTTTTGGGGATGATCGTTATTTACTTCAGCGTTAAAGTTATAAGGCCTGAAACGGCCAAAAAATAAGACCTGGTGATCGTCTCGAATGTTTAATCTACATGGTGCCCGCGTGATAGTCGGCGGAAGATCGTCCGGAATTGGTCTGGTGACCGGTCATGCGCATCGCGGCCCGCAGACAAGAAGGAGATCAGATGAAAGTAGTTCGTTTTGACAAGGCTGAGAGTTACGAGCCTGAGAAAGACTGGAAACGCGTGAGCCTGTGTAGTGAAGCGGATATTTCTGTGGAGTATTTCGTCAAACCTCCAGGCCATGCATCTCCTCGACACGAACATCAGGGCGCCCAAGTTCTGATCGTGCTGAAGGGCAAGATGGTGATCACGACCGACGACGAGGAAGAAGAGCTGAATGAGGGGGATGCGGTGTACATACCTGGAAATGAGCCGCACACTGTGAAGAATCCATTGGCTGAACCCTCGATCGGCGTAGACATCTTCGTCCCGGGTCGGTCATTCGACTTCTGGTTGAAGCGAAAACAAACTTAAGGGTTACGAAAGGCCTGCACCGTGATTTGGGCGAGGCGCACCATCGGGCCACACTCCCGGGCATGGGGACGAGCGCTGGCCCGCCAGTCGAATTTCTAGCCGTTGGGGATACCGCTTCTTCTTGAATAATCTCCGGTCTGAAGATCAGATGCCTCTCTTTCTCTTTTTGGTTGAGCGCCCATGCTATATACGTCGGACCTGGAGAAAAGGCAATGACGCTCTCTACTAGCCAATGGGCCCGATCTAATGTCCTGTCCTTCAAATAGCTTGCATAGTAGGCAGCACTAGAAGCGGCATGAGAGCTGGATCCAATCATGAAAGTTATTTGCGGGAATCCACACTAGCTATCGGTGAAGCCCTGGGGAAAGCCGCTGAAGCATACGTTTGGCCGTCGATTAGGGGCTACCGGACTTTCCTTTGAGGATCGACAGGATTTGCTAGGCCATAAATCGGGGCGGATCACAACACATTATTCGGCGCCCGAATTGGAAAACCTGATAGCGGCTGCCAATGCAGTTTGCCGTGAAGAGCGACAGAAAATTGACACAATGGTCATTCTCAAAAAGAAACGCCACCTTGTTGCGGTGGCGTAATATCCGAATGATTATTGGTGCCTGAGGACGGACTCGAACCGTCACGGGGACAAGCCCCAAGGGATTTTAAGTCCCTTGTGTCTACCTATTCCACCACTCAGGCCCCTGAAGTCACATAAGATAACAGATCGTTGCAGCCTTTTTCAACTTTGATCAGATTCGAGAGCGGCCTCCGGCTATAACATACAATACGGTATTGTTGTTGCGATTGGAAATATAAAACGAATCAGCATGAGTTGATATGCACAGCGTGGCCTTGTTCCAATATAACTTCGTTCCGGGCAAGCTTCATCACCAACGCACCTGTTATTGCGCAGAGGATCTCTTCATAGCCTTTGCCGGGCTGAATTAAGCGATCACCTTCACCTGGTTTGAGAAGACCGTATACTAAATAACATGCTTCTGTGTGGAGATCCTTCGCGGCCAAGACATATTCCCCGCCTTGAGCTGCGGCCATTTTGGCAAGATCGAAGGATTTCACTCGCTGTGCTCTTCCATATAATTTCGGAAAAGTAAATTGTCCTTATTAATTTTTTGTCCGCCCATTCTACCGGAGTTGCCCAAGGATTCCTCATCTTCAGAGGCATTAGCCAAATTGATTCCGATTGTGATCTTGCCGGTGTATATCAGTATAAGATCAGGATAATTTGATGACGTGAACGGCCCAAGGACTCCAACTTGCCGAGCATACAAGCTGTCCAGGTTCAGTTCCCTAAATAGATCCTCTGTGCTAGTCCAGCAAAGCTCGCTTACTGACCCCATGAGCCATGTTCTCCTTATGAAGTGCGTTTCGAGACCGAGTGAGATTGGGTGGAACGGAGTAACACGTCCCGTTATAATATTCCTTAGGCCAAAATAGTTCTCAATTATTTTGCTTCTAAAACTCTGTTCCGAAGCTGTCAAGCAATTTGTTAAATCCAGTGTCATTCAGGTCAAGTAATAAGCCGGGAAAATTTTTGACCGTGTTTCAGATTTCAGAAAGACATCATTTCGATCAAGTCCTGCCGGGAGAAATGCTTGAGGAGCGATTTGTCGTCCTGTTTCACCACGGAATCCATGAGCTGTTTCTTCCGCGAAATAATCGTATCAATCTTCTCTTCAAGGGTTCGGTCAGTGATAAGCTTAAAGACCTGGACGCCGCGGCGTTGACCTATTCTGTGAACTCGGTCTGTTGCTTGTTCTTCCCTGGCGGAATTCCACCATCGATCATAATGGATGACCACAGAGCCTCCGACCAGGTCTATTCCAAGGCCCGCTGCACGCAAAGAAGCGCTGAATACCATGCACTTCGGGTCCGTGTTGAATCGTTTTATAGCTTCTGCACGGCGTCTGGTATGCCCTTTAATGGTGGCGAACTCAATTCCCTGATTGTTGAGGAATGACTCAATTAGTTCCAGCATTTTCACATATTGACTGAATACGACCACTTTTTGACCGGACCCCAAGCTCTCTTCCAGAAGTTCAACAAAAAGGTCCCATTTCCCGGAACTGTAACGATTGTAGTCCTTTGTTTCTCCTTCCAGCATGGCCGGATGATTGCAAATCTGCTTCAGATAATTCAAAACTGCGAATACGTGGATATACGAGACACTGCTGTCGGAATTTTTCAAGGTTTGAACCAGGTCCCTGCCCTGATTTTCCACGACATCCCTGTACAAGCGGATCTGATCTTCACTAAGACTGCAGCGGCGAATATCTTCAATTTTAGGAGGCAACTCTTTGAGCACCTGGTCTTTTTTGCGTCTCAGTGTGAAAGGATGAATCATTCGTGAAAGTTTTTCCCCGGTCCGTTTATCTCGGCACTCCTCAATAGGAAAGCGAAAATGAGTCTCAAATACTGAATCCGACATGAGATAGCCGGGAAGAATTACATCAAACAGAGCCTTGAGGTCTGTCAGGCTGTTCTCAATCGGAGTTCCGGTAAGCCCTATTGTGCAAACGGATTTTAATTCCTTAATCGCTGAATAAGTTTTGGTGGTCTTGTTTTTGATAGCCTGGACTTCATCAAGCACGATCAGATCGAAACGAAAGCTGGATAAGATCTCTATATCCCGCAAAGCAATCCCATATGATGTTATGATTAGGGAATGTTCGTCAAAGGCTTCTTGGAAGGAGCGATCAGTTCCGTGATAGATATAAGGGTCCAGGTGCGGACTGTATTGCAATACTTTGTCTTTCCAATGACTGAGAACTGTGGTTGGACATACTACGAGGAATCGGATTCCATGTGACCTCTCAGTTCGCCGACGCAGTATCGCGGTCATGAGAGCCATTACCTGGTGCGTTTTCCCCAGTCCCATATCATCACACAATAGTCCGGAAAAACCGTTCTCGTACAAAAACCAGAGCCAACCATATCCGTTTCTTTGGTAAGGTCGGAGCTTACCTTTCATTTCACTAATGGACGGTAGTCGGCCCGGATGCTCGAGACTGGAAAGGCCTTCAAACCAACGCTTTGTACCGGCTGAAAATCGCTTCTCAGGCTGATCGTGCATTGCCAAAATGCGGAGATATTCAGTGGTATTTACGTGCAACATGTCCCCTTCGCCCAGACTCTCCTCGTCCACACCATCCATCCAGGAGAACTCAGTGGACATTGCATCTATCCACGTGTTTCCCTGAATCAGAAAACGTTTTTTGTTCTTTCGAGCTTCGAAAATTTCGCGGAACGGAATTTGAAAATCTCCGAAAGTCGTAAGTTATTCCTAATGTTACACCTTTTTCATTAACTTCTTTGTGATCAATCGTAACTTGTTGATAATTCTCGACCGTTTTCCTTTCCAACAGGGCCGGTTCCATCAGGACTGAAGGCTCAGTTTTTAAAATTTCACCATGTTCCTCTATGAAGGACGTAATTTTATCCGGTGGAATAATAGTGCTCTTTTGGGGAGAGAAGTAGTCCGGGGGCAGTCCCCCGGTATTAGTGTTGATCCTGAAGAAACCCCAATCCGGAAAAAAATAGTACGCCCCGAAATAATAGCTGTTCCAATTTAGTTCTATCAAGAAACCTGGACTCGGAATTAGCCTCAGGGTCAGGATTCTCTACTGTAGGAGTTATTTTCAGGCCGGAAGATTCTGTAACATCGATGCGGTATCCGGTTTTGAGAGTCCTAGTGTGTATGAAAAGATCAGTTCCTATAACTGCCTTTTTCTCGGCCGTTTCTATAATAGTCCCGATGTGATTGCGTGGGGGGACTAAGCGAAGTATGGTGGATTCGTCCTCGTGAAAAGCCTCTACTATCAGTTCCCGTTTGTGCTCCAGAAAATGGAAACGAAAGCTCCCTCCATTGCGCCCGCAACTGAGAAAACCTACTTTGGCTATTTTGTGCCAAACACTGTCCTCCAAATGCTGTCTCACCGATTTAAAACCGCGTCTGTTGATGTCTTCCTCTGATTCCGTCAATTGCCAGGGTCTGCGCCTCAGATAAGGCACATTCGGATCTTTAAGTTTTCGTCCGTACATCCTCCTGAACAATGTGGCATCAATGTCTCGGCGAATAATGTCAAAAAATTCATAAAGATATTCATCAACCAATCTTTCGCCCGGCATCAATGATAGTATTTCGTTTTGATTGCGGTCCGAAAAGGTTATCTTGAGCCCTTCTCCGCCATGATTGGCCAGGCATCTAAATCCGAGCAGAGAATCCCCAAAATTTTTAAATCCGTACCAACTGATTTCATGCCAAAAACTATCTTCAAAATCTTCGCCAAGGCTTCGCAATCGCCCAGTTTCAGGGTCAGGTCTCAAAATATATCGCACAAAGGATACTATGTGATGACAATAAGTCCGGGTGAATGACCTGAAGCATTGGCACGATGCTCTGGTCAGCACCTTTGACTCGGGATCGAGTATCACATGCGCGTTGAAACTTTTGCCGGAAGGTTCAGTAACAAGGCCGAAGTACGATTCCCTTCCGAAGTTAATGTGCGAAATTCGCGAGGCTTCCGCTAATTTAAGGCCCCTTTCCAGAACTTCTGTGTTGAACTGGCGGGTTATCTCCGAAGGCAACTCCCCCCCCCGGCTAGGCGCTGCTGCACTTTTCTTTAATTGTATCACTTTTCCAAACATTTAAATCTCCTAGTGCATCGCTTTGGCCCTTATGCCTGCGGGCGTGGATATCACAACGTTTTAATATTGTCAATCTTTAAACATAATTCATAGGTATCTCCAGCAAGGATGGTTAATAATGTGCAATTTTATGGTATATTAACCAAAAAGTTAATAATGGAACTGAGATTATTTTTCTCGCGAAATTCACTATGAGAATTTCCTTAATTTTGATTCCGATCTTTTCCTTCTTTGTTTTTTGCTTATAAGACCGGCATACGGTATAAATTAGTTGATTTGCAAATCAGTAATTCTGGATTTCTCGGCGGCCGTGTTAAGCAGAGACGGACCACTTCAGCATAGGAAAGAAATGAAGAAAATTATCATAGTGCTAGTATTCGTCCTCGTAGTAGGAGCTGTCGTAACCTGGCTATTTTCACAAAATTCAAGCCATCCGAATAATAAAATATTTGTCAGTGGAAATATCGAAACTACTGAGGTCGATCTTTCCTTCAGGATAGCCGGACAGATCAATGCCCTAAATATAGAAGAAGGGGACCGCGTCAAGAAAGGGCAAACAATTGCCACCCTGGATACAGATACCCTGCTCTCACAAAAAGGGGCGGCGGAGGCGGAGATCGCCAATCAACGGGCCGTCTTGGATGAGCTGGAGGAAGGCACTCGCGCTGAGCAAATCCGACAGGCGAAGGCTCAACTAAAAGCTGCGGAAAGCAGAATGAAGAATGCTCAAGACGAATTCAATCGATATGATCAGCTTTATAAGGAAGGAGCAGTCTCGGGTTCCACGTATGACACGAGAGATACTGCACTAAAAGTGGCGACGGAAGAGTACAATAACGCGCTGGAGCATTTTTCAGAATTTGAAAAAGGACCCAGAGAACAGCAAATTCGTGCGGCGACACACCGACTGGAGAGGGTGATCTGGGAACTCAAAAGGATTGATCTCGATATAGAGCATTCGGCACTGACTACTCCCGTCTCGGGCGCGGTGCTTGTTAAGGCTGCAGAGCTTGGAGAAGTGGTTCTTCCCGGGGCCCCTGTGGCCACAGTAGCTGCAATAGATGAAGTGTGGCTCAAAGGATATGTGGGCGAAAAGGACTTGGGCCGAGTAAAGCTTGGACAAAAAGCAGAAATAACCACGGACAGTTTTCCGGGAAAAATATATCCCGGCGTTGTGACCTTCATTTCCCCCAGGGCGGAGTTCACCCCCAAAAACGTTCAAACCAGGGAAGAAAGGATAAAACAGGTCTATCGAGTCAAGATCACCATACTCAACCGGGAACAGGAATTGAAAATTGGAATGCCGGCCGAAGGTTACATACGGACCGACGTTGAACCGACTTTAAAAGAGAACGGCAGCCCGCATGATAAAACAGCCACTGATAGCCCAATTATTCGGATCGCAAATTTATATAAGAACTTCGGCGAAACCGTCGCCGTTAAGGATCTGAGTCTCGAAATCAAAAGGGGAGAGCTATTCGGCCTAGTAGGTCCTGATGGAGCGGGCAAAACGACTACTATGCGAATGATGGCCGGCATACTGCCACCGAGCTCGGGTAACATATGGGTTGATGGAATCTCCGTTGTAGATGATCCCGAGGCTGTTAAAGAACACTTGGCCTATATGCCACAGCGTTTCGGTCTATATCAGGATCTCACGGTTATAGAGAATCTGATCTTCTATGCCGATCTTTTCAGAGTCCCCAAGCAGGCGCGCGGTGATCGTATTGAGCTATTGATGAGTTTCAGCCGATTGGGGCCTTTCAAAGATCGACTTGCGGGAGCGCTTTCAGGCGGTATGAAGCAGAAATTGGGTTTAGCTTGCGCACTGATCCATTCCCCTGCTCTATTGTTACTCGACGAGCCAACAAACGGAGTGGATCCCGTGTCTCGCCGTGATTTCTGGAAAATTCTCTACGATCTTCTTAAGCAAGGCATCTCAATAATTGTGACGACTGCTTATCTTGACGAAGCGGAAAGGACAACGCGAGTCGGGCTTATAAGTGGTGGTTCAATAGTCCAATTGGGAGCGCCTCATTCCCTTAGAGCTTTGGTTAAAGGCAAGATGTTTGAATTGATCCCGTCTGATATAAACGGAACAAGGGCGGCTCTTTCTCGTTTGCCTGCGATTGTGGATGCAAATGTTTTTGGTAATTCGCTTCATGTGCGCATTTACGACGAACGACGAGATCGAAACCATTCGCAAGGTATTGGAAACAGAACAAATAAAAATCTATTCATTCAAAGAGATTGAGCCATCAATGGAAGATGTTTTCCTCTCCTTGATCCCGCGCCGCCCCGGAACAGATGAACTGTCCAATGGGAAAATCCTTGCAAAATAATGAAGATAAAATAGCTGTAGTTGCCGAGAATCTCACCAAGATTTTTGGCGATTTCGTAGCAGTGGACCAAGTGAGCTTCGAAGTCGAAAAAGGCGAAATTTTCGGCTTTCTCGGGCCGAATGGGGCAGGAAAAACAACAACCATAAAAATTCTTTGCGGGCTTCTGATACCTTCGTCAGGTATTGCTCGGATAGCGGGCTGGGATGTTTCGATTGAACCGGAAGAGGTTAAGAAGAGCATCGGCTATATGTCGCAGAAATTCTCTCTTTACGACGATCTCACGGTTTCGGAGAACCTCGATTTTTTTGGTGGTATCTACGGATTGACCGGCAAAAGGAAGCTGCAAAGAGATAAGTGGGTCCTGGAAATGGCAGGCTTAGTTGAACGAAGACAAACCTTAACGCGAGAGCTTGCCCTGGGCTGGAAACAGAGACTGGCGTTGGGATGTGCAGTGCTGCATGAGCCTCCTATATTGTTTCTTGATGAACCGACTTCAGGTGTGGATCCTATTTCAAGGCGCAGTTTCTGGGATATGATCAACAACTTGGCGTCGGAAGGGATTACAGTATTCGTTACCACGCATTACATGGAAGAGGCCGAATATTGCCATCGGCTCGCGCTGATGAACCGAGGGAAAATAATTGCTTTAGGGACCCCAGGTGAACTCAAGAAAGATTGGATGAAGGAAACCGTTTTGAATGTGGAATGCGATGACTTTATGAGGGCTGAGGAACTCTTGCGCCAGGACCCCATTTTCAAGGAGACTGCGATATTCGGCAATATGATCCATGTAGTGACACTAGATCCCGAAGACGCATCTGCTCGAATAAGAGAAATCCTGGCAACCGCAGGGATCTCTATTTTCAAAATTGAGGTTACCACACCAAGCCTGGAAGATGTTTTTGTAACGCTCACCTCGGAGGATGCAAATTCGGCATGAGACGGGGTTTCAATAGGGCCGAGCAGGCTTGAGGATCAGATGAATATTTATCGAGTATTTGCCGTATCGCGTAAAGAAACCAAGCAGATCATCAGGGATTCACGATCGCTGTATCTGGCACTCGGAATACCCATCATGTTGATGATCTTGTTTGGATACGCGTTGTCTCTGGACGTGGATAACATTCCTTTGGCAGTCTGGGACCGCGACCGGACGCCCCAATCCAGGGAATTCATCGACCGACTCACAAGTTCCGGCTATTTCAATCTTATTATCTACACTGATTCTTATGAAAAAATAGTTGCACCAATCGACAATAATAGGGTCAGCGTCGGGATCATTATTCCGCATGATTTCGCGCGAAACCTGAAAAAAGGAAAGCAGGCGACAGTCCAGGCTATCGTGGATGGATCCGACTCTACCCGGGCAGGCATTGCTATGGTCTACATCGAAACGATTATAGCTGATTATGAAACCGACTTTCAAAAAGAAGCAATGTTTAGGCAGGCGATAGAGCGAAGAGTCGTACCGCCTCTTGAGCCTAGGTTAAGGCTTCTTTACAATCCGGAGCTGCAGAGTCGGAACAATATTGTGCCCGGACTCATTGCAATCATTATGATGGTAATTGCCGCGTTGCTGACGTCTCTCACTATAGTTCGTGAACGTGAAACCGGGACGATGGAGCAGCTGATTTCGACCCCTATCAAGTCCAACGAATTAATCCTGGGCAAACTGATTCCGTATTTTGTACTGGGTTATTTAGATTTAGTGATGGTTTATTTGATGGGAAAGTATGTCTTTGATGTTCCTTTCAGAGGGAGCTTATTATTGATGTTCTTTGTTTCGAGTATTTTTCTTGTAGGCGCTCTTTCATTGGGATTTCTAATTTCAGTGGTAGCCACCACTCAATTTTTCGCTACTCAGCTTGCGCTACTCGGTACCTTTCTTCCTGCGTTCCTACTTTCCGGTTTCGTGTTCCCCATATCGAATATGCCTCAATTGCTTCAAGCGATTACTTACATAATTCCTGCTCGGCACCTCATCCCAGTCTTGAGAGGCATATTCCTCAAAGGAGCCGGCATTGAGGCAATCATTTTTCCTATTTTCATGTTGGTAATTTTTGGAGCTGTCGTGACTCTGCTTGCTATGAGAAAGCTGGAGAAACGAATCGCATGAGACCAGACCCGGATACTTCATCTGAAAAGACCAAATCCCTGTTCGTGGAATTCGGGATTTCTTGGAATTAATTCAGCGACTGTCAATGCTGTGATTGATCGCTTCCGACGCGTGAGGCATCTGATCCGTAAAGAATTCGTTCAGATAACCCGTAATAAACAGAATTTCAGGTTGTTGATGATAGCTCCGTTGTTGCAACTTTTCATGTTCGGCTACGCGTGCCGTCTTGATGTTGAGAATGTGGCCACAGTTGTCGTCGATCTGGACCGTACCACACTAAGCCGCGATATAATCGAAGCGTTCTCTAGGTCCGGTTATTTTCAAATCGTAGACAAGGTAAATTCCTATGATGATATAGACTGGTTCCTCATAACCGGAAGCGCTTCATTGGCAATCCTGATTCCTCCCGACCTCGAAAGACGTATCCAGGGCAATAGGACCGCTCAGATAGGTATCCTCATTGATGGTGTCGATACCATTTCGGCGGGCACTGTATCCGGCTATGCCCAATCCATCGTGAAGCGTTTTGGACTGGACATCATGAACCAGAAAACAAGACGTATGCAAGGAACCCTGTATACATCGACGATACCTCGCTTGATTATTCCCTCATTTGCTGATGCAGGTCGCGCATGGTTTAACCCGAATCTGACGTCGAAGGATTTTTTTGTTCCGGGCACAGTGGTGCTTATTCTGCTGGCGCTCTGTGTCATTCTCACTTCATCTGTTCTTGTACACGAAAAAGAGACAGGAACACTTGAGCAACTTATGGTCGCGCCGATGTCTCGGCTGGAACTTATATTGGGAAAAACCATTCCATGTCTAATTATTGAAGTAATTACGTTGTTAATTATCACGCCTCTCGCGTTTGTTACATTTGATATTCCTTTCAGGGGATCTATGGCGTTTTTCCTAGCTGCCTCCATGCTCTTTCTTATTACCGCCTCGGGAATAGGAGTAACTATTTCGGCATTTTGCAAAACTCAGCAACAGGCAATTCTTTCCTCGTTCATGTTTATGCAACCCGCGGTGCTTCTGTCAGGGTTTGCGTTTCCTATCCAGAATATGCCGGAGGTAATACAGTACCTCACGTACCTGAATCCGCTTAGGTATTTCATGACTATCGTTCGTGGGGTATTTCTGAAGGGGACGGGTTGGGACGTGTTATGGCCTCAGGTAATTCCGCTTATCATAATGGCTGTATTTTTTATAGGTCTGGCAGCCGCTTTGTTCAAGAAACGGGTCAAATAATTAAATATCATACTGATAACGCTCGAATGTAAAACGCCAGCGCTTCGACACCTTTTCGCGGCTCTCTTCATCCAACTGATGAGGATTCTTCTGATAATTTTTTATAGATTCCAAATACGCCACTATCCTATCTCGGACCAGCTCAAACCCCGACAACCCAAGTGTTTCGTACATTGCTTGTAGTGTTTCCAAGGGTTTTTCCTCGAGATCTTCGTATTTCATCTCGTGTAGAGCGCCTTGCGGAACTCGATTTCTGTCTCTTTCGAATAATGAAAATAGCTCTTCATACCAAGACAATATGAGCTCGTCTATTATCTCCCGATCAGCTCCTTGAAGACAGGAATAGGCGAGAGAATCGTTCCATAGTTTCCACATGGAACTATATACAGCATAGGGATCGCGCACAATGTGAACAAACTGCGCTTCCGGAAATATTTCCAGGATCGTAGCCATCCGCCCAAGATGGGGCGGTGACTTGAGTACAATCCGCCCCTCTTCGGACAATGTAAGTTTTTTGAGAAACAAAAGGAAAGACTGTTTCCACTCCTCAAGGGCATGAGACGGAATCCGTTGTGGATCCAATTCACTGTATGGACGGTCTTTCGTTACAGGAAACCACAAAATTGTATAGGGCGAAACGCCGCAATCCGCGGCTAACGCGAATTCGTCCTCGTGGGGAACCTTGGACGAAAAAGCTACGTTATCCATTGGGCGTTTTCTTGGTGCTATCAAATCGAATATTGCGCCTCCTATTTGGCTGAACACAAAATGTCGTGGGAACAGTGCCTGGTATGCTGTCGGGCAAGTAAACCGCGGATCAAGATTCAAAAGATTGTGCAGATGGGTTGTGCCGCTGCGCCAATGGCCGATCACGAACAATGGCGCCTGTTCAATATGGATTTTGCGTATTTGGTCCATATTAAAAAATGTCTCGCAGCCTGCAAATATAGAATTGAATACGCCCAAAGCCATCAGCTGCGCCAGTCGCCCAAGATACTGGGTATCCACACGAAAACCGTTTCTCGCAAGCACTTTAAATAACATGCCGAGCGTCATCCCTTGAATTATTTGCGGGTGATTAAGCCTGTCTCTGATTTTCCCCATAATGCAAATCCTTTAATAGGTTGAATCGATGCTTTTTGCTATTATCCGGAAGATAATATTAGCGTCAGATAATGCCTATTGTGCTAACGTTACGTCAAGTCGTAACTAATTTATTTTGGAGCTTGTTTTTGGCATAATTGATGCCCGTAATAGGAGAGTAAATCATGCTCAGAGGCAGAGCCTGGAAATTTGGCGACAATGTCAATACCGATGAGATTATTCCCGCTCGATACTTAAGCCTTTCGGATCCACTGAAACTGGCTGAGCACGTCATGGAAGACGCTGATCCCGCATTCCCATCCAAGGTGCAACAAGGCGATATAATAATTGCCGGTAAGAACTTCGGTTGCGGCTCGTCAAGGGAACACGCACCGGTGGCCATAAAGGGTGCAGGAGTTTCGTGCGTGATCGCCAAGAGTTTTGCCAGGATTTTCTTCCGAAACGCATTCAATATGGGACTGCTCATTTTTGAAAGCGGACCGGCTGTGGACGGAATATCAGAAGGTGATATCGTCGAAGTAGACCTTGACAAAGGTATTATCCGGAACACCTCCACGGGATTGTTTTATCAAATTGCCCCGATTCCTCCATTCATGAAAGAGCTTGTTCAGGATGGGGGCCTGATAAAGCATCTCAGGAAAATGGCGAAATCCTCGCAGCCGGACGTAATTGAAAAATAGCGCTTTTTATGCGGTTTTATGATATACTTAGCAATCTTCCGGGGGTGGATCAGTGCGCGTTCTTATGATTGCTTCGGAGGCTACGCCTTTTGCTCAGACCGGCGGTCTGGGTGAGGTTCTTTCCGCGCTTCCTGCGGAACTGGCGCAACTCGGACTGCATATAGATGTTCTTATGCCGAAATATCGGGGGATAACTCCTGAAAAATACGATATCCAAAAGACTGATCTGGCCTTTGAATTAACTCTTAATGCAAAGAAAGTTTCCGCCCAAATATGGCAACTCAACGGCAATACCTCGTGTCGTTATCTTTTTCTGGAATGTGATGAGTACCTACGACAGGGAATATCTCTATGGTTCTCCGGAAAAGGATTACGAGGATAACGCGGAGCGTTTCGTCTTCCTTACACGAGCCGCGCTCGAAATGGCCGCTCTTGGGAGTGTGCATTACGACCTCTTTCATTCGCATGATTGGCAGGGCGCCCTCACGCCGGTTTATCTGAGGACCCTTTATGCCGGTGTGCCGGGCCTTGAAGAGAGCGCGTCGGTTATGACCATTCACAATCTGGGCTATCAGGGTATTTTCTGGCACCTGGATATGCCGCTAGTGGGAGTGGGATGGGAATTCTTCACGCCTAAGCATATGGAATTCCACGGCCGGCTCAATTTTCTCAAGAGTGGAATTATCTTCGCGGATGAGGTCAGCACGGTCTCGCCCGGATATCGCAATGAAATTCTCACGCCTGAGTTTGGTTTCGGACTTGAAGGAGTATTGAACGAAAAGCGAGAGCACCTAACGGGCATACTCAATGGTGTGGATTACCAAATTTGGAATCCTGCCACCGATTCATTGATTACTGCCAATTACAGTCCACAAGATTTATCCAATAAGGCTGCCTGCAAAGCCGATCTACAGAAAATCGCAGGATTGCCGGTTAGGGCAGACATCCCCGTCATTACCATGGTGAGTCGGTTATCCAATCAAAAAGGCATCGATCTGCTCCAAGGCATTATCCCATCACTGATTGAACACGATATCAATCTGGTACTACTCGGGACCGGAGAGTCACGATATCAAAAATCATTCACCGAAATCGCTTACAAATACCCTGACAAGGTAGCCGTCTTCATGCGATACGATTACACGCTGGCGCACAGGATTTTCGCCGGCGGTGACATGATGCTGGCGCCCTCTCGATACGAACCTTGCGGAATAAATCAGCTATACGCCTTAAAGTATGGATCGGTCCCTATTGTCCGCACCACAGGCGGACTGAAAGATACCGTTGAGGAGTTCGATCCCCAAACAGACTCCGGCACTGGATTCAAGTTCGAAGACCCCGAAGCCTCCGAACTTGAATCTACCTTGCTGAAAGCCTTGAAGGTTTATAAAGAAGATCCTGATTCCTGGAAAAAATTAATGTTACGCGGAATGAATAAAGATTTTTCCTGGAAACGCTCGGCTGTCGAGTATGCAAAACTTTACGAAAAAGCCATACGGGACAGGAAGGATTCTCTCAAAGAAAGCGCTTTGCCATAGACATCGAACCTATATTTTACTCGCCAAAGCTGTGTATCGCGGTTCGACAATTCGGTTCTCGACAGCCATCTGGAGAGCTTTAGGGCTTCCAAGCAGTATGACCAATTCTTTTCCACGAGTCATAGCAGTGTAAAGTAGATTGCGCCTCAGAAGAACATAATGTTGTGTGCTCAAAGGAACAATTACCGCTCGGTATTCGCTCCCTTGCGCTTTATGAACAGTCACTGCATAAGCCAGTATCAGCTCGTCCAGTTCAGAAATATGATATGAAATCGAACGCTCTTCAAAATTGACCACCAGCTCATTCCATTCCGGGTCAAATGAAGTGATTCTGCCCACGTCACCGTTAAAAACTTCTTTATCGTAGTTATTCCTGACCTGCATTACCCTATCACCGACCCGAAATCTATCCCCTTTGATAACACGACCGCGCGGGTTGAGCATCTGCTGCAGCTCTCTATTCAAGTTCTCCGTTCCGACGGTCCCTTTGTGCATCGGGCAAAGGACTTGGACATCCTCCACGGGATCATAGCCGAACCTGGTCGGAATCCGCTCGCAAACAATCTCTTTTATGATTCGCAAAGCTTCGTCCGGATCTTCTTTTTCGATCATATAAAAATCAGGTTCGTAACCTTCCACTTGCTTTTGAGGCAGCTTGCCGGAATTGACGAGGTGAGCATTTTCAACAATTAAGCTTGCCTTTGCTTGCCTGAAAACAATCTGAAGGCGAACAACTGGGATTTTCCCTGTTTCCACCATGTCACCGAGCACGTTACCTGGACCGACAGAAGGAAGCTGATCCGCGTCGCCCACCAGAATGAGACTGCTTTGAGGATGAATTGCGGACAAGAGATAATGCATTAAAGAGGTATCCACCATGGATACCTCATCAATAATAATAAACTCAGCTTCTAATGGTCTGGCCGCTCCTCTCTGAAAACCGCCTTCTCCCGGGGAATATTCGAGTAGCCTGTGGATGGTTTTGGCTTCTCTTCCGGTGGCTTGAGCGAGACGTTTGGCCGCCCGGCCCGTTGGTGCCCCCAACATAACTCTGATTCGCTTAGCTTCCAGAATATCAATTAAGCACTTCAGAAGAGTCGTTTTTCCGGTTCCCGGCCCTCCCGTTATTATCAGTACCTTATATTCCAGTGCAGCAGAAACCGCGTCTCTCTGGGCCCCCGATAAAGTTATGGCTGTCTTTTTTTGAATCCACTCGATTGCCGCTTCTATTTTGATCGGCGGAAGAAAACGGGGCGCGGTCACCAGATTCCGCAATTTCGCGGCAACGGAATTCTCCATACTCGCCATAGATGCGGGATATACCCGGTCCTCCTCTATCACGCATTCCCGGGATGCAGTAAGTTCATCAAGGGCTTTCTCCAGGGTGTGAAAATCTATCCCGAGCAGTTCGCGCGCTTTCTCCAGTAAACCCGTCCTGGGATAGTAAACATGCCCTTCGCTTTGAACCACCTCCAGAACGTGCAGAATACCGGCGCGTGCCCGTATAGGCGAACGCATATCAATTCCCAGGCTCCCTGCGATTTTGTCGGCGGACTTGAATCCGATTCCGCGAATATCTGTGGCCAGGCAGTAAGGATTGTGCGAAACCATCCGAATTGCAGCTTCACGATATTTCTTGAATATTTTGAAAGCGTAAGTCGCGGAAACTCCATGTGTTTGCAAAAATAGCATAACCTCACGGATACTCTTCTGTTCCTGAAATGCCTCGGATATCTTATTTGCGCGGACTCGGCCTATGCCTGGAACTTTCAAGAGCTGCTCAGGTTTCTTTTCAATGATGTCCAGAGTGCTTTCGCCATATATGGCCGTAATACGGCGAGCCATTTCCGGACCTATCCCTTTGATAAAGCTGGATGATAGATACTTTTCAATACCCTTAACGGTAGAAGGGGCTCGGGACTGAGCGCTAACGAACCGGAATTGTTCGCCGAACTTCTTGTCAAATTCCCATCGGCCTTGTAGGACCAGTGTTTCTCCCGGATGTGGCTGCGGGAGAGACCCTACCACGGTAATAGGCTGCCGACGTCCCGGCGCCATTAAACGCGCAACAATGAAGTCGCTCGTTTCATTCGTGAATACCAGTCGATCCAGGACACCTTCAAGTGTCTCCAGGCGTTCGGCGCGTATATCGGGGGTGGCGTTCAAAGGAATTCCTGAAAAATAATTTTTTCAGACTAGAATATAAAGAAATCTGAGGAGAAAAGAAATGCGAGGCTCGCATAGGAAGCGTTGAATGAAATGGGGGAAAACCTTTGAGAGATTTTCCCCCCACACTCTATATAATCAACCATACCGTTGAGGAAAAAAATTGAAAAACTCTCTACCAGAGTATGCTCGATCCACCGGTCATTCCCCCGAGCAGCCCTGAACATAATTCCAAACAGGGAAGGGAGCTAAATATACTATCTCCCCCAAATCCGTAAGCCGTCGGTCCGCATGGCGGCGGCCCACATGGCGCCGGAGCGCATATTTTGGCAGGGTACGGCCTTGGCACACATTGAGCTGGAATGGGAGGCGCTCCACCTGGCCCCATGGTGTTGCCTCCAAGCAAGCTTCCCACAACCAGAAATGGTAATGCAACTATGCCGCCGCACAAACCCGGAAATGGAGCGTCGCCCCAATATGCGCAAGCGGGACCGGCCGCGTAAGGTTTAACAGGATAAGGACCGCAGGGCGGCGGAGCACACGGCGCGGCTGCCATAGGGGGGCCGCCTGCCAAGGCAAGTGCAGTGAAACTCAGCATGATAATGCTGAGTGAGATAATGAAAACTCTTCTGACCATTATACCCTCCTTTATTCTCAGAAATCGCTCAACACGTTTCGGATGTGCGGGCGTAGTGACGAGTGGAATACCTCTTCCCGTCTGTTCCTGGCGGCGGGAGGTACCACGGCCAATAGCGAGTGTCAAGTAAAATATTTGATGCTAAAGACTTGTGAGCCACCTTACCATTAATAAATCAATTAAGTTTTTTAACATACCGTAATGTTGGATTTTACTGTGGCATTATTAATCAGCATTGTTTCTGTGGACTTAACAGCTTAAAATAGGAATTATCTTGGAAATGGAAACGTTCGACAGCAGCATAGCCGCTCTCCAAGATCTGCCACACTCGATGACAGAACAAAACATCGGCCACAACCTATTCAATAGATCTAAAGGGCGATCCGTAATAAAATATCCGTGCAATGTCGAAATTGGAGGATTGATGAAACATCAACCCTGCTTATTAATCATGTTATTTTTATTTATCGTAGTTCTGCCCCGGATATTGTCGGCAGAAGGAGGAATAACTCCGGAACAGATCTATCAACCAGGCATAGACTGGAATAAACTCATCGGAACATGGGAAGTGCTCCCCGATGATCATCCGCTAGATGAAAAAGTCAAAAATAACCGTAGGCCAACAGATCGCATGCTCATGACCCTAAGGAAAGACGGCACGTGCAGAGTGTTCAATAAAGAATATCCACTCGGCACCGACGGCGTATGGAAATCCGAAGATCATCAAATGCTCATTACTTTTCCGAATGGGGGTAAGCTCGATCTATTTGTCTATGGAATAAAAGGTGATTTTATGATGGCTTTGTCTCCGATCAAAAACGGCAAGGACCTACTCTGGTCCCGCGTGAAATAGTTCCAATCCTACCTGGAGCTTGAATTAATCAGCTAGGAGACTGATATGTCGAGTGCGTTAAAACGACCTCAAGGTTCTTGATTTGACTATGAACCTGCCGGGCCCATATATGACCTGGCTTCTTGCCGCACTGGGGGCGGAAATCATTAAAATTGAAAACCCGGTGGGCGGCGACTATGCCAGAGTCCTTGGCGGAACAGATGCGGGTTCTCAAAATCCGTTTTTTGAAGCGATCAATCGCAACAAGAAAAGCGTCACACTGAACCTCAAGAATCCAGAAGGGCGGCGGCTCTTTTTAAGCCTGTTGAATGAGCACGATATACTGGTCGAAGGATTCAGGCCAGGCACAATGGAACGACTCGGGCTGGGATTCGAAACCACACAAAAGGCTCAGCCGCGGCTTATCCATGTTTCCATTTCGGGTTATGGGCAGGATGGCCCTTATCGGTTACGAGCGGGTCATGATCTGAATTATCTATCGTTGGCCGGGGTAATAGGGATGACCGGTACCAGAGACGGGCAGGCCGCGATTCCGGGAGTTCAGATCGCGGATTTAGCGGCAGGGAGTCTCATGGCATTAAGCGGTCTATTGGCTGCTGTAATCCAGCGCCATTCTACCGGTCAGGGTCAATATGTTGATATATCCATGTTTCATGGTTCGTTGTCGCTAGCGACGATGGTTTTCGCAGGAATACAGGCAGGATTGGAAGAACCGGAACCCGGGAAAATGCTCCTGAACGGCCGTTTTCCTTGTTACGGTCTATATCGGACCTTAGATGGCCGTCATATGTCCCTCGGATGCATTGAATCCAAATTCTGGCAGAATTTCTGCACCGCGGTTGGAAGACCCGACCTTGCCGGCCATCAGTTCGGCGCGCCTGACATTGTCAAAGAAGTTGAAAATATCTTCGCAACCAAAACGCAGGAACAGTGGATTCAATTAATGAAAGATCATGACTCTTGCTGCGAGCCGGTTCTGTCGATCAACGATGCAGTTGAATCAGATCTGGTCAAAGCTAGAAAGATGCTAAAGAGTGGGCCAAGTGGAAATCGCTATCTTGCCTCCCCATTCAGATTATCAGAATCCACCATAGTTAATGATGTTTCCGCTCCTGCTTTGGGGCAACATACTCGCGAGATTCTGTCCGGGTTGGGTGTTTCTGACGATGAACTGCAGCGGCTATCCCGTGAAGGCGTCATATAGTTCGGATTGAAATCGCCGCTTATTGCTGAAAAGGAGTAGACATCCGATTCGGACATCGTCTTTGTAGAGGATGCTTTCTTGCTGATTTCCAATTCGTAACTCCAACCGAATTGGTATTACATAAGCAAGAATCGCCCATACCGCTTATGGATGAACCAGCTTTAGTCTTTCACGACATTCTTGAACTGACGCCACTTCGCGGCCCTGATCACGAACCATACGGGCTGCTTTTTCAACCAGCTCGCCGTTGGATTTTGCCATGACGCCCGCGCTGAGGTAGAAATTATCTTCCAGACCTACACGAATGTTTCCCCCAAGTCCTATGGCCGCTGCCACAAGACGCCATTGATCCAGACTTATTCCGATTACTTCCCAATCGCTTTCAGCCGGCAAAAGCTCAACCATCCTGACGAGATTAGGCGTCGTAGGCGGGATACCGCCCAGTACTCCTATAATTAGACTGAATTGATAAGGTGGCTGCAACAGACCCATGTCGATTATTGGATAAGCATTGCCCACATGACCGAGATCGAAACATTCCAGTTCAGGTTTGGTCTTGGCCTCGTTCATGGCCTGAATTATTTGGACTATTTCCGAAAATGGGTTCGGGAAAATGAATTCGAAGACAAATTTCTTTTTTTCCGTATTGTACTTTGCGTAATTCATGGAGCCCATATTTAACGCGGCTATAGCAGGTTTTACGGATTTTATATGTGCCACTTTCTGTTCAGTGCTAATACTGATTGCTCCGGTTGAAAAATTTATGATCACAGGACAAGCCGCGGTAATGGCGTCATATATATTTTTGTAGTCCTGCACTTCATAACTGGGGGCGCCGTCGGGAGTTCTGGCGTGTATGTGTACCACCGCAGCGCCCGCGTCATATGCCCGTTTGGCTTCCGCTGCATAATCCTCCGGTGTATACGGGATGCTGGGACATTGGGCCCGATTGGCTACCACACCGGAAAGAGCGCAGGTAATCATGCAAGATCGCTCAAAATCCTGATTTTGCTTAACCCAAAAAGATGACATAAATCGCAGGCTCCTCGATGCCGGATCATTAAAGGGTACTCAGCGTCCCTTCCAGACAGGTTTCCTTTTTTGCATAAAGGCTGTAAGCCCTTCCTTTGCGTCTTCGGTTTCTATTACATCCCCGAGCCGAAGACACAAATAATCCAGGGCAGATTCAAGATCCCGATCCTCTGCAGAAGCCAGGGCGGGCTTGCCGATCTTGATCGCCAGAGGCGCTTTAGCCGCTATCGCTGCCAGTGTTTCTTCAACTGCGCTTTCAAACTGTTCCGGAGAGAGTGCTCGAGTGATGAGCCCCATGTTTTCAGCCTCAACCGCGGAAATCATGTTGCCCGTGTAAATCATTTCAAGAGCCTTTTTTCGTAAGCAGTTGCGAAATATCAGGGCGCCGATCATCATCGGGAAAAGCCCTACGTTGACTTCGGGTGTGCCGAATTTTGCCCCTTCACGAGCATAAACCATGTCGCAGGACAACATCAGTCCTAAACCGCCGGCCAGACAATTTCCGTTGACCCGGGCAACGAGCGGTTTGGGAAACGCAGCCATTTTCTTCAGCAGAGTGGCATATTTCCGAGCGCCAGCCACATAATCTTGCCCGCTAAAAGAGGTCGCCAGGTCAGCTCCCGAGCAGAAGACCCTGTCACCCGAGCCGGTTATGCAAACAACTCTGACCTCCTCATCGGCTTCCGCAAGGTCCAGGCTCTGAATAAACTGATTGATAATTTCTAGATTGATTGCGTTGCCTCTGGTCTCACGATTGATAATCATCCAGGCTGAGCCCTGTTTCACCTCATATAATAAATCGCCTTCACTCATTTATTAGCTCCTCCGGCTCGGGCTCTACTTCCACCAGAATCTCGCCAGGGGTGACCTGCGCTGCCCACTTCTGTTTTTATTGCTGTAACGGTGCCAGTGTAAGGCGCAGTCAGGGTTATCTCCATTTTCATGGCAGAAACGACTATCAGAGCAGCGCCTGTTTCAACACGTGCTCCTACCTCCACCAATATTCTCAAGACAGTGGCAGGAGTTGGGGGCGTGACCTGGCCCTGAATTTCCCCCGGTCGCCTCGAAGTGCGCCGTTGTTGTTGATCAGCGTTTTGCACAAAACGGGCGCGACCTTCCACCCAGAACCATGTGCCGTCACTTGTTTCAGCAAGAAAAAGATTCAAAGATTCGCCGTCGACTCTAAGCCGCAGTTGTTCACGCGAAACCGAATGCGCAGTCACTTGTTTTTCTGTTGCATTGAGGGCGGCCAGGAAAAAGCCTGTTTCATCAGGTCGAGTGGTTTCAACTGAATAGGTCTGTCCTGAAATATTGAGCTTGTATTCCAAAATTTGTCTCCAATGGCAGTAGGGCCGGCATTTAGCCGGTCCTCAAATTTGGATTCAAAGGCCAATTGATAATTACCGGTCAAATTCAACGGACCGGCAAGATGCCGGTCCTACTCTGCCAAATCCCACGCCCCAAGAGTTCTCCATGGCGATAGCGGTTCGGAAATTGCTGACGCCTGGTTCTATCGCGGCCGGGCCTTTCGGTCCAATCATATCATTGGCGACATAGCCGAGCGCTGCCATCTCATCGGCCGTTGTGTCGGGCTGCCATGAAGAGAAGTGCTCGTCAATAAAATTCGTGTGCGTGTCCCCGGATTGGAACTCTCGCGAGGACAAGATGTCCAGCAGAAACTCTATAGGTGTTTTGATTCCCAAAATTACCGTTTCCTTTAAAGCACGGATCATTCTGGCGCAAGCAGCGGGTCTGTCTTCAGCCCAGACAATGAGTTTGCCGAGAATCGGGTCATATTCGACAGGAATATTTAAGCCCGAGCGAATTCCGTGATCGAAACGAATTCCAGGCCCCTCCGGAACCTTAAGAAATAGGATCTTTCCCGGCGCGGGCATGAAATCGGCTGCCGGATCCTCTGCATAAATTCTGCATTCTATAGCATGTCCTTTTCTGGTCACATCCGTTTGAGTGAAGGGGAGGGGATTCCCGCATGCAATCTCCAGTTGCTGTCGAACCACATCAAATCCGGTAGTCATTTCGGTAATCGGGTGCTCTACCTGCAGGCGCGTGTTGACCTCGAGAAAGTAAAAATTTCCGGATTGATCCAGAAGAAACTCCACCGTCCCAGCGTTTACATATCCGGCGGCACGAGCCGCTGCGGTGGCTGCCGCGCCCATTCTCGCCCTTAGATTGTCGTCCAACGCAGGGGATGGCGTCTCTTCGATTATCTTCTGATGACGACGTTGTATAGAGCATTCCCGTTCGAAAAGATGAATTACATTTCCGTGGGTGTCTGCCAGAATCTGGAATTCGACATGGCGTGGACGGCGAAGATATTTTTCAAGATAAATAGCGCCGCTTCCGAATGCTCGCAGAGCTTCACTGGCCCCCAACTGAACAGCTTCAGCCAATTCGGATTCGGATTCTACAATTCGCATGCCCTTACCACCTCCGCCGGACGCCGCTTTCACGAGCACTGGCCACCCCATTTCCCGTGCAGCATCGGCCAGAAGCGGTAGGTCGGATTCCGATGAAGTCATCCCCGGTATAATCGGAACGTTGCCCGCTGCCATAATTCTACGTGCGGACGTTTTCTCCCCCAATTTTGCCATTGCTTCAGCGGACGGACCGATAAAGACAAGACCTTCAGCAACTACTTGCTCCGCAAATTCCGGATTTTCGGCCAGAAAGCCATAGCCAGGATGTATAGCCTCCGCCGAGGTCTGTTTTGCTGCACTGATGACCTTTTCAATATTGAGATAGCTGGATAGCGCATCCGAAGCGCCCAGGAAAACAGCTTCGTCAGCAATCAGCGCGTGCGGTGAATTGCGGTCCGCCTCGGAATATACCGCAACAGTCTTGATTCCCATTTCGCGAGCGGTTCGCATCACTCGGATTGCAATTTCGCCCCGATTTGCTATCAAAATTTTCTTAAACATCTCAGGGCCTTTACATCCGGAATGTTCCATGCCCCTGATCGCGATCGACCATCGGCGCATTTAGCGAAACTGCTATTGCCAAACCCAAAACGTCTCTGGTTTTGGCTGGATCCAAGATTCCGTCGTCCCACAGATTTGCCGTGGAATGATACGCATTAGATTCTTTTAAGGCTGCTTGGATAATCGGAACGCGAATCGCTTCCATAGCCTCCGATGACATTGTAGGAATACCATCTCGGGCAAGCTGGTCATTTTTAACTGAGATCAGCACGTCGGCTGCCTGTTCACCGCCCATAACTGCTATCTGCGCATTAGGCCACATCCAGAGGAATCGCGGGCCATATGCCCGTCCGCACATCCCGTAATTCCCCGCTCCGAATGAGGCGCCGACTCATGACCGTGAACTTAGGCACAGTAGCGGTGGAGACCGCATGTACCATTTTGTGCCCGTCTTTGGTTATTCCACCCCGCTCATATTCTCGACCGATAATGTAACCGGAAATATTCTGCAGAAAAACCAGTGGAATGCCTTGCCGATCATTCAACGAGATAAATTGCGTCGCTTTGAGCGCACTGTCAGAAAAGAGCACCCCGTTGTTGGCCAGAATGCCCACCTGGTACCCGTGAATGTATGCCCATCCGCATACGAGGGTCGGGCCGTAAAGCGATTTGAATTCAAGAAATTCGGATCCGTCAACTATTCTTGCGATGATTTCTCGCGAATCATAAGGTTTTGAGATGGATTGCGGTACTATTCCCCAGATTTCCTCGGGGATCATAGAGTGGGTCAATTGGTGCACGCCGCGGGATTCGTGCTTTCTCATTCTGGGGTAAAATGGTGACAATATCCCGAACTATCTGTATTGCATGCTCGTCATCCTCTGCAAAGTAATCGGAGACGCCCGATTCTTTGCAATGCACCATAGCCCCGCCAAGCTCTTCGGCGGTAACATCCTCACCTGTGGCAGCTTTCACCAATGGTGGACCGCCCAGGAAAATCGCGCCCGTGCCTTCCACATGGACCACATGATCCGACATCGCAGGAATATAGGCGCCGCCGGCAGTACACAGGCCCATAACCGCCGTAATCTGAGGAATATTCATTTTCGACATTATGGCCTGGTTGTAAAAGATCCGGCCTCCATCATCCGCATCGGGGAAGATCTCCGATTGGAGAGGCAAGAATGCCCCTCCTGAATCCACCAGCATAATCGTAATGCAGATGGTTCTCCATCGCGATAGTCTGGCATCTCAGGGTTTTCTTGACCCCCATCGGGTATACCGTACCGCCCTTGATCATGGGATCGTTAGCATGAATGAGGCATTCTCGGCCGTTTACCAGTCCAATACCTGCCCTTGTGCCCGCTGCCATGGACCTTGCCGTCGTACAGCCCTCGCGCGGCGAGCGGTGCAATCTCGAGCCAGGGGCTGTTCCTGTCCAGCAGCTTTTCCAGACGTTTTTGAACCGGCAGTTTTCCTAGTTCGGCATTTCGTTTGATTGCCTTTTCAGAGCGGTCTTCTCGCGCCTTTTTCAATTCGGATTTGAGGTCCGCCACCATCTTTTCCATTGCTTCATAATTGGCCTTATAATCACTTGCGCTGGTATCAATTCGGCTTTCAATTATTTCCATGATCTAGACCCTATACTGCTTCAGAAGATCGTCGGCAATGGCCATTCTGGCGACCTCCGACGTAGTCCCGGCGATGGCGGCGTACTTTGCTTTTCTGTAGGCCCATTCGACCGGATTGCCGGACCCATAACCGCGACCCGCCATAATCTGCATGGCCATCGAGGTTTGCTCCGCAGCTTCGGAACAGAATACCTTCGCATTTGAGTACTGAGACACATTTTCATTGAGCCGCTTTTCCGTTGCTGTCCAGTAAAAATTCACGGCCCCGAGACCTCACATTAAGCGGGAGATTATTACCTTCTGAATTTCAGATGTGCCACCGCCTATAGGCGCAAGACGGCTATCTCGAAAGACCCTCTCAATGTCATACTCATGACAGTACCCATAGCCGCCCAGAATCAAAAGCGCGTCATTAGTCGGCTTAAGCGACCAATCGCCCACAAACAATTTGGCCACAGCCGCTTCTAGATGGTTCAGCGGTCGACCTTGGTCCTTGCACCACGCAATACGGTAAACCAGAGACCTCGCTGCTTCATGAAATATTTTGATATCGGCAAGCTTATGTTTGATGGCCTGAAAACTGGCAATAGGACGGCCAAACTGCTCTCGTTCCTGAGCGTACCTGGCACAGCGCTGGATCAAGAAAGACATAGCTCCCACAAATGGGGCCAAAAGCGCGCTTCGGTCCCATTCCACTGTCTGCATAGCCATTAGGAATCCATTACCTTCCTGCCCGAGGAGGTTTTCCGCAGGGATAATGCAGTCCTCAAAAATTAATTCAGCAGTGGGAGAAGTGTGTACCCCCATTTTTGTTAGAGTTCGACCGACTTTAAAACCTGGAGTTCCTTTTTCAACTATGAATGCGGATATCCCTTCCTGGCGTCCGGGAGCCGAATCGATCCTTGCGTAAATCACCGCCACATCCGCAATAGATCCATTGGTTATGAACATCTTGTGTACCGTTCAGAACCCAGGTATCGCCCTTTCGTTCGGCTCGCGTACGAAGCGACGAAACATCCGAGCCTGCTCCAGGTTCGGTCAATCCCATGCAACCGATCCATTCGCCTGAAGCCAGCTTAGGAATATACTTCTCTCGCTGATGCTGGTTTCCATGAACGAAAATCGTATCCGCGCAGAGATAGGTGTGAGCTCCCAAACTGAGAGTAATCCCCCCGTCCACTCCGGCTTCACCAAGAGCCTCGGCTGCAACCACCGAGGTTACTACATCCGCGGCGCTTCCCCCCAATTCTTCCGGAAAGTGCAATCCAAGCAGGCCGAATTCTCCCAATTTATTCCATGATTCTCTATCAAACCGGCTTTGCAGGTCATTTTCCTGCACTCTGGGCACTATTTCCTTGCGGGCAAACTTGAGGACTTGCTCTCTAAACATAAGCTGTTCTGGTACTCAGTGCGAAATCCATAATCACCTTCTCAGAACACAACGATGGAGCCACAGAAACTGCGAAGCCGGAATTCGCATCTTGTTTAAAATAGAGGGGATCGAATCAGGGTAATCGCACGCGAACAGGTACCATCAGTTGATTGATCTGTCAACCAAAATGCGCCGTTAATGGTGACCTTTCAGATACAGGCGGCCAAAGAATGTCATTGCGAGGAGTGAAATCCCGCGTTCCGCGGGAAAGCAAATTTCGGATTGCCCGTCCATCCGAATCCCGCTTCTTTTCACGTTTACCTTTACGACGCCTATACAAGCTGCAACAGTATTGCCGTTCTTAGCGCATTCTTTCATTACTCTACCTGAATGTTTATCTTGGCCGCATAGTTACTGGGGGTTACAGCATGTACGGTATGTTTCCCGCGAGTGAGTTCCCATAATAATTCATAAGGGGGTGGGACCCGCGCCACTTCAAAGCCGTCGATCAACCAGACAACATATTCCACGACAGGTTCAGGAACGGCCCTAAAGAGCACTCGATTCGAGGAATGATTCGACAGAATGAAACGATCCATCTCATGAGGGTTTATGATCTCAATATTTGATTTTCCGGTTCCTCTCGAAGAATATCGAAGTCCTTCCGTGCTTTCTAATGGTAGAGGCTTTGGTCGCATCAGGCGAAATCTTCCTTTGCCTTGTTCATGTTCGCGCCTGTCTATCCACTGAGCATATGGCGCGCCTAGAGGATGATGAGCCTGATCGTCGTGAGGAAGCTCGCATTCAGGAATCACTTCTTGATTTTCGACAAAAAGCTCGGTCGTCGTATAAGGACACTTAGATGTTGCGAGCTTTCCAGACATCGAACAAATGATTCGTTCCTTAACAGTTGCGGGCCTATTGAACTCTCCCGGATTTTGGTCATGGTAAAGATGCTTAATTAAATCATGCAAAATCGGTCCGGACGCCGCGGCTCCTGATGCTCCGTGACTCGGGCTACCATTGAAATTTCCGCACCAAATACCGATTACATGCTTCGGGGTGTATGCTATTGCCCAGCAATCTCGGAATCCGCTGCTGGTACCAGTCTTGAGAGCGACAGGAAATCCGAAATCAAAATATGCGGGATTTCCGAAAGTGAGCAATCGTGCGGATGAATCGGCCAGTATATGGCTAACCATATAAGCTGTTTCTTTAGAAAATTCCCTTCGCGTGGGAGCGGCGGTATCCGCAAGTACTGTCAAAGGCCGGTACTCGCCCTCTTGCGCTAGAGCGCCGTAAGCTTGTACCAGGCGATAAAGATTTACTTCCAGATTTCCTATGGCCAGGCCCAGCCCGAAGTCGTTTGCGGATCTGAGCTTATTTGACGCAAGCTCCAGGCCTTCCAGGAAATGATAGAAGGGCTCGGTCCCAATTTTTCGCGCCATTTTCACAGCGGAAATGTTCAATGAATTTCCCAGGGCCGAACGTATGCTTACTGGGCCGTAAAAACGGCGATCCGCATTCAAAGGAAGATAGTCTCCTTGGGGAGTCCGATAGGCCCGGAACGTGTCGGGAATTTCAGTCGCTGCGTTACTGCCTCTTTCCAATGCCATAGCGTAAAGAAACGGCTTTAAAGTGGAGCCGGCGCTCCTAGAGGCAAAGACCGCATTATTAAAGCCTTGATCTTTTTCTCCGTATCCCAAGGAACCAACCATCGCGAGGACTTCACCGCGTGTCGAGGCAATAAGACAGCCCGATTGACTGACACCGATTCGCCGTAGCCGATTCTTATGTGAAGCGAAAATTCCTTCGACGGATTTTTGAAGACCAAGATCAAGAGTGGTCGTAATCAGCTTTTTCTTACGAGATGCCCGAGACATAACAAACTCGACAAAATGAGGCGCTTCCAAAGGAATACCCGAGAAATGAAAATCAATCGGCCATGATACGGCAGAATTGAAGATATCGTCCGACAACCAGCCTTGCTTGGCCATTGCTGCCAAAATTCGGTCTCTTTCCCTTAGCAATAATGTCCGTCCCCTTTTTTCGGCGTGGATCATACTTGGATGGAGAACGTGGCAGAGCCGCGATTGTAGCAGCTTCACTGATGTTAATTTGCTTTATGCTTTTCCCGAAATACATTCGAGCTGCCAGCCCAGCCCCCCTGATATTCCCACCCATGGGCGATAGATTCAGATACAGTTCGAGAATTTGATCTTTGGATAACTGCAATTCCATTTTAATGCTTGCCAAAAGCTCTATAAGTTTGGAGCGATATGTTCTGGGCCTGGGCTTCAGCAATCTGACAACTTGCTGAGTTATGGTGCTGGCTCCTGATATGGTTCGTCCAAATTTGATACTTGTATAAAAAGCTCGGGTTATAGCTATAGGATCAAAACCGGGGTGAAAGTAAAAGCGCTTGTCCTCTCCTGCAATGACTGCTAGCTTCAGACACTCCGGAAATTCGTCAAACCCGTGCCAGACACTGAAGCGCTCTTTGGAATCGGGAAGATACGCAGAATACGATTATGGCGATCAGCTACAACGGCGCCGCATTGAGAAGATTGCGTGTTTGCTTCTAACTTATAATCCGGAAGCCAAAGATAGACAGCCGCGGAAACGACTGCTACAAAGACTAAGAAAGCAAGAGCCGCAATAATCCGGGTACGAGCGACTGCAACAGCCCTGGAGTTCTCATCTCCCTTGGAAGAACAATTGCGGTCAGAAGTGATGTCGGCAGTCCCACTGATTTCAGAATTCATGCTCAAAGATCCCTAATTTAGAAAATTAGCGGCCTCGGTGAATCCGAACAATTAGAACTGTAAGAAACGGATCACGAAGCTAT
Source organism: Candidatus Aminicenantota bacterium (assembly GCA_963807525.1). Lineage (GTDB taxonomy): Bacteria > Acidobacteriota > Aminicenantia > Aminicenantales > Saccharicenantaceae > RBG-16-66-30. Next base: position 35,416 of record CAWECI010000013.1, on the reverse strand, counting down.
TATCGAAAATTCAGAAGGATCTCTCGTTTTCAGTTTTATAAATTCATATAATGTTCCATAGAGTAAAAATCCAGCTAACTTTCAATATATTGAATTAATCCGGAAACAGGGTCAACAGTCACTTACTTGAGTAATCATGATTGCAGCAGCAGACGTTTATTATTTCAATGATTCGGCGGTCGCAGCCGCGATTCTTTTCGATGATTGGCGTTCAGAGCAACCCGCGATTGAGATCCGGCAAGACGTGACAAATATTGAGCCTTACACACCCGGACTTTTTTATAAACGCGAGCTGCCTTGTCTGCTAAAAGTTCTCGAGCAAGTGAAGAATCGATTTGAAATCATTATCATTGACGGGTATGTTTGGCTTGATTCCGGAAAGCGTCCCGGTCTCGGTGCGCATCTTTACCAAGCTTCTTGGAGAGAAAATTCCCGTAATCGGAGTAGCAAAAACCAAATTCAAAGAGGCGACTCATGCCGATACCGGTCCTGCGAGGCCGGAGTCACAGACCTTTGTATGTCACTGCGGTAGGAATCAAAGTGGCTATGGCTGCAAAGCATGTCGAAAGTATGCACGGGCGCTATCGTATCCCAACTCTTTTGAAGAAAGTGGATTTGCTGTGCCGTAATCCAAAATGCGTGTGGAAATGCTGAAATGGCAACTCCCCGTAACTGCTCATTTTGTGGTAAAAAGATACGGTTGATAATGATGTCTTGAGGGATCAGGATGGACGAAAAAGAGCTTCCCATATTTGAGGATGAGCAGGACACTAAGTCCCCGTCTGTAATTCCCGGACAGCATACAGAGACTATTGAATTATCCGCATTATTTTCGAAGACCGTTACAATTTCGGGTACTTTTGATCTGAACGAACAGCAAGCGAGTTCTCTTGGAAAGTTATTGCACGCTTTACCCCTTCCATCCTTAGTAATAGACCGTTCATTTAGAATTGGTTTTGCGAATAAGTCATGCCGAAAAATTAGCCCTGAGTACAAGAAAATAGTTGGTGAAAGCCTATCTTCCATTTTCCCCGATCCGGCCGCGCCCAAAAAGGTGGAATCAATGGTGGAGAGAATCTTTCTGACAAGAAAACCGCAGATGGCCCAAGCCATTGTCGGAGTCGGAAAGAACAAAATGTTCGGTCGATTAAATTTCAGACACCTCAAGATAGGCGAAACCCATTCCGTGTTATTGATCATTGAAGATCTCACCTTGGAAAAGAGACAGCTTCTCCTCAACCAAAAACATCATCGGGAATTGGAACGGGCACAAAATGAACTTGAGCACCGTGTGAAGGAGCGAACCGCCGAACTCAAAACAATAAACGAAATACTTCAGCGAGAAATTGGTGAGCGAAAACGTGCTGAGAAAGAACTTGAGACGGAACTGAATAAATTCCAGGTGCTCTATGATGTAGCCGTTGCTATGACTGCGGAGCGAAACCTGGAGCAAAATCTTGCGCTCGTCGTAGAAAAAAGTAGAGAGCTTCTTGCCGCGGATACGGCGTATATTGCTCTGCCTGATGAGGAGACAGGCAGTGTATGCATGCACACTCTTTCGGGAATCAATACGGAAGCATTCAAGAAAATGCGGATGCCCTTTGGATCCGGTTTAGGCGGAAAGGTGGCCGCAACCGGTCGCGGATATATAGTTTCGGACTATTTTCAGGAGATTGAACCACTAGTGCACGACATAGTCCGTGCCGAAGGACTCATCTCCGGTATGGCGGTCCCGATACAGATCGGGCACTCTAATTTGGGAGTTTTGTATGTATTCAATCGCACAAAAGGTTCCTATTCAGATTCCGATCTACGAACTCTATCCCTGCTGGGAAATCTGGCAGCCATAGAAATATCGCGCAAACGTGCCGAAAGCGATTTGCGAGAATCTCGTGACGAGCTGGAAGAGAGAGTTATTCGGCGCACGGCAGAATTGGCCGAAATCAACAAAATCTTGCAGACAGAAAATAGTGAGCGCCAGGCAGCGCAAGAAGCTTTGCGGCACAGCGAAGAAATGCTTAGTAACATTTTATCCGCTTCGCCTATGGGAATTGCCTACTTTGAAAAGGGCAAACTCAGGTGGAGCAACCAGGCTATGTCTACAATTTTTGGTTACGAAGGAGACAAAGATTACATAGGTAAAAAGCCAAAAGATTTCTTCTACTCGGAGGAGGAATATGCCTCAGTTCGGGAGCTGTTCTTCAAGAATTATCAAGAAAAGAAACCGGCCGAAACTGAAGCTAAATTCAGACGCGTGGATGGTTCCAGTTTTTATGGCCAATTGAGGATGAGTGTGCTCGATAGCGCCAACCCTCGCAAAGGGACAATTTCAACAGTTACAGACATATCTGCAAGAAAGATGGCAGAAGAATCCTTGCAAGAAAGCCGTGAACGATACCGGACATTGGTCGAAGATAGTTTTGATGGGATCTTTGTTCAAAAAGGCGCCAGGATAGTTTTTGCGAATTCCAGATTATATCGAATGCTCGGATACGAGGAGGGAGAGCTGAAAGGAGTGGAGCACTGGTGTATTTACCACCCGGATTTTCAGGTACTTATCCGAGAGAGAGCTGAAGCGCGCATGCGCGGGGAAGATGTCCCGGCGCAATACGAGGTCAAACTTCTGCGAAAGGACGGCTCTTCTTTTGACGGTGAAATAAACGCCAGGACGGTATCATTGGGGACTGAACCCGGTATTCAGGTTTGGGTAAGAGATATTACGGGACGCAAATTAGCCGAGGCCGCTCTACGCGAATCCGAGGAAAAATACAGAACTATTATTGAAAGTATTGAAGAGGCCTATTATGAGGTCGATCCAGCAGGCTATTTCACTTTTTTGAATGATGCTGCCGTTCAGATGCTAGGCTACGAGCGAGATGAGATCCTCGGCAAACACTATGAACAAATTTTAAACCCGGATAATGGGGCACAAATTTCTGAAGTTTTTGGGACAGTGTCCATGACTGAAAAATCAGTCAAAGCATATAAATGGAAATACTTAAGCAGAGAGGGAATCGAGAAAGATCTCGAAGTCTCAGTATCTCTCATTAGGGATTCGGCAGGCAAGCCATCGGGGTTCAGGGGCATCTGTAGAGATGTGTCAGAGAGAACGAGGGCTGAAGAAGAATTGCTGAAAATGGAAAAGCTCGAATCAATAGGAGTTCTTGCAGGCGGCATTGCGCATGATTTCAACAACATTTTGACGGCTATTCAAGGTAATATTTCCCTTGCTAAAATGTTTGCCAATCCAAAAGATAAGATATCTCAGCGATTGGAGGAGGCCGAAAAAGCCGGGATGAGGGCTCGTGATTTGACACGGCAATTGTTGACGTTTTCCAGAGGTGGCGCCCCAGTGAAGAAGACAATTCCCATTAACGATATAGTTCGAGATTCATGCGAATTTGCCCTGAGAGGTTCAAATGTTAAATGCGATTTGCAATTGCTGTCGGACGTTTGGGCTGTTGATGCAGATGAGGGGCAGATTGGACAGGTCATTAGTAATCTGGTCATCAATGCCGATCAGGCCATGCCGCAAGGCGGCCATATAATGGTGAAGGCAGAAAATCTTATAGTAGCGAAGGACAGCGTGCTCCCATTGGCTGAAGGTCGATATGTGAAAATATCCGTTCGCGATACCGGCTTCGGTATCCCTGAGGAACACTTACCAAAGATATTCGATCCGTATTTTACCACCAAACAGAAGGGGAGTGGTTTGGGATTAGCAACATCATACGCTATCGTCCAAAATCATCACGGTTTTATTACAGTTGAATCGGAATTGGGTTCGGGGACGAGCTTTCACCTGTATCTTCCAGCCTCTGAAAAACTGCAAGAATTTGAGTTCAAATCCGGCCCGGAACCCGTTAGGGGCAAAGGAAAAATCCTGCTGATGGACGATGATCAATTGATAAGGGATTTGGCGAATGAAGCTTTGTCAGCGCTGGGGTATGAAGTTATTTTGGCAGACGACGGCGAGAAAGCCATCGATTTATACAAAGCAGCGAAGAAAACAGCGGAATCGTTTGATGTTGTCATAATGGACCTGACGGTTCCAGGGGGCGTGGGCGGACAAGAAGCCATCGAAACCCTGCGCCGGTTCGATCCTGAAGTGAAAGCTATCGTATCAAGCGGTTATTCGAATGATCCGATTATGGCTGACTACAAAAAGTTTGGTTTTGAGGGCGTCGTCTGTAAACCCTATACTGTAAATGAACTTAGCGAAACGATTCAGCAGGTCATCATAGGTAGTAAGTAGAGCCCTTTCATAACCACGTAACTTAGCAAAGTGGCACGGGTAGGGGGATTTCTACAGAACCGGAACGTACAGTGGCTATACCGTCAAATACAATAGTCATGATCTTCCAAATTAATTCTCTTGAATCTACTGCATCCTTAATGCTAATCCATTAATCGATTCAATCGACGCTGATCTGAGGCATTCGGAAGGTGGAGAGGAACAAATGAGAATTGTTACAATATCGAGACTGTTAGGAGCTTATGGAGACATCATAGCGCCTATAGTGGCGCGACGAATGGGGCTGTCACTAATCGGCCGAGATCAATTACATGAGCTTGGCGCAAGGGTGTGACCCGGAGTTTACCGACATTTGTTCAATATATGAAACAGAGCATGGACCGCACTTTTTTGAAAGGATCTTCTTTGATAGACCATCATATACAAGCGTGTTTGAAGCTTTAACTTTTGAACAGGCAAGCCGCGGCAATGTTGTGATTGTGGGGCGTGGCGCGCAAATTATCTTGCGAGAAGTCCCGGGAGTGGCGAGGGTGCGAATTGTCGCCCCAAAGGATATTCGAGTAAAGAGGATCATGGAGAGACTGAACTTCTCCCGAGAAGAAGCGGAAGATTACGCGCACAAATATGATCATGAACGGGAAAACCTCGTTCGATCAATCTTTCAAAGCGATCCCCAGGATTGGTCATTGTACGATGTTATTGTTAATACCGAACGTTTTAGCGCAGGCGATGCTGCGCAACTCGTCATTGAAGCGGTCGAAAAAATAGAGAAAGTTCCGGACGAGGAAGCTCTTAAGGAGAATCTCAGAAACAGGGCTCTCGCCAAACGAATTGAAGCGCTGATTCGAAAAGTTCTGACTTCTGCCGTAGCCAGATACGTGATGGTCAAAGTCGAACCTGGTGGATTGGTGAAGCTCTCCGGTCGGATCAGGGAGAAGACCAATAAAGAAAAAGCCGAAGAACTCGCTTCACAATTTCCGGGCATAACAAAAGTGGAAAGTGATTTGAAGGTGATGGAACTGAGCTTCGGATATTAAGAATGAGGACAAGCACAGAATCGGCTGCTCAAATTATTTATGAGCCCTGTTGACCTTTGCCGTCCCGCTCCTTCATCGAGGGCTGCACTCGTTGACCCTCTTCGGCGCTCTGCCCGAGGTCGAGGGCAACTTTCTCTCCTTCCTGCACACCTGAACTGAGTCTGACTGTTACGCCGTCACTTTCATAGATTTCAACAGGTCTCAGACTTACCTTGTCTTCAGGTGTTATAATGCCCACTAACGTGTTCTTACCCCGGATTATCAAAGCCTGAGCAGGAATTTCGACCTGAGGGGGCATACGAAGATGTAAGGTTACTTGTACGAAGCTCCCAGCCAAAATCAGACCTTCTCGATTATCGCAGTCGATTTCCACCAAGAGCGTCCGGGTTTTCAGATCGAGTTCCCCGCTTGTTCGAGCTTACAGTGGCGGTGAGTTTCACATCAGGTCTTGCCGTATCCGAAACCTCGGCCCGATCTCCAACACGAACTAGGCTCGCTGTCTTTTGGTCAGGATATGCATATACCCTCAATCTGTCCGTCTCGGAGAGAGTTACTATAGGCAACGCCGAAGTCTGAGCGCCGGTCGCGGCCTTGTACCAGAGCGCCTGGATCGACAAATCTGGCCGTAATCGTGCCTGAAAAGGGCGCGCGCATGGTCAGGTACTCCTTTTGAGCAAGGAGGGAGGCGGCTGTCTTTTCGGCAATTTCAGCTGTAGTTTCGCTACCGTGAAAACTCTGCGAGGACACAGCTCCAGTATTAAAGAGCTGCAGGGCTCGTTCCGCATCAAGCCTTTTGTTTTTGGCATCAGCCACCGCGGCGTCATACTGACGTGTAAGCTCTGGCGACTCAATAATTGCGATAATTTGATCGGCTTGTACCTTGTCGCCTTTATCGACACGGATCTCTTTAATGTATCCGCTGACTTTGGCGTAGAGAGTGACCGTTGCATAAGGACGCGCTTCTCCAGGCAGCGTCACCATTCGTTCATCAGGAGCACGAGTAGCCTTAACTACATTAACCGGCTGACCGGCTTGACTGCTCGATTCCAGATTTTTTCTTATCTCCGCTGAGCGATATCCTCTGTTTACCGATAAGTGCCAACAGCGCCATTGCGGTAATAATAACCAGTATAATTCCGCCGGTGTAAAAACGACTGCTCGTGTGATTTGAATTCCAAAACACCATCTTCATTTCTGCTTTCCATGTACAGCTTCGCCTCGCTCCTCGGCACGGAACTGTTCATCCAGCAAATGCCTTGTGGGAACATCTCTCCGCAGAAGAGAATAGACTATAGGAACTATAAATAGGGTCATAACTGTCGCGACCAGGAGGCCCCCGATAACTGCTCGACCGAGAGGCGCATTTTGTTCGCCTCCTTCTCCCAAACCCAAAGCCATCGGGAGCATACCAAGAATCATTGCCAAGGCGGTCATTAGCACGGGCCGCAGCCGGGTCCTCGCGGATTCCAAAGCTGCTTCGATTGGCGAACCCCCTTTTTCTACTCGTATGTCATTAGCAAAACTGACCAATAGAATAGAATTTGATGTGGCAATCCCTATGGCCATAATTGATCCCATTAGTGACTCCACATTGATGGTGGTTCCTGTCACAGCGAGCATCCCCAGAATGCCTACCAACGCGCCTGGAACGGCAGTCAGGATAATGAACGGATCAAGCCACGATTGAAAAAGAATCACCATTAAGAAATAAACGAGCAATGTAGCCAATATCAAGCCCAGGGCCAAGCTACGAAATGACTCCTCCATCACTTGGTTTTGTCCACGCAATGTAATTCGCGTTCCCGGAGGAAGCTCTCCCAATTCCGAAATTTTCTTCTTCGTCTCGCTTGCCACAAACCCAAGGTCCCGCCCTTCTACGGTCGCATCCACGTTAAGCACACGCTGAACTGTGTAATGAGTAATGTTTTCGGGAGTCACTCGATGGTAGATATTTGCAATATTGCCTAATAATTGTGCTGCAATACTTGGTCTTTCGTCAGGAGCGGGAAGCGTTGCCTGCTGTAAGAGGGCCACAGACGAAGGAGCGGTCAAAGGAATAGATCGAAGACTCTCAATAGAATCAATTCTCCTTGTGGGAATTTGAACCGCCACTGTGTAGTTGACACTGTTTGTGGGATTAAGAAAAAATGAGGGCGCAATCAGAGAACTCGACGAGAGAGAGATCAGGAGTGTGTTGGTCACGTCGTGTTCGCTTAGTCCGAGCTGGGCAGCGCGCGATCTGTCAACGTCGACTTGCAATGTCGGATAATCCAGGACTTGTCTAATGTGAACATCGGCAGCCCCGGGGATTTTGAGCATCGCGTCCCTCATCTTGACTGCATATTCAAACGATTTGTTGAAATCCACGCCCTCTATTTGAACATCGATCGGTGAGATCAGTCCGAAATTCAGGTACTCGAGTAACTATGTCGGCTGCTTGAAAATAAAAACTTGAACCTGGAAATTCTTCGCTGAGCTCGGAACGGAGTTTTTGTCGGTATTGTGCAGTTGGCGCATGATTTTTCTTCAAGTCTATAAGGATGTCCGCATCCATCGAGCTAATATTTTCAGTTTGAACAAATGCAAGATTGTAAAAAATCGGGACCCCAATCATAGAGTTTATGGTTTCTAGCTCCTCGGCCGGTATTAATTGGCGAATTCGATTTTCCACCTCAGCTACCATGCGCTCGGTCTCTTCAATGCGGGTACCGATTGGGGCTCGAAAGTGAAGTTTCATCATGCCGGCATCTACAGAAGGAAAAAAGTCCATTCCTACGAAGAAGATCAAAATAAAGCTCAGCATCGCGATAATGCCGGTTATTATTAGAGTGTAAGCTCGATGATCCAAGGCAGTTTTAAGAGAACGGCTATACGCTTCACGAAATCTGTCAAATAATATGTCCCTACGTTTATTCAGCTTGTTAAAAATCTCCGCCCACTTTCCCCTGCGAACATGCTCATTTGCGCCGTTCTTCGCCTCTTTGGAATGCTCTCGGGACATCAGCATTCTTGCCATGGTCGGTACGAGAGTTCGTGAAAGGATGTAAGACGCAAGCATCGCAATAACTACTGCCAACGCCAGCGGAGTAAAAAGGAATTTGGCGGGCCCATAGAGCAGGACCACCGGGAAAAAGACCACACAAATAGATAAAGTCGCTACAATAGCGGGAAGAGCAACCTGCCGAGCTCCGTCCAGGATCGCAACCGTCAAAGGTTTCCCGAGACCTCGGTTACGGTGAATATTCTCAACCTCCACGGTAGCATCGTCCACCAGCATTCCAATTGCCAATGCCAAGCCACCGAGTGTCATCAGGTTGATCGTATGCCCTGTCAAATTTAAACCGATTATTGAAGTAAAAATTGCAAGCGGTATAGAGATAATGACTATGACCATACTGCGCCAGTTACCCAGAAAAACCAGAATCATGAAAGAAACCAATATGGACGCTAACATTGCTTCGTAGAGGACACCTCGGATAGCAGCCCTTACAAATATCGATTGATCAAAATCGATTTTGAGTTCCATGCCCTGAGGAGCCGTTTCCTTTATGATTGGCAATGCCTCTCTCGTCGCGTCAACAACCGCCAAGGTTGAAGCGTCCGCATGTTTCAATATCGCCAAATAAGTAGCGCGACGGCCATTCACTCGCACTATGTTTACCTGTTCAGCATAGCTGTCTGACACACGAGCTACATCCCCTAGATAAACCTGAGCATTGCCAACCACCTTTATTGGAATTTCCTTGAACTGGTCTACAATTAGGGGACTCGCATTCATGGTAACATTGTATTCGGTTCGACCTATTTTTGCGGTTCCCGCAGGTATTATCACGTTTGAAGCTTGGAGAGCCGTTACCACATCGCCGGGTGATAAGCCTCTGGATGCCAATGCATTCGCGTCAATATCAACCATAATCTGGCGATTCTTGCCTCCGAACGGGGCCGGCGTAGCTAATCCCGGAATAGTGAATAGTCGAACTCGTATGAAGTTAAGGCCATAATCGAATAATTGCTCTTCAGGCAAATTTTTGCTGGAAACCGTAAGTTGTGCGACCGGAACATTAGACGCGTTGAACTGCACGATTACCGGAGGTTGTATACCTGGTGGCGCAATCCGGAGTAGGGTATTTGAAACGGAATTTATCTGGGCGATCGCCGCGCCTATTTCGGTACCTGGATGAAAATATATTTTAATCAATCCTGTGCTGGGAATGGATTCGGATTCTATGCGCTCGATACCATTGACAGTGGTCGAGTAAGCTCTCTCGGCGATAATTACTACGCGGCGCTCCATGTCTTCCGGGGAAAGACCCGGATAATTCCAGACAACAATCACCACGGGGATATCGATGGACGGCAGAATGTCCACAATCATTCTGGTCACCGAAAGGATTCCCGTCACCAGAATCAGCAGCGACATGACCGCAACCGTGTACGGACGCCTTAGTGCAAGCCGTACTATCCACATCTGCGAGTACCCCCATCAATGGAAAAGATGTTCATCTCGATGCTAAGTAGTTGTTTACGCTGTGTTAACTGCTCACCCTCTAACCAGGCAGCGATTATCTCTATAGCGCCTAAAACGGTGTTCCCCCCGCTCCTTGTGTTGCCTTGTATGCCACAGAAGCGTGACATGAATCCGGCACAAATGTTTGGAGGGTATCATGCAGTACGACAGTTAGAATTGAAGCTTTGTTTCCTGAAAAGTACGGACGACGCCTTAAACTTTATTTGGGGTTTATTGAAATAGGTTTTGATGCCGATACGTGCGGTCAGCAGTCCCTAGTCTTGCTAGTGAGACGTTCCGCGTCTTGCTTGATTCTCTCATCGATAATGGATTCCAATTTGTCGGTATCCCACCCGATATGCACTGTTCTCCGATCCACGACAAAGCCGGGAAGCTTTGAGAAGCGGTGTCGAATCTGCTTCCAGATTCCTAGTGGAGACTGAGCATCGATTAACCTGATTCTAATCCGATGTTTGTAGAGGTGGGAAGCGCTTATCATCCATTCATGCAGCTTCTTGACATCCTCTCTCCAGTCTTCGGGATATTCATCTGCACTTGCACGGTGGTAATTCTGAGGTAGTCCCGACTGATCAAATATTAATGAACAATTTTTGCAGCCGAATTCCAAGCTCGTAAGTAATGGGAAAATCACTTCAACTTGAATTGGAGTCATTATTTATCCTCCTGTCGAATAGACAGTCACCAATGACAAATATCTTACAACTTGAATGAAATGTACATTCACATTGCTAAATTGGCAAGTGAAGCCTCTCCAGATCAGGTACTCAAAAACAGCAAATATTTGGGGCATCAAGAACAATCAGTTCGGGGACCAACACAAAAAGAATTGCTTTATTTCATGAGGGTTGATCGCTAAGTATCAGAGCTTGGGGTCATGGTTAGAACTGAAAAAGTTGACAATGCCCGGACAGCAGCTTAGACTTAATGGCCAATGATCTTCGGATGGTCCGAACCCGAGGATCGTTAGAGTCGGTAATCGGAAGTAGGTCGTGAGAAGTAGGATCGCAGCACAATTTTGCCTCATAATTTACATCATTGCCTCAGTGGGAGGTTTATTTGATGCGGGATGTTGTTATGAGCACACAGCACATCTCGCCGGAACTGATACAGTCCACGAGCATGTTCACTCCAGAAATCAGCTTGCAATACATAGCTTCATTCATGCAGCGTTCGTTGACGGATCACGATTTTCTGACCTCGCCTTGCTGTTGCTGTGTTTATCCCGGCCACGACGTGGTGGAACTCTCGGCCCATGTATTGACAAATCATCGGAGCTGGTCCGATTTTTCAATCGGACTGAATCCCACAGTTTTATCTGCAGTAAATGACCTTCAGACCACCAATATCGGAATGCGTGTTCCGCCCGAATCTCTGCAAAGTCTACATGCCTTTCTATCTCTCCATACAATCGTTCTCCTCATTTAATTTGGCTTCCTGGTGCCTCACTAGCAGCGGTCGTTTGAACCTGAGAACCGCAACATTACAAGTTTCGAATCAACTGTGATCTTGCGGTCAACGACGTTAGGCCTTTTTTAATGGTCGCAGCATTCGCCAGGAGAGATTTATCATGAAGCGAGGATTTATAGCTGTCTCGATGATCGTTTTCTTATCTTGCCACGCTGAATGGGCAATAGGAGCCGGCGCTCATTGCGCCACTTTGGATCAACAATGGCGAAAAGTTGAAGCCTGGCAAGAAATCCAGAAAAAGAAATGGAACGAAATCGAACGCAAAGCTGAACAAATGTCCGGAGGTCTGGGCAATTATGGAGGCGCCTCCAAAACCAAGCCAAGGTGCTCAGGCTATTAAATATTTTAAGTTATCAGATCACAGGAATTCCCCATACAAAGAGAGTCAGTAATGCTAAGAAAAGAAATTGTCGGTATCTGCATAGTGCTCCTATTGGGGCTGGTCGCAGTAGTATGGCTCAGCCTGACAGAGAAGAAGTCTACGGCCGGCGGTCACGATGCTCACCATGGACACAGTCATAGCTCTCTCAGTCATGACCATTCTGATGATCGCGGTCCACATGGCGGCAAAATACTCAGTGAAGGGGAGTTCGAACTGGAGATCGTTATATATGAAAAAGGGGCAACGCCTCATTTTCGTGTGTATCCCTCGTTTAACCACAAACCTCTTGATCCGAAAGAGGTGACAGTCTCTATCGAGCTAGAGCGCCTGGGCGGGAAAATCGACAGCTTTCAATTTTCACCATCCAGCGATTTTCTTTACAGCGAACAGGACATCGAGGAACCGCACTCCTTTTTTTTAAAAATTTTGGCTCAATGGAAGGGCGAAAAGCTGGATTGGGAATACTCTCAATATGAAGGCCGGCTGACTGTTCCCCATGATTTGGCCGACAAAATGGGATTGAAGGCCGAACCTGCCGGACCCGGGCAGATCGTCTCGGAACTAAGCCTTCCGGGCGAAATAGCCTTTAATGCCGACATGGTTTCGCATGTGGTCCCGCGAGTTCCCGGTGTGGTTTTAGAAGCGCGAAAGAACCTGGGAGATACTGTCAAGAAAGGAGAGATCATTGCGATTATCGACAGTCGTGAATTGGGGGACGCAAGGAGCAGATATCTTCTGGGGCTGGAACGCGAAAAATTGGCCCGCTACAACTTCGAACGTGTCCAGCGACTCTGGGAGGCTCAGACCGTTTCCGAAAAGGAATATCTGACGGCTCAAAAAGTTTTTCTAGAAGAAAAAATTGAAATGACATCTGCCGAACGCAAGCTAAAAGCATTGGGGCTTAGTGAGAAGGAAATAAATAGCCTAACCAAACAGGACAATATCGATCTGACTCACTACATAATACGTGCGCCATTCGATGGAGTAGTGATTAGGAAACATCTGTCGCATGGTGAATGGGTCAAGGAAGATGCGGAGATCTACCTGGTAGCGGACCTCTCCACAGTTTGGGTGGACATTATAGTCTACGCCAAAGATCTGAGTTCGATTTACATCGGTCAAGATGCGACCGTGAAAACGGATTCGAACGAGAATGAGGCAGTCGGAAAGGTATCCTATGTCGGGCCTTTAGTAGGCGAGGAGACCCGAACTGCTAAAGCGCGCATAGTACTGCCTAACCCGGACGGCCAATGGCGTCCGGGATTGTTCGCCAAGGTGGCACTTGTGAAACAGAATATTTCGCCTCGTATCGTGGTAAAGACTGAGGCCCTACAAACCTACAGGAACAAGTCCGTGGTATTTGTGCAGTGGGATGATCAGTATGAGGCCCGTCCGGTAACTCTCGGGCGCACCGATGGTAAATCCACGTGAAATCCTTAAAGGTCTCTCTGCCGGAGAGCGCTACGTTACAAAGAACAGCTATATCCTCAAAGCTGAGTTGGGAAAAGAAGGTATGTCCCATGAACATTAGGAACAGAAAATGATTGCCACGATCCTGAAATTTTCAATCCAGCACCGCTGGGTAATGTTGTCGCTCACTTTGTTAATGGCGGGTCTGGGGGTCTATAACCTGTCACACCTGAATATTGACGCAGTTCCCGATATAACAAACATCCAGGTGCAGGTTACTGCTCAGGCTGCAGGTTTATCGGCATTGGAGATCGAGCAGCGTATCACGTTTCCCATTGAAACAGGTATGGCAGGTCTTCCACATCTGGTAAAGACCCGATCGATTTCTCAGTACGGCATTGCCCTGATCACCATAATTTTTGAGGATGGGACCGATATCTACTTCGCCCGAAGACTTGTCAGCGAAAAGATTCAAGAAATCAAAGGCAAGCTGCCTTCCGGAATCGAACCGGTTATGGGACCCATCTCGACCGGTCTGGGAGAAATTTTTATGTGGACTGTCGAGGCTTTGCCTGGAGCAAAGAAGCCTGACGGAACCGAATACAATCTGACCGATCTTCGCACCGTACAAGAGTGGATTATCCGGCCTCAGCTTAGAAACACGCCCGGAGTGACGGAGATCAACACCATCGGAGGGTACGAGAAACAATTTCATGTGAGCCCTGATCCTTATAAGTTGATTGGTCATGGGCTAACATTTGCAGACGTGATTTCGGCCCTATCGGCCAACAATGCCAATGTTGGAGCAGGATATATCGAACGCAGCAGCGGTCAATATCTTGTTCGAGTCCCAGGACAGGTGACCGACTTGGAGGACATCCGCAACATTATTGTGAAGAATGTCCGTGGAGTGCCAATCTTCATCGGAGATATAGCAACTGTGCATTTCGGGAAAGAACTTCGATTAGGCGCAGCGACAAAAAACGGAGACGAAACGGTTCTTGGAACGGTCTTCATGCTGATGGGTGAGAACAGCCGCGTGGTCGCGCAAAGAGCCGCACAGAAGCTTGTAGAAATTAATCGGTCTCTTCCTGAGGGGGTTGTTGCTAAAGCCGTTTACAATCGAACCACGCTCGTGGACAAGACCATCCGAACTGTTTCACGAAGCCTGACTGAAGGCGCAGTGCTTGTTATCCTGATTCTCTTTTTGTTCCTGGGTAATGTCAGGGCCGCTTTCATTACCGCCCTTGTAATTCCACTCTCGATGCTGTTCACAGCCACGGGCATGGTTACAAGCAAACTCACTGCTAATCTGATGAGTCTGGGAGCTATAGACTTTGGCATAATCGTGGACGGCGCGGTCGTGATAGTTGAAAATTGCACCCGCAAATTGATCGAGGCCCAAAAAGGTCTGGATAGATCTCTTACCGAAACGGAACGTATAGAGGTGATCTGGCAGGCCTCGCAAGAAGTGCGTAAACCCATGCTCTTTGGAGAGATCATCATCATCATTGTTTATCTCCCCATCCTTGCGCTGACGGGTGTTGAAGGCAAGATGTTCACACCAATGGCGCTGACTGTGCTCCTGGCGCTCACCGGAGCACTGATTCTTTCGTTCACGTTCGTTCCCGCCGCTATAGCTGTGTTTCTGTCGAGGAAGGCATCACACAAAGAAAACTTTATAACGACGAAAGCTAAAGAATTCTATCGTCCGGTGTTGAAGCTGATCCTTGAACACAGGACATTAGTTGTGTTGACGGCTGCCGTAGTAGTGATCGTAAGCGCTGTAGCAGCCACTCGAATGGGAAGAGAATTTATCCCGACACTTGATGAGGGAGATGTAGCGATTCACACCATGCGCCTTCCGGATACAAGCTTATCTCAGGCTTTGGAACTGCAAGGGATTCTTGAGAAGACTCTGAAAGAACAGTTCCCTCAGATCGAGACAATCGTTGGCCGCGTGGGAACCTCGGAAATAGCTACCGAACCACACCCGCCAGGTGTGGGAGATAACACGATCGTCTTAAAACCCCGACATCATTGGCCCGATCCCAATCTTTCCAAGGCGGATCTCGTCAAACAGCTCGAACACGAGGCGGGCAAGCTGCTGGGCAGCAACTTCGAATTCAGCCAGCCTATTCGAATGCGGTTCAATCATCTCTTGGCTGGTGTTTTCAGCGATGTTGCAGTCAAAATTTTCGGGGACGATATGGATGTTCTTTTGCGCAACGCGGAAATCGCGGCAGAACTGGTTCGAAAAATACCCGGGGCATCCCACGTGAAAGTCGAGCAAGTTACCGGATTGCCGATCCTTACTGTTCAGCTCAATCGTACCGAGATGGCGCGGTATGGACTCAATGTTTCGGATGTCCAAGATACTGTGGAAATTGCTATGGGAGGAAAAGCCGCGGGCCAGGTCTTCGAAGGTGACCGGCGATTTGATATCGTGGTTCGAATGCCTGAAGAATTGCGCGTTGATTTTGACGCATTCAAGCAGATCCCTATTCCTCTTCCGCGTTACGAACCTGCCGTCGAGACTATTCGCGCGTCGGGTGCTTCCCGTGAAGACAGGAGGCATAGGTCCTTCGTCACACTAGGCTCGGTTGCCGACCCTGCGGTGATAATGGGACCTAATCAAATAAGTCGGGAAGATGGGAAACGCAGAATAGTGGTGACTTGCAACGTCCGTGATCGGGATTTGGGATCATTTGTTGAAGAGGCTCAGAAAACCGTTAGCGCAGGCATGAAGCTTCCCGCGGGTTATTGGATTACCTGGGGCGGTGAATTTGAACAGCTAATTTCAGCCGCGAAACGTCTGGAAATGGTCGTCCCGCTGGCGCTGTTATTGATTCTGGCCCTCCTGTTCTCTGCATTTGGATCATTGAAATATGCCTTACTCGTTTTCACCGGTGTTCCCCTTGCGTTGACCGGCGGAATTGCTGCGCTTTGGCTAAGAGACATGCCATTGTCAATATCAGCTGCGGTGGGGTTCATCGCACTTTCCGGAGTAGCGGTACTGAACGGCTTAGTAATGATAACCTTTATAAATAAACTGAGAGATGAGGGAAATCCGGTTCACGAGGCATTAATCCAAGGCGCTGTGACCCGGCTACGGCCGGTTCTCATGACCGCGTTGGTGGCTTCGTTGGGCTTCGTTCCCATGGCCATCGCCACAGGGACCGGCGCGGAGGTTCAAAAGCCCCTGGCAACGGTTGTGATAGGGGGTCTCATATCGAGCACGCTCCTTACGCTTTGCGTGCTCCCGGCGCTTTACTCTCTGTTGGAAAGCCGACGCGGATCGCATCAAGCTGATTCCGGATCAGTCGAGTCGTCATAACGGAAGTTTTCTCCGAAGATTATTTACTTATTGGGAGGTTTGCATGAAGAAAGTCATTATTGGTCTGGCAATCATCGCCTTGGCCGCGATTCCGCCTTTAGTTTTCGCGCATGAAAAATCTTCAGGTGAAGCTAAGCAGACCAAAGGGGAGCGAGTGTACTGCTGTTGGGGAAAAGGAAAGTGCGATAAACAGCACACCAAAGACGAATGCAATAAAGAAGGAGGAAAAATCGTCACAAATTGCAAAGAATGTAAATGAACTGATTAGTATTACGTTCGTAGGATCTGAGTCGGCAGGGCAGATCTTTGCTGCGCATCGGCACGCTTTAACAGATCATAAGCATTCGACCGTCATGAATCATCCCGTTAGTATTCGTGCCTTATGTAATTTCAATGACAGAGGTCGGGCAGGGATGCGGGATTCTGCCGATTCAGGATATGAATAGCGAAGGTTCCACTGCCGCCGGTATCAGGCCGCGCGATGGAATTTCGGCACGGTCAACCGTGGCAGTCGCATTTCAATTTGACTGCGTTCAGATTCCAGCCATGGCGGCAACACCAGTCGTGTACCCAATTTATCGGGTTCTTCATCAATAGTGAAACCTGGCGGATCGGTTGCCAGTTCGAACAACACTCCGCCCGGTTCTCGGAAATAAATCGATTTGAAATAGCGTCGGTCTATTACAGGCGTAACATTCAGTCCTACGTCCACGATTCGTTCTCTCCAGCTCTTTTGTTGCTCCTCGTCGGCTATGCGCCACGCGACGTGGTGTACTGTCCCGACAGACACAGAGCCCCGTGGCTCGTCGGGTGTATGAATCAGATCCACGAACGTGATGCCCGGTAAAATACCTTGTTCTGGTTCCTTCTTGATCTATACGCTGGAACCCGAGAGTCCTTGTCAGGAGGGAATCCGTCGCCTGCAAAGCGGGTTCCAACAAAGTGACACCGTGAATACCTATTATCGCGTGCTCGCTGGGAATCGGGCCGTATTCATTTTCAGTCGCCCTGGATTCACCAACTTCTATCAATTCGAGCTGCAATCCATCAGGATCGTTGAATTTGAGCACTTCTTCGTTGAATCGTGCAGTCAAGATCCCCGATGATTACGTTGTGACGCGCAGCCGATCCACCCAAAATGACATGGATCCTGTAGGTATCCCGAATGTCACAGCTGCGACTTGCCCGGAGCCCTTTCGCCCACGCGGCGCATCCGGCCAAACAAAAAAAGTTAATAACGTGCCTGGATGGCCGATTTCATCTCCGTAGTAAAAATGATATGACCCAGGGTCATCAAAATTTACGGTCAATTTCACCAGCTTCAGGCCCAGAATCTCCGTATAAAAAGCAATGTTTCGATTGGGATCGCTTGCAATAGCGGTTACATGGTGTACGCCGAAGATATCTGTGTCCATGATTATTTCCCTTCTTCACGCAGAGAGCCTTTTCAATATTATAGGCATTGCCAAAGATTATGCCGATGAAATGACGTCGTCACACCAAATGGGTAGGGTTGGTTAAGGATTCCCAAAATTGAACAACGCGGGTGTAGGAGCCGGTTTCAAAGCGCAAATGGACCAGCAAGATGCCGATCCTACTGTCGTCTATTTAAGCGGGTGATCTGATAATAAAGCGAATTCCGTCAAGACCTTCGGAACGCCATAAACTGTTTGCTACGGCTGCTATATCAAGGGAGGTGAGTCATAGGCGGGCGAAAAAGCAGGGCGACCACGGTCGCCCTGCCAGCTTGTCAAAACGGGATCGGAGAGATGTCGGTACTATTGTCGCAAGTGAAATTCGGCGAGACTCTTAAGTCACCGTGTCTAAAGCTTGACCGCTTCAGGCCTCTCCAAGGCATCGACAAGACGGTTCAGCATCTGCGTGCCTTGCACTTCCGTCTCGAACAACGGCACGATCGCACGGACTTTGTCTCCGAAAGTTTTCCAGATCTGCTCCATATGTTCGTCCTGCATCTTGACGCGATTCAGGACGAACTCAGCCGAGTCCTTGGCCACCTGCTCCTTGGGAATAACTCCATTAACAATTACGCCGCCTACCGGAATGCCGAATTCGTAGAACCAATTTATGAAGCGGGTGATAACCGCAATGGGCAAACTCTCGGGCAATGTGACAAAGAAGAACGCGGTGAGCGCATCATCCGTCAAGAGTTCTTTGGCATGGCTCATCCTGTCCTTAAACCCGAGAAGATAGTCCAGCAGCGGGTCTTTTTGCTCTTTCTTCGAAAAGGAAAGCAGCTCCCGCAGCGATTTGGCCTCTTCCCGGCTCTTGAGCATCTTGTCTACCCATAGCCCGTACACTTTGGACATCCCGAGCAGCCGCCTGGCATTCGCTGTAGGGGCTGTGTCAAAGACGTAGAAATCATATTCGTCCTTGAACATAATATCCATCATGTTCTCGAACATAGCCGATTCTTCGAAAGCCGGATTCATCGTAGCGGATTCAATGAATTCCTCCGCGGTGGTCGTTATGTCGGCAAACTTGAGGAACCAGTTGATTTTTTCTCGTATCTCTTGTTTGGAGCGTTCTATGGTTTCGCGTGTATCTATTTCCAATGCGTAGCAGTTCTGCTCATCGCAAACCGTCACCGCCTTACCCAAAACGTTCTGTCCAAACATATTTGAAAGACTATGCACAGGGTTGGTCGAGGCGAGCAGAGTCTTTTTCCCCTGCTTGGCGGAGAATAGCGCGGCAGCGCCGGCCATCACCGTTTTGCCTACTCCTCCCTTGCCTCCGAAAAAGATATATTTCATTTTCGGATGGTCCTTCATAAAACGTTCCATATTAATCGTAATTCCGTTCACTGCTTACCCCCGATCCTAAAAATCGCCGAACATCGCTTTGGCCATCTTCTCTATCATGGCCAAACCGGTCACGTCGCGTTCCATTTCCGGAACAGAGGCCAGAATCTGGCCTTTGAAGTCCGTCTCGATCTGTTTAAGATAATGATCTTGCATCAAGAAGCGGTTCTTTAAATATTCCGGAATATTCTGTTTCTTCAGTTCCTCGGGAAGAACTCGATTGATGATATAGCCGCTTAAAGGCACATCAAATTTGGCAAACAGATCTGCCGCCTTTAAAGTGTCTTTGATTATCATCTCCTCAGGTGTCAGCACAAAAAAGAAGGCTGTCTTCGCCTTGTCCGTCAATATGCTCGAGGAGCTGTTGATACGATTCTTTATGTACAGAAGCTCTTCGAGTATCTTGTCCTCTTCAACCTCACCTTCCCGCCGGATTGTTGCGGCGACTTGATCGTATTCCCTCATCTGCTCCCGCAGTCCGGTAATTTTGCCGATCCAGGCGTCATAAACCGAAGCCATGCTCAAATAGTAAAGCGCATGGCCCAGTGGGACCAGATCGTAAATGTAGTAGTCATAACCACCCTGGACCACGATGTCCACTACCTGGTCGAAGATCGCGCTCTCCTCCATTGCCGGTTCGGCCGCGGCGGCCTGTTATGTAGCTTTCGATTTCTTCGGGAATTGCTTCCATTCCGTACATATCGAGGATTTTTTGGCGGATCTCCTGCTGATACTCCTTTACCCGGCGATCCGCATCGATCTCCTGGGCGTAAAGATTCGGCATGATTTCCGTAGGCCCTTTTCCGAAGATGTCCTTCTCGAATATATCCGTAAGCGAGGCCTGGGGATCGACGGAAAAGACCAGAACGCGTTTTCCTTTTTTGGCCAGATAATAGGCGGCGGCGGCCGAAAAGGTGGTCTTGCCGAGACCGCCCTTGCCCCCGAACATGATGTATCTCCGATCGGGATACTGCTCGAATATTGTTGTTAAAGACATTCTGATTCGTCCCTTCTCGAATTAGACTCGTACGAAGCAACATATCGACGGCACGTGTCTGTCGAATCGCATGTGGAACCTTGATCCAAGCCTGCATGAGCAACTGATCTCAGGCCAGCGCATCGGTCAGATCCTTTTCCCTTAACATTCTACGTTTCCACGTAGAGATCTGCGGGACTACGTACGGCAGAAGTCTGAGGGAATAGTAAGGAGGCAGAATCGGCACACCAAGCATATCTCCCATTGTGATCAGTATGAAGAGGTGCTCCATACTGGCTCTTGTTTTCAGCGCAAATCTAGCTGAGTCATGCGCGGCCAGACCATAGACGAATTCCTTGACGCCTTGAAAGAATCCGCCTGATTTTTTCTCCTTTTCAGCCATGGGTTAACTCCCTTTTATATCTATTAAGAGCTAGCGCAGCAAAGTTCACGATCCGCTGCCCTCCGGACAAGCCATCAAGACCTGCATAAAAAATATCAGCGACCTCTGCTTTGCGCAAGAGTGTCGCGCCGACCTGGAACTAATTCAAGCCTTCTCTCAAATGCAAATCGAAATATAAACAGGCCGAGGGCATGCCCGCGAAACAAAATTGTTTTTGTTGTCCCGGGTCGCAGTTCACACCACGACCCGGGAAACTGGGGTTAAGCTTTGGACGGCGCGGGTGCCGCCTTAACCTCCCGGAATCGGCGGAACGCCTTGAACCCTTCCCAGGCAAGGACAAGCGCAGCCACAACCAGGAACAGCGCCACAATACCCATAAGGGTATTTCCAACAAGCGCTTCACCCTTAACTGCTCCGGCCAACACTTTCATGACCAGCAAGTTGTACGAGGTGAACAGCAAGGCCGCAATGGTGGTCACAAACATAAAGATCATCGGATAGAAAGCCCATCCGGACGGCCTACCCTCGGATACCAGCCAAGCGCTTACCAACAGCAACGCCAGAGAAGCCATCAACTGATTGGCCCCGCCAAACAGAATCCACAGATACTGCCACCATCCAGTTAGCACTAAAATTATCCCGAGGATGCTGGCGATTATGGTTCCCACATGGGCATTTTTGAAGACCGGGCTGATATCACCCAGCAACTCCGAAGTAGCCACTCTCATGAATCGTACTACCAGTTGCATGATCGTGATGGCCAGGAAGATCATCATGACGCTGCCGTAAGATCTTCCGACTTCAGCCGGTAAACCCAGAGCAGCCAGGAATTTGGAGACGCCGGCAGCGAAGACACTAGCGGGTCCTTTCGCAACTGCGGCGCCGTAGTCCGCGGCGGAAGTGTAAATAGTGCCCGCAATGATAAGAGCAAATAACGCAAGCATCATTTCAAGGAACATTATACCGGCGCCCACAGGCCGGGCATCCAGTTCGCTCTCCAACTGCCTAGCCGTGCCTGAACTCGACACAATGCTGTGCCAACCGGAGATGGCCCCGCAGGCAATGGTCACAAACATGATCGGCCATAACGGTCCGATGCCGATGTTGAATTGATTGTATGCCGGTAGCGTGAAATCGGGGCGGGTCACAAGGATTCCGATAATCCCGAAAAATAGGCCAAAAAATACAATATATGCGGCAACATAGTTGATAGGAAGGGCGAAACGCCAGATCGGCAAAACTGCGGCAAAGTAACAGAAAACAAAAGCCATTATAGCCCACAAAACACGGCTATTCGCCAGACCCGCGCCCAAAATCGAATCCGAAGGAGCTACACTACCTACCCATATCCCCAGAAGGGACATCGCGACACAGACTACTGTGGTCAAAATGATATCCTGCTTCCAGCGATATATCATTTGGCCGGCCAGGATACCTGCCACAGTCAGAAAGAGCCACGCCATGGGCGCTGCCTTGAGTCCGACGGCCGTGCTCACCACGACATTTCCGAAAGCGCCGGCAATCAGCAGTAGATAGAAATAGATGAATGCAAGAAGTATGAGCCGTGCCCTGGGTGATATCAGCCGATGGCTCAATCCGCCAAAGGAGGCCCCTTCGTTCCTCAGGGAAATCATCGCGCTGGCATAGTCATGCACCCAGCCGATGAAAAATGCTCCGAAAAGTATCCAGAGCAGGGCAGGTAACCAGCCCCATTGAATGGCGATGATTGGGCCAATGATCGGCGCCGCGCCGGCA
The DNA here is from genome assembly GCA_963807525.1 of Candidatus Aminicenantota bacterium. GTDB lineage: Bacteria > Acidobacteriota > Aminicenantia > Aminicenantales > Saccharicenantaceae > RBG-16-66-30. The sequence goes on along the minus strand of CAWECI010000013.1, from coordinate 13,047 downwards.
ATCGACTTGAAGTGATAGCCGTAAAGTATGTTCCTGCTGGTGGGCATGAACTCCACACCGTCCATGTACATTTTGGCTGGAGTTGCACGGTTCGGATCTGCCTGGATCACCTTCTCGTCTATGTACTTGGCGTACACCCGGTACCCGATGAAGGCGAACACCAAACCAAGGATCAAGACGTATACTGCGTTCATGCTACCCCCTTTGCTTCATGGAAGCCCTTTTGGAGGGCTTAAAATTTTAGCCGGCCATCAAGCCGATGCCATGCGAAACGCTATAAACTTCCGCTGGTCGCAATGACCTGCGCAGATTTCTTGAAGATTACAACTTGAAGAGCGGTTCTACTGCGTTACCGGCAGAAGGACCTCATAAAATAAGGCACGATGGATTCAGAAATTCTCTGAATGAGAAAAGATATATAACCAATATGTTGTGAGCATAGTACCGCGGTAAAACAGTGTCAAGGATTATTTTTTATAATAATTCCGTTGCCAAAGCGTCTATGTCGCCTAATTAATTAGGAATGATTATTTTTCCGCGGCACACACATGCCACGTCGGGACCATAGGCTTTTCTTGACTCAGTCACACGATTGACGTAAGTCTCAGCCCGTATGAAAATTAACATCATTTCTCATTTAGAATGGCCTCCGAATAATAATTGATTTCGTGGATCTTAAACCGCCCCGCTGCTTATGGTAGACCGGAACATTCCCGGCCAGCTAATTTAGAATTTTTCTAGCAGAGAGGATAAAAGATGAACGTTACACCCGATTCGAAGGATAAAGGCTCAACTTGTTTGCTAAAGCCGCCAGACATCTACTCGGATGATCGAGTCCTGCTGGCTTGGCATCGCAGCCATCTGGCCAATGAAAGGACCTTCCTTGCCTGGAGTAGGACGAGTATTTCCCTGCTGGCATTCGGGTTTGTAATAGAACGATTCGAGCTTTTCATTCGGCAGTGGTTTAAAGTTCAAGGACTGGAGGACCGGTTGGTAGCTCATCATAGCATTATATATTTGGCTCTGTTCTGTTTTCTCCTGGCCGGCGTTTCCATAGTTCTTTCAGGATTACGATTCATGCAAGTCAGGGCGCACATCAACAGAGGAGAAGCGATTTTTACTATTGCTCCTGACGTCCTCGTAATAATGTCGGTGGCTGCCATCATTATCATGGCCCTGGTGCTTTCCTTGCCCAGACTCAATGAAATTCTGGGACCCTTTGGATGATGTCACATCTATCAATCAAAAAAATCGAATTATACAAGGCATAATTGGATTATTAAAGTGATGGAATGCGATTAGACAGTGAACAGGCCGGGAAATTAGTTTTTTATTCATGATCTTGACAAATCAATGTAGATTCGCTACCATAGTGTCACTTTCACATCTGGGAGTTATAAAAGCATGCGAACTTTGCTATTGGCGAGTACTTTTGTACTGATTTCGTGTACAGCGTTTTTCAGCACTGATTTGTTCGCTGGACAGCCTAATGCATCGGCTACCAAGAAATACGCGTCCGACAGTTCCACGCCATACAAAAGTTTTGCAGGCATTGTAGCAGCTGCGCAGAAAAAGGCGTCGGATATAAAATCCGGCAGCCATGAAATCACAAAACCCTCCAAAATTAATCATGCCAGAACGAAAAGTTCAAAAAAGATCGCGGCCTCCAAAAATAAATCTTCATCAAAAGCTCTCTTAAAGAAGAAATCTGGGTCAGCGAAGAGCGTTTCAGCAACCAAGAAAACGTACTTAAAGAAACTTTCAATCCGCAAATCCGAGGTGGCCGACAGATTGCTAAAGAATAAAAAATATACACGGAATTACTCAGCAAAATCCAAAAGTTTGAGGGATCCGACCAATCGTAAAACTACTCACCCCGGTAAAACGTCGGCAGCGAAATAAAGGCAGTCATTTTTAAAGCGGTTCTTGCAAAAAAGTATGCGTTCCAGATAGAATTTACTGGTCATTTAGTTTCTGGATATCGAGAAACTAAACCTGAAAGTTAGGTCAAGCGCCGCTTTCTGAGTAGCTTGCACCTTTCTAGTGCACTACTCGGCCCCACAATCGCAATTGTGACCGCGCCACCTGCAAAGGCGAATCTACTTATATTGTGGCCGGAACTCATTGAGCATATAATCACTCATCGAATCATTATATTCGATATAAAGCAACGTCAATCCAGCGCGAAACCTCGGGAATGCGAGTCATAATAAGGTCCTCTGCCAAATAACTCAGATGAAAAATCCCCTGAATATAACGATTTGCCGACTACCTTATAACAGGATTTCGGGTATCAAAAAATCAGCGTATCCGCTTTGGATGGGTTATCTGGTGGGCGCAATACGAGATCTCGTGGGCAAACAGGTCCGACTTAATGTCGTCGACGGAGAAGCTCTGGACTATCCCAGTGATTCGATACTTCAGTACAGCGGCGTTATTAACAAAGCTCTTCTCGTCTTTTTCCCGCGTTTTTTGCTTAATTTTGCTCGATTGGCAGAGTTTGCGGAAAATGAGTTGCACCCCAACTGGACTCCATTCATAGACCGGGTTCTCGAAAATGAACCGGAACTGGTAGCCGTAAGCTGCTACACAAATCACCTGCTGACTCTTCAGACATTCGCAAGAAAGATCAAAAAAGAATCTCCTCGAACCAAGATCCTCGTCGGGGGTATTCATTCTACAATAGAGCACCGAAACCTTGTACAACAAATACCGGAGATAGATTATTGTTGTGTGGGGGAAGGAGAAGCGAGTTTTCGAGAGGTAGTATCGGCATTTTACTCTCATCGTTCCGTTGAAGAAGTGCCCGGAATTTATTCGACCCAAGATCCGGCGAAGTTTGTGCCACGACCGCTGATTGAGAAGATTGATAATATAGAGCCCCCTGTTCGCGATCTCCAGGCTCGGTCTTTGTATCGGGATGAATTCCACATATTTTCGTCGCGTGGTTGTCCGTTCAAATGCAGCTTCTGCTCTTCTCACAGGCTCTGGAGCAGGACGCCCCGGTTTCATTCAGTGGAACGGATCATGTCCGAGATGACTCACATAGTCGAAGATTTGGGCGCGTTTAGAATAATATTTATTGACGACACCTTCACTTTAAATAGGCCAAGAGTGCGAAAAATAGCTAATGCCATTATTTCGAGAGGGTACAATAACTTGAATATAGGCGTTTGCGCGAGAATCAACACGGTAAACGAAAGTGTGCTGGACACGTTAGCTGCCGCCGGTATTAAATCCATAAGCTACGGGATAGAAACGGGAAGTGAAAGACTACAAAAATCCATTCGGAAAAATTTGAAACGAGCTGATATTATAAAAATACTGGACTACACCAGATCACTAGGAATACACACCCTTTCGTATTATATAGTGGGCCATCCAAGTGAGTCAGTCCAAGATGTCAATGATTCTATAGAATTGATAAAAGCGAGCAGGGGCCACAAGAGCAGTGTTTATGCGGCATTACCATTGCCGGGTACGGAATGGTTTGAAATTGCTTCAGAAAATGGATTCGAGCTTTCGCCTCGATTGGCTGTAACTATGGACCAAAATGCCTTCCCGATTTTCAACATGACTGCTATGTCAAAAGAGGTGCTTGATGCGAAGGTACTGGAAATGTACAAAACAGCAAACAGATCATCGCAAATAGGGCGAGTTCAACAGGCAGTCGATTTTTATTGGAACAAAATTAAGCGAAAAATCAAAAAGTTCAATTCCAACCGAGAATTCCCCAATAAGGTTGATTAATTCTGAATTACCGCCAAGATTAGATCTCAAAAACCTTCCGCCTGAATATAAATCCGGTGTGCGTCCGGATGATTCGCAGTCGGCGGGCACTGGGGATCAAAAGACGCGCTATAAGTGTACTGCATTGTTTTCGGAATCGGACCCCGATCTAAACCAAGCTGATTACGAATTGCATCGAACGTGTATCTAAGGAGCCCAAATCCATGAGAGACTGGTGGGCAAATCATGGAAAAAATGAGGACGGCAACAAATAATTTAATTTTCATCTGATGTTTCCTTAAATATTTTAGATGAATATATCAATTATATGACGTAATGTCAAGAATTCGTCTTTGCGCTATAGTAACAACTTAAGAATTCTAGTAAGGTGGAGCCTTGCGGAATTTCGTGGGCTTCACCGGGACCAAACAAGGCGGCGGGGGGCATGGGGGCGCAGGCGGTCCATAAGTTTGGTAATTCGGGCTGATACGACTAGGGTGCTCTGGGGCGATACACAAAAAATACCATACCCCCTGCTCTTTGAAGCCCATGAGGGTTTGATCCAAAGGGGGCACCTTGCTAGCGGTGTCTTTGGCAAATACATGTGCAGGCAATAGGGCCGCAAGTGTAACAGCGACAAAAACAAAGATGATGATGTTTCGTCTCAATGGTCACCCCTAGTTTTACATACCGAGATTTCACTATAGAATATCATAATAAATCGTTATTTTCAAGACTATTTGACCATAGATGTTTGTATCGTAAATACTCTTTCACTCAAGAGAACTGAAAGTTGAAGGCGGGTTCGAAATGTATCTTCCAGGAGATCTTCCAGAGAATTAAAGCAATTGATTTATCCCGCGTATCAAATGGAAGACTCAGGCTTGAACCGCGTTTTCACAAATATGAATACATACGAAGAAGCCACTTTCATTAATTATTTGAAATTTGCTACTGATTATGGTATAAAGTCTAACTAGGATGAGTATTTAGATTAGAAATCAATATTATCAGATTGTTTTTATAGATGATTATTAAGATACTCACAAGATTCATAGCGTCCATTGGCTGCGTCCTACTTCTTAGCGGATGTCTCGGTCTGATGCCTTCCCCCTTCAGGCCTTCGCCGGGGCCTCAGAAAATGCCTCAAATAAAAGACTTGGTGGAAGCTTTTGATGTAGTGTGCAGAAATTATCGGGTTGGGCCAAACGATCAGCTGAGCATCCTGTTTCAAACCGACTGGAACGTACCAGCAGGTAACTACACGCTCGACACATTGGATCAATTGAAAATCAAATTCACTCTTGATCCGCAACTGAATGAAGATGTCGTGATCCGTCCGGACGGCATGATAACCCTACAAGCTATCGGCGATATTAAGGCGGCGGGGCTTACCCCCGAACAGTTGGCGAAGAAGATTGAACAAAAATTTTTGGAAGCCAACATTTTTACTCAGGCGGAAGCAAAGCGTGGCGAATCGAGACGGTACCATCTCGTCACGGTACACGTCGCAACTTTTCATGAAAAAGTTAAGAAACTTATGGAATCACTGACCACCTTAACTCGGGGAAGTCAAACGGCAATTGTGGTGAAACCGGATGGGACCATCGATCTTCCACTGATTCGCGATAGAGTCCTGTGCGCAGGCCAAACCATCCCGGATATAGAGAGGACCAGTCAACAAATTGTATCGAGACGGAGTCCTGGAGCATGCGGTGGTCTCAGTGTCGCTGGCCCAGGCAAGCTCTCGTAAATTTTACGTACTGGGAGACGTTGTGGCCGGGGGCGCTTTCGATATTACTCTGCCAATTACTGCTGTTCATGCCCTGGCTATAGCCGGCGGTGCAAACGTAAATGCCGACCTGACCAACGTAATACTTATATCTAAAGATATTAACGGCAAGCCTATCGGCAGACGACTTGATTTGAAGAAGGTTTTCGACGTTGGGGATATGAGCTCGGCAATTATGATAAAACCATATGACGTGCTATACGTTCCCAGGACCTACATCGCTGATCTTAGAGTTTTCATAGACCAGTATCTTACTGCAATTCTGGATTTGAAGGCATTTACCGCCACTCTCAGACAATAGATTAATGCACAAAAGAGGCTCACTTACCGGTTGGTTTTCCTAAAAAATCAATAATAATAGGCCAGTTCGCCAAACCAGCCTGAGAGCACGGTTTCAAAATTATTTTGAGAATCGTTAAATTCGATGGCGGTTCGTCTGTAGCCACTTTTGAGGGCAACGCTCCCCAGCACGGTTTCCGGTGATTTCAATCCTAGAGAAGCATCCATATCAGTAACGGATGCCCCGGCGACAGTCCATCTGCCCCGAATTTCGAATATCCCTGAAATTCCCCACAAATTCTTGACCGGATTGTAGACTGCATGAGCGCCAAGGGTAAATGGGTTCTCGCCTACTACACTAACAACCGCCTGCGGCCGAATCGTTTGTGTGAACATAGGCGCGTAGCACTGATAATCCAGATCCAAGCCAACGCGTGATGTTTTGCTTCGGACCAAGTCCAAGTCTCCGCCAAGTCGCACACCTGAGTATTCCAAGTCTGCTCGTCCGGTAACTGTCGGATTATCAATCACCCCGAGATAAGCTATGAATGCACGCGGCTCATAATGAACCCGAAAGGATAAAGCACCCGCTTGCAAGCGCACCATAGTATCCAAAAACAATGCGCCACGGGATAATCCGAAATCCTCCCGCAGAGTCAACGTGCCCTGACCAGGCGCTGTCAAGGTGCCATTGGCCACAAACATCCATACTGGTGTTACCTTGGTCTCAGCTTGAAAGCACGGTGGATAGACTAAAGGACTTAGCGAATCCGCAAGCCCCCCTATGCCGAAATCAGTTGCGCCGACGGTGGACACACCTGCAAAGGAGGAATATAAAAGACAAGAAGATTATGAAGAGCGCCAAACAGGTCCAATGGCGTTGAATAGTTCCATTTGAGTAAGTGTTAAAATATTTAGATCTAATTACCAAGAAACTGAACAGTGCTACATTCCGAGATTTGTTTGTCATTTTGGCGCTGTCTCTACTTATCTGGAAGTCGCTTCGCCCGTTTTTTGTCAGTATCGCAGCCCATTTATCCGGCCCGCTCACGACGCATCTCGCTAGTGTTCTTTAACCGGAAAGTCAAGCAAATTTACGGCACATCACTATTCAAAAAATGATATTCTTTTCCGAACGCAACTGGGGATGTCTTCTTTATCGGCAGTTACAGGCTGCCCGGTCTATTGCAGAGAAACTGCATGATGCCGGTTTAACTGCATTTTTGACAAAAAATTAATCTGGAGCATAAACGCTGCAAACATTTACGCGAAGTCCGACAACTTGTAGTAGCGCTCGCGTTCAAACGATCTCCCGATCCCGATTCTTGTCGCAATTGGACGGATTTGCACTGGGATATAATCCGGACTCACGGGTTAGCGCCCTGGTTTTTCAAGTCCATTTCGGACCATCCGACAATTGAGCTGCCGGAAGCTTTGAAAGAGCGCCTACGAAAAGATTATATGATTTCTTTATTGAGTAGTGTGTCTCGTGAAATGTCCTTAAAGGAAATCCTAGAGGCACTAAACAGAAAGGGGATATCTCCTGTTCTTTTAAAAGGAGTTTATATCGGGGACTTCGTTTATGGCGACCCAGCCCTTCGAACCATGTGCGATATCGACCTTCTAATTTCGGAAGAAGATTTTGAAGTTTCGGCAAGTGTATTGAAAGTATTAGGATATGAAAGCGAATTTGATTCAGGCTGCCCCGAAGATCGGATAATACAACTGGGGGAAACCTTTACACGAATCGGCGATAGGTTCATAGTCGTGGACCTTCATCGCTCTTTGCGATGTATGGATTATTACCTATTTCCGTCAGCAGAAGTATGGACCCGTACCACCGAAAAATCGTTGTACGGTCATCGGGCACAGTTACTCTCGCCGGAACTAAATTTTATCTATACGGCAATGCACGCGCTTAATCATGGACCCCTTTTACGGGATTGGCTTGACCTTGTCCTGATTCTGAATCGAACAGCTTTTGATTGGGATAAGTTCATTTCTCTGTCGACAGTTCTTGGGGCGCTGAGGCCTATGTGGTGGATTTTTCAGGAAATGAGTGACGAGTGGGAATCAATTCCACCAGTCGAGGTTGATGCTGCCTTAGCTGCCTACCGCCCACATTGGCTGGAGGATCGCATAATTTCAGGTCGACTAAAGTATCTTTGGTTATTTTATGCCAGGATGGGATTGCTGGACGGGTGGTGTTCGAAAATCCGTTACATGAAATCGAGGTTATTGCCTTCGGAGAACTACCGCGAGGCCCTAGTTGGAACTAGGGATTGGATTCCCTACTTTGGATCCAAATTGAACTATTTTCTTAAATTATGGAAAGAAACCTGAGAAGGATATTTAGACTCGATTCCCGATTTCAAGAGATCCAATGATCTTGGGGTTCGCATGACTCTCACGAATCTTATCCTTTCATGATTTCATATCCGGCAAAACCGCGATTAAGAAGATCCTGAATGAATTCTTGTAAATGATTCCCGGCCTCATCAGGCACATTGTCGAAATGGTTTTTGATGTCATTAAGTATCTGCATTGGAGTATGTTCCCCATCCAAGCGCTTCCAAACGAACACGCTGACCGGGTTCAAGCCAAAGCCATCACCGGAATCAGGATCAAAGAGAATAGCCCAGTCGTCGAATTCTTCTCTTAGAACTAGATTGGAATTGGCTATAGGCTTTTTGATCTCGGGCATGATTCGTTCTCCGGTTCTGAAGCAGTTAATCAATCCACAATAAACGAACCGCAGCTAGACCACGACCCAGAGCTTATGAGCGACAGCGTTATTCGAGGCTCAATCCTGTAATGATTTTGCCCCTGAACAGCTATTGATTATGCAAAAAACTACTCAGATCTTTTAAAGCCCTTTGCGGTCACAGGCTCCTTTTAAGCGTCGCTCCTGTGGTAATAACGTTGGTAATGTTTTGAATTATAGTAATACTGGCCACCAATTCTGGGCTCGGCCATGTTTAAAACAACTCCGATAGGGCGCCCTTGCGCCCTGACAACCGCGTCATGTGCTCGTCGCAGCACGTCAACCGAAGTATGCCCCTGTTTTGCCACAAGTATGAGACCGTCAGTGTAGCGACTGATAATGCTTGCATCAGCAAGCCCTAATATAGGCGGGGCGTCGATAATGATGAAATCGAATGCCTTCTTACAGGCTTCAACAATATCTTGCATGGTCTGGCTTTTCAGCAGAGCCACGGGATTTCTCGCTCCTGCTCCGGCGGTCATGAAAAACAAACCCGGAATATGTGATTTCTGAACTGCCTTTTTCATATCCGCGATCTTGCCGGTGAGCAGATCAGTAAGTCCTGGTGCATCAATTTTTGTTTCGAATACCTCTTGGACTCGAGGACGCCGCATATCCCCGTCAATGATAATGCATTTCTTGTTTTCGGATGCAACTGCCGTAGCCATAGATACTGCTATAAATGTCTTACCTTCAAGAGGAAGCGCACTGGAAATAGAAATGGCCGCTCCGGAATCGATTCCGATGAACCCTGTTACAGTATGGTGGACGATTCTAATAGCATCTGCAAAAGGAGATACAGGAAGTCCATATGGCAAGAATTCTGCGCTATCGAATTTTGGCATCTTTCATTCGATAACGTTTTTCACGACCTATTTTGGGAACAAGTCCCAGAATTGGAACGTTTAGTTGTTTCTCAACTTCACCGGTTGTTTTGACGGTGCGGTCCAACTGCTCAAAGCCTATGGCGCACGCTATACCTCCGATCAATCCCAGCAGAGCCGCAATTCCCATAATTTTGGTTTTATTCGGATAAATAGACTCCCTGGGCAGAGAAGGCGCACTGGAGACTGTTATGTTGTGTCCTATCACTTCATTATCAACCGCGGCCTGCTTGTATTTCTGTAGCAGCGACACGTAAACTTGCCCATTGGCATCGACCATTCTCTTAAGGACTTGATACTGGACCGCGAGCGGACTTATTTTAATCAAATCTTCTTTTGTCTTTTCATAAGCTTCACCTGCTACCGCTTCTTTCTGCTTTGCGGTTTCCAGCGCTGAAACCCGAGCAGTCTTTTCGATTTCAGCAATTGAACTCTCCAATGACTGAATTTCGCTCTTTAATATTTCCATTTTGTAGAAATCGGGGGTATAAATGGCTTTCATGGATGTATATTTTGATTTGAGCGCAGTCAGTTGACTCTTTAAAGAATTCAGGTATTCGTTTTGCGCCTGAGGCGGTAACACTGGATCCTTCTGTTTTTGTAGAGCCTCAAGTTGCAGCCTATTGTCTTTGGACTGGACCAAGTTCTCTCCAGCTCGATTAAGAAAGGACTGGCTGTGACTCGGATCGTTATCCAAAAATCCGTATTTTACCTGAAAATCATGCAATTCTCGTTCGGAATCCCTAAGCTGTTTCTCCGTCTCTTGCAACTCCTTGCGCAACCATGATCTTAATTTTTCCGCAAGCTCGCTTCTCTTACGCTGAGTCTCTTCTATGAAAGCTTGAACGTAAGCTCCTAACATTTCTTGAGCCAGTCGCGGATCATCCGCATCCATCTGGACTTCAATTAACTGAGTCCCTTTTACCGGCGTCGCCTGCACTGCCTGCACAGCCGCATTCAATGACTCATTCTTTATGGTATCTTGTGGTCCCGATTTTGGTCCCGGAGCATTAGATTTATCAGTGGAGGGAATCAATCCAGACTTGGACTTATTCGAAGACGCATTCATTATATTCAGGAACCCGCTCACTACATTTTGGCTCTTCAACAATTCAATTTGCGTTTGGTAAAAGATTTCCGATTGGCCGAATAAAGTAAAAAGGTCTGTAATACCTGCCGAATGCGGATAAACCTTTTCCACTTCGACCATGGCAGTCGAACGGTAAATGGGAATTCGCGTCTGGGCAAACACATAGCCTAAAATTAAACCTGTCGCCAGCACTCCGGCCACAATCCATTTCCGATAGACTATTGCGTGCCAATAATGCGCAAGAGATTCGCTGTCTTCGCTCTGCTCACCATATCCGCCGTATCCGTATCCTCCCCCGTAGCCGTTTCGCTTAGCGGACCATGACGGCTGGTCGCCACTTTGCAAATTCTCGTCCGCAATATTCACAATCCCTGATTTATTATGCTTATCCATGACTTGGTCTTTCAAGAGCCCGGAATTGCATAAGCATTTCAAATTTCAAAATAAACCGGACTTTATTCAGCCTATTCGGTGCTTTGATGTAGCCTGGTCACCAATGACATAAATATGTGATCGAGAATATCCGGCGCTACATCACTGGACACAATTCATTCAATTGCTTAGACTTTGGCAGATTTGGCAGGGTAAACCTGTCAAGCAAAGTGCGATATCAAGTTTCTCCCGATTGCAAGCACTAGGCTCATAGATTCAGTTGAAGTATTCCCAAAAAAAACATCAACTTCTCGGGACAAGAATCACTGAATCTATATTGACATAACCACATGTCTCCGGCAAGGCATTTTCATATGTAATGCCGTCATGAAACATTTATTCAACTGCCGTTATGAAAAGCTTACTAAGAACTCTGCTATAAGATAATCGGGAAGCATTTTCTCAACAGGCCCTTTTTCCAGGACGGAAATGGGCATCGAAGGATCCATACAATTATTAATATCTTGAACCAGCGCGATCCCGCCGGCGCTGCGCAGTTTCAAAACACCCTGAGCGCCGGCAGAACCCGGACCAGTCAGTACAATGGCGACTGCTCTGGGACCGACACTGTAGGCCAATGACTCGAAGAAACGATCTACTATAGTTGTTTTGCCAGAATCATTGCTATGACTTGGATCCATCCTTCCCAATCGGAACCCTCCATTACCGTCCGCGCCCACAGTTAAACCATCCTGATAGGAATAAATGTAACAGACACCTTTCTCGAGGATCATGCCGTTCCAGGCCGCCTTTACAGGGATTTCGCTGTGCGCATCAAGGTAATTCACAAAAGGTTCAATGTAACGAGAAGCGATTAAGCAATTGGCTATCAGCACGTGGTCGAAATTGGGCGGCAGGGCTGGAATGATTCTCAGCAGAGAGTAATAACCTCCAGTACCGGCCCCAATCCCAATGAACCGGGTACTCTCTCCGGGTTGCCCATGACTGTGTTTTGTGTATCCTGACAAGTTGGTCGATATTTTAACGTATCTCGCTCGTCCGCTCCTGATTTCCGCGGCCCTTCTGACTTTTGCGATTATATCAGCCTGCTGCGCTTCCAGGCTTTCGTCTTCTCTTTGAGAAGGTTTAGCTATGACATCAATCGCGCCGAACTTCAGCGCATCGAAAGTAGTCGCAGCTCCTTCTGTGGTTAATGCGCTGATCATCACTGTCGGGATCGACCATTTCATCATGATGTGCTTCAGGGCCGTGATCCCGTTCATTCTTGGCATTTCCACGTCCATCGTGATTACGTCCGGCTTGACTTCTTCAACCATGGCCAAAGCTTCCATGCCGTCTCCGGCTCGTCCGACTACAGTTAGATCAGGCGCCGAATTCAGTATATTGGAGAGTTGACGAGCCATCAGTGCTGAATCTTCCACTACCAAGACCCTTTTTATATTATTCGAGTTCTCATGGCTCATATTATGCTCTTGTCCTACTTGGCTACGAACGGATTGCTTTGAGACTAATACTAATTGTTTTCGTCACAATTTAGGGGGGGCCTGTTGCGGCCGGCCGCTTTCATCTTTCACCAGTACCTCTCTGGCCAACTGAATGTATGCCTTAGCCCCCGGCGACTGCATGTCATAGGCGATAACTGGTTCTCGCCTCATCGGGACTTCGGCCAGGCGAGGATCTCTCGGAATAATCGTCCTGAAAACGTGATCCTTTAAATACTGTCGCACTTCTTGAACTACTTTAAGGGTAAATCCGGCCCGTTTATCCGCCATTGTCAATACAAATCCGAAAATACCCAGTCTGACATTATGGAGTCTCTTCACTTCCAAGGCGGCTTTCAAGGCGCTCCCAACTGTTCCCATTGCAGCATATTCGCATTGTATCGGGATGAGATAAGAATCAGCTGCAATAAGGGCCGCATAGGTAGGCTGGTCCAGCCTCGGTGGACAGTCCATAAAAATGTAATCATATGAATCTTTCATGTGCGCCACGACCCGCCGTAAACAGCTTGTGTCCAATCGGAGCAGTTCTAAATATTTCCTTTCTTCAGCCAGCGACCGAATATTTGCAGGAATGATATCGAGCCGCGGCAAACGTGGGTGTCCCTGGGACGTAG